>JAGOBF010000004.1 GCA_017983515.1 Promineifilum sp. | reverse complement strand
AAGCTAAATGGAATCAGGCGCAGATAGAGGATGGTCGCCAATCCCAACAGGCAGACGACGATGACCCAACGGCCGGGAATACGTGCGGGGAACATGATGGGGTTGAGTTGGTCAGGCTTGGCCTGTCGCCCAATCGAGGCCCAATTCACGGGCGCGGGCGGTATAGGCTTGTATATGGTCGCGCGTCACCTGGTGCATGTCAGCGCCGCCCTCGAAAGCTTTGAACCAATCGGTGATCTCGGCCAGCGCATCGACCCACGAGTAGACCGGCCGCCAGTTCAGGCGGTGGGCAGCCTTGTCCCAACTGAGGCGCAGTAACCCTGTCTCGACCTCGGCATAGCCCGGCCGGGTGTGGGCCCACGAGCCGCTGCCCCACAGTTCCACCAGCTTTTCGGCCAGGGCCTGCGCCGGGACGCCCTTTTGCTCCAGCGGGCCGAAGTTCCACGCCTCGCCACAATCGGGGCCGTGCTCCAGGAGCTGCACGCCCAGCCACAGGTAGCCGCTGAGCGGCTCCAGCACGTGCTGCCACGGCCGCACGCTCAGGGGATTGCGCACGCCGATGGGACGGCCGTCCATGAGGGCCTTCATGCAGTCGGGCACAAGCCGATAATCGGCAAAATCCCCGCCGCCGATGACGTTGCCCGCCCGCGTCGAGGCGATGGCGACATGATGGCTCTGGCCATAGCGCTCCGGCGGGAAATAGGTGCTGCGATAGGCGGCAATCGCCAACTCGGCCATGGCCTTGCCCGCGCTGTAGGGGTCATGGCCGCCAAGTTGGTCCGTCTCGCGATAGCCCCACAGCCACTCCTGATTTTCATACACCTTGTCGGTAGTGATGCTGACCAGGGCGCGTACGCCATCAACCTGGGCTACGCTTTGACGAATCGACTCCAGCACGTTGACGGTGCCGCCGGCATTGGTGTCGATGGTCAGCTTGGGCTGCTCAACCGAGCGCAGGACGATGGGCTGGGCCGCCAGGTGGAAGATGATCTCCGGCCGGTGGGCGGCGACGGTCTCGCGGACGCGGTCGTAATCGCGTATGTCGCCGCGTATGTCAGTGATGTGTTTGGCCAGCCCGGAGGCCGTGAAGTTGCTCGGCTGTGTCGGCGGATCGGGCAGGCTGTAGCCGACCACGTTGGCTCCCAGTTCGAGCAGCCAGGTCGTTAGCCAGGAACCCTTGAAGCCGGTGTGTCCGGTAATGAGTACGGTCGTATTCGCATAGGTATTGTTGAAAGGGTTAGTCATTAGTGCTTCTCGGTTCGTGTTCAGTGGACAATAAACAGTGGACAGTGCAGAGAGATTCACGATTGTCCGCTCCGAACTCCTGCTCTCTAGTTCGTAAATTACTTCGTCTTTTGCCGCATGATCCTATCATACACCTTCAGCGTCTCTACCGCCGTTTGCTCCCAGGTGAATTTGGCCGCTTGCTGCGGGCCTTGGCGGCGCAGGTCGGCGGCCAGTTGCTCCTGCATGATGATGGCGATGATGGCTCCGGCCATGCCGCGCACGTCGTCGGGGTCAACGGCGAAGGCCGCCGGGCCGATGATCTCCGGCATCGAGCCGCTGTCGGCGGCCACAACCGGCGTACCACAGGCCATCGCCTCCAGCGGCGGCAGCCCGAAGCCCTCGCGCCGGCTGGGGAAGACGAACACCTCGGCCCCGCGATAGAGCAGCGGCTTGTCTGCTTCGTCTACATAGCCGATCCAGCGTACGTATTTCGACAGGCCAGCCCGCGCGATCATGCCGTCATAGTCGGGGAAGTTAGGCGAAACGGCGTCGGGTTTTTTCCCGGCCAGCACCAGCGGATACTCGTCGCCCAGCGCCTGGGCAACGTAGGTATAGGCGTGGAGCAGGTTAAGGACGTTCTTGTGCACTTCATAGCCGCCCAGATAGAGCACGTAGAACTCGGGCAGGTCGTACTTTTTGACCACGGCCATATCGACCAGGCTGTTGTCACCGCCGGCCGGGCCGGGCGTATACTGCGGGCCGACGCCCAGATAGACGGCCGTGACGTCCTGCTCCGGGATACTGAGATGGTCAATAATGTCGAGCTTGCTGGAGAATGAGTCGGTTAACACGTGGTCGGCCCCGCGCGTGGCGGCGCTGACCAGGGCGTTATAGAGCCGGGCGCGCGCGGAGCGATTATACTCCGGCACCAGCAACGTCGTCAGATCGTGGATGGTGACAACCAGGGGCACAGGTGATCGCAATGGCGGCCCCCAGTAAGGCACGTGGGCCAGCGTCGCCCCCACGCGCCGGCAGGCGTCGGGGAAGCTGTGCTGCTCGAACAGCACCTTCCCCATGTGACCGGGACGCACAGCGACGCGCTCGACGCCGACGCCCGGCGGCACGCCGGCCGGTTCTTCCTCGTCGGGAGTCAGGGGGACGACCAGCGTTAGGGCCAGGTCGGACACCAGCCGATTGAGGTGATAGACGAGTTGGCGCGTATACTGGCCGCTGCCGGTGTGGGGCTTATTCCAGAAGTAGGCGTTCAGGGCGACGTGCATCTAGGCCGTGATTATAAGGCAGGGGCGCGAGAAAGAAACCGTTTAGCGGCCGATTGAGCCGATTACGCCGATGGCGAAGAGAAAATCTGCCAATTGCTTTGCCTCGCCCTTGAAAAGCCGCACCGCTCTTTGCCCGGCGGGCCATAACTTTACCGGGCCGGATCGGTATGATATAGTTGCCACGCAAATCGGCGTTAACCAGATGGAAGAACGAGAGAGACAGTTCATCCCCGGCTTGGGCACCCTTCTGCTCGCGATTTTATTCCTGGGCGGAATCGGCGTGCTTTTACACGATTTCAAAGGCCTCCAGCATGGGCCGTGGGGCGCGCTGGCCTGGGGCGGGGCCGTATTCTTCAGTTTCATTCTGGGCACAGCCTACATCTCTCGCCGCCTCTTGCCTCTGCCCTATAATCCGGGTTGGGCCGAAGGGTTCCGTCTGTTGCTCCAGAACTACGTCAAGGGCGCGGCCAACGCGCTCTATGGGCGGCGGGCCGATCCGGCCTTGCGCTCGGTCAAAAAGAGCAAATTAAAGAGCGACGAGCTTTCGCCCAGCTTTGCCTGGCTAGGGGCCGGATTCCTCTATAGTCATCAGGCCGCGGCCATCACTCGCGGCAACGGCTATTCTCGGGCCGATGGCCCCGGCCTGGTTATTTTGCGCGGCGGCGAGACAGTTGCCCAGGTATTCGATCTGCGTCCCCAGTCGCGCAAAATGAAGGTCAGCGCCCTGACGCGCGACGGCATCCCCGTCGAAACCAGTGTCTCGGTCACGTTCAAGGTGCGAGGCCCGGCGACTGACCGACGACGGCCGCGCTCCGTCGAAACCGACCCCATTCCCTACCCCTATGACAAGGACGCCCTGTTCGACCTGAACTATACCGCCAGCGTCGTCGACGATGACCGGCGAGACTGGACGGAGCAGGTCTGCCCCCAGGCCGCCACACTGCTTATTACCGAGATCGGCAAATATCCGCTGGCCGATCTGCTCGTGAGCGCCGCCTCTGAACCATTGGCCGAGATCAAGAACAACATCAAGGCCGGTTTGAAGGAGCAGCAAACCAATAGCGAATTTCAAATTATCTCCCGGGGTATTGACATCCTCGGCGTCGGCGTCGGCCCGCTGGAACTGTCGGCGGACGTCATCGCCAAGCGCGTGGCCACGTGGCAGGTGGAATGGCGTAACCGCACCGCCCAGGAGGCTATTAGTGGTGATATCGAGGCGAAGCGCGTCTACCAAAAAGCTCTCGCCGAGGCTCAGGTCGAGAATATTGAAAAGCTACTTACCAGCATCGAGGCCATGCGCAGCCAGGGTATTGAGTTACACGAAATCGTCATGGGCCGAATCATGCAGATCCTCGAAGCGATCGCCGCGGCGCGTACACTGACGCCGCTCTCGTCCCGGGCGGCGACCGCCTCGCTGGCGGCCGATGCCACAAGCCATCTGCGCCGGGTGCTGGAGCAGAACGAGGAATAGCGATTTGGCCGCCCCGACTCAACCCCGCCGCCCCTCGCGGCTCCCGGTGCGCCTGAAGACCCCTTTGCCGGCCATCAACTGGCCCTGGTTTGCCCTCCTGGCTCTCTTCATTGGCTACTGGTTTTTCGCCAGCAACCTGGAGCGCATCGACGCCAATCAGGTGCTGGCCCGTATTTTCGTGCCCAATCTGCCGCCCAGCCAGGCCGCCCAGGTCACCTTTTCCCCGCTGGCTACGTGGCTGGTGGAGATGTTCCACCCGCGCGTTCTGCGCCATTTTATACCGGTCATCGTCGGTTGGTGGTTGGCTGTTCAGGCGGCGATCAGCCTTATGCAGGTGCTTTATAATTGTCCCGACCGCCGCACGGCGGCCGAGTTCCTGCGCCGCCAACGCCGCGATCGGCCCGGCAGCGATCTCTACGTTATCTCGGCCAAGAATTTTGACGAGGAACGCGCATCTTCCATTCTGCTGGGTGTGGGAGGCCCGGTGACGGTGCAGATTCCGCCGCGACATGCGGCCGTGACCGAGCGCAACGGCCGCAAGCAACGAGTGCTGCCGCCTGGCATCCACAATCTGGGACGTTTCGAATACGTCCAGAGTATCATCGACTTGCAACCCCAGGAAAAGACGGCTACAGACGTCATGATGCTGACGAAAGAGGGTATTCCCCTGCGCGCCGATATAGGCCTCACCTTTCGGATCGATCCCGGGAACAGCCCGGTCACCCACGAACAGCCCTTTCCTTTTGACGTGGAGGCGGTGCAACGGGCCGCTTATGCAGGCACGGTGGGGGCGGGCGGCAAAGTCTCGGCCTGGGACGATGCACCACTGGGCAAGGTGCGCGGCGCGTTGAGCAATATGGTCAGCAATGATTCGCTCGATGATCTACTCGCCGCCGATAGCCCGCGCGACGCGCATCATGTGTTGACCCAGGCGGTCATGCGTCAGGTGTGGGCCGGCAAACCGGATGATTACATAAAGCCACTGCGGATGACTATCAGCCGGCTCACGCCGCCTCTGGAAGTCAGCCGGCAATTCACGGAATATTGGCTGGCCCGCCAGCGCAAGGAGGATATAGTCGCGCGTGCCAACGGCACAGCCCAATTGGTGCGCGAAGCCGAGACGGCGCGGGCCGCGGCCGAGCTGTCGATGGTTCAGGCCGTCAGCGAGGGCATCAGCACTGCACAGCTGGACTCCGGCTCCAACCTGTCCGGCTATCTGTTGGTCTTGCGCTTGATGGAGGCGCTGCGCCAAATGTTTCATTATTCGGCCGACAGCCTGGAAGACCTCGGCGGTGACACCGAGAAGCTATTGAGTGAAATTGAGGCGGTGGACGAGCGCTTGGGGAAAGTACAGGATCAACTGAGACTGCCAGCGCCGCAGAAATTCCGGCCGTCGTCGTCCGATTAGGCGAACTGCGCCGCGAGCATTCCCAACGATGGTTTCCCGAGCATCCCATTCCGGCGACTCTTCCCGACTGCCGTCCGACGCGGAGCAACTGCGCCCCGTGCGGGAAGCGGTGGCCGTGCTCCAGCGCCTGCTGAAGCTCCTGTATGCCGAACCGCCGTCGCTCGACATCATCACCGTCAGGAACATCCTCGATCGCTACCCGCTGACCGGGCTGGGCGCGCCGGCTATGGCCGCCATTGAGCAGTCACAGCGCATTGTGCGCGCTCGCGGCAACTACGAGCAGGTAGGTCTGGCCGAGTTCCATATCGGTCTGATCTTTCTATATTGGGACGATAGCCGCGCGGCGGCCAACCAGTTTGCCGTGGCCCGCCAGCCGTGGTCGCTGGCGAGCGATGGCCCGGCGACGTGCCTTGCCCACTATGCCCAGGGGTTGGGGCTTTACCATTCCTATCACAATGAACCGGCCATGCTCCAGTTTGGGCGAGCCGAGCGCCTGCTCAATCGCTCCTCGATTGGGGCACAAGCCGAACGGTTCGCTGCGCTGGACAAGGAGATGCGGCCGTTGTTGTCGATTGCCCAGGAAACACTGCGGGAGAGCCTGTGGCCCAAGGAGCAGCCGCCGGCCGAAGTGCTGCAGGCCGGCTATCTCTCTGTCCCGGCCGATGTGGCGGCGCGGCCACCCCAGCCGGAGGCCGAGAGCCAAATCTCCCGTGTCGACCAACGGCCCGCCGAGCGCCCGGAGTGGGCCAAGCGGGTGCCGTTGCCCATCTCGAATCTTCCCGGCGCAGGGGATGCGGCGCGCGGGCCGGTGCCGGGCCACGTGACGACCGATGATCGCTTCGGCTGGTATCGCATCGCCGTCAGGAAGAGCGAGTTCTTGCCCGCCCTGGCGTCGGGCACGTGGCTGCTGGCCGACCGGGACGTGGACGAGCGGCCGTCGGCGGGGCGAGAGTACGTGGTCGTGGGCAGCCGGCGGGCCGACCTGGGCAGCATTGCCGTCCAGCCCGTCTCCCACACCAGCGCCATGCCCTACTGCTTTTTGGGCTATCGCACGCTCGATGAGTCCGCGCCGTCGAATTCGCGGCTTGTCCTGGACGAAAGCGAACGGACGCCGGCGGCCGAAGATGTCATCGTGCTGGCCGTTGTAGAGGGGTTCTGGTATGGTCTGAACGGCCATGCCCTGCCGGAACCCGCATGAAGTCAACCCGCGCACTGGCCCGGCGGATTATTTCGATCATCGGAACGGGATTGGCGCTGGGCATCGAAGCAATAAAGAGGGGGAGAGATGGCTGAGCACGTTTTGGTAATCGGAGCCACACTGCTGGATACCAAAGGGAAGCCTGTGGCCGGTCTGGCGCCGGGCACGTCGAACCCGGCCGAAATACGCTCCTCGCGTGGGGGCACGGCGCGCAACGTGGCCGAGAATTTGGCCCGGCTGGGGGCCGAGGTCGTACTGATCTCGGCCGTCGGCGATGATCCAACGGGGCGGCAACTCTTGATCCAGACGGCCGAGGCGGGCGTCAATCTCGACTACGTGCAGATGTTGCCCGGCCGCGTCACCGGCTCCTACATCGTCCTGCTGGAGTCGGACGGATATCTGTCGGTGGCCCTCGACGACGTGCGGGTCATGGAAGCCATCACGCCGGCGTATCTAAACAACCATCGGGTGCTCTTTCGGGACGCCTCGCTGGTCATGTTCGACGGCAGTCTGACAGAAGCGGCGATCAAAACCGTCGTCCGGTTGGCGAAGGAGTATGGCGTGCCCCTGTGTGCCGATCCTGCTTCCGCGCGGCTGGCCTACAAGGTGCGCCCCTATCTGGCCGATCTGGACTTGCTCGTCCCGAATCAGCTGGAGGAGGCGGCCTTGTGCGAGGTCGATTTTCCCGGCTATGATCCGATGGCCAGCCTGACGATGGCCCGGCGTCTGCTCAATGCCGGGGTGAAGACCGTCATCGTCACCCTGTCGGACTTTGGCCTGGACTATGCCACGGCCGACGAGATGGGTTACATTCCACCATCACATATCAGGTTTGTAGACAGCACCGGCACGGGCGACGCAGTGACGGCGGCCATCATCTTCGGCCTGTTAAATGAGCTGCCGGTCATCGAGGCCATTCGCCTCGGCGCGGCGGCGGCGGCCGTCACGCTGCAATCCGCGGAGACCGTCGTGCCCGACCTGAGTCTGGATATGTTGTACGATCACTTGATCGTCTAGAAAGCGAAATCGTGAACAGTAAACGGTGAACAGGGTCAGCAGAACTGTTCACTACCCCCTGACCTATGAGCAACACACTCGGCATTATCATCTGTTTCGCCTACATTTCTGCCATGATCGGTCTGGCCGAAGGACTTCGCCGTTGGCGGGGGTATGGCGCTAGTTTTACACGTAAGGTCATCCACATCGGCGTGGGGATGCTGAGTTGGGCATTGCCGTTTCTGTTCACGTCGCCCTGGCCGTTCGTTTTCGCCTGCGCAGCCTTCATGGTCATTAACCTGCTCGATTGGCGCTATGGCTTGATCGGGGCCATGCAGAGCCAGCACCGCAGCAATCTGGGCACAGTTTATTTTCCACTGGCCGCGGCCGTTGTGGCTCTGCTGTTTTGGGATCGACCGCCGCTGATGGTGGCCGCGTTGATGCCGCTGACCTGGGGCGACGGACTGGCACCGGTGATCGGCGCGGCCTATGGTCGTCGCATCTATCGCATCCACACCAGTACGCGCACGCTCGAGGGGTCACTGGGCTTCTTTGTGGCCGGGTTGATCGCCACCTGGCTGGCGCTGTGGGTGATGCCGGGCACGCCGGAGATCTCCCCGTCGGCCGCCTTCCTGCCGGCGCTGATCATCATGGGCGTGACGACGCTGATCGAGGCCGTATCGATCTGGGGCTTGGATAATCTGACCGTGACGGCCGCGGCCATTGTGATCCTGAGCGTCTGGCCGTTCGGCGGGTAAGGACGGGTTCCACCCCCTACCAACCCTCATCGCCGATCAACGGCACGAAGGCCACGGGAACCAGCATCTCTTCCTCATAGATCATCTGCCCTGTGCGAATGACGCGGATGAGGTGTTGCTGCCGGCGGCTGCGGCCGACGGGCATCACCAATCGTCCTCCCACGACCAACTGATCGCGCAGCGATGCCGGCACCGCCGGCCCGCCGGCGGCGACGACGATGCCGTCGTAGGGTGCGTGCTCCGGCCAGCCGCGCGTGCCGTCGCCGTGGCGCACATGGACGTTGTCATAGCCCAGTCCCGCCAAACGGTCGCGGGCGAAGCCGACCAGCTTGTTGTGGCGTTCAACCGTGTAGACATCGCGGGCGATGCGGCTGAGGACGGCCGCGGCGTAGCCTGACCCCGCGCCGATTTCCAGAACCCTGTCCTCCGGCTTCAAAGCCAGGGCGGCGATCATATAGGCCACAATATAAGGCTGCGAGATGGTCTGGTTGGCGGGAATAGGTAGAGGTGTGTCGTCGTAGGCATGGGCGCGATAGGATTGAAGGACGAACGCCTCGCGCGGCACCTGCCCCATGGCCGCCAGAACCGCCTGGTCGTGGATGTCGCGCCCAGCCAGCTGTGCCCTGACCATCTGCTCGCGCCGGGCCGCGTAGTCGGAGACGCTCGATTGTTCCATCGGGTCGTCCATCCCTAAGTCATACCACCACGGATGCCGCCGGGCAAACTAGCGGATCGTGACGGATCTTCATTAGGCGTTGCGCCGTTTACGCTTATAATCTCTGGCAGATTGTGCTCGGTAGTACAGGTAGGGGTTGGTTTATCATATGGTCGGTCTGTTGTGGGAAATTTTCAATATCCTCAAGGAAACCGTCAACCGGATCATCAAGTTTCCGGAGTTGCTGCTGACATTGCTGGGGTGGCGCTTCACGAAGCGGCTGAAGCTGCGTATCGTCGTGTTGCGCGACGAGCGCGGCCTGCCGCTGATCGGCAATGAGGAGGTGGCCCCGGCGTTTGATGAGGCGCGGCGCATCCTGAGCCGCATGGCCGGGGTGGACGTTGAGCCGGCGGGCTGGCGAGTGGTGACGGCGCCTCACGCCGCGCCCAAAGGTGCGCTCGACGTGCACTGCACCGATGGCGCCTGGCGCGATGACCTGGGCCAGGCGGGCGATTTCTTCCGCAGCCTGATGGCAGCGACAACGGCCGGCACACTGACCGGTTATGGCGCGCCGCTGACGGTGTTCATCGTCCGGTCGATCTCGTCCCACAATGGCTGCTCGCTGGGCGCGGCCACCGATTACGTCACCGTCGAGGCCAAAACGCTCAAGAACACGCGCCGCCTGCTGGTCCATGAGGTGGCCCACGCCTGCGGGTTGTGGCATTCGCAGCGGCCGAACAACCTGATGATCCCCAGGGGGCCGGGCGAGGAGCTGACCGACTGGCAGGCGGCAATCTTGCGCACGTCGCGGCACGTGACCTACTTCTAGGGGCGAATGACAAATGACGAGTGACGAGTTCAGAACCGACGCTCGCCCCGGGACGCCCCACTGTTTACGGATGACTACTTACTGTTTGCTTTCCACACGAATCCATGACTAAACATTACGGCGGCCAGAGCATGGTCGCACCCTTGCAGACCGTACTGGTGCGACGGCCGGACCTGGCCTTCGGCGCGGCCGACCCACTCCTGTGGCACTATACGGAGCAGCCTTATTTGCCGTTGGCCCAACAGGAGCACGACGCCTTCGTCAATACCCTGCTCGGCAATGGCGTGGAGGTCATCTACCACGACGCACCCTTGGCCGACCACGCCGACGCGATTTTCGTCCACGATCCGGTGCTGATGACCGACCGAGGGGTCGTGATCCTGCGCATGGGCAAGATGTTGCGCGGCGGGGAGGAAGAGGCCCTGGCCCTGACCATGCAACGGCTGGGCGTGCCCATCCTCTACCGGTTGAGCGGCGAGGCCACGGCCGAGGGCGGCGATCTGCTATGGCTCGACGAGCGGACTCTGTGCGTGGGACTGAGCTTTCGCACCAATGCCGCCGGATTCGCCCAACTGGGCGAGGCGCTGGCCGGATCGGGCGTCGAACTCGTGCCGGTGCAGCTACCCTACTTCGAGGGGCCGGAGGCCTGCCTGCACCTGATGTCGCTCATTAGCTTGATCGATGTCGATCTGGCGGTGATCTACCGGCCGTTGCTGCCCGTCCCATTTTATCAATTGTTGGTGGCGCGCGGCGTCGAGTTAATCGACGTGTCGGACGAGGAATTCGCCACGATGGGCACGAACGTGCTGGCGCTGGGGCCACGCCGCTGCCTCATGCTCGACCACAACCACGAGACGCGAGCCGCGCTGGAGGATGCCGGCTGCCGGGTGGCGACCTATCGCGGCGACGAGATGTCGCTCAAGGCCGAGGGTGGGGCGACGTGCCTGACACGGCCGATCTTGCGCGGATGAGGCAGAGCGGTTCCAACGGAACATCTCTGCAATTGAACCATGCCACGAATCAGACAACTGGGAATCTATGAGAGCACCCTGCCGCCGGGGCCGCGCAATGCCATTAGCGACGTCGACGGGGTAACGGTTGGTCATTACACGCTCATCGAGGGCGAGGGCGCGGTCGATCCTGACTGGCGGCCAGGCGACGGCCCATTTCGCACCGGCGTCACCGTCATCCTGCCCCACGGCGGCAATCTCTACGACGAGAAAGTGGCGGCCGCCGTCCACACCATCAACGGCTTTGGCAAGGCCTTTGGCTTCGAGCAGGTGCGCGAGTTGGGCGTGATCGAGACCCCCATCGCCCTGACAGGCACGATGAATGTGCCGCGAGTGGCCGACGCCCTGTTGACGCTGGCGGCCGAGCGCAGTCCCCATGTCGGCGTCGGGTTTCCGGAATCGGGCTGGGCGGGTTATCCCAGCGTCAATCCGGTGGTGGGCGAGACGAGCGACGGCTATCTGAGCGACTTGCAGGCCCGGCCGATTGGGTTAGCGCACGTGCGCGCGGCGATTGAGGAAGCGTCGGCCGAGGTGCTGGAGGGCGCAGTGGGCGCGGGGACGGGCACAAGCTGCTACGGCTGGAAGGGCGGCATCGGTACGGCCTCGCGGATTTTGCCGCCGGAGCAGGGTGGCTATACGGTGGGGGCGCTGGTGCAGACCAACTTCGGCCGGGAGGACGAGTTGACGGTGTGCGGCGTGCCGGTCGGGAAACACCTACGACCGCCGGCGGCCGGCGACAAACCGCTGCCGCCGACTGTGTTGGGCGGCTCGATCATGATGGTGCTGGCGACCGACGCGCCGCTGGACGCGCGCGGGCTGGGGCGGTTGTGCCGGCGGGCGGCGTTTGGACTGGCGCGGACGGGCAGCACCGGCCACGGTGGCAGCGGCGATTTCGTCATCGCCTTCAGCACTGCCGGGCCTATCCCCGACCGGCCGGCGTTTCTGACGGCGACGCGCGAGGTGATCGATGAGCAACCGATCATGAGTTGGCTGGCGACGGCCGTAGTCGAGAGCGTAGAGGAGGCCATTTACAATAGCTTACTGATGTCCGTGACGATAGTAGGGCGCAACGGCCACACGCGCTATGGGTTGCCGGCGGCCGAAGTGGCGCGGATCGTTCGGGCGCATCGGCCGCGACGTTAACGCGGAAAGATGATAGTTATTCCCATTCTAAGTAAAATCATATGATTTCTGTCGTAAACTTAACCTTATGAGATGGGTAATGAGTTCCAAGATTCACAAGGCGACGGTCAGACAGGCCGACGTCAACTATGTCGGCAGCATCACGATCGATGAGGATCTGATGGATCGGGTCGGGTTGTGGCCGAGAGAGAAAGTATTGGTCGTCAGCAACACCAGCGGTTCGCGGCTGGAGACCTACGCCATTCCCGGCGAGCGCGGCTCGGGTGTCATCAACATGAACGGCGCGGCGGCGCACCTGATCAAGGCCGGAGAAGAGATCATCATCATCGGCTTCGAGTTGACCGACCGGCCGATCGCGGCGCGGCAGATTCTGGTAGATAAAGACAATCGTTACGTGCGCGATCTATAGGCATCGCCAACCAACTGGGCTAAGCCCCAATAAGCAATAAATATTACTGTTCAAAAGCCGCTCCCTTCATGATAGGAAGCGGCTTTTTCTATACATGTCCAGCGGTCTAATTGATGTGGATCAATGCCCTCTGTTCCCGCTTCATTTAAGATGGGATCAGGCTATGTATCCTTGTCTTATCGGGCAGAGGGCGGCCGATCGTGGAACGCCATTGAATCGTTCTCCGGCCCACCTCAATGGAGAAGTTACTATGAAGATTGGACTTTTTTACGGATCAAATACCGGCAACACCGAGCTGGACGCGGAGTTGATAAAGAAAACTTTCGAGAGTTTCACTGCCGAAACAGTTGATCTTTATAATATCGGTCAGATAGATTTGCAGAAAATGCAGGATTACGATTGCTTGCTCATCGGTTGTCCGACCTGGAATATCGGTCAATTACAGGATGACTGGGATTTGAAGTTCGACCAACTGGACAAGTTGGACCTGCACGGTAAGCTGGTGGCCTTGTTCGCGCCCGGCGACCAATACGGGTATCCCGATAATTATTGTGATGCTATCGGAATTATCGGCAAGAAGCTGGAGGCACGCGGGGCCGAGCTGGTTGGGTTTACCGACGCCAGCGGTTACCAGTTTGACAATTCGCTGGCTGTCGAGGATGGCGTGTTCCTGGGACTGGCCCTGGATGATGACAACGAGGCCGACCAAACGGAAGAGCGCGTCCGCGACTGGGTTCTGCAGTTGATGGTAGATTTCGGCGTCAGTCAGCCGGCCTAACCATTCGCTACCGGCCCATGATCCGACGACGAATTTTACAGGCAGCGGCCGAATTGGTAGCCCAATCGGCCGCTTGTTGTTACTCTCTCGCCCGAACGCAAGCAAGATCGCGAGAGACATGGCCGAGAACAACACGCCCAACCCAGCGCAGCCGGCGCGTCAACAACCCTACGTTGACGCGCGACAACTGACCAAAATCTATCGCACCCCGGCCGGGGACTTCCCCGCCCTCAAGGGCATCGATCTGCAGGTGAATCGCGGCGAATTCGTGGCCGTCATCGGCAAATCAGGCAGCGGCAAATCGACCCTCATCAACCTCATCACCGGCATCGACCGGCCCACATCCGGCCAGGTCATCATCGGCGGGGAGCCATTGCACACCTACGACGAGGAGCAGATGGCCCAATGGCGCGGCCGGAACATGGGCATCGTCTTCCAGTTCTTCCAACTGTTGCCCACTCTGACGCTGGTCGAGAACGTCATGTTGCCCATGGATATCAACCGGCTTTATCCGGCCGCCGAACGACGCGAGCGGGCCATGCAGCTTTTGGAAATGGTGGAGATGGGTGAACAAGCGCGCAAGCTGCCCGCGGCCGTCTCCGGCGGCCAGCAGCAGCGCGTGGCCATTGCCCGGTCGCTCGCCAATGATCCCGGCCTGCTCATCGCCGATGAGCCGACCGGCAATCTCGACTCGCGCACGGCCGAGAGCATCTTCACCCTCTTTACCCGTCTGGCGGCCGGGGGCAAGACGATCATCATGGTGACCCACGACGAGGCACGCGCCGCCCGCACCGACCGCGCGGTGATGATCGCCGACGGCGAAGTAGTGAACGAGCACGTGACGCACGCCCTGGCGGCGCTGAATTACGACCAGCTGGCCGAGGTGCAGCGCCATGTGACGCCGACCACGTTCCAGCCCGGCCAGGTGATCATCCGCCAGGGCGATGTGGGTGAGCATTTCTATATTCTGACCGCCGGCCGCGCAGAAGTGTATGTAGATCACCCCGACGGGCACGATGTGCTGGTCGATCGCCTGCGGGTGGGCCAATATTTCGGAGAGATGGCCTTGCTGGGGGGATACCCGCGCCGGGCCACCGTGCGAGCAGCCGAAGACGGGCCGGCGGCGGTGGTCGCTCTGGACCGGGAGACATTCGGGCGGCTGGTGGCCGACTCCCCCGCGCTGCGCGACGAACTGCAACACATCGTGAGTTTGCGCCAGGTGCAAAGCCAAGTGGACGCGCTGGCCGGCATTGATCGCCAGCGGCTGGCCGAACTGACGGCCAGTGCGCCGACGCGCATCTTCGCTCCCGGCGATACTATCCTGCAACAAGGCGCATTGGGTAACAGTTTCTACTTTATCCTGGAGGGTGAGGTTGAGGTCTATACCCGGCGGAACCTGGGCGCTGAGGCGCTCATCGACCGGCTGGGGCCGGGTCGACACTTCGGCGAATTGGCTCTGCTGGGCGACCGGCGGCGCACGGCGACGGTGCGTGCCGCGGGCAATGCGCCAACCCGGCTGTTGGAACTGGATGACGCGGCGTTCAGGACGCTATTGGGTCTGTCAGAGGATTTCGCGGCCGACGTGCGCGAGACGGCCGCCGAGCGGCGCACACGTGTGGATGCAAAAGCGTAGGCAGGACAAGTGGAAAGAGTAGTCTACGAATGAAACGGATAAAGATTGACAGGTCTTCAATCCGTAGCGTCCGAGTGAATCCGTAGACATCTATTTTCGACCCATGAACACGCTCTGGCTGAAGACACTACGGGATTTGTGGCTCTATAAGGCCCGGTCGGCGCTGGTAGTGCTGGCTATCGCCGTGGGCACGGCCGCTGCCGGTGTGGCGACGACTAGCTTCATCGTCCTGCGCGGCGATCTGCGCGACGGCTACCGGGGCACCAATCCGGCCCATGCCATTCTGGACACGACACCCATCGACGAAACGATAGCCAAACGAATCAGCGACCTGCCGGAGGTGGACGAGGCCCAGGTACGGCAACAGACGGCCGCCCGCCTGACGCCGCCGGACGGCGAGGAGCGTTTTCTGCAACTGTGGACGTTGCCCGACCTCGATGCGACCGTGGGCGCGCTCTACCGCCAGCCGGGGGCCGTCATCCCGCCGCCGGCGGGGGCACTGCTGCTGGAGCGCTCGGCCGCGCCGGTGCTGGGCCTCGCTCAGGGCGACACGGTGACGATTCAGCTGATCGACGGCACCGGCCGAGCGGCCACGGCGCGCCTGACGGTGGCCGGCTTCGTCAACGACCTGGCCGTGGCTCCCACGACCGTGCAGCCCGGCGTCTACGGCTACATATCCGGCGAGTCGGCGGCGCAGCTTAATTTGCCCGAGGCGTACAACCAGCTCCGACTGACCGTGAGCACGGCCGATCCCGATCGCGCGGCGGTGGAGACGGCGGTCACGGCCGTTACCGAGTGGCTGGAAGCCGAGGGCGTGGTCGTGACGCGGGCCGAGATACCCGAGCCCAACGTCCACATCATGCAAGGAAGCGTCGACACAGGGTTGCTGATGATCGGCATCCTGGGCGGGTTGACGTTATTGCTGAGCGCTTTTCTGGTGACGAACGTGATGTCGGCCGTGGTTACCCAGCAGGTGCCCGTCATCGGCGTGCTGAAAGCGCTGGGCGGCGGGCGGGGACTGGTGTGGCGACAATACGGCCGGATGGTGGCGCTGTTCGGGCTGATGGCGCTGGCCTTGGCCGTACCCTTAGGGCTGATGGGCGCATGGTTCATGTCGAGCTTTTTGGCCGCGCAACTCAACTACGACATCCCCTCGTTCGGCCTCCCTTGGCAAACGGTGGTGGTGCAATTGATCGGCGCGGGTCTGATCCCGCTGCTGGCGGCCCTGGGGCCGGTACGCGCGGCGGGCAACCTGACTATCCGCGACGCCCTCTCCCAAATGGGCGATACGAAAGATGAAATACGAGACAAACGACAAAGGGTTCCCTCGTATTTCGCATCGCGTATTTCGTATCTTCTGGCCTGGCGCAACGTCGCCCGGCGCAAGGTGCGGCTGGGGCTGACGCTGATCGCTCTCAGCCTGGCTGGGGCGCTGTTCATCGCTACGTTCGGTCTGAAGCTGGGACTGGACGAGGCCATCGAGATCCTGGTTGGTGAATTTCCCTATGACGTGGAAATCGACTTCGCCCGGCCGGAACCCAGACAACAAATCGAACGCGAGGCCGAGGCTTTGGCCGCCGAAAACAGCGCAATCGAGTGGGCCGAAGCCTGGGGCGTGGCCGACGCGCGCCGGGTTTATGCCGATGGGCGGCTGGGCAGCAGCTTCATCCTGTTCGGCGTGCCGCCGACGACGGAAATTTCGCCCTTCGCCAATCGTACCGGGCACTGGCTGGGGCAAGCGACGAATGCCGGAGACGACGCTGAGCTTTACATCAACTACGAGGCCGAGAAGCTGACCGCCGGCCCGGCCGTGGGCGATGAACTGACGCTGAAGCTCAACGGCGGCCCAGAGCGCGTCACCCGGCTGGTGGGCATCAGTTTGCGGCCGTTCAACGCCAACGCCTATATGCCCTATGCCGCCTTTGAGCAGGCGACGGGCACGCATGACCAGGCACAACGGGTAGTCGTTTACCTGACCGACGACACAGAGACGGCCAACGATCGGCCGGCTCAAGAGGCCGTGGCCGCGGCGCTGGTTGCCCGCTACGAGGCGGCGGGCATGCCCGTTCTGCGGGCGGAGACGGCCGCCGGTTACCGTGACGGCTACAAAGCCCAGTTCAACAATCTGGTGGTGCTGTTGATGTCTCTGGCCGGGCTGACCGCGCTGGTGGGCGGGTTGGGACTGGCCAACACGATGGCTCTCAACGTGCTGGAGCGCTCGCGGGAGATCGGCATCCTGCGCTCGATGGGGGCAGGGCGGCCGTTGCTGCGGCGGCTGGTGCTGGCCGAGGGGCTGGCGATTGCCCTGATCAGCGCCTTCTTCGGCGTGCTGCTGGCGCTGCCCCTGACGCTCGTCCTCGACCGGGTGATGGGGAACTCGCTGCTGGGCAGTCCGTTGTCGTTCGCTTTCTCGCCGGGGGCGGCCGTCGGCTGGCTGGGGCTGGTGGTCGTGATCGGCCTGGTAGCCTGCTGGCTGCCGGCCGAGGGCGCGGCGCGGATGACGATTCGAGCGGCGTTGGCGTATGAGTAGGATCGTTATAGTTAGGTGTCATTGGGTTGTCTACTATGCCTAAGACGGTCATCACAAGCCCTGAACAGGTAACGAGCGAGTGGCTCACGGCCGTATTAAGTCGCAGCGGCGCGTTGACGCGCGGGAGCGTAACGGGATTTGACGTGGGCGATGGCCGCGGCCATTGGTCAACCAACGGCTCATTACACCTTCGCTACAGTTCGGACGCTCAGGGAGAGCTGCCATATCACCTCTTTCTTAAAATGGTGAACACCGACTTGGCCGACGGCGAATCTTTCGGTCCGTCAGAGGTGGAATATTATTGCCGCGACTATCTTGACGTGCCGGACGCGCCGCTGGTGCGTTGTTATGATGGTGATTATTCCGAAGAGCGGCAATGCTACCACTTGCTGCTGGAAGATGTCTCTGCTACCCACGTGGTCGCCTGTGACAAACCACCGGCGCTGGAATACGGACTGGCGCTGGTCGAAGCGCTGGCTGTCCTTCACGCTCGCTGGTGGGGGGCGGCGCGTCTGGCCGAGGCTGGCGCGCCGCTCCATGACGCCGATCACATTCGCCGTTTTGTGGAAATTGCTGAACCGGGAGCCGGACATATTATCGAGCAATGCGCTGGCGATTTGCCACCCCACTGGCCCGCTGCCATTCGCGATCTGTTCGGCCGCCACCCCCAGGCGATGATCGCCCGGAGCCAAAGCGCCGATGGGTTCACGCTCATTCACGGTGACGTCGGCTGCTACAATATTATGGTCCCGCGCGATAAGCAGCGGCCGTTGTACCTCATAGACCGTCAGCCCTTTAATTGGAGCCTGACAACCTGGTTGGGCGTCTACGATATGGTCCATGCCCTGGCGCTGGACTGGGATGTCGATACCCGCCGCCAATGGGAACGGCCGGTTCTGCGCCGGTACCACGAAACGTTGATCCAGCGCGGCGTGGAAGGCTACAAGTGGGAACAGTTGTGGGACGATTATCGCCTCTGCGTCGCGATGGGCGTCTATCTGGCCGTGGAGTATTGTCGTGGCGGCATCAACGAGCCTCTCCGGTGGGTATGGCTGCCCATGCTGCAAAGAGCGATGACCGCCTGCGATGATTTGAATTGTCTGGAACTTCTGTAGGCTGAATCCCGCGCCAGCGCCAGGTCGCGACATTAGATGACAACTTCCAATGATGACAACTTCCATTTTATACATTATAATGGTGCGAAACCTGAAATGGCATTTCACATTGTGAACCGACCCCGCTTCATAAGGAGTATTATCCCATGCCCAAACCCACCACCTCCCCCCTGACCGACCCCGTCCACACCCGTGCCCCCTACTGGGCCGACGTGCCCGATGAGAAATGGATGGACTGGCGCTGGCAGATGTCCAACCGGCTGAATTCGGTTGAAGAACTCGGCCGCGTCATCAATCTGACCGATTCCGAGCGCCGCGCCCTGACGGCCAAGGGGCTGTTTCGGGTCGACATCACGCCCTACTTCGCCAGCCTGATCGACCCCAATGACCCCCACTGCCCCGTCCGTAAGCAGGTCATCCCGACCGACCGCGAGATGGTGCCTTTCGAGTCGATGATGGAAGACTCGCTGGCCGAGGACAAGCATTCGCCCGTGCCCGGCCTCGTCCACCGCTACCCCGACCGCGTGCTGATGCTCATCACCACCCAGTGCGCCAGCTACTGCCGCTACTGCACCCGCAGCCGCATCGTCGGCGACCCGACGCAAACCTTCAGCAAGGCCGACTTCGACGCGCAGATCGACTACATTGAGCGCACCCCACAGATTCGCGACGTGCTGCTGTCCGGCGGCGACCCGATGGTGCTGGCCCCCAAGCTGCTGGACATGATCCTCGGCCGCCTGCGCGCCATCCCCCACGTCGAGATCATCCGCATCGGCTCGCGCGTGCCCGTCTTCCTGCCCATGCGCGTCACGCCCGAATTTTGCGACATGATCGAGAAGTACCATCCCTTCTGGCTCAACATCCACGTCAACCATCCCAAGGAGATTACGCCTGAGTTGGCCGCCGCTGCCGACCGGTTGACGCGGGCCGGTGTGCCTTTGGGAAATCAAAGCGTGCTGCTGGCCGGGGTCAACGACTCCGTCCACATCCAGCGCAAGCTCGTCCACGACCTGGTGAAAATCCGTGTGCGGCCCTACTATCTGTATCAATGTGACCTCGTCGAGGGATCCGGCCACTTGCGCACCACTGTCAGCAAGGGCATCGAGATCATGGAAGGGTTGCGCGGCCACACATCCGGCTATGCCGTGCCCACCTACGTCGTTGACGCGCCCGGCGGCGGTGGCAAGATCCCGGTCATGCCCAACTACGTCATCAGCCAGGCCCCCGGCAAGGTTGTCCTGCGCAACTTCGAGGGCTTCATCACAACCTATACGGAGCCGCTTGACTACGACCCGCATGAAATCGCGTCGCTCGAGTCACTCGTCGCCCCACGGCCCGAACCCGGCCAGGAAGGGGTACTGGCCTTGCTGGAAGGCGACCGCATGTCCATCGAGCCGGCCGGCTTCAGCGACACCCACGCCCGCGGCGGCGGCGAGCACCGCCTGCGCAGCGGCGACATCGCCCAGAAGTGGCAGCCGCTCGGCGTTGGCTCCATCGAAATGCACAAGCCCCGCGAGCGCCTGGCCGCCGGCAAAGACGAAGCAAAGGAAGACTGATCATCCGCAGATTAAGCAGATTTGGCAGATGAGCATGCGGGAGACTCGAGCAAAGAGCGCGGGCGCGACCCGATAGTCAGGCCGAGCTTTCGCTCTCTCACGACCTTCCTTATCTATTGAAAATCTGCCACATCTGCCCAATCTGCGGATAAATCCCTCTTCACGATGAATGACAACACCTACTCCGGTACGCAAGCTGTCCAGAGGGCCATGGCCCTGCTGAAGGCCTTCGACGACGATCACCCCGCCTGGGGCCTGTCGGCCTTGGCCCGCGAGACGGGTCTGAACAAGACCACCGCCCACCGCCTGCTGGCCGCTCTGGAACGGGAGGGGATGCTCGGCCGCGCCGCCGACGGCGACCGCTACGTTCTGGGGCCGGAGATCGTCGTCCTGGGCGGCCGGGCTTTGCGCGCCAATAACTTGCGCGCCGTCGCCCGTCCTGAACTGGAGCGCCTGGCCGAAGAGACGCGCGAGACCGCCTCGCTGGAAATCCTCTCCGGCGGCGAGATGCTGGTCATCGACGAGATCGTCGGCGGCCACCTGATGAGCGGCGTGCCCGATCTGGGCAGCCGTTGGCCGCTCCATGCTTCTTCCACCGGATTGGTCGTCCTGGCTTTTCTGCCCGATGAGACGGTCGCTGCTCTACTGCCGCGAACCCTATCCCCAGTCACAACGGCGACGATCACCGGCCGGGTCGTCCTGCGCGCCAAGTTGGCCCACATCCGCGAGCGCGGCTACAGTGTGGCCGATGAGACGTTGGAGGTCGGCCTTGTCGCCATCGCCGCGCCCGTCCGCGACCACGACGGCCGCGTCGTCGCCGCTCTCAGCATCGCCGGGCCGAACTTACGCGTGACGGCCGACTGCGTGCCCATCATTGGCGAGCGGGTCCGCGCCGCCGCCGCCAGCGTTTCCGCTCTCCTCGGCTACCGCCCCACGTAACGCGAGAACCTCATCTTGCGGCCCACCTGCAAGATAGGAATCGTGGGCTAAACCCACTCCTGAACGCTGGCCCGACGGGCGGCCTGTGTCATAATCAATCGAATGACCACCCTCTACGTCCATTTCGACCGTCGCCTCACGGCCGACGAAGCCGAGAACCTCTTGCCGCGCCTCTCGCCCGGCATCGAACTGACGGATGGGTCGGAGGTGCCTGTATCCACCGACATCCTGATCTCCGGCCGCCCGACCCGCGAGCAGCTGCTCGCGGCGCCCAACCGGCGCGCCCTCATCATCCCCTGGGCCGGATTGCCCAACGAAACCCGCGATCTGATGCGCGACTTCCCCGGCGTCACCGTCCACAACCTGCACCACAACGCCGCGCCCGTGGCCGAGCTGACTCTTATGCTGCTGCTGGCCGCGGCCAAGTTCGCCCTGCGCTATGACAACGCGCTCCGACGCAACGACTGGCGTATCCGCTACGAGCACCCCGCGCCCACGGTGTTGCTGGACGGCAAGACGGCGCTCATTCTGGGCTTTGGAGCCATCGGCCGCCGGGTGGCCCTTGCCTGTCGCGCTTTGGGCATGACCACACTGGCAACCCGCCGTCGCCTCGACGCGCCGCAAATGGACGAGGACACGATGGTGTACCCGGCCAGCGCCCTGCGCGACTTGCTGTCCCAGGCGGACGCCCTCATCATTAGCTTGCCGCACACGCCGGAGACGGATGGACTTCTGGGAGCGGACGAATTGGCGTTGTTGCCTTCGCATAGCGTGCTGGTAAATATTGGGCGGGGACGAATCGTGGATGAGCGCGCGCTCTATGAGGCCTTGCGTGACGGTCGCCTGCGCGCCGCTGGGCTGGACGTATGGTACAGCTATCCGCCCGACGAGGCCGCCCGCCGCGACTGGCCGCCGTCGGCCTATCCGTTCAACGAACTCGACAATGTCATTATGAGTCCCCACCGGGGCGGCGCGGCCGACGAGACGGCCCGGCTACGCATGACGGCCCTGGCCGGAATGCTGAATGATGCCTTCCTGGGCCGTGCGATGGGGAATCTCGTGGATCTGGAAGCGGGTTATTAGAGTTCGGCACCGGGCAAAATAAGAAACAATTAACCTGTTTAAGTCAGAGCGGAGCTTCGGCACGTTCCCCGTACGGGCGTTTGGCCTGGTGTCGAGCACCTGGTAGACAATTTACTCTCAACAAACTCGACTTCTTCTCGCTCAAACACAACTTGACGCCATGTGCAGCATTGCACGTCTGGCGCACCTTCTGCTAGAATGTCCGTGAGGTAGCGAGCAGCATTCGCTTCGCTCTGACGCCATGAGAACATTACCGCGATTCATCGCCGCCCTGCTGACGGCACTTCTCGCCGGCACAGTCTTCACCGCCGCCGGCTATCAGGCCGGCGACGACCGCGCCCCCATGCAAGACCTCGTCATCTCCGCCGACGAGTTATCAGCCGATATCCAAAAGGGCACCACGATCATCGGCGGTGAACTGGCCCCGGAGTTATCGGCCGGGTCATCGTTCACCTCGCAGGTCATCGAATCCCCCATCCCCTTCAATGCCGTCGTGCCTCAATGGACGGGCCAGAATCCGGAAGCCATTACTCTCCAGGTACGCACCGGCCCCGACGGAGAGACCTGGGGCGACTGGGTGGCCGTTCATGCCAATCACGACTGGATGGAGCCGGACGAGACCGAGATCGTAGGCGAGATGGTGCTCGTGCCCGAGGCCGGGATCACCCACCGTTTTGTGCAGTTGCAGGTGCTCTTTGGGGCGGAGGCGCTGCTGGAAGGCGAAGCTATCGAAGTTCCAACGTTGAGTCAGTTGCGCCTGACCTTCATCGACACCACCCAGGGGCCGTCGGCCGACGAACTGATCGATCTGCAATCCGAACTGGATAAGGACGAATCGCTGTTGCCGGAAAGCATCACCGCCTTTCCCAAGCCCTTCGTCGTCAGCCGCGCCGCCTGGTGCAAGAACGCCGACTGCAACTATACCGCGGGGCTGGAATATCACCCGGTCAGCCATCTCATCGTCCACCATACCGTCTCCAACAACAGCAGCACCGACTGGCCGGCCGTCGTGCGCGCCATTTGGAATTTCCACACCTACAGCCGCGGCTGGGGCGACATTGGCTATAACTACCTGGTCGATCCCAACGGCGTCATCTATGAAGGTCACAATGGCGGCGATAACGTCGTCGGTACCCACGCTTCCGGGGCCAACAAGGGCAGCATGGCCGTAGCCCTGCTGGGCACCTTCACCGCCTACTCGCCCGGCATCCGCCCGCCTCAGGCCATGCTCAACTCGGCCGCCGATCTGCTGGCCTGGAAAGCCGACCAACGCGGCATCAACGTCTTCGACGCCAGCCGCCTGCCCAATCTCACCTGGGGCTTGCCCCATCTGATGGGCCACCGCGACGTTTACGGCACGACCGAGTGCCCCGGCGATCAGGCCCATCTGCTCATTCCCTGGTTTCGCGAGCAGATAGCAGGCCGAATCGGTTTTGTCGATTCGTTCCTCTATGCCGACGAGCAGTCCACTGCCTTCACGCGCAGCACCACCGGTACCTGGAATGTCCCGCCCTATCTTTGCGGGTTTAACAATCATGCCTGGTATGCCTGGTCGGTTAATAGCCAATCCCAAAGCGCGAACTGGGGCGAATGGCGGCCGAATGTGCCCGCCGACGGCCGCTACCGGATCGACGTCTACATCCCTTATTGCCGCACCGGCCGCAACGAGACCAGCAGCGCCACCTACACCATCCGCCACGCGGGCGGGACAAGCACACGCACTGTCAGCCAGCAGGCCAACGTTGGCCTGTGGACGACGCTGGGCGAATACAACCTCAGCCGGGGCAACGGCAACGTCATCCGCCTGACCAATCTGACCAACGACAGCGGCCTGGGCGTCTGGTTCGACGCCGTGCGCTTGTTGCCGGTGGACGCGCCCCCGCCGCCCCCGCCGGCCCCCGTGCCGACTAATCTCGACCCGGCCAATAACGTCTGGAAGAACAACCGCACGGTGACTTTCACCTGGAAGGTCGCCAATCCGGAGAAGGTGACGGTCACGACGCTACAGGTGGCGGCCGATCCCTCTTTCGCCAATCTGGTGCTGATCAATCAGAGCTGGTACGGTACGCCGACGACCCACACCCACACCTTCACCGCCGATTTCGCCAACCTGTACTGGCGCGTTTTGGTCTGGCGCGACAACGCGCCGCTCATCTCCAGCGCCCCCACGCGGTTCGCGCTGGATGCCACCACGCCGCAGTCGGCCGTCGCCACGCCGCTCCTCTTCTTGACTAGCGCCGGCCGCTACCTGGTCTCGTGGGCCGGCGAGGACGCCTTGTCCGGCCTCGTGCGCTATCAGGTCGATTTTCGCCCGGCCGGCGGAGCCTGGACGCGCTGGCTGACAGACACCACCTTGCAAGCGGCCCATTTCCAGCCGCCCGTCCGCAACGGCGTCTACGAGTTTCGCTCGGTGGCCGTCGATTTGGCCGGCAACGTGGAAAGCGCGAGCGGCAGCGCCGACGCGTCGACGACCGGCGCGGTGCAGCTGAATAAATCGGTCTTCCCGCCCATCATCGCCCGATAATTTTCGGCGACCGACGAACCCGGTTTCTCTGTGTTCCACATATATTTATAATACCCGTTCGATTCTTCGCTCGTATCTAATATTTCGTACCTATTTCGACCATGACCCAGATAATCCACACCGACATCCTGATCATCGGCTCCGGGCCTTCAGGCATATCGACGGCGCTGCATCTCATTAAACAGGCCCCCGCCTGGGCTGGGCGCATCATCATGGTCGATAAGGCCGTCCACCCGCGCGAGAAGCTGTGCGGCGGCGGCATCACTCATTTGGGACAGAACGTGCTGGCCGATCTGGGGCTATCGTTGGAACCGCGCCACTTCGAGGTCAGGGAGGCTCGCCTGGTTTACCGTGACAAGACCTACTCGCTCTATGGCAACCCCGTCTTTCGCATCGTTCGGCGCGATGAGTTCGACCATTGGCTGGTGCAGACGGCCGAGAAGCTCGGCGTTCGCGTGCGACAAGGCGAAGCGGTGACACAGGTTATCCCCCACGACGATTATGTGGAGGTCATGACCGAACGGGCGACCTTCCACGCCAAAGTCGTCGTCGCCGCCGACGGCTCGCGCAGCTTCGTGCGCCGCAAGCTGAAGTGGGCCGACGCCCCGGGCGGTGAGCATGAGTCGCGCGTGGCCCGGCTGGTGGAGGTGCTGACGCCCGAAGACCCGGCGACCACGCCGGAGTTCCGCGACGGCGTGGCCGTGTTCGACTTCACGCCGATGGACAACGGCCTGCAAGGGTATTACTGGGACTTTCCCAGCTTTGTCGAGGGCCGGCCGTTCATGAACCGGGGTGTATTCGACAGCCGGGCTGTGCCGGAAAAGCCGAAGGCCGACCTGAAAGAGGTGTTGGCCGGAGAAATGGCCGAGCGCGACCGGACGCTCGACGACTACAAGCTGAAGGGCCACCCCATCCGCTGGTGGAGCAGCCACGGCCGCTTTGCCCAACCGCGTGTCATTCTGGTGGGCGACGCCGCCGGGGCCGACCCGCTCTTCGGCGAGGGTATCTCCTTCGCCCTGGGCTACGGGCAGCCGGCGGCCGAGGCCATCAGCGATGCCTTCGCCCGCGACGACTTCAGCTTTGAGACCTACGCGGCGCGACTGAAGGCGCACCCGTTGTTCAGCCACCTTAGTCTGCGCACGCGGCTGGCGCGCTACGCCTACCTGCTTAACTATCCCTGGGTGGTCAGCGTCGGTTGGAGCCTGATGCGTCTGGTGCTGCGCTTCACGCCGTGGAGGGATCGAAATTATGTGCCCGTCCGGTTGCCAGACCTACGGCTCACAGAATCGCGGTGAATGGGATTTCTTAATTTTCTTCCTGGAATGTGACTTGATTTTATTTTGTCCACTCGTGATTGATGAGGGAGATAGAATCTAATTAATTCCAGGTATATGCCTGGTCTTCGGCACTCTTGCCAGTTGCAAACTGAGGCGTGAGGGAAACGTCCGTTGTGACCGCCAAAATGGTTAACTGATGCTCTGGAACGTATACCCAATCCCCCGCTCGGCCAGGATGTAGACCGGGTTGTTGGGGTCTTGCTCGATCTTGCCCCGCAGGCGGTGGACGTGGACGTGCAGCCGGTCTTCCCGCGCGTTCTGCAGCGGCCAGATGCGGTTGAGCAGAAAGTCGGTGGTGACGATCCGGCCGGCGTTGCGCACGAGGATGTAGAGCAGCTTGGTCTCCGTTGGCGTCAGCGACACCGACTCGCCGTCGACCGTCGCCTCGCGCAGGGGGAAGTTGACCATCAGCCGCTCGTCGATGCGCGTCGTCGATTCCAGGGTGTACGTATAGTCCTCCATCCGCCCCAGCACCCGCCGCACGCGAGCGATTAGCTCCGGCGGGTTGAACGGCTTGACCATATAATCCTCGGCGTGCTCGTCCAGCCCCTCGATGATCGTCTCCTCGGAATTGGCGGCCGTCAGCATGACCACCGGCACATCACTGAACTCGTGGATCGTGCGGCAGAACTCAAAGCCGCTCATCTCCGGCATGTGGAGGTCAACAATCGCCAGATGCGGCAGCCCGTGGCGATTGATTAGTTTGAGTCCCTCCGGGCCGGAGATGGCCGTAGAGACCTCATACCCGGCCTGTTCCAGCGTATGCTGAACGATGCGCAACGTGTAGGAATTGTCATCGACGACCAGGATACGCTGGGTTTCCGGGGGTGATTCAAGCATGGTTTACTCCTCATTCAAAACGGTCGCGCGGGGAAATCCGACCGCTGTCTTTACAATGGTAATCCAACTACCGACCGTTGCCAAACCTCGCTCATCAGCGTCCAAAACGCTCGTTTGGTGGCCTTGTCATTTGTTGCGCTATAAACTTCCTGTGCTATAAATGAGAGGAATTTCACAATCAAGCTCTACCTTCCAGGAGAGGATGAGGAACCACTGTGCAGGCTGATTGGCAATACATCGCTGTTTTTGTGGCGTTATCGCCCATATTCCCTCTGGCCCCCGTGGTGCTGAATCGGCTTCTCGGCCCACACCGGCCGAACCCGATTAAGCAACAGACCTACGAGTGTGGTATCGAGACGGTTGGCGACACCTGGGTGCAGTTCAAGGTCCAGTACTATATCTATGCCCTTGTCTTCGTGGTCTTCGATATCGAGGCCGTGTTCCTGTTCCCCATCGCCGCGGCCTACGGACAACTGGACCTGTTCGCCATCGGCGCCACGGTCTTGTTCATCTTTCTGTTGGCCGACGGTTTAATCTATGCCTGGAACCGCGGAGTGCTGGAGTGGGTCTAGCGCCCACCACCCAACATGGACAGGAGGCGTGGTGGCCAGCGGTTGCCGGGCAACCGTCACTCCCCCCTGACAAGATAAAGGCGCGACTGCTATGAACATTCTCGACCTATTAAAGAGTCTGCTTTCGTTGAGCCTGGGCGATTTCATTCGCCGCAGCTTCGGCAGCGGGCCGGGCACGGAACTGCTGATCGATATCGGCGGCGTCCTGCTGCTTTCCACCTTTTGTTTGTTGATCGTCATTTTCCTGATCTGGCTGGAGCGCAAGCTTATCGCCCGTATGCAGGATCGTGTCGGCCCCAACCGCGTCGGCGGCCGCTACGGCCTTCTCCAGACAGTGGCCGACGTGCTCAAATTGCTGAGCAAGGAAATCATCCACCCCTCTGGTGCGGACTGGATTACCTACAACGCCGCGCCGATCCTCACCGTCATCGCCGCCTTGCTCGTGTGGGCGGTCATGCCCTTCGCGCCGGGCGTCATCGGCACCGACCTGAACATCGGCGTCTTCTATATCATGGCGATTAGCTCGGCTTCGGTCATGGTGGTGGTGCTGGCGGGGTGGGGGTCCAACAACAAGTACGCCCTGCTCGGCGCGTTCCGCGCCGTGGCCCAGATGGTCAGCTACGAAGTGCCCATGATCCTGGCCTTACTGGTGCCGGTTATCCTGGCCCGCACCATGTCGACCGGCGGCATCATCGCCGCACAGTCGATCCCGTTTCTCTTTTTTGCGCCCATGTCAGCCCTCATCTTCTACATCTCGACGCTGGCCGAGACAGGACGCACGCCCTTCGACCTGCTGGAAGCCGAGTCGGAGATCGTCGCCGGCTTCCACATTGAATACGGCGGCATGAAGTTCGGAATGTTTTTTCTGGCCGAGTTCGTCAATACGCTATTCTGGTCGGGCATGTTCGCCACACTTTATATGGGCGGCTATCGTTTCTTCGGGCTCGAGAATTGGGTCAGCGCCGACGGCTATCCTTACGGACGCCTAATCGGTCTGGTTGTTTTCTTTGCCAAGACCTTCTCCGTTTATTTCGTCTACGTCTGGATCCGGGGCACGCTGCCGCGCGTCCGCGTCGACCAGATTCTCAACTACAACTGGAAATTCCTGGAGCCGATTTCGCTGGTGCTCATCTTCTTCGTGGCGTTGATCGACAAGCTGATCCCCACGGGCACCAGCCCGGTGGCCCGCATGGCCGTTCACCTGGTGCTGAATCTGGTGTTAGCCGCCGTTACGCTGGAAATCCTGCGGCGGCGCGGCCGGCAGATCCGCGAGGCGATGAGCGGCGGCGATGGCCCCGGCGGCCGGGAGATCCTGTACCCCGACGATGGTCATGGCCCGGCCGGCCATGATGCGCCGGCGCAGGAAGGCCACGGCGACCTGCCGTTGGGTGGCCGCGAACCCATTGCCGTGCCGATTCACTAATCTAGATTATCGAGGCGCAAGCATGAGCCAGCAGATCGTCTTTTTTATCCTCGCCGCCATCATCCTGACTTCGGCCATTGTCGTCGTCACCATGCGCAACCTGTTTCACGCGGCGCTGGCCCTGATGGTCACCTTTCTGGCCGTGGCCGGGATCTACATCCTGTTGGAAGCGGGCTTCCTGGGCATGGCCCAGCTATTAGTCTACATCGGCGCCATCTCCATCCTGATTATCTTCGCCATCATGATGACCCGCCGCCTGATGCAGACCCAGGAATCGCCCTATAACTCACAAGTCATCGCCGCCCTGGTGGGCACGCTGATCACGATGGCTATCCTTTTCCTCGTCATCTCGCGGCTCTATCCGCTGACACCAGGCACCGAATCGCTGCTGGGAGCGGCGCCGCAGGTCGATCCGGCCATTATCGACGGCAGTGTGGCCCGCATGGGCCGCTCCTTCGTCAGCGCCGATGCCTACGTCCTGCCTTTCGAGATCGCGTCCGTCCTCTTGCTGGCGGCGCTGGTCGGTTCCATCATCATCGCCTGGCCGCGCAGCGGCGAGGAGGATAACCTGTGATTCCTCTTTCCTGGTATTTACTGCTGAGCGCGGCATTGTTTTCAATCGGCTTGTTCGGCGTGCTGGCGCGGCGCAACGCGATCGTCGTCCTGATGGGTGTCGAACTGATGCTCAACGCCGTCAACATTAATCTGATCGCCTTCTGGCGCTATCTGACGCCCGACCGTTCGGTGGGTCTGGTCTGGGCGACGTTTGTGCTGACAGTGGCCGCGGCCGAAGCGGCGGCCGGTCTGGCCCTGATCATTTCCGTCTATCGCAATCGCGACTCAGTCATCGTCGAGGAACTGGACACTTTGAAGAATTAGTGGCCAGAGATCAGTGGCTAGTGGTCAGTCCGACCATTTACCACTGACCCCTGATCACTGGAACTGACTATGAACGAGCAGACCCTGCAACTAATGACTTGGCTGATTCCGGCCTTGCCCATCCTGGCCTTTTTCCTGATCGCCCTGTTTGCCCACCGCAACCGGACGTTGAGCTGGATCATCGCCTGGGTGGCGATCATCGGCTCGCTGATCATGAGCTGGACGGTCGCCATCAACGTCCTGACGCGCGGCCTGCACGCGCTGGAAGAGCACCCGGTGCAGGTCTCCAGTATGGTCAACTGGCTGCCGTTGGGCGACTTCTTCCAGGGCCAATGGTTCCGCATCGGCGTCGTCGTCGACCCGCTCGACGCGATTATGCTGCTGATGGTCTCCACGGCCACGACCATGATCTTCATCTACAGCGTCGGCTACCATAATTGGGGCCACGGATTGGGGCGGCACAAGGGCGAACCACAGCACGACATGACCGAGGAGCCGCTGCTGGCGCGTTTTTTCGGCTATATGTCTCTCTTCGGCGGCTCGATGCTGCTGTTGACCGTCGCCGATAACCTGCTTTTGGTGTTCATGGCCTGGGAAATGATGGGCTTTTGCTCCTATTCGCTCATCGGCTTCTGGTATGCGCGCCAATATCCCGACCCGAAGGACATGCCCATTCCGCGCATTCCGCCGCGCAACGCGGCCATCAAGGCCTTCATGACCACCCGCGTGGCCGACGTGGTCATGCTGCTGGGCATCGCCTTCATGTGGGCGACCTTCGGCACACTGAACTTCAGTGAAGCCTTCACGGCCGAGAACTTCCAGCACGTCATCGAACTGGTCGGCCTAAGTGGCCTGGGCATCATGACGCTGATGCTCTTCACGGGCACCGTCGGCAAGTCGGCCCAATGGCCGCTGCACGTCTGGTTGCCCGATGCGATGGAAGGCCCCACACCAGTCAGCGCCATCATCCATGCGGCGGCTATGGTCTCGGCCGGCATCTTCATGCTGCTGCGCATCTTTCCGATGATCGCCGTCAGCATCGAGGGCACGCCCTGGGTGGGCCTGGTCATCGCCGGCATCGGCGCCTTCACGGCCATCATGGCCGCTACCATCGCCGTAGCCCAAAATGACGTCAAAGCCGTACTGGCCTATTCGACCATCTCACAGCTTGGCTTCATGGTGGCAGCCATCGGACTGGGGGCCTACGTCGCCGCCGCCTTCCATCTGATCACCCACGCCTTCTTCAAGGCGTTGCTCTTCCTGGCTTCCGGCTCGGTCATCCACGGCATGGAGCACGGCGCATTGCACGCCCATGACCACGACCACGACCCGCAGGACATGCGCAACATGGGCGGCCTGCGCCACAAGATGCCCATCACCTTCTGGACGTTTCTTATCGGGGGCATGGCGCTGTCGGGCTTCCCGTTCGTCACCGCCGGCTTCTGGTCGAAGGACGAGATTTTCGCCGATGCCTGGTACCAGTGGTCGCACGATCAGAAGCTTCTGGCACTGGTTGTCTTCATCACCCTGGCGACGGCGGCGCTGCTGACGGCCTTCTACACCATGCGTCAAATCAGCCTGACCTTCCTGGGCAAGCCGCGCACCGCGCTGGCCGAAGACGCCAGCGAGAGTTCGCGGTTCATGACCGTTCCGCTCATGATTCTGTCGTTCTTCGCCATCACCGTGGGCTGGCTGGGCATATCCGACCGCTTTCTGGGCACCGAAGGCATCTTCACCAATTTCTTCCACCACTACGTCGGGGCGCAATATTTTCACCTGATGGAAGAGCTGCATGGACTGAACCTGGTGTCCCACGCCATCGAGACATTGCCCTGGTCGTGGGTGCCGCTGATCGTTTCGCTCGTCGTCGCCCTGGGTGGGCTGGCGCTGGGATGGTGGGTCTATGCCCGCCGGCCGCTGGAGTCCGGCCAGCCCGACCCGCTGGTCAGGACGCTCGGCCCGGCCCACGGCTTTCTGAACAACAAATGGGGTTGGGACGGCCTGTATGACACGCTCTTCGTCCGGCCGACCGTGTGGTTCTCGGAGCGCGTGGCTTACGAGATCATCGACAAGGGCATCATCGACGGCACGCTGCACCTGATCGCCCGCATCTTCTATACGACGGGTGCCTACGCCAAGCGCTTCGAGGAAGTGGTCATCAGCGGCGGCGTGGACTGGGTCAAGGATCAATTCCTGTCCATCGCCCGCGAATTCCGCTACTTGCAGACCGGCAAGGTGCAGGAGTATGTCCTGATTTCGGTGTTCATCGCCACGGCCCTGACGGTGGTTATCCTGTTGATCAACAGTGGCTGGCTGGCCAATATTTTTTAAGGAGGCCTGCCACATACCGATTGGCGACTAGACTATGGACGCGATTCTCAACAACCTTCTGCTATTGACCATATTTTTTCCGGTGCTTTCCTCGCTGGTCATCTTCATGATGCCCGACGACGCAAAGAACACCATCCGGCGGCTGGCGCTGCTGTTCAGCCTGGTGCCGCTCATTCTAGCCCTCGTCATGTGGTTTAACTATGATCGCGTCGACGCCGGGATGCAGTTCCAGACGAACCTGCCCTGGTTCCCGTCCATCGGCTCCAGCTTCCACATCGGGCTGGACGGCATCAGCCTGGCGATGGTGTTGCTGACGGTCATCCTGATACCGTTGGCTATCCTGGTTTCCTACGAGATCGAAGAAAACGTGCGCACCTACATGTTTCTTTTTCTGCTCATGGAAACCGCGATGTTGGGACTGTTCGCCTCGCTCGACCTGATCATCTTCTTCATCTTCTGGGAGTTCGGCCTGGTGCCGATGTACTTCCTCATCAAATTGTGGGGCGGCAAGGACCGGGAGTACGCGTCGTTCAAGTTCATCATCTATACCATGGCCGGCAGCCTGGGCCTCTTGTTGGCCATTCAGGTCATAGGTATTTCGATGGGCACGTTCAACATTCCGGAACTGATGACCACCTGGGTCAATATCCCACCGGGTGGCGCGCTCCCCAACACGGGCCTACCGGTTGATCTGGTGAAGGGTATTGCCTTCTGGGCTTTCGTCATCGCTTTTGCCATCAAGGTGCCCATCTGGCCCTTCCACACCTGGCTGCCCGATGCTCATACCCAGGCCCCCACGGCCGGCTCGATGATCCTGGCCGGTGTGCTGCTGAAACTGGGGGCCTACGGCTTCATTCGCCTGGTCATTCCCCTCTTTCCGGCACAGGCGATGGCGACGGCCGGCATCCTGGCCATCCTGGGTATGCTCAGCATCGTCTTGGGCGCCTACGCCGCCTTCGGGCAATGGGACTTCAAACGACTTGTCGCTTACTCTTCAGTCAATCATATGGGTTTTGTCATCCTGGGCATTGCCGTTATGGCCTATACCTATGGGTTGCCGGGCACGGTGGAGGGGCTGAATTATAATACTATCATCGCCACCAACGGCGCGGTGATGCAAATGTTCAATCATGGACTCTCGGCCGCGGGGATGTTCTTCCTCGTCGGCGTCATTTATTCGCGCACGCATACACGCGACCTGAAGCAATACGGTGGTATCTGGACGGTGATGCCCGTCTACGGCATGATCCTCGTTTTCACCAGCATGGCCTCGCTGGGCCTGCCGGGCCTTAACGGCTTCGTGGGCGAGTTCCTCGTTGTCCGTGGCGCGTGGCCGGTGTTCACTATCCAGGTGGCCCTGTCGATGATCGGCTTGCTCATGACTGGGGCCTACATCCTGAAGGCGCTCGATCAAACCCTGTATGGGCCGCTCAAGCCGGAGTGGGCCGGCTTGCCCCGGATGACGTTGCGCGAACATCTTGTCATTTGGCCGCTGATGGGTCTGATGCTCAGTTTGGGCATCTGGCCGCAGTGGCTTTTGGCTGTGATCAACGACACGGTGACCAAACTCTTCAGCTAGCTGCTGGAGCCGGACTAAAGCTATGGAATTCCCGTTTCTGTCAATCATCGCCCTGTCGCCCATTCTGTTCGCGATTCTGATCCTGTTGTTGCCCAAGGATCGCGGCGAGAACGCGCGCATGTTGGGGCTGGCGGCTATGGTGCTGGGCCTGGTGTTGTCGATCTACGTTTACGTGTCCACCTACCAGAATCTGCCCCCGGCCGATACATCCTGGAGCGAATCGCTGCAGTTTGTCGAAGAGCATCCCTGGGTGCCCAGCATCGGGTTGAACTACATCGTCGGCGTCGACGGCCTTAGCGCCACGCTGGTGCTGCTGACGGCCATTGTCGGCCTGGGCGGCGTTCTCATCTCGTGGAGCATCGACGACCGGCCGCGCGAGTTCTACGCCTTCTTCATGCTCCTGGTGGCCGGCGTCCACGGCGTCTTCATTGCCGTCGACGGTTTCCTGCTCTTCTTTTTCTACGAGCTGGCCGTCTTGCCCATGTATGTCATGATCGTGGTCTGGGGCTGGAAGGTGACGCGTGAATACGCGGCCATGAAGCTGACCTTGTATCTACTCATCGGCAGCTTTATCTCCCTGATCACCTTCCTGGTGCTTTACTTCACGCCCGTCGAGGGCGGCGAGGCGCTGCGCACCTTTGACCTGCGTATCTGGTCACAAGCGACATTTCCCTGGGATATCCAGCGCATCTGGTTTATGCCCCTGTTCCTTGGCTTCGGCATTCTGGCCGGTCTGTGGCCGTTCCACAACTGGTCGCCCGACGGCCACGTGGCCGCGCCCACGGCCGTCTCGATGATCCACGCCGGCGTGCTGATGAAGCTGGGAGCCTACGCCTCCATGCGCGTCGGTATTCAACTCTTGCCGGAAGGGGCAGTTTACTGGCTGCCTTTCATCATCATCCTGACCCTGATCAACGTCGTCTACGGCGCGTTCATCGCCATGCGCCAAAAAGACTTGAAGTACATGATCGGTTACTCCAGTGTCAGTCACATGGGGCTAGTCAGCATGGGCTTCGCGGCCATGACGATTGTTGGCTTCACCGGCGCGGGCATCCAGATGGTCAGCCACGGTATCATGACCGCCCTCTTCTTTGCCGTCGTCGGCATGATCTACGACCGGGCACACACCCGCGACATGGATGAACTGAGTGGTATGCGCAAGGCCCTGCCCTGGACGGTGGTCGCCTTCATTATCGCCGGTCTGGTCGGCATGGGTATGCCCGGCCTTTCGGGTTTTCTGGCCGAATTCCCCATCTTCCTGGGCGTGTGGCAAGGTCGCAGTCTGGATCTGAACGCGGTGTTCGGGTTGAACCCGTCTAACTACTACGGCATCATAGCCGTCGTCGCCGTTCTGGGCATTATCATCACCGCTGCCTACATCTTGCGGGCCATCCACTCCGTCTTCTTCGGCGAGTACGAGGGCGACAAATGGCACGATATGCGACCGTTGCTGGCCATTGACAAGTTCGTTTTGGTGTCCTTTTGCGTCATCCTGGTCGTCATCGGCCTGTTCCCCGTCGTCATCGCGCCCATCGTCCAGTCGGGTATGGCCCCGGTCGTCGCCCGCCTGCAGGAAGCGCAACAAGCAACTCAATTCCACGGCGGCACCATCACGGAAGCCGCTCACCACATGTTCCAGATCGTCGCGGCCAACGTCATGGCCTGGTTGGGAGGTGCATAAGTGAGTCCCAATATTACCCTTTCGTGGGTATTGGCCCTCGCCCCGGAGCTCGGCCTGTTGGTCGTCCTGTTCATGGTGCTGGTCTTCAACAGGCTGTTCAAGCCGGTTGACCGGCGGCAGGTTGGGCTGTTCACCGCCTGGGGTGCGTTAGGCGTTCTGTTGCTGACGATCGTTCTGTTTTGGTTGTTTGGCCAGCCAAGCGCCGAATGGGCCTTGGAAGACAGCGTCTTCTGGGGCGGCATGATGCGCAACGACCTGGTGACGTTCGTCTTTCGCCTGATGTTTTTATCCGCGCTCGTCCTGACGTCGCTCGTGTCGATGGACGTGCCTCGCTTGCAGAAAATCGAGTACTACGCGCTGCTGATCACGGCCACCATCGGCTTTAGCCTGATGGCCGCCTCGACCGACCTGATCATGATCTACGTGGCGCTGGAGACGGCCAGCATCTCGTCCTATCTCCTGGCCGGGTTCTATAGCGGGCAGACGCGCTCGTCCGAGGCGGGCATGAAATACTTCGTCTACGGCGCGTTCACCACGGCCGTCATGCTTTACGGCATGAGCCTGCTCTACGGCGTCACGGGCCAGACGAATCTCTATCTGATCGGTAGCCTGCTCAGCGGCCAGCAAATCTCTGTCGTCCAGCCACTACTGCTGCTGGCGGCGGTGCTGATCACCGTCGGCTTTGCTTTCAAGACATCGATCGTGCCTTATCATTTCTGGACGCCCGACGTCTATGAAGGCGCGCCCACGCCCTTCACCGGCTTCCTGTCGACGGCCTCGAAGGCCGCCGGGTTCGCCGTCTTCCTGCGCGTGTTCCTGGCCGGGGTGCTCGGCCCGGCGCTGCCCTCATCCGAGTGGTGGGCCATGCTCGTGGCGATGTGCATCATCACCATGACCCTGGGCAACTTCGTCGCCATCTTCCAGAACAACATCAAGCGTCTGCTGGCCTATTCCAGCATCGCCCAGGCCGGCTATGCGCTCATCGGCCTGGTGACCTTGACGCAGGATGGCTCCGGCGCGACGATGTTCTACCTGTTGATGTATGTCTTCACCAATATCGCCGCCTTCGGCGTCATCGTCCTGGTCAGTAACGTGACCCACTCCGATGACCTGAAAGACCTGTACGGCCTGAATCGTCGTTCGCCGTTTTTGGCGCTGGTGATGTTGCTGGCGCTGCTGTCGCTTAGCGGCATCCCGCCGACGGCCGGGTTCTTCGGCAAGTTCTTCATATTCAAGGCGGCTGTCGATGCCGGGATGTGGTGGCTGGCCCTCATCGGCATCCTCAACGCCTTTATCGGCCTCTACTACTACTTAACCATCATCAAGCATATGTATCTCTATCGATCCGAAGAAGACGACGTTGAGATTCCCGTCTCGCGCGCCGCGCGGGTGGGGTTGGCCATCTCGGCCATCTTCATCGTCTACCTGGGCGTCAGTGCCGGGCCGGCCTTCGAGCTGACCCGCCAGGCGGCTGCGGCCTTTTTCTCCGGTTAGATTGACCGGAGCATCGATTGTGATATAATGCGCAAGCTAACCTGAACAATCAAGACGTGTCTCAAGATCCGAACCTCAGACAAGCGGCCGCCCTGACCAATACAGTGGGGCAAGTGGGCTGCGTAACCGCGATAGTCGCCCTCGCCATTATCGGCATCGCCTTCGGCGCCGGATGGTTTCTGGACGACTTTCTTGGTAATGAGCGCAAGATCTTCACCGTTATCTTTATGCTCGGCAGTTTTCCCGTCACGCTCTACGCGATGGTGCGTATCAGTCTGTGGATGATGAACAAAGCCAATCGAACCGTCGAGCGAATAAAACAGGAAGAAGAGGACGAGACTACCCTATGAAGAAGCGTTATATACTCCTTCTAATCGTTGTCCTGATGATCGTTTTCGGCTCGGTCGTTGCTTATACCAAGCCTGTTCTGCCTTTCATTCAATTGCCCGGCGAGCCGTATCCCGGCACCGAAGGACTCATGCCGGCTTTCTTGTTCAATAATGCCGGCCTAATCAACACCTTCGTAGCTACGCTGCTGGCCTGGTTGGTCGTGCTGTTGCTGGCGTTCGGTCTGCGGGCCAGATCGCGCACGGCCGACGAAGTGCCGACCGGCTTCTACAATGTGTTCGAAATGATCCTCGAAGGGGCCTATAATTTTGCCCAGAACATCGCTGGCCCCAGGGTGCGGGAGTTCTTCCCCTACTTCATGAGTTTCATCCTGATCATATTGGTCTCCAACTGGATGGGCCTCATCCCCGGCTATGACAGCATCGGCATCTGGGAAAACAAGCCCCACTTCGCCGCCCTGAAGGCGGAAGAAGCGTTTATCGCCAATGCCAAGACGGCCGGTACCGAGATTAACGAGGCGGAGTTGGAAGCGGTCAAGCACGAAGCCGAGTTGGCCGAAGATGAAGCCAATATCTGGGGCCTGCGCGACGGCCTGTTTCTCATCCGCGCCGACAATGCCATAGAGGGCGCTCCCATCGAAAATGACTCTCACGGTTACGTGGTCGGCCGCAACCCCGAAGCGGCCGACTGGACGATCGTGCCCTTCTTGCGCCCGGCATCGACCGACCTAAACTTCACTTTGGCCTTCGCTCTGGTGGCTATGGTCATGGTGCAATACTACGGCTTCAAGCATCTGGGGTTCAGCTATCTGAACAAGTTCTTCCCGTTCCTGGAAAAGAATTGGGTCGACAAGGTTAAGGGCGATCCCATCAAGGCTATCGACCCGGCGGTTGGTATCCTGGAACTGGTCAGCGAGATTTCAAAGATTATCTCGTTCTCCTTCCGTCTTTTGGGCAACATGTTCGCCGGTATGGTCTTGCTATTCGTGATGGGTTATATCCTGTCGGTGGCGAACCTGGCGTTCTTTGGCCTGGAACTGTTCGTGGGTGTTATCCAGGCGCTCGTGTTTGCCCTGTTGACGCTCATCTTCATGAACAGCGCCACCGAGCAGCACGGCGGCGAAGAGCATCACTGACAGTCTGCGGGTGACGCCTGCTGCGCCGCCCCACAAGCGATCAATTTGTAAATACTATATAAAGTCTATCGGAGGATTGACACATGGATGAATTATCAGCTGCAGCACTCGCGCAAGGCCTGAAAGCTATCGGCGCAGGATTGGCTATGTTGGGCGCCATCGGCGCCGGCGCCGGTATCGGCATTCTGGTGGGTGGCGCTGTGCAAGGTATCGCCCGCAACCCGGATGCCAGCGGCAATATCCAGACCAACATGATTTTGGGTATCGCCTTCACGGAAGCGGTCGCCATTTATGCCCTGGTTGTGGCCCTGATTATTTTGTTCGTGTTCTAAGAGGATACCCGGAAATCGATCGGCTGTCCGATCCATTCCAATTGAGGACAACTTATGGAAGCATTAGGTATTAACTTAGGTTACCTGATCACGCAGATCCTGGGTATCTCCGCGTTGCTGCTGATCCTGACCGCATTCGTCTATAAGCCGATGTTGCGCGTCCTGGACGAACGGAAAGCACGCATCGCCAAGGGCCTGGAGGACGCGCGACAGGCGGAGATCGCGCGCCAGAACGCCGACGCCGAGGCCAAGCGTATCCTGGACGATGCCCGCGCCGAGGCCGCCAACATGCGCCGCGAGGCGGTTGTGGCTGCCGAAGGCGCCGCCAAGGACGTGGAGCACAAGGCCCGCGAGGACGCCCGCGCCATCATGGCCAACGCCCAGACCGAAGCCACCGAGGAGCGCAACCGCATTCTGGCCGATTTACGCAGCCAGGTGGCGGCTATCTCCATCGCCGCCGCCAACAAGCTGGTCGGCGAGTCGCTCGACGAGAAACGTCAGCATCAACTGATCGGCGACTTCTTCAGTCGCGTGCCGGCCGGGGTGTCGGAACTGACAGGCGATACGGCCGAAATCACCAGCGCCTTACCCCTGACCGATGCCGAAAAGCAGTCGGCGGCCAAGATGCTGGGCGTCAAGGACGTTCATTACAAGGTCGATCCGTCCATCTTGGGCGGCTTAGTCGTGCGTGTTGGCGACCGGGTGGTCGACGACAGCGTCTCCAACCGGATGAATGCGCTGCAAGAGTCATTGCGTCGCTAGCGAGCATTGATTCGACTCTCGTTGCGAGGGGAGAAGACGGCCGCCGCGCCGAAACGGTGGCCGCCGATTAAATCGGAAATCAAACAGGCTGGGGTGCTCTGTTGCCCCGGCCTGTTTTGTTGTCACGACACCCGAACCGGCAGGTAGGCGGGCTTAAGCAGGCGCGGGCCGGCACGAAACACGCTCGCCCACTTGTCACGTCTGAGTCATGTGCAACGTTCGCTATTTGACAGCCCTTGCCGCTTCCGATAGCATCCGCCAGAAGGGGTAGCAATGTCGTCACAATCACCCATCACTCAACGCGCCACGCTCACCGATCAGTTGCGGCTACGCGCCAAATTCATCATTGACCCCATCGTCGATGTGCTGGCCCGCTATAAGCTGGGGCCGGACTTACTGACCGTCCTCGGCTTTCTGACCCACATCCTGTTTGCCTATCTTATCGCCATCGGCGAGTTTCGCTGGGCGGCCGCGGCCATCGCCGTGCTGTCGCCGCTGGATGCGCTCGACGGCGCGCTGGCTCGCAAGCTGGGCCGCAAACAGGGTGGCTTCGGCGCGTTTCTCGACTCCAGCCTCGACCGGCTGGCCGAGATCGTGCTCTTCGGCGGCTTCATCTATTATTACTACAGTCAGGTCGATCCCCTGATGCTGGCCGTCGCCTATCTGGCGGTGACCGGCTCGCTCATGGTCAGCTATGCGCGGTCGCGGGCCGAGGCGCTGGGCTTCCAGGCCAAGACCGGCTTGCTGAGCCGTGTCGAGCGTTACGTTGTTTTGATCGCTTTCCTGGCCCTGCGGCTCCCCCACATCGCTTTGGTCATTCTGGCCGCCTTCACCTATTTCACTTTCTTCCAGCGCATGTGGGCCGTCTGGCATCAGTCGCGAGAAACGAGCGAGTAACCAACCCGTGTCGCGACGCATCGAACCCTATTGGTACGCGATCATCCTGGTTCTGGCCCTGGCCGGCGGTCTGTTTGCCTATCATCTGACGACCGGCAACACGCCACCGCGGGCGGCGATCAACCTGTTCGGCTTTCCTATCTACTGGTATGGTATCTGGATCGTCACGGGTATCGCTTTGGGGGCGTGGGTCGTGGCCCGCTTGGCAACCGAGCGAGCGCGCCGTGCTTTCGAAGCCACCGTGCCCGTCGACGTCCGCGAACGGCCGCTGAGCGATACGACGCTTTCCAAAGAACTCAACTCTCTGCTGCTCAAGCGCCAAATTACCACGCTCGGTCAACTGATCTGGGAAGTGGGGCTTGATCCGCGCCGGTTGTCGCTGAAGAAGTCGCAGACGGCCGAGGTCGTCGACAGCCTGGCCGTTGTGCCGGGCATTGCTCCGGAATGGCTGACCGACGCCCCCTGGCGGCGATGGAACCCTGATCATGTCTGGAACTCTCTGTTGTGGGTTTTGCTCCTGGGCCTCATCGGGGCGCGCCTCTATCATGTGCTGACCCCCTCGCCGAGCATGGCTGCCATCGGCATCTACTCCCCGCTCGACTACTTTCGCCAACCACTCCAGTTGCTCAACTTTCGTGGCGGCGGGCTGGGCATCTTCGGCGGATTGGCTGGTGGGCTGCTAGGTATGTTCATCTACTTCCGACACAACCACCTGTCGTTGCTGGACTGGACTGATATGTCTGTCGTCGGGTTAGCCCTGGGTCAGTCCATCGGCCGTTGGGGCAACTTCTTTAATCAGGAGCTTTATGGTCGCCCCACCACCCTGCCGTGGGCCATCCACATCGATCCCATCTACCGCCTGCCGGATTATGTCGGCTACGAGCGCTTCCAGCCCGCGTTTCTCTATGAGTCGCTGTGGAGCCTGATGACGTTTTTGATTCTGTTGCGGCTGGCCCGGCGACATAATGACCGCCTTTTGCCCGGCGAACTGATGGCCCTCTATCTCATTGCCTATGCCATCGGCCGGATCTTGCTGGAGACGGTGCGGCTCGACAGTCGGGCCGTCCCTTTCTTTGGATGGGAGACGGGGTTGGCCGTAGCAACGCTGGTATCGCTGACCATCGCTCTTGTCGCCGCGGCGGCGGTCATCATTCGCCGCTATGTGCGTCGCCCGAAGACCGTGGGGTGAGCGCTGGTTAATCGTCTCTGACAAGCCGTCGCGCCTCTGCTAAACTTGCCCCGTGTCGACCAAACGCTCCACTCCCTACATTGTTCTCGCCATCGCCGCCGCCGTCGTTCTGGGGGCCGTGCTGCTAGGCGGCCGTCTGCTGAACGGCGATGATTCCCTGTTGCGCAATGTGATTGTGCGCGACGGCGTCATCACCCCCAACGCCGACGGCATCAGCGATGCCACGCCCATCAGCTACGAATTGTCAGGCAACGCTACCGTGTCGATCTACTTCGAGGACGCGGCCGGCGACCGGTTCTTCTTCCGCAACGACAAGTCGCGCGGCGCGGGGCAATACGAGGTGTTGTTCAGCGGCGTGGTCGACGGCTACCGGCTGGCGACCGACGAGATCGCCGGCGACATCCTCTCCCGCCTGCTGCACGACGGAGACTATACCTGGACGGTTGCGGCCACTGGTCTAGACGGAGTGACCGAGCAGCAACAAGGAACGATCACCATCGCCGAGGCTGACCTCCAGTTGCCGGAACTGCGCGACTTCACGCTTGACCGCCCCATCTTCACCCCCAACCGCGACGGCATCGACGACCGTGTGCTAATGCAGTTCTATCTGCCCAAAGAAGTAGCTGCGCTGCGCGTCTTTATCCAGTTGCCCGACGGCGGCGAGTTGCCGATTGCCGAGCAGGAGCGCGACGTCCCGGCCCGCACGCCCGGCCGCCACTACTATGACTACGAGGGCGGCGTGGACAATGGCGAGACGCCACCACCGGACGGAACGTATACCGTCGTGGCCGAGGCCCAAGACCCGGAAGGGCAGCGCATTCGGGTGACCGACGAATTGACCATTCAGCACGGCGGCGTGCCGCGGGCCGACATCTTTCCTCCGCCGACGGGCGATTCCGTCCAATGGAGCGCCACGGCCGTCGTCCTGTGCGATACGATCACCTTCACCATGACGGTCGAAAACTACGGTAACGCCCCGATTCGCACCACCGGCCCCGCGCCGGGCGTCGTCTACGATTCCAACTGGAACTACAACACGCTGGGCTGGTTCACAGAGTCGGGCGCATGGCGGGCAGCCATTGGTTTCGAAAACGAACTCACTAATTACCCCTATCGTTGGGCGCTGGGCAGCGCTTCGGAACTGGAAGAGATCGACGGCCACCTCTACCTGATGCCCGGCCAGCGTGCTCTGATCACCGGCGGCATCCGCGTGACCGATGTCTTCGGCAATCGCAACCCTCAGCCATTGTGGGCCGGTCTTATCCACGAGGACGTTCAGATCACCGAATTTAACAATCGCGTCGATCCCCAGAGCATTCTGGTTGATGTCCCCGACGAAGCCCACCGTCCCGAATGCGAACCGCGCGAAATCCCCATCAGGCCACTCGATCCGGCGGCCGATTGAGCCGGGCAGCCCCAGTTTCCTGACCTGGGCATTACCGGCTCGGGTCTCGATCGCGGCCCGCGCCGGTTCACCATCCTCTCACCTTAACTTCCCCTAAATGTCGTTGTAGGCTCTTGCCCAATCGGGATACACTCAGTGCGGTTGATAGGAGCCGGCTACGCAGGGTGGACGTAGCGATTTGACGCTAATGGGTTGGTGACTGGCGACTCCGTCAGTCTTTTTTTGTCTTATGAAGAGGATGCGCGCCATCGTTGTCATGATCTGGTCATTGCAGCTTGCTCTGCTGCTGGCTGCCTGCCGGCCACAGAATGGCGTGTCGCCGCCCACCCCAACGGCTTCTCTTCTCGCCCAACCGACGACCGCGGCCACTCTCCCCGCCGCGAGCACAGCCCCTGCTCCGGTCGTGATGACGACGGACGTAGCAGAGACGGCCGCTCCGACGGCCACCTCGACCCCTGTCCTGACGGCGACCATCGAGGCCACCCGGCCGGCGCCGGGGTCGGTCGAACGCCCTGTTCAACTTCTCTTTCCACCCGTGGCCGCCGGAGCTGTTGTCGCCCGGCGTGTCGCGCCGTTGGTAGAGGCGCTTGGCGCGGCCACTGGCGTCGCCTTCAGCGTCGGCGTGGTCGACAGTGAGGCAGCGCTGGTCGAGCTGCTTTGCGCCGCCCCGGAAGATGTCGTGGGCTTCCTCTCGGCCGCGGCTTACACCGTCGCCCATGATCAGTGTGCGGCGCAAGCCGGTCTGGTGGCTGTGGGCAGCGACGGCCTGACGTGGCAGATGGGCATGTTGGTCACCCGCGCCGGCGACGGGACCGAACTGACCGATCTGGCGGGCAAGCGCTGGGCTGTGGCCGACACCCATAGCCTGCCCACGTATCTCTATTTCCGGGCGCAGTTGGCCGCCGCGGGCATCGAGCCAGGCGAGATCGTGGACGCGCCCGAAGAGACGACGGCGCTGCTCTCGCTCGTCAATGGCCAAGTGGATTTCACAACGGCCGACTTCGTGCCGCCGATCATGCCGCTCGGTGGCGTCTGGGCGGCCGGCAAGAACGGGCCGGAGGAGTGGCGGTTGCTGGGCATCCCGCCGTCCCGGAGCCCCATCGGCTACGTCATCGTTGCCGGCGAACCCGAATTTGGAGGGTATCGCCTTCGTGACGCGCGCGCGCGCCTTTTCGACACGACGCCCGAAATTTTCGATCAGACGCGCATCCTGGCCGTGAGCGAGCCTATTCCCAACGACACGGTGGTGCTTGGGCGCGATATAGCGCCGGAGCTTGCGCGGCAAATAGTGGCGACGCTGACCGAGTTCGCCGCGTCTGATGCCTGTACGATGTCTTTATGTTCGGCCGACCTGTTCGGCTGGATCGGCCTGGAACCGGCCGAAGATTCCGCTTATGACCCGATTCGCACTGTCAAAGACACGCTGGAGTTGGAAGCTGCCGACCTATGGGCAGAACTGGACTGAGATGCTCGACGTTGCCATCATTATCGTCAGCTGGAACGTCCGCAATTATCTGTCCGACTGCCTGCGTTCGGTCGCCGCTGATCTGCGCGCGTCGCGCCTGCGCGGCGAAATATGGGTGGTGGACAATGCCTCGACCGACGGCACGGTTGAGTTGTTAGCTGACCTTTTCTCCCAGGTTCACGTGATCGCCAACCATACGAATGCCGGTTTCGGCGCGGCCAACAATCAGGGGATGCGCGCGGCGTCGGTGCACCGTCCGCGCTACTATTTCTTTCTCAATCCCGACACGCTTGTGCGGCCGGGGGCAATTGGGCGGCTGGTCAAATGTCTGGACGAGCGGCCGAAGGGCGGCATGGCCGGCGCGCGCCTCATCTATGGCGACGGCCGTTTCCAGCACAGCGCCTTCTCTTTCCCCGGCCTGGGCCAACTGGTATTCGATCTGTACCGGATGCCGCCGCGCCTCTACGAAAGCCGTCTCAATGGCCGCTACCCGCGCCGCTACTACCAGACCAATCGCGAGCCGTTTGCCATTGATCACCCGCTGGGGGCGACTATGCTGGTGCGGGCCGACGTGGCCGAGTCGACGCAGGGCTTCGACGAGTCCTTCCACATGTATTGCGAAGAGATCGACTGGAGCTGGCGCGTGCGCGAGTCGGGCTGGGAGATCTACGCCGTGCCCGCGGCCGAGATCGTCCACTTCAGCGGCGAGAGCACCCGTCAAATACCGGCCCAGTCGATGGTCAATCTATGGGAGAGCCGGGCGCGTCTCTACCACAAGCACCACGGGCGCATGCGCAAGGCGCTGGCCGGCTGGCTGGTGCGCTCGCGCATGTCCAGTCGCGCCAACCGCGCCAACGACCCGGTCATGAAGGCCGCCTACGAATACATCGCCGCCATCTGGTCAGATAACGGCCGTGGGCCGCAATAAATCATTCGACACACCTGAATAGCTCATACAAAAACACGGATTGAACGCTGATTCAATCCGTGTTTTTGTTTTAACCCTAGCCAACAGCCTTTCTTCTTATTGAATAAAACGCTCGATGACGGCAGTGGCCCACAGGTTTTCGAGCCAGGCATCGAAAGTGGCCTGCATCAGGCCATAACGGTCATCGACGGTCAATTCCCGGTTAGGATCGCGCTCCGTCACCTTGATGATGTAGTACGTCGTTTTGCCGTCCTCGCCCGTTACGCTGATGAGGTCGCTGATCTCGCCCGGCTGCAACGCGAATGCCGCCGCCTCGACTTCGGGCACCAGCAGGCTGCCGATCTTGAAGAAGCCCAGGTCGCCGCCATTAACGCCGGTCAGGCGATCGACGGAGTTTTGCTCCGCCAGGAAGGCGAAGTCGTCACCAGCCTGCGCGCGCTCCAGCACGGACTGGGCCAGCGTCGCGTCGTCCATCTGGATGTAGCTGGCGCGGACCTGTTCCATCGTTGTCGGCACGCCGGCCGTTACGCGGGCGATCATCTCCGAGGTGACGAGTTCGGCCGTCAGCGTGTCGCGAAACTCCTCTTCGGTCCAGCCGTTGGTCTGCAGGAAGGTCTGGAAGGCCCCGTCATCCCCGGCGCTGCGCAGCTCGGTCAGCCGCTGGTCGACCATCTCCGGCGTCACCACAACGCCGTCGTCCGTGGCCGCCTGCATGATGAGCCGCCGCTCGATGAGGGCGTTGAGCACCTGATCGCGGTAGCCGGTTGTGTCCGCGGCCGCATCTCCCTGTTGGGCGTTATAGCGGGCCAGCTCGGCCTCAAATTCGGACAAGAAGATCTGTTCGCCGTTCACCACGGCCGCCAGCGGTTCGGTCGGCGTCGGGGAGGGAGGAACGGGGGTATTGGTGGCGGCAACGGCCGGCGGCAGCGTGGCCGCCGCCACGATCTCGCCGGCCGTGGTGGCCGTGGGCAGAATTGTCGTTGACGATCCGGCCGTGCGACAAGCGGCCGCCAACAATAAGGTGATGAGCGCCAAAAGCGCGAATTTTCGGTAGTTCATAGGCTTGATTATAACGTAGCGCCGGTTTCTTAACCGGCTTGTCCTATCGATTTCTTAAACGGTAGGTAACACCGGTTTCTCACCCGGCGTCCGGCCATCCCTCAGACGATGTGCCCGCGCTTGACGACCGTCCGCACCAGATTCGTCCCATATCGATAGCCGAGCTGCCGGTAATCAGCCACATCCAGGACGAGGAGATCGGCCTGATAGCCGGGCGCAAGGCTGCCAACCTCAGCCCCACGCCCGATGGCGAACGCCGCGTTGAGCGTGGCGGCGACGATGGCCTGGGCCTGGGTCAGTCCCATGTAGCGGCAGGCCAGAGCGATCACCATTTGCATCGACTCGCACCACGTGGTGCCGGGGTTCAGATCGGTCGCCAGGGCCAACGCGCCGCCCGCGTTCAGAATAGCTTTGGCCGGGGTGTAGTCCCGATGGGCCAGGCCAAACGGCGTGCCCGGCAACCCAACGGCGACCGTTTCGCCCTGACCCAGGGCGGCAATGTCGGCCTCCGGCGTCATGACGAGATGGTCGGCCGACGTAGCCCCCAGCTCGACGGCCAGCTTCGTGCCGCCCAGCCCGACAAACTCGTCGGCGTGGACCTTTAGGCGATAGCCCAGCGTCGCCGCCGCCGCCAGGATGCGCCGCGTCTGATCCAGATCGAACGCCCCCTCCTCGCAAAATACGTCGCAGAACAGGATGACGCCCCGCTCGCGCATCCATTGCGCCCCGGCGGGCAGCATCTCCGTGATGACGCGCTGCACGTAGCCTTCGGTATCGCCGCGATGCTCTTCGGGCACGGCGTGGGCGGGCAGAAAAGTGGCCGTCAGCTCGACCGGCTGGGCAGCGGCCAAAGCGGCGATCGTGTCGAGTTGCTTCAGCTCGGCGGCTGTGTCCAGTCCGTAGCCGGTCTTGGCTTCGGCGCTGGTTGTTCCGTGGCGTAGCATGCGCGCCAGCCGGGGCAGATTGTCGGCCACCAGCTCATCGACGCTGGCCCGTCGCGTGTGGCGCACGGTGGACATGATGCCGCCACCGGCGTTCATGATCTCCATGTAGGTCGCCCCGGCCAATCGTTGCTCGAACTCAGCGGCGCGGTCGCCCATCCAGGGCAGGTGGGTGTGGGGATCGACAAAGCCGGGCATGACGCATCGGCCGCCGCTGTCGATCTCTGTGTCGGCCTGGTAGCGAGCGCGAATATCGACCGAGGGGCCGATGGCCAGCACGCGGCCGTCCTCAATGGCCGCCGCGCCATCGGTGATCAGTCCCAAATCGCCCAGGGCCGCCCCGCGCTGGGGGCCGCCGTTGTGGGCCGGGACGACGCACAATTGCCCGGCCGAATGGATAATCAGATCAACTGTTTCACTCATTTATTTCCTCCTTCCCCTCGCGCAGCCAGCGGGCCAGGACGAGAACGGCCAGCAACATCATGACCGCCGAGATGGCGCTATTGCCCGTCATTCCCGCCCGCGCCCAAACGAACGGCCCGATGACTGAGCCGATGGTGCGCCCGGCAGCCATCGCTCCCAGACTCATTGACATCACAACGACGCGCTCGCTGGGCACCAACTCGGTCAGCAAGGGAATGGCCCCGACGATGGCGATCTCGAAAGTGAAAAACAGGGCGATCATCACGGCCATAGCCGTCATTAGCGATCCGGTGCTGAGAGGGATGATCAGGAAGATGGCCGCATTGAGCAAACCACACAGGATGACGACCGGCCGCTTGCCGAAGCGGTCGACCGACCACCCGGCCGTCGCCTCGCCGCCCAGTTCGGCCAGCCCGATCATCGTGGTGGCCAGGCCGAGACTGGTCAGGCTCAGGCTGAAGGTACTCTCCATCCAGGTGCCATAGACGATGAACAGGGTCTCCTGAGCTACTAGAGCCAGCATCATATAAAGCGCGGCGGCCCAAATGACCGGATTTTTGCGCAGGGTTTGCCAGGTATAGGCTGCGCCAACCGCGCGGCCTTTGCCGGTGCCGGCGGGAGGCAACACGCGCCACAGCAAGATCGCCATTGCCAGTCCGCCCACCCCCAACCACAAAAACGGCGCGGGCCAACCCTGATTGGCAATGAGCCAGCCGGTCAGCGGCGCGCCGACCAGAAAGGCCCCGCTCCAGGCAAACTCGGTGACTGACAGGGCCTTGCCGCGCTGGGCATAGGGTACGACGTCGCCCACATAGGATTGCATGGCCGGATCGTAGATGACCTTGAGGACGCCGGCGGTGATAATGGCGATGCCCAGCGTCCACACCACCGGCACACCTACCACCAGCAGACTTGTGACGCCAAAGATCAGCAGGGCGGCCGACATGACCACCCGCCGGCCGTGACGCTCGGGCAATGGGGCAAACAGGGGGCTGAATAAGCCCAGCAAGTTGCGCAGCGACACGATGAGGTAGATGGTGGCCACGGGCACGCCCAGGCCGCGGGCCAACGCCGGGGCGAAAGGGTAGACGATGCGCAACAGTGTGTTTTGCAGGAAGCGCGCGAAGGTCAGCACGCCCAACTGGGAGAGACGACGGGCGTCCCAGGCCCAGCTCGTTGCGGGCGCGATTTCCGGTGAGGGGGCCATATGGCTGGGAGTGTAGCCGATGGGTGGGCAACTCACAATAAACGGCCCAGCGCCCCCACGGCAATCGCCTACCCGGCGCAAAATGTAACCTCGTACCTGCTGGCGGCAGTCGAAACCAATTGATAGATTTTGACAAAACAATCTTGAACACGTTGGGGATATCAGCCGATGGATTCATCCATTGACGACGACATGACAATCGGCCGCAGGGTGTTAGAATCCCTTTTATGACACCTAACACTGCCGGGAGCGCTGAAACCGCCCCGCCTGACCTCGTTTCGCCGGCAACGGCCCGCAACCGTACCCTGGCGAGTATCATCCTGCCGCTGGCATTGGCGTTGCTGGTCGGCGTCCTCAGCGGCTCGCTCTTTGCCCCCACTCCAGCGGGTTCGCTACCGAACGTCGCGCCCGTCTTTGCCGCGCTGGGCATGGCTGCCTGGTTTCTAGGCTTGCGTTTCTATGGCTTGCGCGGGCTGGCATTGCGCGGCGGCCGGCCGCTGTTCGCCGGAATCGGCTTTGCCGTGCTGGTGTGGGTCGCCGCGCTCATCGGCCGCTTCCTGCCCATGCTGCCCCAGGTGAGCTTCAACGAGATCGGCCAGGCCGTGGTCGAGATCCCGCTGTACGTCGAGGTGATAGCTACTCGCTCGGCCGGAGCGGGACGCGCCTTCGCCTATTTGCTGTTATTCGAGGCCTTCGCCACGCAACTATGGGCCTTCGGTCTCGTTTTCCGGGCTTCGGCCGATTGGCGGGGCGGGCTGACTGCGGCCGTTGCCAGCGGCGTCCTCTTCGGCGCGACCGGCTTCCTGCTGTTCCGCGAATCCTTCATGCCGGGGTGGGCCGGCCTGCTCTACTTCCTGAGTTGGGGCATTGTCTATGGCATGATTCGCCTGCGCACGGGTAGCATCCTCGGCCCAATTCTGATTCAGGCTTTGCAGAGCTTCACGGCCTGGTTTGTTTTTCAGCCACCCGACGACATCACCCAAACGGGCATTCAAACGGTGTTTGTGGCCGTCGCCGTCCTGTTTGCCATCATCATCTGGCGGCTGTGGCCACGGCGCGAGACGGATTATCGCGTTTAGATAAGATGTATCGATCTTATTGGAGGGAGAAATGACTTACGAGAACATCCTTACCCGCGTCGAAGGGCGCGCCGGCATTGTCCAGCTCAACCGGCCGAAGGCGCTCAACGCCCTGAATCGCGAACTGATGACCGAACTGATGGATGCGCTGGCCGCCTTCGACGGCGACCCGGCAATCGGTTGCCTGATCGTCACCGGCAGCGATCGCGCCTTCGCCGCCGGGGCCGACATCAAAGAGATGGCCTCGGCCACGCCCACGTCGATGATGACCAACTCGTTTATCGACCTGTGGGATCGGCTGCGGGCGATGAGCAAGCCCATCATTGCCGTCGTCTCCGGCTTCGCTCTGGGCGGCGGCTGCGAACTGGCGATGGCCTGCGACATGATCGTGGCCTCGGAGACGGCGCAGTTCGGCCAGCCGGAGATCAACCTGGGCGTCATCCCCGGCGCGGGCGGCACGCAGCGCATGACGCTGGCCGTGGGCAAGGCGGTGGCGATGGAGATGGTGCTTAACGCGCGCTACCTTTCGGCGGCCGAGGCCCAGCGCTATGGCCTGGTCAATCGCGTCTATCCGGTGGAAGTCTACCTGGAGGAGGCTGTTCGTTTGGCCAACGACATCGCCGCCCGCGCGCCCGTGGCCGTGCGGCTGGCCAAGGAGGCGGTCAACGCCGTCTTCGAGATGCCGTTGCGGGCCGGGCTGGATCACGAACGACGTCTGTTTTATCTGCTGTTCGGCACCGATGATCAGAAAGAGGGGATGGATGCCTTCGTGAACAAGCGCAAGCCTGAATGGAGAGGAAAGTAATCTCTATAACAGGCTAGCCAGTCGAGAGGGAGTATTTTGCCGAACGACTCATCCTTTTTCCCTATTCAGGGGCTCCGAATCTATAGTACTAAAGTTATACGATTCGTTGCTTAATATTCACGGTATGAGGTAGACAGGAAACCGTTAAGCTACTATAATGTGGGTAGTGTTGGAGTAGAAAATTCTAGCAAAGCTTTCTTACGATCTTCCTTACGGTGAATTAGTAAGTTTTCTGGACACCGTAATCAGCGTAGAGGTATATACAATGAATTGGATTTTACTTTTTCTGGGAGCCTCCGTATTTAGCTCGATTTTCGTTTTGGCGGCGGGCATGTTGTCATCTCGCGTGAATCGACAGGAAGACGTGGTTGAGTCTTTCTACGTACCCGCCAAAGAAGCGTCGGTATCGGCCGGCACCCAGACTGTCGAGTAAGCCAATTGTTGGCGGGTTTTCCCACCCGCTACATTCGAAAAAACAGGCAGCCGCCCATCGTGGGCGGCTGTTTTTATTTCGGGAGCTCGCTCAGGCTGTGGCGAACTGCATCTGATACAGGCGTGTGTAGAGTCCGTCGGGGTCGAGCAAGAGCGTGTGGTGTGTGCCCTGTTCCACGATCTCGCCCTTGTTCATCACCAGAATCCAGTCGGCGTTCAGTACGGTGCTCAGTCGGTGGGCAATGACGAACGACGTGCGGCCGCTCATCAACCGTTCCAGCGCCTCCTGCACCAGGCTCTCGCTTTCGCTGTCCAGTGAGGAAGTCGCCTCGTCGAGGATGAGAATGCGCGGATCTTTCAGGATGGCCCGCGCGATGGCGATGCGCTGGCGCTGGCCGCCGCTTAACTTGACCCCTTGCTCGCCAACGGTCGTCTGGTAGCCGTTCTCCAGGTCACCGACGATGAAGGCGTGGGCGTTGGCCGCCACGGCCGCGGCCTCCACTTCCCCAACGGTCGCTTCCAGCCGCCCGTAGCGAATGTTGTCATAGACGCTGCCGGAAAACAGGATCGTTTCCTGGGGCACAATGCCGATTTGTTCGCGCAAGCTGCTCAGCGTGATGTGGCGCAGGTCGAGACCATCAATGGTGATCCGGCCGTCTACTACGTCGTAGAAGCGGGGGATGAGATTCACCAGAGTGCTTTTACCCGCGCCGCTCGGCCCCACCAGGGCGATGATTTGCCCCGGTTCGGCGCGGAAAGAGACGCCGCTGATGACGTCGATGGCCGATGTGTAGTGAAAGGAAACCTTGTCGAAGATCACCTCGCCGACGACCGGCGGCAGCGGTTGGGCATCCGGCACTTCGACGATGTCCGACGGCCGATCGAGTAGCTCGAACAGCCGCTGCGACGCGCCGATGGCCGCCTGGAACTGGCCGTAGAGGTCAGCCATGATAGCGATGGGCGAGGCGATCATGATGGTGTAGATGAGATAGGCGATGAGATCGCCGGGCGAGAGGCGGCCGGTGATCACCTGGACGCCGCCATAGTAGAGAATGCCGGTAACGGTGATGGAGGCGATCAGGCCGATGAGCGGGCTGAGCAGGGCATGGATGCGGGCCCGGTACATGGCGGCGGCGTAGAGGGCCATCACCCGGTCGGTGAAGCGGCCGATCTCGTAGGGTTCACGGGCGAACGATTTGACGATGCGCACCCCGCGGGTCGTTTCCTCGGCCGAGTTGGCGACCTCGGCCAATGAATCTTGCACCCCTACCGAAGCCGTTCGTATGCGGCCGCCCAACCACACCATCGTCAGCGTGATGACCGGCACAACCAGCAAAATGATCAGGGTCAGCCGCCAATCGAGCCAGAAAAGGAGCGCCGCCGCGCCCACGATCGTGATGATCTGCCGCAAGAGCATGACCAGATTAGAAGTAATGGCCTGCTGAAGCAGGGATACGTCATTGGTGAGACGCGACACCAACTCGCCTGTGCGCCGGTCGGCGTAGAAGCTGAGCGGCAGCGATTGCAAATGGGTGAAGACGTCGATGCGGATGTCGGCCACGGCATGCTCGCCGGTGTAGGCCAGGGTCAGTTGTTGCACGAAAGAAAAGAGGGATTGCAGCAAAAACACGACCAGCATACCAATCGTGACCCGATTCAGGTTGGTGAAATCCTTATTCACGATGACATAATCCACCAGATTGCGCACGACCAGCGGCAACACCAGCCCCAACAGCGAACTGATGATCAGGGCGACGATAGCGGCGGCTAACCAGAGCCGGTAGGGACGAACATAGCCGAGCAACCGCAGAAACAGGCCAACGCCGCCGCGTGTCATGGGCGGGATAGCGTTTTCCGGCTCAGCGGATTGACGACGGGGAAGGCGACGTAGACGCACGAGGTTTACTCTCTATCATACAACACGAAAATGACGATAATTTGGCGGATGTCCGCGCATGTTCACCGCTCAGGCGCGGCACTGGTGAGCGTCCGAACCCACAAAAGACAATTGATCATGGATTGTACCGTTCCCTCACCAATACGTAAGATAACAGGGGCGGTTTCTAACTCTTTCATAGGCTGAGTATTGGTGAAGCAAGTCCGAAATCAGTGGTCTACGGTTGGCGGCCGGCGTATGATCCCCTCCATGAATCGGCGTCGGGCCCGCTCGTGGTTTCGTTTGCTGCTGGTATTTGCGTTGGCAGTCATCGTGGTCGCGCCGGAATGGCCGGCATTCGGCGACGCCAAGTATCAATTCTATACCATCGTCGGCCGCGCCCTGCGCTTCGACTTCTTCGAATGGACGGCCGACGCGCTGGGCCGCAAAGGGGAAGCGCTGCTGGCCGGCACACACCATTTGATGACCGAGGACGCCCAGAAGAAGTTTGTCCTGGCCTACCTGGGGCAAGTAGCGGCCGCCCAGGAGATCGAAGCGACCATCGAGCGCATCTTCACCGATCCGGAGGTCGCCGAGCCGCTGAGCGCGACGGCTCAATTGCAGGGGGAGCGCGACGCCATCCGCGCCGAACTGAGCCGCCGGCAGCCGCTGGCCGAAGCCATCGTCCAGGATCAGGTGGCGGCCGTGCTGGCGGAGGAGGGGCTGGCCGCCGGCGGCATGACCTGGCCGCCCGTGCTCATGACCATGTCGCCCGTGCCCTATATGCTCATCGTGTCGCCGCGCGACCGCATTGCCCAGGTGGATTCGGCCGCCCTCATCCCCGGCCTGTCTACCGAAGACAAAGAGCTGATGGAAGATGCCGTTTTCGACCGCCTGGATCAATCCGCGCTGGTCGTACCCATCGGAGGTCTGGGCACATACCCGGCCATGATCCGCGAGACGTCGAGCATCAATTGGCTGGCCGAGGTCGTCTCCCACGAGTGGACTCATCATTGGTTGTCCTTGCGGCCGGTGGGCGTGCGCTATCTGGCCGGGCCGGAGATGCGCACGATCAACGAGACGGTGGCCTCAATCGTCGATCTGGAGATCGGTCCGAAGGTCATCGCCCGCTATTATCCCGAACTGGTCCCGCCGCCGGTGACGTCCGCGCCGCCATCGACAAAAGCGGCCCCGGAGATCACCTTCGATTTTTCGGCCGAGATGGCCGAGACGCGTAGCACCGTTGACCGCATGTTGGGCGAAGGGGAGATCGCGCGCGCCGAGGCTTACATGGAGGCGCGGCGGCGGGTGTTTCTGAATCACGGTTACAACATCCGCAAGCTGAACCAGGCTTACTTCGCCTTTTACGGCGGCTATGCGGCCACGCCGGGCGGCGCGGCCGGCGCGGACCCTGTCGGGCCCATGCTGCGCGAGTTGCGCGCGGCCAGCCCCTCGCTGCACGCGTTCCTGGTCGACGTCGGCCGGCTGACATCCTATGATGACCTGCTCGCTCTGTATGCGCGAAACATCGACGGGGAGCCGGCTATCCAATAAAAAAAGCGCCCGGCTCTCGTGCGAAAGCCGGGCGATCTGTCAAGCAAGTCCTATTCCTGTTGGGCCAGCCAGCGCTCCAACTGCATGGCCGCGGCCACACCTTGTCCCACCGAGGTGGCGATTTGCCGGTAATGGGGGTCCTGGATCTCGCCCGCGGCATAGACGCCGGGCACGCTGCTGCGCATGAACTCGTCGGTAATGACGTAGCCCTGCTCATCCATCGCCACCTGATTGACCAGGAATTGACTGTTGGGGTAGTGGCCGATGAAGACGAACACGCCGTCGGTCGACATCTTGTCGACTGCGCCCGTCTTCACGTTGCGCAGGAGGACTTCCTGCACGACGCCATTACCCTGAATCTCGTCGATCACCGTGTCCCAGACGAAACTGATCTTTGGGTTGGCAAAGGCGCGCTTCTGGAGGGCCGGGCCGGCACGCAATTCGTCACGGCGGTGAATGATGGTCACTTTATCGGCGAACTTGGTCAGGAAGATACTCTCTTCCATGGCGCTGTCGCCGCCGCCAACGATGACCACGTCTTTGCCCCGGAAAAAGAAACCGTCGCACGTGCCGCAATAGCTGACGCCGCGACCCACATATTCCGTCTCGCCGGGAACGTCGAGATGCTTGGGCGACGCGCCGGCGGTCACAATCACTGCGTCGGCCAGATAGGTCTGGTTGTAGGTCATCACGACGAAGGGTGGGCCATCACGGAAGTTGACTTCAATAACCTCTTCGAACGCCAGCCGCGCCCCGAAATGCTCGGCCTGCTGTTGCAGCAAGGCCACCATGTCGGGGCCGGTGGGCGTGCTCTCCGCGTTAAAGAGGCCGGGGTAGTTCTCGACCTCGCTGGTCAGGGAAATCTGTCCGCCCAGTTGGATGCCGGTGATGACCAGCGGTTCCAGCAACGCCCGCGCGGTGTATATAGCGGCCGATAATCCGGCCGGACCGGAGCCGATGATCACAACTCGTTCTTTTTGCATATCTCTTCTCGATGAAAATAGCGGGCCCCTTGGGCTCACCCGCTCGGTTAATAATTCGGGCTGCCTGCGCAGCCTGTTTCACATTCTGACGTCGCTACGAGCCGAATTCTTACTTGCCGCCTCGACGTTTGCCGGCTGAGCTTCGGTGGGGGAAAGGCGGGGCAGAAACGGTTCCGCCAGCCGCGGCAGCACCTCGGCCACGTCGGCCCGGATGACGACGTCGGCCTGGTCGTCCAGATGGGTCTCCAGGTAGTTGATGATGATGAGCCGCGCACCGTTCTCCAGCGCCATCTCCGGCAAATCGCCGGCCGGGGCCACTTCCAGGGACGAGCCAGCCACGATCATCAGATCGGCGGCGCGGGTGTGCGTCTGGGCCAACTTCATCACCTTCCAGGGCAGCAGTTCGCCGAACAGCACGACGCTGGGTTTCATGACGTGCCGGCAGCGGACGCAGCGCGGGATTTGACCTGTGGTCATGAACGTTTCCAGCGCCGACTCGGCGGGCATGACATAGTGGCACGTCGCACAGACAAGCTGGCGCAGATGGCCGTGCAGCTCGTAGAGGGTTTTAGACCCGGCCGCGCCGTGGAGCAGATCGATATTCTGCGTGATAAGCGCCTGCAGCCGGCCGGCCGCTTCCATCTGGGCCAACGCCAGGTGCGCCGGGTTGGGGGTGGCCTCGCGGATCACCTGCAGCAATGGCCGCAGCCAGTCGTAGAACGTTTGTGGATGGCGACGGAAGCCGGTGATGCTGGCGACTTCCATCATATCGAGCGCTTTCTCCCACAGGCCGGATTTGGGCGTGCGATAGTCGGGGATGCCCGACGGCGTGCTGATGCCCGCTCCGGTCAGGGCGACGATATGGCGCGCCTGGGCCACTAATTCGATGGCTCGCTCGATGGAAGAATCAATGATCATGCCAGCTAAGCTCTGGATGCATTCTGTCACACCGGCGGCCAGGGATAGTGACGGCCGGATCCAGGTTGGGGAAATTTCGCGCGGTCAATGAGCCGGTTCAAACGCTGGCGCAGGACGTCGAACTCGGCCAGCGACAGCAACTCGCCCAGTTCGCGAGCTAATTCATCATCTTGATCGGCGAGCAGGACCTTAAAGGCCTCCAGGTCGCGCCGCAAATCATCGGGTATCGACGTTCCGGCGAATTCCCAGATGACGGTGCGCAACTTGGGGTCCACGTGAAAGCAGATGCCGTGGTCGATTCCCCACAGCCGGACGGGTTCACGCGGGGCTTCGGTTTCCTGGATGAGCACATGGCCAGCCTTGCGGTCGGCGTTGTTGATCAGGATGTCGAGCAGGGCGATTTTCTGCAATTGCAATCGCATTGTCGGGTCGCCCTCAATGGTGAAATAGTGGCGCGCCGGATCGTGGTCGATGAACAGTTGGATCGAGCCTATACCGTGCTGGGCATCGCGCAAGACGGTCGGCGGGATCACGTGCCAACCCAGCCCCTCGCTGACCAGAAAAGCAGCCCGCTCGCGCAGACAAAGCGTGCCCTGCGGGAAGTCCCACAACGGCCGCTCGCCTCGCTCCGGCTTGTAGACTGCGCCCAATTCCCGTGGCCCGTCGCAGACCCGGACGAGAAAGGCGTAGTTGGAGCTCCAGGGCAATAGCCCTTCCATCTCGACGACGCCTCGCTGCAGCACCTCCAGTATGTCCCCTGTCGTCAAGTCGCTCATGTCCTGGTATGTCTGGGGTGATCGGGTCGCCGCCTAATGGCGATGGCCGTTGCGTTGCGGGCAGAAATGTCCTTCGGGATCGATGGGACGACCGCAATTGCCGCAAATCGGCCGCCCCTGCCTGACCACGTCGGTAATATGCTTGATCAGCGATTGAACCTGGGCCCGCGTCGCCCAGAAGCTGACCACGTTGGGATCGTCGCCCTCTTCCACCAGCTCGTAGGCGATCAGGACAACCAGGTCGTCACTCTCGCTGTAGCCAAGCCCCATGTTGCCCACGCGAAACAGCTCTTCGACTGGCTCGCGTAGACGCATGTCCATCCATACCGGTTCGGAGGCTTCTCGCGTGGCCGGAGGATGATTACGACCTAGTTCCTCGACAAAACTTTCCAGGCTGCCGGCCAGCAGCGCGGCTTGCTCCTTTTCGATGACCAGGGAGATGGTTTGGGCGCCGCGGCTGCCTTGCAGAAAGAATGTGCGCTGGCCGGGTACGCCAACGGTTCCCACAGTCAGATGCGATGCTGGATTCAGATCGATTTGATGAGCCATGAATAGTTACTCTTCTTCGTCCACCAGCGCGGCCGAGTCGGTGAGTTGCGCGCGGGGATGACCGTTGCCGTCGGTCGGGAGGGGTAAGGCCGCCTGATGTTGCTCTCGGCCGTTCGTGCCGGGTGCCGGCGGGGCCGGGCGGCGGTTCTTTGGGGCCTTCTCGTCTTTGCCCTTGCCCCGGCGCGGCGGGGCCGGCACGGCCGGCGGATGCAGCGGGCCGTCATCATTGATTCGTAACACGTGTACCGGCCCGTCTGCGCTGAGAGCCAGCACGCTGGCCGACGCCGGCGAAATGACGAGGCGCTGGAACAGATCGATGTGGATGCCCAGATAGTGGGCCAGCAATAAGCGAATGATGTCGGCGTGGGAGACGATAACGATCATCTCCTTTTCGTGCTGGGCGGCCACTTCCTCCACAGCCTGAATCGCGCGAAACTGAACCTCGCGTAATGCCTCGCCCTGGGGGAAGCGCGCCCGGCTGGGGAAAAACTGGACGGCACGCCACAAGGGCTTCTTGGCCAACTTTTTGATCTTCTCGCCTTCCCACTCCCCGTAAGCCACCTCGCCCACGTCGTCGACGTGCTGCAACGCTAGGTGGTGAGTATCGGCGATGTAGGCGGCCGTCTCGATGCAACGGGTGAGCGGGCTGCTGTAGACGGCCTTGATGGGTAGGGCAGCTAACCGTTGGGCCGCGGCCTGGGCCTGCTGGTGACCGGTTTCGTTCAGATGCACGCCCGCGATTCGACCGGCCAGCTTGTTCTCTTTCGACCAGTCATTTTCGCCATGCCGCACGAGGATGATGGTTCCCATGAACAGGATGATAGCACAAAAAAGGAGCGGCTACGATGGACGAAAGATAAGATAGCCGAGGTAATCTACGGCGTGTTGGTGGGCACGGGCACGTTGTTGGGTACATCCGACGGCGTGGCGACGGGGGAATTTTCGATCCCTGATCCGGGATCCACGGGGACAATACCGGCTTCAAACGCAGGCGCCTGACCGCCTGTCTCGGCGGCTGGGCTTGCTGCGGCGTCTTGGATACCAGGTAAATCAAGCACGGGCAGTTCCGGATTGAAGACGAGCGAGTTGCAGACCGGATCGACGTTGGCCGCCTCTTCCGGCGTCAGATCGCCCATCAGTGACGAGTATTGCCCGACGCCAAAATAGGCGGCGATGACGTGGCAAGCCACCGGCGTAGCCCACATGGATCCCTCGCCGCCGTTGAAGACAAAGACGGACACGACGATTTGCGGATCCTCGTAGGGCGCAAAGGCGACGTACCAGGCATGGGTGGGCAGGATCCGGCGCTGCGCGATGTCCTCAAACCGGCACCAACCGGCGGTGATGGCGATGTTGTCGCAGTATTCGGCCGTGCCTGTTTTGCCAGCGCTGGTGATTCCCGCCGCCGCTAGCGCATTCCAGTCGGCATAGGTCGCCCCTGTGCCGAAGTCGTCATCGGTCAGGTGCTCATTCACCATCTTCATGCCTTCCTGAACGACGCGCAAATACTCGCGGTCGACGGCCAGCGTGTCAATCACTTCCGGCTGGAAAATGTAGTTCCCCTCGGCGTCAAACTGGACGTTCACCGGCGGATTTTCCAGCACGTTGCCGTCGGCGTCGGTCACTACTGTCGCCCCGTTGCGATCCTGATGGGCGCGGGCGATGATTTTGCCGGTGCTGTCGCTAAAAACGATATTGCCGTCGGCATCGGTCATGTGGTGGATGATCGTCGGCCGATAAAGAAAGCCGCCGTTGGCGATGACGGCCGTCATCTGCGCCTGCTGCATGGGCGTGGCCGTCATGAAGCCCTGGCCGATGCCCAGATTGTAATCATCGCCGGTAGACCACGGTTCGCCCTGTGTCTGACGCTTCCAGGCGCGAGTCGGCAGATTGCCCTCGGCTTCCAGGGGTAACTCGATGCCTTGTATCCGTCCATAGCCAAACTGGTGGCCGTAGAGATCGATGCGGTCGACCGTCAGACCTTCGACAAACTCGCCGTCCTGATCGAAACCGCCAGTCACTTTGTAGAAATAGACGTCGCACGAATGCTTGATGGCCAGACGCATGTTCATTAGCCCGTGCCCGGCCAGGTTCCAGCACACGAAAGGCTGCACGCGCCCCGGGTCATTAGGCGCGAACCGATTTGGGATCTCGATCGTGCCCGGATCGAACAGGTAACGATCAGGGGAGACAACGCCTTCTTGCAAGGCGGCCGCGGCCGGCACCAGCTTGAAGGTCGAGCCGGGCGGATAGGTGCCGCTGATGGCGTGATTGACCAGAGGCGTATACTTATTGCGCGCCAACCCCAGATAGTAATCGACCGGCACTTCGGTCTGGAAGCGGTTGTTGTCGAAGGTCGGCAGGTTGACCATCGCCAGCACCTCGCCGGTATTGGGATTCATAGCTACAACGGCCGCCTGCTCGATCTCTGGAAAGGTAAGCTCGCCGGTGATCTCGTCGGGGCGGGCCGCTTCGCTGTTGGCCTTCATATACTGACGGAGGATATCGTAGGTGATCATCTGCAAGCGCGAATCAAGCGTCAGATGCAGGTTGAGACCGGCTTGCGGTTCCACTGCTTCGCCCACCTGACGCACCTCTCGGCCCGTCCAGTCCTGCTCGATGGTGCGCCGGCCCTTGACGCCGGCCAGCTCTACCTCCATCGACGATTCCAGCCCTGCCCAGCCGACGCGGTCGTCACGCTCATAATTGAGGACGTCGATCCAGTTCTGGTTGGGCACCGGCCCCATATAGCCAATGAGATGGGCGGTGAATTCGCCCGTCGGGTATTCCCGCAATGCCTGGGGTATGATACGCACGCCGGGCAAGAAAATGCTCTCTTGCTCGGTGCGATAGGCCTCGGAGATAGAGACGCCGCTGGTGATGACCGCCGGGACATAGGGCGCAAAGCTGTTTTCCTCGACGATGCCTTCGATGTTGGCCTGCGGCCGGGGGACGATCCCCGCTTCATCCAGCGTATCCTCGACCGACGCCCCATAGATTTGGGCCAGGCGCGTGTAGGTACTTACCAGTTCGGGGTTGGCTTCGGCGATGAATGTTTCCGGCTTGACCGTGCTGGTGATCGGGACGTTGGTTAGCACCGAGAGTCGCTCATAGATACCCTGCCTTTCGCCGCTGACGATGCTTGGCAGAAAGGCGGGGGTGATGGTGACATTGAAGCTGGGCTTGTTGATCGCCAGCGGGAGGCCATTGCGGTCGAGGATGACGCCGCGCGGCGCGTCGGTGGTCAATTCGGCAAACTGATTCTGGGAAGCGCGTGTACCCAGTTCCGGCCCTTTCGTCTGTTGCAGCCAATAGACTCGGTAGACGAGCAAACTCAGCACGAAGACGATCACGATTCGCATGAACAGCAGGCGAGCGCCGATGCCGGGAATTTGTTGAATCTCCGGATCGCGCTCCTCCGGTGGTTTCCAGCCGATACTAGACATCAGGGCAGATTATCCTGCAAACCCAGTACAAGGTTGACAAATTCATCACCGATTCTTATAGAAGACGTGTCACCGATGACACGGATTTATCGGAGGAACGGAGGGGGAGTCCGTGCTTCCAACCAAATTGCCTCGTAGCCAACAGGAGGCGACGGCGGCTAGAACTCCACCCGACGCGGCCGCAGCGTGCGCAGCAGGGAATCCATCAGTAGATAGATCGGTAAAATCAGAATGGCGTGAACTGCCAACAACGGCCAGAGACTGGTCAATCCATTCAGAGAAACGCCAAAGCCAAATAGTTGGAGGCCGACGGCGTATAGTGCCAAATAGACGAACGTGCCCAGCACGGCCATTAACATGGCTACCGGCAGGCGGCGCGGCGGCAATGCCCGCTGCAGAAGCAGCGGCGCGCCGACGCCGGCCATAAACGCCAGCGAGGACACGCCCAGGGGAGCGATGGAGAATAGATCGACAAACAGCCCAGCGATGAAGGCCCAGATAACGCCTTCCTCGATGCCCCTCACGATGCCCCAGACCAAAGCCACGAGGAACAATAGTTGGGGTACGACACCGAGAATGGGGAAGCGGGTCAGGACAGAGGACTGGAGAATAGCCAGCACGACCATCACCGGCACAGCGACGTAAACGTGATTGCCTATTCCTGGCGCGCCCATCGCTATGGCTCCTCGCTGAAGATCTCGGTGTTGTCCGTGTTGAATTCGGTGACGACGAAGACGATTTCGATGGCGTTAAAGTCCACCGCCGGCTGCACAATCGCTCTCTGGAATAGCTCGGCCTCGTTGCGTTCGACGTTGGTGACGCGGCCGATGACCAGATTTTCCGGGAATTTGGCCCCCAGACCGGACGTTGTCACCAACTCGCCGACCTGCACATTGTACTGCAGATCGATCCAGTCAATGGTTGGCAGCGCGCCCCGGCCGGCCCCGCGCAACATGCCCGTAGCCCGGGTGGAACCCAGCCGCACCGGGATAGCGCTGGCCGTCTCCGTCAGCAGGGCCACCTGCGAGGCGTTATTAGTGACGCGATAGACCTGGCCCACCAGGCCGCGCGCTGCCTCGACCGGCATCCCCACGCGCACCCCGTCGTCGAAACCCTTGTTGATGAGAATGCTCTGAATGGCCGGATTGGTATCCTGGCCGATGACATCGGCGGTGATGCGACGATATTCCGGTGTCTCGGCCGCGCGGTCGAACATCTGGCGCAGGATTTGGGCCTCGCCGGCATCTTCCAGCAATTGCTCATTCTCCTTACGCAAGGTGTCGTTTTCGGCGCGCAGGGTGGCGATCTCGTCCAGGGCCGCCTCCAGATTGCGGGGGCCGGCCACGATGTCAGCCACGCTGTCGGTGCGGGCCGACGTCCAGCCACTGATGTAGGTCAGGGGATCGCGCACAAAGCCCATGACGCCGCCCAGCGTGCCCGTCGAGTCTAGCACGGTTAGGAGAATGGCCGATCCGACCAGGATCGCCAGGGTGATCCAACGAATGCGTTGTTGAGTCCGCCCCAGGTTCATAGGTGAAGGGTGTGTTCGTGCCGTGCCCGTCGAGTTCGAGCGCTACAAGCCACTACTAATGACGCGTGCTGCCCCGGTGGAGACCAACCAGGACGCGCTCGTAGTTGTCCAAATCTTCCAGCACCCGGCCCGCGCCGCGCGCGACACAGGTCATGGCGTCTTCGGCCACCCACACGCGCATCTTGACCGAGTCTTCCAGCCGGTCGGCCAGTCCCTGGATCAGCGCGCCGCCGCCCGCCAGACAGACGCCCGTCTCGATCAGGTCGGAGACCAACTCCGGCGGAGTCTCGTCGAGCGCGTCCAGAACGGTGTCGACGATGATGTTGATCGACGGCGACATGGCTTCGCGCAGCTCGATGCTGCTGATCTCGACCACCTGGGGCAAGCCGGTGATGAGATTGCGGCCGCGGATGGTCATGGTTTTCTCTTCGGGCAGGGGAAAAGCCGAGCCGATAGCCATCTTGGTCCGCTCGGCCATGCGCTCGCCGATGAGCAGGTTGTACTTGTTGCGGATGTAGCCGATGATGTCCTCATCCATCTCATCGCCGGCAACGCGGATGGAGCGGCTGACGACGATGCCGCCCATGGCGAACACGGCCACCTCGGTCGTGCCGCCGCCGATGTCAACGATCATGCTGCCGCGCGATTCGATGATGGGCAGCCCGGCACCGATGGCCGCCGCCATGGGTTCTTCGATGAGATAGGCCTCGCGCGCGCCGGCCGAGATGGTCGCGTCGTAGACGGCGCGCTTCTCCACTTCGGTGACGCCGCTGGGCACGCCAACGACGACGCGCGGCCGCGGGAAAGGTACGAGCATTTGCTCGTGGGACTTGTCGATGAAGTACTTCAGCATCGCTTCCGTGATCTCGAACTCGGAGATAACGCCGTCGCGCAGGGGGCGGATGGCGACGATGTCGCCTGGCGTGCGGCCGACCATCTCGCGCGCTTCCGCGCCGATTGCCAGCGGCCGGCGCGTGCGCTTATTGATCGCCACCCATGACGGCTCATTGATGACGATGCCCTTATCGCGTATGGCGACCAGGGTGTTGGCTGTGCCCAGGTCGATGCCGATATCCAGAGAGAAAAATCCCAGCAGCCAGTCTAATGGTCTGAACAAGGTGTTTCAATCATCCTTTTCCTGATTCGTTGACAGGTTGGTCGCTGCGAATGAAGTCGCCCTTTCCGGCCGTTGCCAAAGGACACAGACACGGTCTGACGCGCTCGTAGACATTCCTGCCTATCATCTTAACCTTGGCATTATAGCATAGGTCAAATGATGGGCACATCACCGTATTCTACCCTCATAATTGCCTTAATGAACCATCGCATCGTAAGGAACGTCTTTATAATCAATGGTAAAGTGCGCGACGGCCGGATCATCCATCGGACTGAATTTTGGCCTGATCCCTACGAGCCGCCACCCTGGCGAGTGCCCTGGATGGAAGCGACAGAAGGTAATTAAGAATTTGTGGACGGCCTTTGCCGGGGCCTGTAATCTGAGCATAATAACCATTGGAGAGTAGAAGCATGGCACAACAGACAATGTTCGAAGGTCTCATCTATGACGAAAACGATAACCCGGTAGCGACATCGATCATCGCCGGCGAGGCCCAATACGTGGTCGACGACGATGGATTCCATCGCCACATCGACGCCGAATATGTCGATCGGCAAATTCTGTCCTTCTTCATCGAGCAATTATCGCAAAACAAGGATATGGCCGTGGAGCAGGCGATGGAGATGATGGGCCAGGATGACCTGCTGACCAAGGCGGCCATCGATGACTCGCTGCGCAACATCAGCGCCGACCAGATCATCGCCCAGGGCGTGCCCGCTCAGGCGCGCGATATGCTGGCCATGTTCGGCTTTCGCGTGGTCATTAATTTGCACGGCGACGTGGTGCGGATGGATCAGCCGGCCGCGCCGGAAGAAGGGGAATAGTGTGGTGCAATCTCGACCCGTTGAGCGACAGGTGTGACAGAAACGACTCCGCAAGTGCTCAGTACGCCCCCTTCCGCGATAACAAATGCGGGATCGTTTGCAGCAGGATGCGCACGTCGAGCCCCAGCGTCCAGTTCTCGATATAGTAGATATCTAGCAGGCATAACTCGTCGAACGACAGGTCCGAGCGGCCGCTCACCTGCCATAACCCCGTCATCCCTCCGACTACCGCCAACCGCTGATGATGCCACGGTTTGTAGCGAGCCACTTCTTCGGGCAGCGGCGGCCGCGGCCCCACCAGACTCATCTGTCCCCAAAGTACATTATACAATTGCGGCAATTCGTCGAGACTGAGACGGCGAATCAGTCGACCGGTGCGCGTTTGGCGCGGGTCGTTCCTGATCTTGAACAACGGTCCGTCGGCCTCGTTCAGTTCGCGCAGTGATTCCTTCTGTTCGTCAGCGTCGGCCACCATCGACCGGAACTTGTACATCTTGAATTGGCGTCCGTCGCGGCCGACGCGAGGCGAGGTGTACAACACTGGGCCGGGGGAATCGAGCTTGATGGCAATCGCCAGTAACGCCATAACCAATAGGGTCGGCAAGGCCAGGGCGATGATGATCCCTAAATCAAGCGCGCGCTTGAGCATAAGCCCGGTGCGGCTGATGTGACCAAACGCTTCCATGTCGCGCACGCCCAGCACCGGTACACCGGCCATATTGGAAAACTCCACTCGGTTCAGGCTTAGTTGCAGCAGATCGGGCACTACCAGCACCCGCACCTCCTGCTGGCGGCAGATATGCAGGAGGTGCAGAAGCTGCGGCTGCATATCGCCCGGCAGGGCAACGAAGACGGTGTGGATGGGTTGATGTTCCGCCAGCTGCCGCTCCAGATCATCGATCTCGCCCAGCCGGGGAATACGACCCAGGCCGATGTTATTCTCGCCCCGATCGTCATCGAGATAGCCGATGACAGCAAACCCCAAATCGGGCCGGGCCAGGAGCGTGCGGATCACGCTGCGGCCGTTTTCGCCCGTGCCCACGACCACGGCCCGATCGACGCCGATGCCGCGCCGGTAGAGTATGGACAGCGACCCACGGCGCAACAAGCGTGCGGCGCTGAGGAACAGAACGATGAAGAGCAATGCCCAGGAGATGAGTAAGCGCGAAAACGGTGACGGCTGCAGGAAGAAGGTGACGGCCATCATCAGCATGATGCCCGCGGCCGTGGCGGTGGCGATGCGCGCCACTTCGTCCAGCCAGAGTTCGCCCCGCCGCCGTCGCCAAACGCCCACATAGCGAAAAGTGAGGGCCAGCAGGACGGTCAATACCAACTGTTGCCCCAGATAGTGGCGGTAGGGTTCCAGGAACAACACCGGCCGGAACAACTGCCACTCATAGCGGGCCACGTAGGCCATGAGGAAGGCCATATTAATCAGAATGAGATCGCTGACGATAGTCGTCCAGTGAATGATCTGGTTCTTCATCAGCCTCGACTCCGCCCGGTTTCGGCAGCGACTCGCCGGTAAATGGCCGCCATGTCGGCCCCGGCGCGTGACCAGGAGAATCGCGCGGCGTGGTCGGGGCCGGCCGCGCGCGCAGTTTGGCCCACAGCCGGATCGTCGAGCGCCCGGGCCAGGCAAGCCGCCAGCGCGTCGGCGTCGCGCGGGTCGAAATACAGGGCCAAATCGCCCCCGGCTTCCGGCAGGGAAGAGGTGGCGGCGGCCACAACCGGCGTACCGCAGGCCAGGGCTTCGGCCACCGGCAGGCCGAAGCCTTCATAGTACGACGGCATGACCAGCGCGGCGGCGGCGTTGTACCACAGCGGCAACTGCTCATCGTCGACGTAGCCGGCAAACCGCACCCGGCCGGATAATCCCAGCGTCTCGACGCGCTCATAGATCGAATCGAAGATCCATCCTTTGCCGCCCACCAGAACCAGGGTAACTTCCGGCCGATTGAGCCGGGCGACGGCGTCGAGCAGCGTCGGGATGTTCTTGCGCGGCTGTAGCGTGCCGACATGGAGGAGGAATTGGTCAGGCAGACCTTGCTGCTCGCGGAACGCCGCCACCTGCTCGCCCGGCAGGGGGCGGTAATGGGCGGCGACGCCGGGCCGGACGATGTCGATTCGCTCCAGCGGCACCCCGTAGAGGCGATGAATGTCGTGGCGGCCGGAGTCGGAGATGGCGACGAGCCGGGCGGCGTGGCGGCATGAGTGCGCCGTCTCGGCCATCAGGTAGCGACGCTGGGCAGCTGGAAAGGCCTCCGGGTTCTCGATAAAGCTGAGATCGTATATAGTCACCACTACCGGGCAGGGCGCCAGGCGCGGCGTGACGAAAGCCATGCTGTGCATCAGGGTCAGCCCGTCGCGCCGGGCCTGCAGCGGCCAGACGGCCTGCTCCCAGACGATGCGCGCTATCCGGTTGTCGGTGGGCAGCCGAGTTCCGGCCAGACGCCTATCGGCGCGGCGATCCCAACCCTCCATAAGCCGCGTGTAGACTGTGTAGCGGGTATTCTCCGCGGGGGGCAAGTGACGAATGATCTGGTAGATGTATTGGTGAATCCCCGCGCGGCGATAGCCGGCCGTGGTGGCGAGTAGGTGGGCATTGATGCCGATATGGGCGTATGGGTGCGAAAGTTGAGATGGCGAAAAGGTCACTCTACGGCCCCGGATAAATGGTGGCGGTTGGCGCAAACATTCTGCTAATTATACGACTATCAACCTATTAGACATCTTGCCCACCTCCGTGCTCTATGATAGACTACATTATGTTTACATGTCGCCGCCTGACCCTCCCCATTTTGTCCGCGACGACATGTTGCCCGGAACGGGCCGATGACCGTTGCGCCCCGCCGGGGCCGCAAGTGACGTATGCTGCCGCACAACGCGGCACCAGATAGAAACCTGGAGGAGGCTGCGCATGAAACGCACGATGCTCTTTTTGATGCTGACAATGCTGATCGCCTTATTGGGGATTACCGGATGCCGCCAGGCGGCGCCGGGCAGCGACAACTTCCTGGCTACGGCCACGGCCGCCGCCCAGGCCACCAACTCGGCCCCCATCTTGCCGGGCACGACGTTGCTTCCCCCGGTGGCCGCCAGCCCCACGCCGGGCATCCCGGCGACGCTGGACCCCGCCGCGCCGCTCCCGGGCATGCCGTCGCCCACGATTGACCCGGCCGCGCCGCCTGCTGTGGAACCGACGGCCGCCCCGGCCGCTCCGGTGGCGACGGTTGAGCCGACCCCCGAGACCTCAGCCTCGGGCGAGATTATCCACACCGTTCAGCCGGGCGAGAACCTTTTTCGCATCGGGCTGCGCTATGGATTCACCTATCAGGAATTGGCCGCCTACAACGGCATTACCAACCCGGACAGTCTCAGTGTCGGCCAGCAGATCAAGATTCCGCCCAAGTAGGGTAGACGCCTCGGCCGCATGAGACAGGCGCAGCCGGGCTGCCGCGCCTCCGTGACGCATGGAATTTCTTCAATCCCGCATCGTCTGGGACGGCAAATGGCGCCTGCGTGTCGATACGTTTCGGCTGGATGACGGCCGGCGGTACGAGCGCGGCGCGATTGAACATCCCGGCGCGGTCGTCCTTGTCCCGGTTATGATGGCCGAGGATGGCGTACGCACGGTGCTCATGGTGCGCCAATATCGTCCGGCGCTGGATGATACGATTCTGGAGGTGCCGGCGGGGACGCGCGAACTGGACGAGTCGTGGTTAGCCTGCGCCCAACGCGAGTTGCAAGAGGAAACCGGCTTTCGTGCGGCCGAGATGATCCCGCTGGGCGAGGTGTGGGCCGCGCCCGGCCTCTCCAACGAGCGCATGGCGATCTATCTGGCCACCGGTCTGGCGGCCGACCCGTTGCCGATGGACGTCGACGAGGAGATCGCCATCGAGATGTGGCCGCTGGACGAGCTGGTCGCTATGGCCGTCGACGGCCGTCTGGAAGACGCCAAGAGCGTGGTCGGCATCCTGCGAGCGGGGCGCTATCTGGCCCAGGCACAATAAAAACGACGCGGCCCCCGAAGGCCACGTCGTTTTTCATCCCCGAGTCTGTCGCTGTTTATTTCAGGGTCGGGCCATCGCCTCATTCCCATACGTCTCTTGGAAATCTGCGAAATCTGCGGATACGTTTCCCTCAGTTTTCTTCGTCCGCCTGGTCGTGGCCGCGGTCGTCGCCAAACGATTTCAATTCCATGGCCAACTCCATCAGTCGTTTCTTCACGGCATGATGCACAGTCCCCTCGGTATATTCTCCATTGTCGTCCGGTTCGCCGGCCGGCCGGCCCATCAGTAGCTCGATGCCCTCATCGATGTTTGAAACCGGCCAAATGTGGAACAATCCCTTGCCGACCGTATCAACCACATCCTCGCGCAGCATCAGATTGACGATGTTGGTGGCCGGGATGAGAACCCCCTGGTCGCCCGTTAGACCACGTGCCCGGCAAACATCGAAGAAGCCCTCGATCTTTTCGTTTACCGCGCCGATGGGCTGGATTTCGCCGCGCTGGTTGACTGAGCCGGTGACGCTGATTCCTTGTCGCGCCGGCAACCCGCTAAGGCTGGAGATTAGCGCATAGAGTTCGGAGGATGAGGCGCTGTCACCATCAATGCCACCGTAAGTTTGCTCAAACGTCAGACTGGCGCTGAGCGAGAGCGGCTGGTGCTGGGCATAGGTGCCGCCGAGATAGCCATTCAGGGTCAGAACCCCTTTCTCGTGGATAGGCCCATCCATCTCCGTCTCGCGCTCGATGTGGACGACGCCGCTTTCGCCCATGAAGGTCCGCGCGCTGATGCAGCCCGGGTGGCCGAAGCTGAAATCGCCAACCTCGCGCACCGATAGTCCATTGACCTGGCCGACGATCTCGCCCTCAGTGGCGATGAAGATCATGCCTTCCAGGATTTCCTCGCGCACTTGCTCGGCTTCCTGGCTGGCACGATGGGTACGTTCGTTAAGAGCGTGGCGCACGTCATCGGCCGTCACCACGTCGCGGCCGTCGATGCCCGCCCAGTAATTGGACTCGCGCGCCAGATCGGCGATAGCCCCAAAACGGGTACTCAGCTTGCACTGATGCTCGGCCAGGCGCGCCCCGTGCTCGATGATCTTGGCTACCGCGGCGCGGCCGAAGGGGCGCAGCTTTTCTTCCTGGCTGCGAGAGGCCACAAACTCCGCGTAGGATAGTTCGTTGGCCGGATCGCGCGGCATACTATCGCTGAAGTCGGCCCGCACCTTGAACAAGTCGCTGAATTCCTCGTCATTCCAGTAGAGTGATTCATATAGATTTGAATGGCCCAGCAGAATGACCTTCAAATTCAGAGGTATGGGTTGGGGCCAGAGAGAGTTGGCGATGGCCGGGGCGTCGGATGACGGCGACCGCATCTCGATCTCCTGGGCCTTCAAAGTGCGCTTCAGCGCTTCCCACGTTTCTCGCTGACGAAAAATCAGGTCGAGCGCGTACATCACCAAATAGCCGCCGTTGGCCCGGTGCAGGTCGCCGGCTTTGATCTGGGTGAAGTGGGTGGTCATCGCGTGGCCCTGGGTCTCGTATTCCAGGCGGCCGAACAGGTTCTCATAGGTTGGGTTGAGTTGGACGATGACCGGCGCGCCCTTGCCGTCGGCGTTGTTGATCAGGACGTTGACCTCATAACGGCGCAGGTCGACAACTTGATCGAGGTCTTTCTCATCCAGCGCCGGCGCGGCGCGCGTCACCTGCTCGACCAAATCTTCGCGCACGACATCCAGGTAGGCGCTAATAACTAATTGTTCAGTGTACTTTTCGCGCAGGGTATCGAATTCATCCTGGACGGCGGCCTCGGCCACCTGTTGGTCGAGTTGGCGGCGTTCTTCGCGGGCCTCGCGTTCCACGATACGGACTTCGCGCAGGATGCTTTGCAGCTCCATCTGCAGTCCTCGCTGGGTCTCCCGACGGGTCTGCAACTCACCGTTGGCGCTGGGTTCGCCGGCTTCCTCTTCGCCGGCAACCAGAATGACCAGCCCGGCCGGTGAATCCTGCAGATCGAAACCCTGTTCAGTGGCCCTTCGATCCAAAGCGTCGAGTTTTTCCTCGCGCTGTTCGAGCAATTTTTGCTCCAGGGCATGAATCGCTTCACGGTATGATTTGCTCTCGAAGGCCTGCGTCAGAGCCAGCTGGACGGCCTCGATCAGTTGCTTCATGTGCTCAGCGAAGTCAGAACCCTGACCCGGCGGCAGGCTAATCGCTTGCGGCCGGTGGGCCGCCTCAAAATTGTGCACATACAATAAGTCGTCGGGCGTCGCCTCCAGGCCACAACGCTCCTGCAGAAAATGGCGGATAGCCGTGCTGCGGCCCGTGCCCGTTGACCCCGTGACGAAAATATTATACCCCTTGCTTTTCAGACCCATGCCGAATTCGAGCGCCTTCGTGGCTCGCGGCTGGCCGATGATGGCCGTCGTCGGTTGAAGGTCGGCGGTCGTCTCGAACGTCAGACTGGCCGGGTCGCAAACCAAACGCAGATTGTTGGGTGAAAGAGGCTTCACTTTTCCTTGCATAGTATTGTCGTTTATTACCTCAATAGGGGGCTGAAGTATCAATCTTACTGCTACTTTCGGCGAATGGCAAGAATGATGTTGGTCTGTGGCCCCGGTCGTGATAGCATTTATTCAACGCTCACTCAGCCACAAAAGACGGACCAATGGAGCAGGTCATGGACGACTTTACGGGTCAAGCGGTCATCATAACCGGGGGGACAGGCAACCTGGGCCAGGCGGTGACGCGAGCCTTCCACGCCGCCGGCGCGCGGGTGGCCATCGTCGGCCGCAAATATCAGGACGTCGTGAACATCTTTGGCGACGATGTGGCCGAAGGGGAGCGGGCGCTCTACGTCACCGGCGATCTGACGGACGAAAGTTCCGTAACCGACATCGCCCGGCAGACCGCGGACAAGTTCGGCCGCATCGACATCCTGGTGAATACCGCCGGCGGCATCCGGGCGGGCACAGCCCTGCACGAGACGCCGGTCGACGTGTGGGATTTCATGATGAGCCTCAACGCCCGCACTGTGTTCCTGATGTCGCGCGCCGTCATCCCCTACATGGTGGAGCGTGGACACGGCCGCATAATCAGCACGTCGGCCCGCGCGGCGCTGAAAGGGACAACCAAGCATGGGCCTTATAATGCCTCCAAGATGGCCGTGATTCGATTGACGGAGACGATGGCCGCCGAACTGCGGCACAACGGCATCACGGCCAACTGCGTCCTGCCCGGCACCATCGACACGCCGGGCAATCGGGCCGAGATGCCCGACGCCGATTTTACCCGCTGGGTGACGCCCGAATCGCTAGCCGGCGTCATCCTGTTTCTGGCCTCCGAGGCGGCGGCCGATATCAATGGCGCGGCTATCCCCATTTATGGCCGCAGCTGAGGCCGGTGACGCTCCCCGGCTGACCACGTCCACAAAGTTGATCTTCGGGTTGGGCGACTGGGGGACGTCGGCCGCGTCCACGGCGCGCAATGTTTTCTGGTTCATCTTCCTCACCAATGTCGTCGGTCTGAATGCCGGGTTAGCCGGGGGCATCTGGCTGGTCGGCCGCCTGTGGGACGCGATCAACGATCCGCTGGTGGGCAGCCTTAGCGATCGCCTCTACTCGCGTTGGGGGCGACGACGGCCGTTCCTGCTCTTCGGCTCCATCCCCTTCGCGTTCTCCTTCTTTCTGCTATTCGTCGTGCCGCCCTTCGACAGCAAAACGGCGCTGGTCATCTACTATAGCGTGGTCTTCCTCCTCTATGACACGCTCTATACCATCGTCAATGTGCCCTACTTGTCGTTGGTCCCGGAACTGGCCGAAGGATACGACGAGCGTAGCAGCCTGACTGGCTGGCGCACAGCCTTTTCATTTCTGGCCCAACTGGTGACGGCCGGCGCGTTCAAACTGTTGGCCGAGCACGTTTTTGCCGCCTGGTTCGGCGGCGGGCCGGAAGGCATCCGGATGGGGTATCTGTTGGCGGCCGGGTTATGGGCGCTCAGTATGGCCTTGCCGTTTATCCTGCTGGCCCTGAGCATCCGCGAGCCTGATCACGAACCGGTCACTTCGCCCATCCAGCCCTGGCGCAACTTCCGCGAAGTGTTCCAGAACCGGCCGTTTCGCCTGGCCGCGCTTATCTATCTGCTTTGCTTCACCACCGGCGACTTACTGTTGCTCGTCTTTGTCCGCTATCTGATCGACTACGTCCAGATGCGGCCGGGTCTGGATAACCTGGTGTTGGCCGTGGTGCTGGCGACCTCGTTGCTCAGCATCCCGCTCGTGCTGGCGCTGATGCGCCGCACCGACAAGCGGACGGCCTACCTGATCAGCATCAGCTTCATGGTTGTTGTTCTGGCGGTCGGTGCCTTCCTGCCGCCCGGCGGCCAAAATATCATCTTCGTGGGGGCCGTGTTGGCCGGAATGGGCTTTGCGGCCATGAGCATTATCCCGTGGGCCATCGTGGCCGACGTGATCGAGGTGGATGAGTTGCAGACCGGCGAGCGGCGCGAGGGCCTCTACACCGGCTATCTCGTCTTTCTGCGCAAGTTCGCCACCGGTCTGCTGGTCTTCGGCGCGGGCCAGCTACTGGCAGTCTCCGGCTACGTCAGCTCGACGACGGGCAGCCTGTTCATTGAGCAGCCGCAGGCCGCACTCAATGCCATGCGCTTCATGGTCACTGTCGTCCCGGCCATCACGCTGGCCCTGTCGCTGGTGCTGGCCTGGCGCTTCCCCCTCGACCGCGAGACCCACGAGGCGATACGCCGCGAATTGGAAGCCCGCCGCGCCGCCCAGGCGACCACGGCCTCCACCTAAGATGGGGATAGGCGCAGAAACTTTGGCAAATGAGCGAAAAGTTGTTAGATCTAAATCACGGCTCGATTATGATCGGTAGTCAGCGACTTCAGTCGCGTTTTCAGAGCGCACTCCTGCGCGCCGGACTCCGAACAAAGCCCAAGAACAACAAAGGAGTTTGAGCAATGATACAAATTGGCGATACCGCCCCCGATTTTGAATTACTGACCGATAGCGGTGAATCCCTGAAGTTATCGGATTTACGCGGCCGTCGCGTCATCCTTTTCTTTTATCCCAAGGCCGACACTCCCGGCTGCACCAAGCAGGCCTGCGGCTTCCGCGACCGTTTCCCGCGTATCGAGACAGCCAACGCCGCCGTCATCGGTCTCAGCCCCGACAAGCCCGCGGCCCTGGCCAAGTGGAAGGCCAAGGAAGAATTGCCCTATACGCTTGTCTCCGATCCCGAACACGAAGTGGCCGAGGCCTATGGCGCATGGGGCGAAAAGTCGATGTTTGGCAAATCCTATATGGGAATCCTGCGGGGCCATGCCATCATCGGGCCGGACGGCCGCGTCGAGGACTTGCGCTTGAACATTAGCCCCGATGAAAGCGTCGAGGAGGCCGTTAAGTTCGTAGACCAGCAGGCCTAGTGTCCCGTGGTTGTGATTCGTTGGGCGTCTAACCGTTGCCTGATTATGCCCTATAAAGGATAACGCTATGCGTGCGCTTCGCTTTGAGCAGTTCGGCCCGCCGGCCGATGTCCTGCATCTGAAAGACCTTCCTTCGCCCCAACCGAGGCCTAACCAGGTTCGGCTGCGGCTGACCCACCGGCCGATCAATCCGTCCGATTTGCTGACGATCAGCGGCGAATACGGCCGGCTGCCGCGTCTGCCGGCCACGCCCGGTTTTGAAGCCGTCGGCCGGGTCGAAGCAATGGGAGACGAAGTGGCCGGCTGGCGACTGGGCGCGCGGGCCGTGCCCCTCACCGGGGGCGGCACGTGGTGCGAATCCATCGTGGTCAATGCCGCGGCCCTCGTCCCCCTGCCCGACGGCGTCAGCGACCAGGCCGCCTCGCAGCTGATCGCCAACCCGGTCACGGCCTGGGTGATGTTGGAGGAGGAGCTGGCCCTTAGTCCGGGCGACTGGATTTTGCAGACGGCCGCGGGATCGACGCTGGGGCGACTGGTCATCCAACTGGCCCGGCTGCGCGGCTACCGGACGATCAACCTCGTGCGCCGCCCGGAACAGGTGAATGAACTGCTGGCCCTCGGCGCCGACGCGGTCTTCACCACAGCCGGCGACGGCGACGTAGTAGAACGCATCAAACAGGTGACGGACGGGCGTGGCGCGTCGGGCGCGCTGGACGCGGTCGGCGGCGAGATGGGCGCGCAGGCGTTGCGCGGGCTGCGCGCCGGCGGCACGATGCTCGTCTACGGCATGCTGAGCGGCGAGCCGCTGCCGCTGCACAACGGCGAGATGCTGTTTCGCGGTCTGACGGCGCGCGGCTTCTGGCTCAGCCACTGGTTGCAGCAGACGCCGCCGGCCCAGGTCGCGGCGACGCTGGGGACGCTTCTGGGACTGATGGCCGATGGCGAACTCACGCCGCCGGTGGAAGCGGAATACGATCTAGCCGAGTTCCAGGCAGCGATTGCCCACGCCCAACGGCCGGGGCGGCAAGGGAAAATCCTGCTGACCGGGTAGCGGCCGTTGCGGCCAGCGACGGAGCTGGCCGATGCGCTGGGCGGGCATTATTGGCGCCACGTCGTAGATTTAATTTCTGTGAGTCTGATCGCCCGTTTTAAGGAACGATGATGTTCCCCGGCAGCAGCGCGCGGCCGTCCGGCAGTGGCCCGTCCGGATCGCTCGCGTCCAGCCGCGGCAAACCCTCGACCGGCCGGTAGAAGCCGGTCGCCACTCGATAATCGCCGGATGGCACGGCCGACATATCAAGCGTCAACCGGTCGGCCACCACTTCTCCGGCGATCCATTGCCCGGTCGGATAACTGTTGCCGATGGGATGGCCGTCGACCTGCGCGGCGACCGCGCCGGCGGCGTCGCTCAGATGGACGAAGCGCCTGAAGTCGGCCGGGATGTCTTCTGCCGCTCGCCAATAGAGCGTCACGATTACAGAATCGGCCGATTGCTCGATCTCGTACCCCAAAAGCTGGATGAACTCGCGCCCCCCTTCGCCGAAAACGGTAGCGAGCGCCGCGATGTGGCTCGGCGGCGCGAAAACCGGCACGACCGGCTGATAGGCTGGCCGGCCGCTCGCGTCCACAAGTTCCCCCACACGGCGCAGCAATCGCTGCTCCCCGGTCGTGGCGTCATAGAGGATCATAACCAGTGGATAAGGCGGCGGGCCGGTGAGCGCGTCGGGCAAGGGCAGGGCCAGCCAATCGGGGATCCATTTGGCCGTTGCCCAGCCGTCGGTCGGGTTGAATCCGTAGCCCGGCTGGGTATCCAATTGGCTCAACACCGCGCCGTCGCCGTTCTGCGCGCGCCAGGAGACGAGATAACGTCCGCCGAGCGGCCGGGATGTCCACCAGGCGAAGCGGCCGTCGAGCGTCCCCGCGGCGCGAGCCGCTGTTTCCAAGACCTGAACATCGATATCGACCCCCGACGGGTCGGCGATTGGCGGCCGGCCGGCGGTGGCCGTTACCCTTATCGGCCGCAGAAACAAATCTCCCCGCGCGGTTCCTGATGACATCATCGGCTGCGCCCCGGCCAGGATGAGCCGTGGAACATATAGCCCGGCCGGGGCATTGGCCGGGATGGGCAGCATGAAGACGGCCGTTTCCCCATCCAGGCTGATGGTCTGCGACACTGCTTCCGGCGGGTCGGCCGCGCGGGCCGGCGTGGGCCGGGCGCTGGCCGGCGTTACCAGGGCCAGCGTCGCTGTCCGCGCGTCGCCGGGCACAAGGCTAAGTGTAACGGTCAGCGTGTTCCCGGCCTTGATCTCGTCGGCGCTGTAGCCGTATTCGTAGAGGCGCGCGCCGTCGGTAAATGCAACCCCGCCGGGCGTGTGATGCAGATAGCCCATCTGGGCGAAATCCCACGTCAGATCGCCGCGCGGCAAGTCGTCAGGGTCACCGCGCCATATTAGGGCCAGAAGGAGGGGGGCGATGACGATGAACAGCAGACCGCGCAAGAAGCCGGCGAGCAGGGGGGCGGGGGATCGGGGAAGAGGGGGCGTCTCGACGGCGTGAAGGCCTGGGTCTGTTTGTCGTTTGTCTTCGGCCGGCCCTTGTCTGCCGATCAGCATGATGGCCGTTGCCACGACCGCCGCCAGCGACACGAACTCGGCTACCAGGCGCACGGGCGTGCGGCCGAGTTCCAGGGTGACCACATGCTCGCCGGCCGGCACGGCTAGCATCATATTGCCCGAAGCGGGCCAGGCGTGCAGTTCGGCCGGTTGGCCGTCGATAGCGGCCCGCCAGCCCGGCCAATACATCGTCGGGAAAAGCGCCTCCGCGCCGCCGTCGCCGCCATTGAGCCGCCACGTTTGGCTACCGGCTGTTCGTCCGGTTGATTCGGCCGTCAGCTCCCCCGTGGCAGCGATCACCCGGTTGCGTTCCCCCGCATTGAGCCAGGCGCTCGTCCACGGCCGCGGCTCGGATGCCGGCGTCAGATACTCGGCGCTGACGGTCGTCCCGATGTTGCCGGTGAACCACTCGTATTGCGCCAGCCGCTCGGCTGTCACGTCATCGTCGGTCAGGATCAGATGATCGACGCGCAGGCCCAGTAGTCCGGCAGCCAGCAAGACGATGCTACCGCCGAGGGCGACGGCGGCGCGGGTCGCCTGATTTTCGGTAACCTTGACCAGGCCGCCAGTGAACAGCGCCAGGAAGAACGAGGCCACAGACAGGAATCGCCAGGGGAATTGTGTAAAGGGCAGCAGGGGCAGATGATCCCACAAGGGGCGGGAGAGTGGGGTGATCATCAGAATAGAGATGAACGCCCCCAGCAACAGGTAAAGGAGTGTCACCGCCGATAGTTTGCGGCCGACGGTCCGCTGTCGGTAAGCGACGATTAGCGCGCTCAGACCGCCAATCGCTAGGGCGGCCTGCATCAGTCCCAGTCGAAACGCTACGCCGCCGTCAGGATTGTAGTCGAAAAGAAGGGCGGCCTGCACCAGCTCGATGCCGCGAAAATGATTGATGTAGTGGAAATAACCCTCGGTGACCGGGCCGAGCTGTGCCAAGCCTTGTTCAGTCAATGCGGGGACAAAGAACCAGGCTGCCAGAGCCAGACCAAGGAGCAGACTACAGACGATGAGCCACAGACGCCGGAAGTTCAGGGGAAGATGGAGAGAAGGGGACAAATGGAGACGGCCAGATTGCTTTGGTTGGCGATATGCCTGCTTGTCGGCCGCGCTCTGTTGCCCGTCGTCCGTCGCCCCCAAGACCCACCGCACGACCCAGTAGAGCAGCAGAAACGGCGAAAAAATGAGCGCCGAGATGTTGTGGCTGAGGATAAGCGCGGCGTAGGCCAGGCCGAACAGCGCGACCGACCGGCCGCTCCTCCGCTGTAGCACCGCTTCGGCCGCCAGCAACACCCACGGATAGAACGCCATCGCCCAAAACTCGGCCAGCGAGTCGCCGCGGACGTAGACGTTGACCATGTGAAACGGGGCGATGGTGTAAGCCACGGCCGCCAGCAATCCGGCCCAGCGCGAGCCCAACCAGCGTCGCCCCAGATAGAACATCCCCAGCCCGGCCACGACAAACCCGGCCAATTGGGCCAGGTGGACGGCCCGAACGAAACTGAAGCCCATAAAGCGGAAAGCCGCGGCGACATAGATCGAAAGTGGCGCATAAAAATTATAGAAGGGATAGCCGTAGCCGTAGTTGGCGTCGGGCATCCAGCGAACGGGGAATTGGCCGTCGCTCAGGGCGGCCGTCAACTGGTGCAATCGTTGCAGCAAAAACGGACTGTCGCCGCCGCCGCGCGTGTTCACCAGCCCCGGCTCCGACATGGCCGGCCAGACGGCGATGAAGGCGACGGCCAGGACGGCGGCGATCCAGGGCCAGTCACGGCCGAGCAGGCGGTTCAGGCCACTGTTGAACCGCCGGACGTTGTTTGTTACAAGCAACTTTAGTTGCGTCCCCTGAGGTAGATGTTCACCCACGCCGCTGTTGAAGATGAAGAATTAGAACAGATCTCGCACAGATCAAGACGGTTAAATGGATTGGCTTTTCCGGCTGTCCGTTTCATCCGTGCCCCGGCCGGGTTTAATTCTTAATATCCAAAAGTGCCTGAATATGGACTCTCAGACCCCCGCTGCGTCGAAAGCATCGTTGAGGATCGTCGCTGCCTCGGCCTGGATTTGTCGCAGGTGCGCCTGGCCTTTGAAGCTCTCGGCGTAGACCTTATAGATGTCCTCGGTGCCGCTCGGCCGCGCGGCAAACCAGCCGTTTTCAGTCACGACTTTCAGCCCGCCGATAGGTTCATTGTTGGCCGGAGCGCGAGTCAGCTTGGCGCGGATCGGCTCGCCGGCCAGCGTATCGGCGCGCACGAATTCCGGCGACAGCTCTTTCAGCACGGCCTTGCGCGCGGCCGTCACCGGCGCGTCGGTCCGCTCGTAGACCGGATCGCCGAACTGCTCCGCCAGCGCCCGATAATGCTCGCCGGGGTCTCGACCGGTGCGGGCCATGATCTCGGCCGCCAGCAAGTCCATGATGAACCCGTCCTTGTCGGTCGTCCACACCGTACCGTCGCGTCTTAAGAAGGACGCTCCGGCGCTCTCCTCGCCGCCGAAGCCGTAATCACCACTGAGCAGGCCATCGACGAAATACTTGAAGCCGACCGGCACCTCGGCCAGCCGCCGCCCCAGCGAGGCGGCCACTCGGTCGATCATGGAGCTCGACACGAGCGTCTTGCCCACGACCGCGTCGGCTCGCCAGTTGGGTCGGTTTTGAAACAAATACCAGATGGCGACGGACAAATAGTGATTCGGATTCATCAGCCCGGCGCTGCGGGTGACGATGCCGTGCCGGTCGAAATCGGGGTCATTGCCGAAAGCGACGTCAAAGTCATCCTTGAGCCGGATGAGGCTCGCCATGGCGTAGGGCGACGAGCAGTCCATGCGGATCTTGCCGTCGTGGTCGATGGTCATAAAGGCGAAGGTCGGATCGACGTTGGGATTGACGATGTCAAGTTGGAGGCCGTAGCGCTCAGCGATGGGCTGCCAGAAGGCGATACCCGCGCCGCCCATCGGATCGACGCCGATCTTCAGACCGGCCGCGGCGATGGCGTCCATATCGATGACCGCGCCCAGATCCTCCGCGTAGGGCCGGATGTAGTCGTGTTCCTCAGTCGTGCCGGCGGCCATCGCGCGAGCCAACGGCAAGCGCTTGACGCCGCGCAACCCGCTGGTCAACAGGTCGTTGGCGCGATCTTGAATCCATTGGGTCGTCCCCGTGCCGGCCGGGCCGCCCTCCGGCGGATTATATTTGAAGCCGCCGTCCTCAGGCGGGTTATGGGAAGGGGTGATCACCACGCCGTCGGCCAGGCCGGCCGTTTTGCCGCGATTCCAGGTCAGGATGGCGTGGGAAATGACCGGCGTGGGCGTATAGCCCCGGCCGCGCTGGACGACGAGTCGCACGCCGTTGGCGGCGAAAACCTCGATGGCCGTGACCAGCGCCGGTTCAGAAAGGGCGTGGGTGTCCATTCCGGCATAGAGTGGGCCGGTAATGCTTTTTTGTGCCCGATACTCGCTGATAGCCTGGCAGACGGCGAGGATGTGATCCTCGTTGAAGCTGCCGTCGGTCGACGTGCCGCGGTGGCCCGATGTGCCGAAGGCGACGCGTTGGGCGGGGGCGGCCGCGTCGGGATGGGTGGTGTAGTAATCCGATACCAGTCGCGGGATATTGACCAGCATCTCTCGCGGCGCGGGTTTACCGGCAAGCTCGTGAAGCGGCATAGGCCCCCTCCCTCTTTGACACCAAGATCGAATTTATCGCAATGATCATCATCCGCTCACTTAATCTTGGGGATGTGGCTGGAGCTTGCCACACAGATTACAGCAGAATCCGGACGCCTGATTTTATTACTGTCTCTACCGCCGCAGGAGCATGAACAGCAGCACGCCCAGCAATACCACGCCAACCAAGATCGCGCCGACGCCCAGGTAAACCAACCAGCCGGGTGTGCCGCCGGCCGTCGTGTTGTCGTTACCGCTATTGGCGGCGGCCGTTGCCGTGGCCGCCGTATCGGCTGTTTCCGTCGCATTGGGCTGCGTGTCGGCCGTGGCCGTGGCGCGAATGCGGCTGCCGAACTCCAACCCCACCGTCTGGCCCTCGTTCACGTTGACTGTCGCGTTAGCCTGGGTTGTCATCTCCAGCGCCGCCGGCAGCGTCTGGCCCACCTGATAGGCGCCGGCCGGCAGATCGCCGAAGCAGATTGGCTCTTCCGTTCCGGTGGATACCGCTTGCCCGATTATGGTGGCGCCCTGGGCCACGGTCAGCGTGATCCCGGCAACGTAGCCCTCATCAGGATCGTGAAGCCCGTTGCCATTGGTATCCAGAAAAGCGTTGACGCAGACGGTGGAAGTGCCCGCCGGCGTGGCCGTCTCGGTGGGCGCGGTCTGGGTCAGCGTGGCGATGACCGTGGCCGCGGCCGGCTCGGTCGGCACGCCGGCAGTGGGCGCGGGCGGCTGGGTAGCCACCGGCGGGGCGGCCGTCGGTTGGGGGGCAGCGGTAGGCGGGGCAGGCGTCTGGGCCACGAGTTCGGCCGTGTCGAACCAGGTGTCCAGATGGGCACGACACTGGTTGACACCGGTCACCCCCCAGTCGGCGGCGGTGAAGACCGTAATCTGGTTGCCGGTGGCCGTGGCCTCCACGGTGAAAGGCTGCCATACGTCGTGGGGCGATCCCGCGCCGCTCCACACCACGTCGCTGTCGCTCCATACGCCGCTGCCGTTGGGGTCAATGCCCGCGCGCATATTGATCTGCAAGCCCGTTTCGGAAGGCGCGGGCACCTGTTCGTTTGAGCCGCGCCCCCGGCCGAAGAATGTGAAGCGGTAAACCGTCCCCGGCGTGGCCGGCACGGTCTGGAAAACACCGCCCGACCACGTGTCCCAACTGTTGCCCACGGCCTGTGAGCCGGAGCCACTGTTGATGAAAGCCGGATTCACCTCGACGCTCCATTTCGGCTCGAAGTGATAGGCCACCAGACACTCCTCGTTTTGTCGGGCCGTTGTCCGATGCCATCGTTGCCAACCTTGGGCCACGCCGTTACTACCGGGCGGCTCCAGGCCGGGGTTCTGCAACAAGTTCGCGCCTTGGGCGAGCTGAGCTGCCTGGCCGTGGCCGGTCAGGAAGAACGTCAGGCTGAGCATCAGGATCAGGATGAAGAGGAGTGTCTTTTTCATGGTTATGTTTGTTCCGGCGGATTAACTCACGGCATTGGCGGCTAATCCAGGTCATCAATGTTGCGGAAGCGGCGGCCGTCGTCGCTCTTGTCGATCGCCGGACTCGCCAGTGGATTCCGCGCGGGTCTCAGAAGCAAGATTAGCACAGCCCCCAACAAGAGCAAGCCGCCGAGGAAGAGCGTGCCCACAAAGGCAATGCGCAGGCCGGGCGAATCAACTGCGGCGGCCGGTGGAGAAACGGGAACCTCGGGCGGCGTTGGCGTCGCCGTCTGCTCCGGTGGGGACTGTTCGTTGCCCGCGGCGGCGGCCGTGGTTGGGCCCATGACGCTGCCAAAGGCTTGGCGCAGCTCGCTTCCGGCGGCCAGGTTGAGCGTCCAGTTGCCCGCGGTCGTCAATGTCTCGCCGGGAGCCAGGGAACGGGTCACGCGGTACTCGCCCGGAGCCAGGCCGCTCAGGCATTTGGGTTCGGAACGGCCGTCGGTAATGTAATTGGCGACGACGGCCTCGGAATTATAGATCGTAAAAGCCACCCCCGGCCGCAGGGGTTCGCCCGCATCGTGAATGCCATCGCGGTTCAGATCGTCGAAGGCGGTCAGGCAGACGGCCGCCTCCGGACGTGGCTCTGTCGGCCGCAGCGTGGGCGGAGGGGGCGCAGGCGTGGGCGTGGTTTCCTCCGGCGTGGCGATCACCTCCGGCGTCACGTAACCCACGATGAGCGCGTCGCCGGGGTTGATGATCGATTGCTCGGTCAGATTGTTATAAGCCAGCAGCTCGGGCAGGCTAAGCCCGGCGCGAGCGGCAATGACCCACATCGACTCACCAGACTGAACGATGACCACAATCGCTCCCATCGCGTCGGGCGTGGGCGAAATCCAGGCGGGCGGCACGAAAGGAAAAGTCGCGGCGGCGTCCGTCGCTGCCTCAGCAGGAGCTTCCGTGGCCGGCGCGGGCGTTGCCTCTTGTCGCGGCGGCGCGGCGGCCAGGCCACTCGCCGCCAGGCCGGCTATGAACAGCCATTGCAACCAGGTGATTCTTGACATTCCAGTCCACTCCCGACCCGCTCAAGGAACCGGGCGCAGGATGACTTTATCATCGACCGGCTCGCCGCGGGCATCGTGCACCGGCAAGCGCGCGCCAGTGTCGGGCCAGTATAACCCAACTTCCACCGAATCGGTGTTGTAATCATAAGCTCGGTTCATCGACAGGACATGGCGTTCACCCACGACGACCCCCGGCTGCCAGCCGGCCACGGGCCACAGACCCTGCCCGAGCGGGCCATCGTACTGGGCCAATGTCCCTTCCGGCCCGATAACGTGGATAAACAGCGTAGGCAGGGAGGCGGGCCAGGTCGTGGATAAAGATTCCCAGCGCAGGGCAATCGACAACGTGGCGGAGGTAGTTAAGTCGACTGTGGTGTCGTTCATCAGCGCGACCAGGCTGTCGAAATCGCCCAGTAGTGCGGTGCCGGCCGCTCGTGGGGAGATGGCATAGCGTGAGTAGAGTGAGTAGGGCTCAGGCTCCAGGTCGCCGCGCGCCAACGGGCCGGGGGCGACCTCGACCAGCGCCGGCGGCCTTACGAGTCCGGTGACATTGAGCGGCTCATAGGGCCAGACATAGACAGCCGACCGGCCGTCCAGAGGGGCCAAGCTATCCTCCGCCGAAAACAACGTCACGTCGCGATCATCGAGCAGGAAGCGTACGGATGGCCAGCCGTCGGGGAAGCGCCGATCGAGGTAGACGGCCCAGCCGGCGTCGACCTCCTCGGCGGCCTGCTGGGCCAACTCGGTCGCCGCCGACTCGAACAGGTAACCCACGTCCGGCTGTTGCGCATAGTCTATGTAGTGGCCGATGGTCAGCACGGCGCTGCCGCCCAACAGGAGAACGACCGCCGCGCGACGGATGGCCGTAGGCAGGCGCGTCCACTCCCACAATAGCGCCAGCCCAATGGCCGGGAAGAAGACGGCCCCTGGCAACACCCCGGCCGCCCGCAGGAAATGGGGCGCGTCCTCGGCCAGGATCGTCGGACCGAGCATGACCAGTTGCCAGATCAGCAGCAGGGCCGCCGCCGGCCGTCGCCAGTGGCCCAGGCACCAGGCCAGCCCGGCCAAAAACGGCGCGACCATCAGCCAATCGAAGACAGGCCGGCCGGTGGGCACGGCCGCTTCGAAGTTGAGCCAGGTGTTGTGGCGCAGGATGTCGTCGCCGCGCCACAGGTACATGCCCAGGGCACGGCCGACATTCTCCACCAGCGCGCCGGCCGGATCGCCGCCGCTGATCGCCGGGCTGAAGATAGAGACTTGCCCCGCCCGGCCCAGGATGAGTGCGGGATCGCCAAGCATCAAGAGCCCCAGCGGGGCGACGACGACCGCAGCGCCGGCGGCAAACCACAGCAGGCGGCCGTTATTCCATAATGTAGCGCGCCGGCCGGTGGCGACGAGATAGACGGCGAACAGGACAAGGATCAGCGGTGTGAAGCGGGCGGCCAGATAGGTATAGAAGGTCAGACCATAGACGACACCGGCGGCCAGCCACAAGCCGGCTCGCTGGCGGCGATAGGCTTGCGTGCCCAGCCAGAAGGCCAGTGCCAGCAGTGGAGCCAGTAGCCCGACGCGCAAGCCGATGCGGCCGAGGTGGACCGGCCAGAAGGTGACCGCCCATAGAAAGGCGGCCGCCAGCCCGGCAGCCCGCCCGAACCAGTCGCGGCCCAACAGGTAAGTGGGCAGCGTCGTCAGGATCCCGACCAGCGCCGCGGGCAATCGCACGGCCGAGATGCCGGGGCCGAACACCGCCATGGAAAGTGCGACCAGATAGATGTAGAGTGGTTCGCGGCCATTATTGGCCGGAAAGAAAAGGGGGCGATCGCCACCCAGGACGCCCAGCGCGTCGAGACCATTGTAGGCCTCGTCTCGATAGAGGCCGGGCGGCCAATGGCCGAGACGATAGAGGCGCAGCCCGGCGGCCAGGGCCGTCACGACAAGCAATAAAGCCCATCCCCGGAAGGATGGGCCGCGCAAACCGGCCGTGAGCGACTTCCGCAAGGTTGCCAAGGCGAGGGCAGTATAGCTACGTATGCCGCTTCTCGTTGGACGTTGCAAAGTCGATTACCTGTGGATGGCGACCTGACCGATATACCCGGTGCGTTCTCGGCCAGCGTTATGCTGAGTGACGATTAAGACCATCGGCGCTCGTAATACCTGGGGGTAAGGTCAACCGGCGTCGGCAGCTAACGGTGAAAGGATAACATACTCGGCGCGCATGCGCCACGACCGGCGCGAGTGGTTTGGCCACAAACAAAAAGGAGAGGGGCCGACATTGTGAAGCCATCCCCTCTCCTTTCTATTCCTTAAAAAGAGCTATATACGAGGTGCAGGTCAAGCGAATAAGGCTTGCATCTCGCTCAACGCTTTCACTCCGACAAAGATCAACTTAATCCCTCTTAGGGTCGGCCGTCCATTCGGACGTGGGATAACCCGGCGCGGGAGGTGAAACCCGATTGGTCTTAATCCCTCTTAGGGTCGGCCGACCATTCGGACCCTGTCGGCGAGGATATCGGCCATGTCATTTCTTCCGTCTTAATCCCTCTTAGGGTCGGCCGACCATTCGGACTATGTCACTGAAGGATGAACTCCGACTCACACAGATCTGTCTTAATCCCTCTTAGGGTCGGCCGACCATTCGGACGAAAAGTTGGGAAAAGTTAAGGGCGTCGGCAATGAGTCTTAATCCCTCTTAGGGTCGGCCGACCATTCGGACACTACTTATCCACACCCCCCAATTTCGCGCTCGTTCGCCGCCGTTCGCGCTCATTCGCGCCCGCTTGATCACCATTTTAACGTTTTTCGAGGGTCGCGGCCGATAGTTCAATTTCCGCACCATTTTAATCTCTCTCATCACATTTCAAGCACTTTCACCCCCTCTTTTCGCGCTCGATCGCCCTCAATCGCCATCGCTCGCCATTTTCGAGGGTCATACGCCGAATGTCACCCAAATGCCCCCGTTTGTGGCCCGGCTCACCCTCTGTTACAGTCCGCGCATGGTCGCTCTCCAGCCTGCCTCCCCGGTCTTTCCGCCCTCTAATCTACCCCAACCGCCTCTGTTGCCGGTGGCGACAACCCTGACGCTCTGCCTCGCCTACTTCGCCTATTGTAACCCAGTTCCCCACCGCCGCGGACGGATCTTGCGCGCCGAGGATGCCCGCCGGCTGGCGGCCCGTGTCGGGTCTTCGCCCATCCCCTGCCAGTTGCCCCTCGCTCCTTACCTGGCCTTTCACCTTGTCTGGCTCGTGGCCGCCGATTTCCTGCGGCTTGACCCCGGCGGCCGCCTGCGGCCATCGCCTCTTGTCGCCTGGCGACTTGCCAATAGCCCCTACGATCCCTATGTCCCTTTCCTCGATGAGAGTCACCGTGATCAATGGGAAACCGCCGCGAAAGCCCTTGGACTGGATGGCGTGGCGGCATCGGCCTGGCTGGGGATGGCCCGCCGCGCCCAGGAACGCCGGCTGCCCGAATCGTTCGCCGCGCCATCCGCGCTGGCCCGCTGGGACGGAGACGCTGGCGACGAATGGCGCCTTCGCATCCGGCCGGGGGGAGCGCCGCCTTGCTGTTTGAACTGCTGGCTCAGGGCGTGCATCTCGTCACCAGCTTGCGTAAGAACATGAGGAACCGCTTGTTGTTGCTCTTTGACAAGCTCATGGTGCGCAAACGCGCCCTCATTGAGACGATAACCGACCAGTTGAAGAACATCTCTTAGGTCGCTTATCCTCGTCACCACAGGGTTGATAACTTCCTGGTTAGCTGGGTGGTCGGCTTGAATGCCCATACCCATCAGCCCAAGAAGCTGTCATTGAAGGTGCGCGATGAGTCGTTGGCTCTCTTGCCAACCGCTCTAATTTAATATCGAACTCAGGTTGACTAACTGCAATTGACTCTCTCGAATTGCGAGCCAATGACACTATATCAACAGACGTAGGCACCCCAAAGCCGCCTCGCTTATCGATAAGCGAGGCGGCCGTCAGCGTCTATCGATGGCTGGTTAATCCTGAGGGGGCAGGTCAATCTCCTTCTCGATCATCTCCGGCACGGTTGTCTCGACCGGCGCGCCTTCCGCCCCGGCCGGGTTTGTGGCCGCCGCGGGGCCATAGACCTCGAACTCGTAGAACGAATAATTGTTCATTTTTGGCGCGCGAGTGAGCATTATCACCCCTACATAGCGACGAGTCCGCGTATCAAAGTTATGTTCTGCCCATCCCGAACTGCCACGTGTGTAGACGGTGTCGCAGAAACAGTACCATGTATCGCCGTCGTCTGACCATACGACAAGATAGGTGGCGGCATAGGCCGCTTCCCAATTAATTCGGACACGGTTGAACGAGCGTTGACTGCCCAGATCGGCAAACCAGATCTCCTCGCCGAGCGTTGCGCTGATCATCGACGACCAGCGCGTGCTGTTGCTGCCGTCGTTGGCTTTGGACGGGCTATAGGTGCTGCTTTCCTGCGATGAGGCGTATGCCGGGCGATTCAGGGCCATGTTGCCGCCGGAGGTGATTGCTGCTTCCCAGCGGAACTGGGCCACCGCGCCGCCGCCGTTCTCGTAATAGTCGATCCGGATCGTGTAATTACCGCCGTTTAAACTGCGGGTTGTTCGATATTCGGTCGCCCCCTGGTCTTTCCAGCCGTCGATGATGGTCGAGCCGTCGAGGTAGACCTTGATGCCGTCGTCGGCGCGGGCGATGAAGGTATAGGTTCCCTGATTTATTGCCGCCTGCGTGGTCCAGCGAGCGGAGAAGCCGTCGTTGGGAACACCGCCGCCCGGCCCGCCGTTGCCCCAATCGTTGTTGAGCGGCCAGTTCTCGCAACGTACGAGCACCGGGTTGCCCGACATGTAGCGGTTAGACCAATACTCGGCCTTATACTGATTGGGGCACGAGATCGACGTGGCGACATTTTCCCAGCGGAATTGGGCCACCGCGCCGCCGCCTTTCTCGTAATACTCGACCTTCACCTCATGGGTGCCGGCGCTGGGCGTGCGCTCGTTGGTATACGAGGTCGGCGCCTGGTCTTTCCAGCCGTCGATGATGATGGTGCCGTCGAGGTAGACCTTGATGCCGTCGTCGGCGCGAGCGATGAAGCGCTTGGTGCCGCCGTCGAAGCCGAAGCGACCGGTCCAACGAACGGCGAAGTTGTCGTTATTTACGCCATTGCCCGGCCCGCCGCCGCCCCAGTCGTAGTTAATGCTGTTCTCGCAGCGTGCGTAGACGGCGCTGCTGCTGGAAGCATTGTAATACTCAGCCTTGAACTGGCCGTCGGGGCACGTAATATTCGTGGCCACGTTTTCCCAGCGAACCTGGGCTACCGCGCCGCCCCCGTTTTCGTAGTATTCAACTTTCACTTCGCGCGTGCCCGCGCTTGGAGTGCGCTCGGCGCGATACTCGGTTGCCCCCTGGTCGCGCCACTCGTTGATGATAAGGGAACCATCGAGGTAGACGCGGATACCGTCGTCGGCGCGAGCGATGAAGCGCTTGGTGCCGCCGTCGAAGTTGAACCTGCCGGTCCATCGAACGGAGAAGTTGTCGTTCGGCACGCCGTTGCCCGGCCCGCCGCCGCCCCAGTCGTAGTTGACCCTGTCCTCGCAACGCGCGTAGATCGGGCCTCCGCTGAGCGTGCGCCCGTTGAAATATTCGGCCTTGAATTGGCCGTCAGGGCACGAGATTGACGTGGCGACATTTTCCCAGCGGAACTGAGCTACCGCGCCGCCGCCTTTCTCGTAATACTCGACCTTCACCTCATGGGTGCCGGCGCTGGGCGTGCGCTCGTTGGTATACGAGGTCGGCGCCTGGTCTTTCCAGCCGTCGATAATGGTGGTGCCGTCGAGGTAGACCTTGATGCCGTCATCGGCGCGGGCGATAAAGCGCTTGGTGCCGCCGTCGAAGCCGAAGCGACCGGTCCAGCGGACGCTGAATTCGTCGTTGCCCAGGCCATTGCCCGGCCCGCCGCCGCCCCAGTCGTAGTTAATGCTGTTCTCGCAGCGAGCGAAGACCAGGTTGTTGAACGATCGGCCGTCGTAGTACTCGGCCTTGAATTGGCCGTCGGGGCACGAAGAGGGTGGGTCAGATGAGCAAGAGCCATTCTTGAACACCTGCACAGAGGATATTGTTCCGTCGATCTTGGTGCTGCTGTCGGGGTAGTAGTCCTTGGTCAGGTCCCACATGGAGCCGTTGATGCAGCGATGTCTGCCGCCGCCCTGGTCATAAGATGCGTGTTCGTAGACCCGCGCCGACCAGCCGCTTTTGACGTAGATGGACGAGGCGTCGTCATTGAAATCCGGCAAGTTGACCCAACCGGTTACATTATCGAACGACTTCTCGCCACCGCGGCAATCCTTATCCCGGTAGAGGATGACGCCGTTGTAGGAAACGTTGGGGCAGTTGGAGCCAGGATCGCTACCGGAAGTATTATTGCTGGTATAGCTATCGCCGTCCTTTAAAGCGCTAGAGCCGCTCGAGGTATTGATGGGGCTTGGACGTGGTGTTTGCGGCGATCGTGGGGATTCGCCATTGGGACACTTGCCTCCATTTATGCCGCTGTTGCAGCGAGAAGAATAAATGCCGTCGGCTAGTTTATGAAATCCCAAGTGAAGATGAGGGCTACAAGGAGGATCGTTGGCAATGCAGCCCGTGCTTCCAACCGCACCTATCCTCTTCCCTAATTCGGCTTTTCCGGAGTTTTGGTAAATTTGTGAAAGGTGGCCATAAGTGGTCTTGATATCATTCGCATGCGTTACCTGGACGTAACAGCCAAGCGCTGTGGAAAGACAAGGGGATGTAGCATATGTAAGATCTCCAGGCGCCGCCGGAAGCACTTCCGCATTGTAATCATCGGCGCGGTTCCAATCCGTTGCGTAGTAATCGTTTTGACAATTACCATGTGCGTAATTTCCATAAAACGATCCGCTTCCTCCGACGATCCATGTCTCTCCATTCCTGAACGGAACCCAAAGCGAAATTGGAGATGTTGGAGCTTCTCCCATATCGAAACGGCCTGCTCCTGAACAGGATGAAGACGAGGAACTATTTGGTTCCATATCCACTCTGGATGCTTCTATGAAAGCTTGCCATTCTGTAAGCAATTCGAAAGTCACTAAAAACCCCGGCCCCAAAGCGTCCGGACCTAAACTCTCGATCGGCAATTCCCCCGGCTCATATGTCATAGGCGGAGCTTTTAGATCTTCTCCTGGCGGCATCATCTGGAGCGCCTCAACAATTCCCAGGGCCTCGGGGAGGGCAGGTGAATTGGTAGGTCCTATAGCGATACTTAAAACATAGCGCCCGCTTGGGAAATTGATTTCAAGTACGTCTGTCTCTTCAACAGTACGTAATAAGAACGCACCTCCTTCATTGGCTCCCAAACTTATACGTGATATGGGCGAAGTTCGCGCCGGGCGCCCTCCTGAGTATTTCTCGCTCATTTCGAAAGCGCGGCGAGTAAGCAACCAGTGCTCAAACGTCTCATTATCGGCTAGCGCTCCAACGCCAAGTTGGAGGCATAATGCATCTTCGGGATGCTTTAATTGCCTGTCCTCGATTTCCTGGGGGTCGTAATTGCACAGTAGAGCGGTACCGATGAGGGCACCGGGGTCGGTGGGATAAATAAGCCAACCCGGTGGAAGCTCTAGTTGATAGCCATATCTAGGATCGAGATAGATTCCAGGACCCGATAGGAACTTGTCAGTCTTTTGCGCCGCTTGTCCAATTGTTGTCGCTTGCTGGGCTGCAGGTGTAGCGGTATCCAGTAATTTGGGACGTGCACCCGCCACCAAAATATTCACTGCAAGAAGCACAAAGCCTGTAAAAATAGCGGCTACGAATTTACGTTTCATGCTGCCCCCTCCTGTCTATATTCAGCCTGTTTTTCGATACATTTTCTGTTTCGGGTTTACACGATTCAGGCAGATATTAGGCTCACAAAAGCGCCCGCCGGCGCAAGCGATTTGCTTGGTGGCTACCCATTCGACCGAGCGGACGCCCCATCCGACCAGCGCGTCCATTTTTTCTCGGGACCCCACCTCAAGCCACGACCACCCTTCGCCCAACGCCACCTCACGACTGGAACGTGACAGGCAGACAATCACTTAACCGTGAGCCTCTAAGCGGCTCTTGGGCGACAACCCAAGACAGGAACTTGATCGGTTGCTCAGGAAATGATGCACCATTTCGTCAAAGACACGATGGAGAAACCAATCAATAGTACACTGCCATTGTATGATATGAGGACTTCATGAGTCAATGGGGGAACGCCCCCAAATGTTATTGTTCAGGGAATCTGACACCGTGTAAGGGAAAAGCGAAAATGTCATCCTAATGGACAAAGTGACATTGAATAAGAAAGAACAGAAGCGATTGATGGTACTCAACGAAGCGCTAGGCGGGCGATTCGCCGGGCAGGAAGCAGCCCGGGTGTTGGGGTTGAGCCGGCGACAAACCCGACGCCTGCTGGGCACCCGCTGGCCGGGCAAAAGCTGCCTCGGCCGCACCACGTCCATCACGCGCCGCACCAGTTGGCCTATGACCGGCGGCAGGCGGGGCCCGGCGGCCGGGTCGCGCTGTTGGTCCTCGACGGCCTGTCGCTGGCCGACTGGGGGCGCGTCCGCGAGGCGTGGGCGGCGCGGCGGCCGGACTGGGCGATGACCCAGCGCGGCCCGCTGCTGGCCCAGATCCCGACCGCCACCGCCGTCTCGCGCCAGGCGCTGGTCAGCGGCCGCCGCCCGGCCGAATTCGCCAAAATCATCATCAGCAACGCCGCCGGCCGCGTCGCCTTTGCGCCCGAATATTCTCGCGTCGTGACCCACGGGGGCTTGACGCTGGATGAGGTCGTGGTGCCCTTCGTATTAATTACGAATGACAAATGACGAACCCCTTGTTACTAATTCGTAATTCCTAATTCGTAATGAATGCCGGCTGCGCATTGAGCCAAATCGGTGGATAATGGCCGCTATGGACAAAGGAGTGGGATTTATCCGCAATATCAAGCTTGACTGGCTGGACGCGGCCGCGGCCTATGCGCCGGAGGTGGCCGACGCCAGGGAATTGCGCGAGCGCCTGGAGCCGGTCGTAGCCGCCGATCGCCAGGGGGGCGAGGCCGTCCGCAAGTCGATCGACATCCTGGTGGCGATCTGGTTCAAGAGCCGAGGGCTGGCTCCCGACCTCTACGAGCAGTCCCTGGCAATCGCCCAGACAAGCCAGGTCCCGGCCGACCGCTTGTGGCTCCATTACGGGCTGACGTCGCTGACCTATCCGTTTTTCCGCCACTGCACTGGGGTCATTGGGCAGCTGGCGCGTACTGAGGAGACGATCACGCGCCGGATGGTCGTCGAGCGATTGACGGCTTACCTGGGCGCGCTGGGCTCGCTGGAGCGGGCGGCGCAGCGGGTCATGGCTTCGCTGCAGGATTGGGGTCTGCTATTGCCCGCTAGCCGCCGCAACGACTACGCGCCGGTCTATCGCTGCCTCGTGACCGAATCGGCCGAGCTGGAGGCGTGGCTGCTGGGCTGCGTTCTGAGCGCCGAGCCGGACCGCTCCGTCCCTTTCGCCGATCTCATCCGCTTACCGATGCTGTTCCCCTTTCGATTCACCATCACCACCGGTCAGTTGCGCCGGATGCCCGGGTTCGAAATTCAGCGCCTGGGGGTGGATCTGGATATGGTTCGGTATGAGCCTTAAAGGTGGGTTATTCAGGGCGGCGGCCGAGGCGGGCGCGTCCGTGCCGACACACGACCGGGCACTGTGGCAGTATTCAAAGGAGAAGCAACGAACATGAATCACCCCTTTCAGATCAACGGCCGCTATCGAACCCGCGACGGCGACTACACCGTGACCGCTATCGAGGGCGACACCCTGACCGCCCGCTTCGACGACGGCCGCGAGCGGGTGCTCAACATCGCCAAGCAGGAACGAATCTGGCGCAACATCCTCGACGACGAACTGGCCGCCGTCCGGCGCTCCGATTTCAGCAAGGGTGATTTCACGACCGACGAGCGGCTGGTCACCTGGCCAGTGCGACTGCTGGTCGAGGAGGTGCTGCAGGCCAGTTTCGCGCCGCCCTATCCGCCCGATATCATCGACCGTGTCTGCATGGAGATTGAAGACAATCCCGACTGGCTGCAACGCTACCGCACGCTAGGGTCCGAACTTGGCGATGGGGCCCATTCGGCCGAGTGGAAGGTCAACAACGCCATCGGCTGGTGGACGAAAGACCTGACCGGGATGGTAACGGTGAAGGCAGGCGAGAAGTCCAAAACCCGCGAGTTGATCAAGAGCTACTCGCGGTTGGGGTATGAGGGGGAGCAGTACGGCGGCCGGAGTGGTTAAGATCGTGTTGAGGCGGCATGTTGCGATGTGGCGAATGTGGATTTTCAGTGAACGGGCGAACTATTGGCGGAGAGAAGAAACATCGCTTTTACAAATGCGGAGTTGCGCCCAACGACGTTCACGGAGTGGCTCCACCAGGAGTATCCGGTAACCAAAACCTATGCGCGTACTCATGCTCTCCAAGGCTCTGCTCGTGGGCACCTACCAGACCAAGCTGGAGGCCATCGCCCGACTGCCCGACGTCGAACTGGTCGCTGTCGTGCCCCCCAGTTGGGACGACCCCAGCGGCCGTACGCTGCTGGAGCGCCGCCATACCCAGGGCTATGAGCTGCTGGTAGCCCCCATACGCTTCAACGGCCGCTACCATACCTATTATTTTCCCGACCTGCCGAAACGGCTGGCCCGCTTCCGTCCCGACATCGTCCACATCGACGAGGAACCGTATAACCTGGCGACGTGGCTGGCCATGCGGCAGGCGAAAAAGGTCGGGGCCAAAACGCTATTCTTCTCCTGGCAGAATCTGGAGCGACGCTATCCGCCGCCGTTCAATTGGCTCGAGCGGCAGGTGCTCGACGGCATCGATTACGCCATTATGGGCAATCAGGAAGCGGTGCGCGTGTGGCAAGCGAAAGGCTACCGCGGGCCCCACCGCGTCATCCCGCAGTTTGGGGTTGATCCGGAGATGTTCTCCCCGCCGCCCCCGCGCGACCCCGGCCGAACCTTCATCATCGGCTCGGCCAACCGGCGGCTGGTGCCGGAGAAGGGGGTGGATTTACTGCTGCGGGCGGCGGCCGAGCTGCCCGGCGTGTGGCGGCTCCACATCGCCGGGGATGGCCCGGCCCTGCCCGGACTGCGACAATTGGCCGCCGATCTGGGCATTGCCGGCCGTGTCCACTTCGACGGCCCGCTGCCGTCGGACCAGTTGCCGGCGTATCTGGGCAATCTGGACGCACTGGTGCTCACATCGCGCACCTTGCCCAACTGGAAAGAGCAGTTCGGCCGCGTCCTCGTCGAGGCGATGGCCTGTGGCGTGCCGGTGATCGGCTCGCGTTCGGGGGAGATTCCCCACGTCATCGGTGACGCGGGCCTTATTGTTAGCGAAGAGGATATAGACGCCCTTCGCAATGGGCTGCTACAATTGATGCAAGACGACGCGCTGCGCCAGGAATTGGGCCGGCATGGTCGGCGCCGGGTTCTGGAACGCTACACTCAGGCGCAAATCGCTGCCGAGACGGTCGACGTCTATCGCCAGCTGTTTTCTGGTGAATGACAATAGAACGCCAATAATGCCCGAGTGCGACTCGACGGAACGATGCGGGGCCATCCATCGTGAATCCGTAAATAGATGAATGTCATGACTGAACCGACGACGCCGGTCGAAGAAACCGGCGAATTACCGACAATTGAACGCTCTGGCAACGATGAGCGCCGCCCTCGAATGAGCGTGCGCCTCTTCGGGTTGGCGCTGATCATCTTCTCCGTCGTCGTGGCGACCTATCTACTGGTGGCCTATTTCGCCATCGAGAGCGGCCAGGCCGAGCGCGTGGAACAGGAGACGACGTCGCGCGCCACGCAGATCGGCCGCCAGGTCGAGTTGGCCCGCGACGACCTGGCCGAGGGCAGCGATAACCTGGCCTTGACGCGCCTGGAGTGGGTGCTGGCCCAGGACCCCAATAATTCGGAAGCGTTGGCGTTGCGCGAGCAGATCGCCGCGACGGCCGCCGCGCCGACCGCCGCACCGACAGACCCGCCGGCCGAACCGGTCGAGGAACCCAATACGGCCGAGCAGCTTACGGACGAGGATGCCTTGCCCGAGTTGAGGGTCATCCGCCGGTTGGCCGCAACCGAGCAATGGGAGGACGCACTCTCCGCGCTGCTGCCCTTTCGGCAGAAGCACCCCGACTATCAACGGGCCGAAACCGACCAGTTACTCTATGACACCTACGTCGCTCTGGGATTGCAGTACGTCAACAGCGACAAGATCGAACTGGGGCTGAACTACTTCTCCCAGGCCGAACAACTGGGAAATTTGCCCCAGGAAGCGCTCGACTATCGCGTGTGGGCTGACCTTTATTTTCAGGGCGTGGCCTACTCCGGCGTCAACTGGGAGATCGCCGCCGAATATTGGCGCGATCTGTGCGCCGCCGCGCCTTTCTTCAAGGGAGCCTGTGATCGCCTGGATGAGGCCCTGGAGGGTCATGGTGACCAACTGGCTTATTTGTTCGATTACTGCCCGGCCGTGTCGATCTATCAGGAGGCGTGGAACAGGCGACCGAGCGAAAGGCTGGGGGGCAAACTGAACGCCGCTCGCGAGGGTTGTGCTTCGGCCACGCCTGTGCCTATCACCGGCACGCTTCCGTTGACCGGCACAGCGCCCATCACCGGCACGTCTCCGGCGGGGCCGGGAGGCTAGGCCAATGGCCGAACGAGGTGAACCGCTGAGCGACCGCGAGCTGGACGTGTTGCAGCGACTGGCGGCCGGGCAATCGAATAAGGCCATCGCCGACGGGCTGTCCATCAGCCCTTACACGGTCAAGACCCATCTGCGCAATATCTTCATCAAGCTGGCCGTCTCGACCCGAACGGAAGCCACAACCGTGGCGATTCAGCAAGGTGTGTTGAACGTAGAGATGGCCGACAACGGTCAACACACTTCGGACCTTGACTCGCCATTGGTCATCACGACGTCGCCCATGCCGGCCGATGATCAGGAGCCGGAAGCGACCGGCCCGGCGATTTTGGAACAGGAGCGGAGCGCGGCCGAACGCCCATTACCGGCCGTTGTCTCCCATCGCTGGCGTAATCTGAGCCTGGCCCTGCTGGCGCTGGTAATCCTGGTCGTGGGTGCATTTCTGTTTGTCGAGTGGCAAAGCGGCAACCTTTTCACCGCCGCCGAGGAGCCATTCGCCGAGGTCGAACTGGGCGAGTCGCGCTGGCTGAGCAGCCGGCCGTTGCCGGAGGCCCGCGCCGGGCGGGCCGCGGCCGCCGTCGGGCTGGAAGTCTACATTTTTGGCGGCGAGACGGCATCAGGCGTCACCGGCGATGCACGTATTTTCAACACGGTCGACCGCACCTGGCGACGTGCGGCGGCCAAGCCCACTCCCGTAACGGCGGCCACGGCGGCCGATTTGTTCGGCGAGATCTATGTGCCCGGTGGGATGCTGGCAGACGGCCGTCCCACGGCCATCGTCGAGGCCTATAGCCCGTCCCAGGATGCATGGCGTCGAAGCGCACCCTTGCCGCAGCCGGTGGCCGGCGCGCTGGCGATAGCGGACGGGGGCTTTCTGTACGTTTTCGGGGGTCGGGACGAAGACGGCCCGCTGGCAACGGCCTTTATCTATGACCCCGCCGCGGATAGCTGGCGGCCGATCGCGCCGCTGCCCGAGCCGCTGACCGACGCGGCCGGGGGAGCGCTGCTCGGCCGGCTCTACGTGGTAGGCGGCGTTAATGAATCCGGGCCGACCAACACGTGCGCCGCTTACGATTCGGCGGCCGACGCCTGGGACGAATGCCCGCCGATGCTGCAGCCGCGCGCCGGGGCGGGGGCAACGGTGTTGCTAAACAAGCTCTACATCATCGGCGGCACGACGGCCGGCGATCCGGCCGCCGCCCACAGCGAGGTCTATGACCCCAACAGTCGCACCTGGACCGTGCTGACCATGCCGCCCGGCGTGGCCGAGTGGACGGAACCGGGCGTAACCCACGTGGAAACGCGCATCTACGCCGTTGGCGGCCGCCAGGACGACGCGCTCAGCGACAGGACGATAGTCTTCTCGCCGTTTGTCTATCAGACCTTCATCCCGGCTGCCCCCTCCGGCGGCGACGAATAGCGGCCGCATTGAGCCAATCCGACTACAGTTTGCTCTATAATGCCAACTGTAAGTCGCCCTTCTTCACTCCTGATTCTTAATTTCAGGTTGGTAATTGTATCCTCCCGCCCGGATCGTGTAGAATATAGACATAATGCGCGCGGCATATGAAGATGAACAACCCGATCGGCCCGTGATGCGGTTCATCCGCCGCAATTTGTCCTTGCTCGCCTTTCTGGCGTTGGCCGGGGCGGCGATGCTGGGAGTCTATTTTTACTTCAGCCCGGCCAGCGGTGTGGCTGAGGTGGTGGCCGCCGGCAGTTCGGCCGGCGCGCTCTCCGCGCCCTTCGTCAAACCCGTTCCCCCCCGACCCGTCCTTCAGCGGTTGACCCAAAGCCCTGGCCCCGTTCGTGTCGGCGTCATCGCCGGCCACAAAGGCAATGACTCCGGAGCCGTCTGCGCCGATGGGCTGACCGAGGCCAAAGTCAACGAGAATGTCGCCGTGCGTGTGGTGTCGGCCTTGCAGTCGCGGGGCATCGCCGCCGACTTGCTGACCGAATTCGACCCGCGGCTCGACGGCTATGTCGCCACGGCGCTCATTTCCGTGCATGCCGATTCTTGCGACTACATCAACGATTTGGCCACTGGATTCAAGATCGCCGGCTCGGCTTTTACGGATTCGTCCTCGTTGTCCATTTGCGTAGAAGACGCCTATCGACGGGCCACCGAGTTGAGCTACCATGCCAACACCATCACCCTCGACATGGCCGATTACCAGGCATTTCGCCGTATCTCGTCCGGTGTGCCGGCCATTATCATCGAAATTGGCTTTATGAATCTGGATCGGTCGCTGCTGGCCGACCAGCCCGACCGGGTGGCCGGCGGCATCACCGACGGTATATGGTGTTTTCTCGATCAGGTTCGGAGCGGCGTCTCCTACGCGCCGCAGCTCGCCCTTCCCCCGGGCGGAGGCTAGTTTGTACCGGCGACATCAGGCACCGCCACTCTTGTGACGCATGATGAATCCAACTCCCTCTATCGATCCATTGATTACCGAAGCCCGCCGGGCCATCGAGACCGATCGCCCCGAGGCGGCCCGTACGATGCTGCGCCGTGCCGCCCGCCAGGCCCCGACTGACTCGCGGCCGTGGCTCTTGTTGGCCGGGGTAGCCGAGTCGCCGCGCGAGCGGCGAGCCTATCTGGCCCAGGCCCACCGGCTGGACGAAGCGGCGCGGCAACAACCGGCCGCGGCGACCGCACGCCCATCCCCCGTTGTCCCAACCCCAGCCACGCTCGCTCCACAGCCCCGTCCGAAAGCGGCGGCGACCCCCGGCCGGCTCATGCGCCGGGGAATGCTCATCGGCGCGCTGCTGCTGGTAGTGGCGTTGGCGGCGATCACGATCCATCCCAACGGCCGGACTTTTCTGAACGATGTGGTTGCGCGCGTGTCGACCCTGACCGGCGCGGGAATGATTGCCGTGCCGACGGCGGCCGTAGTCGCCGACGCGCCTCCTCCGGTCTTACCAACCGATGAGCCGGCACAGATCGTACTTCCTTCGCCCACAAGCCCGCCGGTGTTCCCGACCAAGGGGGTAGCGCCGGGCGGCGGCCCGTTGCCGACGTGGACGCCAACCTCGCAACTAACGCCGACGTTGGCCCCGACGATGACCCCCAGTCCGCCGCCCGAACCCAGCCCCACGCCGGAGCCTATCCCGCTATCCGTCGGCGCGCCCTCGGCGCGGCCGTCCGACGTCGGCGACGGCGAGCGCTGGATCGCCGTCAATCTGAGCACGCAAACGCTTGTGGCCTATGAGGGCGACACGCCGGTGTTCGAGACACTGGTTTCCAGCGGCCTGCCACAATGGCCGACCGTGACCGGCGAGTATCGCACGTATATGAAGTACGAGAGCCAAACGATGAACGGCTATCTGTTGGGATATGATTACTTTCTGCCCGACGTGCCCTACGTCATGTATTTCTTCGAGGATTACGCCATCCACGGCACCTACTGGCATAGCAGTTTCGGCACGCCAATGAGCCACGGCTGTGTCAACGTGAGCACCCCCGACGCGGGCTGGTTATTCAACTGGGCCCCCGTCGGCACAGTGGTCAACGTTACCTATTAAGAACAGAGAATCTACCGATTACGCAGATTTGAGGTGACTCCTTAATCTGAGCAATCTGTGGATTTTTAGAGCCTGTCATGCACTTTTAGCTGCATGAGCCTCCTGTCCCGCTCCATACACAGCAAGCAATGCCGCCCGACGCCCGGCCACGTCGAAGCAGTCGAGCTGGTTCTCGCGCATCAGGCGCGTTGCGTAGGCGATCGCCTCGCGCTCGTTCAGCAGCCCATCGTTGACTTCTGCCTCCAGCGCCCGGGAAAGCCACGTGCGGGCCTGGGCTGCGTAGGCGACACTCGCCGACGGCCACGAGGCGTCCCCGCCGAACGCAAAGACTTTGTTCGACGGCACGGCGTGGATCGTTCGCCGTAACGTATCGCAGGCGCTATAAGGATCGATGCTCCAGGCCCAGCACATGTCGATGTAAGCGTTGGGGTAGTGCTTGGCGATGGCGATCAGCTCGTCGCTGTACGGGTATGCGTTGTGCATCAGCACAAAGCGCGCCTTTGGATAGCGCATCAGCAGCGCGCACAGATGTCCTGGACGAATGCGCTCGATCGGCATCCGGCCTGTGCCAGCATAGTAGCCGGTGTGGATCTTAAACGGCAGGTTATGGGCGATGGCCTGCTCGACGCCACGGGCCATACACCAGTCGCCCAGGCAGAGCCGCTCAGCCTCGCTCAGTTCCTGCCCACCGAGGTGCCGCAGGAGCGCATGCTCGGCATCGGCGTCAGCGCGCTCCTCCCACAGTAGGGTGCGTTCGTAGGCGTGCTGTGACTTGACGGCGATCGCGAGCGGCCCGTGCGTTGCAAACAGCGCCTCGATCGCGCGGCGCAGACTGTCGATTCCCTCGACTGCTATGCCGACCGCATCGTAGATCGCAGGCGCATCGGGCTTGCCCCGGCAGAAGCTGGACCACGACAGATCGTAAAGGAAGAAGTCGGGGCCGGAGGCATCCGGCGGGCACTCCCAGAGGTAATTGTCGACCTGCACATGGTCAAGGTTGGCGACGTCGCGGAGCAGACGCAGCCGCTCGCCAGGCCGCCGCAGCTCTCGGTTGCGAGCTTGCGCCGCCTCCAGGTGTGCGGGCGTGAGTTCGGCGATCTCCTCGATGTCGTAGATCTGGCGGGCGAGGAGCCGCACGGCTTCGCCGTAGCCGGTGTGACGGCATCGCTGCCAGGCGTCGCGCACGCCGGCGAGCCGGCCGGCGAGGTCGGGGTTCGATGCGTCGAGCAGGCCCCGCACTGCATCCTCGCTTGCCCCCGCCACCCGTAGATCCGCCTGGACATAGTTATCGAACAGGTCCTGAAGCAGGTCAGGTCCCGCCTCCACATATTCCTGCTCGCTGGCGAGGTGCTCATGGGTATCGATCAGGCGAGTTTGGGCGATGTGCGCTGCAAGATCGCTCATCTTCACTCCTTTTCGTATACGCAAGGTATGCTACCGGTTTCTTGTCATTCCTCGATGCTAACGGGCTCAAGGTCGAAGTGCATAACAGACTCCAGATCCCGGCCGTGCCGTTGGCCAAAATGGGATTGAAGTCTTACGCCTGAGTCTGTGAGTCGTCAGAATCGGCGGGCAGGTCGGACATTCCCACCTTGGTAACGGGAATATCTCCAACCGTCTCCACGGCCAGCGGAACCGCTTCAATGTCCATCAAGGATGCTTCAAGCTTGGCCAGATCGACGGTCATGCGGCCGTCTTCCTGGCCGGTATCGGTGATGACAGTGCGGCTGATGACCCGCTTCTCGGCCAGCGGCCCCTCGACGTAAGCCTTGGACAGCGCGAAGCCGGAAATGCGGCCGGCTCTGTCGACGATGACGTCACCGACCATGCCCAGTCGTGTGCCGCCGGGAGTATCGGCCTCGCGGCCGATCAGCTTTTCGCGGCGCATCCAGTTCTTGGCTTCCGACAAGACGCTGTCGTCGGTGATGACGTCGCCGGCGCGCACCAGAACGGCGTCATCCCCCAGGACGACGACGTCCCCGGCCCGGATAAGTTCCGACTTGCGCCGTACGAGTCCTTGTGAGCCCACGTATAGGCCGAGCACGACCTCAAAAGCAGAGTCGAGGTAAAGGTCCTGCACCTTGCCCAGCAGCTTGCCCTCGTCGATGGAGTAAATGGGTTTGTTGATTAAATCTTTTCCGAGTCTCATGATGATGTACCCCTTGAATCATTTGATTTTACTTGAATTTTTGTGGGATGACGATCCATAACAGGCTAGAGACATGACCTTTTAGCAACGATCATCGCCCCAGGATTGCCCGGCGCTACAGGCCCATCACAAGGAAAGCTCCAGTCTGCTCCAGCTATTACTTTCCCAGCAGAATCGTAGCGTTGTGGCCGCCCAAACCGAATGAATTGGACATCACCACGTGCAGTGCCGCCGGGCGACTGGCGTTGGGCACGTAATCCAGGTCGCAAGCCGGGTCGGGCTGTTCATAGTTGAGGGTCGCGGGAACCAGTTCGTCGCGCAGGGCCAGCAGGCAGAAAATGGCCTCCAACGCGCTGGCCGCCCCCAATAGATGGCCGGTCATCGATTTGGTGGAGCTGACCGGGATCTCATAAGCGCGCTTGCCGAAAAGCCGTTTGATGGCTGCCGTCTCGGCCCGGTCGTTGAGCGGCGTCGATGTGCCGTGGGCGTTGATGTAATCGACGTCGGCCGGGGTCAGTCCCCCATCGACCAGGGCAGCGCGCATGGCTTCGGCCGCGCCCTCGCCGGCCTCGCCGGGCATCGTGATGTGGTAGGCATCGGCGCTGGCCCCATAGCCGAGCAACTCGCCGTGGAGGGTCGCGCCACGAGCCAGGGCATGTTCCCGTTCCTCCAGCACCAGCACGGCTGCGCCCTCGCTGACGACAAATCCGTCGCGTCCGGCGTCGAACGGCCGCGAGGCGCGGGCCGGCTCGTCGTTGCGGGTGCTCAAGGCGCCCATCGAATTAAATCCGGCCATTGCCAACGGCAGGATGCAGGCCTCTGTGCCGCCGGCAATCATCACGTCGGCCGCGCCGCGTCGAATCATGGCCGCTGCCTCGCCCAGGGCATTATTGCCTGTGGCGCAGGCGGTGTAGAGCGCCAGATTAGGCCCGGTCAGGCCGTGGGTGATGGAGATGAGGGCGGCGGGCGTGTCGGCCAGCATCATGGGCACGAAGAAGGGGCTGACGCGGCTGGGCCCGCGGTCGCGCAGTGTATCGGCCGCCTCGTGGATGGGGTCGAGCGCACCCATGCCGCTGCCGACGATGACACCCGTGCGCCGGCGCACGCCGGCATTGTCCTTCAAGCCAGCATCGACCAGGGCTTCTTCCGTGGCGGCCAGCGCCAATTGCGTCAGGCGGGCCATACGGCGCGCTTCCTTGCGGCCGAAGCGGGCGACCGGGTCGAAATCCTTCACCTCGCCGGCGATGCGCGTCTCGTAGTCGGCGGCATCGAAGAGGGTGATGGGACCAATGCCCGATTGCCCGGCGCAGACGGCGGCCCAGGTACTCGCCGTGTCCTGGCCAAGGGGGTTGAGTGTGCCCAGGCCCGTCACGACGACCCGGCGGCCGCCGGCAGAAACCCGGCGATTATCGGAGGCAAGTGAACCGTCAGCGTCGTAGCTCATCATCAGGTAGTATAACACACAGATATGAGCCGGGTTTCGTGTGACCCAAATGCAAAGTCGCTGCGTTATTGGCTATGCCTTCCGATAATACCTATGTTAGAATTCCTCGCTATCGCTGAGACTGAACCGCAAAGCGTCGAACGAGACCACACAGGAAAGGGAAACACAAGCTGATGCATCGTGAACATCATCGCTGGTATAGTCCGTCACTAGGGCGGGATATGGAGTTGTTGATCATTGGTCACGCCGGGGCGCGCTTACTCGTCTTTCCGACGTCGATGGGCCGCTACTACGAGTGGGAAGACAGAGGCATGTTCAACACGCTGGGCGATATGATCGACAACGGCCATCTGCAAGCCTACTGCGTCGATAGTGTCGACAGCGAGAGCTGGTATGCGCGCTGGAAACACCCCGGCGCGCGCGCCTGGCGCAATATCGAGTATGATAACTACCTGGCCAATGAGGTGTTACCCCTGTCGCGTCAGAAAAACGGCAACCCCTTCATGATCACCGTCGGGGCCAGTTTCGGGGCCTATCATGCGCTCAACTTCGCCCTGCGCCACCCTGATCTCGTCGGCCGGGCTATCGGCCTCAGCGGCATCTACGAAGTCAGCCGCTGGACAGACGGCCATTACGATGAGAACATCTACTTCAACAGTCCCATCGACTATATCGGCGGGGAGAATGACTGGAGACGGCTGGAGTTGCTGCGGCGGCAGGACATTATCCTCGTCGTCGGCCGCGACGACGGTCTGCGCCCCAGTAGCGAGAAGATGTCGGCCGCGCTGTGGAACAAGGGCATCGGCAATGCTTTGAGACTCTGGGACGGCTGGGCCCACGACTGGCCCTGGTGGCATCAGATGATCCGGTCGTATATGGGTGGGCATGACTAGGTGTGGACAGTGGCCGGCGAAGACTGCCCACCGTCCACTTACCGCTAGCCACTAAAGAGAGGGAGAACATGACACTAAAAGTTGGACTGATGGTCGGGCGAGAGTGGTCGTTTCCGCCGGCGTTCATTGAAGAGGTGAATCGCCGCGACAAGGGCGTGACGGCCGAGTTCGTTAAGCTCGGCGGCACAAAGATGAATGAACCGAGCGAGTATGCGGTCATCGTCGACCGTATCTCCCACGAAGTGCCCTATTATCGCTCATATCTGAAGAATGCCGTGTTGCAGGGCACGACGGTCGTCAATAATCCGTTCATGTGGACGGCCGACGACAAGTTCTTCGAGGCCTCGCTGGCGACCCGCCTGGGCGTGGCTCATCCCAAGACTATCGCCATGCCCAACAAGAATTACGTCCCCGGCATCGTCCACGACGAAAGCCTGCGTAATCTGCGCTACCCGCTCGAATGGGACGCGTTACTCGACTACGTCGGCCTGCCCTGCGTGCTCAAGGATGCCCACGGCGGGGGCTGGAAAGACGTTTTCATCTGCCACACCAAGGAAGACCTGTGGCACGCCTATAATCAGTCCGGCCTGCACACCATGATCCTACAAGAGTACATCCACTGGGAGCACTACGTGCGCTGTATGTGCCTGGGTCAGGAAGAAGTGCTGCCGATGCGCTACGATCCCCACGCCCGCCGCTACATCGTTGATCACGCCCACCTTTCTCCCGAACTGGGCGAACGAATCGTTAGCGACTCGCTGAAACTGGTGCGCGCCCTGGGTTATGACATGAATACGGCCGAGTTCGCCATCCGCGATGGCGTACCCTATGCCATCGACTTCATGAACCCCGCGCCCGACATGGATATCAACTCGCTCACGCCGGCTTACTTCGAATGGTGCGTGCGTCATATGGCCGATATGGTTATCGACCTGGCTAAAAACCCCCGCCCACAACTGACCGAACTCAAGTGGAGCGGTTTCTTCAATAGTTAAAAAGTGAACGGTAGGCAGAAAACAGCAAACAGTGAACAGTGAACAGATGTAGCCTTACATCTTTAACTGGATACAGACCACTGCTTACTTCTGACTGTTTTCTGCCTGCTGCCCCTCCCAAGGTGTCGCCATGTCCATGACCGAAGCCATTATCACCTACCATGACCTGCTGACTGACCAGGTCGCCGCCGATTCGCATGAGCAACTGACCGATCAAATGCGCTCGCGCGGACTGTTTTTCGGCGAGCGGCCGCTCTGTTCCGTGTTGCGGCCGCGCTTTTTGCAGCCGGAGCAATATACCTATGTACGCCAGGCTATCCGGCCGCTCTTGCGCGCGTTCGAGAAGATCTCCCACCGCGCCGTGGCCGACGCCGACTTCCGCGCCCAGTTCGGCCTGTTCGACTGGGAAGAGCCGCTCATCCAGATCGATCCCGGCTTCAGGGTTCATTCGCCCCTGAGCCGCCTGGACTCTTTCTTCATCACTGACAGCGGCGCAATGGAGTTGAAATTCACCGAGAACAACGCCGAAGTCCCGGCGGCGTCGGCCTATAACGACGTGCTCAACAGCGCCTTCTTCGGACTGCGGGTCATGGGTGAATTCCTGCGTACCTACTCGGTGCGCACCATTCCCACGCGCCACAGCGTCATGCAGGTGTTGCTTGACTGCTGGCGGCAATATTCGGGGACCACGCACGGCAGCAGCCGCAAACCTCAGATCGCCGTCCTCGACTGGGATGAAGTGCCCACTCGCAGCGAGTTCGAGTTGTTCGTCGCCTATTTCAAGAGTCAGGGCCTGACGGCGCAAATCATCGACCCGCGTACGGTCGAATATCGGGATGGGGCTCTCTACGACGGCGATTATCGCATCGATCTCATCTACAAGCGGGTGTTGATCACCGAACTCATCGAGCGCATGGGCACCGACAATCCGGTCGTCCAGGCCGTGCGCAACCACGATGTGTGCATGGTCAATCCGTTCACCTGCAAGCTGCTCTACAAGAAGGCCTCGCTGGCCGTGCTGAGCGACGAACGCAACGCCGACCTCTACACGGCCGACGAACTGGCAGCGATCCACGAGCACATTCCGTGGACGCGCGTGGTCGAGGAGCGTACGACCACCTACAAGGGGTTGCCGGTCGACCTGATGCCTTTCCTAACCAAATATCGCGAGCAGTTCGTGCTGAAGCCCAACGACGACTATGGTGGACATGGCATCGTACTCGGCTGGCAAACGAACACCACCGGCTGGGAATCGGCCTTAAAAACCGCCCTGGAGTTCCCTCACGTCATCCAGGAGCGCGTAACCATCCCCACCGAGCCGTTCCCCAGCGTCAGCGATGGCAAGCTGCAAATCTACAATCGCATGCTCGATACTGCGCCGTTCACCTTCCACGGCGAATACACCGACGGTTGTCTGACACGCTTGTCCACGGATCCGCTGCTTAACGTCTCCGCCGGGGGCGGCTCCACGGTGCCGACTTTTATTGTAGAAAAGAGAGATTAAAACAAAGAGGTTGCGGATGTTAGCGGCCGGCCGATTCTTCTCGGCCGGCCAACCTGCCGATTCCGTTTAATTACCGGGAAGGATCATGGCCAGAATCATGCTGACCACGATCATGACTCCGATGATGATCAGGAAGATGCGCGTCCAGTCGATCTTCTTCTTCTTGGCCGCGACTCCCTTCGTCGATTGATGCGCCGGCTTGGTCGTTGTGCGGCGTTTTGGCTGTGATTTGCCCATTTGATTCTTCTCCAACTCATAAAATCGTGGCGCTCGTTAACGCCCATTCAACGCGATAGTATAGCAAAAACCGATCCGGTCGCCCACGCTTGCGCGCTTGCCAGGCCCAGTCCTAATCCAGCCAAAAGATAACGTCGCTCCGCTGGCCGCAATCCGGTATCATTGGGCCTTAATCTATGAATGGAATAGCCGCCAACCTCGCCCTCGTAATCGTGTTTATCGGTGTGCTGATCGCTGGGCTGGCGCTCGTTGCCGGGGCGATCATCTCCCTGCTGCGCAGCTTCACACCCGGTCGCCAGTCTCGCCCGGCGGCCGCGTCGTCGCCGCTTCTCTCGCGGGCCGCCGGCTACTCGCTGGGTTTGGGCGCGGTCGTCCTGGGGGTGGTTGGGCTGATCGCCCTGCTGCTTTTCGATGCCGCACCGGAGACGAGCATTCTAGTGGGGCTGGGCCTTGGCCTGGTCGTCGCGCTCATCGCTCTCGTTCTACTGGTCTATTGGCCGTCCCGGCGCGAGGTCGAGAAGGCTCTCATCGACTTTGACGCGACCGGCCGCCGCGCCCAGGTGGTCATCGATATTCCCCCCAACGGTCTGGGGGAGATAACCTTCCACAACGGCCAGGAGCGCGTCAACCTCGGCGCGCGCTCGGCCGCCGGCCGGCCTATCGACAAAGGTATGCCCGTCATCATCGAGCGTGTCACCCGACGCGTGGCCGTGGTTTCCCCGGTGGGTGACGATAACGGTCCGGCGAAGTAACCTCCCATGACGCGCCGCCATCCCTTGCTGGCCTGGCTGGATAATCGGCCGACCTGGCTGACCATCACCGTTTCTTTCCTGTTGCTGCTGGTCGCCTGGCATCTGCTGGTGGTCTGGGGCAACTATCCGGCGTTCATCCTGCCCGGCCCGCTTGACGTGGCCGAAGCCTTCATTGGGCTGGTGCGTGACGGCCGGCTGTTGCGCCACACGCTTGTCACCCTGAGCGAAGTGCTCCCCGGCTTGGCGCTGGGCGTGCTCGTGGCCTTGCCGTTGGCCTATCTGCTGACCAAGTCGCCGCTGGCCGAGCGCCTCATTTCGCCCTATCTCATCGCCTCCCAGGCTATTCCTATCATCGCCATCGCCCCGCTGTTGTCCATCTGGGTGAAGTCGTGGTACTGGTCGCGTGTGCTGGTGGCGGCGCTGGTCGTTTTCTTTCCCATCCTGGTCAACTCCATCGCCGGGTTTCGCGCTGTGCCGCGCGAGTTCTACGAGCTGATGCACTCGTTGCGGGCTACCAAGACCCAAATTTTTCGCAAGCTGGAATTGCCGGCGGCGCTGCCCACGGTGCTGGCCGGCCTCAAAGTGGGGGCCACGCTGGCTGTCATCGGCGCGCTGGTCGGCGAGTTCGTGCAGCCCAAAAGCCAGGGCCTGGGCTTCCTGCTGGTCACAGCCCGCTATCAGTTCAAGACCGATGAAGTCTTCGTAGTGCTGCTCACACTGGGCGCGATGGCCCTGTCGCTCTATGGGCTGGTTGCCCTGGCCGAGCGGCGGCTCTTGCGCTGGCGGCGCTTCGGGCAGGGTGGGACCGCGACGAACGTTAGCCCACCTGTTGAGCGGGAACCTGTTTGAAGGTGTGGTTCGTCCGGCATCGATCTCCTTGATCACATCATTCGTAACTCATTAGCCGTAATTCGGTTACAATACCTTTACGGTGCGAGGCGAATCTACCTTTGTTGTTGGCCAATGGATCGGAATCCGGTGTTAGATCGATACCTCCACTGGGTGGGGTCACCGCGTGAGGCAAGCCTATGATTATTGACCAATCCGTCGTCGATGCCGTCGTCGACGCCGTCAAACAATCCCGCAAATATCGCGACACCAGCGAGGAAACGATCCGCCAGTTGGCCGTCGAGGCCGTTGTGGAGCACAAAAAATCCAAACCGGCCGAAAAAGCCGTCCGCCGGCGGCTGCACAGCATCATGGCTCCTTACTTGGGCGACCCCGACTACGCCGCAGCCCGCCAATTGCTGACCGACGTTTTCGTCACCGGTGATAAGAACGTCATCCGCGCCGCCTGCCGCGATCTCATGTATACCCACCTCTCCACTCGCGAGCGCCTCCCTATTCTGGACATCTTCTATCGCGACATTTTCGCCGTCACCGGGCCGCCGCGCCGCCTGCTCGACATCGCCTGTGGTCTCAACCCGCTGGCCTTTCCCTGGATGGCCCTGCCGGCCGCCGGAACCGATTTCGTCGCCTATGATATCCACGAGCCGCGGGTCGATTTCCTGAACCATTACTTCATCCTGCAAGGACTGCCGCCGCTGGCCTACGTCAAGGATGTGGCCGTTAGCGCTCCGACCGAGAGCGGCGACGTGGCTTTGTTTCTCAAGGAGATGCCCCGTTTCGAGCGCAATTATCCCGGCCACGGCCGCGCCCTGCTCGATGCCATCGACACCCGTTGGCTGGTCGTTTCCTTCCCCACCATCAGCACCCACGGCGGCCGCAACCTGACCAACCGCTACCGCGATTTTTTCCACCAGATCATCGACGGCTCTGGCTGGGCCGTCACCGAATTGTTATTCGATACGGAACTGGTCTTTTGTGCGGAAAAGACGCCGGGCGACGGATGACGACAGCGGGCTGCCCTTCATTTTGTCGCTGTCGTGCCTTGTCCGCCAACCGTCCTCTCTGAGATCATGCACCGCTTCTTCGTATCCCCCGAACAGATCGTCCATCGGGTCGTTCGCTTCGATGATGACCAAGCGCGCCAGATGCGCCGCGTGTTGCGCTTGCGACCCGGCGACCGCGTACTGGCGCTCGACGGTCTCGGCCGCCAATATGAGGTCACACTGTCTGAGGTCAGCCACGCGGGCGCTATGGGCGACGCGGCCCCCGCGACAGAGGCGACGGGCGAACCGGCCGTCCGCGTGACCCTCTACCAGAGCCTGTTGCGGCGCGAGAAATTCGAATGGGTGCTGCAAAAGGGCACGGAGATCGGTGTGGCCGCCTTTGTGCCGGTCATCACCCGTCGCTCGCTGGTGCGCGATGTCGAGGACGTGACCCCCGAAAAGCTGAACCGCTGGCGACGCATCATCAAGGAAGCGGCCGAGCAGTCGGGGCGCGGCAGGCTGCCGTCGCTGTCCGTCCCCCTTGGTTTCGCCGCGACCGAGCCGGGGGTGCGCGCGGCCGGAATAACCCTGATCGCCTGGGAGGGTGAATTCCGCCGCCTGATCCGCGGCGTCCTGGGCGGTCGCGAGGCCGTTGCTGATGTGACCCTCTTCATTGGCCCCGAAGGGGGTTACGAGCCGGACGAGATACGCGCTGCCGAATCATGGGGCGCTGTGCCCGTATCGCTCGGGCGTCGCATTCTGCGCACGGAGACGGCCGCCGTCGTCGGAGCGGCGCTGGTGCTGCACGAATTAGGAGAACTATGAGTGATCTATCGGGCCAGTGGCTCTATGGATGAACGAGAGATCCCTCGCCTGGCCGCCGAGCTGCGGGCCGTGGCCGCCTTCGGCCTCAACTTCGCCCGTCCCGGCTCCCATGACGAGGAGCGCTGGCAGCAGGTGCTGGCCGTCGCCGCCGGACTGGCCGCGATAGGCGATGACCGGCCGGCGGAAGAGTGGCTGGCCCATTATCGCGCCAATCACTTTGCGTTGGGCCCACAGGCCAGCGGTGAGGCCGTCGTCATCCGTGACAATAAGCTGTTGCTGGTGCGCCGCGCCGACGACGGGTTGTGGGCGCTGCCCGGCGGCATCACCGACCCCGGCGAAACGCTGGCCGAGACGGCTCGTCGCGAACTGCAGGAAGAGGCGGGCATCGACGGCCGCGTGACCCAACTGTTGGGCCTGTTCGACTCGCGTCTGTGGCACAGCGCGAAGCGCATCCACTTTTATCACGCAGTCTTTCTCATCGAGGCCGATGACCCCGAGCCGCGTCCGTCGCCGGAAGTATCGGCCGCGGCCTATTTCGCTGCGGATGAGCTGCCGTCTCTTTCTCCCGGCCACCACCTGCGCGTCCCGTTCGTCTTCCGGCAGCTGCGCGGCGAAGCACCCTTGCCCTATTTTGACCCACCTGCGAGTGACTTATGATCGACGGTAACACCCAACTCATCGGCCTCATCGGCTATCCAGTCGCCCACACGCTTAGCCCCATGATGCACAATGCCGCCGCCGCCGCGCTGGGTCTCAACGTCCGCTATGTACCGCTGCCCGTCGCCCCGGAGCGTCTGCCGGATGCCCTGCGCGGCCTGAGCGCCCTCGGCTTTCGCGGGGTCAATGTGACTGTGCCCCATAAAGAGGCCGTCTTGTCGCAATTGGATGCCATATTCCCGGCCGCGCGCGTAATCGGTGCGGTCAATACGATCGTCATCGGCCACGGCCGCCTGACCGGCTTCAACACTGACTGGTCCGGCTTTCTGTCCGATCTGGAGCGCTACCGTCTGGCCCTCTATGGGCGGGACTGTCTGGTGTTGGGCGCCGGCGGCTCGGCGCGGGCGGTGGTTTATGCGCTGCTGCGTCGCGGCTGCCGCGTCACCATCGTGGCTCGCCGGCCGGAACAAGCACAACGGTTGGCGGCCGAGCTGGGCGCGGCCTTCCCCAAGGCAATGCCGCCGGAAATCGGCTTGCTCGATGACGCCGCCCGCCTGGCCGCCCTTCTCGATGAACCGATCCTCATCAATACCACGCCGCTCGGCATGGAGGGCCAATTTAGCGAACACTCCCCCTGGCCCGAGGACGCGCCCTTCCCGCCCGGCGCATTTGCCTATGATCTCGTCTACGCGCCGCGCGAGACGAACTTCATGGCCCAGGCGCGAGCGGCCGGACGCCAGACGGCCAACGGGCTGGGCATGCTCGTTGGTCAGGCGGCCGAGGCGTTCGAGATCCTCACCGCCCACCGCCCCGACCCGGCCGTGATGTGGCGGGCAATAGGAGATTTTCCGCAGATTTCGCCGACGCCGATGGAATACCCTTAAAGGAGCGCCATGACAGCCGACCTCATTTTGACGAACGCTCGAATCTATACCCTCGATCCGGCGCAACCGTGGGCGGAAGCCGTCGCCTGTCGCCACGGTCGTATCCTGGCCGTGGCGACAGGCGATGATGTTCTCGCCTTGGCCGGGCCTCGAACACGGATCATCGACGGTGGCGGGCACTTGGTGCTGCCCGGCCTTACGGATGCCCACGTCCACTTCCTGGCCTACGCCGTTCGCCGCCGGCAGGTCAGCCTCTTCGGCCTGACCGATCCGGCCGGCGTGCGCCAGCGATTGGCCGCGGCCGTCGCCGCCGCGGCCCCCGGCGAGTGGGTGATGGGCTGGGGCTGGGACAGTAACCGCTGGGACGTGGAGCCGACGGCCGCGCTCATCGATGATCTCAGCCCACACAACCCGGTCGCCCTGGCCCGCATGGACATGCATACCTGGTGGGCCAATAGCCGGGCCATGGAACTGGCTGGGGTGACGGCGACCACGCCCGAGCCGCCCGAGGCCCACATCGGCCGTTTCTCCGACGGACGACCCACCGGCCTGTTTAGCGAGTGGAACGCCATCGACCTGATCGAGCGCCACGTTCCCCAACCCGACTGGGCTACGCTCCGTGCCTGGGTAGGCGAGACCATCGCCGAAGCCCACAGCCTGGGTCTGACCGGCATCCACGACCAGCGCGTCGAGCGCGAGGGGGCGCAAAGCCTGCGCCTCTTCCAGTCATTGCGGCGCGCCGGCGCGTTGACCCTGCGCGTTCATTGCAACGTGGCCGCCGACTTCCTGGGCCAGGCGACCACGCTGGGCTTGGAAAGCGGCTTTGGCGACGATAACCTGTGGTTGGGCCACATGAAGGCCTTTGCCGACGGCGCGATGGGCTCGGCCACGGCCCACATGCTGGAACGGTATGAGGGCGCGCCGGACAATACCGGCATCGTGGTCACCCCGCCCGATGAACTGTGGTCGCTGATCGTCGACGCCGCCGACGCCGGCTTCCCCATCTCCGTCCACGCCATCGGCGACCGGGCCGTGCGCGAGGTGCTCGACGTGATGAGCGAGTGGGCCACCACGCGCGGCGCGAGCAGGCCCTTGCCCATGCCGCAGCGTATCGAGCACGTCCAAGTCATGGATCCCGCCGACCTGGACCGGCTGGCCGCCCACGGCCTCGTGGCTTCTGTCCAGCCCGTCCACCTGCAATCCGACTGGCGCACGGCCGACCGGGTGTGGGGCAAACGGGCTCAGTATACCTATGCCTTTCGCTCCCTGCTCGACCGGGGTACGGCGCTGGCTTTCGGCTCCGACGCGCCGGTCGCGCCGCTCAACCCGATGCTGGGCATCCACGCCGCCGTCACGCGGCAAGACGAGACCGGCGAACCGGCCGGCGGCTGGCATCCGGCCGAGCGGTTGACTGTGGCCGAAGCCATCGAGGGCTACACGCTCGGTCCGGCCCGCCTCTCCGGAAAGGCCGATCGCTTCGGGTCGATTATGCCCGGCAAATACGCCGACCTGGTCATGCTGTCGCGCAATCTGTTCGAAATCGACCCGGCCGACATCCCGAATGCGGCCGTCCGGCTGACGGTTTTTAACGGGCGGGTGGTGCACGAAGGGTAGCACCCCGATAAGATATTCATCCGCAAATTAGGCAGTTGGGCAGATTTCTGGAGAATGATTTCGCCGGGTTCATTCGGCCGTGGCCGGATGCTTGGGAACATCGACAATCTAGCAACTTTCTTAAATCGCTTTCTTTAATCTGCCCAATCGGCCGAATCTGCGGATAATACTGCCTCTTCCATCCCTGTAATCCGATAACCGAGAGGCTCTTCTCATGATCATCGGCATGGACTTTGGCACGACGAACAGTGGCATCGCGACCTACGACGGCCGCGACGTCAACATCTTGCCGCTCGACCCCTCGGCTCCCAATCCGCGTGTTGCCCGCACGGCGTTGTACATTACCAATGAACAGGCCGTCACCATCGGCCGTGCCGCTGTCGACCGTTATTTCGAGCACAATCTCGGCCGGCCGGTCAAGATGCAGAAAGTCTGGGTCGGCGAGCTGGAAGTCATAGCCGACCTCGTCTACTACGTCACCGACGTTTACGTTTTCACCGACGCCCTCTCGCCCGGCCGTCTCTTCCTCTCCATCAAGACCAGCCTGCGCGACGTAAATTATCCCGGCACGGTCATCGGCCAGGCCCATTACTCGCTGGAGGACCTGATCGCCCTTTACTTGACGGCGACTCGCACGCGCGCCGAGCGCCTGACGGGCGAGAGGATCCGCCGCGTCGTCCTGGGTCGCCCCGTTCACTTCGCCACCGACGCAGCGGGGGATCGGCTGGCCGAGGCGCGCCTGCTCCACGCCGCCTTTCGGGCCGGCTATGAGACAGTCTACCTGCAATACGAGCCGGTCGCCGCCGCCTATAGCTACGCCTTGACCCTGAACCGGCCGGAGAATGTCCTGGTATTCGACTTCGGCGGCGGCACGCTCGACATCACCGTCATGCGCCTGGGTCAGGGGCAGCCACGCGTGCTGGCCACAGGCGGCATTCCCGTGGCCGGCGACGTCTTCGACCAGAAGCTCGTCCGGGCCAAGCTGCCGCGCCACTTCGGCGAAGGCAGCTTCTATGGGCCACGCCACAAGGCGCTGACCATGCCGCACTGGATCTACGACTCATTCGCCGACTGGCAAACCATCCTGCAACTCCAGTCGCCCGAGAACAAGCAAATCCTGCGCGAGATCGCCCAGACTGCCCAGCGCAAACATCAGATCGAGGCCTTGTTGGCCCTGGTGGGCGGCAACTACGGCCTGCAGATGTTCGACGTCGTCGAGGCGGCCAAGCGCACCCTTTCCGACAAGCGCGGCGCGGAGATCACCCTGGAAGGGACGGGTTTCAGCGTGCGCGAGTTCGTCACCCGTGGCGAGTTCGAGGGCCTCATCCGCGGCGAGACGCGGGCCATCGAGCATCACCTGCTGGAGACGGTGACGGCGTCGGGACTGCGACCGGAGCAAATCGATACCGTCGTTCGCACCGGCGGCTCGGCGCTCATCCCCGCCTTCTACGAGATGCTCGGCCGCCACTTCGGCGAGGCCAAGGTGCGCAGCCTCGATGCTTTTAGCAGTGTCACTGCCGGCCTGGGCGTCATCGGTCACCAGCTGGAGCGGGGCGAAATCGAACTGCCCGCCCACACCCCGGCCGACTTCGCCCATATGCCGGCGACCACCGGCGGCCAGCTCAACGTGCGTCCGGTCAATCTGGAGTTGATGCAGCGACGCATCGAACTGGAGGAGAAAGGGGGTGGGGTGGCCGAGGCGCCGGGTCGGGCGCTGGTGCTGTTGGGCCGCCCAAGCACGGGCGAAGAAGTCACGGCAGACTTGCAAGTGCTGACTGATGCGTCAGGAGTGGCGAGCGGTGAGCCGCAGGGCGAGGCGTCACCGAGCGCTGATGAGCCTGTGTGGTCAGACGGTCCGTTTGTTTCCGCGCTCCGCCTGCCGGCCGACGCGCGATTGTTATTGATTACCTCTCGCTATCGCTTCTTGCTGACCAGCGCGCGCCAGCTGATGGATCTGCGCGAGGTGGGTCTGGGCATCGAGAACGTGCATCGCCTGGCCCGGCGCGAGGCGGTCGTCGCCCTGGTTAACTGGTCGGCCGCCCGCGAGCGCGAGCGGCTGCTGCTGGTGACGTCCACCGGCTACGCTCGCGCCTACCCGCTGGACGTGTTGCGCCCGGCCATCGAAGCGCCCGTGCCTCTGACCTTCGACAATCCCCCGACCGGCGTCCCGGTGCTGGCCCAGGGCGTTGACCAATTCATGGATGTGGTCATCGTCACCGAGGGAGGTCGTGGCGTACGTTGGCCGCTAGCCGCGATACCATTGACTGGCATCCAGGCGCTCAACCCCGGCCGCGACGACGCCTTCGACCGGGTGGCGGCGGCGCTGGCCGTCGAGCCGGATGGTGAGGTCGTCCTGCTGCTGAACGATGGCTACGGCCGGCGGATGAAGGCCGGGTGGGTGCCTGAAGCGACAAAGCCTAATGCGAAGGCCCGGTCGTTGGTGTCGCGGCGGGCATCGGCCGCTGCCCTGGCTCCCGCCGGGTCGTTGACCGTCTTCACCGACCGGCGATACCTGGCGGCCGACGGCCGCCGCTTGCCGCTGGAGGATTCGACCCGGACGGAGCGGTCGGTGAAGTTAGAGGCTGACGAAGTGGTGACGACCGTTGTCGTTGAGAAATAATCTTAAAGCATCAGGCACGCTTCGGCCGCCAGCCAAAACAGCCGCTCGCGAATGGACGGCCGGTTGCGCCAGTCGCGGCCGTCCCATTCCGCGCCGCTCAGGTCATCGCCGCTGTAGAGCAGCTGCCCAATGGGCACACCTCGAAAGCGGCCGACCGCGAAAAACGCCGCCGCCTCCATCTCGACCGTCAGGCAACCCTCAACCCGCCGGCGGGCTACCCGTGCCGCCGTCTCGCGATAGAAGCCGTCGGTCGTCCACGTTTTGCCGACCACGTAAGGAACGCCGTGGCGCTGGAGCGTGGCCTCGATAGCCGCCACGGCCTCCGGGGACGGCGTCACCTCGCGCGAGGGCGGCAGGTAATGGTACGACGTGCCCTCGTCGCGCACGGCCGAATCGGGCACGACGATGTGGCCGACGACCAGATTGCGATCCAGTACCCCCGCCCCGCCGCAGGCGATGAACTTGCGACAGCCCAGGGCGATCAACTCGTCGGTGAACCCGGCCGCCAGCGGCGCGCCGATGCCCGGCTGCATCAGCGCCAGCCGGCGGCCGTCCATCTCCAGTTCATAGACCGGGTTCGGCCCCATCTCGGAGCCGAGCATGTGCACCACTCGCAGCAGCCCCCGCTCGCGCAAGCCGCTGATCACTTCCTGAAAAAAGCAAAGCACGCAGTGCGGGGCGATGTCGATGGGCGCGAGCATGTCAGACGGGTTCATGAACGCGTCCGGACTGCTGTCGTACTCCAGGATGGGATAGCGGTCTTTGATCATCTGTCGGCCGTGGGCTTGTCGCGGTTCCGCGCCGGATCGGGACTAGAGCGGTGGGAGGACAAAGGTCCCGTCTGATGATGGGGGAAAGGGGATGACCTGGGTCACGGCATCGAGATTGAGCGGGCCGTAGATGTGGGGGAAGGCGATACCCGAGTCATAGCTATCTTCGTAGACGAGCTCGGCCAATAGCTTGGCTGGATCGATGAGCAGCAGAACCAAGTCGGTTTGTCCTCGATAAAACTTATTGGCCGTCCCGAGCACTTGTTCCCGGGTGGAGCAGTGGATGAATCCCTCGGTCGTCAGTGTGTCCAGCCGGTAATCGCCCAATGCCTGAGTAGCGTCCCAGTCCGCGCGGGTGGTGATGTGGAGGATCATGAAGAAGAATTATGTCTAATAAATGGCAAGTTGTCGAGAATGCAATCGCGGATTCACCGGGAAATGGCAAATGTTGAGGTTTTTTTATGGCGTTTGCGCCCTGTCGCTAGTGACTGATACCTATTGACAAATCTACTAACCCGTTATATATTTTATTTCGTAACTACTAACATAGTTACTAGTTTAATTCTGAAGCTTCCTCATGGTAGATTCAGGGTTTCAGGGCCAAAGAATAATATATGTCGGTTCGTAACGCGATTCTCGGTTTGCTGTCGCAACACCCGCGGCATGGTTATGACTTGCGTGCCGCATTTGAGGCGCTTGTCGGCGGCGAAGGAGTCTGGGAGGTCAAACCGGCCCAGATATACAGCACCCTGGCCCGGCTCGAAGAGGGTGGCTTTGTCTGCCGCGAAGGCGTGCAACAGGATGGCGGGCCGGAGAAGCTTATCTATAGCCTGACACCAAGCGGCCGCGACGAGCTGGCGGAGTGGTATGCCACCGGCGTGGCCGGTGAGCACCAGCGTGATGAGTTCTTCGTCAAACTGATGCTGAGCCTGTACGGCAGCGAAGCCAATCCCTACAGCGTCATCCGCGCCCAGCGCAACCGCCTCTATCAGGACTTGCACGATCTGACGCGACGTCGCAGCGGTGTCGACGCCCGTCGCCAGTTGGCCCAGATTTTCTTGCTCGACAAGTCGATCATGCACCTGGAAGCCGATCTGCGCTGGCTGGATTTACTGGAGGCACGGCTCGACGACATCCGTCGCCAGCCATTACCGCAGCCGCCCGTTCGGCGACGCGGCCGGCCGAAGAAAACATAGGGCAGGCCTCGTGCCCGCTCAAGTCCGACAATCATCAGGAGAAATCATGTCCCTCATATCCGCCGTCAACCTCACCAAGGTCTATAGTTCCGGCGACACGGCCGTCCGCGCTCTGGACAACGTATCGTTCGATGTGGAGCCGGGCGAGTTCGTCGCCGTCATGGGGCCGAGTGGTTGCGGCAAATCTACGCTGCTTCATCTGTTGGGCGGGCTGGATCGGCCCACGTCCGGGACCATCACCATCGATGGCGACAATCTGACCAACCTTTCTGACGACAGGCTGACGGAACTGCGCCGCCACAAAATAGGCTTCATCTTCCAGTTCTTCAACCTGATTCCCGTCCTCAACGCGGTGGAGAATGCCGCCCTGCCGATCACCCTCGACGGCGTGCGCCAGGGCCAGGCCAAAGAGAGGGCCACTGATTGGCTGCACAAGGTCGGCCTGCGCGAGCGGCTGGATCACCGCCCGGATCAGCTTTCGGGCGGGCAGCAGCAGCGCGTCGCTGTGGCTCGCGCCCTGGTCGCCAACCCGGCGTTGATTTTGGCCGACGAACCGACCGGCAATTTGGATACTCGCGCGGGCGAAGAAATCGCCGCGCTTTTGCGGCAGGTCGCCAACGAGTGGGGGCGGGCGGTAGTCGTTGTGACCCACGATCCGCGCATCGCTGCCCATGCCGATCGCATCGTTTTCCTGAAAGACGGTGCGATCGTCGATCAGACCGTTCTGGAGCCGGTCAACGGCCGCAATACAGACAGGATCGTTGAGAAAATGCACGCATTCGGAGACTAGACATGACCATCCAGACCACGCTGGCCCGCCGCTATCTGGCCGGCCGCAAGCTGCGCACATTCCTGACCACACTGGCTATCGTCTTTGGGGTGCTGGTCATCTTCGGCATCAATACGGTGCTGCCCACCCTTGTCCAGGCGTTTCAAACGAACACGCTGGCTGCCGCCGGCGAGGTAGACGCCACTATCACTCTCAAGACGGGCGACGAGTTCGACGACGCGGTCATCGATCAAGTCACGGCTATCGAGGGGGTGCGTGCCGCCAGCGGCTTTCTCAACCGGACACTCGGCTTGCCCGTCGACTACTTCGATGGTGATCCCGCCGCGCCCGATGCGGTTAGCGCTCTTTCGCTGGTGGGTATTAACATCGACCAGGCAACGGCGCTCCACAGCTATAACCTTCGGGAAGGGCGTTTTCTGGAAAGTGGCGATACCCGCGCGGCCGTGATCTCTGAATCGCTGGCCGAGATGCTCGGCATCGATGTCGGCGACGCACTCGCCTTGCCGTCGGCCACCGGCGAAACGTCCCTGACGGTCGTCGGCATCCTGCCGCAACGCCTGCGCTCCGGCAACGAAGAAGTACTCGTGACGCTGTCGCAGGCCCAGTTCATGCTCGACATGCCCGGCCGTATCAACACCATCGAGACCAACTTCGACACCCTGGACGCCGAACGCCGGGCGTCAATCGAGTCTGATATTCCCGTTGTTCTGGGCGATCAGTATCAGGTTGGCGCGCTGGAGAGCAACTCGGAACTCCTCTCCAACCTGCGTGTTGGCCAGACGATCTTTAACCTGTTGGGCGTTCTGGCACTGTTGATGGGCGCGTTCATTATCTTCAACACCTTCCGCACCGTGGTAGCGGAGCGCCGGCATGACATCGGCATGTTGCGAGCGTTGGGCGCCAGCCGGGCGACCCTCTTTGGCATCATCCTCAGCGAAGGACTGTTTCAAGGGATCATCGGCACGACCCTCGGACTGTTGTTAGGCTACTTGCTCGGCACGGGGTTGATCCGCGTTGTCGAACCGTTCCTGCAACGTTTCATGAATACCCGACTTGGCACGCCGGTCGTGTCGCCGGGGTTGGTCATCGTCAGCATCGTCATTGGGGTGGGCGTCACCCTGCTGGCAGGGCTGTTGCCGGCGATGAGCGCCAGCCGGGTGACGCCGCTGGAAGCCCTGCGGCCGTCCGTTGGCGCGATCTCCTTTCGCCGGATGGCCGGCATCGGCTTCTGGGCCGGGGTAACACTGCTCGTTCTGGCCGTGCTGGCGCTCCTGACGCGCAACATCGCCCTCATCAGCTTGGGCGGTGTGCTATTCGTCCTCGGGCTAATCCTGGTCGCGCCGGCGCTGATCAATCCCGTCGCCCGGCTGTTCAGCGCTATGCTGGCGGCCGTCTTCGCTCGCAGCGGCACGGCGCAACTAGCCGAGGGCAATCTGTCGCGACAGCCCACGCGAGCGGCCATCACGGCCAGCACGACGCTGATAGGCATGGCGATTCTCATCATGGCCGCCTCGATGATCAGCAGTGTCTACCTGGGCTTCGGCAACGTCATGCGCAAGAGCCTGGGCAGTGACTACATCCTCGTGCCGCCCACGATCGCCCTGTGGGGCAACAATGTTGGGGCGTCCGGCGCTCTGGCCGACGATCTGCGGGCGATCGACGGGGTAGCCGTTGTCAGTACCTTGAGGTTTGCGCCCACCCAGATAGGCGAGACGGGCGTTGCCTTGCTGGGCATTGACCCGACCACCTATCCGCAAGTGAGTGGTCTATCATTTGCCGAGGGCGACGAGACGGCCTACACCCAGCTGAACGATGGTCGCTATACCATCCTGAACCCGCTGCTGGCAACGGCCATCACCGCCGAGATTGGCGACGAGATCATGTTGAGCACCCCCACCGGCCCACAAGCCTACCGCGTGGCGGCTATCGGCGGCGATTATTTGAACGCCAAGGTCACGACCGCCTACATCTCCCAGAATAATATCGCCGCCGACTTTGGACGAGAAGAGGACGTGCTCCTGCAGTTGAATCTCGCATCGGGTGCCGACGTGGCGGCCGTGGAGTCAGGTATCAAGGAGGCCGTGAAGCCCTATCCCCAATTCCGCGTCATCAACGGCGCTGACTACATCGCGGAGAACCTGGCTATCTTCAACGCGGCCTTCGCCGGTCTCTATGCCATCGTCCTGTTTCTAGCCATTCCGTCGTTGATCGCCATGATCAACACCCTGGCGATCGGCGTCATCGAGCGCACACGGGAGATCGGCATGGTACGGGCCGTCGGCGCGACGCGCGGCCAGGTGCGCACGGTTATCGTGTCCGAGGCGATCATTCTGGCGGCGCTGGGCACGGTGTTCGGCATTCTGGCCGGGCTGTACCTCGGCTTTATGGGCGTCGAAGCGATGAAGGCCGCCGGGTATCCGATGGAATACGTCTTTCCAACGTCGGGCTTGCTGATCGCCGTCGTGGCGGGGATCCTGTTCGGCGTGCTGGCGGCGATCATTCCGGCCCGGCAAGCGTCGCGACTTCAGATCGTTCAGGCGCTGCGCTACGAATAGATAGTTCGTGGCCGTTCGTAGCCAGCAACGTTAGTTGCTGGCTACGCCCCCTTGCGAACCAAAAACGCCAGCTCTGTCTTGAATTCAAACCGTTCCGCCGGCCAGCCGCGCGCGTCTAGCAATTGCCCGAAGCGCGTCTCATAGTGGGCGGCCATCCCCTTGCGACGGCCGCCCAGCGTCTGGGCCGGGAAGGAGACGAGCAACAGCGGCGCGCGCACGGCGTCGAGCAACCGCGCCGGAGCCTGTTTATCCACCGCCTCCAGGCAGGGCAGCGTTTTGAGAATGAGAGCCAGATCGGCCGGCTCGTCAGGTGGCCGGCCGATCACGTCGCGTACTTCCGCCCGCCCCGAATAGCCTATCGACGCGAAGAAATCGTTTAGGAACTCGATCTGGTCGGCATAAATATCGTAGGCAACGTACTCCGTCGCCGCGGAAAAGGGCATCCACGGCCGCCCCAGCGGGTTCAGGCCACAGGCGATGTCGAGTACGCGCGCCGGAGCCGGCAGTCCGGCCAACGTCTGGGCATAGAACGTATCGAGAATGGGCAGCCGCTCGCGGGTGGATGTATGGCCGGTCATAACCGCCCGGCAGGCCCCGCGAAAAGCTGCGCTCGCCGGGCCATCGGCTGCGGCCTCGCGTAACGTAACCAGCGCGCGCCGGTAGTCGATCGGCGCGTCCTGGAAAGCGCCGCCCGCCTGGTGGAGGGTGTTCTTGGTCGCCTTAATGGCCGCCTTCATGGTCGGCCGGATCGCCAACTCGCGCGCGCCGACGGCCCGCACGAATGCCGGACTGACATGCCGATATTTGCTACTCGCCAGAACGGCGGCGACGAGGGCTTCCAGACGTTCGTCCATCATTATCAGTCTAGTGGTCCGTTCCCATAGCAAACACCAATGTCAACGTCCGTTGCTCAGAGGCAATTTCGACGCCCACGAGGCGCACATCGTGCAGCCCGCCGGCAGCATGTCTGGGGTCTGCCAGGCGCATGGCCGTCTCCCAGGGTGGCCGGGCCGGGCCGGCTGGCGTGGCGGGGTCGGGTTGACCCTCGTTCGGCCCCACGACGACCCACTCGATCATGTCGTCGTTCGCTTCGTCGGTCACACGGACGGCGATACGCCACGATTCAGCGCCGCGCTCCACGCTCTGCCGGCCCAACAGACGGCCAAGGCTGGCGCTCGGTCCGCCTGCCTCGGCCAGAATCGGCGGCCCCCCGGCATGGTGAAGAGCGTCATCGACCATGCGGCTGTATTTCGGCGACAGACCTCCTGCCTGTAGCGGCCAATCGAAAAATCCGGCCGGTTGTCCGCCGGGCGGGACCTTCAAATCTCCTCCGCGCATCGTGCAACGAAAGCAGAAAGTCAGCTCGCCATCTGCTACGTTCGGGTCGTAATAGAGGCCGGTCAACCGCACGGGCATGACAATTAACGATGTGTCCTCACGAAATGCACGGTCGAGGGTCTGGGCGGGCAGAAGGCCAGGCTCCAGCGGCCGTTGAAGGGGAACAAGCGTGCTCCGGCCGCTCTGCTGGAGAAACACGCGGCTTTTGGAATCAGTCAGAATACCAAGGCTGTTCGCACGCATAGTAATTATATCCCCTTTTGGTATCGCGACTTTTGTCAATGCCTACGGCGCAAATACATGACCATAGTACTAAGCCGGCCGGCAGATATTTATGATTTACTCACGCCAACGTCGAGCAATATCGCCTTTCATAGCTTATCCTACTATGCGGGCAGCTAAAAACGTCGCCACAGACGATAATGCCCCTGTATAGGAATGGTACCGGAAATCGGGAATCGCGTACCGTAAGAATTGAATCAGGTGGAGCCGGATTGCTTTTTAGTCTGCCAGCAATCGTCGAATCCCCGCTTCAATAAAATTAGCTATAGGAGTATAGGAATGAATAGGAAGACCCTCAGACGATTGTCTCTTCTCGTCCTCTTGGCCCTAACAGTTACGGTTGGAGGTGTGCTGGCGGATAGCAGTGCGGTCGGCCGGTCGCTTCTGGCCCCCGTCGTCAACGATGCGACAAGTTGTACCGTCGTCGTCAATTCCGGCCAGAAAATTCAGACTGCCCTCGACAGCGCCTCCAGCGGTGCCGTCGTTTGCGTGCGCACGGGCGTCTACCACGAAGAGGTGACGCTTAGTCATCAGAAACCGGGCATCATCCTGATGGCCTATCCGGGCGACAAGCCGGTTCTGGACGGGCAGAATAATCTGCCGACGAAAACGTATCAGGGCTTGATCCAGGTGAACGCCAGCGACGCGATCGTCGACGGCTTCGAAGTGCGTAATTCGGACGCCCGTGGCATCGTCGTCGCCCAATACGGCCAGTCGAACCAGCCCATCCGCAACGTGACGCTTCGCAATAACATCGTGCGCGGTAGCTGGGACATGGGCATCATCGTCAATGGCAGCGAAGCGCAGGATGCCGAGAACATCCTTGTCGAAAACAATGTCGTCTATGACAACTTGCGCATCAATAGCGGCACCCACGAAGGCGGCAGTGGTCTGCTGTTCATTGAGGCGAAGAACAGCACGGCCCGCGCTAACGTCGTCTACAACAATTTCGGCGAAGGCTTGGTAGCCGGCCGGTGGACAACCAATATCGTCCTTGAAGACAACGTTGTCTACGACAACAAACATTCCAACATCTATCTATCGACCACGACCAACCCGCTGGTGCGTCGCAATCTCGTGTTTTGCACTGATGACCGCACCTTCTGGCGCGTCAACAAGCCGAAGCCCGCGCCGGGCATCACCCTGCGCGATGAGAGCTACCCCAAGCAGACCACTAAGCCGCCGCCCAGCCAGGGCCAGGTCATCGTCAACAATATCGTCGTCGGCTGCGGCAACAACTTCTGGGCAGCCACGCAGATCACCGGCGGCGGTCTGAACGGGGCCGTCATCGCCAACAATACCTTCGTCAACGCGCGCGGCGATAGCGGCTCCGGCCCCAACAACGTGCTCATCGAGGGGAATGTAAGCTTGCAGAACAGCAAGTTCGTCAACAACCTGATCCTGCAATCCGTGGCTGGGGCGGACAGCGCTCACCTGCTGGTGAATCTGGGGACGCCGAATCTGAGCACCTTTACGCTGGCCGACAATCTCTACAGCGTAGCCCCTTCCAAAAGCTGGCCCGGCGGCGAGAGCGGCCGCATCGTCGCCGACCCGAAGCTGACCAACCCGACCCTGCCGGTGAGAGGCAGCGTCCCCGATGCTAACGGCTATCGACTTCGACAAGACTCCCCGGCCGTTAATGCCGGCACAGGCGTCGCCCAGGTAACCGACGATTTCTTCAAAGAGAGTCGTAACGGCGCGCTCGATATCGGCGCGGACGAATATGGCGGCTCTGCTCCGCCCACCACCGGGCGCATCCTGATAGTGGTAGCGACCGAGCCGGAGCGTTCGTCGCAATCGTTCAGCTTCACCGCCAGCTACGCGCCGGGCGGCTTTCAACTGACCGACGGCCAAACCCATGACTCCGGCCAGTTGAACCCGGGGAATTACAGCGTCGCCATAACGCCGATGACCGGCTGGTTGACCTCGGCCGGCTGTAGCGACGGCTCTCAGCCGGCATCGATCGCCCTGAGCGCGGGCGAAACTGTCACCTGCACGTTCGCAAACGAAGAGCAAAGCGAACCAGTCACGCGCATTACCGTTATTAAACAAACGATCCCCCCCAACGATCCCCAGAGCTTCATGTTTGCTAGCAACTTTGCCGGAGCGTTTCCGCTGACGCACAACGGTCAGCAGTCGGCCGACCTTGAACCCGGCGTCTATCAGGTCTCGGAAACCGTCCCCGCCGGCTGGCAACAGGATTCGGCCACATGCAGCGACGGCAGCGCGCCGGGGTCTATCAATCTTGCTCAGGGCGAGACCGTGACGTGCACATTCGTCAACCGCAAGGAAACTACCGGCGGGGGCGACCTAAACGCCACTATCTACCTGGCGACCTATCAACCCGGCAACGTGGGCGGGGTCGAGTATAACAAAGGCGATATCGTGGCCTACAATGGGCTGACCGGCGTGTGGACGTTGTACTTCGACGGCTCCGACGTCGGCATCAACAAGCCGATCAACGATTTCGTGATTGGCGATAACGGCTCTCCCACCCCGCCCATTCTGATGGTGCTCAATGGCAAGATCAATCTGAGCGGCCCCGGCGGCGCTTTTACCTCGCTGATGTCCGATGTTGTGCGATTCAACCCGACCAGTCTGGGCCCGACAACAAGCGGATCGTGGGACCTCTATTTCGACGGTTCCGACGTTGATTTAGCCTCTTCGTCGGAAAAGATCGATTCGCTGGCCCTGAAGAGCGACGGCACGTTGCTGCTCAGCACCTATGGCAAGGCGTCGGTTAAGAATTCGGGCCAAACCGTGATCGCGATGGATGAGGACTTGCTGGCTTTCGTGCCCACCTCGACAGGGACAAACACGAGTGGCGTCTGGTCGCTGGCGCTGGATGGGTCGGCCATCGGTGGGCTGCAGGCCGAAGACATCACCGCGGTGTGGCACGACAGCGGAACCAGCACCCATTACCTCGCCTTGATGACCGACTTTACTGTCGGCGGCCAATCGGGTAACACGCAAACGATTCTGGCCATTCCCCCCACAGGTGGGCCGTTCGTGTTCTGGAACGCGGCCGATGCAGGCTACGCCGGGCCGATCGATGGCTTGCATATCGAACTGACCCCTTAAATTCAACTTCACGGGCAAGTGAACCATGATAACCACAAAGGCTGACAAGTGTTCGGCCTTTGTGGTTATTTTGTTTGTAACGTTAGCGGTTTACAATGGTTTACCAAGGGATGCAACATGAAGGTACTAAACCGCCGCGCCATTTTATGGTTATCCGTATTCTCCAGCGTCGTCTTATTGCTGACCGGCCTACGAGGAGTGAACGCCGAGCGAAGCCGGAACAATGATCTCGATCCCGGAAGCTGTGACGTGGTCGTCGGCCCCGGCGACAGTATCCAGAACGCCATCAACGCTAATTACCTGACGATCTGCGTTCGTGGGGGCATCTATCAGGAAGCGATCCTGATTCTCGGCAACCAGCCGGGGCGCACGTTGATCGCTTATGGCGATGGTACGCCGATCATCGACGGCAACAAGCGACTACCGGGCGGGTTGCCCTCGCAACAATATAAGGCCCTCGTCGAACTGCAAGGCGCGGGAACCGTGGTTGACGGGTTCGAAATTCGTTTTTCGAGCGGCCGCGGTCTGGATGTGGCCGCGAACAATATCACGATTCGCAATTCGTCCATCCACGACAACTGGACGACAGGGATAGTCGTGCGGGGCAACGCGCAACTCAATAATATACTCATCGAAAACAACCAGATCTATAACAATCTCCTCAAGGCCAAATATGTCCCGGTCATCTATCGCGGCGAGCGCGACGGCAGCGGCCCCACGGGCTGGTCATTCAACCCCGATGTCTTGTGGGACTCCCCTTTCTGGAGCGGCAAAGAAGCCGACCTGCCGGAGTCGTCGTTGAATGGACTGGCGCTCACATTTAACACCGACGGAACTACCGCCCGGATTTATGCCGGATCGATCAAAGCCGACAAAAGCGGCACGATCGGCGCGGATTTCAGCGTTACCGGCCAATCATTCACCTACAACGGCCAGGATATCCTGTTTCATGATCCGGCTGTCAACAAGTGGACGCTTTACTTCGATGGGAGCGCGCTGGCATTGCCCGCGGGGGCGGTCGTCGACGCCTTCCAGATCGAGAGCGCCCCACCGGAATCTTTGCCCTGCGCTGGCTGCGCGCCTATTCTGATGAGTTTTGCCGGCCAGACGACGGTGTCGATTGAAGGCGTGGCTACCGCGATCGGCGCCGGCGATCTGGTGCGTTTTTCGCCCTCGGCCGTCGACTCGTGGGATCGGATCACCGGCGGCGGTTTTTCATTCTACAAAAGCGCTGCGGAAATGGGCCTGTCAACCAACACCAATATCGACGCCCTGGATCGCGCGCCGGACGGCAGGCTGCTGATCAGCACCGCGGCCGACGGCACGATAGGCTTTCTGTCAATCGACAGGGAAGACCTGGCCGCGTTCGATGAGACATCAGCCACCTGGTCGCTCTACTTCGACGGCGACCAGATACCTTTCAATCCCTTCACCGATGACCTGACGGCCGCGTGGCTCGATTCCAGCGGGCATATCTACGTGAGCGGCGATCCCATCGGCGGCAGCGCTCTGGCCTTCATCGAAACCACGAACGCCACCGCCAGGGGCAATCGTATCTATAACAATTACGGCGAAGGTCTGGTAGCCGGCCGAGTCAGCGAGAACGTTGTCCTGGAAAACAACGTCGTCTACGATAACTACCACGCCAATCTGTATTTGAATTCAACTACAAACCCCATCGTCCGCAGCAATCTGGTCTACTGCACAGACGATCCGGCGTTCATGCGCAAGGGGGCATCGGTTTTCTACACCACGGCTCCGGGAATACAAGTGCGCGACGAGAGCTTTTTGCCGCTTGAAACTCCTCCCCCGCTCAGTTCCGGCCAGCTCATCATCAACAATATCGTCATCGGTTGCAGTAATAATTTCGGCGTTTCCACCCAGCGGGGGGGCGGTGGGCTCAATGGCGCTCTGGTAGCCAACAACACCTTCGCCAACGCGCGCGGCGAATCGGCCAACGGCGTCAACAACATCCAGTTTGACGATGGCGCGTCCTACGCTGGTTCGCGCTTCATCAATAATCTCATCCTGCAAAACACGCCCGGTGCCATCCTGCGCGTCCAGGGAGCCAACGCCAATTTCACCACGTTCACCGTGGCCCACAATCTCTATAGCGTCGCCCCGCCTGCGTCGTGGTTTGCCGGCGAGCCGGGGCGCGTGATCGGCAATCCCCAGCTGGCCCACCCGGCCCCCCCGCCGCCGGCCAAAAACACGGCACCCGACCCCGACCAGTATCGCCTGACTTACACATCGCCCGCGCTCGATGGCGGGCAGGCTCTGGCCGAGTTGTTAGATGATTTCTTCGCCCAACCACGTTCAATGAGCGGCCCGCCCGATATTGGCATTCACGAGCTGCCCCATATCGGCCGCATCATCGTCGCCCAAACGACGCTTCCTGCCGGCGCATCGCAAACGTTCGACTATACGGCGAGCTTTGCCCCCACAACGTTCACCCTGTCCGCCGGTCTGCAACAGGAATCCGGCTTTCTGGAGGCCGGCGTCTATTCCATCACCGCCGGTTCGGTCGATGGATGGACGACGACAGCCACCTGCAGCGACGGCTCTTCGCCCGACGCCATCGTCCTCGCCGCCGATGAGACGATCACCTGCACCTTTAGCAGTTCGCGGCGGCCGCGACTCATCGTCACCAACGCGGTCGAACCGGGCGACGACCCGCAGTCATTCGATTTTACGCTTGATCCCGGTGGGGCCTTCTCGATGGCTGGCGGCGATAGCCAGACGTTCGATGTGGAGCCGGGGGCGTATTCAGTGACGGCGACGGCTCCCACGGGTTGGGAGCAGGCTGCTGTTTGCGATAACGACGATGCGCCCCATGCCCTCACTCTGGCGGTCGGTGATTCAGTTACCTGCTCATTTACCCATCGCAAGATGGGTCGCATCACCGTTCTCAAACAGACCGACCCGCCGGACACGCCCGGCACGTTCAGCTTCACCACAACCTACGGCAACTTCAGCCTGAGCCACGGCCAGAGCCACGATTCCGGCTATCTGTCGCCTGGCGCGACCCATAGTGTGACCGAAGCGCCCATGCCCGGATGGGCCCTCTCCACCGCCACTTGTGCCGGCGATGATGACGGCAATGACCCGGCCCATATTGTTCTCGATCCGGGTGAAGCGGTGACCTGCACCTTTGTCAACGGCCGCACAACATCCGGCCCGGTGGCGACTTTCTATCTGACCACGGTAAAAGCCGGCAGCGCGCGCAGTCTGGCCTATTCACCGGGCGACATTTTGCGGTACGATAACTTCATTAACGCTTGGTCGGTTTACTTCGATGCGTCCGACGTGGGCATCACCAAAGCGCTCAGTGATTTTGTTATCCTCGAAGACGGTTCCCTGTTGCTGGTCTTTAAGGCACGCGTGAAGCTGTCGGCTCAGACCGGCGCCACTTTCACCGTTGACCCCCAGGACATAGCCCGTTTTGTGCCCTCCCAAATCGGCGCGACGACGGCCGGATACTTTGAGCCGTACTTTGATGGATCGGACGTGGCCCTATCGACGTCGGGCGAGAAAATTGACGCGCTGGCTGTGCGACCCGGCGGCACGCTGCTCATCAGCACGAGCGGCGCGGCGACGGTCAAAAATGGCAATCAATCGATCAAGGCCGCTGATGAGGACTTGTTGGCCTTCGCACCGACAAACCTCGGCGCGACGACGGCCGGCGTGTGGCAGCCGTTATTCTTTGATGGTTCGACGTTGGCCGGCATGGCCGTGGAGAACGTGACGTCGGCCTGGTATGATGGGGCCACGATGACCGTTTACCTGACTGTGATGAATAATTTCAACGTCAAGGGCGTAGCCGGCACCAACCAAACGGTGCTGGCCGTCGCGCCGGGCGGCGCGGTCTCGGCCTACTGGAACTCGGCCGCCGCCGATTATCCCGTCCCCATCGACGGGCTTCATATTCAGAAATAATGAATTGGCTACGGATAGAAGCGGATGATAAGGGCTTTGGTATATTAAGAATTCAACAGGCACAGAACACGGATAGAACGAGGGTCAATCCGTTCTATCCGTCTTATCTGTGTCATATCGGTGTTAATTCTTCAACTTCAATCATTTGTCCACGCTGGTCGGCCGCCAAATTACTTCTGATCGATCATCGCCCGCGAGATGGCGTTGTGGCGCGGCAAATGCTGGTCGAGATCGACCGTCGTCAGCCGGCCTTCCTTCACCACCACCCGCCCATTGATGACCGACCAATCGACGCCGCGCGGGCCACAGAAGAGCACGGCCGCCGCCGGATCGTGCCACGCCCCGGCGTAGCCGACGTGGTTCAGATCGAGGGCGATGAAGTCGGCGCTCATGCCGGGAGCCAGATAGCCTACATCGTCGCGCCCCAGCACAGCCGCGCTGCCGCGCGTGGCTATCTCCAGCGCCTCGCGGGCTGACAAGGCGGCCGCGCTGCCCGCGAACCCGCCCCGGCCGCCCGGCGCTTCCGACAGGTAACGATCCGGGGCGACGCGCTGCAGCAGCATGGCCTGGCGGGCCTCGGCCAGCAGGTGGCCGCCGTCGTTGGAGGCCGAGCCGTCGACGCCCAGACCCACCGGCGCGCCGGCGCGCCGCAGGTCGAGTACGTGACAGATGCCGCTAGCCAGCCGCATGTTGCTCGACGGGCAATGGGCCACGCCAGTGCGTGTGCGGCCGAAAAGGTCGATCTCGCCCGCGCTCATGTGGACGCAATGGGCGTGCCACACGTCATCACCCGTCCAGCCCAGTGATTCGACGTAGGGCACGGGGCGCAGGCCGAACGTCTCCAGGCAAAACGCTTCTTCCTCAATGGTCTCGGCCAGATGGGTGTGCAGCCGCACGCCGTATGCGCGCGCCATCGCCGCCGATTCGCGCATCAGGTCGGGCGTGACCGAGAAGGGAGAGCAGGGGGCCAGCACGACCCGCGTCATGGCGTGGCGCGCGGCGTCGTGGTAAGTCTCTATGAGCCGGCGGCTGTCGCGCAGGATAAACGCTTCGTCTTCCGTCACGCGGTCGGGCGGCAAGCCCCCCTGGCTTTCGCCCAACGACATGGAGCCGCGCGCGGCATGGAAGCGCACGCCAATGTCGGCCGCGGCCCGTATCTGGCTGTCCAGCGTGCAGTCGTTGGGGAAGATATAGAGGTGGTCGCTGCTGGTGGTGCAACCCGACAGGGCCAGCTCGGCCAGGCCGGTGATGGTGCTGACGTAGACGGCCTCGTCGGTCAGGTTGGCCCAGATGGGATAAAGGGTCTTGAGCCAGGTGAAGAGGTCGGCATCCTGGGCGATGACCCGGGTCAGGCTCTGGTAAAGGTGATGGTGGGTGTTGATGAGGCCGGGTAAGACGACATGGTCGTGCAGATCAATGACGGTGTCAGCCGTCGGCGGCAGCGATTCACTGGGGCCGACGGCCTCGATGACGTTGTCGCGCACGAACAGCCCCCCGCCGGCGATCTCGCGGCGCTCATCGTCCATCGTAACCAATAAGTGAGCGTTCCTGGCTAATAGCGTGGTCATGGGCAAATCCTTGAGGTTGGCGACCTGGAGAGTCGGCGGCTCCGAAACGCGGTCGAAGGCCGCTGCCAGCCAGGTCTCTTGAATCCAGCAATCATTTGCGCGGTTTCACAGTGTTTCCTGCACCCAGACCTGACAGATGAACGACATCGGTACGACTCTTAAGGAGCTTCAACCGCCGCTCTGTCTGGCCTTGTTTCTCCGATAGGCAACGTGCCTGGAAATGCCACAGATGTCTCGGGTGCCTCTCTGAAAAGTCCGCGCAATCTGTGAAATCTGTGGTGGCTTTCTCTATTAGAGTAACACGGCGCGGGATTTTGGCAACGCCGACGGGTGAGCTATAATATCAGTTGTTCTGTCGGGGATGTGGCGGAATTGGCAGACGCGCATGACTTAGAATCATGTGTCGAAAGGCGTGTGGGTTCGAGTCCCTCCATCCCCATTACCAAAATCCAAGGCGTTGCGCTGCGGCAACGCTTTTTTATTCAAGAGGTATCGCTGTGACGCTAACCATTCAAACGGCTGAAGACGATCGTCGGCAATTGACATTGACCATCGAAGTGGACGAGGAACGGGTACACAAGGCCATGCAGGTGAAGGCGCGCCAGTTGGCCCGCGAGGTTCAGCTGCCCGGTTTCCGACCCGGCAAGGCACCCTATGACGTCCTCGTGCGCCGCATCGGCGAGGACACGCTGCGCGCCGAGGCCATCGAGGACCTGGTGCAGCCGGTGTTTGAAGAGGCCCTTCAACAGCAGGACATCGACCCCTACGCCCGGCCGACGCTGGAGAATATCGAGTCCAACCCAGTCGTGTTCACCTTTTCCGTTCCCCTGGCTCCCACGGTCGTATTGGGCGATTACCGGGTGATTCGGCAGGACGTTGAGGACGCCGAAGTGACGGACGAGGCGCTCAACGAGGCCCTGGAATACGTCCGCGTGCGACACCAGAACATCGAAGCTGTCGACCGCCCGGCCCAGGCCGGAGATGTGGTGGCTATCGCCGGCAACGGACGGCTGGCCCCGCGACCCTCGGCCGGCGAAGCGGAGGAAGGTTCGGCCGAGGAAGCTGAGACTCAGGAAGGCGAAGCCGAAGCAGGCGCGGCCGAGAGCGAAACCCTTTTCGAGGAAGAGCACCTGGACATCCTGCTCGACGATAAGACGCTGTTTCCCGACACCTCGTTTGTCGACAACGTGGTCGGCATGGCCGTCGGCGACCAGAAGCAGTTCGGTTTCACTTTCCCCGACCCCTACGAACATGATGAAGAATACGCCGGCCGCGAGGCGACCTTCGATATCACCGTACTGGAGGTCAAAAAGCGTGAGTTGCCGGAGCTTGACGACGAACTGGCCAAGTTGGAAGGCAAATATGAGACGCTCGACGAGTTGCGCGCTGCGCTGCGGAGCGATCTGACCAAACAGGCCGAGGGCGCCGTCAAGGAAAAAGTCATCGACGACATGATTCATCATCTGATCGAGAATTCGACGATGGTCTATCCACCGGCGGCCATCGACGCGCAGATCGACGACATGGTCGAGGATTTCAAGAGCCGTCTGACTCGCAGCGGATGGAAATACGAAGACTATCTAAACCTCCAGGGCATGACCGAGGACAGCCTGCGCGCCGACTTCAGCGAAAACGCCGAAGATCAATTGCGTCACCAACTGGCGTTGCGCCAGTTTATACTCGATGAGAGGCTGCGGGTGGAGGCGGCCGATGTCGACAACGTGATCGACGAGCGGATCGGCCGTTTCGACAACGAAGGCCTGCGCGACAGCATGCGCAGCTACTATCGCAGCGGCCAGGGATTCGACCTCATCAGCAGCGAAGTCCTGAGTAACAAGGCTTACGAGCGCGTGCGAGCCATTTTCAGCGGCAATGCGCCCGATCTGGAGGCCTTGGGGGATGAGGCGGTCGAAGAGGAAGAATAACGGGATTCTAACGGTCGCCGGATATACTCAATCGACCGGCGTCCCGCCCGGCGCTTTACCGTCTTCCGCACCGGCTCCGGTAGCCGGCAGCGGTCAGGTTCGAGGAGAAGCAGTTATGTTCGAAATTCCAACGGCGCTCGTGCCCATGGTGGTCGAATCGACCGGCCGGGGAGAGCGCGCCTACGATATATTCTCGCTCTTGCTGAAAGAGCGCATCATCATTCTGGGCACGCCCATCAACGATCAGATCGCCAACCTGACGGTGGCCCAATTGTTGTGGTTGGCCAGCGAAGACAGCTCGAAGCCTATTCGCATGTACATTAACTCGCCCGGCGGGCAGGTATATGCCGGCATGGCTATTTACGATACGATGCAGCAGGTGGAATGCCCGGTATCGACCGTGGCCGTCGGCTTCACGGCCAGCTTTGGGACGATCCTGCTGGCCGCCGGCACTCATGGAATGCGCTATGCGCTGCCCAACGCCACCATCCATCTCCATCAGCCGCTGGGCGGCGCGCGTGGCCAGGCCTCGGACATCGCCATTCAGGCCCAGGAGATCCTGCGGCTGCGCACCGACCTGAACGGCATCCTCAGCCAACACACCGGCCAGACAGTTGAACGCATCCAAAAGGATACCGACCGCGATCTGTATATGACCGCGCTCCAGGCTCGCGAATACGGTTTGGTGGACCAGGTACTCGACAACGCCCAGAGTCTGAACGGCAACGGCCTTTAGAAAGAGATTTTATTTTCAGTTCACATGAACGCGAGACAGCCGGGATGAGTATTTCCCGGCTGTTTTTTGTTCGGAGTAGCCCCGGCCGGCGCGCGATTTGCCCGCCGGTTATTGTAGCCCTATAATCAGTCTGTCCTGGTGGCGACACGGCCGCGCGGAGACCAATGTAGAGGCACATGATTAAACGCATTACACGTGCGCGGATTTGGCGGCAATCTCCCTTTGTCCTCTTGGGTACGGCAATCCTAATCGCCTACTTGAGCGCGGCATCGCATCCCCCTTCCGTTCGTGCTATTCCCGCCCAGCAAACCAAACCCACCGTCGGCTTCGTCAATACGGTCTACACCGTGGCCGAAAACCAGGGGCCGGCGGTGATCGGTGTCAGCGTGACCTTGACGCCGGACGCCGGAGAAGACGTCATCGTCAGCTACCTGACTGTGCAGGGCACAGCCACCGAGGGCGCGGGCGGAGATTACATATCCAAATCCGGGCAACTGACCTTCACGAGTTCAACCCAGAATACCCAGACGTTTGAAGTCACGATCAATAACGACAACATACTCAATGAGCCCAACGAGACCATCAATCTGATCCTTCAGTTGCAGACACGGGATACGGCCACTCTGGGGACTTCTCAGGCCCAATTGATCATTACCGATGACGACGTGGCGACGGTCACGCCTCGCCCCACGGCCGCCACGGGCACGCCCATCTTCGTCGATCTAACCGAACCGAACAATACCTTCCAGGAAGCGTACCAGATTCAGCCCGACGCCGCGGCCACCTGCCAGCTCACACTCTGGCCGCCCGGCGACCTGGATTACTACGCCTTCGCCGTCAAGAACGGCACGTTCTACAAAATTCTGACTGACCAGCTATCGCCGGGAATCGATACGGTTCTCAAGATCTATAACCAGAATGGCGAGCCGATTGCCGAAAATGACGACATCGGCACAGCCGGCCAGTTGCAGTCCCAGGTCGTCGTGCGGGCCAATGCGACCGGCATTTATTTTGCGCGGGTGGTCAACAAAAGCCCGGCCGACGCCGCCAACAAGACCTATTGCCTGATGGTCGATGCGATGGACGAGCCGACGCCGACGCCGACGCCGACGCTGCTGCCGACAAGAGCCGGGTCCGACGCCTGCGAACCCAACGGCCAATTGGAAATTGCCTGTCTCTTCGGCGAGAACCAGTCGCAGGCTTTTAACTTCGTCCCCCCGTTTCGCGAGGGTCCGGATCAGGATTTCTATCGCATCTGGATTAAGCCGGGGACAACCATCACCTGTGAAACGACCGAACTCTCCAGCGTGACCGACACGAACATCATCTTCCTTGGCCCCAATGGCGAGGATTTCAACCCACAGCTGGGCAATGACGACAAGGCAGTGGGCGACAAGGGCAGCCGGCTGACGTATAAGTCCACCTACACCGGTTGGCTCCATGTGCTCGTGGGGCCGGTCAACCCGGTGCCGTTGGCCCAGGCCGCCCAGTTTACCTACACGCTGGCTTGCACGTCGACCGTGCCCCCCACGGCGACGCCGACCTTGCCCCCCACCACGGGCGGCGGGGGTGGCGGAGTGATACCCATCGCCCCAACCATCACGCCTTTCCCCACGGTGACGCCCTTCGATCTATCGGCCATCCTGACCCCGTCGCCGGTCGTCATTCCCGAAGTAACCATTCAGCCGTTGCCCACGGCCACGCCGCCGGTTGGTTCGCAGGGCGTGTCTACGGTCAACGTGACCGTCTTTTACGACAGTAATTTCAATTTCACGCCGGAGACCAACGAGGGCATCATCGACGTGGCCGTGGCCCTGTTCGACAACACCAACGGCCGGCTTATCGCCTTCGGCTACACCAATCAGGCCGGATCCGTACGCTTCGAGGCCGTGCCCAGTAGCGGGGCGGTGCGAGTCGAAGTGCCTTTGCTCAACTACAGCCAGATCGTCGGCCCCGGAGAATCCAACATCGCCGTGCGCGTGGCCCCGTTGCCGCTGCCCATTGGCATCCCGTAAGGAGCGGAACCACAGGTACGCCGCCGGCGTCTTGTCACCAGTATTATGTCGGCCGATCAGCAGTCCCCCACCCCCAGACAGCGCTTAACCGCCAATCCCGCCCTCTTGTTGCTGGGCATCGTGGCGGTCATTGCCTTGCTGGCCGCCTGCATCATGGGCTTTATCCTGTTGCGGCCGATGCTCGGCGAGGGCGGCCAGCAGACCGGCAACGCCACACCCGCCGCCGGCGAACCGACCCCCTTCCCCGAAACCACCCAGCAAACCGTGGCCCAGCCGATCATCGTCGGCGTCAGCGACTCCGGCACGGTCTCCGTCACGCTCGACGCGCCGGCCACGCTGGACGTACTCGACCGCCGCTGGGCGGTGCAACCGCAGAATATCGGCGTCGATGGACTGTGGAGCCCGGAGGTTGATGAGACGACGGCCGTCTGGATCAACGGCACCATCATTAACTACGTCTTTGGTCTGGACGACACCGAGGCCAACCAGACCTTTCTGGAGTCGCTCGCACCGGGGCAGCAGATGGTTGTCACCACGCGCCAGGGCGTGACCCACACGTTCAGTTTCGACAATCGCAATCTCGTCCCCAGCAGTGATCGCAGCGTCTTCAACCAGCAAACGCCGGGCATTACGCTCATGTTACTGGAGAGTGATGACGACAATCGGCTAGTGGTGCGCGGCCGCTACGAGGTCGCCGCGGCGTCGCAGACGACGAGTGGCAACGTGATTCAGATGGGCGAAACAGCCCAACTGGGCGACGCCCAATTCACGCCCCAGGCCAGTTCCTTCCTGACCAATCGGCCGGAAGCCCCCGCCGGCTTCGGCTTTTTTCTGATCGATTTTGCGATGCAGAACGTGGGGCTGTCGGCCATTGACACCAGCGCCTATCGCTTTACGTTGTCCGACGAACTGGGCAATCAATATGCGCTGAACCCCATCGCCAGCCGTCTGGGAAATTACCCACCGCTGAGCGGCTTCGTCAACGCCGGGCAGTCGGTGACCGCCACGGCTGGTTATCAGATACCAGCCGGCCTGATCAGCCCCAATCTGACCTGGACAATTACCGCGCCCGACGGCAGCCAGGTGCAGGGCATTTTGCCGTTCACAGCCGGCGGGGCGGCCGGCCAGAGCGCGGTTATCTCGCTGCAACAGGCGACGATCACGCCCGATTTGAATAATCTGATTATCGTGGGACAAGTGACCAACGTCGGCGTACAGCCCCTGGTCATCGTGTCGGAGGATGTGTCCTTGCGTACCCCGGCCGGCTCCGACTATCTGCTGCTGGCGACGAATCCGCCGTTTCCGTGGACGGTGCCGCCCAATCAGACATTGCAGTTTGCCGTGACTTACCAACGGCCGATCGGCTCGGCGTCGGCCGTGTTCACGCTTCTCAGCCAACCGTTCGAACTGAGCGGCCTGCAATAGCCCATCCCTCGATTGGCGCGGACCAATCTATTTCTTCTTGCCGTTGAGAATAAACTCCAGCGAGGATGACGTGCGCCGGCCGCGACTGGTGTAGTAGAGGAGCATCCCGGCCACCAGCACGATCAATCCCATCAACAGCCCACTCAGTTGCAGTGGGCCGATGAACGGCCGGTCGAACTCCGGGGACAGGTGAGTGCCGATGCGGATCAGGTCGGCGAAGCCACTGACGTAGCACAAGACCAGACCAGTGGCCGAAAGGCGTACGGCGATTTCGGCCTGGAGCGAGGGGGGCATGTCCGGCGGCCGCCGAGCGCTCAGGTGGAGGTAGATCGCCACCGTCAGCGCCGTGATCCCCAACAAAAAGACGAGCGTTTGCAAGACGCCGAAACCCGGCGTCGGCCCCAGCTTGTACAACTCCGCTACGATGGCGCCGATGATCAGAAAGACGCCCACAATCGCCAATCCCCAGGTAACGGCGCGTCGTACGCGAAGAACTTGACTACTCATGACGACTCATCGGATGGTTCGCGGCAAAAATCAAAAGGCGCTGCGTCGGGTGGACGCAGCGCCTTCGAGTGTCGGGGCAGCGGGACTCGAACCCACGACCTCTTCAACCCCATTGAAGCGCGCTACCAAGCTGCGCCATGCCCCGATTGCAACGTGCATTATAGCAGGCCGAAAAGCAATGAGCAAACATCGCAAGCCCGGCCCAACGGCGACCTCTAGCGCGCAAACGGCGCGAGATAGACGGCCAGCAAGCTCAGAAGGCCCAGAATGAAGTTGTATCCGGTATGGACCAGGATAGCCACGGTCGTGTTGCTGCGCTTGCGAATGATGCCCAGGATGAGACTGAGCAAGAAGACGGCCAGCGTCGCCGGGGAGAGGCCGTACTGGACGTGGGACACGGCGAAGATGAGCGAGGTAGGCAAGATGCCGAACACGGGTTGGAGCGCCCCTCGAAACAACAATTCCTCACCCAGGCCGGCAGACGCGGCCAGCAAGAACCACTCCCACACGGTATCGAAGTTGCCCAGCAACGACTCGTTAATGCCGCTGAGCTGCTGAACCCGCGCCGGGTCGAACAGTGACCACGTCAAGGTGATGCAGGCCTGCAGGAAGACGAAAAAGAACATCCAGCGCACGCCCGTCCATAGCTGAGCGGCCGTCGGTCGCTGCAACCCCAGTCGTTCGTTGAGGGACGCACCGTCTCGGCGGGTCAATAGCCCCACGCCCACAAAAGCGGCCAGGACAAAGGCGAACTGCTGGGCCAGCACGTCGAGCAGCGTTGCTTCGACTCCGGCCTCGGCCAGGGCATCGAGTGCGCCGGGGGCCAGCGAGATGGCCGCGTTACCGATCAGATAGCCCACGGCCGCCAGCGCCAGAGTGTGGACGGGCGATTCGGGCCGCAGCGCCGGGAACAGGCGCGCCAGCCGCAGGCGAACCGGCCTGAGGGTGACGAGCATACCCCATAGACCCATGCCGATCAGCGTGCTGCTGCTGAATCCCTGATCGAGCATCTGCAATCCCATCCGTGGCGGCGCTGCTTCCCACGGCAATACGCGCCAGACGATGCCGGCAATCAGGAGGGCCAGGTTGGCTACAAACAGGATTAGATTGAAAGCGGTGCGGGCGCGTTCGTCGTCCCGCGCTGCGATTACGTTGGCGACGAAGATGACGGCCAGAACGGGCAGGCTGACGACGAGGATGGACATGAGCGGCAGAATGAGGCCTGCGGAGGTGACTCCGCAGGCCCGTGAAGGTTGAGCTAGGGGGCGACCAGCGCCGTATCAAAGTAGATGCCCAAATTGGGGATGTTCATGAATCCCTCCCCGCGATAGGGGAAGTAGAACTCGGCCATCTGCTCGATGGTTTGGCCCGCGGCCAACTCGCCGATGCCCAGCCCGATGCGATTGCCCTCGATCAGGCCGGCGACCGGCACAGAGAATCGACCGTTGTCGTCGCTACGGCCCAGGCCCAGGACCCCGCCATTATAGGTGATATCCAGAACAGCCAGCGGCGTATTCGGCGGCGCTTGCCCGGTGATCTCAGTCGCGCCGGCCGACACCGGCTGATCGATGCGGAAGCGCGGCTCCTGGAATACTTCCTCGACCGCGGGGTATGAGCTGGGCGTCAGGGTCGGCGCGGCGGTCGGGATCACCACGGCCGGATACGGCTCGTCAGAGGATGCCGGCGTAGTAGGCGCGGGGTAGCCCTGACCACTTGCATCGGCCGGGGGCGCTGTCGGTCCAGTTGCGGCGTCGATCGGCGCGCTTTCGAGGGTTGGCGCCGCGGGGGGAGTGCCGCCTCCGCAAGCCACCAGCAACAAGGCCGCCAGCAGGGCGACGAACAGTAAGAGTGATGGGTGTAAATTAATTCTCGGTCGCATAAGCATCCATTCTACCTGTAACCCCGAAAAAATAGAAGCCACCCTAAGGTGGCTTCTATTTTAATCCTCAAGAATCGGGATCAGATTACTGGTTGAAACCCTCGTAGAGCTTGGCGTCCTGGGTGGAAGGCGCGCCGCTGAGTGCGCCGGGGGCCTCGTTAACGATGGCCACAATCGGCTGATCAGAGGTGATAACCACACCACCGTAGGTGCCCACCAGGTCGCCCGGTGTACCGCTGACGACGGAGATGCCCGCCGGGAAGGTCAGCTGCGATACGCCGAAGAACGTGGTGCTGGCGCCGGCTGGGATTGGCGTGCCATGCGAGAACTTCACGACCTTGTTGCCCACCGTGCTGGTGTAGGTCAGGGTAACGGTGGCCGGGGCCCCGCCAGCGTTCTGGATCTGGATACCAGCCGTGTTACCGTTGAAGTATTCCTTGTAGAGCGGCAGAGCGACCTTGTTGGATTTCCCGTTGTCCGGGAAGCAGGTGTAGGCCGTCTGGCGCTGCGGGTTCACATTGTAGGCCGCGTCGTTGACGATGACGGCGATATTACCGCCGCCCTTGCCCGTGATCTTGGCGGAACCCAGCGAGCCGGCCGGGATACCGTTGGCAGCATCAGCCGAGAAGAAGTTGGCCGAGGCGCCCGGGGCGATGTTGCCGCTGGTGACAGTCTTGGTCTGGGTCGGGCCGTTGCCGACCTTGAAGGAGTAAACGACCTCGATCTGCTGCGCGGCAGCGCCTACGTTCTGAGCCTGGATGCCGGTTGTCTGATTGGCGGCCGTGTGGCCGTTGCGGACCAGCGGGCAGTAGGCAACGTCGTCGAAGTTATTGGGCGTGAAGGCGGTGTAAGCTTGCAGGTTGTCGCCTACCGGGACGTTGATCTGGTGCTCCAGAGCCGTGCCGGCCAGCGCAAGGCTGCCGGTGGCCGTGGCGCTACCGAACTTGCCCGCGGGCGCGCCGGCATCCGCGCCGGTCACGACGACCATCGCGTTCGCGGGGACAGCGGTAAAGGTCTTGCTGTAGTTGTTGCCCTCGATCGTGAACTTGACCTCGATGTTGTTCGCGCCGCCGCCAGCGTTCTGGACATACAAGGTAGTATTCCGGTTGTTGAAGTTATTCTTCACCAACGGGAAAGCGATCTGCGTCGCCACGTCGGCGCCGTCGGTGCCGCGGTACATGCCACCGGCGCGGCCGGTCGGGCTGTTGACCACGTTCACGATAGCCGCGATCGGTTGATCGGCACTGACAACGGCCGAGCCGACGAAGCCGGCCGGAACGTTACAGTCGGAATTGGTCAGATAGTTGACCGAACCGCCGGGAGGGGCGTTCTTGGAACCGCAGGACGTATCATTGCCTTGCTGATCGTAGGCGGTGAACACGATGGTGCCGTTCGTGGTCTCGCTCAGGTTCTGGATCTGCTGGCCGGAAAGCCAACCGGAACCCGGCAGGGCATTCTGGGCCGCCACCAGGCTGACGCTCACCAGAGCAACGATGAGCAGCGCTAAAACGGGCAAAAGTCTCTTAATCATATTGAATCTCCTCACACGTACATAGAGTCTACGAGTATTTCTACATTGGGAGTATAGCCGGGGCAAGGGGTGCTCACAATCACCCGTTTGGAGTATTTAGGGCCGTAAATGGCCCGCAGACAGGGTGATTTCGAGTAAGCTCGGCGAATTCGTGACTGATGGGCCGCCTATCGCTTGCGAAACATGACTTCGATATTGGAGACGATGAAGTCGTCGATGAGTGAGGATTTATGCTTGAAGCAACTGGGATAGCGCGCGATCAGTTCGACGTGATCGCCGTTGTAAACTTCGTAATAGACCAGACGCTCCAGGCGGTCGGCCATTTCCGCCCACAGCGCGCGATAGCGACTGAGCGGCCACTCGTTCATCCAGCGATGTTCCGTCAGCGTCAGGTCGTTGCGGAGGGCAAACGCGTCCATCGTCTCCTTGGTGAACAAGCATTCGCAGTAGGGAACGGAGATGGAGTCATACTGGTGGGCGCCGCGCGGTGAGTAATAGATGGGGCCGAAATTGAGATAGATGTAACCGCCCGGCCGCACCACCCGCCACGCCTCCCGCAAGGCGCGGCCGGGATCGGGGAAGTGTTCCATCGAGTTGTAGGAAAAAACGAAGTCAAAGCAGTCATCGGCCAAGCCGAGCGCGGCCACGTCCATCTGCAGATAATGAGCGGCCCCGGCGCGGGCTATGTCGGTTAGTCCGTCGGCGCGGATGTCGATGCCGACGGCCATCTTGCCCATCTCTTGCAGCAGGTAACAACTGGTCCCGTCCCACATGCCCAGGTCGAGAAAACGGTTTAGCTGAGCCAGTTCGCCGCGTACCGCCGCCAGCATCTCGCGCTGGCGCTGCCGGGCGACCTGCTCCATTTCGGCCACGCCAGTGGCGTAGCGCGACGGCCGCAGCGGATATTCCTCTTGCAGGGCCACTAGCGCGTCCAGCCCCAGCCAGGCGGGCGAAGACCCGGCCGCGGCCAGCGCGGCGGCCGCGCCCTGTGCCTTGCGTCGGGAATAGGCCGCCCAGGTGCGAATCAGGGGCGCTTTGGGCAGGATGCGGCGGGCGAGTGGGCGAATAGAACCGGGCATAGGACCTCAGGAGCGGAAATGGACTAGTTGTTGCCAATAGGTCAGGTCTTGGCGAGGGAAAACCCCCAGCACGAACGCGGTAATGACGTAGACGGCCGTGCCCACGACCATCCCCGGCAGCAGCGCGTCGCGCAGCGGCCATATTGCCGCCGTCATCACCGCCGTGGCGATGACGGGCCGCAAAATCATCGGAGCCAGGCGCAGCGACATGATCCGGCGATGGGCGAATATCTGGAAGGTCAGGAACAGCGTGAAATTGGACGCCGTGCGGGCCACGGCCGCGCCATTAATCCCCAGTCTGGGGATGAGCAACAGGTTCAACGTCACATTGATAGCCATGGCGATCCCGAACATGACGCTTGCCTGGCGTTGATAATTGTTGATCAGCAGCAAGCGCGCACTGGGTACGTTGAGGAATAGAAAGACGATGGCCCAGATCGAGATCTGCAGAACAGGCACGGCCGTCTCGAATGAGGGGCCGAAGATCAGCCGGATGGTGGGGCCGGCCAGCAACGTCACTCCCGCCGCCATCGGTAGCACCAGGGCCAGCAGATAGTGTGTCGCCTTCTCATACAGAATAGCCAGCTTGTCCGGCGCTGTGTGGTGGTAACGGGTCATCACGGGATAGATAGCGGCGCGGATGGCCATCGGCATCAGGTTGAAGCCCAGCAGGATCGTTTGGGCGGCCGAGTAAAAACCCAGGTAACGCTCAGTCAACATCAGAGAGATGAGGAAGACATCGGTCTGGTAGTCGACCAATGAGAACAGGTGAATGACGAAAAAGCTGGGCGTCTCCCGCAATTGGTCGCGCAGGAATCCGCCACTCAACCGCCCCGGCTGTGTTTGTGACGTGTGCCGGAACAGACGCGCGAGCGCGGGCAGGAAAAAGAGCAGGCTGACGACGCTGCCGGCCGGCACCGCCCAGGCGGCGGCGACCACGCCGTACCCCTGCAGCAGCAGCCAGATACCCGCCGCCAGCTTGACCGCGCTGCCGGCCAACGCCGCCACCATCGGCGTGGTCAGGCGCTCGTGGGACTCGAACAGGGACTGGCAGATGCTGAAGGCCGCTTCGGGGATGGCCGCTAGGGCCAGGATGAGAATGACCTGATTGGTCGTCTCCGAGTAGGGCAGAAATAGGCGCAGGCCCAGTAGCAACAGCCCATACGTAGCGACCGCCAGCGTCACCCGCAAGACCAGATAATTTGCGAAGTAGCGACGACTTTGGTCGCGGCGCGGTGTGAGCTCGCGCACCAGCAACTCGTGCAGCCCCAGGGCCGATAGCCCAAAGACCAGGGTGAAGTACGTCGTGCCCAGGCTGAAAGCGCCCGAATCGGCCGGGCCAAGCCATCGCCCGATCAGGATGAACAGCACGCTGTTGCCGGCCTTGACGACGATTTGGCTGATGAGCGCCAGAAAGGTGTTGCTAAACAGGCGTTGGACCGTGTTCATCGGTCGGCAGTTTCTCGGCGATGCAGGCCCAGCCCAGGGTGTGATCCTTCACCTTGTCCAATCGGTCAAGGTAGAAGAGCAGCACGGGCAGCAGGATGAAGAAGATGAGATAGATGGGCAGGATGAGCGGTAATTTCAGCGCATAGGCCAGGTCGTTGTCGCCGCGCGGGAAGAGGCGGTCGTGCATCATCTGGAAATTGTAGGACAGGAACCAGAAGTAGCCGCCCCACGGCCGCATCTCGACCACGCGCAGGCCCGCCTTTTCCAACAAATGGGAGAAGCCGTAGGAAGTGTAACGAAAGAAGTCGTGGGGTTTCTGGTGTTCATGCCAGGCCATCGGCGCGGACAGATAGAAGAGGCCCCCCGGGCGCAATACGCGGCCGATCTCGCTGATGACCGCCGCCGGCTCGTTGACGTGCTCCAGCACCTGGAAGCAGACGGCCGCATCGAAGGTGCCGTCGGCAAAGGGCATACGCGATAAATCCGATTGCGCATCCAAACCACTGTAATCCCACTGAACGTCGCCCACGGCCAGATCGACGCCGGTGTAGCGGGTGTGCTCAAAGTAGTGGCGATACTGACCTTCGCCGCTGCCCGCGTCCAGCACGCGCGCACCGGGCGGCGTTTGCGCCTGAGCCAGTTCCAGCAGCCGATTCGTCTCCAGAAGATGGACATCCAGTTTGCTGCTTATCCAGTCCGGCAGCATCGCCAGCTGCCCTTTGCGGCCAAATCGTTTCATAGAAGTTTACTAATTGGTAGCCTAATCTCCGCCGATTGTAGCGCGGGGAGCAGGGGCGGCCAAGAAGGGTTGGGAAATACCGTTACCCCAGCCTGGAATCCCTGTCATCCGCGCCCAATTCTTAAGCCGTGGTATAATTCCCAACCGGCCCGCTGAACACTGACCACTAGACCTTGAATACTGATACTATGTCGTCTGAAAATCTAAACTTCCAACAAATGATCCTCCGTCTGCTGGACTACTGGCAGGCGCAAGGCTGCCTCATCTGGCAGCCCTATAACGTGCAGGTGGGGGCGGGAACGATGAACCCGGCCACGATTCTGCGCGTCCTTGGCCCCGAGCCGTGGAACGTGGCCTATATCGAGCCGAGCATCCGGCCCGACGACGGCCGCTTCGGTGATAACCCTAACCGCATGCAGCAGCACTACCAGTTGCAAGTCATCCTGAAGCCCGACCCCGGCAATCCCATTGAACTGTATCTGGGCAGCCTGGAGGCGATCGGCATCAACCCGCGCGAGCACGACATTCGCTTTGTAGAGGACAACTGGCAGTCGCCCGCCCTTGGCGCGTGGGGATTAGGCTGGGAGGTGTGGCTCGATGGGCAGGAGATCACTCAGTACACCTACTTCCAGCAGGCCGGCGGCCTCGATCTCGACCCGGTGTCGGTGGAGATCACCTACGGTCTCGACCGCATCGCCCTGGCGTTGCAGGGCAAAAACAGCGTCTGGGAGATGGACTACGGTGCGGGCGTAACCTATGGCGACGCGCTGCTGCAAGCCGAGATCGAGCACTGCCACTACTACTTCAACGTAGCCGACGTGGACGCTCTGAAGATGATCTACGATACCTACGAGCGAGAGGCCCTGCGCTGCCTGGAGGCGGGGCTCGTCGCCCCGGCCCACGACTACAATCTGAAGTGCTCGCAGCTGTTCAACGTGCTGGACACGCGCGGCGCAGTGGGCGTCACGGAGCGGGCGGCTTACTTCGGGCGCATGCGCCGCGTGGCCCACAAGGTCTCCACAGCTTACGTCGAGCAGCGGCAGAAGCTGGAGTATCCCATTGCCGAGAATAAAGTCTGGCAAAGAGCGACAAGTCACGCCGACTCGGAACTCGCCCTTCAAGCGTCACACGCCGCGCCCGAAGACGGCGATACCTTCGTGCTGGAGATCGGCAGCGAGGAACTGCCCCACGCCGATCTGACCTCGGCCCTGGCCCAATTGCGCGCCGCGCTGCCGCCCATGCTCGACGCCGCCCGCCTCAGCTACGAGCGCCTCGACATCGACGGCACGCCACGACGGCTGACGGTGATGGTCGACGCCCTGGCCGCCCGCGGCGAAGATGTGGAGAGCGTAGTAAAAGGCCCGCCGGCCGACCGTGCCTTCGACAAGGACGGTAAACCCACTCCCGCCGCTGCCGGCTTTGCACGCAGTCGCGGCCTGTCGGTGGATGATCTGAGCGTAGTCGAAGAGGGCGGCAAGCGCTACGTCTCGGCCGTGGTACACGAGGCCGGGCGACCGTCGGTCGAGGTGCTGGCCGAACTGTTGCCCGATCTCATCGCCGGTCTTAAGTTCGAAAAGTCGATGCGCTGGAACGCCAGCAACGTCAGCTATAGCCGGCCGTTGCGCTGGCTCGTGGCGCTCCACGGCCCGGCCGTCGTGGACTTCGAGTACGCTGGAGTACGCAGCGGCCGTGTGACCTATGGGCTGCGTCCCTATGGCTCGCCCGCCTACGAGGTGCGCCACGCCGCCGACTATCGCGCTGCTATCGACAACGCCGGCATCTTGCTGCATGTGGAGGCGCGCCGCAAGGCCATCGCCGCCGGCGCCCACGCGCTGGCCCGCTCGGTGGGTGGCGTCATCCCCGACGATCCGGCCCTCCTGGACGAGGTGACAAATCTGGTAGAGCGGCCGACGCCTTTGCTGGGCGCGTTCGAGGAGCGTTTCCTGGCCCTGCCGCCGATGGCCCTGGTGGCCGTCATGCGCAAACACCAACGCTATTTCCCGGTCTACAAGGGCGACAAGCTGCTGCCCTATTTCATTGCCGTGCGCAACGGCGACGACGAACATCTCGACATTGTCCGTGACGGCAACGAGCACGTCATCCGCGCTCGCTTTGCCGACGCCGCCTTCTTCTATGACAAGGACATCAAGCGCCGCCTGGAAGAATTTGTGCCCGATCTGGGCAAGCTGACTTTCCAGACGGAACTAGGCTCGTTTCTGGACAAGACGCGACGGCTGGAGCAACTCGTACCCATCGTGGCTGATATGCTGGGCCTGGGCGCGGCCGAACGGGCCACGGCCGCGCGGGCCGCAGCGCTGGCCAAGGCCGACCTGGCGACCAGCATGGTCGTCGAGATGACCTCGCTGCAAGGCAAGATGGGCGGTCACTACGCCCTGCGCGGCGGCGAGCCGCCGGAAGTGGCCGCGTCCATCGCCGGGCAATACGAGGCGGTGAGCGCCGGGCCGGCGGCGCTGGCGCTGGCCGTGGCTGACCGACTGGACAGCCTGGCCGGCCTGTTCGCCGCCGGGTTGGGGCCGAAAGGCTCGAATGATCCGTTCGCGTTGCGGCGAGCGGCGCTGCACCTCATCGAAAACCTGACCGCCAATGAACGGCATTTCGACTTGCGCGCCGGATTGGACGCAGCCGGCGCGCTGCTGCCCGTGGCTTGGAACGAGCGCGCGCGCGAGGACGTGATGGCCTTCATCGGCGGCCGTTTGGAGGTCGTGTTGCGCGATGCCGGCTATCCCGCGAGCGTCGTCAAGGCCGTGCTGGCCGAGCAGACCCACGACCCCTACGTGGCCGGCCGGACCGTGGCAACATTGGCCGGGGCCATCGGGGCCGCGGATTGGGAGACGCTGCTCAACGCCTACGCCCGCTGCGTACGCATTACCCGGCCGCTAAAGGAGACCTACGCCTTGCGGGCCGATGACCTGCGCCTGCCGGAGGAACAGGCCGTGGCCGCCGCGCTGGCTGCGGCCGAAGCAGCCATGATCAAGGCCAAGAGCTCGAACGACAGCACGATGGAGACCTTCATCGCGTCGCTGCGGCAGATGGAACCGGCTATCACCCGCCTGTTCGACGCGGTGCTGATCATGGACGACGATCCGGCCGTGCGCGAAAATCGCCTGGCGCTCTTGCAGCGCGTGGCCGGGCTGGCGCGCGGCGTGGCCGATCTGTCGGCGCTGGAAGGGTTCTAGATTGCTGACTATCGGCGAGCTGGCCCGGCGAGTTGGTTTGCGGCCCTCGGCCCTGCGTTACTACGAGGCCGAAGGGCTGCTGACCCCCCGCGACCGCACCGAGGCCGGCTATCGGCTCTACGATGAGGCCGCGGCCGACACGGCGCGCCTCATCCGCCAGGCGCAGCGGCTGGGCTTCTCGCTGGCCGACATTCGCCTGCTGCTGCATGCCTGGCGCGCCGGCGATCTGGACAACGCCGAGACGCTGGCCCTGGCCGAGGGGCGCTACCTGACCCTGGAGCGACAAGTCACCGAGTTACGCGTCCAGCAGCACGAGCTGGAATTGTTCCTGCTGGACCTGCGCGGCGGAGCGCCCGGCGCGGCCCAAACGGCCTTCGGCCGTCTGGTCGACCACATCTGCGCCGGGCCCACGACTGGACGCACCAGCGACGCCACATTCGACTGGTTAGCGGCCTATGCCGATTGTCCCTTGTCGAGCGGCGAGGCGCAGGCGGCGCTGGCGCAATTGCGCGGCCAACACATTCACATCTGGCAGGAGGGCGATAGCTACCATATCCTGGTCGTCAGTCATGATGAGGCGGTGGCGGCTGCCCTGCGCGAGCTGGCGCGTATCGAGTCGGAGTGCCACCTGCATCCCGACTCCCGGCCCGAACTGCGCGACGATCAGGAAGGCTACCTTCTCATCGCCCACGGGCCGCATGCTTTCATTCTGGCCGGGCTGTTTCTGGCACTAGAAGCCGAAACCCCTTGACTTTCAACTCGACTTGAAGGTGTATGATTCATGTATCACCGGTTTCGTAGCCGGCACGTACTATCTGTTTTCAGAATTATGTCGAGTTACATATGAGAACCGATACTGAACTTCGTTTCCAGATCATCGGCATGGACTGCGCCAGCTGTGCCCGCACCGTCGAAACCGGCGTCGCCAAGCTGCCCGACGTGGCCGAGGCGACGCTGGCTTTCACCACCGGCACTTTGCGCGTTGCCGGGACGGTTGCGCCCGAACGCGTCGTCGCCCGCGTCCGCGAATTGGGCTACGACGTGGCCGAGCCGGCGGCCGCCACCGAGCCACATGGCGACGACCAAGCCCACGGCCACACCCACGAGCACGACGACTCCCCCGAAGCCAGCCAGCGCGCGGCCGAGGGCGTATTGTCCTATCTCTGGGGACGCAATGATACGCGGCTGGCCCTGTTGGCCGCGCTGCTGGTCATTCCCGGCGTCCTGTTCGACGAACTGTTGCCCGGCCTGGGCCTCTCTTCGCCCGTTTTCGCCGGGATGTCGGTCCTGGCAATGATCGTGGCCGGCTATCCCGTGGCCGTCTCCGCCCTGCGCGCCCTGCGCGTCAACCGCGAGATCACCATCAACCTGCTCATGACCATCGCCGCCGTTGGCGCGGTCGTCATTGGCGCCTACACCGAGGCCGGGCTGGTCATGGTACTTTTCGCCCTGAGCGAGGCGCTGGAGGGCTACACCGCTGCCCGTGCTCGCAATGCCATCGGCAGCATGTCCACGCTGGCCCCGGCCGAAGCCACGGCGCTGCGGGGCCGCGTCGAGACGCCCATCCCCGTGGCCGACCTGCGCGTGGGCGATCACATCGTCGTCCGGCCCGGCGAGCGGCTGGCGATGGACGGCCGCGTGCTGTCCGGGGCGTCGGCCATCGACCAGGCCCCCATCACGGGCGAGAGCCGACTGGTGGACAAAGCGCCGGGCGACGAGGTCTTCGCCGGCAGCGTCAACGGCCACGGCGCGCTGGAAGTTGAAGTCACCCGCCTGGCCGCCGACAACACCATCAGCCGCATGATTCAACTGGTGGCCGACGCCCAGGAACGGCGCGCCCCGGCCCAGCGTTTCGTCGACCGCTTCGCGCGCGTCTACACGCCGCTGGTGGTGGGCATCGCCCTGCTGGTGGCGATCGTGCCGCCGCTGTTTTTCGACGCGCCGTTCTGGAATCCCGCGCCGGGCGTGCAGGGGTGGCTCTACCGGGCGCTGGCTCTGCTCGTCGTGGCCTGCCCCTGCGCACTGGTCATCAGCACGCCGGTGACGCTCATCAGCGCCATCAGCAACGGCGCACGGCACGGCGTCTTGTTCAAGGGTGGGGCGTTTCTGGAGGAGATGAGCCGTGTGCGGGCCATCGCCTTCGACAAGACGGGCACGATCACCCGCGGCCAACCGACCGTGGTTTCGGTCCACGCTGCCGATTGCGTCGGGGAATGCCGGCCGGCGGCCAACGGTCAGGGGGAAACCTGCGCGGGGTGCGACGACCTGCTGGCGCTGGCAGCGGCCGTGGAGCGGCGCAGCGAGCATCCGCTGGCCGGGGCGGTGCTGGCCGCGGCCGACGCGCGCGGCGTCAGCAACCGTTACGCCGCGGCCGACGTGACGGCCCTGACCGGGCGCGGTATCACCGGCCGGGTGGACGGCCGGGACGTCACGGTGGGCAGCCACGCCTACTTCGAGGATGATGACACCCACGACCCGTTCCATGCCCACATCGCCAAGGCCGACGCCGCCGGGCTGACGACAATGATCGTCAGCGACGAGAACGCCTATCGCGGCTACATTGCCCTGGCCGACACGCCCCGCGACGGCAGCGGCGAAGCGATGGCCCAACTGGCGCAGCTGGGCGTCAGCCCGCTCGTGATGCTGACCGGCGACCACGCCGCCACGGCCGAACACGTCGCCGCCCGGGTGGGACTGACCGACGTGCGCGCCGGACTGCTGCCGGCCGACAAGGTGGCCGCGGTCGAGGCCCTGCGCGCGGAATACGGCCACGTGGCGATGGTCGGCGACGGCATCAACGACACACCGGCGCTGGCCGCGGCCAGTATCGGCCTGGCGATGGGCCGCACGGCGCAGGCGCTGGAGACGGCCGACGTGGTGCTACTGGGCGATGATCTGCGCCAACTGCCGTTTGCCGTCCGGCTGGCCCGCGCGGCCATGACTACAGTGCGCTTCAACGTGGCCTTCAGCATCGCCGTCAAGCTGGTGTTCTTCGTGCTGGTGCTGCTCGGCAGCGGCAGCATGTGGCTGGCCGTCCTGGCCGACGTGGGCACGTCGATCCTGGTGACGCTCAACGGGATGCGGCTGCTGCGGCGGCCGGAGCCGGGCATGATAGGGCCGCTTTCATAGCCGGATTCCTCCGCCGGAAATGAATCCGGAGCCACCTGGTTGCCAAAAAGGGGCGGCCGAGCGGCGTTATGCAGAACCCCGCTGTGGCCACCCCAACACCTGTCGCGCCGACACTCGCCCTGCTTAACCAGGATGGTACTGAAAAGCCTCGCTGGCCGCTTTCAAGTACGTTACCGATTGTGAGGTATAATCTGCGCACGCGATCGGCCGTTTGGCCCTTGCCAATTCCACCACTGAAATCAAGGAGTTTAGCTTATGTCCCCGGCTCATCTTCCCGCCCGCAATGAGGTCGCTCCTCGCCACACCTGGAACGCCGAGAGCGTATTCGCCACCGTCGATGACTGGTCGGCCGAACTGGCGGCTCTGTCAGCCGATCTGGACAGCGTCGACCGTTTCCGGGGCCGGCTGGGCGAAAGCGCAACCACCCTGGCCGACGCCTTTGACAAGCTGGAATCCTTCAACCAGCGCGCCGAAATGGTACTGGTCTACGCCTCGCTGGCCGAATCGGTCGACCGCAACGACCAGGCGGCCACCGCCCGCACCGGCCAGGCGGGCAGCCTCTACGGCCGGTTGCAAGGGGCCCTCGCCTACTTCGAGCCGGAACTGCTGACCGTCGGGCGCGATCAATTAATGGCCTGGGCCGCCACCGAGCCGCGCCTGGGCCACTACGCCCACTATTTCGACGACCTCTTCCGCCGCCAGACCCACGTCCGCTCGCCGGAAGTCGAGGAAGTGCTGGGGTTGGCCGCCGATGCCCTGGAGAGTACGTCCGCTACCTTCTCCAAGCTGACCGACAGCGACTTCAAGTTTCGGCCCGTGGCCAGCGCCGGCGTAGAGCTGCCGGTCAGCCAGGGCACGGTCGACGACCTGCTCAATTCGCCCGACCGCGACGTGCGCCGCGCAGCCTGGGAAAGCTACCACGACCAGTATCTGGCCTACAAGAACACCCTGACCAGTAATCTGGCAACGTCGATCAAGCAGAACGTGCTCCTCGCGCGCGTGCGCCGCTATGATTCGACACTCGACATGGCCCTGTTCGGCAACAACATTCCCGCCGCGGTCTACCATAACTTGCTCGACACGTTCAAGAAGAATCGCTCCATCTGGCAGCGTTACTTCGACGTGCGGCGGCGGGCGCTGGGAGTGGAGTCGCTGCACACCTACGACATTTGGGCCCCGCTGACGGCCGAAAAGCCCCACGTGCCCTATGAGCAGGCTGTTGAGTGGATCGGCGCGGCGCTGGCCCCCTTGGGTCGCGACTACACCGACCGGCTGCGCCGCGGCTGCCTCGAAGACCGCTGGGTCGATATCTATCCCAACGAGGGTAAATCGTCGGGCGCGTTCTCCTGGGGCACGCAGGGCACACATCCCTTCATCGTCATGAGCTACACCGACGACGCCAACAGCATGGGCACGCTGGCCCACGAGCTGGGCCACTCGATGCACTCCTATCTGACCTGGGAGAATCAGCCGCCCGTCTACGCCGACTATTCGCTCTTCGCCGCCGAGGTGGCCTCCAACTTCAATCAGGCGATGTTGCGCGCCTATTTGCTGGAGCAGGACATCGATCCGCAATTGAAGATCGCCGTCATCGAAGAGGCGATGGCCAATTTCCACCGCTACTTCCTGGAGATGCCCACGCTGGCCTTGTTCGAACTGGAGATGCACCAGCGCGAGGAGCGCGGCGCCGGGCTGACGGCCGACGACATGATCGACTATATGGCCGATCTGTTCGCCGAGAGCTATGGCGACGCCGCGTCTGTCGACCGACGGCGGGACGGCATCCGCTGGGCCACGTTCAGCCATCTCTACGCCGACTACTACGTCTACGCCTACGCCACGGGCATCTCCGGGGCCAACGCCCTGGCTCGGCGCGTGTTGTCCGGCCAGCCGGGCGCGGCCGAAGCCTATCTGGGCTTCCTGAGCGCCGGCGGTTCGCGCTATCCGCTGGAGGCACTGCAAGCCGCCGGCGTTGACCTGGCCCAACCGCAGCCGGTGGAGGCGGCGTTCGAGATGTTGAACGATTTGATCGACAAGTTGGATGGGTTGGTTAATCAGTAGGGGTCAATAGCTCTGTCAGGTGAGCGGTTAAAGGTGTTGGCCGGAGCGTCACCGTCGTCGGCCCACCTGACAGAGCTTTCCCCGACGGCCAATGGCCGGCAATCAACCGTCGCCGGACGCCCCCTCGCAGGCCGCGCACACGCCGTATAACTCCAGCAGATGCCCCTCGACGCGGAAGCCGTGGCGGCCGGCGATGCGTACCGGCAGTTCGCCCAGAGCGCACTCGTCGAACTCGATGACCCGGCCGCAATCGGAGCAGATCATATGGTGGTGGTGGCCGTCGTGGAGCAAGACGTAGTGGGCTGCGCCGCTGCCCTGGTAGACCGGCCGCAGCAGGCCTAGATCGCACAACAACTCCAGCGTGCGGTAGACGGTCATACGGCCGATGGTCGTGGAACGCTCACGTACGAGGTCGGTCAGCTCATCGGCCGTCACGTGGCCGCCGCCAGCCGCCAGCGTGTCCAGGATAACGCGACGGGCGGCCGTCAGCCGGAAGCCGCGCGCCTCCAAAGCCCCGGCCAGGTCGGCGCTCATGCCGCCTCCGCGGCGATCATCGCCGGCGCGCCGCGCCGCTCGCGCACGGCGGCCACAGCCAGCCCCAGCAGGAAGATCAGCGTCGCCACCAGAACGACCGCCGGACCGGACGGGATGTTGAGATAGTAGGAAGCGTAGACGCCGACTACGCCGGAGAAGACGCCGATAACGGCCGAAACGACCATCATCGACGGCAGGCGGCGCGTCAGGAACGAGGCCGTCGCCGCCGGGGTCACCAGGATCGCCAGGATCAGGGCTACCCCTACCACTTGCAGGGCGACGACGATGGTTATGGCAATGAGGATGAGTAGCAGGTAGTTCAGGAAGCGAGTCGGCAGGCGCAGCGTCTCGGCTAGCACGGGGTCGAACGACATGACCAGAAACTCCTTGTAGAACAGAAAGATGAGCGCCAGGACGGCCGCGCCGAGAATGGCCGTTAGCAGGAGATCGCCGGTGGAGACGCCCAGCAGGTTGCCGAACAGGAAGTGGGCCAGGTCGATGCTATAGTTGCCGCGCAGGGAGAGCATGGCCACGCCCAGGGCGAACAGACCGGCAAAGATGACGCCGATGGCCGTGTCTTCCTTCAGCGCCGTCCGCTCGGTGAGCACGCCGATGCCCAGAGCCGTCAGCACGCCCATGATCAGCGCTCCCACGGCCAGCGGCCAGCCCAGCAGGAAGGCGGCCACCACGCCGGGCAGGATCGTGTGGGCCATGGCGTCGCCCAGGAAGGCCATCCCACGCAGAACGATGTAGACGCCCAGGATGGAGCACACCACGCCGACGATGCCCGCCGCTAGCAGCGCGCGCACGATAAAATCGTATTGCAGGGGTTCGAGGAGTAAGTTCATAGTTAAATTTCGAATGACGAGTTAAGAAGAAAACGCCGGCTTTTCGCGCCGAACGACGAACGTCCAGCCCTTCTCAATTCCAAATTTCTAATCGTCACAACAGGTGTCGGCCACGATCATCGTGCCTTCGTTGTCGACGTGGTGCAGGTGGCCGCCGTAGGCGCGCAGCAGGTTGTCGGCGTGCAGGGCAGCGGCCGGCGGCCCAAAGGCGATGATGCGGCGGTTGAGCAGCATGATCCGGTCGAAGCGCTCGGCGGCCAGGTCGAGATCGTGGGTCGCCAGCAGCACCGTCACGCCGTCGCGCCGCAGGTCGTCGAGGATGGCGATGATGGCCTCTTGCGTGGGCGTGTCCAGACCGTTTAGCGGCTCATCGAGCAGCACCAGTTCCGCCTCCTGGGCCAGGGCGCGGGCCAGGAAGACGCGCTGCTGCTGCCCGCCGGACAGCTCGCCGATGCGCTTGTGGGCCAGATCAGCCGCACCGACCCGTCCCAGCGCGACCCGGACGATGGCCCAGTCGGACTTGCCCGGCCGCCGCAGCAGCCCGATCTGCCCCACACGGCCCATCATAACCACGTCCTCGACCGTCACCGGGAAGTTCCAGTCGACCTGATTGCGCTGCGGCACGTAGGCGATGCAGATGTGGCTGTCGGGGCCGTGGCCGAATATGTTCACCCGGCCCCGGTCGGGGTGCAATGTCCCGACGATGATCTTGAACAGTGTGCTCTTGCCCGCGCCGTTGGGGCCGACGACGGCCACGCGTTCGCCGCGCTCCACGCGAAAGGTCATCGCCTCCAGCGCGTGACGCGCCCCGCCGTTGCCGGCGCTTAGCTTGCCGTTGTAGCTCACCCACACGTTATCGAGTTCGAGAGTCGGCGCGCCCGGCTCGTGGGCGACGGTCGTTTTCATTCTTTTAACCCCTCGACAAGCGCCGCGGCATTGGCGCGCATCATGCCCACGTAGCTGTCGGCCCCACTGCCCACCGGCCCCAGCGCGTCGCTATACAATGTTATCAATTTCACGTCGGCGCAATTGGTCAGCTCGCTTTGCAGCGTGCGCGCCAGTTGTTCGCCGGCCGTCGACTCGACCGCAAGGGTGCAGATGCCCGCCGCTCGCATGGTTTGTACCAGATCGGCCAGCGCTCCAGCCGTTGGTTCGGCCAATGTGCTGATCGAGGGGATGACCGTGCCGACGATCTCGAAACCATAGGCCGCGCCCAGATAGCCCAGGCTGTCATGATTGGTGACGAGGACACGCCGTTCGGGCGGTATTTCGCCAAACAGGGCGCGCAAATCGCCGTCCAGTCGCTGCAACTCCTGCTGGTAGGCTTCGGCGTTGGCCCTAAAGGTCGTGGCCCGCGCCGGGTCGGCCTCGCTAAGCACCTGACGAATGGTATCGACCCAATCAATGACGTTGGCCACGTCCTGCCACACATGCGGGTCGGCTGGGCCGTGGTCGCCTGGGCTGTTCTGGCCGGAGCCGGTCGTTTCCACCCGCCGCGGCTCGATCCCGGCCGATACCGGCGCGATCACCACATCCCGGCCGATTGTCGCCAAAGTGTTGACCAGCCCCTCTTCCAGGTCCCAGCCGTTGACGAAGATCACGTCGGCATCGGCCGCGGCCGTCAAATCAGCTGCGCCAGGTTGATAGCTGTGGGGGTCCTGGCCCGGCTGGATGAGCACGGTCAGGTCGATGGCATCGCCGCCGACCTGTCCCACGACATCGCCGATGATGCTGGTTGTCGCCAGTATCTGTAAACGGCGGCCGTCCGTGACCATGACCGGAACCTCCGGCAGCGATAGAACGGCCGAATTCGTCGAGTTGCCGCCGTTGCCGGTCGAGACGTCGCCGGCGCAGCCCGACAGGACGGCGACGATGTAGCAAAAAGTGACGAAAAATGCACCCGGTCGAAGGCGCGACGTCAGAAAGGCGAGATGCAATGAAAAACTCCTGGGCTACTGTGAGCCTGCCTGTCGAGTCAGATGAAATCAGGCTATAATCAAGCATGATCCATTCTAATTGATACTTTGTATCAATTATAAGTTTGCTACCCGACCCCGTCAAGTGCGCGATTACGATCTGTTTAGCCCGGCCTTCAAGGCTGACCCCTTTCCGACGTTCGCCGCGCTGCGCGAGCGAGCACCGGTCTACGCCCACACGGCTCCCGACGGCCGCACCATCTGGTACGTGACGCGCTACGGGGACGTGGCCGCTGTCCTGAAGGATGGCGACCGATTTGGCAAGGATCCTCGCCACGCTCAACTGGTCGCAACTGGTGCTCCTTATCGCCGCGCGCCAGCCGCCCGCCCCCAGCAGTCGATTAATGAGAATATGCTCTTCAGCGATCCGCCCGACCACACCAGGTTGCGAGCGCTGGTGAGCCTGGCCTTCACGCCGCGCCGCGTGGCGGCCATGTCCGGCCGCATCCACGAGACGGCTGAACGGCTCATCGACCAGATGCAGCGCGAAGATCAGCGGGACGTGATCGCCGCCTACGCCCTGCCGCTGCCGGTCATCGTCATCAGCGATATGCTGGGCATTCCCACGGCCGACCGTGAGGCCGTGGCCGTCTGGTCGCAGGCCATCATCTCCCCCGGCAGTCGCGGGCTGAGTTACAGCGCCCGCAAGCGCCACATGCGGGCGTTCATGGAGTACCTGCGCGACCTATTTGCCCGGCGGCAGGCCGACCCGCAGGATGACCTCATCACCGCCCTGGTGCAGGCCGAGACGGACGGCCAACGCCTGAGCGAGGCGGAGCTGTTCAGCATGGTGGCCTTGCTGCTGGTGACCGGGCACGAGACGACGGTCAACCTGATCGGCAACGGGGCGCTGGCTCTATGGCAAGCGCCGGCGCAATTGGAGCGGCTGCGGGCCGACGCGGCGCTATGGCCCACGGCCGTCGAAGAGTTGTTACGCTACGACGGGCCGGTGGAGACGTCAACCTCGCGCTGGGTGCGGGCCGACACCGAATTCGGCGGCCGACTCATGCGCCGCGGAGACCTGATGCGCGCCGTCATCGCCTCGGCCAACCGCGACCCCGCCCAGTTCGACCGGCCCGACGAACTCGACGTAGGGCGCGGCGATAACCGTCATCTGGCCTTTGGTCTGGGAGCACACTACTGTCTGGGCGCGCCGCTGGCCCGTCTGCAAGGGGTCATTGCCCTGGAGACGCTCTTCCAGCGGCTGCCCCAGGCGCGTCTGGCCGCGCCGCCGGCGTTAGCCTGGCGCTCCGGTGTCCTCTTTCGCGGGCTGCGCGCCTTGCCCATTCGATATGGATGAGTTGATGAGAACTTGTCCGACGGTTGAAGAGCTGGTTAGGAAACCCAGCCCTATAGGCGACCATTGAAAACCACCTATTTCCCCGAACGATGCAAGGGCGTATAATGGCCCCACATTATTGATAACATGGGAGATACCATGGCTGAACAAGCAAATCAGGGGCATGTGCAGCTTTCACCGGGTGTCAATCTCGACCAACCGTCGGCGGCGCGTATTTACGATTATATGCTGGGCGGTTACCAGAATTTCGAGATCGATCGACAGGTGGCGGATAAATTCACGGCGCTGCTGCCCGATTTTTCATTGACCGCGCGGGTCAATCGGGCGTTCTTGCGGCGGGCGGCCACTATTGTGGCCCGGCAGGGGATCGATCAGTTTTTGGACCTGGGTTCCGGCATCCCTACCGTCGGCAACGTCCACGAGATCGTTCGACAGTACCAACCGGAGGCGCGGACGGTCTATGTCGATATTGATCCGGTGGCTATCGCCCACGCCGAGATACTCCTGCAGGATGATCCCGACACGGTCGCCGTCCTGGCCGACGTGCGTCGGCCAGATGACATTCTTGGCAACCCCCGGGTTCAGGCGTTGATCGATTTCACGCGGCCTGTGGGTCTAGTCGCCGTCGCTCTATTACACTATATTCTCGACGACGACGAGGCCGAAAACGTGATCGACACCTTTAAGAATGCCTTACCTTCGGGCAGCTATGTGGCCATCGGCGTGTGGACGTATGATGACGCCCCCCGCGAAATCATGGAGCAGTACGCCGAGATGACCCATGTATTTCTCACTCCGGGCGCGCCTCGCCCGCGCGAAAAGGTGTTGCGGTACTTCCGTGGCCTCGATTTACTGGAGCCGGGCCTCGTCCACGGCCCCCAGTGGCGGCCTGACGGCCCCGATGACCTGCTGGTCGATGAGCCGGGGCGTGGTGTAAATTGGGTTGGAGTAGCGCGTAAACCCTAGGAGGTTACGGCGCGTGGTTGATGACTTAGATTTTTCAACACCGACTCACGATCAACGGCTTAATTCGCTGGCCCAATCCTGGCGCGTTGCCACGCGAGACCTGGCATTCATCCCGCTGACGCAAAACGAGATACGACAGCGCTTCTTGGGTCTGGCGGCCGACGTTCTGGACGCTGTGCAGCCCACAACCGCGCCGGAGGTCGTTTTCAGCCAGGGTCGAGCCATTGGCCGCGCACTTGTCGAATTGAACCTTCTCAAATCCGACACGCTGGAGCGCACCCTCACCTGCCTCAATGAGCACCTGATCGATGCCACCGCACCCCAGCAATTGGGTCGCTTATTGGCCGGGATTGCCGGTGGATTTGCCGCCGCGACCGAGACGGCGTTGCTCAGCCAGCAAGAGGCCATTAATCGCGCCGCCACCTCCGCGCTCATCCAGGTGCAGGCGCAGTTGTCCGATCAGATAGCCGAACGAACTCGCGCCGAAGTTATTCAACGTGAGTATGCCGAACGCCTGGAGCGCATGCGCGACATCGATCTGGCTATCCTGTCAGCCGAATCACCACGAGACATCGTCGATATTTGCATCGATCATCTGCGGCAGATTGTTCCGGCAATCAATATCGCCGTCATTACCGTGGATAGGGATCATTACCGGTCCGTTGTGCTCAGCAGCACCCACATCGCCTATCCGTCCGGTCGCGACCAGGAGATCACCCTGATCCACGCCCTCAACCAGCTGGATGCCGGCGAGACGGTCTACATCAAGGACCTGCGCGAACTTCCCCCCGGCTCGCCCGACGTGTCCGAGATCGTCGAACTGGGCGGCCGTTCGCTGTTGGCCGTGCCCCTGCGCTCTCACGACACCCTGACCGGCGTCCTGACGATTACATTGGGCGAGACCCGCCCTTTTACCGCGACGGAGGTGGCCGTAGCTCAGGAACTGGCCGGCTCGGTCGCCATCGCCATCCAGAACCATAGCTTGCTGGCGCGCGAGAAAAAAGCCCGCCAACAGGAAACGACGTTGCGTGAAGTCGCCGCCGCGCTGACAATGGGTTTCGGGCTGAAGGACCTGCTCGATCTGATACTGGAGCGACTGGCTCTTGTCATCCCCAATTGCAGTTCAGCAGTTGTCCTCTTGGAAAACGAGGGGCCAGTCACCTTCGCCTACCGCGAGCGCTTTGGCATTCCCCAACACTTCCCGCGCCTGATGGACACCCGGCCCCCCACGGTGGCCGCCGTCCTAGAATTGGCCGTGCCCCAGGTCATCAACGATACTCATGCCTCGCCCCTCTGGGTGCACATCGAGGGCTATGACACGATTCGTGCCTGGATGGGTGTCCCGCTCCTGGTCAAAGGCGTCTGCATCGGCCTTCTGACTGTCGACCGTGATACGTCTAACTCCTTCATGGAACCGGACAAGGAGTTGGCCATGGCTTTTGCCAACCAGGTCGCCATGGGCATCCAAAACGCGCGTCTATTCGCCAGACAAAAGGAGCATGCCGCCGAGCTGGAACGCACGGTGCGCGAAGCCACCCGCGATCTGGAGGTGCTCTATGGCATCACGGCCACAGCCGTCAATAACCTCGATCTCCATCAGTTGCTGCGGCGCTCGATGGCGTTGACCGCGGAGGCCTTCGGCTGCTCGGCGGCCATGATCCACTTACTGGACAACTGGCAGGAGAGCCTCCGTTTGGAATCCTATCTGGAAAACGGCAACCAGGCCCTTGGCCAACTGCTCACCGGCCTGGACGCTAATTCGCCCTTCTTGCGCCAATCGCTGGCCACGGGCGAGCCGGCCTATCACCGCGGCGATGCCCTGCCGCACGGCTGGAATGCGCATCCCGACCTGACGCTGATCACAGTGCCGCTCCGTTCCCGCGGACGCAATCTGGGCATCCTCAGCCTGCTGTGCCACGAGCACCCTCACTCGTCCGATATCCCGTCCGATCTGTTGACGACCATCGCCGATCAGATTGGCGTCGCTGTGGAGAACATCAGGCTATACCAGTTGACGCGTCAATCGGCCATTATCGAAGAACGCGAGCGGCTGGCCCGCGACATCCATGATCAGGTGACCCAATCCATCTATAGCGCCGGCCTGTTTGCCGAGGCGGCGCGGGCCGCGGCCGAGATCGGCGACCTGGACAAGGTATATCATCATACCCACTCCATCCTGCGCATGACCAACCAGGCCTTGCGCGAACTGCGCTTGTTGCTCTTCGAGTTTCGCACGGAGGCCCTGGCGCGACAGGGGCTGGTGAAGGCCCTGCGTGAACGTCTCAACACGGTGGAACATCGAGCCGGTGTGGCCGGGGAAGTGCACGCAACGGACATCGACAACTTATCCGTCGCCATAGAGGAAACCTTTTACCGCATTGCCCTGGAAGCGCTCAACAATGCCCTGCGTCATGCTCATGGCGACAGGGTCGATATCATCCTGATGAAAGACGAGGGCGATTTGATCATGACTATTGTTGATAACGGCATCGGCTTCGATCGCGAGGTCGCCGCCGCCTCGGGCGGCATGGGAATGGAGGGGATGCAGAAACGTATCAGCAATGTCGAGGGTATCCTCACCTTCTCTTCCAGCTCGGACGGCACGTGGGTGACGGCTCGCGCCCCGCTGACAAAGGCGATATAACGGAGCCTCGAACGATAAGGGAGCGAAACACATGGGAAACTCGATAAGAGTGTTATTGGTCGACGATCATAACGTGGTGCGCGAAGGGTTGCGCGCCGTGCTGGAGAGCCGGGAGAATATCCAGGTAATCGGCGAAGCGGGTGATGGCGATCAGGCCGTTACCCAAGCACGCCTGTTGCAACCGGACGTGATCCTCATGGATCTGCAAATGCCCCGCAAAAGCGGTATCAGCGCCATCTACGAAATACTTGCTGAGCAACCCCAGGCGCGAATTCTGGTACTTTCGAGCTTCAGCGATGAATCCCAAATCGCGGAGTCGGTGAATGCTGGAGCGATGGGCTACATATTGAAGGACGCCGACGTTGACGAGCTGGTGGACGCCATTCGCCAGGTACACGCCGGCCAGATGCCCCTCAGCCCCCTGGTCGCCCGCCGGCTGGTCAACTCGATGAAGAAGCCGTCGCAAGAGCCGCGCCTCATTGAGATACTCACCCATCGTGAACTGACGATCTTGCCTCTGGTGGTTCGGGGCATGTCCAACAAGGATATCGGGGATCGATTGGGCATTACCCTGCGCACAGTGGGAACCCACGTCAGCCATATGATCAACAAGGCCGACGTGGATAACCGCGTCCAGCTATCGATGCTGGCCGTGCGCCAGGGCCTGACCTCGCTGTATAAGGACGGCGAATAGGTCATCGTGGCCGCTCGTAGTCAACAACTTAAGGGGCGTTCTTCCGAGCGGACTCCTGTCCGCCGTCCCTCTGAGGCGCCTGACTACGAGCCAAGCGGCCTATACCTCGGTGAAATAACCCATTCCAACCACGCCCGGCCCGACGTTAGCCCCGATGACCGGGGTCAGTTCGCTGACAAACAGTTCCTGAAGGTTGGCCACCGTGCGCACCTGATCGGCGATGTAGGCGGCGTCTTGCGGGGCGCGGGCGTGGATAACGCCGGCGTGAACCTTTGATTTTTCCTTCATCTCCCCCAGGACGACGTCGAGCATGTGCTGGATGGCCTTGTTCTTGGTGCGAATCGAGGCAAGCGGCTCGATCTTGCCCTCTTCCAGATGCAGCACCGGCTTGATCGACAGCACGGAGCCGACCAGACGCTTGGCGCCACCAATGCGGCCGCCTTTGTGCAGATACTCCAGCGTGTCGACCACAAAGAGCACGCGCAGGCGAGGAACCAGCGTACGCACGTAGGCGGCCACCTGCGCATAGTCGTGACCTTCGGCCGCATAGCGCGCCGCCGCCACCACTAAAAGCCCCAGCCCCAGGGAAACTGAGCGCGAGTCGACGATCTCGATAGGATAATCGCCCATCGCCTCCGCCCCCAAATGGGCGGACTGGATGGTGCCGCTGAGCAACTCGGATACGAAGATGGCGACGATGCTGTCCGCCCCCTCGGCCACCTTTTGGAAATGTTCGGTGAACTGGCCCGGCGATGGTTGCGACGTTTTTGGCAAGTCTTTCGAATGCGGTAAGCGCTCGTAAAACTCTTCGGTAGTGATGTCGATCTGGTCCAGGTAACTCTTGCCCTCCCAGTTCAGTATCTGGGGGATGACATAGATGTTATGTTCCTGAATGACGTCGATCGGCAAATTAACGGTGCTGTCGGTTACGATGGCAACCTTGGCTCTGGGCATAGCGCTCGTTTCTCCTTGCATACGATATAATGAATTCTACTCGTGCGGTTCAGGCGGAAAGATTGTAGAGTAGGCGGCCGGAATCGTCAATCCGCGGCTCATTTGCCAATTTGACCTGAAAAATAAATAAAATACGTATGGAAAATCGATAATATACTCATGCGGTGCCCTCTAAGTCCTGCTATTCTATCTATGCATTCATTATGCACTTTGGCAGGAGGACTTATTGACGGGGTGCATCCGGTCGCAATAAAGCCTGGCGGAATAACCGCCAGGCTTTTGTTTCTGGGTAAAATGACCTCCCACAGCGTGGGTCGGTTCGCTATTCATATTTGAGCGCCGTCATCGGGGCCAGCGTGGCCGCGCTCAGCGCCGGGTAGAGACCGGAGGCCAGCCCCATCAGCGTGGCGAAGACCAAAGCCGACAGGGGTAGCCACAAGGGGGTGACAACGGCCGCTGTCGGCGGCAAGCCGCCGGTTTCCACCGCCTGCCCGGCCATGTAGCTTAGCACCAGCACGTTCAGAACCTGGCCCAATCCCCAACTGATCAGGATGCCCCCCAATCCGCCCAGAAAGCCGATGCCCGCCGCCTCGCCCAGGAAGATGGACAGAACGTGCCGGTTGTTGGCCCCCACAGCCTTCATCAGGCCGATTTCCCGCGTACGCTCCAGGATAGCCATCGTCATGGTATTGGCGATGCCGATGGCGGCCACCAGCAGGGCGATGGCCCCCATGCTGCCGAAGGCCACCTGCAAGACCAGGTAGAAGCTGCTGATGCCTTCGACGTACGACTGCGGCGACCAAGCTTGAAAGCCCATGGCCGTGATCTGATCGGCCACGTCCAGCACCTGGTCTACGTCGCCCACCTTGACGATCAGCGTGTTGAAGCCGTTCTTGTCGCGGTCGATTCGCTGGCCGGTGACCCAGGCGTTATAACCGTCCAGTTCGTTCATGGTCATGAAGATCGACCAGTCCGGTTCGTCCTGAATGGCCGACAGGACGCCCACCACGCGGGCGCGCGTCTTCTTGGTGATCTGTGTACCGTCCTCGGCGAATTTGACCAGCTCGAAGTTGAGCGTTTGGCCGTAGAGATCGGGCGGCGGGGGCGGCTCCTGGCCGGGGCGAGCGCGGGGATCATAGAAGCTGCTGGCGACCTGCGAGCCGATGATCACCGTGCCGCGGGTCAGGAGCAATTCGCCCTGGTCGGCCTCAACACCGAGCTGACCCAGGTCTTCCGTGCCCACCCCTATGATCGAACTCCCGCCTTCCAGCCGCCCGGCGCGGATGATGGCCCAGCTCTGGAAATAGTCCTGGGGGATCACGGCCACGACGCCGGGCAGGGCGGCGATCGTGTCGATGGCCGCCTGGTTGAGCGGCGCGTTCTGCCCAGCGACGCCCGGGCCGATATCAACCACCGGCCCTTCCGAGAAACCGGGATAGACCACAACGCGCGTCAGGTCGCCGATTCCGCCCAGTTGCGCTTCCGCGTTCTGCTGCAGCCCGACGCCCAGCGACACCAGCAGCACAACGGCCGCCGTGCCGATGATCACGCCGATAGTCGTCAGGGCCACGCGCCCCTTGCGCCGGGCCAGGTTAGACCAGATAAGCGTCAGCAAGTCGAATAGTTTCATAGCATTTCCGCCAAGCGTTTACTTTGCGCCAAACCGGCTGCGGGTCATCCGGGCGGAGGCTCTACCTCAAACCCCGGCTCGACGGGCACAAACTCCTCACTCGGTTGGTCGCCGCCGCCGCCCGACTCGCTGCCCAGCCCGAACAGGCCACGCAAGAAGCGCCACAGCCTATCGAGCAGCGACTGATCGCCGCCCGAGTTCTCTTCGACGGGAAATTCGCCGCCACCGTCAATCCCTTCGCCTTCCAGACCGGGATCGACTGGCTCGAACGGGACGTCTTCCATTACCTCGATGGTCAGGGTTTGCGTGATAACCGCCGGGCGACTGAAATCATCCGTATAGTTGACGCTCAACAGCAGCTCCAGCGGCCCGGCCTCCAAGGGGGTAATCAGGGCGTCGAGCGGAAAGAACCCGCCCGGTTCCAGCGCGCCGACGAAGATGGCGTTATTAGTCAGCTCGGCTTCCTCGGCCGTCACGCTGAAATTGCCGAAGATCACCGAATTGCGGCCCGTGTTCACCAACTGCAACGGCAATCCGCCCGGCTGCCCGGCGAAGAACGGCGGCGGCTGGGTATAGAAATCCATTTGGACCTGCGGCGTCTGGAAGACAAGCAGGGTGATCACCTGATCGTCGACGTAGCTCACGCCCTTGTCGTCGGTATAGACGAACGATACCTTCACCGGATAGGCTCCCGGCTTGGTAGTGGTGTTGACGATGAGTTGCAGTGACGCGTCGCGGGCATCGCCCACGGGCAGGTCGCCGAGCGGGCTGACGTTCGACGAGCCTATGGGGGCGAACTCCGTGAATGAGCCGCCCGCCCCGGCCAGGCCGCCCGGCTCCGGCGTGCCGTCGACGGTGGAACTGCCGCCGCTGCCGCCGCCCAGAATGAGCGTGACGTTGCGGGCATTGGCCTGGCCCAGATTGTCAACGGTCAGGTTCAGGGCGAAGCGGCTGCCCGGCTGTAATTGGGCCGGGTCAGTATTGTTCGTGGTCACCACCAACTGCGGCCGTTGGCGCGGGCCGGGGGTGCCCGTCGGCGTCGCTGTGGGCGTGGCCGTGGCCGCCGCACCGCCCCCGCCCGAGGGCACAACCGGGAACGATAGCTCGAAAGCCGACTCATAGCTCTGGCCGTTGACGTCGGTATAGGTCGCCACGACTTTGAGCACCGCCGTGGCACTGCCGCGCAGGTCGGCCGTGGCGAAGAGCGGCTGCCAGAAGCGGGCCGTCTGGCCGGGGCCAAGCGTGCCCAGGGCGCGAACGCCACCGGTCTCGCGCGGCACGAAATCGCCGCTGGTGAAGGTGGCGACGACGTTGGTAGCCATGGCCTGCCCCGCGTTCGCCAGGGTCATCTCGAAATCGAGATTCTGGCCGGGGGTGATTTTTGGCGCGCTGGCCCCATAGGAGGCCACGACGAGCAGGGGCCGTACGAAGTCGGTTGGGGCCGGGGTGGGGCTGGCTTCGGGGGTATTCGTCGGCCCGGCCGGCAAGACGATCTTGAGCGCCTCTGGCAATTCGGCCGTGGCGGCGTCGGGGTTGACCACCTTCACAGTGTAGCGGCCGGGCGACAAGCCCGGCGGCACGGTGGCCCGCAGCACGCTGCCGCTGACGAATACCGTTTCCAGCCCGCCGAAATTATTGATCACCACGACGGAGCCATTGACGAAGCCGCGGCCGGTCACGACCAGTTCGACGGCCACGTCGTTGATGAGCGTGTCCGGCTGGATAGCGGTGATGGCTAGCGGTCCGGCCGGCGTCGGTTCGAGCGTGGCCGTGGCGGTCGGCGTTTCTGTGGCCTGCTGGGCCAGCGAGACGGCCGGCAGAGCCAACAAGCCGGCCAGCAAGACCAGCCAGATCAAGGGTCGGATCGCGTGTCTGATACGATTAGCGTGTGGATTCATAGACGTTCTCTGTAAGCGTCTGTCTGTTCGCCCGGTCATTACGAGGGTGTGGGCGTGTGGACGAGTTCTGTTCCTGCCCGATAAGTTTCCTCGCTGACGACACGGCCGTCGAGCAGCAAGATTTGGTGGGTGGCATAGGCGGCCATGCGCGGGTCGTGGGTGACCACCAGAATGGTGCGGCCGTCGCGATGCAACTCGGCCAGCAGCTCCATGATACTTTGGCCGCTGGCGGTGTCGAGGTTGCCGGTCGGCTCGTCGGCCATCACCAGGCGCGGCTCGTTGACCAGCGAGCGGGCGATAGCCACGCGTTGTTGCTGGCCGCCGGATAGCTCAGTCGGCTTGTGTCCTCGCCGGTCGGCCAGCCCCACTCGCTCCAGCAGGGCGAAGGCGCGCTTTTGTCGCTCGCGTCGCGAGATGCCGGCGAAGCGCATGGGGAAAGCGACGTTCTCCCAGGCGCTGAGGCTGGGGATGAGATTGAAGGACTGGAAAACGAAGCCGATGAAGCGGCGGCGATAGGCGGCCAGGGCGTTCTCGTCGAGTTTGTCGATCTCATGACCGCCCACGACGATGTGGCCGGCCGTCGGCCGGTCGAGCCCCCCGAGCAAATAGAGCAAGGTGCTTTTGCCGGAACCCGACGGCCCCATGATGGCCTGGAACGTACCCCCTTCGATGGCAATGTTGACGCCGGCCAAGGCATGGACCACCGTCGGCCCCATCTGGAACGACTTGCGCAGGTTGGTGGTGGTGATAAACGGCGCGGCCTGGGTCGCTTCCAGCGGGGCGGCGACCTTCGCTTTCGTTTGGAAATCGGCCGCCCCTTGCGGGGCTGCGGCCGGGCCGGTCTGGGTGAGGGTATTCATTGGATGGATTGGGGTTCGCCTCAATAGGGGCTATGTCGGCCTACAGGAAGGGCCGGATCACCGTCAGGCCGCCGAACTGGGCCATGAGGGCCGCGGGCAAAGCGCGCAAGGCCAGCACGATCACCATCGTCAACAGAACGGCCGCCCAGCCCTTGGCCCGCGTGAGCTGGCTGCTCAGGTGAGCGCCGATGTACAACAGGATGATTTGCCACAGTAGATAGATGTCGACCGTGGACAGCACCCCGGCCAGCAGGGCGCGGCCAACCCCTTCGCCTGCCGGCGCGAAGCCGGATAAACCCGGCCCGGCGATGAGTTGGTCGGATGTGAGCATGACGACGATTTGCACGGCAAAGCGCACGACTATCGGCAGAAACGACCAGGCGGCGACGCTAAGCGTGGCCCGGCTGCTGCCGCGGCCGCCGAATAGAGTCTGAATCAGATGTAGCAGCCAGCCGATCAGGAACCAGACCACGATCACGCTCAAGACCGCGCCCAGCGCGGGCAGTAGATAGTTGAAGGTTGAATTGTTAGTGGCCGTGGCCGCTTGCTGGAACTGAGCCTGCTGCTCCGGCGTGTAGAATTCAAAGCCGGGCGGAAAGGTGATCTGGCCGGAAGCGGCCGCAGCGGCCTTGATCGATCCGGCCGCCAGCGCGTTACCGATGGCCGCCAGGATGACCAGCGCCAGGGGCGTCCGCCAGGTCGGTCGCTGATGCTCGACGATGCGGGCCATCGTCGCCCGCGGCCGGAGGAGCATAGGCAACACGAGATCGAATCGCCAGGCACGATCAGGCTCAGAAGAAGTCAGCAACAATTCATCTTCTGCGTTCATAGGTACGTCCGTCAAAAGAAAAAAGTCGACCCAAGACGCCCGATAATAGCCCAAGGAGGAATGTCGTGCCAGAGTCGCTCATGTTTCAACGATCCTGATTGGCTGGTGGGGGCTGAGCAGGTGTGAGCGCGCCGGCGAGCAATCTGGGCCATCGCCGTAATCTGTCGATGCCTTCCCCATTAGGGCCGGGCCAGGGAGATTGTCTCCAGGTAGACGGTATTAGTGCCGCCGACCCGTTCAGCGCGCATCAGCTCGGGCCAGGAGTAGAGAGCGATGGCCGTCCGATAGGTCCCGGCGGGCAAATCGGCCGGGATGGCCAGACGGTGATAGGTGATGAAGCCGTCGCCCACCCGCCACTGATTGCTGTCGAAGCCGGGCCCGTCGTGCTGCGCTACGATCGCGTCCTGCTCATCCAGAACGTAGACCCCGAAATGATACACGTCACTGGGCGGCTGGCCGGCGATATCCCAGGTTAGGACGATGATCAACTCCTGCCCCGGATGCAGTTCGCCCGGAAAGTAGCCGACTAGATCGAGACCAAGATTCCAACTCGCCAGGGATGGGGCCTTGTCGCCGGCTTCCGGTTCCGCCCAGCGGTAGAATTGCCATAGCTGGTCTTTGACCGGAATAGCCGCATCGGGGAGGGAAACGGCCTGGTCGGCCAGCGAATAGGAGGCCAGACTGCCGGGGCGCGTGTTGAGAAACAAGGCATTGGGCCGGGGCAACGGCAGCGCCAGGTCGCCGTCGGCCAGGATCACTCGATTCGGGTCGACAAATTCCTGCAGGAGCGCCAGATCGGAGCTTTCGACCTGAGAGCCGCGGCCGAGGCCCACCAGCCGCTCGGCCTCATTGCTCCCCAACAGCTCGCGCGACGTGGCGATCATGGCCCGGGCGTGGCGCACCTGCATGTCCGGGCCGTTGCCGGCCGCTCGCGCGTCCTGATAACGCAGCGTAAAAAAGATTTGATAAGCAGCGGAGAGTACGAAGAGAATCGGCAGAAAAAGACCCGCGGCCGCCCACAGGCGACGCCGGCCGGGCATTGCGGCCCGCGCGGCCAGCCTCCCGGCCGCGCGTTGGGCGGTGTCCAGCCCAATACCCAGGAACATGAAGTGAGCCGGCCATTGGCCGAGCAGATAGTAGTTCTGCAAGTACACTGAGGAGCGCAGGTAAAACAGCAGGGGCATGAGGAACCACAGCCAGAGAATAACCAGGGCGATTCGTTCGGATGGCCGGTGGTCAGCTGACGACAGCGAGGCGGTCATGAACGCATCGGGCGAATCATGTTGCACAACCGGATACTGCTCACGCCTTTGTTGCCACAAGCGCCACATTACCAGTGCCAGCGAGACAAGAAACAGACCCGTCGCCAGATGGTCGAAGGCGACGACACCGGGCACAGAGCGGTAAAGTCCCTGGGCGCGGATCAGGTCCAGGCTGAGCAGCGCGGCCGCGCTGCTGAATAGCGACTCCTGCCCGGCCACCTGCCCCACGGCCCGCAAGTCGGCCCAGCCCGTGCCAATCTGATAGACCAGATAAGGCAAATAGAGCAGTCCGAAGACGGCCGCGCCGGCCAGGACGTGGCCCCAGGAGACGCGCCGCCGGAAGATGAGCAGCGCCAGGGCGATGGTCACCAGCTGGATCGCCGTGCCGGGGTGCACCTGCGTCAAGGCCGCCGCCGCAGCCAACGAGACAATGAGGTACAGGGCGCGCGGCCGTTCGGCCAGATAGAGCATCAAGCCTCCCAACGTCAGGGCCGCCAACGGTGGCACCAGGGTCTGGTTCCAGATGAGCTGGCTCCAGAAGACGGCCCACGGCGCAACGGCTAACGCCAGGGCAGCCCACAGCGCGGCGCGGCGGCCGAAGAGACGCGCCGTCACCACCCCGGTGACGACCACGGCCGCCAGCCCGCCCAGAAGCGTGAGCAGCGAGACGCTGAGGATGTCGCTCCACAGCCACAGAGCGGCCGCATAGAGATATTCGATCATCGGCGGGTTGACGAAGCCGACCGACGATTTATTGGCCGCCAAGGGCATGGCGCCGCCGTTGACCCAACGCATGGCCGTATTGAGCGTGAAGGCCTGATCGCCCCACAAGCCGGTTGTGTCCAGACCGCGCAGACGCAACGCCAGCCCCACCAGCAAGATAGCCGCGAAAAGAAAAGCGTAGAAGGGCTTGCGCTTGGATAACGACATCATGGGAGAGGACATGAATGATAATTAAGGAGTATCGAGAGTAGAGGCAGAAAAGCAAACTCGTTTTAAACCATCGGAAATTATCGTCTCTGACGGAGCATTGGGCGAAGTAATCCTTGCCCCTTATGGCGATTGACTGGCGACATACTCCGCCAGACGGGGTAGAAAAGGCGCTAGTTCATAAGTGGGCCAGGCGCTGCCGCCACCGGCCGTGAACAGCGTATAGCCGATCACGTAGGAGTCCTGTCGCGCCTCGTTATCGACCCACTGGAGCTGATTAAGATAAGCTGTCTGCCCGTCCGGCCCCCAGCCTTGCTCCACCCAAAACGACTGAAAATCCTGCCAACCCAGGCCGTCTGGCCCCGGCCGGTTACCGATGATGCCGTCGATGCCCGCCTCGGAGATGACCAGCGGCACGACCAGACCGCGCGGCTCCAGCACGTCGCGATAGAACCAACGGTAGCGGAACATGAGCGGCCCACGGTCGGCGTAGGCCGGGAACCCCGGCAGCGCGTCACCGAACAGAAAGGTCAGGTCGGGCGCAGCATATTCATGCAGGGTGAGAATGCCGCCGTGGGCTTTGGCTTCCTCGATAGCCGGCACGAACAACACGAATTCATCCAGCTCCGGCACGCCAGTGGAGAACCCGCCCACGGCCGCGCGCAGCCCGTGCTGCGCCAATTGCCGCACGCGCTCGGCCTCGAAGCGCGCGTACCAGTCCATCCGGTCGAGATTGGGATCCGGCTCGTTCCAACCTTCCCAGTAGTCGACGGCCGGGTGCAGCAGCATCTGCGGCAATTGCCGGGCCACCAGGGCGGCGGCCACTCCTTCCGGTTCACCGTTGTAATCCTGGGGATCGACGGAAAACCGTCCGATTGTCACCGTGCCGGGCGAAACGGCTTTGACCTCGGCCAGAAAACCAAGATCATCGACACCCTTGACCACCGCCGGCTGCGCGGCGCGCACGAACTCCATGATAGCCGGGCTGTTGGGCCGGGCCACATGGATCCCCATCTTGCTCGGGCCCAGTTCGGGGCGCGGCGTGTAGTCGGGGATGAAACTGACGTAAGGCGTGCCGGTGGGCGCGGGTGGCGGCGCGGGCGCGGCCGGCTCGACAGTCGCCTCCTCCGGCGGCACGATGGCAGGCTCAGGCGTGGGCGAAGTTGTGGACGCCGGCAGTTGCCCACTGCCCGGCAGTAGGGGCACGAAGATCTGTGATGTCGCCGCCGGGGAGACCTCGGCGAAAGGCGTGGCCTCCGCAGCGACCGTCGTTATGCCATCCGTTCCCGCCGGCGGCACAGGTAAGGCGGTGCTTGGGGGCACAGCGGCCGGTGTGGTGCAACCGGTCAGCAGGATCAACAGGGTGGCGCAGAACAGATAGATACGCATTGTCCCTTAGGATAGCCGAACGATCCCGGAGGTGCATGAACCTTCAGCCGCCGTTTATATCCTGGGATGTGAGCGTTCGTTCGTGCTACTCGATTGTGATGTCAGTGAGAATGAGGTGATCGGCCGCGGGCGCGCCGTCGGGCCCCAGGACGGGCAGCCGCTGGCCGGTGAGCGAATCGTACAGGCCCACTTCCAGGCGATAGACGCCCGGCACCGCGCCCGACGCGATGGGAATGGCGTACTCGTCGACAATGACTTCCGCGCCGCGCCAGGTCGTCGTCGGCCGCGTTCCGGCCGCCGGCTCGCTGTCCACTTGTCCCCAAATGAAATTGCCGCTGTCGGCGTTGAACACGTCGCCCAGCACGTGGGTGAAGACCTTGTACCGCTGCCCCAGGTCGCCGTCCGACGACCAGAAGAGGGTCAAGTCCAGCGCTTCGCCCGCGGTGGCTGCCCGTACGCTCAGGTCATAGCCCAGTAGCCGGATGCCGCCGGCGAAAGGTGCGTCGATGCGGTTGGTTATCGTCACATCGCCAGAGGTCAGAAAGGTCGCCTGCTTTTGACGCACGTTCAGGGCGCCGAAGGCGGCCGGTTCTCCGGCCCGGTCGAGAATGTAAAAGCGATAGCGGCCCGACGGCGCTTCCGGCGGCACGAGGAGGTCCACCTGCTGCCGGGACAGGCCTTCGGCGGGCGGCAGAGCAAGTGGCGTGGGCTGCCATAGCCGGCCGGCGTCGTCGATCAGGCCGATTTCCGTATGTGCAGCCTCTCCCCCTGGCCTATAGAGAAACAGATGGATCGTATCGCCGCTTTTGAAGTCGCGCGCGGCCTGATCGTAACCGCTGAGAAGGCCGCCGCCGGGCAGCGGAACGTCGATCACATTTGCCGGCCGGCTGCCAGTGAGCCGATCGACCGTCACGGCTCGTTCATCCGCATGGGCATAGAGCGTCAGGGCCATGTCCTTGTAGGTGAATTCGCGCACGACCGTGGCCCGGCCGGCCAGCCAGGTCGGGATGTGGCGTTGCGGATCGCCGCCAGCGCTGTAGGGCGTCGTCACCAGCCAGACAGCATCGTGGTCATCCCAGATCGGCTCCAGGAAGTCGGCCGCGACCTGCGGCGTGACCGCCCACAGATGGGGCACGCCGCGCCACGGTTGGGGATGGTGATAAGCGAAAATGGGCCAATCAGTGTCGCTATAGAGCAGCACCGCATCGCCCGGCTGCCGGTAGGCGTTGATCGTGCTAACCAGCGAAGGGTAATCGTCGATGAGCACACGCCCCGGAAAGTAAGGCCATAGGCCGACCAGGGCGACGGCGACGAAGAAAAGGGCCAGAATGAGTGTGACCAGACCGCCGAGCACCGGTCGCCGGCCCTCAAGCAGCGCATTGAGCGACGAGCCGTGCTTGCCCAGTCTCCCTTGCGCCCCCGCTACCCAGGCCCCCAGCGCAGCCAACCCCCAGGCCAGCAAAATACTGTAGAACGGCGTGAAAATTACCAGATAACGCGGATTAAAGGGCGGATTGTAGAAGTTCTGCTTCGGCAATGAGACGATATAGACGATGACGGCCGGGATCAGGAGGACGGCTATCAAAAGGGCTACGTCGCGGGCGGGCGAACGGGCGAGCAGGGGAGCCGGCGAGGCATCAGGTGAAGGCCTGCGCGTGACGACCGAACGGACGCGAGTAGCCTGCGGTCTGTGGGTCATTGCTCGCCCTATCAACGCCGCCACGGCCGCCAGAAACAGCGCCGCTGCCGGCAACGTCAGCCGGTTAAATTGGGCGACGTCGACGGGAATGCCGACGGTCAGCACCGTCCAGTAGATGTGGAAAAAATCGAGCAAACCGATGGGCGTGGCCGCGGCCGTGTTCAGAAAGCCGCCGGCCGCATACCACAGCCAGGGCAGGAAGAGCATCAGGACGAGCAGTTGCAGCCCCGCCCAACGCCAGAATTCCCGTCGGCGGCCGGCCCCGTCGCGCCACACCCACAGCCAGGCCACATTCACCGCCAACCATACCGGCGCGAACAGGTAGAGCGTATAGAGTCCGGCGACCATCGCCAGGACGTAGAGCGCCGCGTCACGCCCCAAACCGCGATCCCATACCCGCCTCGCCGCCCACCCGGCCAGCACGGCCAGCAGCGACGCCAGGGCATACATGCGAATCTCCTGCGACCAGGCGATGGCAAAACGGGAAACGCTCAGGAAGAGCGCGGCCAACAGGCCAGTCCAGGAGGCGTGACGGGCGTCGAGTGTGCCACGGGCCATGCGCCGGCCGAGAGCATAAGTCAGAGCCACCGTCAGCAAGCCCAGGAAGGCCGCCGACAGCCGCAGGGCCGCCTCGCTGTCGCCGCTGAGCGCGCGCCAGAAATGGAGCAGTTCAAAGTAAAGCGGCGGGTGGACGTCGTGGCCCGTCTGACGCAGGATTTCCAGCGGCGAGAAGCGGGCGACCCAGACCGACCAGCCCTCGTCCCACCACACACGCTGATCGCCAATACGATGGGCGCGCAGGCCGAAGGCCAGAAGAAGGAGAGCGGCGGCCGGCAGGAAACGGCCGACAACAGACGACAGGCCGCCGGAGACCGGCTCGTCACGCCTCACTCGTCACGCCTCACTTGAGCGCGGCGACGTCCCCGCTGCGGGGTGGGAGGGTGAAGGTAACAACCGCCCCACGCGGCACATAGGGCACGGCAAACTCGCGCGGCTCGTCGCTCAGGTTCAGACCGACAACGACGGCCCCGGTTCCGTCCTCGCGCACATAGGCGTATGTGCCCGCGACCGAGTCCAGGTGGAGCGTCTCGCGGCCGCCGCGCCACAGCGCTGAGTGCTGGCGCCGCAGGTGGCTGAGGTACCAGAAGTAGGCCGACAGATCGCTGTCTTGTTCGTCGCCCCACCGCATCGGCTGGCGACTTTCCTCCATGCCCTGGCTGTCCGGGGCGTGGATGGCTCGCTCCTGGGTCACGCCGACTTCAGTGCCGTTGTAAACGATGGGCGCGCCGCCCAGCGTGAACTGTACCAGCGCGGCCAGCTTCAGCCGGCGCGTGTCGCCCCCGGCCCGCCACAAAAAGCGATCCATGTCGTGGTTGTCCAGAAAGCTGGGGCGGCTGAACGCGGCCTGCGATGGGAAGTAAGCTTCGTGGCGGTTGAGAAAGGCGTCGAAGCCGGCCAGGCTCATCGTTCCCGCGGCGAAGGTGTCGCGCATGGCCTGGCTGAGCAGGAAGTCGAGCGTCCCGTCGAACAGACCGGCGTAGCTGAGTTGCTGGTCGGGCGGGCGAATAAGTTCGCCAAACATCCAGGCATCGGGTTTGACACTGCGGGCGACAACGCGGACGTCGGTCCAGAAATCGTAGGACGGCCCGTCGGCATGGTCGAGGCGCAACCCGTCGAAGCCGACATCGCCCAGCCAGTAAGCGACGCTGCGCAGCAAGTGCTCGCGCACGCCGGGGTGATCGACATTGATCTTGGGCAGGTCGGGCACGTTATAGTAGGCTAAGTACTCCTCCGGCCACTTCTTCCAATAGTACCAGTTGTAAAAGGGGCTGTTGCGGTCTGCCCGCGCCGCCTCGAAAGAAGCGTGCTTGCTGCCCCAATGGTTGCCAACGAAGTCCAGCAGTAGGCGGATGCCGCGTGCGTGGGCTTTGTCCACCAGTTCGCGCACGTCGTCGATTGTGCCCAGGCGCGGGTTGACGGCGAAATAGTCGGTAGCGTGATAGCCGTGGTGGGAGTCGTCGGGGAAGAACGGGTTGAGCCACAGGGCCGTGAAACCCATGCCGGCGATGTAGTCGAGGTGGTCGATGATGCCGCGCAGCGTACCGCCGTAGATTTCAGACAGGTGGGAGGTCGGGTTCCAGGCGCGGCCGTTGCCCGGCGAGAAGCGGTCGGGAAAGACCTGGTAGATGATGGCCGGCAGCGCCCAGGCCGGCGGGCCGGAGTCGCCGACGACGTAGGAATATTCCGCCCCCTCGTCGGCCCAATAGGTCTCGCCGCTGTCCTCGTCGTGGGCCCGAATCTGGTAGCGTACCAGCGTGCCGGCCGGGTGGGCGGGCAGTGCGGCCTCCCACACCTCGTAGTAGCCCCAGGTCAACAGGTCCCACTCGGTCTTCGCCCGTTGCAGCGGGACGACGGCCGCTTCCGGCTCCGTCACCAGGCAGACGACCGCTTCCACGGGCAGTTCTTTGCCGACAAGGACAGTCACTTTGGGTTGCTCGCCGGCGCGGGGCGAGCCGGGCGACAGGCGACGGCGGTGCTGAATGCCTTGCAGCCGCATCTGGGCGAATACCGCGCGGCCCTCAACGGTGGCGTTGGGGCCGAACAGGGGTTCGGTGTGCTGGGGCGTTTCCGGCGAGCCGGTCGTCGTGCTGGTCATAGTTACTGTTGCCTCAGTCGCGCGGCGATGAGATCGAGCACCGGGAAAAGGTTCATCGGTTCACCGGGCCACACGTCCTTTTCGTCGTCGCCGTGCGAATAATGGGGAAAGCCAGGTAGGCTGTTATCGAATTTGAAAAAGATACTTTCGAGTTTTACGCTGTTCCGATTGAATCTTGAATCGCGTTTATTATAGCGGACATGAAATAAAACGGCAGGAGGCGGCTCACCACCGCCTCCTGCCAACTCAATAATCTACGGCCCCGGCGTCAAAAACTCGATGGTAGCGAAATCCGCGCTTGTCAGGCTGCCTTGCGCCGTGCTAGACGGGCTGAAGGCACTCAGCCACGTCTCTTGTTGCCCCGCTTCCGGCCACACGAGGTCGATGACGCGGGTTGCGTTGGTCGCGCCGGCGGGTGCGCCGCCGATGCGCCACTGTTCGGCGCTGGGAGCCACGTCGCGGACGCGCAGCACGCCGGCGCTGGGGAAGCCCTCCTGGCTCATCACCATCGCCGCAAAGCGCCACGTCTCCGGGTCATCGCCCAGGATCGACTTGGGCACGCGGACGGTAACCTTCTGCTGGCCGGAGTCGGTGACGACCTGGAAATCGGCCGGGCCGGCGATCTCAGTCGGGCCTTCCTCGCCGGGGGTGAAGATCTTCGATTCCCATCCTTCTACGGTGATGGCGTAGTCCCAGGCCGTCCCCTCGGCCGCGGCCAGGTTCCGGCCGGGCAGCAAGGCCACGCCGCCCGCGCCGTCGCCATCCGCATCGACGTAGATGTCGAACGTTTGCAGCGACAGGCCATTCGTGCCGTCCCAGGGATTATCGACCGGGCCGGCCATTGTGAAGCGGAAGACAATGTTGTCGTCGTCGGTGCCCACCTGGAAGTTAGTAATGTCGAAATTGCCGGGCTTAAAGACGGCGTCAGTCGGATAGGTATAGGAGCCGGGGCCGGTGTCGTCGCCCGCGGGATCGGTCACGTCAAGCAGGGCGACCGTCGTGCCCAGGTCGGGCACGGCCAGCACGGCCGGCCCCAACGACGGCAGGCGGTCGATGATCGGCCGCTCGCCGCTGATGACCTCGCTGAACAGGGCGCGCATCGTCAGGGTGGCTCCCACGTCGGCGCCGCCCAGCACGGCCAGCGGCACGGCGATCTCGATCTGCCCGTCCTCGCCCGCGGCCACCCCGGCCGAAACTTCTTCGGGGAAGTCCAGCGCCGCCCGGCCGGCCGTGGCCGGGCCGGAGGCCACGATCTCCCAGCCGTCGGCCGTGGCCTGATAGGCCGTGGCGCCGCCCAGGATGCCGCCGCTGAACTTCAACTCCAGCAGCCGGTTACCCGCGAAGCCCAGCAGCTCGCCGGACTGGGTGAAGGCGTTCAGCGGGCCGCCGGCCGGCGCGCCCATGTACAGCTCGATCAGGCTTTGTCCGGTGGGCAACGTGTAGTCGGGGCTGAGGCCGATCTTCAGGTAGAGATTACGGGCGTCGAAGCCATAGGCGATGTCGCCGAAGGGCGGCGTGCCCGCGGCCATCACGCCGCCGGCGGCGGTGTAGAGGCCGGCTGCGTCCCATTCCCCCTCGGTAACGATGCCGTCGATGACTGGCGTGATCAGACCGGTGGCCCCGCGGTCGGCCGCCGCCGGCGTCTCCGGGATGAGCGGCACATCGAGCGTCGTCGGCGGCTCCGCGCCGACGGCAACATAGACGGCCTTCAGTGTGTTGCGGAACTGCTGGTCGAACGAGCCGTCGTCGCCGGATGTCTGGTCAGAGCCATACCACCAGAACCAATCGGAGCCTTCGGCGATGTACATCTGGGTGAAGGCTTCTTCCAGTTGTTCCGGCGTGGCCGTGTCGCGGTTGCGGCCCGTCAAATAAGTTTGCAGATAGACGCGCGTCTCGTGCAGCAAATCCCAGGCGCGGTTTTCCTCTTCCTCGCCGATCCAGGTGGAAAAGTCGCTGTTGATCCACGATCCGGCCCACAGATTGCGCAGGCGCGGCGGTTCGGGGGCCAGCTCCAGAAACTCGGTCGGCGTCACGGTGATGATGGTGGGGTCGTCGCTCAGCCGTTGATAGAGTTCGTGCAGAAACTCCTTGCCGTCGTTATCGTAGTGTTCCCAGGCGTTTTCGCCATCGAGGATGACCGACACCAAATGCGGCCCTTCGGGCATTTCCCCGTCGGCGTTAGGGCTTTGCAAACGGCCGCAAATGTTGTGGATTCGGTCGATGAAGTCCTGAGCCGCGGCCGCGCCCGATAGTCCGGAGTAGGTGAAGCCCACCTTGTCGGAGATGATGAGGTCGCGGAAGACCATGGCGACTGGGCCGTCGTTGCGCCCCTGCACCAGGTAGGGCCGGTAAAGCTTGTCGGCCTCGACGACAACCTCGTTGCTGTCGCGAGTGAAGCTGTCCAGCCCCAACGTATGGGCCAGCACGCCCTCGCTACTGGCCATCCAGCGGATGCCATTGGCGGCGACCATGCTGATCATTTCCTGGGCCACCGACCCCTCACTGGGCCACATGCCGCGCGGGGCCTGGCCGAAGTGGTCTTCGTATAGTTGGACGCCGCGCTCGACCTGGGCCACCGCGTCCTGCCCGAAGCGGAATGGCAACCGTGGCAGGGTGATGTCGGGCGTGGCCCGCAGCGCCAGGTCGGTATCCACCAGCAGCGGCAGGATGGGATGGGCGAACGGGGTCATCGTGACTTCGATCTGCCCGTCTTCCTGCATGGCGCGGTGGATGGAGATAACCTCGTTGACCAGGCGCAGGTGTTCGTCGAGGACGACCTGTTTGTCGGCCTCGCCGAAGCCCGAGCCTTGCGCCACCAGCGCCGCCAACGGCGCTTCGGCCAGCCAGTCGGGGTCGGTCCAGGCCAGGTTGAAAAGCAGTTGCAGATCGCGGTAGTCATCGACCGCGAAGTCATCGAGCGGCGTCTCGCTGCCGTCGCGCAGCTCCAGCAATTCCTGGTAGCGCGGGAAGCGGGCGATGATCTTGCGATTGGTGTCGAAGAAATGGTCGAGGATAAACTGCTTTTGGGCGTCGGTCAGCTCTTCGGCCGGGATGATCGTGTGTTCCCAATAGAGATCGGTTGCCCCGGCGCTCAGCGCATCGAGCTGCCGGATCAGGCTGGGCGTCAGGTTAAACGTGGCCTTGATGTCGGGGTACTCATGCAGGATGGCGGCCATGTCGACGTAGTCTTTGGCGGCGTGCAGGCGCACCCACGGCTTGACGAAGACGCCCGTCTCCGGATCCTGATAGTACACCGGCTGATGCTGGTGCCAGATAATCGCCAGGTAGACCGGCTCGACGCACAGATCGGCCAGGGGGACGGCCGTGGGTTCGGCTGTCGGCAAGGGCGCGGCCGTCGCTGTCGGCAGCGTCGTCGGAGCGGCCGTCGGCTCGGTCGTGGGCAGCGCTTCCTCGGCCGATTGGGTCGGCGTCGGGGCGGGCTCCTCGCGACAGGCGGCGAGAGCCACGAAAAGCAGGAGAACGAGAATTAAACGATATGGATGCATAGCACTCCCTCGAGTTGTAAGTAATCGCACCGCTCGTAGTCAGCCACTTCAGGGGCGTCCCTTGGTCAGAAGGCCGCTAACGTGGCTGGCTACAAACGTTTTTCACGAAAAAGAGGCATACAGAACGTATGCCCCCTTTTCGCGATGTGGCAGAAACCGGTTTCCTTCCTGGACACTCGGTTTCTCAAGGGTACTTATCCTTTCACCGCCCCGGCGGTCAGGCCGCCGATGATGTAATCCTGCAAGAGCAGGTAGATGGCGACCATCGGTAAGGCACCCATGACCGCGCCGGCGGCGAACGCGCCCCATTCCTGGGCGTAGTTCGTGCCGATGAGGGTCTGCAAGCCCAGCATCAGCGTAAACTTCTCCGACGCTGTGATCATGACGCGCGGCAGCAGAAAGTCGCTGTAGGTTCCAAAGAAGGTCAGGATCATCGACACGACCAGGATCGGCCGCACCAGCGGGAACAGCAGTTGCCAGAAGATCTGCCAGTCCGACGCGCCGTCAACCTTGCCCGATTCGTCGATCTCGCGCGGAACCGAGTCGAAGAAGCCCTTCATCAGCCAGACATTGACACCTAGCGCGCCGCCCATGTAGATCAGGATCAGGCCGCCGTGGGTGTTGAGGCCCAAAAACGGGATATAGTTGCCGATCTGCTGCAGGATGGCGAACAGGGCGACCATCGCCAGGATGGCCGGGAAGACCTGGACGAGCAGGATGACCAGCAATAATTGGCTGCGGCCGACCCAGCGAAAGCGCGAAAAAGCATAGGCAGCCATCAGGGTGATCAGGCCGACCAGGATGGACGAGATGGATGAGATTTTGAACGAGTTCCCCATCCATGTCCAGAAATCCAGCTCCAGGATGCGCTGGTAATGGCGCAGGGAAATGGGATTGGGGATGAGGCTCTGCGACGAGATGCTGCCGGTCGGGTTGAACGAGGCCGAGATCGTCCAGATAATCGGGAAGAGCGAAAAGGTCAGGACCATGGCGGCCACCACGTACTTAATCGCCAGGGTGATGCGAAAGCGTGCTTTCCGGCTGCTGCGCCATCCGCCCACGCGCGTCGCCGGGCGACTCTTTGTATCGGCTGAGGTCGTCATTAGTTTGTGGTCTCCTCCCAAGCTTGCATGCGTCGGCTCTGGAACAGGGTCACGACGATCATCATCAGGAAGATGATGAATGTGATGGCCGAGGCGTAGCCAAACTCATTCAGACCTCGCCCAAAGGCCAGGTTATAGACGTAGCTGATCAGGATGTCGGAGTGGCCGGCGGGCGTCGACGTGCCGACCATGGGCGGCCCACCGCTGTTAAACAGGTAGATAACGTTGAAGCTGTTGAAGTTGACCGTAAAAGACGAGATCAACAGCGGGCCGACGGCTACAAGCAGCAACGGTAACGTCAGGCCGCGGAATTGTTGCCAGGCATTGGCCCCATCGATGTCGGCCGCCTCATACATGTCGGTCGGGATGGCCTGCAAGGCGCCGCTGGAGATCAGCATGAAGTACGGGTAGGCCAGCCAGACGTTGATAACGATTAGCGCCACTTTGACCCAGTACGGGTCGGCCAGAAACGGCGGCCAGCCCACCGGCTGATTGAAAATGTCTTGCAGCAATTTGGGAATGACGCCTTCCAGCGGGTTCAGGATGCCGCGCCACACCAGCAGCGTGATGACCTGGGGAACGGCAAAGGGGATGATGAGCAGCGACTTGATGATCCGCTGACCGGGCATTGTCCGGCCGAAGACCACAGCAATCATCAACCCCAGCGCGAACGAGAATAACACGCTCAACAGGGCAAAAGCCACGTTCCAGGCGAAAATTAGCAGCAGTGGCCCCCGATACGACGGGTCAGCAAAAAAGCGCTGGTAGTTCTTCATGCCGACGGTGACCTGAAAGCCCGGATTGAGGGTTGCCCCCTCTTCAGAGGTGAAAAAGCCGGTGGCCGGGTTGGCGAAGAAGGTGACGTTTTCACGCTTGTCGATCACCGCGTCCTGTTGGGGATCGAAGACGAAGCGCGGCTGGAGCTGAGCGGCCTGCCCCAGACGGCCAGTCAATTGCACCGCTGTCTCCTCGCGACCGAACGAGTTCTGGCTAATGGCGGTGACGTTGCGCACCGTCTCGGCCCGTGTCAGCCGCGTCCAGCCGGGGATTGTCGACGGCACGCCATCCGCGTCGAGCGGCCCCGCGCCGATGGCGTCGGCCGTCAGTTCGTCGTCGATGGTGGCGAAGAAAGAGTTGCCATCCGGCCCAATGAGCCACAGGGCGTATTCGCTGGTCTCGTCGTTTCGAAAGACGGTGTAGTTGAGCGTGCCGCCCGTCTCCGGCAGGTAGGTGCGCTGCTCCAGCACCTCAATCGCTTGCACCTTCGGTAAGAGGTGGCCCGTGCCAAAGTTGGTGAAGGAGATATAGATGGTGAAGAGAATCGGATAGACCGAGATAAGCAGCATGAATGCCAGGCCGGGCGACATCCAGCGCATGGGATAGGCGTCCGGCCGCAAAAAGATGTAATTGATGACCAGGGTGATGACGCCGACGATGGCGGCCAGCGGCCAATAGCCGTCGGACAGCAATAAATAGATGAAGAAGAGGGAAAAAGCGGTGAAGATGAGTAAGCCCAGAAGTCGCAGAATGGTCCCACCCGTTGTCGCCGACCGTTCGGGTTTGGAATTCCGGCCGTCCCCCGGCTTGACGTCGATCGCGGTCATAGCATATGCCTCCCTGATGCGGCGAATCGCATTATCCTTATTTTAAGAAGCCACCTAAGTCGCCGGGGCCGCCGGGCCAGGCCGGAGGCCGTTGCTCGTTGTTGAATCATCCAGCCGAGCAACCCTGCTGGATGAAACAAGGCGGCCTCCCCCCGGAGGCCGCCTTGTTTCAGGTTAAAGGATTAGCCGCCGCCGATGGCGGTGATAATCTGCTGCTGGGCGTTGGTGAAGGCGTTCTCGGCCGTGTCGGCGCCCTGGGCGATCAACACGACAGCGTTGCCCCACGCATCCCAGACCGATCCCATTTCGGGGATGGCCGGCATCGGGTCGGCGTTGAGACCGGCTTCGCCGAAGGCGGCTACGTTCTCGTCCTCCAGCTCGTTCAGTACCGGCAGGTAAGCCGGCGGGCGCTGGTCGGACTCAAACAGAGCCTGCATGACTTCGGGTGTAGCCACGAACTCGGTCAGGAAGATCTGCGCCAGGAGCGGATCCTTGGCGAAGGCGCTGACCATGAAGCCCTGCACACCCAGGAACGGACGGCCCTCGGCCTCAGTCTCGCCGGGGATGTTGCAGATGGCGAAAGGCACGCCGGAGTCGACGATGCGGGTCGTGGCCCACGGCCCGGTCAGGGTCATGGCCGCTTTGCCGCTCTCGAACCACGCGTGCATCGTGTCCCAGTCCATGGCCGGGGGCTGAAGCCCTTCGGTTACCATGGTCTCGAACCACTTAGCAGCGGCGATGGAGCCGGGATCGCCCACGCCGACGTCGGTCGGGTCGTAAGCGCCTGTGGTCGCGTCGCGGCCGAAGATGTAGCCGCCGAAAGCGGTCTGGATGGGATAGAAGTGATAGGGGTCGCCTTCCATGCGGACGAAGCCGTATTGCTCGGCGTCGGCGGCATGCAGTTCGGCAGAGATGTCATGAACCTCGGTCCAGGTCGCCGGGCACTCCGGCACCAGATCGGTGTTGATGAACATGGCCAGGTTCTCGGTCACGTTGGGCATGCCGTACAGTTCGCCGTCATAGGTGAAGGCGCTGATGGCCGCCGGGGAGAAATCGTCGACCTTGTCGCCCAGATCGATGGGGGCCAGGATACCACTGGTCACCAGTTCACCGAGCCAGTCGTGGGCACCAACGATGATGTCCGGGCCTTCGCCGGCCGGGCCGGCAGTGGTGATCAGGCGGCGGATGTCGCCGAAGCCGACCTCTTCGATCAGCAGTTCGACGCCGTACTCATCCTCGAAGGTAGCCTCAACCTGCTCCAGAGCAGGCTTGCGGGTGTTGTCGGCCCAGATGCGAATGACCGGCGTGCCCTCGGCGGCCAGTTGCTCGGCCAGCATGGCGTTGGCAATAGTCGGCGGGACCTGTACGGTATCGATGACATGGATGACGCCGTTGGCGGTCTCAATGTCGGTCGTCACGAAGTTGAGCTGGGTGACATCGAGCGGCTCACCGGCGGCCGTCGAGAGGCGGCCACCGTCAGCGCCGGTCACATCGGCCGACATCATGGCCCCGTTGACCATGTGATATTGCAGGACACGCGTCAGATTACCGCTCGGGTCGGCCATCAGGCCGTCGAGCATGTCCGCATCCAGCGCCTCGAAGGCGGCGTTGGTGGGGGCAAACAGGGTTACGGGGGCGTCGGGGGCCGGTTCTTCGATGCCGGCGGCGGTAATGGCCGCGACCAGCGTGCTGAAGTTCGGGTCCGCGCTGAGCAATTCGGCCATCGTCTTGCTGGTGTCGCTGGCCAGGGCCGGCTCTTCAACCGCTGCTTCGGTCGGCTCGGCAGCCGGCTCTTCTGTGGCCGGCATTTCAGTTGGCTCTTCCACAGCCGGCATTTCGGTCGGCTCAACGACCGGCTCTACGGCCGCCTCGGTGGCGACGGGTTGCTCGGTCGTTTCGGTGGTGCCGCCGCCACAGGCGACCAATGCAAAGGCCCCCAGCAGCAACACAACCATAATCAGATACCACTTGGTGTTTTTCATCGTTCTCCTCACAATATAATTTTTCACACTCGTCCTTAAGGACGATATCACAAACGAATCGGCGGTTTGATCTTTCGGCGGCAGTTCCTTCGCTACGCACCACCTCCTATCAGCCCATCCTTGCTGTTTGGATGAATGGGAGTATACACAAGTTTATTGCAAATCAGAAGAATATTGTGTCTGCGATACACACTATTCGCGGCAGGCCGATACCCGCCACAACCGTAAGGATAAACTGATAATCAGATTGGCGGCAATTCCGGTATATTGTCCAGGGCTTCCGTTAACGATCGGTTAAGATGAGCCAGGGTATCGATCAGCTGCTCAGTCCGGTACACCTCTGCAACCTGTAATCGGACCTCTATATACCGGCGATGGGCGCGCGACGCTTGCCCATAGAGCGTCGCGCCGGACGCCGTTAGAAACAGGCGATGCGTGCGGCCGTCCCGCTCATGCGGCTGTTGGTCGATCAGACCATTATCTTGCAGGCCATGCACCAGGCGGGTGATATTGCTTTTGTCGCAGAACATGTAGCGGCTTAAGGAACTGGGGGAGAGGCCGGGTTCGCGAGCGACGTGGGCCAGGACGTAGTAGCGGGAGACAGTGAGACCAAATCCAGCCAGAAACAGACGGTCGCCAAAGTCAAGCAGCAGGAACGACTCCTTGATTACATCATAAAGACGCACGCTTTCAGCCATCGTCCATCATCCGGCTATGTTAGACAAGTTGATATCGCAACGATATGGCCAGCTACTCTAGCATAGGGCTGATCGCCTGTCAACGGAGACGGAGGGCCTCTCCGTAGAATATTCCGGCAGCCGGTCGCCAAGTTGGAATAGACGGGCGGGACATTTGGCGATAGGCCTCGTCAGCTGCCCAAGGCCGTCGTTTGCCGATTGTCCCGCCCCTGTCCGGTTATGAACGTCCTTAGCGATATGGGCCGCGGTTCTCCGGTGGCAGCAGGGCGGCCATGTGGCGCATCATCTCGTGGCCCATCTCGTCCAGCAGCGCGCGCCGCTCGGCTTTGGGCAGAGCCGGGTCGATGACCAGCGGGCCGAACACCGGCCCGATGATCATCCGCACCGGCGTCCGGCGCAGGCGGCGCAGGTTAGGTAGGATTTGCTCAGTGCCCAGGAAAGCGGTTGGCAGGATGGGTGCGCCGCTGCGTACGGCCAGATAGGCCGCGCCGGGCCGCGGCGTGATCAGCACCGGATTGGCGCGCGAGTTCGGGCCTTCGTGCAAGCCCGGCTGTACCCCGGCCATCGTCAACGGCCGCAGCGTCTCATCCACGCCCCCCTCAGGCATAATGCCGACAACATTACCCGCCGTCAGCCAGTCGAGCGCGCGATGGATGGCCGTCCTGTCGGGCTGCCCGCGCCAGATGGGAATGATATTAAACAGCTCGATGAGCGCCTTGAGGATGCGCGACGTTTGCAATTCCGTGGCCGCCAGCCAGGTGATGCGATCCGGATAGGGCAGGAAGACAATCAGCATCGGGGCTTCGAATAAGCTGAAATGATTGCCGATGACGAGCAGCGGGCCGCCCGGCGGCAGATTTTCCCAGCCTTCGATCTCCAGCTTGAGACCGAGTCGGAACAGGAAGCGAAAAAAACCGCGGATCAGGGAACGGAGGAAAGCATGCATAATGGAAGAATGAAACCACAGATCGCACAGTCTTCACAGATTGGTGAGCTTTAGGGGCCGGGTTTTTCCGAAAAACCCGGCCCCTCGGAGAGGACTACTGGCGCAGCTGGGCATCGAGTTCCCGTTCCAGCAGCTTGAGCAAGCGGCCGCGCTGCTTGGAGACATCGTCGTCGGTCAGCGTGCGGTTAGGGGCCTGGAAGGTCAGGTGATAGGCCAGGCTCTTCTTGCCCGGCGGGAGCTGGTTGCCCTCATAAACGTCGAACAGGGTCACGTCGCGCAGCAGCGCGCCTCCGCTCCGGTGCAGGGCCGCCTCGACCGCCGCTGCCGGCAGGGCCGCGTCGACGACCAGGGCCAGATCCTCGCGCACCGGTGGGTAGCCCGGCAGCGATGTGTAGCGATAATGGTCGGGGATGATCGGCAGCAGCGCTTCCAGATCGAGATCGGCGGCCAGAACCGGCCGGCCGCGCTCGCCACGCACTTCGAAGCCTTTCACAACGCCCGGATGCAACTCACCCATCAGGCCAATTTGCTTGTCACCCAGCAGCAGACGCGCCGCGCGGCCGGGGCGATAGGTGGGGTGCGACACGGCCTCATAGACAACGGACAGGTGGAGATCATCGAAGAACGCGTCGAGGATGCCCTTCAGGTCGAGGAAGTCGAACGCCGCCGCGCCGTCGCCTTCCCAGTGTGCCGCGTCGCGCCGCCCGGTCAGCACAACGGCCAGCCGGGTCAATTCATCGGGCAGCAGCTCGTCTTCGCCGGCCAGATAGACTTCGCCGATTTCGAACAGGGCGATGCGCTCGGCGTGGCGGCTGTTGGCCGCCGTCGCCTCCAACGCCGAGGCCAGAATACTGTGGCGCATCACGTGGCGGTCGGGCGCGGGCGGATTACTCAGCGTAATGTACGGCCGGTCGTCGGGCGGCGAATTGGGCAGCAGCCGGGCCTCGCGCGCGGCCGAGGTCAGCCGGTAGCTCCACACCTCTTGCAGCCCCAGCCGGACCAGCGTATCGCGCACCCGCTCTTCCCGTTCCAGCTTCGGGTTGCCCCGTTGCGGCGGCAGGGCATCGGCCAGGCGCGTGCTGGGGATGCGGTCATAGCCGTAGATGCGGCAGATTTCCTCGACCAGATCGTGCGGCCCCTCGATGTCCAGGCGATGGTCGGGGGCCGTCACCCGCAATCCGTCGCCGTGGTTCTCGACCACAAAGCCGAGCCGTTCCAGCATCGCGCTCATCTCCGGGACAGACAGATCAAGCCCGCTCAATTTGCGGGCGTAAGCCGGATCGAGGTCGACGATAACCGGTGCGGGCGGGTTGGGGTAGTAGTCGATGATTCCCCGCGCCACGGTTCCCCCGGCCAAACGGCGCAGCAGTTCGGCCGCCCGTTTCGCGCCAAGCAGGGCCAGGCTGGGATGGACGCCGCGGCTGAAGCGGTAGCCGGCCTCGGTGTGCAGGTCTAGAGCGGTGGCGCTGCGGCGAATGTTGATGAAGTCCCAGGCCGCCGCCTCCAGCAAAATGTTGCTCGTATCGGGCCGGATCTCGCTCTCCAGCCCGCCCATGATACCGCCGATGGACAGGTTACCGGCCGGATCGGTTACTAGAATAGCGTACGGCTCCAGCTTGTGGGTCGTCCCGTCAAGCGTGGTCAGCGTCTCGCCGGGCTGGGACAGGCGGGTGTGAATCTCGATCGGCCCGTCCGGCGCGTAGCCGTCGGCCCGGCGGCGCAGCACGTCATAGTCGAAGGTGTGGTTGGGCTGGCCCACTTCCAGCATGACGTAGTTGCTGACATCGACGACGACGTTGATCGGCCGCTGCCCGGCCAGCCGCAGGCGGTGCTGCATCCAGTAGGGGCTGGGGATTTGGGCCACGCCCTCGATGACCAAGGCCACGAAGCGCGGGTTAAGCACTGGGTCTTCGGTGGTGATGGTGACCCGGCCGTCGATTGGCGGCCCTTCCATCACTACGTCGTAGACAGGCGGCCGGAATTCCGCGCCGGTCAATGCCGCCAGTTCGCGGGCCACCCCGAGGATCGAGGTGGCCCGGGCGGTGTTGGGCAGGATGGCGATCTCCAGCACGGCGTCGCCCAGCACGTCGACCAGCGGCGTCCCCGCCTTGTAGAGACGGGTTTCAAGCCCACCCTGACCCTTGCCGGTCATCAGCATGATCCCCTCATGCTCGTCGCTGATGCCCAACTCCTTCTCGGAGCACAGCATGGCATCGTTGTAGATGCCGCGCAGGGGGCGGCCCTTCAGCTTGGCCTTGACGCGGCCGTCCTTGTGGCCGTCGTAGAGCGTCGCGCCCTCCAGGGCGAAGGGGGAGTAGAGCGCCTCGCCGCTCAGATCGCCGCGGCCGAGGTAGGGGAACAGGTTGGGTGCGCCGGTGACAACAGTCTTGGGTTCGGCCGCGCCGTAGTCGACCGTGGCCAGCACCAGGCGGTCAGCATCGGGGTGTTGCTCGACGCGCAGGATGCGGCCGAGGACGACACGCTCGCGATCCCATTCCAATTCCGCGCCGGCCAGGCCGACGCGAGTGATGCTCTCCACCTCCAGCCCGGCATTGGTCAGCAGTTCGGCGACCTCGTCGATGGACAGGTCAAACTCTACGTAGTCTCGCAGCCATGATAACGGTACGCGCATGTTAGACTCCAGAATAGCATCCGCAGATAAGGCAGACTCGGCCGATGATGAAGATAGGGGCAGGGGATGGGGAAAGCCACTCTTGACCTTGCCATGCACCACACTGCTTTTATCTTCTTAAATTCTGACCAATCTGCCTCATCTGCCGATAAACCCTCTTAAAATTGCTCTAAGAACCTCAAATCATTAGCCCAGAACTGGCGGATATCGTCGATGCCGTACTTGAGCATGGCGATCCGCTCCGGGCCGAGACCGGCGGCGAAGCCGAAATACTGCGTCGGGTCATAGCCGCCGTTGCGCAGCACCGTTGGATGGACCATGCCGCAGCCCAGAATCTCTAGCCAACCGGTGTACTTGCAGATGTTGCAGCCCGCGCCGTCGCACAGGAAGCAGCTGATGTCCATCTCCGCGCTCGGCTCGGTGAAGGGGAAGTAGCTGGCGCGGAAGCGCGTCTGCCGCTCGGCCCCGAACATGCGGCGGGCGAACTCGGTCAGCGTGCCCTTCAGGTCGGCGAAGGTGATGTTCTCGCCCACGGCCAGCAACTCCAGTTGCGTGAACTGCATCTCGCTGCGCGCCGTCACCTGCTCGTTGCGGTAGCACATGCCCGGCAGCACGACGCGAATCGGCTCCGGGTAATACTCGCGCATGGCTCGAATCTGCCCGGCGCTGGTGTGGGTGCGCAGGATGACGCCCTCGGTCGTGGTATAGAAGCTGTCCTGCATCTCCCGCGCCGGGTGGTGGGGCGGGAAGTTGAGCAGCTCGAAGTTCATTTCGTCTGTCTCCACGTCGCGGGTGCGGTAGACCTGGAAGCCCATGTCGCCGAAGACGCGGTAGAGGTCGCGCAACGTCTGGGTGATGATGTGGAGCCGCCCTTCGGCCGGCCGCCGTCCGGGCAGCGTCACGTCGAGCGCCCCGGCGGCCAGTTCCGCCCGCAGCTCTTCGTCCTCGGCCAGAGCCAACTTCTCGCCGTAGGCCGCTTCCAGTTCGGCCTTGACCTCGTTGAGGCGGCGGCCGTAAGCCGGCCGCTCCTCCGGGCCGAGCGCGCCCAGGTTGCGCGTCAGCCGGTAGATGCTGCCCTTGCGGCCGAGGGTGTCCTTATACCACGCTTCCAGCGCCTCGCGTCCTTCGGCCGCCGCCAGCGCCGCGGAGGCTTCTATATATTGGCTCTCCAGTTCTTCGAGCATAAAACACTCCAGAATTTTTATCCGCAGATTATCTTTTCGGCCAACAAAAAAGACGCGGTTTGCGCCGCGTCTTGGGTGAGTCTCTGTTGCGAGCCTGGCTCAGGCGGAACAGAGCGTCTCGGCCGTCGCGGCGCGGGACAAGTTCGCAAAAGCAAAGCTAAAAAACGAGTTTGAACGGTGTGCGTTCATGATGATGGTATCGTAGCATTGGGTGGGGAGGTTGTCAATATGACGAAGAAATTAAACACGGATACGACACGGATTAAGACGGATTAAACGGATTGAGCATTCTTTCTATCCGTCTCATCCGTCTCATCCGTGGCCTATCCGTGTTTAATTCTTGACGAATAATCACGCGGCAAGTTGACCCGGCTGCAACCACCGGTGCATAGCTTTTCAGTCGATAATTTCTAAGTATTTCTACGGATTGACGGGGGGGGGCGCTGTAGAATGCAAATAGTCATCGACGTATTTCCCGGAACCGCCGTGGGGAGCAGCCATACCAGCGGCGACCGGCTATCGGAGCGTCCCGCTCTCGTTCATCGTCGGCAAAGCCATTCATCCGTTTCGTCCAACAGGAAGGTGTGCCCATGGTCACCGGATATAAGCGCCTGCGAGTGATGTTTAGCCTCTTCGCTCTGATCGCCATCATTGCTGCCTGCGGGTCGCCGGCCGCAGTAGAACCGCCGGCCGACGCCTACCCAGCGGCCGTTGCGCCCCTGCCCACGACCACCCTGCCGCCCTATCCCTGGCCCACGCCGCCCCCGCCGCCGACCGACGAACCCACGTCCACCGACGAGCCGACGCCGACCGAGCCGATCGTGCCGACCCCAACCCCGACGCCGGTCGTGACGCCCATTACCACGGCCGCGCCGCCGATCATTCCTCTGCCCGAGGGGGCGACGGCCCAACCCTTCAGTCTCTTCTGGCGGGATGGAGATGTGATCCTCTCGTTGGGCAGCGATGGGCAGGTCGAGCCGTCCGTTTTTCTGGACCCGGCAAAGGAGTTTGGGCTGTATCTAGCGCCGCGAGAAATCGATGTTCGATTCCGTTCCTGGGGGGCCATTTCGCCCGACGGTCAAACGTTCGCGCTGATATTGACCGAAGAGGCCAATCCCGAGATGTCTTACGGCGCACCCTACCCGGCGCACATTTACCTATTCGACGTGGAGAGTCGCGTGCTGCGTCCGCTGGTCAAGCAAGGTGCGGCACCGGTCTGGTCGCCGGACGGGAGGTGGATAGCTTATATCTCGACAGAGACGGGAGGGGTGTGGGTGGTGGACGTAGCCGGCGGCAAAACCCGCGAAGTGTACGCGGTTGATCGCGCCAACGAACACTCTATAGCGATAAGCGGAGTTGCCTGGTCGCCTGACAACCGTTATATGGCGATAGTGGATCAGGTTATCAATCAATCAACCGCCTTGGTGTTGGTTGACGTGGAAGGGATAGAACCGCCGCGAGTACTGATTGAACGCACTCTCTATATATTAGGAGGGCCACAGTGGCTGCCGATGTCCGGCTCCATCGTCTTTGGTTGGTCAGCCGGAGAGGGTGGCAAGGGACCGCACCTATGGGTCATTGATCCAGTCAGCGGTGAACGGAAGCAGATAACTGATAGCATCAGGGTGTTTTTTACATCAGCCCCTTGGCCTTTAGGTGAGGATCGGATCGTGTTCAGTGGTCCGGCTTCATTCGAAAGAGAATTCTCCGGTTACGATATCTGGGAGGCTGATTTATCCAGTTTGGAGATCAAGCGTATCACTCATGGCAACGCCGACGTTCCGAAAACCGATCAAGGGATCGATGTATTGTTACCTTTATGGGCACCTGACGGAACACAACTTGTCTTTGTCAAGGTTCCAGTGCAGGATGAGTTGGCCGAAGTATGGGTCATGTCTCTGGCTGACGGAAGTGAACGGAAACTGGTCGATATCATGACTGTCTTTGACGATGGGCTGTTGGTGGGTCCCTGAGGGCAAATAAAAGGGTGAAGCCATGGAAACCATTCCGCACAAACAAGTTGGACGAATGCAGAGATCAGCCGTTGCTGTTTTCCTTGCACTTACTTTAGCCGCTGCGTTTGTTGGACAATCTCAATCCGCCCATCAAGTGGAGAGACCCGTTTCCAATAATGACGGCCAGATTAACCAAACTTACTTGTGGGCCACTGAATTCGGCACACAGCAACATAGGGGTCTAGACTTTCCCAACACAATAGGCACTGCGGCTTTTTCTGTTGCGGATGGGGTGGTAATAGATATCCGCGAGGATATACTGGATGGTACCTATCCCCCTAATTCAACGGCATTTGGAAATTTTGTATTGATCCGACATAATGCCCTTCTAAAGCATTATGATTAAACCGTCGGCACAAACGCCTACGCGTACACGATTTACGCCCATCTACGCCGAAACTCCATAATTCCTAACGTTGGCGACACCGTGGCAGCCGGGGAACACATTGCGGATATTGACAGTACCGGAAACAGTTCCGGTCATCATCTCCACTTCCAAGTGGTCTTAAACGCCTCCACAGACTTGGAGAATATCACATTAGACCCCAATACCCTTGGTTCAGAGGATCGCTCTCGCAACCCGGAGCTTTGGCTTGCTCCCTACCCCGGCACCGGCACAGCGATCGGCCAAGTCAATGATACCAATGGCAACCCGGTTGGCAACCTCGTCGTTTGCGGCATCCAAAAGCAAGCGCCAACGACGGGTTACGTCTCTTCCCGGACCTATTCCTTTGCCTGGGCCAATCCGGACGACATCCTGCATGAGAACTTCGGCACGACGGACGTTCGGCCGGGGACCTACTATCTCTACGCCGCCAACCTGACTACAGGCTGCGGCGGCGCGCATGTCCAGGACCTGGGCTCCTACACTTTTACCGCCGACCAGGTTACTTACGTCGGCCTCTATCCCGCCTGGCTACCTCTGGTCAAGCCAACCAGCACCTGGGATGCAGAGGTCTTCATCCGCAATCACGCCTCAGCGTGGCGAAACGTCAGCTACACAAGTTTTGCTTATACCAGTTCCATCAGCGGACAGCGATACCGCAGCAGCAATTTGCAAGGAACGGCGACGATACCCGACGAGCCAAGTAAGTCTAACTCCGGCATTGTCGTGCCCAACCGGGACTCATCTGTATTGGCTATCACCAAACGGAACGGCCAACCGGCCGGGTACTCGGGTATCACAGCGGCCAACGGTCTCGGCTCGGCCGGTTGGGAACGTGGCGGCACTACTCTTTATATTCCACTTGTGAAGGACAATTGGAATAACCGATCCACGGAAATCTATGTTACCAATCTGGGAACGCGGGACACTCACATTCAGGTGACCTATTACGATCAAACCGGCACGCCGTATTCGGGACAAAGCGACCTCGTTGTTCATCCCTTTCTTCGGAGCTCCTTGAACCCGAAGGCGTACCTGCCCAGTAACGGCTACTATTCGGCCAAGATCAGCAATAGCCCCGGTTATAATCAGCCCTTGGCGGCTGTTGTCCTGGAAAGCGGAAGAAATAGCGTAGCCGATGATTGGCCGGCGGCATATAACGCCTTCAGTAGTGGAAACACGACCCTCTACGCGCCGTTGGTCAAGAAGAACTACAGCAATAGCACCACCGGCATCACCCTGCAAAATACCAGCTCATCCTCGGCCAACTTCGAGGCGCGCTACTACGACATGAACGGCAACCACCAAGGCCAGACCGTCGTCGGCACCATTTCACCTAACTCGCCTTACGTGCTGTATAATCCGACACAGATTCCCGATGGATTTCTGGGTTCCATTCGCATCACGTCGACGAACGGCAAACCGTTGGTTGGACAGATGAGTGAAGCCAGGACGACGGGCACGATCATCCAATTGATGTCGAATCTAGCCCTCGCCGGCACGGCGACGGTCTACTTGCCGCTCTGGTATGACAACTATACCGCGACGGGCGGCAATTGGGTCAGCGGGGTAAACGTTCAGAATGCCGATAGCGGCATCAACAATATTACGGCAACGTGGTTTGATCAGGCCGGCAACCCAGCGCTTACCCAAACAGCGACCTTAAACGGCACTTACGACACGCATAACTTCTACGACACAGCGCTGAACAACTTTGTGGGATCCGTAGTCATCCAATCGACGAACGGCAAGAAGATCGTCGCCGTATCCAATATTCTCAACTATGCCGGGGCGGCCGGCACGGACACGGCGATGGCCTTCAACGGCAGCAATCGTTAGGTTGTGAGTGGGGCGGGATGTAGTTCGGCAGCGTGCGACCGTACGCATAAAAAAAGCAGGCCGCTGGCCTGCTGTTGATGTTCGCTTTACTCGCCGGTCTACGCCGTCACCGCTTCGGCCGCCCCTTTGAGCACCTCCCGCCGCAGCTCCTCCTGATGATCCGCCAGCGTCCCCAGCACGCCGTTGATGAAGCGCGGCGCGCTGTCGCTGCCATAAACCTTGGCCAGCTCGACCGCCTCATTGATGGCGACTTTGACGGGGGTCTCGTCGGTGACGAGGAATTCGTAGATGGCGATGCGCAAGACATTGCGGTCGATGACCGCCATCTGATCGAGCGGCCACTCCGGAGCATAGCGGGCGATGAGGGTGTCCATCTGCTCCTGGTAGGCGACCACGCCGTGGATGAGTTGCTGGGCAAACTCCACCCCGGCGTGCTCCATCGGACTCTCCTCCAGCCGTTGCTCCAGCACTTCGTCCGGATCGTGGTTGGCGATGTCGTATTCGTATAATGTTTCTAAGGTTACGCGACGGGCGCGACGCCTCGTTTTCATAGTCCTGACTCTTAACTCTTAGAAACCGAGCTTCTTCTGAAAATTCGGTTTCTACAAGGACAGACTAGACCACTTCGCCCTTGGTGTAATGCACGTCTTCCACAAACACGTTGACGGCCGCTACCGGAATGCCGATCATCGTGTCAATCGCTTCGGTCACCACCGTCTGAATAGTACGGCTGGCCTCCAGGAGATTAACGTGCGGAGCCATTATAACATAGATATTGAAACGCACCTTATTTTCCGACAAATCCAGCAACACGCCGTCCTGGCGCAGACCGCGCTGGAAGAGGCGGGCGATGTCGGCCGGAACCTGGGCCATCTGCTGCACGCCCTCAACATCCTGGACAGCAATGCGGGCGATAGTGACCAGTACTTCCGGCGCGACCTCAATCCGGCCGATGCTCTCGTTTGCTTCACTCATGTGCCGATTCCTCCATCCACTTGAATCACTGCGCCGGTAATGTAGGAAGCCTTGTCCGAGGCCAGAAAGGCCACCGCCTGGGCGATCTCCCGCGCCTCTCCCCAACGGCCGAGGGGAATGAAGGCCAGCGTCTGGTTGACCAGCTCGTCCGGCAGGCTCGATGTCAGATCGGTAGGTACAAAGCCGGGGGCTACCACGTTGACTGTGATGTGGCGCGAGCCGAGTTCTTTGGCCAGTGACTTGGAAAAGCCGATGATGCCCGCCTTCGAGGCGGCGTAGTTGGTCTGCCCCGGCTGGCCGACAATGCCGGAGACGGACGAGATGTTGATGATCCGGCCGCCCTGCTTGCGCCGCACCATCGGCCGCGTCACGGCCTTGCAGGTGTTGAAGACGCTCTTCAGGTTGGTCTCGATGACCACGTCCCACTCCTCTTCCTTCATCGACAGCAGCAGTGTGTCGCGCGTCGTGCCGGCGTTGTTGACGAGAATGTCGAGCGCGCCATAGGTCTCGATGGCCGACTTGATCAGAGCATCGGCGGCGGCGAAGTCGCTGACGTCGGCCTGCACGGCCACGGCCGTCCCGCCGCGCGCGCTGATGCCGCCGACCACTTCCTCGGCCGCGGCCGCGTTGGAATGGTAGTTAACGACTACCCTGGCCCCCTCGGCGGCCAGTTCCTCGGCGATAGCGCGGCCGATGCCCCGCGAAGCCCCCGTGACGACCGCCACTTTGCCCTCTAGCAACATACGCTCTCCTACCGTGGCGCAAGCTTTCGAGCTTGCCTTTTACCTCAACCTGGAAAGATTGAGGTACCTCTGTGGTGCAAGCTTCCGAGCTTGCCTCTTTTCTCTCAACCCGAACAGGTTGAGCTACAGTCATTATAACTCGAACTTGACCCGCTGCGACTCCCGATCGATCCGCTTCACCAATCCCAGCAGTACATCTCCCGGCCCGACTTCCATATAAGTGTCCACGCCCTGCGCCGCCAAAAAGCGCACGGAATCGGCCCAGGCCACGGGTGACGTCAGCTGCGCCTTCAGTTCGACGCGGATGTCGTCGGGGGCGGAGACGGGGCGAGCCGAGACGTTGGCGATCAGGGGAATGCGCGCCTCGGCCAGCGGCACGGCGTCGACGGCGGCGGCAAACTCGTCGGCCACGCTGGCCATCAGCGGCGTGTGGGCGGCAATGGAGATGGGCAGCCGCACGACCTTGCGCGCGCCGGCATCGCTCAGAAGGGCCATCGCGCGCGTCAGCGCCTCGAGATGGCCGGAGATGACGATCTGGCCGGGGCAGTTGTCGTTGGCGATGCCGACGTAGTGGCCGGTCTCGGCCGTGGCGCGGGCGCACCGTTCGGCCACCGGCTCGGCGTCCAGCCCCAGCACGGCAGCCATGCCCCCCGGCCGGCGCTCGCCGGCCAGCTTCATCAGCTCGCCGCGCCGCCGCACCAGCGCCAGCCCGTCGGCAAAGGTCAGCGCCCCGGCCGCCGCCAGCGCTGAGAACTCGCCCAGCGAGTGCCCGGCTACGTAAGCAGCAGTGTTGGCCGCACCGCTCTGCTGCAAGACGGCCCAGGCGGCCAGACTGGTGGTGAACAGAGCTGGCTGCTGGACGGCCGTGTCGGTCAGCGCTTCCTCTGGCCCCTCAAAGCATAACTTTGACAGGGCGAACCCCAACAGCGCGTCGGCCTCGTCGAACAGCGCGCGGGCGTCCGACTCGCGGTCGTATAGCTCGCGCCCCATCCCGACGAATTGCGAACCCTGGCCGGGGAAGAGGAAGGCGGTCGGCATGTTGGATTATAAGGGAGGAGTTTTGTAGGGACGGGTTTGAAACCTGCCCCTACGCTACGAACGTGGCGGACGATGACGGACGGGCATGAAGCCCGCCCCTACTATTCCTCGTCGGCCGCAGGCAGGATCTGGCGGCCATTATACTTGCCGCAGCTCGGGCAGACGCGATGCGCGCGCTTCATCTCTCCACAGTCGGGACAGGGGACGAGATGATACAGACTGAGCGCGTCGTGCGTACGACGCTTGTCGCGGCGAGCTTTGGAGACTTTTCGCTTGGGAACTGCACCCATGATGTTTCTTCCTCAATTTTAGAATTTCAACGCCGCAGGCGCAGACAATCGAGATTCTCTGTTCGGTAGAGTTGCCGATCGTCTCCTCTCGCATCCGGCGACAGACGACAAAAAACACGCGGCGACGAAGCCGCGAACAGGGATTATAAACGCGGGCGGATGAGTTTGCAAGGCAAGCTAATTAGAGAAACACGGCTTTCCAGTAATCGACCGATCTTTGCAACGCCGGCTTCTTAACCGGCTCTTCTGCGCCGACGACTGGACGGGTCTGCGAGGCTCTCCGCTCCCTTCACAGGCACTTGTATTCCCCGGAGTTTAGGCCTATCATGAGCGCTTGTCGCGGACGCAGGGGATGAATTGCACCTAACCCATAAGGCTTGTTAGAATCCCTCCCGTTGCCGATAGGCAATCGGGTAGCGAGTGAGCACGTTCGGAGATTGTATGGCGTTATCGAACACTAAAGATACTTTTGAAAACCCGCTGGAAAGCGGCGTGGGCGGCTGGCGGAGCGCCCTGCAAACCGCCGTCGTGCTGTTCAAGCTGCGCATCGTCTTCCTGCTGCTCATGGCGGCCACGGGCGGCGCTTTTCTGGCCGCTGGCGGCTGGCCGGGCTGGGGCGTCATGGGTCTCACCTGGCTGACGGGCGGGATGGCCGCGGCCGGGGCCTCGGCGCTCAATCAGTATTGGGAGCGCCACCGCGACGGCCTCATGGGCCGCACGCGCCAGCGGCCGCTCGTCAATGGCGATATCGTCGACCCGCGTTGGGTGCCGTGGGTGAGCCTGGCCCTGGTGATCGTGCCGGTCGTCGCCGTACTGCCCTTCAACCGGTCGCTGGCCTTCTTTCTGGCCCTGGGCGCATTCATCTATGTCGGCATCTATACCATCTGGCTGAAGCCGCGCACGCTGCTGAATATCGTCATCGGCGGCGCGGCGGGCAGCGCCGCCGTCCTCAGTGGCAGCGCGGCCGCCGGCGCCTGGAATGCGCCGGGCGCTCTGGTGCTGGCCGCCATCCTCTTCCTGTGGACGCCGTTTCACTTCTGGAGCCTGGCTATTCTCTACCGGGACGAATACGCGCGGGCCGATGTGCCCATGCTGCCCACCCGCACCACACCCCGGCAGGCGGCCTGGTGGATCATGTCCCATACCTTCCCGACGGCCGTCCTCAGTCTCCTGATGGTGACCTTGCCGGGCCTGGGCTGGATCTTCTTCCTGCCGGTGCTGCTCATCGCCGTCGATCTGTTTCTGCGCAACGTCCGGCTCATCCGCGATCCGTCACCATTCCATGCCCGCAAGCTGTTCATGTCGTCGAACTATTACCTGTTGATCCTGCTGCTCGCCATCTGTGTGGACTTGATGTTGCCCTGGTAATATCGTTCGCCCTCCATCACCGCATTTTTGACGTGCCGCCCGGTTCCAGGAATCGGGTGGCCTTTTTTTGCCAATTTGCCGTTCTTACCATAAGATTGTCACCCAACCGATAGGGCAGACCAATCGACGGCCTCGGCTACGGCCGCCGCCGCCAATTTAGCTATCGGTCTGGCGGGTGGGAAAGCGGCTCAATCCGCGAACCAGGACGCGCCATTATCAGGCGCGTTGTGCGTTAGCGGAGCTGAGGACATTCGTCTTCCCGGTTCGCTCGAGGACGGATTTGTGCGGGAAGCCACGGCGCCGACCAGCGGGCATTCCCGGCAGATAAGGAGGAGAGGCAAGACAAGTACATTAACAGCAGCCCGAATGAATTCGACGACCGGGTCCGGAATGGACTCCAAATACATAATCGAGGAGAAAAAGAGATGAAAGCGCGATTTAGTTTAGTATTGGCGATGATGGCTATCCTTGCTCTGGCGCTGGCAGCTTGTGGCGGCCAGGCCCAGCAGGCCACTCCGACCGAAGCCCCGGCCGAAGTCCTGGCCACCGATGTCCCGGCCGAGGCCGCTACCGAAGCGCCGGCCGAGGCCACTGCAGTCCCCGCCGCCCCGACCGGCAACACGCTGGAGGCAGTGCGTAGTCGTGGAACCCTGCGCTGCGCTGGTAACCAGTCGGTTCCGGGTTTTGGTTACATTAACCCCGACACCAACGAATTTGAAGGCTTCGACATCGACTTCTGCCGCGTATTTGCCGTGGCAGCTTTGGGCGATGCGACGGCCCTCGAAGTCCGTCCTACCACGGCCAACGAGCGCTTCCCCGTCTTGCAGACAGGCGAAGTTGACGTACTGAGCCGTAACACCACCATGACGATCAGCCGCGATACATCCCTGGGCCTCGACTTTGCGCCCGTCACCTTCTACGACGGCCAGGGCATGATGGTTCGCGCCGACATGGACATCGACTCGCTGGAAGGCCTGGCCGGTGGCACGATCTGCGTGCAGTCCGGCACCACGACCGAGAAGAATCTGGCCGACGTGTTCCGCGCGCTTAGCATCGACTTCACCCCGGTCGTCTTCGATGACGCCGACGCCACCCGCGACGCCTACGATCAGGGTCAGTGCGACGGCTTCACGACCGACAAGTCGGGCCTGGTATCGCAGCAAATCCTGCTGGCCGATCCGGCCGCCCACATCATCCTCGACGTAACCATGTCGAAGGAGCCGTTGGCCCCCGCGGTACGCCACGGTGACAATAACTGGGGCGACATCATCCGCTGGTCGGTCTACTGCACCATCGCCGCTGAAGAGATGGGCATCGATTCGACCAATGTCGATAGCTTCATGGGCGGCGAAGACCCGGTCATCCAGAATCTGCTCGGCGAAACCGGCGATCTGGGCGTAGCCATGGGCATCAACAACGACTTCTGCTACCAGATTGTCAAGCAGGTCGGCAACTATGGCGAGATCTACAACCGTAATCTCGGCCCCGACACGCCGTTTAACCTGCCGCGCGGCCTGAACGCGCTGTATACCGAAGGCGGTCTCCAGTACGCGCCGCCGTTCCGTTAGTCCGAAGATTTAGTCGGTGTGGCCCGGCATCCGGCCGGGCCACACTTCTTAAAAGCAGCAAGCGATCCCGATGAGCCGCGGGGGTCGCCAGGAGGAGGCGCGCCCATGACTGAGCTAACGCCGCAAGCGCCTGATCGCCCGGAGTCGGTGCCATTTTGGCGAGATATTCGCGTGCTGGGGGTGCTGGCCCAGATCGCTTTCCTCATCGTGGTCATTTCGGGCCTGGCCTGGGTGGCGCGCAACGTGACGCAAAACATGTCCACCCTCGGCGGGAGCCAGTTTCTCTGCCGGGATGGCTCCAGCAGCGCGCGCTGCGCGTTCGATTTCCTGCAACTGGATGCTCAATTCGCCATTTCGGAGTCGCTGATCCCTTATGACCCCAGCGATTCCTACGGCCGCGCGCTGCTGGTCGGCGCGCTCAACACGATTAAGGTCTCCGCTCTGGGTATTGTTTTCGCCACGGTTTTGGGGACATTGACCGGCATCGCCCGCCTGTCTTCCAACTGGCTCATCAGTTCCGTGGCCCGCTGGTACGTCGATATCATCCGCAACACACCTTTGCTGTTGCAACTCTTCTTCCTGTTTTTCGCCGTGATCCTGGCCTTCCCACCTATTCGCGAAGCCAATCAGCTCTTAGGGCTGCCCATTTTTCTCAGCCAGCGCGGCATCGATCTGCCCCGCCTCGTGCTGATGCCCTCCTTCATGACCTGGCTGATATTTCTGGTGGTCGGGGTGGCGCTGGCCGCGGCCATGTGGTGGTGGCTGGGCCGGCGCGAGCGCGAGACGGAGCGCGACGCCAACCGGCCCCTATGGGCGCTGCTGGCGCTGCTGATGGTAGCCGTCCCCGGCTGGTTCTTCGCCTCGGCCACGACCGCCAACACACAGGGCTTCCTCGCCCCGGACAGTTCGGGCATCACGGAGTTCGCCGACGTGGAAGAAACCGTTCGCGCCCAATTAGGTCTGGAAAACCTGGGTGAACTCGATGCCGCACTGGAAGCGGGGACGGTGACCAAAGACCAGGTCGACGAGGCAACGCTGACTTTTTGCGCCGTCGAGAATTCGCCGCCCTTGACCAATATGGCCGCCGAGCTGCACCGGGCCAACGTTCCCTGGGCTGTCGAGCGGGCGCGCACCCCGGCCGCGGCCTCGGCCGCCTTCGCCGCCGGAGAATGCCAACTGTTGGTCGCCTCTCGCACCACGCTGGCCGCCGAACAGGCCGCGCTGGCCGACACGCTGCCCAGCACGCTCATCCCGTTGCGCGAGTTGCCCGTCCGGTTGTCGGTGCCGCGCATCGAGGGCCTGAACTTCGTGGGCGGCATCAAGTTGTCGCCCAACTTCGCTGCCATCCTCATCGGTCTGACCGTCTACACCGGCGCGTTCATCGCCGAGATCGTTCGCGCGGGCATCCAGTCCGTCGCCAAGGGGCAGTCCGAGGCCGCCCGGGCGCTAGGCCTTTCGGAGTCGCAACGCTTGCGCCTGGTGGTGCTGCCCCAGGCATTGCGCGTCATCATTCCGCCATTGACCAGTCAGTATCTGAACCTGACCAAGAACTCCAGCCTGGCTATCGCCGTGGGCTATCCCGACCTGTGGTCGACGGCTTTCACCACGCTCAATCAGTCGGGCCGGGCCATTCAGGTCTTCCTGCTGGCCATGGGCACTTACCTGCTGTTCAGTCTGCTGATTTCCTCCTTTCTGAACTGGTATAACCGACGGGTGGCCTTGGTGGAGAGATAAGATGACGACGCTCTATCAAAATCTGCAAACGTTCTTCCGCGGCGACACCGGCCATTTCAGTTGGCGCCACTTCTTCCGCGAGCACATCTTTAGCAGTTGGTGGTTTGTGCCGTGGCTGCTTCTGCTGCTCTACATCACGGTTCGCGTAGTGGCCGGGCAGTTCGCCGCCTCGCCGGTGGTCACGGCCGTTATCCTTCTCGGCTGGGCATTGACGGTGACGATCACGGCCGTCAGCAACGTCCTCCACCGCCACACGCCTTTGACCTTCTGGCTCAGTAACAACCTGTACAACTCCATCAGCAGTGTCTTCATTTCCCTGTTGATCGTCCTGCTGTTGATCGCCGGCGTGCGCGGATTCTTCGGCTGGGCGTTCGTCCGGGCCACTTTTGCGCCGGATGCCGAAGTCGCGGCTCAAACGCTCTCTCAATGGGAAGACCCGGGCGCCAACTGGGGCGCGGTGGTCGACAACTTCCGCAATTTGATGGTCTTTCGCTTTCCGCGCGCCCAGGATTGGCGCCTGTGGCTGCTGGTGTTGTGGAACGCGTTGCTGCTCATCCCCAGCGCGTTCGTCTTCAGTCGCCAGGTCTACCACCGCTCGCGCGTGCGGCGCATCCTCACCCTCTTGTGGGTTTTCACGCCCGTGCTGGCCTACCTGCTGCTGGTGGGCGTCGGCGTCGGCGGCCCGCTGCCGCGGCTGAACCCCGACACAGTCTGGGGCGGTTTACTGCTGACGTTGATCATCGCCGTCTTCGGCATCATCGCGTCATTTCCGTTGGGGCTGCTGCTGGCACTCGGCCGCCGCAGCAACATCATGGGCGTACCCGGCTGGCTCACCTGGTTGATCGTTCTGCCGTTGACGATCTATCTGCTGGTCACCCGCACCGTGCCGGGCCTGCGCGAGGCGACTGGTCTGGGGCAACAGCTGATCGCCCTCTTACCCTTACTGCTGCCCGTGGTGGCCTACCTGTTTATGCGCTTTTTCCGGGGCAACGTTGTTGCCATGCTAAGCACGGTCTACATCGAGGTCGTGCGCGGTGTGCCGCTCATCACCGTCCTGTTCATGTCGATCATCCTCTTTCCCATCTTCCTGCCGCCGCAGATGGAAGTGCTGTCGACGTGGCGCGTGCTGGCGGCCGTCACCTTTTTCGCGGCCGCCTATCTGGCCGAGAACGTGCGCGGCGGCCTGCAATCCATCCCCAAGGGCCAATTCGAGGCGGCCGACGCCCTGGGGCTGGGCACAGCGCGCAAATACCGGCTCATCGTCCTGCCACAGGCTTTGCGCGCGGTCATCCCGGCCATCGTTGGCCAGTTCATCGGCCTGTTCAAGGACACGACGCTGGTGGAGACGGTCGGCCTGATCGAGTTTTTGGGCGTAGCCAATCTCATCTCGGCCCAGCCCGACTGGCTGGGCGTGCGGCGCGAGCCATACGTCTTCATCGCCCTCGTCTATTTCATTGGTAACTTCCTCATGGCCTCCTACAGTCGCCGGCTGGAGCGGCGGCTGGGGGTGGGCGAGCGCTAAATGCACCAGGTATCGTATCGATTGACGGCCGACAAGTCATAAGGGAATTCATCATGGAACAAACCCACATTGCGGATCATACTCACAAACATGCCCACGCCGGCAACAGCGACTACATTATTATCTGCCGCGACGTGCATAAGTGGTACGGCGAATTCGAGGCCCTGAAGGGGGTCAGTATGAACGTGAAGCGGGGCGAAGTCGTCGTCATTATTGGCCCATCCGGCTCCGGCAAGTCGACGTTCATCCGCACCATAAACCGCCTCGAAGAGCATCAGGCGGGGGAGATCATCGTCGACGGTATCACCCTCAGTCACGACATCCGCAATATCGCCGAGATCCGCCGCGAGGTGGGCATGGTCTTCCAGCAATTCAACCTCTTCCCGCATCTGACCGTGCTGGAAAACGTCATGCTGGCCCCCATCCACGTGCGCAAATGGGACCGCAACCATGCCCACGAGCGGGCCATGCACTGGCTCAATCGTGTCGGTATCCCCGAGCAGGCCGACAAATATCCCGGCCAGCTATCGGGCGGCCAACAGCAGCGCGTGGCCATCGCCCGCACGCTGTGCATGGAACCCCACATCCTCATGTTCGACGAGCCTACCTCAGCCCTCGACCCGGAGATGATCAAGGAAGTGCTGGACGTAATGCGCGACTTGGCCGTGTCCGGTTACACGATCGTGGCCGTCACGCACGAGATGGGTTTTGCCCGCACGGTGGCCGACCGGGTGATCTTCATGGACGGCGGCCACATCGTGGAAGAAAACACGCCCGACGATTTCTTCGCCAACCCCAAGAGCGAGCGCACCAAGCTGTTCCTGTCGCAGATTCTGAGCCACTAAGCGTACGGCCGCGCGAGTCCTAGGGATCGTCGTTAGCAACCTCGGTAGCGTCCTTCGAGCGGACTCTTTTCCAGCGGCGGCGCTGGAACGCCTGACCACGAACCAAGCGCTTAGCCGGCGACGAGCCTATGCTCTGAATCGTTGTTCCCACAGTTTGAAGACCGACAAGATGACAACGGCCACCTGAGACTCTGTCCCAGGCGGCCGTTTACGTTCCGCGTATATGGCTGTCGGGCGACAGGCTACAACGTGTTCGCCACTTTCGCCAACTTGTCCACGGCTTTTTGCAGTTCGCTCATCGCCGTGGCAATAGAGAAGCGCACGTGGCCCTCGCCGCTGCGGCCGAACGCGCCACCCGGCACCGAGGCAATGCCCGCCTGCTCGATCAGCGCTTCGGCCAGTTCGGCGCTGTTTTTCGTGCTGTGGGGAAAGCGCGGGAACAGGTAGAACGCGCCCTCGATGTTGGCGCACTCGACGCCGTCGATGGCATTGAGCGCCGGAACCATATAGTCGCGCCGCTTTTTGTAGGACTCGGTCATGGCCCGCGTGGTGTCCTTCGGCCCCTTCAGTGCGGCCACGGCGGCATGCATGGTGAAGTTGGCCGCCGATGATACGGTCTGGCTGTTCATCTGCGTCGCCAGCTTCAGAATCGGCGTCGGGCCGACCAGCCAGCCCAGCCGCCAGCCGGTCATGGCGTGGGACTTGGACAGGCCGTTGATGGTCAGTGTGCGCTCGGCCATGCCCGGCTCGGCCGCCGGGGAGAGATGCGGGCGGCCGTCGTAGATGATCGATTCGTAGATTTCGTCGGAGATGACGTACAGATCGTGTTCCAGGGCCACGGCGACGACGGCGTCCAGTTCTTCGCGCGTCAATACCCGGCCGGTGGGATTGTTGGGCGTATTGACCATCAGCGCCTTGGTGCGCGGGGTGATCTTCTCGCGCAGCCGGTCGGCGGTGATGCGGAAGTTTTCATCGGCCGGCAACGTGACAGCCACCGGAGTGCCGCCCGCCAGGACGATCATCGGCGGGTAGGAGACCCACACCGGCTCCAGATAGAGCACCTCGTCGCCGGGGTTGAGGATGGCCGACAGGGCCAGGAAGAGCGACCACTTGCCGCCGGGGGTGACCACGACATCGCTGCCGGGGTTGACCTTGATGCCATTATCAACTTCCATCTTGTTGGCGATTGCCTCCAACAGGGGCGTGATGCCCTTCATCGGCGCGGGGTAATGGGTCGCGCCGTTTTCGATGGCCTGGAAAGCGGCGGCGGTAATGTAGTCTGGAGTATCGAAGTCAGGATCGCCGCCGGCCAGGGCCACGACATCGCGCCCGGCGGCCTTCAGGGCCTTGGCCCGGTCGCTGACCGCCAGTGTCTCAGAGGGGGGAATGCTGCTGACAAGTCGGGATAGTTCTTTCATAGGATATAATTCTAACAAAGCGCGGCGCGTTGTCGATTGCCAACTGAGTCGGTGTCCCCAGTGAGCGTGATGATCAGCCGCCGCTGCCCGCCATCGTCGCGATGCTCGCACAGGTAGACCCCCTGCCACGTGCCCAGCGCCAGACGGCCGTCGCTGATGGGGATCGTCAGGCTGCTGCCCAGCAAGACGGCCTTTAGATGGGCGGGCATGTCGTCCGGACCTTCGATAGTATGTTTATAGTAGGGGGCGTTCTCCGGAGCCAGGCGGTTGAAGTAAGCTTCCATGTCAGCCCGCACTGTCGGGTCGACGTTCTCGTTGAGGGCTAGCGCGGCCGACGTGTGGCGGATGAACACATGCGCCAGGCCGAGCTTGTAAAGCGCGATCTCCGGCACGGCGGCCAGTATCTCGCGCGTGATGAGGTGGAAGCCGCGCGGGCGGGGGGCGAGGACGATCTCTTTTTGGAACCAGCTCATTTGTTCACTAGGCCGGCGTCGCCCCCAGCAGGATTCTCTCCTGATCATACAGGCGCATGGCAACGACGAGCGCCACCAGACCAATGCCCAGCGTAATGGCGCTGCACAGCAACACCTGAACCCAGTCGAGCGGCAGGCCGCGGGCCACGTCGTTGATAAAGTAGAGCTGGCCGACGGTGGGGATGAGCTTCATCCACGGCTGCGGCCGGATGGGCAGCACCGACAGGAACAACGACGGCATGAAGCCGGCGATGGCGATGAGTGACGCATAGGTAGAAGCTTCCTTGACCGACCGCGCATAGGAGCCGACGAGCATGTGCAAGGCCACGGCCATGAAGACCACAGGGATCACCAGCGCCACGGCGGTCAGGATCACGTCCCAGCCGACGCTGAGGCGAATATTGGTGAAGGCCTGCACCTGCGGCACGCCCAATAGCACCAGAAAGAAGGCCGTCGCCAGAAAAGTCGCCATCAGTGTGAAGGCGAACACCGCCAGAAACTTGCCGATGAGGAACTCGCGGCGTGGCACGGGGTTGAGCAACAGCGGTTCCAGCGATTTGCGCTCGCGTTCGCCGGCCGTCGTGTCCACGGCCAAATAGAAGCCGCCGTAGAACGCGGCCGTCATCATCACCACCGGTAGCAGGTTGAGCACGACGCCCGCCCCGCTGTCCGTCTCGCTGGCGGCGACGTTAACCTCTTCGACCGGCACGGCGACCGTGATGGCCGGGCTGATGCCGCGCGCCAGCAGGCGCAGGTTGCCGATCTGGCTGCTGTACTGGTTGAGAAGCGATCGAACGCGGGAAGAGGGGAGGCTGCTGCTCTGGCTCGATTGGTCGATGAGTAACTGCACCTGGGCCGGCCGGCCATCACGAAACTGCTTGCCGAACTCTTCGGGGATGACCAGCACGACGTCCAGATCGCCGCGGCGTACGGCCGTTTCGGCATCCTCCGGTGCGTCCACGATGTCGATGTTGTTCTGATCGAGAAACTGGATGAGGTTCGGCGCGTGGATCGCCCCCACCACGGGCAGCGCCAAGGCCCGTTCTGCCTGCTCAGTGAAGGTGCGGTTCAGAAAGCCGAACAAGACGACGTAGAGCAATGGATTCAGCAGCACGGCGAAAAGCGCGTTGCCGACGGAACGGCGGTCGCGCATGTTGTCGACGATCTCTTTCTGGATGATGACCCACATTCGTCTGAGCATCAGATCAAACCCTCCTTGGTGCCGATAAGGTCGACAAAGGCGTCCTCCAGATTCTCCTGGCCGGTGCGTTGGCGCAGTTCATCGGGCGACCCCTGGGCAGCGACACGGCCGCCGGCGATGATGACGATGTTTTCGCACAACATCGCCACCTCCTGCATCACGTGGCTGGAAAAGAGGATGCACCGTCCCTCGTCGCGCAGCTGGCGGATGACGCCGCGCATGGCGCGAGTGCTCATCACGTCCAACCCCGCTGTGGGTTCGTCGAGCATCACGTTCTGCGGCCGGTGAACGAGGGAACGGGCGATGGCGACCTTCACCTGTTCGCCGGTCGAAAAGCCCTCGGTGCGCCGGTTAGCGATTTCGGCCATATCGAGCAATTCGATCAACGTGTCGATGAGCTGCTCCAGCTCCTTGCCGCTCAGCCCATGCAGCCGGCCGAAATAGCGGATATTTTCGCGGGCCGTCAGGCGCAGATAGAGGCCATGAGAATCGGTCAGGACGCCCAGCCGCG
>JAGOBF010000018.1 GCA_017983515.1 Promineifilum sp. | reverse complement strand
ACGTCATCGGCAACCGGACGCGAGTCAAGGTCAAGAAGAACAAGGTCGCCCCGCCCTTCACCGAGTGTGAATTCGATATCATGTACAATGAGGGTATCTCCCGCACCGGCGATGTCCTCGACTTGGCTATCAATAATAACTTGTTGGACAAGCGTGGCGCTTTCATCCGTTATGGGGATACGCTACTGGGCCAGGGGCGTGAAAACGCCAAAATTTACCTGGCCGAAAATCCGGCCATGCTGGATGAATTGGAAACACGGATTCGCCAAATGGCTGGTCTACCGACCATCGCGGCTCACTGATACAGGGAAATAAAGACGCGCCCCTTAAAGCGCGCAATGTAAGAGATTAAAATTAAGGAACACAGACGGCTTACTGCCACTGCTAGAATTGGACACCCCATTCCGTGGTGTCTATGGCAATAAGAGTCGATTGAGGAACAATCCAGTTAGCTGGTCGCGTTTGATTTAAGAATTACGTACAGGATGCCTGTTGATTAGAATAAATAGGCCTGCGGAGGTCACAGTAGACCTTGTGGATAGAAGAAAGGTCATGTGTCTTTCCGGCAGGCGTTATATAGAAACTTGATGATGAGAGAATTCGGCTTGCTCTTGTAGCAAACCTTATCAAGTACATAACATTCTCGACCAACCTCACAGGTAACTGTAGCCGTCATATTCGACACGTTCGCTAAATGGGTTTCCCATCCGTCATCGGGTGGCCTTTATTGACAACAGATCGCAAGACCTGAAGCGCCTAAATGCTAGCCGTGGCTTGTAACCACGGCTTTTTGCTTTTTTAGCGATGGGTACGATTACTGCTCTGACAGCACAGGTGAAAAATCCGGACCGGGTCAACGTGTTCATCGACGGCACGTTTTCCCTGGGTCTGGCGCTGTCCGTGGCCGTCGGGCTAAGAATTGGACAGGAGATAAGCCAGTCCGAACTGGAGCAACTCGATCACCGCGACGAGATTCATCGGGCCAGAGAGCGTGTTTTGCGCCTGCTGGCCCGCCGGCCCTATAGCTCGGCCGAGATCTCGCGCTACCTTCGCCGCCATCAGATGAGCGACGAAATTATTCAAAATGTAATTGACGACCTGACCGAGGCGAAATTGATCGACGATGATGCCTTCGCCGCCTACTGGGTGGAACAGCGCGAGACCTTTCGGCCGCGCAGTCGTCTGGCCCTGCGCCAGGAACTCAGCCAGAAGGGCGTCGAGCGCGAAATTGTCGCCGAGGCTCTGTCCGAAGTGGACGAGATCGATTCGGCGCGGCGGGTCGCGCGGAAACAAGCCGGGCGATGGCGCGGGTTGGCCGAAGCCGAATGGCGCACCAAACTGACACGCTATCTGATGCGTCAGGGATATCCCTACGATATCGTGAGCGAAGTCGTCACGGAGACCTGGCTTGAAGTGAAACCTGACGAAGATGAATAAGGAGAAATCATGATGGAACTAATTATAGGTCTGCTGATAGGCATCGTGGTGGGGGCGGCCGTCGCCGCATTCATCACCCGCGCCGTCATGCAGCCCCGGGTGGCCGACACAATTGCTGCCGCCGAAGCGGAGGTCGCCGAAAAACGTCTGGCGGCCGAACGTGAAGCCGAAAATATCCTGCGCACGTCACGCGAGGCAGCCCAGGATATTCGCCTCGAAGCAGAAAAGGCCATCGAGCGCCGCTACCAGGACCTGGCGCGCGCCGAGGAACGTGTCGACCGGCGCGGGGCCAATCAGGATACACAGGCCAAAACCCTCGAGCAACGCGAACAATTACTCAACAAGCGCCAAAGCCGACTGGACAAGCGCCAGAATGATCTGGGCAACCTGGAACAGGAACATCGCCAGAAGCTGGAAGAGACTGCGGCCATGACCACCGATGAGGCGCGCAGCGTCCTCATTCAGCAAGTGGAAAAGGAAGCCCAACAAGACCTCGCCCGAGTCATGCGCGAAATCGACAACCGGGCCAAGGAAACGGCCGAGGATCAGGCACGTAAGATCATCGCCCTGGCTATTCAGCGGCTGGCGAGCGATCAGGTGGCCGACATGGTCGTGTCCGTTGTGCCCCTGCCCGGCGACGAGATGAAGGGCCGCATTATCGGCCGCAACGGTCGCAATATCCGTGCCTTTGAACAGGCCGCGGGCGTGGACGTCATCGTGGACGATACGCCCGAGGCCGTCACCATCAGCAGCTTCGACCCCGTTCGGCGCGAAGTCGCCCGACGCGCACTGGCCAAGCTCATTGTAGACGGCCGTATCCATCCGGCGCGCATCGAGAAGTTGATCAGCGATGCTCAGGAAGAAGTCGAGCGCGTCATCAAGGAGTCTGGCGAACAGGCGGCCTACGAGGCCAACGTCCACGGCCTGCATCCAGAGATCCTGAAGATGCTCGGCCGCCTCAAGTACCGCACGTCTTACGGGCAGAATCAGTTGCAGCACGCTATCGAGGCGTCCCACATCGCGGCCATGCTGGCCGCCGAACTGGGGGCCAACATCGAGACGGCCAAGATGGGCGCGCTGCTCCACGACCTGGGCAAAGCGATGGACCACGATCAGGAGGGCACGCACGCCCAACTGGGGGCCGAATTCGCCAAAAGGTTCAAGGTGCCGCCCATCGTCGTCAATGCCATCGCCTCGCATCACCATGAAGTGGAACAGGAGTCCATCGAGGCCATCATTGTTGAATCGGCCGACGCCATATCGGGGGCACGTCCCGGTGCACGGCGCGAGAACCTGGAGAACTACATCAAACGCGTGCGAACGCTGGAAGATATTGCTACTTCGTTCGCCGGCGTTGAGAGCGCTTATGCGCTTCAGGCCGGGCGCGAGATCCGCATCCTCGTCAAGCCCAACCAGATCGACGATCTGGCCGCCGTAAGATTGTCCAAGGAGATATCGAAGAACATCGAGGACTCCATGCAATACCCGGGGCAGATTCAGGTAACGGTGATTCGGGAGACGCGGGCAGTTGGATTTGCGAAGTAAGCGGAAGAAAAAGCAAACGCGAATGACGCGGGTTTCATCGGATAGCGTGGATCAAAGATTACTATCTTTTCCACGAGAATCCGTTTAACCCGCGTCATCCGCGTTCCGACTTTTCGTGAGTCAGTGGGCGATATCGGTCTTAGACGCTACAGAGGGCAAGCCGGCCGGCGCACAGTCGCCAAGCCCCCCGACCGCTGATAATTCAAACAGACGACATCTGCCTTGATCTGAACTACATCCGGCCCAAAGTGATGGTAGGCGAGCCTCATCGCCCCCGCTTGAGTGTAGACCACTCCACCAAGTTGAGACTGGTTAAGGTCAACAGTCGCATAGTTAGGCGCCATCAGCTCGTTTCTCACCACTTCAGTGGCGGCGATCATTGCCCCCCTGTCGCCGATTCCGTTTGTACAGCCGATGAAAACTGATTTGGTCGCGCAGCCGGCGGCCTTCACATCGTGAACGCTCTGGATAATCATCAGCCCTGTTAAGAGGGCGAACAGAGCCAGCATGTGTCTACGAAAAGCGTGATTCATGGTCATCTCCTTCTGTATAATCGTATTTTCCAATAGCTTGTAGCCCAAGTATTGGCCTGAAGAGAGTGCGTTGGATCGAATGTCACGGGAGTCTCTGATCTAGTTCGGCCTGGCAATCAACTGTCGGACTTGAACCCGTTCATTTCCCATGGTTCGATCACCTATGGCCTCATCGGCTTCGTGACGGCGCACTGCGTCCACTAGGAGGTATTCCGCTCCAAGAACAACCGTGCCGTTCGCGGACTGATTGTGCCGCGCCCATAGCTCGACGAAATCACGTCGCATGGCGTCCTGCCGGTCGGCATCAAGTGCGCTGAAGGCGCGATTGACTGGCCCATAATATTGCCGGAAAAATTCGACGACCTCGGCCGCCGTGAACGGGTATCTGAACGGGTAGAGTTGCCGGGTCATCTGCAGCCCGGATGCGTAATCGCCAAACCGTTCGTTAACGGTGGACTCCACCCCCCACAGCGTAGGCGAGGGTATACCCGGTGGCGGCGGTACATGGGCCGCCACGACTTTGAACATCTGGCCGACGAAGCCGCCGGGCGTCCAGTTACCCATGATGATGCGACCTCCCGGACGGCACACGCGTGCCATTTCGGCCGCGACCTTTTGCGGCTGCGGGGCAAACATCGCTCCGATCAGGCTAATGACGACATCAAAGGAAGCATCCTCGTAGGGCAGTTCCTCGGCATCGCCCTCATCAAACCGGATTGACAAGCCTTCATCACGTGCCCGCTTCCTCGCTGCCTCGATGAGATTGGTGGCGATATCGACCCCGGTCACGTTAACACCTTTGCGTGCCATCGGGATTGCCGTTTGGCCGGCTCCGCAAGCGACATCCAGCACCTTAGCGCCGGGAGGTATGTTGCTGGATGCGAGAAAGTCCATCGCCCCGTCAGTCAGATAAGTGGCAAAATGAGCGTAATCTCCCGACATCCAAGTGCTCTTGAGCCGGGCCTTCAGTGCATCCATTTCAGTTGTGTTTGTACTCATGATCTTTCCTCTCACTAATTGGGTTTATTCACTGTCCCCAGAATACTGTCTCGGTGGGATGAGAGTCACCTATCAAAAGAATGGAATAAGGAATGGAAAGTGTTTCCTGCGGCCGTGTTTTTGCGGTACTATGATGATCTGCAACGATATTGAGGGCACCCGGGAGACCCGTTTTATGGCTCCTCGACAACGACAAGCTCCCAATGACGGATTGAGCAAGCGCTCGACTGAGATCCTGCGTCTGTTGGCCGACGGGATGTCGGATCGCGAGATCGCCGAACGGCTGGTGATGACTGTCAATACCGTCAAATGGTATAACCGCCAGATTTACAGCATTCTCGACGTCGGTAGTCGTACCCAGGCTATTGCCCGCGCTCGTGAACTTCAGCTTTTGGACGAGGCTGATGACGCTGCGCCGTCGCCGCCGGCAATGGGCCGTGCACTCAAACACCACCTGCCAATTGAGACCACACGCTTCATCAAGCGCCAACAGGAATTGGAAGAGATTTTGCGTCTGTTAGATTCGGCCCATCTGCTAACGTTGGTGGGCCCTCCGGGAACGGGCAAAACCCGATTGGCGCTGCAAGCAGGATTGGAGGCGGCCGATAGTTTTGGGGAGGAGGTCTATTTTGTTTCTCTGGCTCCCATCAGTGACCCTGCATTGGTCACGAACAGTATCGCTGTGGCCGTTGGAGTAAATGAAGCCCACGGTCGGCCGTTGATCGAAACGTTGAAGCTCGTGCTCCGTGAAAGCCGGATGTTACTGATACTGGACAACTTCGAGCACTTGCTCCCGGCAGCGACACAAATTTCGGAACTGCTGGCGGCCGCACCTCATTTGAAAGTGCTGGCAACCAGCCGCGAACCTCTGCATCTATACGGCGAGCAGGAATATGCAGTGCCGCCCCTAAAATTACCGGACCCACTACTGCACGATCCGCTGACTCTGGCGGAATGTGAATCCGTTGCTCTGTTCATGCAGCAGGCGCGGGCAGTGCGGCCGGATTTTGCCTTGACCGCGGAAAACGTGGCGGATGTCGTCGACATCTGCATTCGTCTGGAAGGTCTGCCGTTGGCCATTGAGTTGGCGGCGGCGCGCGTCAAACTGTTAACGCCGCAGACGTTGTTACTCCGGTTAAGCAGCCGGCTCGATACCCTTACGGGCGGCGCGCAGGACTTGCCCGCTCGTCAACAGACCCTGCATAACACGATTGAATGGAGCTATAACCTGCTGAACGAAGACGAGAAAATGCTGTTCGCCCGTCTGGCTATCTTCCGTGGCGGGCTGTCGCTGGAAGCCCTGGAGGCTGTATGCAGCCAGGACCTGCCTATGGATGTATACGACGGCCTTGAATCGCTAGTGAATAAAAGCCTGATACAGCAACAGGAACTGCCCGGCGGCGAAGCGCGCTTTGTCATGTTGGAGACTCTCCATGAATTTGCTTGGGCGCGACTCCAGGAGGCGCAAACTTTATATGTTGCCGTAGCTGCTCGACATAGCGCCTATTACCTTGGCCTGGTAGCACAGTCTGGAGCAGGCTTCTATGGTGAGAATCCTCTTGAAGCGACAACGGTGATCCGGCGCGATCTGGACAATATCCGCCAGGCTTGGCGGTGGGCTGCTGAACGGGGGCCGATCACTGGCCTGCGCGAGGCAATCGACGGGCTGGCAGCCTTTTATGAGGCGACAAGTCTCTTTGAAGAAGCACCAACGATTTTTGCCCAGGCCGCCGAGCAAGTGGCAGGTTGGCAGCGAGAGGAGAGAGTACTAAAAGCCGAGGAGGATGATCAATCGGCCAATGCCAGAGCTATCGAGGAAACGGTCTGCCATCTTCTGGCGCGGGTGGCGGAATTTACCGAGTTGAGGGGAGGAATAGAGGAATCCTACGCGGTGGCGGAAAAGGTGATTGAACTAGCCGATAGACTTCAATTGCCGCGCTATCGCGCTGATGCCCTGCGAACATTGGGTATCCTCGGCCGTGGCACAGGCGCATCCAGGCAGGCGATAGAGCATCTACAGGAAGCAGTTGAAATCTATGGCTCATTGGACGCGAAACGGCCGCTCGCCGCAACCTATGACTGGTTGGCTCTGGTCAACTCAGACCTGCGTAATCTGAACGAAGCTTTAGTCTATCTACAGCAAGCGGCCGCGCTCTATGCCGATATAAACTACGAACGAGGGATTGTATTCAATAAGGGGATGACAGCCATCGTGTTATCGGTCTTGGGACGGTTGGAGGAATCATTGGCCTACCAGCGCGATGTTCTCACCCGCTACCAAAAGCTTGATTATCCGCTCGGCATCGCGCGAACAGCTAACAATATCGGCTTTGACTTGTTGGAACTGGGTGAATTCGAGGAGGCGTTGGCCCAACTGCAACATGCAAACCAGCTTGCCCGCCAAATCGGCAGCCTGGCCTTGGCCTACAACTCCCTGGGCAATATGGGCGAGGCTCATCTGGCTCTGGACGAATATGACAAAGCACGTGATTGTCTCGAACGCGCCGGTCAATATTATCGGGAAGCGGGAATGCGCTGGCTGGAGAGCGAAAACCTGTGGCGGATCGGATGGTTGCGGGTCAATATAGGCGAGTATGGCCCAGCGCAAGCGGCTCTCAATGACTGTCTGGCCCTGGCTGCGGAGAAAGAGGACCTGGATTCTTTTGTTATCGCCCACGGCCTGTTGGGAACGATGGCGTGGCGGTTGAACCATGAAGATGAGGCAATGGCCCATTTTGATCTGGCGTCTGCGTCGTTTGAGGCAATACGACGACATCTCACAGTTGCCTGCCATGTTCTCTTGCCCCGTGCGACTTTATTATTGGAACAAGGGAACATGGCGGCGGCCGAGCGGGCGTTAACCGAGATGCAACCCTTGCTGCAGAGCGATACCGGCCGCAACCCGATTTTTGTCGAGAGCCAGCTGCTACATGCCCGAATCTCCATTGCCCAGGAAGACCACGATGGCGGACGACTCACCCTGGAGAATCTGGTAGACGGCCGTTGGCGCCCCCCAGAGAAAGCGGCGGTGCATTATCAATGGTGGCTGCTTGAAGGTGATGAAGGTCACGGCCGCCAGGCTCATGCTCTCTACAAACAGTTAGCTTCCCGCTCGCCGAATATTAGCTACCACAATCGACTTGCTGCTCTCCGGGCGGCCGGATTTCATTGAAGTGACTGCCATCGCCTTATAGGTACCAATTGAGCCAGGGCGAACTCGATGATACTATTCCCTAGTCGCCATCGTCGAAGGAGCATCAAAGGCCCGCGATATCGCTCCCGCGGCCAATGGCGCCACCTCTGTCAATGGAGAGTTCAAAAGCTATGACACATATAAAAACGGTAGCCGTCATTGGCTCAGGCACGATGGGACGCGGCATTACCCAGTCGGCCGCCTTGGCCGGCAAACAAGTCGTCCTCTTTGATCTGACGTACCAGCTGCTCGACAAAGCCAACCGCTCTATTCGCAACAGCATCGATGAAGGCGTCCAGCGGGGCAAGACGAGGCCGGAAGTGGCGGAACGGGCCAAGGATGGCATTGTCCTGACCGATAATATTAGCCAAGCGGCCCAGGTGGAGCTAGTCATAGAGGCCGTGCCGGAGGATATAGAACTTAAGCGCAAAGTGTTCGGACGTCTTGATGCCGCCGCCCCAGCCCATACGATCCTCGCTAGCAACACCTCCAGTCTCAGCATCAGCGCCATCGCCGCTGCCACAGAGCGCCCGGACCGCGTAATCGGCCTCCACTACTTCAATCCGGCGCACCTGATGCGCCTGGTTGAGATAATCCGCGGGGATTCGACCAGTGATGCTACCGTGGCACAGTGCCGGGAATTTGTCACAGAGATTGGCAAGTCGGCCGTCCTCTGCCAGGATTCCCCGGCCTTCATCGTTAACCGGATCGCCCGCCCCTTTTATGGGGAAGCTTTGCGTCTATTGGGCGAGCAAGTGGCCGAGCCGAAAACGATTGATCGCCTGATCAGCTCCCTCGGTTTTCGGATGGGGCCGTTTGAGTTACTCGATCTCATCGGGCTTGACGTCAATCTGGCCGTTACCCAGTCCGTCTACGATGCTTACTTCCAGGACCCAAAGTACCGGCCCCACCCCATCCAGCGGCGCATGGTCGACAGCAATCGGCTGGGGCGCAAAAGTGGGCGCGGCTTCTACACCTACAAAGTTGCAGACCCTTCTTGACTATGCGAATAGTCGACTTAGGAATGTCCCAATACTGGATGGGGCCGGTAGGGTTCCTCCAATAATCGTAATTCCTCCGGCGACAGGTGGATGTCCACCGCGGCGACCGCCTCTTCCAGGTGACTCATTTTGCTCGCGCCGATGATGGGTGCGGTCACACCCGGCCGGTGCAGCAGCCAGGCCAAGGCCACCTGCGCCGGATTAGCCCCATCCGTGTGCCCGGCCACTTCCACCACCCTATCCACTACTTCAAAATCATTGTCGCGATAATACATTTCGTGAGCATAAGTATCGGTCTTGGCGCGCAGCGAGTCACCCCGCGCTTCTCGTGGACGGTTACCGCTCAGGAACCCGCGCGCCAATGGGCTCCAAGGGATCACACCGACGCCCTGATCGATGCAGAATGGCAGCATGTCACGCTCTTCTTCGCGGTAGATCAGATTGTAGTGATTCTGCATCGATACAAAGCGCGTCCAGCCGTGGAGATCGGCCGTGTACTGCGCCTTGGCGAATTGCCAGGCATACATGCTCGACGCGCCGATATAACGCGCTTTGCCGGCCCTCACGACGTCGTGCAGCGCCTCCATCGTCTCCTCGATCGGTGTGGCTTCGTCCCAGCGGTGAATCTGGTACAGATCCACGTAATCCATCTGCAGGCGGCGCAGGGAATTATCAATCGCCTCCATGATGTGTTTGCGTGATAGGCCGCCGCCGTTGGCGCCTCGGCCGATCGGGAAGAAGACCTTCGTCGCCAAAACAACCTCATCGCGCGGGACAAAATCGCGCAGCGCCCGACCGGTCACCTCTTCGCTGACGCCCAGCGAATACATGTCGGCCGTATCGAAAAAGTTGATACCCAGTTCGAGCGCGCGCCGGATGAACGGCCGGCTTTGTTCCTCGTCGAGCACCCATTCGCGCCAGTCCGGCGTGCCGTAGGTCATCATCCCCAGGCAAATTCGCGAAACTTTCAGGCCCGCGTGGCCTAGATTCACATATTCCATCGAAGCCTCCTGATGTCCGAATTAATGAGCCGATGATAGGGTCTGCTGCGTCGCCCGTCAACTCTCCACCTCTGGCGACGATCCTGATATAATCCACGCCCTATGGAAGAAAGTTCAGGGAAAGGTCAGTGGCAGGTGTGGGCGGGCATTCTCATCGGTGGGGCATCCCTCGTGGCCGTCTTCTACTTCTACGCTCGCCCCGGTGAGATTCTAGAAACCTTGCGCCACGTTCATCTTGGCTATTTAGGTCTGGGAGTACTGGGAATTGTCGCCTTTTTATTGCTGCGAGCCGTTCGCTGGCGCGTCATGCTGAATAACACGGTGCCCTATGGCCAGGTCTTTCACATCCAGAACATTGGCTACATGCTGACCCAGCTGCTGCCCTTGCGCTTGGGCGACGTAGCGCGGGCCGTTCTGATCGGGAATGTTCCGCCGGTGACGATGGCCCAGGGCATCTCGACTATGGTTGTCGAACGCCTGCTAGATATGCTTTTCATCGTCGTCCTGCTACCCTTTACGCTCTCCGGCATCCACTCCCTGCCGGACTGGATGCGCTCATTCGCCCTTTTTTCCGGCTTTGCCGCCATAGGCGGCATCGGCCTTCTGGTTATGGCCGCCAACCAGCGGGAAAGGGCCTTGCGAATACTCGACGGCCTGATGGCGCGGCTGCTGCCGTTTTTGAATCGGGAAAAGTGGCTGGGCCGGTTCGATGGGCTGCTGATGGGGCTAAAGAGCCTGACCTCCCTGCGCGATGGTCTGATCCTGACCGTAATTAGTATCCTGATCTGGCTACCCGTCATCCTGGCCTACTACTTCATCATGCGCGCCGTCGGTCTGCAACCGACGTGGGTCATGGCCGCCTTCGTCGTCTGTGCGGCGGCGTTCAGCGTGGCCGTCCCCTCCACCCCCGGGCAGGCCGGCCCCTACCACTTCGCCGTCATCACCGCCCTCCAACTCTACGGCCAGCCTGCGGTGGAGTCGGCCGGCTTTGCGTTTCTCTATCACATAACCAACATCGTCATCATGGTGCTAATGGGCTTCATCGGTGTTCTCGGCACCGGTGTCACGTTCCGCAACGTCCTGGCGTCGGCCCAGTCCTTGGTCAACCGCCAACCAGCCGATCAGTCGCCATGAGGCGACTGCGACGGCCCGGGGTGCGATTCCCGCTCTTGACTCGTGTATAAGCTCCAGACTTCCGTTCCAACCAGGGGTTATCCGTTATGAAGGTTCTCGAAGTATTGACCTATTATCGACCGTGGGTAAGCGGGCTGACCATATACGTCGAACGTCTCAGCCGGGCGCTGGTCGAACAAGGTCATGACGTCACCGTGCTGACTTCACAGTATGACCCCGCCTTGCCTCGCTACGACGTCATGGACGGGGTGAAGATCGTGCGCATTCCCGTTGCGCTGCGCGTCAGCAAGGGGGTGCTCATGCCTGATTTCGGGCCGATGGCCTGGAAACTGTCGCGTCGGTCCGATGTGCTTCATCTGCATTTGCCCCAGTTCGACGCGCCGGGATTGGCGTTGCGCGGCCGTTTGCTGCGCAAGCCGGTCGTACTGACCTACCATTGCGATCTGCAGTTGCCGGTGGGCCTGTTCAATAAGGCCGTGGATCGCGTGGTGCAGTTCCAGAACAAAGTGGCCGGTAGCCTGGCCGACGTCGTCGCGACCTATACCCGCGATTACGCCCTGCACTCTCCCTATCTGTCCCAATACGTTGACCGGAAGCTGGTCATCATCCCACCGCCCATCACCCTTGATCCCGCGACGGACGCGGCCGTCCAGGCATTCAAAGACCAATACGCCGTGGGCAACCGGCCGGTCATCGGTATATCGGCCCGACTGGCGGCCGAGAAAGGTGTTGAAGTCCTGCTCCAGGCCCTGCCCCGCATCATTGACGCTTATCCCGATGTTCTGGTTCTCCATGCCGGGCCACACAAAAATATCCTGGGCGAAGAGGCTTATGCCGCCCGCCTTCGCCCACTCTTCGAACAATATCAGGCCCATTACAAACTTCTGGGCACGTTGCAGGGCGAAGAATTAACCGCTTTCTATCGCAGCCTCGATGTGCTATGCATATGCAGTCTGAACAGCACGGAGAGCTTTGGCCTGGTGCAAATCGAGGCAATGCGCAACGGTGTGCCGGTGGCTGCCTGCAATCTGCCCGGCGTGCGGCAGCCGGTGACGATGACCGGCATGGGCGAGGTGACCGAAGTGGGCGACGCGAAGGCGCTGGCCGAGGCAATTATCCGTATCCTGAACGAACACGAGCGGTACATGCGTTCACCAGACTTGATCGCCGAGAGCTTTGATCCGACCCAAACGGCGGCCGAATACGTGCGCATTTTCGAGGCGCTATGCCACGGCCAGCATCCCGCTCACTCCATCGAACCGCCGGCCTACGATCGCCTGCGCGCCATGCGCGACGCCGCGCTCACTTCGACAACTCAATATGATGCTTGATACCACGGACGATCTGCTCTGGCAGCAGCTAAAAACCTTGCCGGCCTTCAGGGCCCTATTGCGAGCAGTGGAAGCTCGTTTCTACTCCTACGTCGAGTTGCCGGAGCCGTTACTCGATATCGGCTGTGGCGACGGCAACTTCGCCCAACTGGCCCTGCCCGGCCGGCGGATAACGGCCGGCATCGACCCGTGGTGGCGGCCGCTCAACAAGGCCGTTAAAGCCGGGAACTATGAACTGCCCCTTCAGGCCCTCGGCGATAATCTGCCCTTCGCCGATAATTATTTCGCCTCGGCCTTCAGCAATTCCGTCCTGGAACACATTCCCGACATCCAGCCAGTGCTCAACGAGATCAGCCGGGTCTTGCGGCCGGGCGCGCGCTTCCTCATCACCACGCCCAGCCACTACTTCACCGAGTTTCTGGGCGGCGCGGCCTTTTTCGAGCGTCTTCGTCTGGACGGTATGGCCGAGCGCTATCGACGCTGGTTCAATTTCATATCGCGCCATGCCCATACCGACCCACCCCAGACCTGGGCCGAGCGACTGGCAACGGCGGGCTTCGCCATCGAGCGCTGGCAATATTACTTCTCCCGCGACGCCCTGCGTACACTGGAGCTAGGCCACGCCCAAGGTTTGCCCTCGGCCGCGCTGCATGCCCTCACCGGCCATTGGATCATCGCCCCTTGGGAAAGCAGCCTAAGGCCAACCGAGCGCTGGGTACGGCCGTTCTATGAAGAAGAAGCGTCGCCGGTGGAGGGGGCCTATTTATTGTTCGTCGCCCGTAAGGAGACCATCCGGCCGGTAGCGGCCCATCTTCCCCCATCCATGCCGATAACAGTTCAATAGCCGGCCGCTTGCCCCTTGTTATATGCAGGGAAAGGCTTTATGATCCAGTCGTGATGATCAATCAGGACGATCCCGTGACCAACGAGTCGGCAACCGGCAATTCACCCTATTGGAGCAAAACCACTAAGGTAATTGTGGTAATTTTCGCGCTCCTGGCCGTGATATGGCTAATGGGACGCTTCAAATCACTCATCGGAATGCTGGTCATTGCCGCTATTCTGAGTTATTTACTTGAACCAATCATCAGCTTTATCGATCGTCGAACGACTATTCGCCGGGGATTGATCATCGTCTTCGTTTACATCACGTTGGCGATTACGATTATCGGCGGTTTCTTTGCGCTGGGTCTGGCTACGTTCGAGCAGGTTGGCAACTTGATCACCTTGTTGCCCGATCTCATCGAGAGCGGCACTGAAACGATCAGTACGTTCGTCACTCGCTCTGAACCCCTCCAGATTGGGCCATTCGTTATTAATCCGACTGTCGTCCCCTGGGAACGTATAACCGATCAGCTACTGGGAATGCTCGACCCCGTGTTCAGCCAGAGCACAACGGTGGTCAGCCGTTTGGCCGCATCGACAATGCGCACCGTTTTCAATGTCGTTTTCATCTTTATTATTTCGCTCTATCTGGCGATTGATCTGCCCAATTTCGGCGGTTATATCAAACAGTTCGCCCAACGGCCCGGCTACCGAGCGGATGCCGAGCGATTGCTTCCGGAATTGAGCTACGTATGGCGGGCCTATTTACGAGGGCAGATCATTTTGGGGCTGGTCATCTTTGCCGTCGTCTGGATCGGATTAACATTGCTGGGCGTGCAGAATTCGCTCGCATTGGGTCTTTTGGGCGGGTTGCTCGAATTCGTACCCACCTTGGGGCCGGTGATTAGCGCCGGCGTGGCCATCCTGGTGGCCTTTTTCCAGTCTGGCAATTACCTGGGTCTCGACGCCTGGCAGTTCGCCCTGGCCGTGCTGATCCTGATGGTCGTCATTCAGCAGGTCGAGAATAACTTGCTGGTTCCGCGAATTGTGGGCGGCGCGCTCGATCTCCATCCCGTATTGGTGATCGTCGGGGTGTTTATGGGGGCGGCGTTGGCCGGCATTCTCGGCGCGATACTGGCCGCGCCGCTCGTGGCCTCGCTGAAGGTGCTCGGCCAGTACGCCTGGCGCAAATTATTTGATCTCCCGCCTTTCCCTGACACGGTTCCCATCGAGGAAGCGCCACCGGAAGTGCCGCCCCCATCGGTCATTATGGTTGAATGAATCCGCCGACAGCGCCCAGCAGGCGAAATACCTCTTCACGTGCTTGCCGTCCCCGCACCTGAACCGGCGGCAGCGACTCCACCAACACACGATCGCGCACACAGTCAAAGACGTCTCGGCTCAAGAGGATCTGGTCAGTTCCGGCCAGCTCCTGCAACCGTTTGCAGAGATTGACCACATCGCCGACGGCCGAGTAATCCTTGCGCTGGTCGCTGCCCACGTTGCCCACGACCGCATCGCCCGTATGAATGCCAATGCCGAAGTAAAGGATTTTTTCGGGGGGCAAGGCCCGCCGGTAGATGGATAAGCGCGCTTGAATCGTGAGAGCCGCCCTCACCGCCAGTTCGACGTGGTTCGCCTGGGGGTTGAGCGGGGTATTGAACAGAGCCATCACCGCATCACCCATAAACTTGTCGATCAGGCCATGACATTCGCTAATCGCCGCCACGGCCTCCGAGAACAGCCCGTTAGCCAGCGCGATCAATTCTTCGGGGTCGAGATGTTCGCCGAAACGGCTAAAATCGCGTATGTCGGCAAAAAGGACTGTGATCTCCCGGCGTTGTGGTTTCTGGGCCGAGTCGAGATCCCGCACCTGATCCACCAGCGCCGAGGGCAAATAGCGGCGCAGACTCTCTATACGCTTTTTCTCCGATACATCATCCAGAACGATCGCCACGCCCCCCACCCACTCATTCTCCACCGTATGCAAAGGCGAAACCGTGACATGCAAGGTCTTCGAGGCCGGTGACGAGCCATGTGCCGGCAGCTCCAGCTCGGTGCTTTGCGATAGCCCACCTTCCTTCACCTGTCGAATAAGGGCCACGACCTGCTCCCCCAGTCTGGCGGACACATCCTCATAACCAGCAACTTCGACTTCCAGGCTCAGGATGCGACCGGCCGCGCGATTGAGCAAGGCGATCCGGTCGTTCTCATCGATGGTGATGACGCCACCGGCTATTGAGGCGAAGACGTTGTCCATCAAGTGCTTCATGCCGGCGATCTCGTGGAACAGGCGAGCGTTGTCGATGGCTACGGCGGCCTGGTCGGCAAAGCCGGCCAGCAAGTCGCGATCGGCATCGCTGAAAATGCCGCTGGCGACGCGGTTGTCGACGTATATGACGCCAATGGTGATGCCTTTGATCTTGAGGGGCGCGCACAGGATCGACCGCAATTTGTAACTGACGATGCTGTGCTGCTCTGCAAAGCGTTCATCTTCCTGCGCGTTGATGGTTACGACAGGCTCACCGGACTCGGCCACCCGCTGCACAATGCTGTGGCTGATTTCCAGCGAAGCCACGTCATCCAGCGTCTCTTGGGAGATATTGCGGGCCATTTTGACTTCCAACTCTCCGTGGCTGGAGAGTAACAACATGGCTCTTTCGGCACGGGTCAGCCTGATGATGGCATCCATGACCTGCTGCAAAACCACACCAAGATCGAGGGAAGAGTTGATCGCCGCGCCGACGGTCTGAAGGGCCAGCAGGCGCTCGCGCTCGGTCTGCTGTTGCCGAAGTTCTGTCTGAAGCTGTTGCGCACTGGTCTTTAACTCGTCCAGGCGGCGCGTCAACATTCCCGTGCCGCGAATGCCCGTGGCGCGGGCCATAGCGTCCGGCGCTCGCAATAATGACTTTTGTTGCTCGGTTAAGGCCGTTTGGCATGCATCGATTTGGGCCAGCAAACTGTCCAGTGTAGACGGGGAAGAAGGTAATCGGTGATTTGCCACATCGCGTCCGTAATTTAATCTGCGTTCCATCCCACAGACATTTTTGCCTTTGTGGCGGGGACGTTGGTGACATTATAGCAGATTAGCCCCCCGAAGCCGTTCGAGAAGCTGACGAGCCTCCGGCGAACCGTTCAGAGCCGGATGGAGTAACTCATTTTCCTGATTTCCGGGAGCGATCCAGGAAATTAGCCAGGCTGCGTTTAATGAGCAACGGCCGCAACTGCTTCCATTCCTGCAGCGGATCGAAGTTCTCCTCGGTGGCTTTGGCCGGGCTAAAACGTTGCAGCACGTATTGGCGCGTCAGATTGCGCACCGGCTGCTTGCCCTCCGGTACGACGGTCAACAGCGAGTCAGCCTGTTCGTAAGGGGTCTGCGTCGTGCGCCAGGGAATGCCAAGCCACTGCGCCCAGTCTCCCAGACGACCATAGCTCCGATCCACGTCGGCTTCGATACGATGATTGTATTTGGCCCCCGCGAACACGACGCCGCCGGCCAAGCCCAACAGAAGCACGCCCAAGGCAATCTGCCAGGCGGAAATGCCGCCCAAAATGCCCTGATCGGCCTGGTTGTCTTGCGAATCCCCTAGCAACCCGTCGGCCGATTCGAAGTTATTCAAGTCTTCGGGCGGTAGCAGGCTCTCTGGCTCCGGCGCGGCGGCTTCGTTCACGGCGCTGGTCAGATCGCCGGTGCCGGATGCCGGCCGCTCGGCGACGGGTATCGCCTGCGTCGGCTCAAAATGGATCCAGCCATAACTGGGAAAGTAGACCTCGACCCACGTATGCGAATTCACAGCCCGTACGCGATACGATTGCGTCGACTCATCATATTCGCCCAGGGCGTAGCCGCTAATCAGCCGGGCCGGGATGCCCTGCGAGCGCAACATCACCGCCATAGCGGACGCGTAATAAGTGCAATAGGCCTCTTGGAGGTCGAACAAGATATAGTCAACCGGCTCGGCAGTGTCCGGTGGGGCAGCTATTTGATCGTTATAGTCGATGTTGGTGCGCAAATAATCCCGTACGACGATGGCCTTGTCATAGGGATTGCCCAAACCGGCGGTGAGTTCCTCAGCTAGGGCCACCGTCTCCGGCGTAATCGTGTCCGGCAACTGGAGGTAGCGATCCCGGATCCATTGTGGATAGTCCGTGCTGTCCTGCTGCAAACTGGTCGCATCGGCCACGGAGACGCGCGACGACACCTGGTACTGGTCCCCCTGGCGCAGGATAAATCGCGAGCGCAGCGCGGTAATGAGGGTTTGTCCCTGGGGATCAAACGTGGCATCAACCAGTATTTGGCGGTCGCTGTTGACCACTTCCGGCGCGGCATAGAGAAAACTGGAGTTGGGCAGGTAGTTGGTCACAGTCTGGGTGATGACCGTGCGCGACAACGAGAATGGGACGTTGAGCGGGCCGTCGTCGGGGTAGTGGATGAGTTCATCGACCTCACTCTCGGCCGCCTTCCAGCCGCCGTTGATATACGTATCATAGGCAATGGCCTGCCAATAGACGCCATAGGGCAGTTCCTTGTCCACGTGCACGTCCATCACCAGCGTATTGCCGACCGATCGCGGCCCACCCAGCACCAGCGTATCCTGATAGGGATCGCTCGTTCCGGCGCCATAGGAGCGCAGCGAAGAAAAAAGCCGCGTCCACGTGTCCTGGAAGGTTCGCCACGGGCCTCCTGAGCCGGCCATCGCCTCACTGACGGATGCGCTGGCCTGCATTCCCGGCAAACTCCAGGCCATCACCAAAGCCAACAACGCCGCCAGCAGTCCGGCACGCATAAAATCGAACTGGATGCCGCGATCATAGCGAACCGCGGCCCGACGCCATTCGGCTTGCTCGGCCGTTAGATGGGTGGCGGCGATAAAGAGCAGGGCAAGCAAGGTGTAGATCGCCAGATAAATGAGTAGCGGCCGTGGCCCATTGTAGTAATAGACCACACTCAGAAGCACGATCCCCGTGGGTATGACCACCCGCCAGACATGGGCGCGTCGGAAGGTGTACCAGCCGGCCAGATAACCCAGCAGCCAGAATAGCGACGTCGTTTGAATGACGAAGATAATGCCGTCCCGGCTGGTGCCGCCGCCGATGGCTTTTTGTAGCCACTCCACCTGTCGACCCAGCAGATCGATGATTCTCTCGCGCCACGGCCCCTCATAGGGCAGGGTGGAACCGACAAGAAAGAAGATAAAGAACAAACCGTAAATCAGGGCGAAGATGTGGGCCGTCCGATCGCTGAAAACGCTTTTGGCCAGCAGCCAACCGGCCACCAGCGCCAACGTCGCCACAATCGGTAATACATACATGCCATCGACGAGGTCGGCTTGCAGAACCGCTATACTGGCCACCAATAGCATCGCCCACACCAAAAAGAGTGAAGGCAAGCCCTCGCGCAATCGCCCTGCAGTTTCCATGTGGCTTACTCCTGAGACTTCTAAATCATCCTTCCCGACCCGGAAGGGTGATGATGGCATTTAGTTCCGTGCGGTTGCTTGCTCTCAATTGAGCCGGACTAATTCTAACAAGTGGCGAATAGGGGTCAATATAGTGACAATATTGTTATACAGACTTAATGAATTTCTCTTCCCGGGCCTTTGGTGGGTTCTCACGCATATTCAGCCAGCGATTAACGTAGATCACGTAGGCGATGCCCAGACCGAGAGAAAAAATGAACCACTGAAAAGCATAATCCAGGTGCGGCCCTTCGGACAGGTCGATTTCTTTGGGTACAGGAATGGGCAGCTCGGAAGAAGGGCCGTCCTGAGGAACCAGCTTCACATAGAAAGGCGCTAGTTGATAGGGCGAGTGCTTGCCAAGCTCGGCAATATCCACCCGGAATAATTCAACACCGGGATCAGCAGGTACGATGGCGTCTGCCGTGCGGCGGCTAATGGTTTCCGTAAGGGCCACATAGCCGCCCACCGCTTGCGTGCCGGCTTGTTCGGCGTACATCTCACCCGCCTCATAGGCGGCATCGGGAATCCAGCCCCGGTCGACAAGCACGGCTGCGTCCGTGCCCTCCAGAATCAGAGGCGTGATCAAGTGCACCCCGGCACGGCCGTCCCACGACTGAAGCTTCAAAACGCGCTGCTGATCGTAATCATACCGGCCGACCATCGCCACGTCCCGATTGGCCATGTCGCTAGAAACTTCGCGTGGCTCCAAGACCAAATACTCGGCCAAGTGCCGATTCAGGTCCAGAGCTGGTGATTCAATGGCTGCCAGGAGTTGAGCGTTGGCCGCCCGCCGCTGTTCCAGCCGATCCAGCTGCCAGATGCCCAGGCGAGCCAGCAACAGCATGAGGGCCACAACGATTAGCGTGACCCACCACCACTGCCGGCCTACCAACGCCCGGGCCAATTTACCCGCTCTCGTCATGCGCCCTGTCCCCCACTCGCGCCGACAGCGACCCCGGACACAACCAATCCTTCATCGGCCGGGCGCAGCGCGTCCTGGCTAGGCGTCTTCTTCTCTTCCCCGGACAATATCCGGAACATGAGCACCAACGCGGCGATCAGGTACATCATGCTGCCTGGAATCCACATGATGATGCCGCTAAGTCGCTGATCATCGAGCACCGACATTCCCCACAGCCGGGGCATGTCGACATAGAACGAATAGATTGGTTCCCGACTGAAGGCCAACGCCGCGCCCAGCGCCATGTTAGGTGGAACGGCGGCAATGACGAAGGCGATTTTGGCCAGCCGGCTCATATTCTTATTCAATCGGGGGCCCGCCCCGATCACCGTCCACCAGAAAAGCATCCCGGCGATAAACATCGTCACGTGCTCCAGATCATGGATATGCTCGTTCTTTAGAGCGGCATCGTACATGTTGGGATCATGCCAGCCAATGATAAACACGATCATGCTAAACCAGACGATGGCGGGCGAGGTGGCTCGACGCAGGAAACGGCCGACGAGCGAACGCTTGTGGAGGACATGATTGAGGGCCGATCCGGTGGCCAGTCTGGTGCGCGCCGGCAAGCCCCACAGCAGAAAAGGCATCGGGTTGGGAAGCAACAACAACACCGGCGCTATCATGATCAATAACAGGTGCTGGAGCATGTGCATGAAGAAAAGCTGCTGGCCAAGCACGTCAACAGGTGACATCAGGGCCAGGCCGATTACCAGCAAGCCTGAGATATAGGCGACCGGCCGCCAGGAAGCGCCAAGCGAGCCGCCTCCTCTGGCCGGGCCGCTAATCAGGCGCAGTTTTCGCCAGCCGAGCAGGAAAAGCACGCCTGGAACCAGCAGAAATACGATTACTTCGGGGCGCCAACCCCAGGAATTGAGCGCCGCCCGAGCGATAGGATCCATATTGATAATTGTAGCGAGATTGAATCCAAAAGCGGATCAAAACGGGGCCACGACTAACCGAACGTTCAGTCGTGGCCCCGTTGGCTTGGGCCTGCCGGCATGGCCCGGGTTGACGAATTACTTAACGGCCTGGCCCATCAGATAGAGGGCCGGATAAAAGAAAACCCAAACGACGTCGACGTAGTGCCAATAGATGGCTGTGGCCTCGACGCCCCAATGGCGCTCGGCCGTGTAGAACCCGCGGCGCCCGTTCCACCAGATGATCAGAATAAGGACGATACCGCTCAAGACGTGCAGCGCATGCATGCCGGTCATGGCGTAGAACACGCCGCCATAGACGCCGTCCGACGGCTTCAAGTGGCCGAATAGTTCAATGCCGAACAGGTCACCGCTCAATCCGAAAACGTTCCACTCCATCACGACGACCATGATGAAAAATATGGTTCCCATCAGGGCCGCCAATAGGGCGCTGCGCAAGAACGTTTTCTGGTCGCCGTTGGCCGCGCCCACCTCACACCGGTACATGAAAAAGCTGCTCAATAGCAGGATGGCCGTAGCCAACAACCCGATTTCCTGACTCAGTGCCGGCCGAGTGTTTCCCCAGAGCACGAAGCGCGTTGTGAACAGCGCACCGAACAAGAACAGTTCGGAAAACATGAACAACCACAAGCCCAGGCGATTAGATCGCATTTGGGTCTTATAAGGCACTTCGTGGGCGTGCGCATCATCATGGGGCGTATGCGTCGTTACAGCGCTCATTTAATGACTCTCCTCCCGCCACAAGCGCGCGATATGCATGAAGTTTTGCACGATGATCGCCGCCTTCACGACCGCAATGATAAACAACAGCACCAGCGACCCAACGTACACCGCTACAAAGAATTCGACAATGGTCAGCACCGCCAGAATCACCAGTGTGATTAGTCCGAGGCGATAGGCGGCCGATTTTCTCTCGCTCATGATATCTCCAGTCTACTCTGCTAATCACCCGAAGGCGCAGGAACCAGTTCGCGCGTATAAGTTGCCCCGTCCAAGCCGTAATCATACGGCTCACCGACGACCTCAAACGGCACGGCGTAATTAAATTCTGGCACCGGCGAAGGAATCTGCCATTCAGGCGAACGCGAGCGCCAGGGGTTACTATCGGTCAAAGGCGCGGTCCGCGTGCTGGCAACAAAGTTGTAGATCATGATCAGGACCGACCAGCCGATGACCAGGGCCGCCAGGGTAATCAGCAGGTGGGTGGTGGTGATGCCCAGCGCCGGATCATAGTCGGCCACGCGGCGGCGCATGCCCAACAACCCCACGCTCATCTGGCCAATGCTCATCACCCAGAACGCGGGCAGCATGAGCCAGAAGTGAACCTTGCCGAGCGACTCCTTATACATCCGGCCGGTCACCTTGGGATACCAGTAGTAGAGCGCAGCAAAGAACGGGAAGATGTAGCCGCCGAACATCGTGGCATGGAAATGACCGACGATCCAGTAACTATCGTGCAAATGAAGATCGGTCGGGATTGTGCCCAGGATCGGCCCGGTCACGCCGCCGATGAGGAACACCGAAATGGCGCCAAAGACGAATAGAAGGGGCGTAGGCGGATTCTTGGGTAATTTACCCTCCCAAATCGTCGCCACCCAACTGAAGAACTTCACACCCGTAGGGATAGCCACCAGCATCGTAGAGAACATGAACGGCAGCCGTAGCGCGTCGGCCATGCCCGAGGTGAACATATGGTGCGCCCAGACGAGGAAGCCGACAAGAGCGATGCCAAAACTGGAAAGCGCCACCCACCGGTAGCCGAAGAGGGGCTTGCGGGCGAAAACGGGCAATAATTCGCTGATGACGCCCAATCCCGGCAAGACGAACACGTAGACCACGGGATGGGAATAGAACCAGAAGAGGTGCTGATAGAGGATGGGATTGCCGCCGCCGGCCGGATCGAAAAAGTTAAGGCCCAGCACGCGTTCGGCGACCGACATCGTTAGCGCTACACCCACGGTCTGAGTGGCGGTCATCTGAATGATCGACGCCGCCGCTGCTCCCCAAACGAGGATGGGCATACGGAAAAGGGTCATGCCCTTGGCCCGCATCGTGGCCGTGGTCACCAGCATGTTGATGGAGCCGGCAATCGAAGAGAAACCATTGATCCAAAAACCCAGCAGAAATAACACGATACCCAGTGGGGCGCGCAAACTGAGTGTCGCGTAACCCACCCAACCCGTATCCCAGCCCCCGACAGCCATGCCCATCAGAATGAGAACCGCGCTGGGTATGGCCACCCAAAAGCTAAAAGCATTCAGGCGAGGAAAGGCCATATCGGACGCGCCGATCATCAGCGGCACCAGATAGTTGACCATCGCGCCGACACCGAGCAAGATGCTGGCGATCATGATGATGCCGTGGGCGCTGAACAGCGTATTAAACTGGTCGTTAGTCAACCATTGCATTCCCGGCTGGGCCAACTCGATTCGGAACAGGATAGCGAATAGGCCACCGATCAGTAGAACCAGGATAGCGGCTATGGCATACTGAATCCCGATGACCTTGTGGTTGTAATCCACATTCAGGTAGCGCGACCACTCCGGCTTACCCTCCGGCGCGCCGTGTCGCAGGGGGGTTCGCCTGCCGACAACCAGCTTGAGCCAGTCCGTCAACACACCAGCGCTCAGCAGAAAGCCGATGACGCTGACGATCGCCCCGAACGCCACCGCCGGCTCATACAGTCCGGGAGTAGGCAGGCCACGAAACGCCCGTAGCATGGCGATGAAGCCATAGCCCAAAGCCCAGGCCACGAACTGACCTACCAAACCCTTAACCAGGGCCGAGGTTAAAAAAATTCTAGTGTTTCTAAACATCTTTCTGCTCCGTGATTAAGCTCAGCGTTCACTGAAGCGTCTTGATATAAGCAATGATGTCGGCGGTGATGTCGAGATCGATTGCTTCGGCGGCCTCAATTTCCTGCTCACGAGTGGCAAATTGATCCTCGTAATTTTGCGGCATAATATTTGGGTTGAAACCAGCCACGACTTGCGAGTTGGGATCGTGGATCGAGTTAGTGATGTAATCCTCATCAGACGTGACCGTCGATCCGTCCGTCAACTGTACCTCGTGCTGAAAAAGACCTTGCCACGTCGGCCCAACGCCGGGCGAACCATCGGCCGAATGGCAGGCGACACAGCCGAACCCTTCGGCACTGGCCCAAAACGCCCCGCGCTCTTCGGCCGTCAAATCGGCAAAAGCGGGCACGGCCAGCTTCTCGTCGACCCAGGCCTGGAAGCCGGCGGCGTCGACAACACGGACGTCGGCTTGCATCAGTGTATGATTCAGTCCGCAAATTTCAGCACAAGCCAGCTTATAGGAGCCAACTTTCGTCGGGGTGATACGCAAAGTGGTTTCCCGCCCCGGCACCAGGTCCTGCTTGACGCGGAATTCCGGAACCCAGAACGAGTGGATCACGTCTTCGGCGTTCATCTTCAGGACGGTCGTCCGATTGACCGGCAAGACCAGCTCCCCCGAGCCAATATTCTCCTGCTCGGGATAGATAAAATTCCAAATCCATTGTTTGCCAACCACGTTGACAACCATTTCGCCTTCTTTGGGACGGGTAATTTCGTTGAGCGTGACAGCGCCCCAAATGCCGAAACCGATCACAACAAAGGTAGGGACGATCGTCCAGCCGATCTCCAATCTTTTATTACCATGAATGTGCGGCCCATCAGTCTCGTCGCCGTCTTCACGGCGGAAGACAAAGATCGCATAGATCATGAGTACCATGATGAGCGAAAAGAGGAAGGCGATCATCCAAAAATGGCCGTTGAACAAGAAGTCGATCGGTCCCGCCTCAGCGCTGGCTGCGATGGGCAAGGCGAAAATGTACTCGAACAGAAATCGCAGTCCCACCGTTGACACGACTAATAAGAGGATAATGTTGATTAAATGTCTAAACCGTCCCATTCTTCAATATCCTGACTAGATAGATCCGCACCCAATTGAACTGACTGCCTACGACTGGATAGTGAACTACCGCAGCCCCCAACACCCAACATACAAATTGCCGGATGAACCGGCTCGAACACACCAAGGCTGCGGCAAATGACCGCCGACAGCCGCAGAGCAACGCAGATTCTACTGTGGGGCATTCAAAATGACAATAACCCCAATCCCCAGACCGACTACCAGAAGACCGCTGAATACAATAGCCAGGAAGTCCCAGGGAATCGCCAGGCTTTCAGTACGGTTGATCGCCGCGATACGTTCGGACCGAAACCACAGGCCGACGGCCGTCAGGGCGATGGCGACGGAAATGAAAACGAGAGCCGAGGTGGCGTTCACGATGACATTATTGCGCACGACTTGGCCTCCGGGAAAGAGCAGCCCGGCGAAAAGCAGGGTCAAAAATGCCACAAACATGGCAATCGTGATACCCGTCGTGATCACCGCCCAACGGCTCCAGGTCGATTCGGGCGCAGCGCTGGTCGGCCGTGTCTCGCGCAGTTTAGCGATCTTGTCGGCTTCTTTCTTGTCAAGGGCCGCTATATTTTTCTGATAGGCCGTACTGGACTTGGTGTTGGTGGCGAGGCGAGAGAGGATAATGTAGATGATAGCCAGAGTCAGACCGGCGCCGATGACCAGGCCCGGAATCAGGACGGCCAGCCCCAGCATCCATTGCCAGCTGGGCAGCGTGATTTCGGAGCGGCCGCCGATGGGCACCGGCAGCGGAAATGTGACGACGGTGGTCTCGGACGGCAGCGACGTCGCGGAGCCGCCACCCAAAAAAGAGGGCAACAGGATAGTCAAGAGACCGCTACCGACCAGAACGGCAAATATAATCAACCAGGTAATCAACAAGCGATTATTTCTCACGTGTCCGTCTCCACTAATTCATGCTTCAGCAGGTCTATCGACCATACGCCGGTGTATATACCATCACACATAAATTGCGGCAATAGTTTCCACGGTATTTTCGGCATTCGCATTCACGTGGCCGCCCCTTTCTCGCCCAACCGCCCCAACAATCTTCGAATAGGCGATCCTTTGGGCTCGAGGGGCAAATTCTCTCCCAACTCTTCCCGCAAAGCCGTCAACGTGCGATGATATAGCGATTTGATAGCCCCTTCACTGCGCCCCATGATGTTGCCGATTTCCGCGTTAGAAAGATGTTCGACGAATTTGAGTGACAGCAATTCCTGGCGCTCGGATGGCAAGCGCCGGACGGCCATCAGCAAGACGGCGCGATCTTCGGACAACAGGGCTTTAGCTTCGGGGCCGTCTTCGTTGACCTGCCAACGGCTTAAATCGTCCAGGGAAATTACCTTGCGCCGGCTGCGATCCCGATGCCAGTTGGCCACCAGGTTATGGGCGATACGATAGAGCCAGGCCGAAAAGGGCACGCCCCGGTCATCGTAGGACGACATGTGCTGCCAGGCTTTCATGAAGGTTTTGGCCGCCAGGTCTTCCGCATCGGGCTCGCTGCCAGTGCGATAATATATATATTGGTAAATTCGTTGCGAATAGCGTTCGTAGAGTAGGCCAAAGGCATCTTGATCCTCTTTGGCGCGCTCGATGAGCGCCGATTCGTCGGTATTTACCTCGAATGGCCTGCTTGTCATTTGAATCGCCGCATTCCACCTGTCTTTAACCACGATACCGGTTTGAACAGAGCGCAGTATAACAAAAGGAACCGCCGGTGGCGACCCGGCCGGCTACTTACATGCCTTGGTGGCCTTTCATAACCGGCCGAAAATTTTGACAAGCCCCACAAAACAATCTATAATCCACTTTCGCGTGACGTGGGTTTTCCAACCACGCCTGCGTGACGCACAATAAACATCAAGTCATAGTGACGACCACCGGCATCATGTACGGGTGCCGGTTCTTTTTGGAGGTTAAGGTGTACGCAATAGTTGAAAGTGGTGGCCGGCAGTACCGCGCCGAAGAGGGCCACACCTTCTCCGTTGAGAAGCTGCCCTACGAAGTCGGAGACCAGGTGGAATTGGGCAATGTGTTGCTGATCGCCGACGGAGATTCCGTCCAGGTGGGTCGGCCGACCGTTGATGGGGCCACCGTAAGAGCGACAGTTGTTCAGCAATATCGGGGCAAGAAGATTCTGGTCTGGAAATATCGGGCCAAGCTCCGCTATCGCCGGCGTCGCGGTCATCGACAGGATTATACGCGCCTGCGCATCGACACGATCGTTACCGGCTAACCCGATCAGGGATCATTTAGGGAGAGATGTATCATGGCTCATAAGAAAGGTGGCGGGTCTACCCGTAACGGCCGCGACAGCAACGCCCAACGCCTGGGCATCAAACGCTACGGCGGCGAAAACGTCGGCCCCGGCTCGATCATCGTCCGTCAGAAAGGCACGAAGTATCGCCCCGGCAACAACGTCGGTCTAGGCCGCGATTATACGATTTACGCTTTGATCGACGGTCAGGTAACGTTTGAGAATCGCTTCGGCCGCAAGGTCATCAGCGTTTATCCGGTTCAGCTCGAGAGCGTAGGAGAGTAAGGCCACAATGAAGGAATCCATTCATCCCAAGTGGTATCCCGACGCCAAGGTGCTGGTCGAGGGTGAAGTCGTCATGACTGTCGGCTCGACAAAGCCGGAGATCTCGATCGAGGTTTGGTCGGGTACGCATCCGTTCTATACGGGCACGCAGCGCCTCATGGACACCGAAGGACAGGTTGACCGCTTCATGCGTCGCCTGCAAAAACGTGAAGAGCATCAGACGCAGACCGAGACTGTCAGACAGGGTCGGATGCCGGAAAATCTGAGCGTCGAAGAGATGGAACTGGGCACCCGCGCCAACAATGCGCTGGCGGCGGCCGGCCTGGTGACCGTTGGCGATGTCCTGGAACTTCTCAGGCAGGGCGATGATGCTATCCTGGCTCTGCAGGGTGTCGGCCAGACCGCCCTCATCAAGATCAAACGCTACATGCGTGATGAAGAACTAATCAATTAGGCACGCTGAAGCTGTTCTACGATCTTGTAACAAACCAGATCAAGAGGATAATTGGGGCAGATACGTTATAGGCGTATCTGCCCTTTTGTGTTATCAGGAGGCGAGCATGACGATGCCATCCCATGGTACTCACCCGCGAGGAAGAATCGAAGTCATTTGCGGCAGTATGTTCAGCGGCAAGACGGAGGAAATGATACGGCGCTTGCGCCGCGCAATCATCGCCCGTCAACGAGTGCAGGCCTTCAAACCCGTCCTTGATTCCCGCTACCACGTCGAGAAAGTGACGTCCCACAACGGCTTGAACTTCGAGGCCCAACCGGTTGCTCACTCATCGGCTATCCTGGACGCCGTGGCCCCGGAGACCGATGTCGTCGCCATCGACGAAGTCCAGTTTTTCGATGATGAGATCGTCGGCGTTTGCGAAGTGTTGGCCGAGCGCGGCAAACGGGTCATCTGCGCCGGTCTGGATCAGGACTTTCGCGGCCTGCCATTTGGCGCCATGCCCGAACTACTGGCTCGTGCCGAGGAGGTGAGTAAGCTGCATGCCATCTGTGTCGTTTGTGGCGAGGACGCCAGCCGCACACAACGCCTGATCGAGGGACGGCCCGCAGCCTACGACGATCCCATTGTTCTGGTGGGCGCGGCCGAAGTGTACGAGGCCCGCTGCCGCAAGTGCCATCAAATTTCCTCAGCATCCACAATAGTCGCCGCATCGGGAGGGCTTTAGTCATGAAAGATATTTGGTCCGATATTGCCACGGTGCTCATCGACGAGGACGCCCTTCAGACACGAATTCGAGCGATGGCCACACAGATCGAGGCGGATTACGCCGATGATGAAGATCTATTGCTCATCTGCGTCCTCAAAGGCGCGTTCATGTTTCTGGCCGACATCAGCCGGGCGTTAAAACGCGCCCACAGCATCGACTTCATGGGCATTTCCAGCTACGGCAAAGGCACCACGAGTCAAGGGGCGGTGAAGATCATCATGGACCTCAAAGCGCCAATCGAAGACCGCAACGTCCTGATCGTAGAAGATATCATCGACAGCGGCCGCACTCTCGAATATATGCGGCGCAGCTTGCTCGCCCGCTCGCCCGCCTCCTTGCGCATTTGCACCCTGCTCAACAAGCCGGCCCGCCGCGAAATCGACGTCAAGGTTGATTACGTCGGCTTCGACATCCCCGATGAATTTGTCGTGGGCTATGGGCTGGACTTCGACGAGTTCTATCGCAATCTGCCATATATCGCCGTCCTGAAACCAGAGGTGTTCGCCCACATTCTGGAGTAGGCACAGGAAAGGCGCGACGTGCTACCTGATGAGAGAGTATGTTGACTTAATCCTGCCCCCGCTCCTGGAGCAACTGCGCCCGTTGTTGTCGGCCCGATCTCAGCCAGTCTACCTTGTCGGTGGAACGGTTCGAGACGCCGTGCTCGGCCGCCTCACCCACGACATCGATCTGGCCGTCGCTGAGGGCGCCATCTCGCTAACCTTTGAACTGGCCGATGCCTTGGCCCGACCGGCTTTTGTGCTCGATAGAGAAAGGGACGTCGGCCGCATCCTTCTGCCGGATCAGCACCTGTCGATAGACATCGCCTGTTTTCGCGGCCCCACCCTCGAAAGCGATCTCCTGGGCCGGGATTTCACCATCAATGCCATGGCCCTGCCAGCCGGCGGCCGCACCTTAGATGACATCGTCGATCCGCATCGAGGACTGGCGGACATGGAACAGCATTTGATCCGGTCAGTCCACTCACAATCCATCGCCGATGATCCGATACGCGCGTTGCGGGCTTGCCGCTTTGTGGCCCAGTTCGGATTCTCGCTGAGCCATGAGACAGCCGCCCGCATGACGGCTGCCGTGCCTCTGCTGCCCGACTCCGCCTCACCCGAGCGTATCCGCGACGAGTTGTCGCGCCTGCTGATGACCGGTGCGCCAGCCGTGGGTTTCGACCTGCTGCACGAATTGGGCCTTCTGGCCCGTGTGCTGCCCAATCTGGCCGCGCTCGACGGCATCGCCCAGTCCCCGCCACATCACGAAGACGTATTGCGCCACACGTGGCACGTGCTTTTCTATCTGGAGGCCATTGGCCGGCTTGTGGGCGGCGATAAGGCGACGGACGAATGGGGCCACGCGGTCGAAGCGCTTATCCTTCCTTACCGGGAAGCCTTGTCTGATCACCTTACGTCAACTGTAGATGGAGGGATGAGCGGCCGTCTGTTATTGATGTGGGCCGGACTATTCCACGACATCGGTAAGCGCCAAACGCGCACGACCGACGATGACGGCCGCATCCGCTTTTTTGGCCACGACGAGGTCGGAGCCGACATAGCTGCGCGAATCGTGTCATCCTTGAGCTTCAGCAACGAGGCCAAGCGGCGCGCACGCACCACCGTGGCCGGACACATGCGGCCGCTCCAACTGGCGTTGGAGACGCGGCTTCCCTCGCGCCGGGCGACTTATCGCTACTTTCGCGCACTCCACGAGGCCGGTCTGGACGTGGGTCTGCTGGCGTTGGCCGATCATCTGGCTACCTACGACGGTATCGGCGATCGGAGCGCCTGGGAATCCCTGCTCCGCATAGTCGGCTCTTTGTACCAGACCTATTTCACTGGCTACGAACAAACGGTCGCCCCACCACGACTGCTGAGCGGACAAGACATTATGGCCGAGTTGGATGAGCCCCCCGGGAAGGAGATCGGTCGCTTGCTGCATCTACTGGAAGAGGCCCAAGCGTCGGGCGAGATCAGTTCGCGGGACGAAGCGCTTACGTTCGTCCGGCGGCATCGTGCGGAGTAGCCAGCAAGCTGGCGCTCCTTTTCCATTATAAAGGTCGTCGCCCCTGAAATCCGCTGTGAACCTCGTGGAAATAGCGAATCGACGGCTCACCGTAGCGCCAGCATAGATAAACATCCCGACCCTCTCGCTCGCAGAGAAAATCCAGCAAGCCTGATTCGACGCTCTTGAGGACGCAGCCATGGCTTTGAATGCGGTTGATCAGGGTGTCGATCTCTTCAAATTGAACAACCAGCCGCGAGGCAACCGGCCCACCGACGTCTTGATGCGCATCCGCCAACACGTCGGCAATGGCCCGGCTGTCGTGACTCACCTGCGCGCGCAGCTCGAGCAGGCGGCCGACCAGCGGCTCCAAGTCGGGCAGCAGCGCGCCCGCTTCCTCAACGGTAAAGTAACGTATGGGCATAATCACCCTGTCAAATTCGATCTCTAAACAAAAAGGGTGGCGGGACTAAACTCCCGCCACCCTCAAATAACCTGGTCTATTTGGGCGAAATTAGCCCCCGCAGCCGCAACCGCCGCCGCCGGCCGACTCCGCATAGCCGCCGCTCTCTTTCGTCTTGAACGACGTGCCACAACCACAGGACGTAACCGCGTTCGGATTCTCAACCTTGAATCCTCCGCCCATGATGCTGTCGACGTAATCGATCGTCGCCTGATTCAAGTACATCATGCTCGTCGGGTCGATAAAAACCTTGACGCCATCCTTCTCGATGACGTGATCATAATTGCGCGCTTCGGCCTCCAGCGCCATGCCATACTGCATGCCGGAGCAACCTCCGCCGGCCACAAACACACGCAGTCCGTAATCCGGCACGTTTTTCTGGACCAAGAGATTGCGAACTGTTGCCACGGCCGTATCCGTCAAATAAACGGTTTCAACTTCTACTTGCTCTAATTGTTGTACATCCATAATTGGCAATCCTCACTCCGTATATATAGACGTGATTCTATCAGTGCCCCGGTAGGATGTCAATTTTTATCAGGAAATTCATTACAATCAAGGTGAATGCCAGGTCACCCATGATCAGGGCTCAGTACTTGATGTAAAAGAGGCCGCTGCCCTTGACGCACTCGGTGGGCTTGGCTATCCTGACAGGCGATTTCCATGATTGATCCAGCTAAGTGAACTATTTATGACTGTAAGGTGCCTGTTTCGAAGCCAGTTACTTGTCCTTCTACTCGGTTTGGCCGCCGGAGGCCTTCTGATCGGTTGCGGTGGTGACACCGGCCCGGAGCCGGCCGCGGTGATTTCGGCCGAGGAGCCGGCCGACGGGAGCGCGGCCCTGCCGGCCATCAACGAGCCGATCATTCGCACATTGCCGAGCCCGGCCGCCACCCTTTCGCCACCGCCATCTCCGACGCCCGCCCCCACCATGACCGGCGATCCATTCATGGCCGCCACGGCGGCCATCATCGCCACGCAGACGGCCGCCGCCAATCCGCCCACGCCGCCCATTAGTGGCTCAACCCCGGCGCCGTCGCTCATGAACGAGCCGATGCCCACACCATCGGGCATTTACAGCTGGACGCTAAAGGTACCTATCCTGATGTATCATTACATCAGCGAACCGCCCCCGGATTCCGACGTCTATCGCGTCGATCTATCCGTCGCGCCCGAAGCGTTCCGCCAACAAATGGCCTACCTCAAGGATAACGGCTATACACCAATCGACTTCTACGACCTGTCCACAGCCATCGTGGCCCAAACGGAGTTGCCGGAAAAACCAATCCTGCTAACCTTCGACGACGGCTATCTGGATAGCTACGAAGTAGCCTACCCGATTCTCCGGGAGTATGGGTTCAAAGGCACATTCTTCATCATAACTGAATTCGTTGACTCCGGCCGCGAGGGCTACATGACATGGCCGATGATAGAAGAGATGGCCCAGGCCGGGCAGGGCTTCGAGTCACATTCACGCACTCACCCCGATTTGGCGACAAAATCGCATGATGGACTGATCTGGGAAATTCTCGGCGCCCAGGAGACACTGGCCGCTCACGTGGGCTACCGGCCGCGTTATTTTTGTTATCCAGGCGGAACTTACAACGAGGAAACGATCCAGATGCTGCAGGAACTCGATTACTGGGGCGCGGTGACGACCGAGAATGGCAGCTGGCACGGCTTCAACGACCGCTTTGAGTGGCGTCGCGTGCGAATGCGCAATACAACGACTATCGAGGAATTCCAGCGCCTCATCGATCTGGAAGGGACAGTTAGCGGCAAGCAGCCGGGCTAGCAAGGAATTAACTATGGACAAGGTCATCATCAAGGACTTACTTATCCGCGGCATTATCGGCATCAATCCGGACGAACGGGTCAAGAAACAGGACATCCTCATCAACATCGTCCTCCACACTGATATTGGTCGCGCGGCCGAAAGCGACGACATCATCGATGCCGCCAACTATAAAGACATCAGCAAACAGGTCATTGACTTCGTGGAGGCCTCGTCGTTCTTCCTGGTAGAACGTCTGGTGACGGAAATCGCCCGCCTGATCCTGACCGATCATCCCGTCGACCACGTTCAGGTTCGAGTCGAAAAACCCGGCGCGCTGCGCTTCGCCCGCTCGGTGGGCATCGAAATCGAGCGGACGCGCCGGGACTTTGGTCTCTAGTTCGATTTCTTTTGTGGCGCATCGATGAGCAGCAACCACCGCGTCACTGTGATCCTCGGATCCAATATCGACCGCGAGCACAATCTCCCGGCGGCCGTGCGACTGCTCGGCGAAGCGGCCAACGTCATCGGCGTATCCTCCGTCTATGAGACAATTGCCGCTGGCTCCCACCGACAACCCAACTACTTCAACGCCGTCGTCCTGCTGGAAACCCGCCTCTCCCCGGCCGAGCTTAAAGACGGGCTGCTGACCACGGTGGAACAAATACTGGGCCGCCGGCGCACAGCCGACAAGTTCGCGCCGCGCACGATCGATCTCGATATCGTCCTATACCTTGGCTTGAACAATGATGACATCATCGTCGACGATTACATTCCGACCGACGGTCGCCTGCGCCACCTTCCCGATCCCGATCTTTTGCTTTATGCTCATTCGGCCGTGCCGATGGCGGAGTTGTTTCCAGAGTTGATCCACCCCGAAACCGGCGAATCGCTGCGGTCGATAGCCGCCAGACTGTTGGCCAAAGCCTCGGCCAAGGGCGAAGAGCCTATGCGGCTGAGGCCGGATATCGATCTACAGTGGGTACTTGATCAGGCGTCTGGCCGCTGACAATTAATCGCTTAGGGGGATGATGACGGCATCGGACGTTGGGTTAGCTGCCTCGTCCAATACGGGCACATTCTCAAGGCTGGGGAACCGGTACATCCCCACCCGCATGCTATCGGGCTGGCGCACTTCGCCAGAAATCGGCACCAGGAAGCGACTAATGACCACATCGCCCGGCCGCCATTGTCGTCCGGCAAACGCCGCGCCGTCCGCCTGGGCTAAGCGCCAACCGTCCCCGTCGATTAAGTGGTTGAAGATGTGGTAATCGGCCGGGTCGGGGTTATCGGCCGTCAACCAGTAAACGTCCCACAACATCCCCGCCCCGCGGGATCGAAGTCCATTGTAACCGGTGATTCGGGTGAAATTCGCCAGAAGTGACGGCGGCCGCAATTCGACGGCCGCTGAAGGTTGTGAGCCCGGCGGCAAGGCACGGACGGCATAATTCAGATCGGTGCCGGCGACCGGATAGGTCTGCCACGCTGCGGCCGAAACGGCATACAACTCTCGCGTCGAAGCGGGGCCGTCGCCCGCGGCCACATCTAGCAACGCCACTGCCTCCGCGGCCGGAAACAAAGCCTCGCGATTGATATCGACATAACGAATCGGCACGCCGTGGAGCAAAGCGCGGAATTCGGCCGGAAAATCCTGCTCATCGGGGTTAGAACCGTGGCCCACCAGCAGCACCTCCGATCCCTCGCCCCTCTCCCAAAGCTGGCGCGCGCCGTCGGCGGCCGCCACTTTATCGCCCAGCGGGATGCCGAAACCGCCGTCCAGTGGGCGACTGGCAACTGCCGTCATCACCCCCACCCACGCGGCTAACTGCAACCCAAGGGTGACGAACCAAATGACCCAGACCGGCGTCCGCAGGGAGGGGCGAACGGATGCCGACAGACGATCCAGGACTACCCCGGCCAAGAGGCAAGACGCCGGCAGAACCACAATGAAATAGTGAATGTAGATCGGCGTCCACGGCCACAGAAAGAGCAACGCCGGAGCCAGGAACCAGATCAGACCAATGAAAGACGCCTGCGCAGCTGGTTCATCGCGGCGTCGAATGCTCGACCAGGCGGCCCAGCCCACCGCTGCCAGGATCAACCCAAGCCAAAGCAGCTGCACCACTCGCTCGCCCGGCAGGCCGCTATAGTCCGCTCCGGCCAGGGCGCGGATGCCCTCGCCCGTCGCCAGTGTGAAGGTCAACCTCAACGAGTCCAGCGAGACCGGCCCGGATGATTGACCCGACGAGAGAGGAAGACCGCCCTCCACCTGCCAACGTTGGTACAGGTACCATAAGAATGGCGCGGCCGTCAGCGCGGCCAACGCTCCCCCAACAATCAAGTAGCGCCAATCGATCCGCCGGTAAAAGACCACCAGGAACAAGAGCGTGGCCGGAATGAGGCCGATAGCCGCTGGATGAATCTGGACCGCCACCGCCAGACAGAGCAAATGCAGGATAATCAACGCCCGCCGCCGCTCCACAAAGGCTAGCGTCGCACCGATAGCCCACCCCACGACGAAGACCGGCAGCAGATTCTGGGCCCATATTTTGCGCGAGAAGATGATAGCCCACGGACTGACGGCCAGCATCAGCGCCGCCGCGGACGCCGCCCTGGCTCCCCAGTAGCGACGCCCCAGCCAGTACGTGCCGCCCACGGCGGCTAGGCTGAGAAGCCCGGTAAACAGCGTCGCCGCATAGGGATGCGGCCACACCATCAGGGGCAGAGAATAGAGCCACACACTCATTGGCGCATTGGGGAAGCCAACGGAACTGCTGATGCCGCGCCAGGCAAACTGCCCGTCGCTCATGTTCAGCGCCAGGGTGAGCAATCGGGCCTCATCGGCTTTGAACTCGGTCAAATCGGGCCGGGCCAGCCGGGGGACGGCGGCCACGAGCAGGATGAGGAGCAGGACGATAGCCTCGCGCCGATCCACAGATGTCGCCGCTCGCTGGCCCAATTCAGCTGCCATCCCCATTCACGTCGAGTGTGAGACTAACCGGGCAATGGTCTGATCCCATGACGTCGGGGTGAATCCCCACCTCGACGACCTGCGGCCACAAATCGGGCGACACGAAAAAGTAGTCCAGCCGCCAGCCGACGTTCTTCTGGCGCGAGAACGTAACTTGAGGCCACCACGTATACGCCCCGGCCGATTCCGGATTGCGCGTCCGAAAAGTATCGAGATAGCCGCGGCTCACCACCTCATCGAGCCACGCCCGTTCGATGGGCAAGAAGCCGGACGTCTGGCGATTATGTCTCGGCCGCGCCAGATCGATCTCTTGGTGGGACGTATTGATGTCGCCGCAAAAGATGACCGGCCGGCCCATGCCGCGCAGGGCTTCTATGTAGGCCAGAAAATCGCCCTTGTAGCGCATCTTGAATGGCAGCCTGTCCTGACCGCGGCTGCCGTTCGGAAAGTAAGCGGTGATGAAGACGAATGATCCGTAGTCGGCAACGATGGTGCGCCCTTCGCGATCGAATTCATCGATTCCCAGGCCGATGCGCACGGAAAGCGGCTCTTGCTTGCTATAGAGGGCAACTCCACTGTAGCCGCCGCGCTCGGCCGCCGCCCAATAGGTATGATACCCAACCGGGCGCAGGAGTTCCTCGCCTAACTGATCGGGACGGCATTTCGTCTCTTGCAAGCCAAGTATGTCCAGTTGCGTGCGCTCCAGCCACTCCAGAAAGATACCCTTGCGATGGACAGCGCGCAGGCCGTTGACATTCCAACTATACAGACGAAGCATGGGGCGAATTGTAACACGAACCACGACGGCGGAAACGCGTGCATGAGCGCCGTTGATGGAGTTGGGGCATCGGGCTACAATCCAACCGATGTCGAACGTGATCGCCCAGCCTATGAACCTCTATGACCTGAGCCGGCCCCGTCTGGCCGAAGTGCTGGCGGGATGGGGTCATAGCGATTATTTTGCCGGGCTGGTGTGGGCCGGGCTCTATCGCGACTTAGCAATTGACACGGACAATATCACTTCATTGCGTCCCGAATTGCGCAACCAGCTCTCGACCTCCGCGATAATCACCAGTCTAACTATGCGAAGTGCTATCGACAGCGCCGATGGCCACACACGCAAATTCCTTCTCGAACTGGCCGACGGACAAGCCATCGAGACCGTACTCATGTACTTTCGCGGCCGGGCCACGGCCTGCATCAGCACGCAAGTCGGCTGCGCGATGGGCTGCATTTTTTGCGCTACCGGCCAGATGGGCTTTCGCCGCCACCTGACCGCCGGAGAGATCGTGGCTCAAGTCGTGCACGTAGCCCGCGAGCTGCGCCGGCACGACCAACCCTTGCGGAATATCGTCCTGATGGGCATGGGCGAACCGTTGCACAACTATGAGGCCACAATGGCCGCCCTGGAAACAGTGATGGATCAGCGCGGGCTGGCCATCGCCCCACGCTTTATCACGCTGAGCACGGTCGGCGTCGTGCCGGGCATCCGGCGGCTGACGGAAGAGCGGCGGCCGATGCGCCTGGCCGTTAGCTTGCACGGCGCGACCGACGAGGAACGCTCCCGGCTCGTCCCCCCCGCCCGTCGCTGGCCGCTGGCCGAGCTGATCGCCGCCTGTCGCGACTACACAGAGACGCTGGGACGGCGCATTTTCTTCGAATGGGCACTTATCGACGGGGCCAACGACAGACCGGAGCAGGCCCATGCCCTGGGTCGTTTGTTGCAGGGTTTGGATGCCCACGTCAATCTCATCCCGCTCAACCCCACGACAGGCTTCGACGGGCGTCCGGCCGAATCGCTGGCAGCCAAAGGATTTCAGGCGATCCTGGCCGATTATGGCCTGCCCAGCACCGTGCGCCAGCGTCGTGGCATCGACGTCGCCGCCGGCTGCGGCCAACTGGCTACGCTGCGGCTCTAGCGGTCGCTCTCCTCGCGCTGGCTCCAGTCCGGATCGGCCGTCGTGTAAATGAGCGGCAGGCTAACCAGAGTCACCACGAATTTCACCAGCAGATTAAACACAAAAATCTGCCATACCACAGCCCACGGCAAACTGAGTGGATTATTCTCCAGCCCCGGCAGCGGGCCGAAGGCGCCCACGGCGAAGATAAGATTGTCGATCGGGATGCTCACGCTGTTGCTGGCCAGGACGCGCGCCCACTGGTAGCGCGTCGTCACTTTGGTCACAAACCAGTGATACACCTCAGTATCGACTAACTCACTGACGATCTCGGCCAGAATCGAGGCGGTGACGATGCGCCACACCGGCCCCAGGATGGCGCTGAACGACTCGCCCAGCCCCCAGGAGGGGTCGCTGGGCACGCGGGCGGCCCAGGCCAGATAGACGGCCATCACTAGATTGATGACCGCGGCCATGATGATCAGCGTCTGCGCGTTTCGTTTGCCCAATGTTTTATGAACGACATCGCGCAAGGTGAACGTAATAGGATAGATGAACGTGCCCATGTCGACGGCAAAGCCGGCTACTATGCCAATCTTCAGGCTGGCAATATCCGACAACATCTGGGCACCAGCATACGAGGCAGTGGCTATAATCGCCACTCGGCTAAATGTAGAGGCCGCTGCCCGAGGGGCAACGGCCGGCATTTCTGTTTGGGACATATGAGTCGTCTCCTTTGTTTTGTTGAGGCGGGTACATCGACCGCCGCAGTTTTCTTAGGCCGGGTAGTCTGCCACCGGCGCGGGGAAGTATAGCAGCAAAAGGGCCTGCCTTTCCACTTTACAGGCGGTCCCTACTGGCCGCTCGCGGTGTGCACGCACAGCAGCCGGCCGCTCGCCAGTCGAACCGTGGCGATCTCCTCCGTCATCTCGTTACTGATGCCGCGCGCCGGGCCAAACGCCAGGACCTCATCGATGAGCGGCCAGCGCAGGCCTGTCGTCTCGCTCACGACCACGTCGCCACCCAGGGAGATGAGCGACACCGTGTCGCCGGGGCGGCCGGAGATGATGGTTTCACCCGTGATCAACCAGGCCTTTTGTCTTTCCTCCACCAGATAGATGGGATGCCCGCTCAGCGCCGGATGAGCCAGGAGCAGGATGTTAGCCAGCATATGATCCACCCTGCCGCCAAAGCCGCCCAAGATGATCAGGTCATCATTCGGAAAGCGGCGCGCGGCATAGAGGAGCGCCAGCTCCAGATCCGTTTCATCCTTGGCCGGGAGAAAACGCACGACCTCGATGTCCCAATTCACCAGCGCCTCAGCGACACCTTCCGGCAGAGAATCCAGGTCACCGATCAGCCCGTCTGGCAGATGGCCCAGCGCCAGAGGGTGAAGAATTCCGCCGTTGGCGGCCACCACGTGTTTGGCCTGAACCAGGTACGGCTCGACCCAGGACAAATCTTCGATGATTCCATTGGCGAACACGAGGACAAATTCCCGATGGGGGACCATAATTCCACTTCTCCGAGATAAAGGCTTGTAGGCGGCGTCTTATCGTAGCCGATATGTTAACGGTTCCCATTCTCCGACGCCACAGCCCCGGATCGGCCGTGGCCGGAATGGTTACTTGACCCCGCGCCGGCCATCGGACTAAACTCCTATCATTCGCAGCAGACGGAAGATAACCATGACTGAATTAACGGACAGTTCGGATCGTCCAGACGAACTGGATCAATCGGAGCGTCGGATCATCCACACCGCCGGCCGCGCTTTGGCCGACGGCTGGTCGGCGACCCAGATCAACCTGCGCAACGGCTGGCGGCGGATGCGCAACGCTCGCCTCGACTATGTGGTCATCCCCGTCGGTGGGCCCTTACCGGAGCGCAGCGGCCCGCCAAGAAGCTTCATCGAGCGCCGTCTGCCGCTGCCGCCCGATCCGCTTAGCCTGCAAGCGTTGAACGCTCGCTTCCAGACCATTGCCGATGCCGGCAACGTGCGCGGCGTCATCCTCGTATTCCGCGGCTTCGAGGCCCGGTTAGCCACTCTCCAGAACTTTCGGGCCAGCATCGCCCGCCTCAGGGCCGCCGGCAAGGAAGTTATCGTCTACACTCCATTCGTCGATCTGGCCCACTACTATGCCGCGTCCGCGGCCGATCGGATCGTCATTCCGCCGAGCAGCCATTTTGAAGTGCTGGGCCTCTTCACCGAACTGACGTTCCTCAAGGACAGTCTGGCCAGAGTAGGCGTGGAGGCCCAGGTCATTCAAATCTCGCCCTACAAAACAGCGATGGATCAGTTCGGCCGCGATCACATGTCGCCTGAACAGCGTGAGCAGCTGGACTGGCTGCTCGACGAGCAGTTTGACATGCTGACAGCCGACATTGCCGTCGATAGGAGGCTGGATCAGGCCACCGTGCGTCAAATCATCGACAACGGCCCGCTGACGGCCGAGGCCGCTCGCGCCGCCGGACTGGTGGATGGCGTCGCCTATGACGATGAACTGCCCCAATGGCTGGGTCGGTTGAACCCGCCTCGCAACGTGTCGGGCGAAGGCGAGCCGGGAAAGGTTGCTTCGGAAACTGGCAACAGTGAGGGGCAAAAGGTCATCCTCAAGCTCTGGCCTCAGGCTCGCCGCCTTTTGCTCGAACGGCCGAGACATCGCAGCCGGCGTTTTGTGGGCGTAATTTCGCTGGAGGGGTTGATCGCGATGGGCGCCAGCCGCAAGCCCCCGATAGATCTGCCCATCCCCTTGATCGGCGGGCAAACGGCCGGCGAACAGACAGTAGTCGGTTTATTGCGCCGTGTGGAAAAGCTGCCCGATATGGCGGCGCTCATCTTCCACGTGGATTCCGGCGGAGGTTCGGCGCTGGCATCGGATTTGATCGAGCGCCAACTGGAACGAGTGGCCGCCCGAATGCCCGTCGTTGTCTATATGGGCAACGTGGCCGGGTCGGGGGGCTATTACGTTTCAGCGCCGGCAGGGCATATTATGAGCCAGCGGGCCACAATAACCGGTTCGATCGGCGTCATTCAGGCCAGAATCAATACCGCCGGCCTCTACGAGCAACTATCGGCCAACCGCGTCACGCTGGAACGCGGCCGGCACGCCGGACTCTACCGCGATTCGGGCCCAATGACGGCCGAAGAGAAGGCCATCTACTGGCGCATGATCAACGAGATTTATGAACAGTTCAAAGAAGTCGTCGCCCGGGGCCGAGGCTTGTCTCCGGAGCGGATCGATGAGATCGGCGGCGGGCGCGTGTGGACGGGACGGCAGGCCCAGTCGTTAGGTCTGGTCGACAGTCACGGTGATTTTATCGATGCCATCAAAAAGGCGGCCGAGTTGGCCGCCCTACCTATTGATGATGATCACGTTGTAACGATCGCGAACTTCTACGCGCGAAGCTCCAGCTACGCGCTCCCGCCGTCAACGCCATCGGCTCTTGTCGATGAGGTCGGCCGTTTATTGAGCGGCGAAGCATTGCGCGCTTTGGGAAGCCAACCTATGATGCTGTTACCATATGATGTGCGGTTCCGGTGAGAAATCGGCCGCCGCATCCAGCAAGTCTTCGAGTCGGCTGCCGGTCTCCTGAATGTAGATCGTGACGACCGAATAGTTGCCTTCGGGTTGCCGCTCAAGCCGGTAGCCCAGCTTCCTCAGCAGGGCCCACATCGGCGTATTGTTGTTTTCAATCGTGCCGACCCATTGCTCAACGCCGTCGTCAAGGGCACTCTCAATCAGCAGCCTCAGGAGATGTGTACCAATACCCATACTTTGCATATCGTCGCGCACTGAAACGGCGAATTCCGCCTGTGTGGACGACATCCTGATATAGCGCGCGCCGCCGACGGGAGCCTGCGGTTGTTCGGGTAGATCCACAAATGCCAGGTAGCCGGTGGATCCATCGTCCGAGATATCCGCGATCTTTTCCGCCTCCTTCCAAATTCGGTCCATGTCGACGTGTTCGGCCGTCTGAAGGAAGCGATTGTAGCGACTTTCCGGGCCCATATGCTCAAAAATATCCACCAGATATGGAGCATCTTCCGATGTAATCGGCCGTGTTTTAACGATTAGTCCGTTCTTGGTCTCAAACTTGTTGTAAAAGGTATTCTTGTTCATAAATTATTCCTGTGACGCACTGCGTCATACTTATGATAACATAGAGAACGATGGAAATCAAGATACTCTAAGCTTTCCAACGCGTTATTAACGCCAATAGACTAAGCTTCATGAGGGGGGGTCCGGTCGGTAACTGGCGCAGTTTGATTTACATATCTCTGCAACCTTTCTGGCTAACAGGCGTAATGATAGGTAGCAAATCAGGCTAATCTATTTTCGTGTCGGGTATAATGAATCAGGATAACCGGCAAGTCGAACGACCAGCATAGGTTTTTGGCGAGACAGAAGGAACAGAAAATGAGCAAGAATGATAATGATTCCCTACGAGCATCCCTAGCGGAGCTCCCTTTCATCAATCCCGCCCAGGTAGAACAATGGGTCGATCTACAGCAAACGATTGACCGCACCCGGGATTATCTGATCCGGGCTGTTCCCCAGGCCCAATTCAGCATCGACGAAGCCCAAAAGATTCTGGCCCAGCGCACCTACACCCTCGTGTTCTTTGGTGGGACGGGCGTGGGCAAGAGCACGCTCATCAACGCCCTTCTCGGCCGCAACCTGCTGCCGACGGGCGCAGTGACGGCCGTCACCGGCACCATCGTATATATCGAGCAGGCCGCCGAAGGCGAGGCCGAATCACTCGTGCTGAGCTATTGGAGCAAGGAAGAGTTCGCCGAGCGCGTCCGCCGCCTATGCCAATTGGCGGAGATCGACGGCTTCGACATCACCAACAGTGGCGAGCGTGAGCAGGCGCGCAAGGACATCGAGGCCCTGGAAGAATCCCGCAAGGATCAGGCCAAGACGGAGCGCGATGAATATCTCGATATCCTCCTCGACTGCATCGACTCCTACGAAAACAATAAAAATTTGTACAAGGACGGCGTACCGGCGCCGGCCAGCCTCGTTCTGGAGAACGAAGAATCGCTCAAGCACCTGCGCGAGGACAGCTTCAAGGGCAGTCAGCAACGTCAGATTCGCCTGATCAAATCGGCTACCTTTCGCATTCAGCCCAAAGCGGGCGTGCCCAACTTGCTGATGAACGGCTACCTGCGCATCGTCGACGTACCGGGCCTTGGCGCGGGGATGCGCTTGCATGAGGCCATTACCCTCGAAGAAATGAAGCGCGAGGATGCCATGGTCGTGCTGGTCACCGACGCTGGGCGGCAGCGCGTCGACGAGATGAAGTCCTTGTCGGCCGTCAACTGGATCAAGGAAAACCGCCTCTTCGGCCTGAGCGGCGGCGATCTGGACGAAGCCGCATCGAAGATTTTCCTGGCCGTCAATGGGGCTAACGTCCGGCAGGCGTTTGATCGCCTCAATTCCGGCCTGCCCGAAGCCGAACTGGAAGTCAAGGACGTCACCCGCTACATCGCCCCTAACTATTGGGAGCGTTACAGCAATCGCGGCCATAACCGGCCCTACTTTCTCATTATGGCTCCCTCGGCCCTCTATGTGCAGGACCCGGAGCACGCGCCGGAAGAGTTCGCCAGCGAAACCGAGCGCATCCTGAAGGTCTTCAAGGATCAGATGGGCACAGTCCCGACCAAGGACCCCCTGGAACCGGAGACCAAGGAAGCATTGCTCAAGCTGAGCGAAGTGCCGCTGCTGCGCGAGAGCCTGATCCACTTCATCCAGCACGAGCGCGTTCGCAGCCAGCTGCGCGAGGCGGCCACCCGCACTCGTAATGCCCTGCAAGCCCTGCGCTTCTACTATGAGAAGCAGCTGGCGGCCCGCGGCGTGCAGCCGCCCTTCTCCACCAGTTGGGAGCAGTTACAGGAGCGGCGCTACGAGAACGTACTCAACCGCCAGCAAAAGGAACTGCCACGCGCCTTCCATAACGCACTGCTGGAGCTGAGCAGCCGGACGAACAGCGACGAGCGCTTCCGCCAACTGCTGCGGCCGACGCTCAACGGCATCAAGGGCATGGTCCAGGACGCCGTCCAGCGCGAAGTCGAAATGCTGCTGGATAACTACGGCACCGAATATTGGGACGGCCGCGATGTCACCTACGACAACCTTATCTGGGGCACCAGCGGCATCGAAGTGCCGATCAAGCGCATCCTCTTCCAGGTCGAACTGGTCATGCAGGACGCCGTGTCCAAGTTTATGCCCGAAGCGGCCGATATCATGGCCGACGAACTAAATCGCACCCTGGAAGCGCACGAGATTTTCTCGCGTCTGGAACGCGCCGCCTATGCCCAGGAGTACACCTACATCATCCCCGGAGAGGTCGAAAACGCCGTGCCCTTGTCCGACGCCTATCGCACGCTCATCAACCGCATTGGGCGCAGCTTCCGCTACACCTGCCAGCAAGCGACGATGTATGAGCTGATGCGCACCGATCGATCGGTTCATTCGCGTCTCTTCGCGGGCGAAGCGGAGCTGGCGCTGCCGACCAACGAGCGTTTGCTCGACGTGGCTCTCTACGGCCCGGAACGCGTGGCCCGCGAGATCGCAGCGTCGATGCCGCAACTGTCGGCTAACAACAACAATGCCCAGGCAGCCACCCAACCGGCCGAAGAATCGATTGAGATTAATATTCTCGACACGCCGGCCGGTGAGGTCATGCCCGACATCGACATTAGCTTCCTGGGCGAGGGCAAAGCGGCCCCGGTGGCGGCCGACCTGGAGCCAAGTTACGCCGATCTGCTGGACAACGTAGCCGTTAAGGTCAACCGCATTTTCGCCGCCATCATCGACGACCTTTTCAGCGACGACGACCTGTTACCTCGCTTGCGCCGGCTGTTCTGGCTGGAGGCCATCAAGACCGAGCGCGATTTCAATAATCTGCTCATCAAGCCCATGCTCCGCCAGCACGACCGTAATCTCCACAAGCCGGAATTGCGCAAGGCGCTGGAAGTCGATATGGAGTCTGTCTCCGACATGGAAGAGTTGATGCGCGTCTGGGACGGCCTGCATCATCTGGAGACCGGGCTAGCGATTTAGACGACCGACGGCGGGCGACGGACGGCCATCCACGACGAAGTAACAAACCGTGGATTTGCCGGCCGTCGTCTGCCGGCTGCGCTCTCAAGGAGTCTGCGATGCACGAAACTGTCCAGAAGCAAATACAGTCTTTCCCCGGCAAGCCTCAACTCATGAGCTTTGCCGGCCGTTTGCTGGACTGGCTAAACCGCGACCTGAACCCCAACGGCGAAGCGCTGGCCGAGTCCCGTGCCCGCGCGCTCCTGCTGGCGGCCAACGTACTCGATGAGCCGACACGTAACAGCTTTGCCCAGGCCGTGGAGTCTGAACAGGCCACACGGCTGGCGCTCTATGGCCTATTGCAAGAAAGCGGCTTGGCCGACAACGAAGAAGTGGCCGTTCTGGCGGCCACCTCGGCCGGAACCACCCCGCCCACGGAACAACCCGCTCCGGCCTGGCTGGCGCTCATTGTGGCCGCCTACGCGTGGCGGGCCGATTTCCTGCTCGACCGCCTCGACCCGGCCTCTCCGCCCGACCCCTTCAGCCCGGCCGGTCAGGTGCTCAAGCGGGCGGCTTACTTTATCCGCCAAGAAGTGCAGCGCAGCGCTACCGAGCGCGACAAGCTGGGCCGCAAGCTGGCCCACGCCGCCGGCGGCCCGCCATCCCTGAATACACTGCAACCGGATGGCACTATCGCGCCGCTGCCGCCCTACTATCGGACGCCGATTCCGGAACGCTATCCGGAGTATAATACCGGCATCGAGGTCTCGCCGGATGAAATGGAGCGCCCCGCGGCGCCGGCTCCGGGCAGCCCGCTCAGCATCACCGCCGACGATCTGGCCCCCGGCAGCGCGACGACCGGGCCAACCTCGCCCATCACCCAACCGCCGTTACGCATCGATCTATCGGAGGCCGTGCCTCCCGCTCCGCCCAGTACCCAGCGTCCGGCTCCCGCGCGACCGTCGAACGTCGTCATGCCGAACGCCACCGCCGGAGCCAACACGTCGGCCGCCGCCTCGGCCGTTCGGCGCGGCGGCCGAGGCCGCGCGGCGATGAAGTCGACCAAGCTCCGCGTCGTCGTCCAGGATCAGCCGGACGGGCCGGGGTTATACGGGCTGCAAGTACGCGTTAGTTCGCGGGGCATTCGCCGCTACGTGGCCGGCACGACCAACAAGGACGGCGAATTCGTTTGCGAACTGCCGGTGCAAATCGATGCCGGGCTGACTTACGACGTGGACGTCACCTGGCCGCGCGATTATGGTGGAGAGGTCGAACGCAAATCGATCACGCTGAATGCCGACCGGACACATTTTACGCTGCCCTTCTACCGGACGCTGAAGGCTTAAGCAAACAGTAGATGACCGACGCCGATCCCTTGCGGGTAACCGCAGAAGACATCGAGTCACAGGTCGGCCGCGTGACGGCCCCGCCGGTGTTGACGATCCGCACCGAGGATGTACCCGAGGCTCCTCCAGCGCGCGATACTCATCGAGGCCACACGTTGTTGATCACGGCCGACGACATCGCCGCCTTCCAACCCGCAGGGGAGGAAGTCGTCCGACCGCTGGAAGAAATGGTCTTTATCATGGTGAATCAGGCGCGGGCTGAGCATGTTCCCAAGTGGTTGGGGCGTGGGCCACTCCAATGGCATCCGCAGCTGGCGCGAACAGCCCGGCTCCATGCCAACGACATGCTCGAGCGCCGCTATGTAGCCCACGCAACGCCGGAGGGCGTCACCGTCGCCAATCGGCTGGATCGTCAGGGTATCAGCTATCTGGCCTGCGGCGAGAACATCGGCGTCATTTATGGCCCGGCCAGTCATGGCGAGCGGGGCCCACAGGAAGTGCACGCGGCTTTCATGAACCAGCCGCGGCGGCTGACAAACCACCGGGGCAACATCCTGAATCCGGTGTGGACCCACGTGGGCATCGGCATCGCCTATGCGCCCGAAGGCCAATTAATTGTGACGCAAAACTTCATCGCCACGTTGACCAAACCGGTCTGACGAGGGTGAATTGAGGAGACAATGACGGATACGGAAACGATAATTATCACCGACCCCGATAGCGACCGCTATCACACCTTCGGCTACATCAGTTGGTGGCAGCAGGAAGTTGTGCGCAAAGCGACCGTGCTGGTCATCGGCGCGGGCGCGTTGGGCAACGAGGTCATCAAGAATCTGGCCCTGATGGGCATCGGCAACATCCTGATCGCCGACTTCGACACCATCGAGGACAGCAATCTCAGCCGGTCGATCCTCTTTCGAACGACCGACCGCGGCCGGCGCAAGGTCGATGCCGCGGCCGAGGCGGTCAAGGCTATCAACCCCGACGTCAAGGTCAAAGCTTGGCACGGGGACATTAATTATGAGATGGGGCTGGGCGTCTTTCGCCATGTCGATGCCATCGTCGGTTGCCTCGACAATCGCGAGGCGCGCCTGTCGATCAATCGCTTCAGCTGGGCCATCGATCGGCCGTGGGTTGATGGGGCCATTCAGGAGTTGATGGGCATCGTGCGCGTCTTTCGCCCCGGCGAGGGCGCGTGCTACGAATGCACCCTGACCGACCTGGACTATCAGATCATCAATCTGCGCTACTCCTGCCCGCTTCTTGCGCGGCAGGATATCCTGATGGGCAAAGTGCCGACGACGCCCACCAGCGCGTCGATCGTAGCCGCTTTCCAGACCCAAGAGGCACTAAAGCTGATACACAACATGGAAGTGCTGCCCGGTAAGGCATTGATGATCAACGGCTTAACAAACGACATCTATCTGACGGAATATCCGGTGAAAGAGTTTTGCATGAGTCATTCCCGACTGGAGCCGATTATCGAGCTGCCAGAGGCCTCGGCCGCCGAAACCACACTGGCCGACCTGCTGGCGACGGCTCGAGAACGGCTCGGCCCGGAGGCCGTGTTGGAGTTCGACAGCGAACTGGTCATCGCAATGGTCTGCGACTCTTGCGGCAATGAAGAGCCGATCTTTAAGCGGATGGCTCGCCTTTACGAGGATGCGGCCGTCTGCCCAGTCTGTGGCGCCAAGCGCGAGATGCGCATGACCCATCGCATCACCGGCGAAGAGACGTTCCTGGAGCGCACGTTCGCCGAGATCGACGTGCCGCCGCTCGGCATCATCCGGGCGCGCAACGGCAGCGAACGGGTTTATTATGAGTTAACGGGAGACAAGGCGACCTTTTTGCAGTTCGCTTGATCTCAGAGCATGCGGCGGCCCGCCCGGCTGGAACCGGATCAAGCGGCTGCAACCGCAACAACCTTTTTGCGTAATGTGTTACGACAATATTGATGGAGGCTTTTAAGAAGATGGCAAGTACAAAAGTAATCATTTATGATCCCACCGGATCCAAGAAGACCCCGGTCGAGTTGCCGGACGACGTTCCGATGCGCCGGTTGATCCCCGCTCTAGTGAGCAAGATGGGTCTGCCGACGACGCAGGGCGCGAATCCGATCACCTACCGGTTGGATCATCGCTCTTCCGGCAAGCGTCTCGGCGACGAGGAATCGTTGCGGGATGCCAGTGTGAAGGAAGACGACATCCTCAGCCTGTTCCCCGAAGTAACGGCCGGCTGACGAACGAAGTGTTAGGTGGGACTGCGGCAATCATTCTGTCCACAGTTTCCAGCGCCTTCATCCGACTTAAGTGGATTGGATAAGAAAAGACCTGACCCGTCGTTGTGCGACATTCCGTCTGACCGGTATGTTTCTCGCCGGCCTGCCGGGTCTATCTTTAGTTGTGTAACTGAGAATGCCCTTCCGGAGTTCACCGGTTTCGGTAAGCGCCGCGAAGGGCATTTGAACATGAATCGAAGCAGGAGCAATCATGTCCTTTGACATTCGTGAAACCCGATTGCGCAACGACTATCAGCGCGTGCGCGATCTGGCGAATCGGAGCGATTTTATTCATATCATCAGGACTGAGGGCGACCCGCCGGAGAAATACCTGATCCGCTTCACCTGCAAGGGTGTAGAGGGCATCTCCGGGGCCAATCAACCTATCTACCGTGAGCAGCACGATGTGACAATCTATCTGCACGCGGAATACCCGTTGAAACAGCCCCAGCTCAAATGGGTGTCGCCCATCTTTCATCCCAATATCCACGTCACCGGCGCGGTGTGTATCGGCGCATGGTGGCCGGCCAAAACGCTGGACGAACTACTCCTGACCCTTGGAGAGATGATCCAGTACAAGAACTATGAACCACGCGACCCGATGAATTCCAAGGCGGCCGCCTGGGCTATCCAGCGCAAATCGCTCTTCCCCATCGATCGCCGGGAACTCAAGGGCCAGTCCGTGGCCGACATGATCGTCATTGGCGACGAGGATTCAGATGACCTCGGCATCAAATTCGGATAAACGCGACAAAGCGTCACCCCCGCCGGCGGATGCAACGACGCGCGGCGAATCGGTGCGCGTGGAAACGCCGGCCGCCCACCGCGAGGCAATGGCGGCTCTGCCCTTCCGTCAACCACCCGCCCCACCCGGAGAGTGGCTGGCGCACGGCGACGCGCCGGTCGAGGGCCAACCGATCGTCCTGATGCATCAGACGGCCCTGCTGCAAGTCGTCGCCCACAGTCGCAGCGATACCAGGTGCGAGTTGGGCGGCGCGCTATTGGGCCACACCTACCGCTACAAGAACAGCGTGATCGTCGAGGTCAAGGCCGCTGTGCCAGCAACGAGCGCCGACCACGGGCCAGTTCATTTCACCTTCTCGGCCGACTCATGGTCGAAGTTGCACCGCGACCGCACTGCCCATTACAGCAATCTGGACATCATCGGCTGGTTCCACACTCACCCCGATCTGGGTGTATTCTATTCGAGCGACGACGTCGTCGTTCATTCGGCAGCTTTCACTCTCCCGTGGCACGTGGGTCTGGTCGTTGATCCCATCCGCGACGAGGCAGCCTTTTTCGGCTGGGTGGGGGGCGTCTTGTCTCCCCTGGGCGGCTTCTATGAATTACCAGAACGGCAGCCAGACACTCAGACCCCCTGGCGGGTCGTCCGCTCGTCAGTCTGGGATCAGCCGTATGAATTGCAGACGCCAAGCGATGCAGATAGCCGCGTGGTATTGGCCCGCAGCGGACGGCCGCGCTTTTCGGGCCGCGAGTTGGGGCTGGCCGCTTCGGCAGCGGCGCTAATGCTGTCTTTTTTTTTAATCGTCGGCGGCGTTCTTCCTCTTCAGAGACGGGTCAGCCTGCTGGAGACGACAGTCCTTAACCTGGCCCAGGTGTCGCTGGCCGATAGCAACGCGCTCACCTGCCCCGATCCGCGTCTGCGCATTCTGACGCCCCTGAACGGCCAGGCTTATGCCGCGGGCTCGACGTTGCAAATCATCGGCACGGCTGACTATCCGGAGGCTCGCCGCTACCAGATCGAAGTCCGGCCGACCGGCGATACCGAGTGGAACCTGATCGACCGTTCGCGGCGCGATACATCTCTTGGTCTGTTAGCCAATTGGGAAACCAGTGAATTTCCGGCCGGGAGCTATGAAGCGCGCCTGTCACCTGTTGATTTGAATAATATCCGCCTGGCAAACAGCAGCCCGTGCATTGTCAACGTCAATCTGACTCCGGTGAATGCCGGGCAGCCCTAAAAATTATGACCGACAAGACGAACGTCACCTACGTGGCCCAAATCTCTCTAACGTTGCCCGGCCGGCCCGAGACGGTAACGGCCGTCGTCACCCTGGCGCCGGCCGACAAAATTCCGCTCGGCGATAAGGTTAAGCCCCTGGCGGCCTGCACGCTGGCCGAGCTGAGTGCTTATGCCGAGGCGCTGGAAGCCGACGTATGGGATGCTTATGAGGCTATTTCGCTCCTCGACCTGCGCCGGGATGAGCAGGTTATCGTCCGCGTCGCCGCCCTCGATGACCAGGGCCAGGCTGCGGATGAGATCGAGGACTGGCTGAATCAGGCCATCGTGTTAGCCCCACGACTCGCAGAGCCGCTCGAAAGTGCGGCCAGTGAAGACCCAGCGGAAGCAGCCGCGTCGGACGACCCACAGCCCGAACACGCGGATGAACCGCTGATAGAGCCGGCCAAGCCCGAACCGCCCCTGACCGCTGCGCCCGAACCAGCGGCCGAGCCGGTCCCCATCACCGTCGCCAAGCCAGTGCCGCCCCATATCATCCCCAGCCAGGCTCGCGTGCGCGTGGCCGGCGGGCGGTTGCCTCTGGCCGAATCAAGCGGCGCGGCGGTGGACATACTTCTCGACGAAGCTCCGCTGCGGGCCATGCAGGCCCACGCTCTCAGTAGTCTGGATCGCGAGGTGGCCGGGGTCATGGTCGGCCGCCAACCAGAGAAACAGCCAGACGGCCGCTACGTCGTCCACGTCATCGACAGCATCATTGCCCAACATACTGTCATGCAAGGGGCCAGCGTGACCTATACGCCCGAAAGTTGGCGCTACATGACCGACACACTCTGGGAACGTTACCCCGACGAAAGCGCCTTCATCGTCGGCTGGTACCATACCCATCCCGGCTTCGGCATTTTCCTGTCGGGGATGGACTTGTTCATTCATCAGAACTTCTTCACCCAGCTCTGGCACGTAGCCTACGTCCTCGATCCGCGCGCGCGCACCAGCGGCTTTTTCTGTTGGAACCGCCAGCGCACCAAGGTCAATCGCTATGATTTTCTGTGGCCGGCCTGGATGGACGGTTCCTGGTAGCTGTCTGAGAGAACGGCCGGCTTGAAACGAGAGTCCGAAAATGAGGTATAATCAGAATCTTGAAGCGGAAGGCGATCATCACCCCACATCAGCGGGCGATTTTGGCAATCGGAACGGCCGATTTTCTGCTTCCGAGTATGGATTCATGCAAGAACAAGAGTTACCCCTGATTCGCATCACGGACAACGACATCTCTGAAGCCAATCAGTTGAGCTTGTCGTGTCCGATATGCGGCAGCGCGGTCGAGGACCACGTCGACGGCGCGGCGCTCGTGCCTATCATCTGCGACCAGTGCGGCACGCTCTATCATCGCGCCTGCTGGGAACAGAGCGGCGCCAAGTGCGCCGTGCTAGGATGTGGCAGCACCAAGTTCCACGTCCACGGCCTCGATACCCGGCCGGTGCTCAAGGTCAAATACACCGACCTGCCGGCCCATTCCGCCAACGGCCGCCCCTCCACCAACGCCCGCAATCGCCGGCTCAAGGAAGAGCAGCGCCGCCAGGTGCGCAGTATGACGCTTTTCGAGCGCTTCTGGCGCTGGCTGCTCGATCAAATCAAGATCAATCCCTAGCAACGGGCTGGGTCTTATCGCCCCCAGCGAAAGCCAATGATTCGCGCCCATCACATCGGCGAAACCTCCACGTTTTTGGGGCAGACCTGCGCCCTCTGTAAACAGGAGTTCGCCGCCGGTGACGAGATCGTTATCTGTCCCGACGACGGCAGCCGCCATCACGTGCGCTGTTGGCAGGCCAATGACAACAAATGCACGGCCTATGGCTGTCGCGGCGAAGGCGCCATCGGCACGCCGGTCGTGCTGCGGCGCAGGGAACGGCCCAACCAGGAGCCATCCAGTCATCGGCCGCGCGTCATTACGCAGGAACCCGGGCGCTCGCACGTCGATCCCCACCCCGCCCGACCGATTCCCAACGCGCCTGGTTCTAAGGTGCGGACGCTGCCCGCAGGCGGGGTTGGCTGTGCCCAAACGTGCCTGCTATTGGCCATAGCCCTGGCGATTGTCCTTTTTGCCGTCGGCTGTTTCGGTCTGTGGGCCATCGCCGATTACTTGATGTTACAAATATGGGACCTGCCCTATCGCCTTCCGTTGTCCGAAGGTTTAATTTTCCTCGCGTCTCTCCCCATCCTTTAGAACCGTTCGACCTTGCCGTCTGTCAACCGGCTCCGGCATTCCACCCTCTTCATCACGGTGCTTCTTTTGCGGCCGCGTTCTTATTCGGCCCTCCGTTCGCTTGCCTTTTCCCGTGCAGTTTGTAAAGTTGCCATGCCCTGTGGAGGGCTGTTGTCACACCGATGTTTGCTCACGCCTCATGAATTTACCAGGAATTGGAGTTAGAACGATGCCCACAAATTACGAAAAACTGACCGAGCGCGTCAATGAACTGGACGACCTGAACAAGGCGGCGGCGCTGCTATCCTGGGATCGCGAGGTCAACATGCCTCGCGCCGGTGCGCCCGCGCGCATCGCCCAGATGACCACCATGAGCAGCCTTATTCACCGCATGTCGACCGCCGATGAAATGGGCGAGCTGATCGAGAACGCTGCGGCCGAACTGGACGGTGCGCCCTATGAGAGCAACGAGGCCGCCCTGATCCGGCTGCTTCAGCGTAACTACGCCGACGCCCGCAAGCTGCCGGCCGACTACGTCGCGCGCTCATCGGCCGTCGGCGGGCAGGCACGCGAAGCCTGGGTGCGCGCGCGGGCCGAGAATGATTTCGCGCGCTTCCAACCCTGGCTGGAGCAGGTCGTCGAGTTGTGCCAGGAGATGGCCGACTATTACGGCTACGAAGACGAAAGGTACGACGCCCTGCTCGACAAGTACGAGACGAATATGAAGACGGCAGATGTGCGGGCCATCTTCGACGCCCTGAAGGCGGAGTTGATCCCCTTGCGCGAAGCCATCGATTCCAGCCGGGTCATACTCGATGACAGCATCGTCCACCGCGCTTACGACGTGGACAAGCAAAAAGCGTTTGCCCGCTATATCGCCGAGGCCATCGGCTATGACTTCGACCGCGGCCACCTGGGCACGGTCGTCCACCCCTTTGCCACCAGCTTCAGCCGCAACGATGCCCGCATCACCACACGCTGGTATCCCGATTTCCTCAATCCTTCGCTGTTCGGCACGCTCCACGAGTGCGGCCACGCCATGTATGAGCAGGGCACACATGCCGATCTGGCACGGACGCCACTGGCGCGCGGCACATCGTTGGGCATCCACGAGTCGCAATCACGGATGATGGAGAACATCGTCGGCCGCAGCCGGGGCTTCTGGCGGGCCCATTTCCCAAAGCTGCAATCGTACTTCCCGGAAGCGTTGGGCAAGAACACGGCCGAGGACTTCTATCAGGCCATCAATAAGACTCAGCCTTCGCTGATTCGCGTTGAGGCCGATGAGCTGACCTATAACTTCCACATCATCTTGCGCTTCGAGTTGGAGCAGGCCATGCTCAATGGCGACCTGGCCGTAGCTGATCTGCCAACGGCCTGGAACGACAAGATGCAGTCGCTGGTCGGCATCACGCCGCCCAATGATGCCGAGGGTTGTCTGCAGGACGTCCACTGGTCGCGGCCTGGCTTTGGCTACTTCCCCACCTATGCCCTGGGCAACCTCTACGGCACGCAGTTTTACGAGACGGCCGTCGCCCAAAATCCGGCCATCGCCGAAGAGATTGAGGCCGGAAAGACCCACGCCCTGTTGACCTGGCTGCGCGAGAACATCCACCAGCACGGCAAGAAATTCACCCCCGGGGAGCTCGTTCAGCGCGTGACCGGGCAACCGCTGAGCCACGACGCTTTTATACGCTATGCTCGCGCGAAATTCGGCGAGCTTTATCAGTTAAATTAGAGAAAGAGGACGATGAGGATGAAAAGCAGTTATCCCGGATGCCCGGTCTGTGGAAATGCGCCGTGCTCCGGGATAACTGTCTAGCCTTAAAACATGAAGCCGCCGCGCAACCTGAGCACGCCGAAGATGACCAATACCAACGCCAGCACAACCATTAGCATCTGATTGCGATACTTGATAGATGAGTCGGCCGTATTGCGCCACATGGCGCTCATGTGGGCGGCGATGACGGCCAGGATCATCGTCGTCGCGTGTTCCAGTCGCGGCCCGCTGAAGCCGCCGCCAAAAAACAGCAGGATCAGACCTAGCAGGACATTAATGTCCAGCAGGATTGTGAATATCATCAACAAGGTCCTGTCTATGGCGGCATAGGGCCGCTTGCCCAGCCAGCCGATGACAAACTTAACGACAACGACGGCGGCCACCAGGACAACCAACCATCTAATCTCGCCGTGGATCGTCATTAACGTATCCATAAGAACTCTACTCCTTAACGATTATGAGGAGCCGGCAAAATGACCGCTCGCTCACTCTTCTTCCTTATCTTCGCCTTCTCCATCACCGGCGGTCCGATTCACGGAAGGAAACTCCACCCGGGCGCGAGTGATGGCGAGGCGGTCGATATCTAAAACAGTCAGGCGAATATCTCGCTGGAAGGTTACTACATCACCGTTCACCGGCGGCCGTCCCAACAGGGCGACAATCAGGCCGCCGATCGTCTCTACCTGCGGTAATTCGTCCTCTTCGCCCAAATAAACGTCGTCGGCCAGATCGTCCAGCAGATAGTCGCCGGAGACCTCCAGCTCGCCCGGCCCGACTTTATGGTAAGGCTCACCCTCGACGTCGAACTCATCGCGTACCTCTCCGACAACCTCTTCGACAAGGTCTTCCAACGTGACGACGCCGGCCAAGCCGCCGAACTCGTCGCGCACGATCGCCATGTGAAGTCTTTCATGCTTGAACGCAGCCAATAACCGATCGACGCGATAATCCTCCGGCACTTCCGGAGCGGTGCGCAGGATCAGGCGCAGGTCAAACGGGCCATTTGGCCGTAACGTGGCCCGGATCAGATCTTTCAGGTGCAGGATGCCGACAATGTGGTCAAAGTCCGAACCATACACGGGGAACCGGCTGTGGCGGCTCTCAGTGACAATGCGTATCAACTGTTCCTGGTCGCAGTCGACGGAGATTTCCTGTATCTTGCGACGCGGCGTCATCACCTGACCGACAGTACGTTCACTGAAGTCAAAGATATTGCGGATAATCTCTTGCTCGTCGTCCTCGATCAGGCCGCCCTCGGCACTCTCGGCGACGATCAACTCCAGCTCCTCGGCCGCCATAAGACGCTCATGTCCATGAGCCGGTGGAATGCGGAAAAGGCGCAGCAATAGATTGCCGATGTTATTGAGCAGTCTTACAGGTACGCCAAATACTCCACCGATAAAGCGCATAAATCCGTCGAGCGTCAGCGCCATGGCCGAAGGGTTCGACAGGGCCAGAGCCTTCGGCACCATCTCGCCGACGACGACGTGGAGATAGGTAAGCAGCGAGAGGGCGACGATATAACTGACAGTCGCCGCGGCCGACGGGGTCAGGCCGGCCACCGCCTCCAGATAGGGTTCGACAAAATGACCGATGGCCGGCTCGCCATACATCGCCAGCCCCAGAGAGGCCAGCGTGATGCCTAACTGAGCGGTGGCGATATAGTGATCAAGGCGCGGCCGTAACTCCAGGATTTGCAACACATTCCCGGCGATACTATTGCCCTCATCCGCCAGCTGCTCCATCTGCGTATCCCGGACGCCGATGATGGCGAACTCCGCGGCCACAAAAACGCCGTTGATGATCACCAGCAGCAGGATAATAAGGGAGGGGACGATCAAGACAGTCGCCGATGGCAGCGCCTCCTCGGCCGTCAGGGCGGCGAAGAACAGACCGACGCCAGGCAGCCCCAAACCCAACAGAACAAGCCTAATCATGGTCGGCCATATCCCATTCCGTGAAATGCGCGTCGGCATCACTAGGCGGTAGTATCAGGGATAATTCGCCCACGCCCAGGTCTTCCATCGTCTCAACGTGGATCACCACGTCTCCGAAGCGCACCTCATCACCCTCAACCGGCGGACGGCCGAGGAGACTAAAGACCAGCCCGCTCAGCGTGTCGGCCGTCTCCTCGGGCAGTTCCAATTCCAGGTACTCATTCACGTCGGATATCAGCAGGTCGCCGCGCAGATAGATGCGGCCCTCTTTATCGCGGGCAATAATGGCCGCCTCGTCGTCGAATTCGTCCTGTAATTCACCGAATATCTCTTCGATCAAATCTTCCAGGGTCAATAGGCCGGCAGTGCCGCCGAATTCATCGAAGACGACAGCCAGATAACGATTTTGCAGGTCGAGCTGGTCCCATACGTCATTGATAGGCAGTGTCTCCGGCACGTAGACTATGTCGCGAATGACGCTGCTGACCTCGTTGATGCCCTGACTGTGGATACGAAAGACATCCTTAACGTGGACAAAGCCGACGATCTCATCAATCGAGTCCCGATACAAGGGGATGCGCGAGAAACCACCCTCGATGGCGATTTGCATCAGGTCGTAGGCCCCGGTGTCGAGTCGGGCGGCGACGATCCGGGTGCGATGCACCATCACCTGCCGCGCCGTCAAATCGCGCATGCGCAAGGCATTGCGCAGCAGGCGGCGCTCGTTGTCGTCGAGTAAGCCGCCCTCATGGCTCTCGGTCACCAACAGTTCGATCTCTTCCGGCGAATGAGCGCGGCCGACCGCGTCGCGTGTATTACGACCCGCCAGGCGCAAGAGCACGTTCGCGCTGCCGTTAAAAATCCAGATTGGAACGGCGAACAACGCCAACGAAATGCGCATCGGCCAGACGAGAGCGCGGGCAACGCCCTCCGGATACTGGATAGCGAGCGATTTGGGGAAAAGCTCGCTCAATATCACTTGCAGGGCCGTGATGAAAATGAGGATGCCCATGATCGACGCGGAATGTCCCAGGCGCGCGGCCGCCTCCGGCGACAGGGATGTGCCGAACAGTTGGGTTAAGGGGCCGGCCAACCGGGTGGCTATCGCTCTCTGCGCGTATGCGCCCAGCACCAAAGAGGTGATAGTGATACCAACCTGGCACGCGGCAACATACCGATCCAGCTTGGTACTATCCTCCAGGATGGGCAGGAGCATGCGGGATAACGAGTCGCCCTGCGCCGCCATCTGGCTGATCTTCGTGCGTCGGGCCGAGACAGTGGCGAACTCGGCCGCCACGTACAACCCGGTCAGAAAGATCATCAAACTGATGGTGACAAATGCGATAAGGGCCGTCATCATGACCAGGCAGTCCCGGCTACCGATGTAGAACTAGAGAAAAGAAACATGAAATAGTTTACGCCTGTGGACGTAAACTCGCCCTCGTGCAAGTCGGCCGCTGGCTGCCGTGAAGAGAGTGTAGGGTAATAACTCGGCGGCTCCGAGAGGGAGACAGACAAGGCTATTCAATCCCCCGGTGCCCAGACCATACGGTCGCCGGGTGCGTGTTTCCGAAGCAAAATATCACGGTAATCAATTTATTGAAGTCGCGTTGCGCTTGAATCGTGTCTGATGCTTAACGCATGAATTATAGTTATACCCTGAAAAAAGATCAATCCGATCGGCCGCGACCGCCAAAGGATAGGGTATGCAACCCGAAATAATCCACGGACAGGCGCCACCTTTCCCCTTCCGGACGAACGGCTCGAAAACCGGGCGTGGTTCCGACCGAAGAACCGAACCGTTCCCGAACAAACCATTTTTCCGGCCGCAACTGGGCGAAATGATGTCGAAAGCCGCTCAGGCCGCGGTTGTTCCATACGACCAACAGGTACGGTTCAGACTTATCCACGACCAGATGTACCCCCACTCCCTGCGTAACCTCCAACAGGGCACGCATTTGCGAGGGCGCCAGATCGATGCCGAAGTCGGCCAACCGTTCCGGATTTTCGCCTACCTCTGCCACACGGGAAACGAGCCACATTTTAGCCAGCGAATCCATCCGAAATGCGGCGATCATGTCGTGCAGCTTCTCCTGAGTGCGGTCGCGACGAGAGAGAGGGGTTGCGCCCGCGGCAAACGAAATGGTGATTCGCGCGTGCGCGCCGGAACGCAGCATCAGCGGTTCGACGCGGCAAATCTCCCCCGTAACGTCATAATCATAGGCTCGGCTCTGAGAATCCCCGTCAACCACCAGCGAGACGCTATTCGGCACCGCAAGCCCGTGGATATGCAAGACATAAGTTCGCAATTCGGGCACAAACGAATGATCGCCGCCAGGCGGCGAGATGGTTATCCGAAGGCGGCCGTCGTCCCATCGCTGCTCAAAGCGTGTGAGAGCGAATTCTCCTTCCCGGTGGGCGGTCGTCTGGCCGTCATCTTCGTAGAGGACGAAGCGGCCGTCCTCTCCGGCAAAGACGTGGACATGCAACTCAGCCGGATTATCCACACCACCCCAGCCGGCCTTTGGCCCCAGAGTCACAATAGCTCCCGCCCGCACGAAGATGGGAATGTCGTCCAGGCTGCCGTAACATGTATACCAGGCATCGCCCCGAAAATACTCCCCGGACAAAAAATGATACCAGTCGCCCGGCGGCATCCAGACGGCCTGCCGGGACAATCGTGTATCGGGGTCGGCCGGTTCCGTATAGGGAGCCACGATGAAGTCGGCGCCGAACAAATACTGCTGCGGACAGGCATAGGCTTCATCCCGGGCGGGATAGTCATGGTACATCGGCCGGACCAAGGTGATGCCCGCGGTCTCATCCAGGCGGGCCATCGCATACAGATAGGGGATCAGCGCGTGCCGCAGCTGCATCACATCGCGTGTAACGCGCAAGACTTCGGCGTCGTAGCCCCACGGCCGCCGCTCGTGAAACGGGTTCTTGGTGCAATGCAGCCGGAAAATCGGGCTGAAGACGCCAAACTGCACCCAGCGCGTGTACAGTTCGCGGTCTTCGATACCCTGCATGTGCCCGCCGATGTCGTGACTCCACCAACCGTAGGCGACGTTGGCTGCCGTGGCCGTGAAATAGGGCTGGAAGGCCAGCGATTCCCAGGAAACGACCGTATCGCCGGAGAAGCCAATCGGGTAGCGATGATTGCCCAAGCCACCCCATCGCGAGAAGATAAACGGCCGCTTGCCACCTCGCGCCAAATCGTAGTGATGCAGATGATTGAGCCACCACAACGGATCCAGTCCGGCAATGGTCGTTTGCGTGCCCTGCTGCCAATCCATCCACCAGAAATCGACGCCTATGGCCTCTTGGGGATGGTGAAGGACCTCGAAGTAGGCGTCGGTAAATCGCCGGTTGGCGATGTCGAACGGGATTGAATGGCCTTCCTGCGGATCGATGCCCAGCCGGCCGGCCATGACGGCATACGCGGCCTCATGCGGCCGTATCCCCAGCGCCGGATGCAAATTCAACGCCGTCCGCAGCCCCTGCGCGTGCAACCAGTCTATAAAACCGGGAGGGTCAGGAAAGAGCGCCGGATTCCACGTGTAGCCGGTCCAACCGCTGATGCCCTCGCCCACATTCACCAGATGCCAATCCATGTCCACAATGCATACCGACAACGGCACATCGTGGTCGCGAAATTCGGTCATCAACTGTCGAAGGTCTTCGTCAGAATATTCCCAATAGCGGCTCCACCAGTTGCCCAAAGCCCAGCGGGGCAGCAAGGGAGCGCCGCCACTCACCGACCGGTAGGCGCACAAGCTTTCCCGATAATCGCTGCCGTAGCCGAAGAAGTAAAGGTCGTGAGAACCGGGCGCCATCTCCCGTGGGGCCAGCCAACCCGACTCGTCGAACACGAGTGTCCGGCTGTCATCGACCACCGTCCACCCGTCGCGGGATAGCAGGCCCGGCTCGAGTTTCGTGCTGCCGCTGACCTTGTCCAGCGTGCGCGCTGTGCCCAACAGGTTCCCGGCGGCCACGTCGCCATAGCGCCAGACCGGCCCGTTGGGCAACAAAGAAACGGTCAGGGTATCGGGAGCAAAAGGCGCGTCTCCTCCAGCATATTCCAGACGCAAGTGGTCGGTCGTCAGGATAAGACTGGTGCCGTCTGGCTCGATCTGATAGTGGGGAACGGGCTGGCGGCGATGCCAAAAGACCTGGCTGGGACGATCCTCGAAACGGCCGTCGGGCGAGTATTCCATACGAATCAGCCGCGACGTAAGGATCGTGAACCGGGACGCCCCGGCCTGGACAACGGCCGCGGGGTCGGCCAAGGAGTTAAAGGTAACACGAGTATAGGCGGGTTGTTCAGTCAACTGCGGCACCTCTACAAGCGGATGGTTTCCAAATCAAGAGCTGGCAATGATCATGCCGTCCGCCCGGCAAGGAGATTATAGCGCAGCCCGGCCGTCTTAATGAATTCAACAGATCCGCCAAACCGGGTTATACTCCAACCTGCGCGAGATAGCCTCGCCTGCTCACCGAGATTGTTAAGCTACACCATCCACCCATGACTGATCCTGCCACCACGCCCCTGATCGTCGCCTTCGTCGCCGACCTCATGTTTACGATGCGGATTGCCAAGGTTGCTGAGCACATCGGCTACCGGATCATCTGGATCGAATCGGCCGACCAGCTTGGTTCGCTCGTCCCCCAGCGCGTACCGGAGACGCCCGGCGAGCTACTGCGCGGGCGTGAAGGTCGCCTATTTGAGCAGGTGACCCTATGGCAACCGGCCTTGCTGCTGTTCGACCTCAACAATGCCGCCATCCCTTGGCGAGAATGGATCGCCGCTCTCAAGTCGGCTGCCGCCACTCGCCGCATCCCGGTCATGTGCTTTGGCTCGCACCAGGACGTCGCCACGATGGGCGCGGCCAAAAGCGTTGGGGCAGACGTGGTGCTGGCTCGCTCGCGCTTCACGGCCGACATGCCCGCCCTGTTTCAACGCTACGCGCGCATCCCCGACCACACGGCCCTCGGTGCCGCCTGCGCCGAACCGCTGGCCGCGTTGGCCCGCCAAGGTATCGAGCGGTTCAACCAGGGTGAATATTACCCAGCCCACGACTTGCTGGAGGAGGCTTGGGTTGTCGATGAAGGCGCCGGCCGCGATCTCTACCGGGGCATCCTGCAGATCGGCATCGCCTACTACCAGATCGAGCAAGGCAATTACCGCGGCGCGGTCAAAATGCTGTTGCGCGTGCGCCAGTGGCTCGATCCGCTGCCCGACGTGTGCCGGAGCGTAGACGTGGCCGGGTTGCGGGCCGACGTTGCCCGCGTCTATGCCGCACTCGCCGCCCTGGAGCCGGATCGCATCAATGAGTTTGACCGGTCGCTGTTTGGAACGGTTACCCTGGTTCCGTAGTCAGAATGCCCGGCTGTCAGATAACGGGATTCGCTTGACGGAGCCCGCATCATCGCGCATTATCCACGGTCCATCATACTGAATTGAGACGGGTCGGTTTCCGTTCGTGGAGCCGAACTCCTCTGTGAGAGGTAAATATGACTGCTGCATATATTCCCCAGACGGCGATGTTCATCTTCGCCCATCCGGACGATATTGAGTTTGGCGTGGCTGGAACCGCCGCCAAGTGGGCGCGGGCCGGCAGTCGCGTGATCTACGTGCTCATTACCGACGGCAACGTTGGCAGCCACGACGACGGCATGACCGCTGAAAAGCTGGCCGAAATTCGGCGCGCGGAACAGACGGCCGCCGGAGAAGTCGCCGGTGCGGAGTGCGTGTACCTCGGCTACCACGACGGGTTTTTGCAACCAACGCTCGAGTTGCGCAAGGATCTGGTGCGCCTGATTCGCCACTACAGGCCAGATGCCGTGGTATGCACCGACCCTACCAACTTCTTCCCCAGCGACAATTACATCAACCATCCCGATCATCGCGCCGGCGGAACGGCCGCCCTCGATGCCATCTTCCCCGCGGCCGAGATGGATCTGCTCTACCCCGATTTAGCCGCCGAGGGACTGTCCGGCCACAAGGTCGATTACGTTTTCATCACCTTCAGCGAGCGCGTCAATTACTTCGTCGACATCAGCGACACGATCGATCTCAAGATAGAGGCACTGAAGCGACACGTCAGCCAACTCAATGGATGGGATCCGGCCGACATGCTCCGCGAATGGGCGGCCGAAGCAGGTAAGCGAGTTGGCTTTGCCTATGCCGAAGGCTTCTATCGCATCAACCAGAAATCGCTGGAAACGCCGTCGGCCCCGCAACCGGAGGTATAGCACGCGGCCGTGCTGTCAGCTTCAGGCAACCAGGCGCCGGCGCGCTGGGTTGGAATCCCCTCGTCATGAGTGTAAACTAACGCGGTTATGGTACGCAAGAGAATCCTCTTCATCGGCGGATCGCTGAACATGACGCGCATGACGCATGCGGTCGCCTGCCACCTACAGGACGAATTCGACTGTTGGTTCAGTCCCTTCTACTCTGACGGCTTGTACGACATTCTGGCAAGTAATAGCGACCTTCTCAACTTCACCATCCTGGGCGGCAATTTTCGCCGGCAAACAGACGCCTATCTGAAGCTGCATAACCTGCCCATCGATTATCGGGGTCAGGCCCGACAGTACGACCTCTACGTGGCGACGACCGATCTGTACGTCCCCAAGAATCTGCGCGACAAGCCGTTCATCCTCATCCAGGAAGGCATGACCGATCCCGAAGGGTTTATGTACCACCTGGTGCGGCGCTTCAAGCTGCCGCGCTATCTCGCCAGCACGTCAACCAACGGCTTGTCGAATCAATTTCGCTATTTCTGCGTCGCTTCCGAAGGGTACAGGGATTTCTTCACCCGTAAGGGCGTCAAGCAGGAGAAGCTGGTCGTCACCGGCATCCCTAACTACGACAACTGCGCCGCTTATCTGGACAATGACTTTCCCTTGCGCGATTACGTGCTGGTGGCGACATCCGACGCGCGTGAGACGTACAAGTTTGACAATCGCAAGAAATATCTGCGCCGGATCGTCGAGATTGCCGCCGGCCGGCCCATCATTTTCAAGCTCCATCCCAATGAGAAATTCGAGCGAGCCACCCGCGAAATACGCGAGGTCGTGGGCGAGGTGCCGATCTATACCGACGGCAATATTGATCACATGATAGCCAATTGCGAGGCGCTCATCTGCCAATACTCAACGGTTGTCTACACCGGTATCGCCCTCAATAAGGAAGTGCACTCCTACTTCGATCTGGAAATGCTCAAGCGCCTGGCCCCGATGCAAAACGGCGGCGTATCCGGCCAGAATATCGCCCGCGTCTGTCGCCACATCCTGTTGGGTGAACCCGTCCGCTGGGAGGAATTCCTGACTCATGACCCAGCCTAGCGGCGGAATCGTCACCGTCATCCAGGCCCGCACCGGATCGACGCGCTTGCCCGACAAGGTGCTGCTGCCTCTGGCAGGACAGCCGTTGCTGACGCGCATGGTGGAACGCGTGTTGGCCGCCCAACGGGTCGAAACCGTCGTGGTGGCGACGACCACCCAGACGGCCGACGATCCGCTGGCCGCCCTGTGCCGCGCCGAAGGCTGGCCGTGCTATCGGGGGGACGCCGACGACCTGCTCGACCGCCATTATCAGGCCGGGAAGCGGTACGGTGCGTCGGCGGTCATCAAGATCCCCTCCGACTGCCCGCTGATCGACCCGCGCGTCATCGACCGGGTCATCACTTATTATCTGGATCATATCGACCGCTTCGACTACGTCAGCAATCTTCACCCGGCCACCTATCCCGATGGAAATGATGTTGAGATCATGACGATGGCGGCGTTGACGGTCGCCCATCGCGAGGCCGTGAGGCCGCTGGAACGAGAGCATACTACGCCTTTCCTATGGGAAAATCCCGACCGATTTCGCATCGGTAACGTCACCTGGGACACGGGACTGGACTACTCCATGAGCCATCGTTGGACCATAGACTACGAAGAAGATTACCGATTCATAGCCGCCATTTATGACTCACTATACGAAATCGATCCGTTGTTTAGCCTGGAAGATATTCTAAGCTTTCTGAAATCACACCCGGAAGTGGCGGCCCTCAATAGCCATTACGCGGGAGTCAACTGGTATCGCCATCACATGGACGAACTCAAGACGGTGTCGGCCGTGCAAACCCGACGAGTCAACGATTAGGAACAAGACTACTCCCGCGAAGCCCCGTTCCTCAGAGAAAAACATGAACCAAGAAGATATCAACGAACTGGAAAACATGGCCTTGCGCGTCCGCGAGCACATCATTCGTCTTTCGACGGATGGCGGCTGCTTCACCGGCGCATCCCTGTCCTGCGCCGACCTCATCGTCTATTTATACAACCGTTTCCTCAACGTCGGGCCGCACAATTTCGATGCCCCCGACCGCGACTATCTGTTTTTGTCGAAAGGCCACGACGTGCCCGCCCTCTACGGCACATTCGTGGAGTTGGGCTGGATGGAAGCCAAGCGCCTGAGCAATCACCTGAAAACCAACGATACGATCTATTGGCATCCTAATCGCAACATACCCGGTATCGAGTTTCATTCCGGGTCGTTGGGCCACCTGCCGTCCGTGGCCGTCGGCGTGGCGATGGATTGCAAGCTTCGGGGTCTGGACAATCGCATCGTCGTCATCACCGGCGACGGCGAGCTAAACGAAGGTTCTGTCTGGGAAGCGATACTGGTGGCCCAAGCTTACAAGCTCGATAATCTGCTCTTTATCGTAGATCGCAATCACTTCCAGGCCAACATTCGCACCGAAGACTTGATACCGCTGGAGCCGCTGGCCCCCAAATTTGAGGCGTTCGGCTGGCACGCCAAGCGAGTAGACGGCCACAGCTTCACCGCTCTGGATGAAGCGCTGGCCGAGGTGCCGTTTGCCGCCGGGCGGCCGAGCGTGCTCATTGCCGACACCGTGCGCGGCCGGGGGCTGCCCAGCATCCAGGAGCGCGCCGACCGCTGGTTCTGCAACTTCACCCACGACGAAGTCGATCAGTTACTGGAAGAGCTGCACGGTGTGCGCCGGGCCGAGATCGAATCCGAGGCACTCATAGTAAGATAAAGAAGCTCCACAGACGGCCCAGATTTCACAGATTAAGAATTATTCTTCGATCCGTGAACTGAGTGTAATCTGTGGTTTCTTCTCTCGTTGGAGAAATCATGAAGAATTACGAACAGACCTTGCTGGAGATGATGGCCGGCGATGAGCGCATCATCGTCATGACCGCCGAAAATCGCGCCGCCATCCGTAACCTGCCGAATCTGGCTCCGGGTCGTTTCATAGACACCGGCATCACCGAGCAGACGATGGTCGGAGCGGCCGCCGGTCTCGCTTTGCGCGGCCGCATTCCCGTGCTCCACGCACTGGCGACGTTCCTCACTCTGCGCGCTTTTGAATTCGTCCGCACCGACGTGGGCATCGGCAACCTGCCGGTCAAGCTGGTCGGCGGCGTGCCCGGCTTCCTGTCCGACGGCAATGGCCCAACCCACCAAGCCATTGAGGACGTAGCCCTGATGCGCGGAATTCCCCACATGCACGTCTTTTGTCCGGCCGACGAACAGGATATGCTGCTGGGCCTGCCCCACATCATCAACAGCCCCAACCCTACCTACATTCGCTACAATAGCCTTAAGCCGGTCGTCGACCACGCCGCCGATTTCGAGATCGGCCGGGCCGAGCAGGTATCGGACGGGTCGGACGTCGCCATTCTCGTCTACGGGATGCTCTTCGCCCAGGCCTGGGAGGCCAGGGCATTGCTGGAAGCCGAAGGGGTGTCGGTCCGCCTCATCAACGTGCGCATGCCCAAACCCATCGATGAAGAAGCCGTGTTGCGCGCCGCCCGCGAGACGAATCTGCTGGTCACGCTGGAAGATCATTTTCTGACCGGCGGGCTCTACTCCATCGTCGCCGAGACCTTGCTGCGCCACGGCGCAACGGCCGACGTGTTGCCCTTCGCCCTGGACGAGCGCTGGTTCCGGCCGGCGCTGCTCAATGATGTCCTCCAGTACGAGGGCTTTACCGGCGAGCAAATCGCGGCCCGAATACTGGAGAGGGTTCCGGCTCGCGCTTGATCACCGCCATCACAGGGGTTTGCTGACTCGTATTCTCACACACGTGTTAAGAAACCCCGGTCATATAAAGGACAAATAACATGCCTAATCAAGTCCGATTGAACCAGGACTATCCCATTATCACCGAATCGGAAAAGCTCTACGAGCGCGCCCAGGGCCTCATGCCCGCCTTTGCCCAGACCTTGGCCAAAGGGCCGACGCAATACGTCGACGGCGTGGCCCCCAAGTATCTACGACGTGCCAAGGGCGCGCGCGTATGGGATGTGGACGGCAACGAATATCTCGACTACAACATGGCCATCGGCCCCATCTCGCTCGGCTACGGCTATGAGGTAGTCGACGAAGCCATTCGCCGGCAGCTCGAGGACGGGATCGTCTTCCCGCTCATCCACCCGCTGGAAGTCGAGATCGCCGAACTTGTTCGCGAGGTCATTCCCAACGCCGAGAGCGTACGCTACGCCAAGGCCGGGGCCGAGGTCACCAGCGCCGCCGTCCGTCTGGCCCGCGCCTACACGGGCCGCGACAAGGTGCTCTGCTGCGGCTATCACGGCTGGCACGACTGGTACATCGGCATAACCGCCCGCGATCTGGGCGTGCCCCAGGCAGTGAAAGACCTTGTTTATACCTTTAACTATAACGATATGGATTCGGTCATGGCTGCCCTTGATGGGGACACCGCCTGCGTCATCCTGGAGCCGATGACGTTCGACTTCCCTAAAGACGACTTTCTGGCCCGGCTGAAGGCGGCCTGCGAGGCAAACGGCAGCCTGCTCATTTTCGACGAGATGTGGACCGGCTTCCGCTGGGCGCTGGGCGGGGCGCAGGAATATTTTGGCGTCACGGCCGACCTGTCGTGCTACTCCAAAGCCATCGCCAACGGCATGCCCCTCGCTGTGCTCGCCGGGCGGGCCGACGTGATGTCGTTGCTCGACGAACAAGTCTTTTTCTTCACCACTTTCGGCGGCGAGGCGCTGTCGCTGGCCGCGGCCGGGGCCACCATCCGCGAATTGCGCGACAAGAACGTGCCCGCCGACCTGGCCCGCAAGGGCCAAAAGCTGATGGACGGCTACAATGACATCGTCACAGAACTGGGCATCCGCGACGTGACCCACTGCAAGGGCCACCCCGCCCGCGGCCTGATCGTCTTCGACGACAAGGGCGGCCAAAGCCTGCTGATGAAATCGTTCGTGCAGCAGGAACTCATCAAGCGCGGCATCCTCTGGTCCGGCTTCCACAATATGTGCTATAGCCACACCGAGGCCGACCTCGACTACACGCTGGCGGCCTATGGCGAAGTCCTGGCCCTTTTCAGGAGCGCGCTGCAAGATGGCGGACTGGAATCGCGCCTGCGCGGCCGCCCCGTCCAGCCGGTCTTCCGACGCACAGACAGTTTCAATCTGAAGCCGGCCCGGCGCTAGGGGGACTAATGGAAGGGAATCTCTTCTCGCTGGCCGGCAAGACGGCCGTCGTCACCGGCGCGCTGGGGTTGATCGGACGCAAGCATTGCGAGGCGCTGGCCGCCCACGGGGCCAACGTCATCGTCGCTGACCTCGACGCCACGACTTCGGCCGAATTCGCCGCCACATTGCCCAGCCCGTCGCTGGGCCTGGCGCTCGACGTGACGGCTCCCGACTCCATCACCGCTCTGCGCGACGCGGCGCTGGCCCGGTTCGGCCGGCTCGACGTGCTGGTCAATAATGCCGCCATCAATGATATGTTCGAGAATCCCGCCCTGGCCGCCGAGCAATCGCGCTTCGAGAATTACCCGCCGGCCATGTGGCAAAAGTCGCTCGACGTCAACGTGACTGGCGTCTTCCTGTGCTCACAAATCCTGGGCGCGCCGATGGCCGATCAGGGCCGGGGCAGCATTATCAATGTCGCCTCGACCTACGGCATGGTCGCCCCCGATCAGTCGCTCTACCTGACGCCCGACGGCCGCCAACCCTTCTACAAGTCGCCCGCCTACCCCACCACCAAAGGGGCGGTGATCGCCTTCACCCGCTTCCTGGCCGCCTATTGGGGCCACGCCGGCGTGCGCGTCAATACACTCTCGCCCGGCGGCGTCGAGAACAACCAGCAGGAATATTTCATCGATAATTATTCGGCACGAACGATGCTAGGTCGCATGGCTGCACCGACCGATTACCAGGGCGCGCTCGTCTTTCTGGCCTCCGACGCTTCAGCCTATATGACCGGAGCCAATCTGGTGGTTGATGGCGGTTGGACGGCATGGTGAGCGGTCAGTCGGTATTCACTGAATTCAACCTGACTGACTCACCGGATTGCTGACCCACTGAATACGGTATACTCCGGCTCATGGATTCAACCAATGAACTATTACTCCGCGCCCGCGCCATTCGCTTCCTGCTGACCGACTGCGACGGCGTCCTCACTGACAACGGGGTATACTACTCCTCCGCCGGAGAGGAGATGAAGCGCTTTTCGATTCGAGACGGTATGGGCGTCGAACGCCTGCGCCAGTTCGCCGCCGTCGAGGTGGGCATCATCACCGGCGAGCAGTCTGGCGCAGTGGAGCGCCGGGCCGAAAAACTGATGATTACCGAGTTACATCTGGGAATCAAGGACAAGCCGGCCGCCCTGAGGGAAATCTTGGTCCGTCGGGGATTAAGAGCCGAGCAGATAGCCTACATCGGCGACGACACCAACGACGTCGAGATCATGCGCCAGGTCGGCCTGGCCGCCTGTCCGGCCGACGCCACGCCGTTCGCGCGCGAAGTGTCGCATTATGTCTGCGCCAGTCGGGGCGGCTATGGAGCGTTTCGCGACCTGGCCGAATTCATCATCGCTGCGCGCGCCGGGCCGGCCGCCTAGGGAGAATAGTAATTATGACACAATCCGCCACAGTGAAGACGGGACGCCACACCATTGGTGACGGCGAACCGGTTTACATCATTGCCGAGATCGGCATTAATCACAACGGCTCGCTGGAGCAAGCCCGCAAACTGATCGACGGGGCCATATTCGCCGGGGCCGATGCCGTTAAGTTCCAGAAGCGCACGCCCGAATTGTGCGTACCGCGCGATCAATGGAGCATCGAGCGTGACACCCCTTGGGGCCGCATCACCTACCTGGAATACCGGCACAAGATGGAATTCACCTATGAACAGTACCGCTCCATCGACCGCTATTGTCGTGCGCGTGGCCTGGACTGGTTCGTTTCGTGCTGGGACGAGCAAGCAGTTGACTTCATGGAGCAGTTCGACACACCGCTCTATAAAGTCGCTTCGGCTACCCTGACCGACTTGCCTCTCCTGCAAAAGATGAAGGAGACGGGCCGGCCGCTCATGATCTCCACCGGCATGTCGGAAATGTGGCAGATTCAGGCGGCCGTGGACTTGATCGGCCATACTGACCTGATGATCGCCCACGCCACGTCGGCCTATCCCTGCCCGCCGGAAGAACTCAATCTGCGGATGATTCCCACCTTGAAAGCTCTTTACCCCGACGTACCCATCGGCTATTCGGGCCACGAGGTCGGCCTGGCACCGACGTGGGCGGCCGTTACGTTGGGGGCGACCTTCGTGGAGCGCCACATCACCCTCGACCGGGCCATGTGGGGTTCCGACCAGGCGGCCTCGGTCGAGGTGATGGGTTTTCACAATCTCGTGCGCAACGTCCGCGATATCGAGAAGTCCCTGGGCGACGGCATCAAGCGCATCTATCCCAGCGAGTTGGCGGCCATGAAGAAGTTGCGGCGCGTCGATACGACTCAACCCAGCCATGCAAATTCGTAAACTGGATACCACGCAAAAGAAAGAGCGGGCGCGGTTCGTCGATTTCGTCTTTGACCTATACAAGGACAGCCCGCTCTGGGTGCCGCCGCTGCGCTCAGACGCTATGAACCTGCTGGACAAGGCGAAGCATCCCTTCTATCAACATTCCTACGCCGACTTCTTCGTCGTTGAGGAGGGGGATAGTGTCCTCGGCCGCATGGCGATGCTCGAGAATCGCAGCTTCAACAATTACCACAACACGCGGACGGCTTTTTTCGGCTATTTCGAGGTGATCGAAAACATCGAGGTCGCCCGTCTGCTCCTGCGCCAGGCGGTCGCGTGGGCCAAGAAACATGACCTTGACACGATTATCGGACCGCGCGGTCTGGCCGGCATCGACGGCAGCATTCTAGTCGAGGGCTTCGAGCACCGCCCGGCCATGACCATCCCCTACAACTACCCTTATTACGACGCCTACATCAAGGATTCCGGCTTCGACAAGGACACCGACTATCTGTCCGGCTACGCGCGTGGCGACCATGAAATACCGCCGCGCCTTTACGAAATTGCGGCCAAGGTAAAGGAGAAAAGGGGCTACTGGATCAAGACCTTCGCCTCCAAGGCCGAAATTCGCGAGTGGATTCCGCAAGCGATGAAGATCCACCGCCAGGCGATGAGCGGCTTGCACAGCTTCTTCCCGCCGACCGAGGCCGAAACGCGCACGATCATCAATTCATTGCTGGCCATCGTCGACCCGTCGCTGATCAAGCTGGTGATGAAAGGCGACGAGATCGCCGGTTTTCTCATCGCCTATCACGATGTGTCGGCCGGATTGCAGAAGGCGCGCGGCCGTCTGTTCCCATTCGGCTGGTTCCACATCCTGCGCGACCGGCAAAAGACGGATTGGGTCAACGTCAACGGCCTGGGCCTACTGCCGCAGTATCGCGGTCTGGGCGCAAACGCAATGCTCTACACCGAGCTGCGCGACACCATTTCGTCCCATGGCTTCAAGCACATCGACGTTGTGCAGGTCAACGAGACGAACTTCAACAGCCGCTCGGACATGGAGACGATGGGCATCGTGTGGTACAAGCGCCACCGGCACTATCGGATGTCTTTAAACGAGGAGTGCAGGTAGCTACGGCTCGAAAAGCGCGGCCACAGCCGCCCGAGTGCTGGCAAAGGCCAACTCCGGCAAGCGATCCGGTGCGAAAAATCCGGCCGCGTCGGCATCGTCGCCGGCCTGAAGTTGGCCGCCGAGCAGTGTCGCCCGATACAGGATGAAAATGCTCGCCCCACCCAGGCCGGGCGGGTTAAAGAATACGTCGATGACGTCTTCTATCTCTACCGTGAGGCCTGTCTCTTCCAACGCTTCACGGGCGGCCGTCACCTTGGGATCGAGGCCCTGATCGACAAAGCCGGCCGGCAGGCTCCACTTGCCCCGTTCCGGGTTCATGGCTCTGCGCACCAACAGCAACTTGCCGCTATCGACCACGGCTACTCCCACACCGACTTTGGGATCGGTGTAATAGACGTAGCGACACGACGGGCACACTCGACGCGGCTTATCGGCCACGCGCTCGGTCGTCATGGGCGCACCGCAGCGCGGACAGAAAGCAAACCAGGCCGGTGCGCTCTCATCCGCGAGCAACTCAGGGATGCCGCTCATCACCTCAGAAGGAGCGTACTCGCCGCCTAACGATCAGCCAGGTAACGAGCAGCAGCAAGAAGAGAACCCCCAGCCCAATCTGAAGCGGGCGCAGGGATGAGCTAAAGCTCTGCTCTTCGGCTGCGACAACTTCGGTATTGTTCACGGTGTCTTCAGGGGCAGCGGTGTCAGCGGTGTCGAGCGCGGGCGCTTCTTCTTCCTCAACAGCCGTCTCCGGGATGGATGCCGTTTCCGCAGTGGCTTCAAAATTGGATGTCTCTGCGGGCAGCGGCGCTTCCAGGGCCAGATCGGCCCCTGGCACGGCCGTGACGGCCTCGGACGTTTCGGGCGTCAGCGTGCCGGCCACCGGCGGCAGCGCCTCGATGGCGAACGTTTCGGTGATCGGCGCTGGGGCGGCGAGTTCGGCCACGGTCTCCGTCGCCATGATCCGCGCTTCTTCCGCTCCGCCAGCCGCCTGCTCCTGGGGAGCCTCGACCACACCGATAGCCGCGCTGTCTTCCACGGCCACACTTTCCGAGATAGCGGCCGGCGCAGCCGACTCGTTGCCGGCAAATTGCCCCTGAAACATACCCAACGCCAGGGTGAAGATCAGGAAGAAAGCCGTCAGAGCCGTGGCCCCGCGCAAGACCGGGTAAAGTTGTCGCCCGGGTTGAGCCTGGGGACGGCCATAGAGCGCCGGATCGAGGGCGAAGCTGCGCGGCACACGCCGGCGCGGCATGGCCCGCATCTGCAACTTGAGCAGGCGCATCCGCTCCATCTCATCGCGGAGCGTCGTATCGCGGGCCATCAACCCTTCGAGGCGCTCGCGTTCGGCGGCCGTGAGGGACTTGTCCAGGTAGGCGCTCAGCGCTTCCTGGCGTTTATCCGCCGCCGTCGATCCGCGATCTCGTAGAAAATCAAACATCTTAGTCCGCCTATGTTCCTCTGGTTTCTAGACGATATGCGGACGGCAATAGTTCCCCGCCGACCTCCTGCAAACAGTCGCGCAACTTAGCCCGCGCGCGGCTGAGGCGCGACTTCACCGTGCCCAACGACACGCTGGTGATCTCGGCGATCTGCTGGTAATCATACCCCTCCACGTCCCCCAGGACGGTGACGATGCGCTGATCATCAGGCAAGTCTTTCAGACAGCGCTCGATCATCAGCGCCAGTTCAACCCTCTGGCGGTGGGCTTCCGGCCCCTCGCTGGGGCTGCGCAGAAAGGCAAACGACTCATTTTCATCTGTCATGGCGTCGAGCGAGGTCTGAGGCCGGCGCTTGCGGCGGCGCAGTTCGTCGTAGCAGCGATTGGTGGCGATGCGAATCAACCATGACTTAAAGCTGCCGCCGCGGAAACTGCGCAGGCTTTTGTAAGTGGTGATGAACGTCTCCTGGGCCACGTCTTCGGCTTCGGCCGGATCGCCCATGATGCGATAGGCCACGTTGAAGACGAGTTCCTGATATTGGACGACAAGCCGGTTGAAGGCCACGATGTCGCCTTTCTGGGCCTGCTGAATGAGAGTCTCTTCGTTCATCTTGTTCAGGCCCGTTTCAATTGACAGAAGACGGCCCTTGTTTTATACTCCGCTCTTGATAAGCCCTGCCGAAGTGGCGGAACAGGCAGACGCGCACGACTCAAAATCGTGTTCCCTCGGGAGTGTGGGTTCGATTCCCACCTTCGGCATACGACCAACAGGATTATAGGGCTGGCCCCATCGGTGGGCAAGCAATGGCTCCGAAGGGAGCCATTTTTGTTTCCCGGCTATTGGCTCCGGCGGACGGGCCATCGTTCGCTGGTCGCCTACGTCCGGCCAAACTGCCGCGCCAGCAGCGCCGCCGACAGATGGATCAGCGTCGGCCGTCCATGCGGGCAGGTATGGGGCACTTCACACGCCTCCAGCTGCAGGATCATCGCCTCCATCTCGTCGCGCGTCAGGCTCTGTCCGGCCTTCACCGCGGCCGTCTTGCACACCCGCTTGATCACCAGCGCCTCTATCTCCGATTGCAGCGGCGTGGTCTCATTCTCCAGATCGGCGACCACGGCCGCCAACGCCTCGCCCGGATCGGAGCGGCTGAGGATAGCCGGCACGGCTCGAATGCTGAAAGCATTCGGCCCAAAAGCTTCGATCTCGAAGCCCAGCGAGCTCAACAAGGGCAACCTCTCTTCAACCAGTCGCGCCTGTGACGGCGACAAATAGACCGTGGCCGACGCCACAAGCCCCTGCGACACTGCCTGTTGCCCCTGGCGCTGCGCCAGAAACTGTTCGTAAAGGATCCGTTCGTGGGCCGCGTGCTGGTCGATGAGATATAACCCGTCCGGCCCCTCGGCGATAATATAGGCCGCACCGACCTGGCCGATAACCCGCATGATCGGCAGCCGCCGATCGGTTGTTCCGGGCAGCGACGCTGATGCCTCGGCCGCCGCCGGCTCCTCTCGCCCCGGGCCATGCAATTGCCAGGGGATGTCCAACTGCGTGGAAGGCGAACCGGCACGGTCGCTCGCCGGCCGGATCCCGCCCCAGCCACTTGCCAGGCCCGATGACCAACTGCCCAGCCCGCGCGCCGGAGCCGTGTCCATTAAGGCCGCCCGCACTGCTCGCTGCACCGCACCGAACGCCGCCCCCTCGTCCCGAAAACGCACCTCGACTTTGGTCGGATGAACGTTGACATCCACCTCTTCCGGCAACAGCTCAATAAACAGGATCGCCAGCGGGAATCGCCCCACGGGCAGAAGGGTATGGTAGGCTTGGACGACGGCGAATGTCAGGCGGGTGTCGCGTATCATGCGGCCGTTGACGAACAGCTGGATGTGATTGCGCCCGGCCCAGGTCAGGGCGGGGTCGCTCACGAAACCGCGCACGCCGATGGCCGCGCGCCGGCCGTCGCCCGAAGGAGTGGCTTCCGTGGGCGGCGCGGCAACTTCTATCAGTTGCCGCGCCGTATCGGGGCCATAGGCCGACAGAAGCACGTCGGCCGTGGCCCCGCTGCCGGCGGTCTGGAACGTCACCCGGCCGTCGTGGCTCAGTCGAAAGCGTATCCCCGGATAAGCCAGGGCATAGCGAGTGACAAACTCGTCGATCAGACGTTTCTCGGTCGTCATACTCTTGAGGAATTTGAGCCGGGCGGGGACGTTGTAGAACAGGTTCTCGACGGCGATGACCGTCCCGGCCGGCGCGCCGACCGCCTCGCGCGCGCCGATCTCGCCCCCCTCAAGCACCAGCCGCACGCCGGCAGCCGCGTCCCTAATGCGGCTGACAATCGTTACCCGGCTGACGGCGGAGATAGCGGCCAGCGCCTCCCCGCGAAAGCCAAGCGTACGAATGGCCCACAGATCGGCGGCCGACGACAACTTCGACGTGGCATGGCGCAGGAAAGCGGTCTCGATCTCGTCAGCGCCGATGCCGACGCCGTTGTCGGCCACCTGGATAAGCTCCCGGCCGCCACCGCGAATATCGATGGTGATAGTCGTCGCTCCGGCATCGATGGCATTTTCCGTCAGCTCCTTGACGACCGACGAGGGGCGCTCCACCACTTCGCCCGCGGCGATCTGCGAGGCCAACTGATCGGACAATACGTGAATGGTCATTGCAGGATTGTACCAAATTCGGCGGCGGATGATTGCCGGAAGGTCGAGTAAACTTTATACTTCGTCCTTCGAGGTGAACGAATGCCATTTCAACCAACTTATGACGTGCAACCGAACCGTCGGGCCTATACCTTTGAGCCAAGTGCCCCGAAAGGCGACCGGCAGGTGGGGGTTCTGGTTTTTCATGGATTCATCGGCAGTCCGCTCAGTTCGCGGCCGATGGCTGAGTATCTGAACGAGCGGGGCCTCTACGTCCATTGCCCGCTTCTGCCCGGCCACGGCAGCTATCCCGACAAACTCTATGGGGTGTCGTCACTGGAGTGGCTGGCCGAGGTCGAGGAAGCCTACCGGGTAGCTCGTGCCGCCTGCGATGACTTGTTTATCATCGCCCACTCAATGGGCAACATTCTGGCCGCCCACGTAGCCCTGAAGTACGGCGATATTCGGGGGATTGCCATGCTCGCGCCGATCATCGACGTACCGGATTCGCGCCTGCGGCTGGTTAAATACGCTCGCTTATTCGTGCCCTGGTACTATCCGCACAAGAGCAAGCGCGAAAGTATGCAACATCTGGTCCGGGAGCGCGTCATGGATTTCGACCCACAAATCGACTTCGATAGTCCCGAATTTCAGGCGCAGCTTCCGCAGGTGAGTCGTGTGCCCCTGTCGGGGATGCACGCAATGGTGCAGATGATCGACAAAGGGCGCACGCTGTGGCCACGCCTCGACACGCCGGTGCGGATTTTCGCGGGCGAGGATGACTACGCCGCCCCGCCCGATAACGCTCGCCAGATATTTGCGCTGCTGCCCTCCCCGGACAAGGAACTGCAAGTCTATCCCGATGTGGGGCATGAGATGATGCGCCCGTTTGAGCCGATTCACCAAACGCTATGGAATTCTGTTTTTACTTTCATCTCCGAACACGCCCCGGTCGCTTCGCCCATGAGTGACAAATAATCATGTTTTGAATCTACATTCTGTAAGAAATAAGTATCATAATATATTGTCTTTTCCGCCCGTATAGTACACAATACTGACCAAAGAGCGGGCAGAGGATGGGAAGTGCGAGTCCGCGGGAGGCCACAGCTGTGGCGATAGACAATTCCAAGAGGCTTACCTCAACCAACCTCAACCGCTATTTATCCCTTACTTTCTGTTTCACAAGGAGAAGAGAAAGATTATGAAGCGAATTATGTTGTTGCTGACAGGGTTGCTGCTCCTGGCCATGCTCGTCGTCGCTTGCGGCGGCACCGCGGCCGAGCCGCCGGCCCAAGAGGCTGCGCCGACTGAGGAAGCAGCGGAAGTAGTAGTGGAGCCAACCGAAGAGGTTGTGGAAGAAGTAGCCAGCGGCGAGTGTTCCGACGAAGCCGTTCTGTGCATCGGCCTGGTGACCGACGTAGGCGAAATTGACGACAAGTCCTTCAACCAGTCGGCTTGGGAAGGCGCGCAGCAGGCGGCCGAAGCACTTGGCGCGGGCGAGGTCAACTACATCGAGACCAAGGACGCCAAAGATTATGGCGCGAATATCGCTCTGTTCGCCGATCAGGGTTATGATATTATCGTGACCGTCGGCTTCGCCATGGGCGAGGCGACGATTGCAGCAGCCGGGACCTATCCCGACATCAACTTCATCGGCGTCGACCAATTCCAGGGTGCCGACGTTCCGAATGTGACTGGCTTGGTCTTCCACGAAGACCAGTCCGGCTACCTGGCCGGTGTGTTGGCCGCCTCGCTCAGCCAGAGCGGCACCATCGCCTCCGTCCTCGGCACCAACCTGGTTCCGCCGGTCGTGGCTTTCAACGAAGGCTACAAGAATGGCGCCATGTCGGTTAACCCCGACATCACCATTATCGATACCTATCATCCCGGTGGCATGGACGTCGCCTTCACCGACCCCGAATGGGGCGCCACGACGGCCGCCCAGGCCATCTCCAACGGAGCCGACGTTGTCTTTGGCGCCGGCGGCAAGACGGGTAACGGCGCGTTGATTGAGTCTGCGGGCCACGAGGGCGTGTGGTGCATCGGCGTCGACTCCGACCAGTGGGAAACAGTACCTGAGGCCCACGCCTGCCTCGTCTCCAGCGCGATGAAGCTCATCACCCCCGGAGTCGTTGACCTGGCCACGATGTCGGCCAACGGGGAATTCCCGGGCGGCAACTTCTTCGGCGCTTCCGGCCTGGCTCCGTTCCACGATCATGAGGCCGCTATCTCTCAGGAGATCAAGGATCTGCTGGACACAACCAAGGCCGGCCTGCTGGACGGTTCGATCACCACCGGCTACAACCCCGGCTAAGCTATCGATAGCAATCTGGATGATTGGCGTCTTAGCCTGATTCATCCGCTCACGATTTTGTGATGTTTAATGATGTGCGACGTGTCTTCTGAGATACGTCGCACATCGTCTACCAGGAGGCGGCCATGACGTCGATTCCAGCAAAAGACGAAGGAGAGGACCGGGCTATCAGAGCGGTGCGGCGAATTTGGCGTGGTGTCAGCGTCCCTCTTGTCGCCGTGCTGTTGGGTTTGATCATCGGCGGGATCCTTTTGTTTGTCTCTGGCGCCAATCCATTCGAAGCTTACGGCGCGCTCATCAAGGGCGCGTTTGGCACGCCGGTGGCCATACAACGCACGTTGGAGAAGGCCACTCCCCTGGTATTCAGCGGTCTGGCCGTGGCCTTCGCCTTTAAGGCCGGTCTGTTCAATATCGGCGCGCAGGGGCAATTGCTAATTGGCGCCATTGTATCCGCCTATGTCGGTTTCGCGATTGAGGGTCTTCCAGCGATTATCCATGCGCCACTGGCTCTGTTGATCGGCGGCCTGGCCGGCGCGCTCTATGGTTACATTCCCGGCGCATTGAAAGTCTATACCGGTGCGCATGAGGTCATCGTGACCATTATGCTCAACTACGTAGCCATCAACATCACCGACTATCTGGCCGACGGGCCGTGGAAAGACATGTCGCCCGGCAACATCGTAGCCCGCACGCCCAAGATACAGCCGTCGGCCGAGATACCCATCCTGGGCAATATCCCCCTGGGCTTTATTTTTGCTATCATTGCCGCCTTCATTGTCTGGTGGCTTCTCTACCGAACGACGCTGGGCTATGAAATTCGCACTGTCGGCCTAAACTCCAGCGCCGCCAAAGCCCGCCAAAAAGCCGCTGATCATCATGGTCAGGATGACCATGATGATCAGCGGCTTTTTGGCGGGCTTTGGC
>JAGOBF010000017.1 GCA_017983515.1 Promineifilum sp. | reverse complement strand
TCTAGACCTGGATATGGAGGCCGATCTGGGCATCGACACGGTCAAACAGGCCGAGACCTTCCTGGCTATCCGACAGGCCTTCAATATCTCGCGCCGCGACGACATGAAGCTGCGCGATTACCCGACCCTGGACGCCGTCATCGGCTTTGTACGCCAAAACCGGCCCGATCTGGCGGGGCCGGCGGCCGACGCCAAACCACAGGCTGTCATGCCAGCCGCGGTCGGGCGACAGGAGTTGCCTAGCCAGCCATTAACAGCCGTGTCCGCTCCCGCCGGCGATCCCATCGCCGACAAAGTTCTCCAAATTGTTGCCGAGCAGACCGGCTATCCCCAGGACATGCTGGATCTCGACCTGGACATGGAGGCCGATCTGGGCATCGACACGGTCAAACAGGCCGAGACCTTCCTGGCCATCCGACAGGCCTTCGACATCTCGCGCCGCGACGATATGAAACTGCGCGATTACCCGACGCTGGACGCCGTCATCGGCTTTGTGCGTCAGAATCGGCCCGACTTGGCGCAACCAGTCGCCGTGGCCCCGCCCCAAATGAAGGCCAACGGAAGCCAGCCGGCCGTGGCCGCACCATCTGTTGGGGCTCCGGCAACACTCGATCCCGTGTCCGACAAAGTCCTGCAGATTGTCGCCGAACAGACAGGCTATCCGCAGGAGATGCTCGATCTGGACCTAGACATGGAAGCCGATTTAGGGATCGATACGGTGAAGCAGGCCGAGACTTTCCTGGCTATCCGCCAAGCTTTCGACATTCCGCGCCGCGACGACATGAAGCTGCGTGATTACCCCACCCTGGGAGCGGTCATCGGCTTCGTGCGCGAAAATCGACCTGATCTGGCCCAATCCGACGCTGTGGCCCCTTCTCCAATGGATGAAAACGGATCCGGTTCGACTGTAGCCGAGTCCTCAGCTCCAATTCCTGCATCAGCCGACCCGGTGGCCGAACAGGTTCTGCGAATCGTCGCCGAACAGACCGGCTATCCGCAGGACATGCTTGAGCTAGACCTCGATATGGAAGCCGACCTGGGCATCGATACGGTCAAACAGGCCGAAACCTTCCTGGCCATCCGCCAGACGTTCGATATCCCGCGCCGCGATGACATGAAGCTGCGCGACTACCCGACGCTGGGGGCGGTCATCGGTTTCGTGCGCGAGAATCGACCGGATCTGGCTGGATCGACGGCCGACAAACAACAATCGACAGCCAGTGACAAACCGCAGGCGACGCCTACGGGGGTCAGCAATCAGCCGCCAGTCGTCTCTTCCTCCACCTACACGCTCGCCGACGCCGACACCATGCCCCGCCGCATTCCGGTTCCCTCGCTGCGGCCGTCACTCGACCTCTGCAAGCCGACTGGCGTCACGCTCGACGGCGACAGCCGGGTTGTTGTCATGCTCGACCGCGGCGGCGTCGGCAAGGCCCTGGTCAGCCGCCTGGAGAAGCTGGGCGCGACGGCGCTAAGCATTGATGAACCACCCACGACCGAAGCGCTGGAAACCCAACTCCAATCGTGGCTGGCCGACGGCCCCATTCAGGGCGTCTACTGGCTGCCCGCGCTCGACGTGGAGCCGGAACCGGAGGAAATGACTCTGGAGACGTGGCGCGAAAACAACCGCGCGCGGGTCAAGAACCTCTACGTCACGATGCGGACGCTTTACGACGTAGTGGACAAGCCCGGCACTTTCCTGGTATCCGCTACCCGCCTGGGCGGCCTTCACGGTTATGGCCCACAAGGCGCTACGGCTCCCTTGGGCGGCGCGGTCAGTGGCTTCACCAAAGCCTACAAACGCGAGCGCGGTGACGCACTCGTCAAGGTCGTCGACTTCGAGAACGGGCGCAAGACGGCCGCGCCGGCCGAGGCGCTCATCGCCGAGACGCTAAGCGATCCCGGCATAGTCGAAGTCGGTTATTACGAAGAAAACCGCTATACCGTCACGCTGGTGGAAGAACCGGCGGCCGACGGGCGGCCCGGCCTGTCGCTCGGCAGCGACTCTGTCTATCTCGTCACCGGCGCGGCCGGCGGCATCACCAGCGCCATCGTCTCCGACCTGGCCTCAGCCAACGGCGGCACGTTCTATCTGCTCGATCTCGTGCCCGAACCGGCGCGCAATGACCAGCAGATAGCTCTCTTCCGACAGGGTAAGGACGCCCTGAAGCAACATCTTATCGCCGCTGCCAAGACGGCGGGCGAAAAGGTCACCCCGGTGCAGATCGACAAGCAAATCATGACCGTCGAGCGCAACGAAGCGGCGCTGCGGGCCATCGAGTCAGTCGAGGCGGCCGGCGGCGTGGCCCATTATCGTAGCGTAAACCTGCTCGACGGCACGGCGCTGGCAGCCGTCGTAGATGAAATTCGCGACTCGTTCGGCCGGATCGACGTGCTGGTGCATGCCGGCGGCGTCGAGATTAGCCGTTCGCTGCCCGACAAGGATTACAACCAGTTTAGCCTGGTGTACGACATCAAGGCCGACGGCTTCTTCAGCCTATTGCATGCGGCCAAGGGCATGCCCATCGGGGCAACAGTGGCCTTTAGCTCGGTGGCCGGCCGCTTCGGCAACAACGGCCAGACCGACTACAGCGCGGCCAACGATCTGCTGTGCAAGCTGACGAGCAGCTTGCGCCAATGGCGGCCCACTACCAAGGGCATCGTCATCGACTGGACGGCCTGGGGCGAAATCGGCATGGCGACGCGCGGGTCCATCCCCAAGATTATGGAGATGGCCGGCATCGACATGCTGCCGCCCTCGGCCGGCATCCCCACGGTGCGGCGCGAACTCGTCGCCGGCTCCTACCACGGCGAGATCGTCGTCGGCGGCCGTCTGGGTATGATGGTTGAGGAATGGGACGAGACGGGCGGCCTCGACGTGACCAAAGCCAATGAATGGCTGGCGGCCCAGCAACCGACCCTGCACATGCTGGGCCGGATCACGGCGATGAGGCAGTATGGCGGTCTGGAGGTGGAGACTCCCCTCGACCCCAACGCCCAGCCCTTCCTCTATGACCACGCTATGGAGGGCACGCCTCTCTTGCCCGGCGTAATGGGCACCGAAGCATTCGGACAACTGGCGATGGCGCTGGCACCCGGCTATCGGGTGGCGGCCGTCTTCGACGAGCAGTTCCACGCGCCGTTCAAGTTCTACCGCATGGAAAACCAGACGCTCTATCTGAATGCAATCGCGACGCCTGTCGCCACACCTCTGGGGGATGATGAACTGGTTGTACGGGCGACATTGCGTTCAGTGCGCGATTTAGGGAAACCGGGCTTGGCGGCGCAGGAAAAGCTGCACTTCTCCGCAAAGGTACGAATGGTGCGGCAGCTTGCTCAGCCGGTCATCGACTTCACACCGCCGGCGGCCGACGAGTTGCCCATCGAATCCGATGCCGTCTACCGCGTCTACTTCCACGGCCCGGCTTACCAGGTGCTGGAGCGCGCCGACGTGCAGGGCAACACGGCCATCGGCCTGATGACCGCCAACTTGCCGCCCAATACGAACCCAGCCGAGGCCGCCTCAGTCATGGCCCCCCGGCTGATCGAACTGTGCTTCCAGACCGCCGGCGTGTGGGATATCCAGACGACCGGCACGATGGCCCTGCCGTTGGGCCTGGAGTCAGTGACGACTTACAAGCAACCGGCCGAGGCTAATGGTCACCGTCTGTACTCGCTGGTCACGGCGCAGGACAATGGCGCGACCTATCATGCCCAGGTAGTCGACGAGACCGGCGCGGTATATGTCGAGCTAAAGGGCTATCGCACAGTCGCCTTGCCGGGCAACGTCTCGTTGGGATGACGTTATCTGAGCAGGCTGTCAGACGTTTCCGAGATCTTCATCTCTTTCCTCCTTGATTAGACCGCCCGGGGGTGACAAAACCCGCGGGCGGTCTGCGTTCGCCTGTCTATTCGGCTATAATGGCCCGGTGAACAGCGATACGTTAAGTGGGGTGCTAGCTACGAGTGACGGCCCCCTGCACTGGCTCGTCCGCCGTGGCCTCTCTTCCGGTTCAATCGCGCCCGATTCACGCCCTGAATATTTAAATGACGAAGAGACCAAACTGTGGCAGGCGTTGCGAAGCGAGAAGCGACGCCGCGACTGGCTGCTGGGTCGACGAACGGCCAAGCAATTGATCGCCGGCCTGCTCCACGAAAGGTTCGACCGGCACCTGTCACTCGGCGAGATCATGGTTCGGCCGCATCCTGACGGCTGGCCGATGGTGGAACTGCCAGCGCTCGACGGCCCGGCGGCCGTCACCCTCTCTATCAGTCACTCTCACGACTGGGCATTCTGTGTCGCCGTCGAGGGTCAGAACCGGCCACTAGGAGCCGACATCGAGGCCAACGAGCGGCGCTCGGCCGCATTCGCAGAGGAATATTTCGCGCCGCTGGAGATTCAATTCCTCGCGGCTGCCCCCGCAGAACAGCGTGACATGCTGACCAACGTCATTTGGAGCGGCAAGGAGTCGGCGCTGAAAGCCATCCGGCGCGGGCTGGCCGAAGATACGCGCCTCGTCTCCTGCTTGCCCCACCCTCTTGGCCATGCGCAGCCCTCATGGCTGCCTATGCGCGTCATTTGGAATGACTGCGAGACGGCCCGGCCGCAACTGACCGGGTACTGGCGGCCATATGGCGATTTTGTCCTGACGCTGGCGGCAGCCGACTCGACACCCCTTAACCGCGGGAGTAAACCATGAAACCATCAATCATTAAGCCCGGACCCGGCCAGGAGTCCGTGTGGGATTATCCTCGACCACCACGGCTGGAAGACTCGGCCAGGCATATCCAGATCACCTTTAACGGCGTCGTCATCGCCGACACCCGGCGGGCCAAGCGCGTCCTGGAGACCAGCCATCCACCCGTCTACTACATCCCGCCGGAAGATATTCGTGTGGAGTTTTTGCAGCCCGGCAACGGCCGCTCCTTTTGCGAATGGAAGGGGGAAGCCGCCTACTACTCTCTGCTGGTCGGCAACAAGCGCGCGGATAACGCCGGCTGGTATTATCCGCGACCGACGGCGAGCTTTGCAGGCATCAAAGATTACGTCGCCTTCTATCCCGCTCAGATGGATGAATGTCTGGTCGACGGCGAGCGCGTTCGACCCCAGCCGGGCCAGTTCTATGGCGGCTGGATCACTGATAACATCGTCGGCCCATTCAAGGGTGAACCGGGAACGATGGGCTGGTAGAGGGCCGATGACTGGCAGACGACGAACCGATATAATTGCCTCAACGTCGGCCGGATCGGATATCCAGCTAACTGATTAACCTGAACCGGATACGGATTTCTGAAAACATCCTTCGCTTCTCTTCGCCGCCGATGGTTGTTAACGGCCTTGCTGTGGGCTGCAGTGTGGCTGACTTTTTATGCCCGGCTCAGACCGATCTGGCCCGCAAGCGGCCGTTGGCTGCTCCTGTCGGGCGTTGTCCTGTCCTACAATCTCTTGATCGTGTGGCGCCACTTGCCCGCCAATCATCGGCATGACGAGACGGCACTGCTGCCGACGCTCGGCCCCGGCAACGCCTTGACGCTCGTGCGCGGCCTGTGTATCGGCTTGTTGGCCGGATTCCTGTTCGGCCCCTGGCCCCACGGGTTGCTGGCCTGGGTCATTGTGCTGCTCTATACGCTCACCGACGTCGCCGACTATTTCGATGGCTATCTGGCCCGGCGTGCCCACCACGTCACGCTTCTGGGCGGCGTGCTGGACATGGAATTCGACGGGCTGGGCACACTGGTCGTTATCCTGCTAGCCGTCTCCTTCGGCCAATTGCCGTGGTGGTACCTCGCCTTGGGGTTGGCGCGTTACCTCTTCATGTTCGGCTTGTGGCTACGCGGTCGCCTCGGCCTGCCAATCCATGACTTGGCTCCCAGCGTCCACCGGCGTGTTTTCGCGGGGCTACAGATGGGCTTTTTGAGCGTGGTGCTTTGGCCCATCCTGCCCCGATCAATGGCGGTCATCGCCGGGACGCTCTTCGCGCTGGCCACGGGCCTGGGATTTGTGCGGGACTGGTTTGTCGCCAGTGGCCGGCTGAACCCGGTCGATTCGGGCTATCGACAAGTCCAACAACGACTCTATCACACCTTCGCCATTGTCTTGCCGCTCTTATGGCGGCCTCTACTGTTCATCGCCCTCGTCAGCATCTTTCTTGCCGCCCCGCCCTTGCCGGCGCCGGCTGCCTGGCAGAGTTTGCTTCGCGAGTGGGGCGTCCCCCGGCCGCCGCTTTTCGCCTTGTTGATCGCGCTCATCGGATTCACGGGCGCTATACTCGTGATCTTGGGCATCCTGCCCCGCGTCCTAGCCGTCGCCCTCACCCTGCCCATCGGCTTCGATATGGCTACGCGCGGCCTGGTTTGGGACAATGCCCTGGCGCTGGTTTGCATCGTGATGATTCAACTGTTTGGCTCCGGGCCGTTTGCGTTGTGGCCCGTCGAGGAGCACTTCATGTTTCAACGCCTGGGAGAAAGATGAATCGCCGCCGCCTGCTCAGTTGGCTTCCCTGGCTCGTGGGAATCGTCTTGCTGGTTCTCATCGTGCGCTCCGTCTCTTTGGCGGAGATCGTGGGGACCCTCAGACAACTGCGTTTGTGGCAAATCGGCGCGCTCCTGCTGCTGAACGCCTTTATTTTGGCGACCATCACCGGCCGCTGGTGGCTCTTGTTACGCGGCTTCGGCCACCACGTGCCCATCGTGCCCTTGTTCGCCTACCGGCTGGCGGCCTTTGGCCTGAGCTATTTCACTCCCGGCCCCCACGTGGGCGGAGAAATGATTCAGGTCCTCATGGTCGAGCGAGAGCAAGGCGTTCCTCGCAGCGATGCCCTCGCGGCAGTCATCCTGGACAAGGTCATCGAATTCAGCATCAATCTGACCTTTCTTCTGCTCGGCATTGTCGCCATCCTGCAGTGGCGCATCGTGCCGCGCGAGACTGGACAGCAGGCCATCGGTCTGGCGGCCGCGCTGCTGCTGGCCCCCGTGTCCTATCTGGCCGCCACCGCTCTGGGCTATTATCCGGCTACCCGCTGGGCGCGGAAGCTGGCTCGGCGCTGGCCGCGCTTCCGCGGCATGGCCACAACCATCGATGAGAGCGAAACCCAGGTCGGCCGCTATTTTCGCCGTCAACCGCAGGCATTCGGTGCGGCCATCGCCATCACTCTCATCGGATGGGCCTTCCTCATCGCCGAATACTGGCTCATGATTCGGTTTTTGGGAGTCAGCCTGTCGCTGCCCCAACTCGTAGGCGCGCTCACGGCGGCGCGCCTTTCCATCCTGATGTTTTTGCCGGCCGGGCTAGGGGTGTTGGAGGCCGGGCAGGCGGCGGCTTTTACGCTGCTGGGACTAGCCCCGACCGTCGGCATCAGCGCCGCTCTCCTTATCCGCCTGCGCGACATGGCCCTGGGCTTGCTCGGCTTGTGGTGGTTGGGCAGACATCGTCTGCTTGCCCAACGTCGAACACCCGGCGACCCTCCTCCACTTTCCCGAAACTGATCACGCGCCGTATGCCTTAGATGCACGGAGCGATCTCCAACAGCGCATCACCCCACCCGGCCGCATATATCCAGTTGGTGGGCGATCAGGACAAGCTCACCGGCGTCGATCTGGGCGTGCCGGCGGCGAAGCCACGACGCCAACTGCTTGGGTTCAACCTCCGGCCGTCCCTCTAGAGATTCCTCGAAGAACTTGAGTATGTGATGCAGAAAATACCCCTCGTCGGCCGGATAACCGCCTTGTGAAGGGATGACGATCCAGTCCGAGGCCCCGGCGGCGATGATCTCGCCCGCGGCCGCCGGAATCTGGGTGAGGAGCGTTCGCCCGGCGTGGCGGCCGCCGGTGGGCCGGCCGGCGACGCGCCGCTCGTCCATCGTCTGATGGTAAAGGTCTAGCACCCGTTCATCAAATTCAGGATCAACCGGCGGCTCTAGCGCCGTCAACCCGTCGAAGTTGATTGTGAAATAGAACAGCCCGCCCGGCGGCAGAAGGGCGAACAGAGCGGGCAGCAGCCGGGGAATGTCCGTCAGATCGAGAAAGGCGTGGGCGATGATCAAGTCCCACACGCGCCGGCCGCGCTCGCGCTGGGCGAAATCGTAGACGTCGGCCGCTTCCAACTCCACTTCGGTGGGCCACGCCACCCCCGACAGACGCCGCCGCGCTTCGGCGACGTTCGCCAGGTCGGCGTCAATCGCCGTATATCTGGCCGCGCGCGACAAGAACCCGCGCCCGGCCAGCCGCTCGAGCATTGTCCCGGTTCCCGCGCCGACTTCCAGGACCGACAGGCGGCCCGACGGCAAATGAGACAGCAGCGATTGCCACACGCCATGATTCAACGAACGGTCATCGATCGTCTGCTTGGCGGCCAGATAGCGCGTAAAAGAGTAATCTGTCACGTTCATTGGGGATGAGCAATGCCCAAGAGGAATTGACGAATGGCCGTCGTCGTCGCTGCCCAGCTTGGAAACGACTCATAGCGGGCAAGGGCGGCTTCTCTCATTTGCGCCAATAGGCCGCGCTCGGCCGCCAGCGCTTCGATGTATCCGGCCAATGCCATCACATCTCCGGGAACCGCCAGAAAACCGTTCGCGCCGTCACTGATGATCTCGCCCGCTGCTCCAGCGGTGGCTGCCAGCGCCGGCAAACCAAAGCCCATGCCCTCCAGGTAGACGATGCCGAACCCCTCGTATTCGGAAGGCATCGCCAGCACGTCGGCCGCAGCCATTTCGGCGGCCAATGCCTGATCCTCCAACAGGCCACACCACGTAACTCGTTCGACCCATTCCAGGCGCAGCGCCGTTTCCCGTAGCCGGCGCACGTAAGCGGGATCAACCGCCGGGTTGCCGACTATGCGCAGTCGCCAATCGCCGGAGACCTGGGCCAGCGCCTCCAGGAGAACATGCAGGCCCTTGCGCGGTATGAGATTACCTACAAAGAGCAGGCGCAGCGGCTCATCATCTGAGTGGGATTTCCAGTGTTCGGCCGCCATAAGCCGCGAAAGCCGATCTCCGCCCGGATAGGCGACAATGGACGGCCGCGGGCCATCGAGTTCCCTCTCCACCGCCTGCTGAGTCGTATAGCTATTACAGATAAACGCGTCGACCGAATTCAGGTAACGGCGCTCCCACCATCGATACAGACGATTCTGCCAGGCGGGCCGGGTTTCGCTGCCTCGCAAATGGTGCACGATCGCCACGATGGGCGGCCGGTCGCGTCCCAATCGGCCGTTGGCCCAGGCCAAGGACGGGTGATTGAGTTCGTCCTGCAGCAAGATGTCGTAGCCGTGATCCATCCGCCGCCGCCATTCGCCCGACCAGTTGTCGGCCAGACTTAGGGCATAGGCGCGCGCGGGGAGCGAAATAATGTCCACATGATCACCCGCTTTGCGCAAGGCGCTCACCAGTTGACGATCGTAAAGATAACCGCCGGAAACCGTATCGAGCGAACCATAGATGACCAGACCAACGCGCATCGCCGTTATCCTTCTAGCGTGTCAGCCGATAGGAGGCCCAGGCAATATCATTCTCCCAGATTTTAATCGTCACCACACTGATGTTGGGAGCCTGGATGTGCTCGGAAAGCGCCTGGCAAAAGATACGAGAGAAATGTTCGATGCTGGGATTGAGCCCGTCAAATTCGGGCAGCTCGTTCAACGTCTTGTCCTGATAGCGGGCCACCAACGCATCGAGCCGGCGCTCGATGTCCACGATGTCGACCAGATAACCGTGTCGATCAAGGGTCTCTCCTTCCAACTGGGCCTCGACCGCGTAATGGTGCGAGTGCCATTGATTCTCTGCACCCCAATCGCCGCCGATAAGGAAGTGCTGGCCGACAAAATCACGTTTGACCGCGACAGTATACATGATACGGGTTACCTCCTCATCAAAGCCCCGAGTCGACCGGACGTCAGGGATAGGTAAACACAAGCTGGACGATCTCGCTGGGATCCCCATCAAGCAAACGATACCCCTCAGCGGCCCGGCCGATGGGCAGGCGATGGGTGATCAGGCGTTGGGGTCGATGTTGGCCTATCATGCGCCAGGCGACGTCCAGCCGTCGCTCCTTGGTCCAGCGGCCGAGCCATTGCGGAGCCAGCGCGCTGACCTGCGAGCCGATGAGCCGTATGTGGGCACGATGAAAGCGAGCGCCCAGATCGACCTCGACTGGCTTGCTGCCATACCACGAACCGATGATGATTCGCCCGTACGCGCCCGTCAAGGCGATTGCCAGGTCAAGGGCGCGCGGATTGCCGGATAGTTCAAAGCACAGATCGGCCCCGGCTCCCGGCCTTTGGCCCGGCAGCGCGTCCAGCGCGTCCAGCGCCTCAGCGGGGGCCGCGGCGGCCGTCGCCCCCAGGCGCAGCGCCCATTCCCGCCGCCGTGGCAGCAGATCGACGGCCACCAGACCACCCAGCGGCCACCGGCCCAGAAGTGCAGTTGTCAACAGGCCGACGACGCCCTGGCCGACAATCGCCACCCGTTCACCGAGCACCGGCGAACCGTCCATTACAAAGGATACGGCCGTCTCCATATTGGGCAAAAATACGGCGTCCTCAGGTTCGATGCCATCCGGCACGGGATGCAGGGCGGCAACCGGCGCGACGAAATGAGTTTCGTGGGGGTTAAAAGCGAACACCATGCGGCCGATCCAGGACGGGGAAACATCCGGCCCCACGGCGAGCACGCGGCCCGCGGCCGCGTAACCAAACTTGATCGGAAACCCGAAAGCGCCGCCAAGAGCGTCGATGGTTTCATCAACGGTCATCCCCGCTGGAGCCTGGCCGCGGTAGATCAGCATCTCCGTGCCGGAACTGACGGCCGAGACGAGGGTTTGGACCAGCGCTTCCCCTTCCCCCGGCGGCGACAGATTCTCCTCACGTACTTCGGCCGCGTGGGGGGCGACGAAATAGAGAGATTGCCGTTTGATCATCCTACTGTTATCACCGCGCCGCGACAAAAATCCGCCTGAGTCCTTCACAGCCGGAGCATCAGTTGGGGACACTCCCCCGTTAGATCCGTCAGGGTAACAGACACGCCGGAGGCGTAGAATCGACGACCATGCCGGTCAACGTGTCGAGGCACTGACAGTAACTCGTTCCCTGACCTTCGCCATACCACATCCAATAGTCTATTGTCGTCTGCAAGCACTGCACCGATTCAGAAGCACCGGCGGGCGGGGCAACGGGGCGGCTGCGCTCCAGCCCCAGCCCTTCGACGTCGGCCTGTTGCAGCATAAACAGTCGCCAATGACTGCCCCCGCTCGGGCCCAGCTGCACCTGCCCATTCCGAGCCAGGACGAAGGCCAGCGTCGGCGTCAAGATGAGCGCCAACCAGAACAGAATAAACAACAGTATCAGGAATCGACGCAACCAGACGTTCATAGCCCCTGACGCAAACCCGGCTGAACGCGAAACGTCCAACCGGGCAATAAATCCAATGGCCGGGCAGGCGAGCGCATCGCTTGCCGCTTAGACGGGTTCGCCCAGCGGCGCATCCACCATCGCCTTCAAGTATAGCTCAGTTGTGTATTCCTTCACCATTCGGCGGGTGCTGAAGCGCCAGGCATTTGAGCGAATAGCTTCACGCATGACTTCTACCCAACCCCGCGGGATGCCGTCCCGATCCTGATTGTAATAGAGAGGCACGATTTCTTCCTCGAGCAGCCGATAGATCAATTGGGCATCCTGGTAATCTTGTTCTTCGTCGGTGCCGTGCTGATGATCCTCGATGGCCCAACCGTTCGCGCCGTTGTAGCCTTCCACCCACCAGCCGTCGAGTATGCTTAGGTTAGGAATGCCGTTGAGCGTGGCCTTCATGCCGCTGGTACCGCTGGCCTCGCGCGGCCGTCGCGGCGTATTCAGCCAGACGTCGACGCCCTGCTTGAAGTAGCGCGCGGAGTGCAGGTCGTAATCTTCAACGAAGGCCACTCGGCCGCCGAACCGGTTTGACTTGGCCATCGTGTAGACTTGCTGGATCAGATGCTTGCCGGGTTCATCGGCTGGGTGCGCCTTGCCCGCAAAGATGATCTGCACCGGCCGGTGCATATCCAACAAGATGCTTTCCAGCCGATCCATATCCGTGAACAGGAGCGAGGCCCGTTTATAGGTGGCGAAGCGCCGGGCAAAACCGATAGTCAGCGCATCGGGATCCAGGAGCGTCCCGGCCACCAACACTTCAGTCGGATCACACTGGCCATCGACCCACGAACGCCGTGCTCGCGACCGCAAAAAGTTCATGAGCTTGGCCTTCAGCGTTACGTGCACGCGCCAGAGTTCTTCGTCCGGCACGTCGGCCAATCGTTCCCAAAGAATCGGGTTGTCGTGATGGTCTTCCCAGTCTGCTCCCAGATATTTATTAAAGATTTGGCGCATCTCGCCCGCCGTCCACCCCGGCACGTGGATGCCGTTGGTGATGGAGATAATGGGAACTTCCTCGGCCGGCAAATGCGGCCAGACGTGCTGCCACATCTCCCGGGATACCTGACCGTGCAGCCGGCTGACGCCGTTAAAACGGCCGGCCAAATGCAAGGCCAGCACGGTCATATTAAAGGCATCGCCCCATTGCTCCTGCTGGTGGCCCAGAGCCAGAAACTCTTCGCGACTAATCCCAAGTTGTTCCCAGAAACCCTGAAAATACTTGTCAATTAAGTGAAACGCGAAGGCATCGTGTCCGGCCGGCACAGGCGTGTGGGTCGTAAAGATGGATTTCGACCGCACCAGTTCCGAAGCGCTAGTGAAATTCATCCCGCTGGCCACACGCTCGCGAATCGATTCGAGCAACAGAAAGGCGGAATGCCCCTCGTTCATATGCAGCACGGCCGGATCGTAACCCAACAGGCGCAATAGACGGACGCCGCCAATGCCCAACATGATCTCCTGGCGGATGCGCATCTCGCTATCGCCCGAATAGAGGCGAGCCGACAGTTCGCGATCCCACGGCTCATTTTCGGGAACGTCCGTGTCCATCAGGAACAGGGGGACACGTCCTACGTTGACCCGCCAGATTCGAGCGTAGACGCGACGGCCGCCCATATCCACCGCGATGCGCAGTTCACGATTGTAATCGTCACGCACCAACAGAATGGGCACGTTCCCCATATCGATGGGGGCGTACACCGCTTCCTGCCAGCCATGCGAGGGAACGTGCTGCCGAAAATAGCCCTGGGGATACAGAAAGCCGATACCGACGAACGGTAGCCCCAAATCGCTGGCCTCTTTGGCGTGGTCGCCGGCCAGAATTCCCAGGCCACCGGAATAGATCGGCAGTGAGCTATGAAGGCCAAACTCGAAAGAGAAATAGGCGATGGTCTTGCGCGTCAGGTGGGGGTAGGTGACGTGGAACCAGCTATGACCATTGGACATGGCCCGGTCGAAATCCATCATCACCTTGTTGTAGCGACGTAGAAAGGCAGCGTCGCGTGCCCTTTCGGCCAGTTTCTGATCGCTGACAAGCCGCAGAACCTTGACCGGATTGTGTTGTGTCCGTCGCCACAACGGAAAATCCAGGCGGCGGAAGTTGTCTCGCGCTTCGGCGTTCCAACTCCACCACACGTTATAGGCAAGCTCCGGTAATCGGTGGAGTTTCTCCGGCATCCTAGCAATGAGATCGTTCATCAGGCTCCTGTGAATTCCTCGTTTGGAGAGAGTAGTCTGCAACCGGCTGGCGTGAGCCAGAAGCGACGTAAACATGGCCGAAAATAGCGGATTTTGAATTCCGTTGGAGAGATAGTTTTGGGGCTACCCGGGCCAGGGGACAATAATACTCGTGGGTACGATGAGCCATATTCGATGCGAGCTATCCACACGTAATCCAATGACAAGTCGTTGATGTCTCAACGACACGGAGGGCGATTATAGCCCGTCTTGTGGAGCGCGCACGCAAAGACGGCCGGTCATGCCCGACCAAAGAGCGGGCATGAAGGCGAATTAAAGATCGGCCGTTTTGACCGGGAATTTCATTTTCGGCGGGTCGGTCGCGCGGCGCACGGCCAGATCGGCGATTTCCCGGCAGAGCCAGTCAAATTGCGTTTCCGTCATCAGGTCCCGGCCGATGAGGGGCGAAGGATTGGTAGCGTTGATCAAATATAGCTCGTCGCCCTGTTGGACGAACTCGGTCATATTGATCTCGTACCCGTATATATCGGAGATCTTTAGGGCGATTTCCGCCATGCGCTGGGCCACGCTATCCTTCGGCTGGCCGTTTTCCTCGGAGTAGCGTCCCGTCGACAAGGAGTAGGGCATTAGAAGCGTCTTTTCGCCACCGATCACGACGACGTGGTACTGCAAGTCAGACTCGATCACCTGTTGCAAAATCATCGTCCGCGTGCCGCTTTCGTCATAGCGCTGGATCAGTTCATCGACGTTATTCACCCGGTGAGCAAAACGCCGTCCGCCGCTGCGCACATCTTTGAAGATAGCCGGGCTGCCGATGTAGTTGACAATCGCTTGCCAGTCCATTGGGTATGTCAGATTGCGAAAGCTGTCGGGCACGGTATCAGTGGCAATGTCCTTGTTAGGCAAAACGGCCGTGCGCGGCATCTTCACCCCAAATCGGCGCATCAGTGCTCCCGCGAAAAACTTCGTGTCATTGGCCCAAACGAAGGGATTGTTAATCATATAGCATCCCCCCAGGGCAGCGTACTTCACGTAAGCGTGATAATAGGGAATTTCGTGAGACATACGGTCGATGATGACATCGTATGGAACAGGTTCGTCGAAGAAGGTTCCCCCCATTTTGACCAACTCCGCCTGAATACCATCATAGCGCTCGTTGAGGAGGCCCATCACGGTGTCGGGCAACTCTCTTTCGCGCCCGATAATGAAACCGACTAACTTCTTGTCCTCGCGGCTCATGCTATCCCTCCAGCGGGTTATCAGGGAATGTGAAACGGTTCAGAGGCGTCTTAGCCACGCCGAAGGGTGACCGAGGCTCAGCGACCGCCCTCCAGAAGATACTATACCCATTTCCCGCCGCATGCTCAAATTGCTGCCAGTTCTTTTGGTTCCTGAGCAGGCCGGGCTCAACCGGCCTCAGCCAGCATAGATTCGATTGCTTGCTGGAACACGTCATATGGCTGCGCGCCGGAAAGAAAATGGCCGTTGATGAAAAAGCCCGGGGTGCCGTTGATTCCCAGCGCCACGCCGCGCTCCAGGTCGGCCAGCACCGCACTCTCTTGCCGGCCACTCTGCAAGCAGTCATCAAACGCGGCGGTGTCCAGCTCTAGCTCTGCCACGTAACCGGAGAAGATTTGCGCCGCGTCGTCGCGACCGCCCCATTCCTGTTGGCGGGCAAACAGCATGTCGTGCATGGTCAGGTAGGCGCCTTGCTCGCCGACGCAACGTGCGGCCTCGGCGGCCATCTGGGCCTGGGGATGGATGCTGCTCAGCGGGAAATCCATGAATACGTAGCGGACTTTGCCCGTGTCGACGTATTCGGCCTTGATCTGTGGATAGGTTTGCAGGAAGTGGCGGCTGCAAAAGGGGCACTGGTAATCGGTAAATTCGACGATGACCACCGGTGCGTCGTCGTTGCCGACGCTGTAGGCGCCCTCGGTATCGACCTCGACCGGCCCGGCTGGCGTCGGTTCGGCCTGCGCTTCGCCTGAGGGGGCCACATAAGCATCGGCCAGCGTACCTTCTTCGGCCAACCCGACGGCATACTCGAATAGTTCAAAAGGCTGCGCGCCGCTGACGGGAAAACCGTTGATGAAAAACGCCGGCGTTCCCTGCACACCCAAGGCTACGCCTTCGTCCTGATTGGTCTGAATAACGGCGTCGTGCCGCCCACTATCCAAACAGGCGGCAAAGGCATCGGCGTCCAGCGACAAATCCGCGGCCAACGCGGCGAAGACCGCGGTCGCGCCCTCGCCCTGGCCGCTCCATTCCGGCTGGCGCGCGAATAGTTCATCATGCATCTCCCAGTAGGCGTCCTGCTCGGCGGCACAGCGCGCCGCCACGGCCGCGCGCCGCGCTTCGGGATGGATGGCGTCCAGCGGAAAATCCTTGACCACGTAGTGCACGCGCCCGGTGTCGATCAGTTCGGTGATGATGAGCGGCAGGGTCTCGGTGGCATGGCGCACGCAGTAAGGGCATTGAAGATCAGTGAATTCGATGATGGTCACCGGGGCATTGGGATCTCCCCGCTCGCCGGCAAAATCATCCATGACGAGGGTAGCCGGCGTCGGCCTGACGGCCGGCCCTTGCGGCGCTTCCGGCTCGGCGGCCACGGTTTGGCCCGCGCTTACGGCAGCGATAGCCTGATTGAAGTAATCAAGCGGATAGGCGCCGATGACCGGCTGATCATTCAGGAAGAAACTCGGCGTACTACTGACGCCGCGGCTTCGGCCCAAGGCTACGTCTTCATCAACTGCATCACCATGTCGATTTTCCTCAAGACAGGAAGCAAAGCCCTCCTGTGCGACGCCCAATTCCTGAGCATAACGCAAAAACACGTCATTAGCGCCGTTATTCGACCACTCGGCCGGATCGACAAACAACCGATCATGCATGGCCCAATAGGCGGCCGCGCCAGCCTCGCCCGCGCACCGGGCGGCGTTGGCCGCGGCCGCGGCCTGCGGATGGATAGTAGTGAGGGGAAAATCATGGAAGACCAGCACGACCTGACCGGCGGCGATCTGATTTTGCAGCAGGCTGGGCATCGTGTCGCTGGTGAAGCGGCTGCAGTAGGGACATTGGAAGTCGGAGAATTCCTCCATAACAACTGGTGCGTTGAGATCGCCGCGATAGGGCCGGCCCTCATCGGTGAAACCCACGGTTATGCCCATCCCGTCAACCGCCGCGGCCGACCCGCCGGCCTCGTCGCTCAGGGCTGTTGGCCGCTCGTTGGTCGATCCGGCCGCCGATTCGCCCACAAACGGAATAGCATCCGGGTCTTGTTGCGCGACAGGAGGAGCCTCAGCCAGGTTAGCAGACGGGCCACAAGCGATCAGCAGCGCGGATAAAGCAAATAGCGTTACGATAAATGTTCGCATGGCAGAAGATTTGACCATCATATTGAATCCAGGGACAGGGTTGCTCGGCTAGCGATACCCGTTAATTATCGAGTTAAGCCAATTTATAGAATCGTATCAGCGCACCTGCTCCGAAGTATACCCCTGACCGCGCCTTTGGGTGAATCTATTAGCGAAATAATAACATTAATCTTTAACCCATCGTTGCAGTCGCCGGGGCAGGCCAAATATGCTAGACTAACCTATTGAGTTCCTGGCTCTATCTATCCATCGCTGCACATACCAATCATTGAGAGGACGATCATTTGTGGCAAGACTAGTGCTATTGTTCATATTGATTGGCGCGTCTCTGGCGGCCTGCCGGCAGAGCGATACAGCGCCGCCTACCGCGCCGGCCGGCACGCCCGAAACCAGCGTCGAAGGCACATCGGTGGCGGCCGGGAACGAGGCGCAAGAGGCGGCTGCGGCCGCGCCCACGCCCACCCCTGGAGCGACGGCGACCTTCACACCTACGCCCTTGCCACCCAAGGACCTGACCGTCTGCGTTAGCGGCGAGCCGGCCGATCTCTACCTCTACGGGGATCAATCGCCGGCGGCGGTGGCCGTTCGTCACGCGCTCTACGAGTCGCCCTACACGTCTCTCGGCTATGATTATCAGCCGCTGGCCCTGACCAAGCTGCCCACGCTGGACGACGGCGACTTCCTCGTGGAGGCCGTGGAAGTCAACGAAGGAACAATTGTCCTGAACGCCGCCGAGCAGGTAGGGCCGCTGGCCCGCGGCATGGAAGTAATAGACGCCGACGGCCAACGGGTCACCTTCGCCGGGGAACCGCTCCGTATGAACCAGATGGTCGTCAACTTCACCTTTCAACCCCTGGTATGGTCAGACGGCACACCGGTGACGGCCGAGGATTCCGTCTACAGTTTCGGCGTCGCCAAAGATCGGGCTACGCCCGTCCTGGATAACCGTGTGCGTTTGACCGCCACGTACGAGGCGATAGGCGAGCGCGACGTACGCTGGACGGGTGTGCCGGGCTATCTGACCCCGGCCTACGCCACCCACGTCTGGACACCACTGCCGAGCCACCAACTGGCCGATTTCGCCATTGAAGAGTTGGCCGGGCTGGAGGAGACGGCGCGCGAGCCGTTGAGCTATGGCGCGTTTGTTGTCGATAGTTGGGAACCCGGCGACGCCATCCGGCTTACGCTCAATCCCAATTACTATCGGACGGCCGAGGGGTTGCCCCATCTCACCTCGCTGACCTTCCGCTTTCTGTCGCCGAACAACGCGACCCTGCCCAACGGGTACGAAGCGTGCGACATCATCACTGATGACGTGCTCTCATTCAATGCCTTGAATGACGTCGACGAAGCGGCCGTGGCCGGTTCGCTCGTCGAGCACACGGCCACGGCCGGTGCTGTCGAGCAGATCATCTTTGGCATCGACAGTGCGGCGGCCTACGAGGCCACTAGCCCCGGCTGGTTCCAGGACGCTCGCGTCCGGCAAGCCATCACCCAGTGTACGGATCGACAGGCGCTCGTCGACGAACTGACCTTCGGCCGGGCAGAAGTCATGGATACGTTTGTCCCCAACGACCACAGCCTGCACCCGAACAACGTGACCCAATGGCCCTACGATCCGGCGGCGGCCAATGCCCTGCTGGATGAGGTCGGTCTGCTGGATGCCACAGGTGACGGCGTCCGAGACAGCATCGGGGCGACGGTGCCGTTCTCAATCACACTGGGCACAAACAGCGAGAGCGACCTGCGCCTGCAAATCATCGAGAGGGTGCGGGATGATCTGACCGAATGTGGAATCCAGGTGAACCCGTTCACGCTGGACGCCGGGGCCTGGTTTGCGTCTGGCCCGGCCGGCGAAGTTTTCGGCCGCCAGTTCGACCTGGCCCAGTTGGCCTGGCTCAACCGCATCGAGCCCGATTGCGGACTCTATTTGAGCCGTCATATCCCCGGCCCGGTCATCGACGGCTTCAACGGCTGGCAGGGCGTCAACGTCTCCGGCTGGGCCAATGAGGAGTACGATGCCGCGTGCGACAGGGCGCTGGCCACCTTGCCAGGGCAGCCCGGCTATGTGGAGGCCCATCAGGAAGCCATGCGCATCTTCGCCCAGGAATTACCGGCCATACCGCTCTTTACCCGTATGCGGCTGGCGGCGACCACGCCCGAGGTGTTGAACTTCCGCCTCGACCCCACCCAACCCTCGGCGCTGTGGAACGCCTTCGAGTTGGATATGTCGCTCGATGGTTCATAGATTTAGCAATGGATGAAGTCATGCAATCCGGCGGTGATGAGCGTTACCTGATCGTCGGGCTGGGCAATCCCGGCCGCGCGCATCTCTACAATCGCCACAACATTGGCTTTATGGCCCTCGACCGGCTGGCGGCGCGCCACAATATCGAGCTGAAGCGGGTGCAAAACAAGGCCATCGTTGGCACCGGTCGCGTCGTCGGCCGGCCGGTAATCCTCGCCAAACCGCAGACCTTCATGAACCTCAGCGGCCAGGCGATTGGCCCGCTGGCGAGCTTCTACAAGATCCCATTGGCCAACATCCTCGTAGCCTATGACGAGCTGGATATCCCTTTCGGCGTGATACGCTTGAGGGAAAAAGGCGGAGCGGGCGGCCACAATGGCATGCGTTCCATCATTCAACATCTCGGCCAGGAATTCCCGCGGCTGCGCCTGGGTATCGGCCGGCCGCCGGGCCGCATGGATGCCGCCGGATTCGTGCTGCAGGACTTCGGTCGCGACGAGCTTCCGCTAGTCAGCGAGATGTTGGATACCGCCATAGAGGCGGTCGAGTCCTTCATTACCGGTGGCATCGATCTGACGATGTCGCGTTTCAACGGACCTGTTGGCGTCCAACCGGAAAAATAACCTGTCATGAACGTATCCGGTCTGCTCGATCTGCTTGACCAGATTCCCGCCTTCGAACAATTGGCGCGCGCCCTCGCGGCCGAGGACGGCGCAGGAGGACTGCTGCCGCTGGACCTGGTAAGGGGCACGCGGCCGCCCGTCGTGTCCCAACTGTATCGTCACGTGGCCGCGCCGCGCCCGGTCCCGATTCTCCTGCTGACAGCCAAAGTCGATGCCGCCAACCTGTGGCATCAGGCGCTGGAGAGCTGGTTGCCACCCGAAAATCGCCTGTTGCGCCTGCCGGAGCCGACGCCTTTGCCCTATGATCGCGGGCCGTGGAGCGACCGCACGCGCCTGGGACGGCTAAGCGTTCTGGCCGGCCTGATCGGCGGCCAACATCCGCTCATCCCGGCCGCGGAACCGCCAATCCTGGTGGTCAGTTCCATCCGGGCCTTCCTGCAGAAAACGCTTCCGAAACGGCGCTTCATCACCGCGACCCGTGTCCTGCGCGTCGGCCAGATGCTCGATCTGGACAAAAGTCTGGCCGGCTGGGCGGAGATCGGCTATGAGGCGGCCAGCGTCGTCGAGGCGGCCGGGCAATTTAGCCGGCGCGGCGGCATCATCGACATCTTTCCCGCCGCGTCCGCGTTGCCGGTGCGCATCGAGTTATTCGGCGATGAAGTCGACACGATGCGCTATTTCGACCCGGCCACGCAGCGCTCCATTGGGGCGGGCGAAGGCGGAGACGACGTGGCTAACATCGTCATTACTCCGGCGCGCGAGGTGCTCCCCTCGGCAGCCCGCGACTTCGCCGAAGTGTGGGCCGACGAGCCATTGATAGCCGAGGATGGTTTGCCTTCGTGGCGCGATGACTTGAGCGATCTGCGCCAGGGTGCGCCCTTCCCCAACCTGGAATACTATTTGCCGCTCGTCTATCCGCGGCCGGTGACACTCCTGGATTATTTGCCGCCCGATGCGCTGGTGATCGTCGATGATTGGAACGACCTAAAGACGACTGCCGACGAACTGATCGAACACGCCAACCAGATCGCTGTCGAGCAATCCGACCTGCCTCCCGGCTACCAAAGCCCTCTATTCACCTGGGAGGAAATCGCTTCGGAAATTGCCTGGTGGCAGCCGCTCATTTTGGGCGAAGGCCGCCCGGCCGCGGCCAACGAGATCGATGAGCCGACCTATATCGAGCTGGGCGAGGCTTTCGATCCCGGGCCTCGATATGGTGGGCAAGTCCGGCCGTTTCTTAATCAACTCCAACAGGCGCGGCGCGAAGGAGAGCGCGTCGTCGTCTTCAGCCGCCAGGCCGCGCGCTTAGCCGAGTTGTGGGGCGAGGATGGCGGCACGTTAGTCAAAGCGGCCAGGTCGCCGGATCAGAGCGACGACCCGCCGCTCATCGAATCGATCCTGTCGCCAATCGATGACGACCACCGGGCCGGCGGCGTCCTGCTCGATACCGTGGCCGACGTCCCCCCGCCCGGCAGCATCACGTTTGTCCAGGGAAGCCTGGGCGATGGCTTCACCCTGATTCGCCGGGAAGATCATCATGTCTTGCTTCACTTGCTCACCGATGCCGAGATCTTCGGATGGAGCCGTCCCGCTCCGCGGCGTCAACACAAGGCGCGCCCGGCCGCGCCGGAGACCTTTTTCGCCGACATCAAGGCTGGTGATCACGTCGTCCATCTCGATTATGGCATTGGCCGATTCGAGGGGCTGGTCGTTCGCAATCTGGGTGGCATGGAGCGCGAGTATTTGCTGGTCAAATACGCCAATGGCGACACGCTCTACGTCCCCGTCCACCATGCCGACCGGCTGGGCAAATGGATCGGCCCCGACGACGCCGAACCCAACCTGAATCGTCTCGGCGAACGAACGTGGACCCAGGCCAAAGCCGCCGCCCAGCGCGCAGCCGACGAACTGGCCCAGGAGCTACTGGATCTATATGCCACCCGCGAGACGATTCCCGGCCACGCTTTCCCCTCCGATACGGAATGGCAGGCCGAACTGGAGGCCGCCTTCCCCTATCTGGAGACGGAAGACCAGCTGCGCGTCATCAGCGAAGTCAAGGACGACATGGAGAGCGCCAACCCGATGGATCGTCTCATCTGCGGCGACGTCGGCTACGGTAAGACGGAGGTAGCGCTACGGGCCGCCTTCAAAGCGGTTATGGACGGCAAGCAAGTCGCCATGCTGGTGCCCACCACCATTCTGGCGCAACAACATTACACGACCTTCCGTGAGCGGTTGGACGCTTTCCCCGTCGCCGTCGAGATGCTGTCCCGCTTCCGCACCCCTACCCGCCAGCGCCACATCGTGCAAAAGATGCGCGAAGGGACGATCGACATCGTCATCGGCACCCACCGCCTCCTGTCGGACGATATCGCCTTCAAAGATCTGGGCCTCGTCATCATTGACGAGGAGCAACGCTTTGGCGTGGGCGACAAAGAAAAGCTGAAGCAGTGGCGCGCCGAGGTGGACGTCCTGACGCTGACGGCCACGCCTATCCCCCGCACGCTCCACATGGCCCTGACCGGCGTGCGCGACATCAGCATCATCGACACGGCCCCGGCCGAGCGGCTGCCGGTGGAGACCTATGTGGGCGAAGCGGACGATTCGCGCATCCGGACGGCCATCCTGCGCGAACTTGATCGCGGCGGACAAGTCTTCTTCGTGCACAACCGGGTACAGAGCATCCATATCGTGCGCAAGCGGCTGGAAAAGCTGGTGCCCGAGGCGCGCATCGTCGTGGCCCACGGCCAGATGAGCGAGCGTCAGCTGGAAAAGATCATGATCGACTTCGCTGAGGGCCAAGTCGATATCCTGCTGAGCACGACGATCATCGAGAGCGGGCTTGACTTCCCCAACGCCAACACGCTGATCGTCGACCGGGCGGAGCAGTTTGGCCTGTCGCAACTCTACCAGTTGCGCGGTCGGGTCGGCCGGGCCACGCGCCGCGCCTACGCCTACTTTTTCCACGCTCCCTGGCGCGGCCTGACGCCGGACGCCCAGGCCCGGCTGGAGACCATCGCCGAACATACGCAGCTTGGCTCCGGCTACTACATCGCCGTGCGCGACATGGAAATCCGTGGCGCGGGCGATTTTCTGGGCGGGGAACAGAGCGGCCACATCTCCACTGTCGGATTTGATATGTATACGCGCCTGCTGACCAAAGCGGTGAAGCGGCGCAAGGCAGAGATGCGCGGCGAACTTGTGCCCGTCGAACTGCCTGATAATGTGCTCATCGACCTGCCTCTGGCGACCTACATACCAACCGACTACGTGGCCGATACCCAATTGCGGCTGCGTCTCTATCGACGCATGGCGACACTTGATACGCTGGCCGAGATCGATGAGATGGCCGCCGAACTGGCCGACCGCTTCGGCCCCATTCCCGACCCGCTCCACAATCTGCTCTACCAGATTCGCGTCAAGGCCCTGGCTCAGATGGCGGCCGTCAACGCCGTTGTCACCGAAGCGGGCCAAATTCGTATTCGTCTCGACGAGTTGGGCGGGATGGATCGTTTCCACTTGCAGCGCTACCTGGGCGAGTCGGTGCGCGTCAGCAAAAGCGCCGTCTGGTTAAAAAAGGATCGGGGCACGCACGAATGGCAAGTGGAGTTGGTACAGGTGCTGGAAAAGTTGCGCCTGTTCGAGAGACAAACATCGCCGACTACGTCGGAAGAAGTGGCGACGGCCGCCGGCTAGCCGTTGCCACAAGAGAGCAAGCTGGACGATGCCCTATGGACATTAGATTCTTCGACGACCCGCTTGAGGAACCCAAACCACGCGAGGATGTGCGCATCCTGCAGATTGGATTGTACCTTTATCCGGATTTGCGGCGGATGGCGTTTGGGGTGGAGTTGACGCCGTTTCGCGAACGGCCGTCTATCGAGGTGACCATCACCAACGGCGAGGGTGCGCCCGCGGGGTCGCTCCACGTCATCGAGACCATCACCCCCAATTTCAGCCTGACCATGCATCTGCGGGATGAGGAAGTCACCAATCCTTACACACTGACGGCCGTGCTCTACTACAGTTGGCCCGATCGGGAAAAGATCGAGATCGAGCGGCACACGGTATCCTTTGAGATGGCTCAGCCCGGCGAGCTCATCTTCAAATTCGACCAGCAGCCCGGCGACAACTAACTCCTCAGACCCGCACCCACTTGCTCTCGCTCCACCAAGCGTTGCAGCTTGGCTTTCGTCTCGCGCCAGGCGATCTTGGATAGACCTAACTTCTGACGGATGTCGTCGTGCTCCACCCCGTCGCGCCAGTCTTGCAGAGCCGATGTCCAGCGCAAATTCTCAAACGACAACACACCGGGCGGCAATTCGGCCGCCTCGGCAACGTCGTGGAGAATGTACTCCAGGTTGCGCGCCGTGCAGGTAAAAAGTGTGTCGGTCGGCTCGTATTGGGCCAGATATTCTGAGAGCACTTCGAGCCAGGCTGGAGCCAGGGGAACTTTGCGTTCCTTGTAGCGCAAGCGCGGATTGGCGTAGCGCACGTAGAGCAAGGGGTTCTCCGGGTCGCCATCGTCGATGTGATTGGGCACAATCGCCATGGCCTCGCCCTTTTTGATGCCGGTTTTGAGCAACAAGCTGAGCAACAGATAGGGGCGTGCGTCCGGCTTGCGATCCTCATCGCCGGCGCGCCACGCCTCGGCCACGGTCAGGGCGCGCGCGATGTCGGTCTCCAGAGGCGCGTCGGGCAGGGGGCTGCTGACGCTCTGCTGGATGACGGCCGCCGAGGGGTCTTGGGCCAAAACGCCGGTCTCGTGGAGCCAGCCGAAGAAAACCTTCAGGGTGGTGACGCGCCGGGCATAGGACTTGGGGCTACAGGGGACCCCGCGCTCATCGGTCAGCCAGTGTAGATAGTCATTCAGGTTCTTGGTGCCGATCTCACCGATCGGCGTGCCGATGCCCAGATAGCGGCCGAGCAGACGAATATCGCTGACGAACGCTTTAACGGTGTTGATCGAGAAGCCCTCATCCTGCATGTGTCGTTCGAACATGCCCAGAGCGGCTTGCAAGGACGCCTCACGGGTCAGCGATGCGCCTCGATGTGAGATCGCTTCGCTATCCGGCGGCTCATGGATTAATTCGCGCTGTCCTGAGTCCATATTTCGCCTCCCACGCGGATAACTGTAGCATTATGCGAAATTATAGAACAGGTGGGCGATCCTGTCAAGCCTAGGGGACGGCGCGCACGTACAAGCGATAGACTGTATTGGCACTGATCGCGCCATCGTTGATGACCCAGACGTAATAACGTCGGGCCGGCTGCCTTCCCAGTGGCACTGTTTTGTCGGGCCCAGACGAGCCGTTGTTGCCCAGCAGTTCCAGCCCGGAGCAGCCCTGCCCCGGAGATTTTTCGGCCGCGACCACGATTTGTCCGGCACCTGGCGTGAAGTTACGCAGCTCCACGGTCAACACGTTCGACTCGGTCGTGTCGAAGTAGAACCAGTCGTCCTTGTCATCGGCGCGGAATGGCTGATCGATGTTAAGCGCCAGGCCAACCGCTTCCGTGCAACGATTATTGGGTTCCTCGCCTTGGAGAGCGGCCGAAGAAACCATCGGCATGAACAGCTGAACCTTGGGCGCCTGGGCGATCGTGACCACCGTCTGGCGAGGTTCGCTCTTGTCCAGCCCGTCATCCACGATGAACTCAATCGTTCTGGTCGCGGTATCCGGTTGGGGGAGAATGTTATCGTAGGTAACCGTGCGAAGGACGCGCTGATAGTTGGCAACGCTATCCACACCTTCCAACTTTAATTCACCAGTCAAGGGATCATATTGAAGTGGTTTGATATTGGCAGCGCCGCTGATGTCGGCCGTGAGGAACTCGGCCTGCTTGTTCCGGATATTGGTAATGCGAACAGTGGCCGACTTGATGGTGGTGTTGTCGACATCATTGACCACCAGCCCTTCGTCAACCACCGGCACGGGGCCGCGGTTGATGAAGAATGTCGTCACGAAGTTCGTGCCCGAACCATTACCATTCAGATCAAGCTCCGCCGGGTCGTTAACCGGCTGCACTTTCACCACAAGGCTGCTGGGCGGGCTGCTGCCCTGGTTATCGGCCGCCGTGAACTGGAATACGCGATCATCCGGTTCGGGATCCTGCGAAGCGTTCCAATATTTCACACTCCGCAATACTTGTTGATAGGCGGCCGGCGAGGCCGCGCCGTTCAATTGCAGCACGCCATCCTCATAGCTCGCGGAGATTCCCGTGCCATCCGTCGTTACGAGCAGCCATTCCGCATCGCCATCCACCGCGTTGGTAATGCGCACAGTGGCCGAAGCCAAAAACGGACTGTCCCCATCGATCACCGTCAATGAGCCAGCCAACACGAGCGGGCTGGCATCCTCGATGTATTGCAGCGGCTCCGTGGGCAACCCACCCAATAGAGGCAAATCATTGACGGGCGTGATCATGACTGAGAAAGCGTTGGTCGAGGCGCTGAAAGCAGAGGTGCCGCCATTGATCGAGGTATCGGCCGTCAGGCCGCTGCTGCCGCTGGTGCGATCCCAGGCGCGAAACGTAAGCGCGCCGGACATGCCGGAGTAATTGGCGGCGGGCAGAAAGCGGAGCCAGGCGTCATCGTTGAGCACCAGTGCAGCGGCCCCGGAAACGGCGCCCACCGGCTTCCAATCCGCCTCGCTGGTGGGCGGATTGGCCAGGCTGTATTGCCATTGTCCGTGTGTCGAGTCAGCGTCGACGATGGCAATTCCCTCCAGCGCGCCGCTGTCCGCGTCGGTAATAGGATTCCCGCCCGTGGCCAGTATGGCGGCGATCAGTTGACCGGCCGGCTGCGGATTATCTTCAGCGACAGGCACTAGCGTCATCGCGGCCGCCGGATCGAGCACGGGGGCGCTGTTGGGCGGGTTCACGCTGATCGATGATGTCGCCGCCGGCCCATCATTGACGCCGTCGCTGGCGACAACCGTGACGGCTCGAACGCCATTAGTCGGCGTAAGCGAGCCATTGAGGTACTTGACCCTGCGCAACGCCGTCTGAAAGTTCGTGACCGAATCCGGCCCGTTCAGGATTAACTGACCCGTGGCGGGATTATAAGCGTCAGCCTTGATGTTGGTGCCGGTTGTATCGACTGTCAACGATTCGGCGTCAGCGTCGGGCCGATTGGTCAGCGTGATGGTCAACTTCGACAGCATCGTGTTGTCGTCGTCGGAGATGGTCGCCGTTGGGTCGGCGACGAATACCGCCGCGCCGCCCTCAAAAAATTGCACGGCATAGTCCGCGCCGGTCAGGCTGCCGTTTAGGTCAACTCTGGACAAATCATTAACGGCCAGGATATTCAGCGTCACCATCTCGATCGCGGCGCTGAAAGCTGTGGTGCCACCGTTCTCGGAAACGTCGACGCCCGTTGTTCCTGTGGGGCGGCCGCCGGAAAGATCCCAGGCACGAAAAGAGAAGCTGGCCGACCCGTTAAAATTAGGGTTGGGTACAAACCGAATCCGAGCCGTTCCATCCAGCACGACGGCCGACGTATTGGAAATATTCACGAAGGTTTCCCAGGTGATCCCGGAATTGATGGAAAACTGCCACGCGCCATTTGCGGCCCCGACCTCGACGACGGCAAACCCCTCGGAGCTATTCTTATCGACATCGGTGATGCGATCTTGTCCTCCGGCCTCGGCCGATTTGATGATGGTAGTCACCTGATTACCTTTCAAATCCTGGTCGTCCTCGTTGATGGGGGTCATGGTCATGTCGCCGCTGTTATCGAGCACGGGCGCGTCATTAACGCCATTGATGGCTACGATGCTCGTGGCCGGCACACTGGTCTGCGGCCCGTCACTAACCGTCACCATGACGATCCGATCCGTAATGTCGGGTGACTGAGACAAATTATTATAGATGAGAGAGCGCAGTACCTGTTGGTAGGCGGCGACGGAGCCATCCCCCTTGATGGTCAGCTTGCCGGTATCGGCTGCGTATTTCACCGTCAATCCCGTCGCGCCGGGGTCGGCAGCCAGCATTTCGACGGTGCTATCCGGCCGGTTGGTCAGGATGGCTTCGGCGGCCGTTAGAACATCGTCTTCACCGTTGGTAATGGTCAGTCCGATGGCGTTGACGATGGATTCGGCGCCCTCGTCTTCAGTAAAGGTGGCGGCAAAATCGCTGCCCGTCGCGTCGCCGTTCAGGTCTAGCATCGGCGGAAGTTCAGCCGCGCTGACCCACCGTACGCTATGGGCCAGGGTTGTGAAAACCAGCAACAAGGCCAGCAAAAAGGGTATATAAAGGATGCGCAGATTCAATCTATTCACGTTACAGTTGCTCGTTTATCTGCAACACGGCGCTTATCCGTCCGGCAGAACTGTGGCCTCAATGACAGGTGTTGGGATATTCTGTACGGTTCTCAGTGCACATAATGATTACCCGATCACCAATCAGGGTGACGGCGTAAAGGAAGGTGGTGTCAATGTCGGCTCCTCCGTCGGCTCAGGCGGTGATGTGGGATCAACGGGTGGCCGAGTAGGCGCTTCGCCTCCCAAATCACCAGGGTCGGGCGTTGGCGCGATCGCCGTTACGAAGGCAATGGTCGGCGTCGGTGTGGGCGTGGAGGTGGGCGCGGGCGTCGGCGGCAACGTTGCGGCAACGGCCACGTCGGCCAGCGCGCCGGCCGTCTCCGGCTGCACCACAGTGGCCGCGATCCAACCGATACGCTGATCGCCGGTCAAAATCAAATACCAGGGATTTTCTTCTTCGCCATTCCAGGCCAACACTTCCAGCAACTCTCCGCCGGTTACCGTCCCGAATGAAGAAAAGGCCACGCCGGGGCCGCGCCGTAAATTGACCATGTTGTGCATGACCCGCACGTGCGGCGTTTGGGCGGTCGCGGGTGGGGTCGGCGTGGCCGTCGGTTCTTCTGTGGTCGTGGCCGACGGCAACGGCTCAGTCGGGGCGGTGGTGGGCGATTGGGTGGGCTCGTCGGCCCCGGCTTTGAGGGTGGGAGCTTCACCGGCCACCGCTGTATCGGCCGCCTCGCTGGTGCTGGTGGGATTGTGCGTCGCGGTCGCTCCGGCCAGCCCTCCCGCTATGGGCACGCTGGTCCCGGCCGCGGCCGTCTGGCTCGGCCCGGGTGTCTCCTGGGCGCTGAAAAAAGTATCGCGGTTGACGAGGCTGCGAGTGGCGACAGCCCCTACCGCCAGAAACAGGGCCAGGATCAGCAGCGGCAACAACCAGGCCACAGGACGGCGAGCGATCACCGGCGAGCGACTACCCGCCGCGCCCAGACGCGCTTCTTCGGCCGCCAATGCTCCCTCGAGCGCAACTTTGAAGACCTCGGTGGTGGGATAGCGCCGGCGGGGATCCTTACGCAGCGCGCGATCGACAAGCGTGTAGGTCGCCGGCGTTAAGTCGTCGCGTTCGCGCCCCAGAGCGGTGGACTGACCAAACAGGCGGGCCAGCACCGTGTCTCGCCTAGATACGGCTCTGTGGGGCACGTGACCAGCCAACAACCTGTATAGCATCGCTCCTAACGAATAGACATGGCTGGCAGCGGTAACGTCCTTGCCGGCGCGTTGCTCGGGCGACAGGTAGTCCCGATTCTCGGCCGCTTTATCCTTGACTTCGGCGTCCGGATAGCGCTTACCGGGGATGAACAGGTCGCTCAGGACGACGGAATCACCCGTCGGCAAGGTCACATTCTTCAGCAGAACATTGTCGGGCTGCAAGTCATAGTGGAACAGTTCCAGCCGTTCGGCCAATTCCAGAGCGTCGGCCAGTTGACGGATGAGTTTGAGCGCGTAAAGCGAGTTAACCGGAGAGTTCCGCTGGGCCAGTTGCTCCAGCCGGTGGGATAGCGAGTAGCCGTCGACGGCGGCTTCGGCCACATAGGGCGCGCCGCCGGTCGCCTTGCCGACATGCAAAACCTGGGCGATATTGGAATGACGCACCTGGGCCAGCGCGCGAGCGCGATTGACGAACCGGCCGGCGAAGGAACTGTCCTGCGCGCACTCCGGGCGCAAGATCTCCAGGCGCACCTGGCGGTCGTCATCCACATCATAAGCTTGATACAGGTTGGTATATCGCTTTTCGCTGATGTGTTGTTCTATTTTGTATTGATCCAGAAGATCTTCGAACAAACTCGCTACAGCCATCTATTACCCTGTGGGTCTGCCTCCCGGCTCCCCGCCGGTTTTTTGCCGCTCTGCCCGCATTGAACAGTTAGCCTGATTTTACTGCGCCCGTATGAAGGTTATGCTTAAGATATTATTGAACCCGGACAATCAATCCGTAGAGTTGTCTCACGTTGGAGGGGCCGTCGTTGACAATCTGAATGTAGTAACGTCCCGCCGGGCGAGTGCCCAGATTGACCACTTTCGTCAAACTGGAATCGGGGTTCACGCCCAGCGCTGGGCTGCCACAGGGAGGCGCTCCCCCTGGCACGTGCGGCCGGACGATCAATTGCCCTTTCTGTGGGACGAAATTCGTCAGCTCAACCGAGACCTGCCCGTTCTGCGTCAATTCAAACACAAAATAATGCTGGTCCCGCTGGTCGACAGGCAGATTATTGTTGTAGGTGTTGGGCGGCAGGAAGAAATACTGCCGATTGATACCGAGCGGATACGGACGGCCGCAACTGGTGCGGTTCATCGTGTTGTCGCTCACGTTAGGCATAAAGGTGTAGCGGGTTGGCTGGTTGGTGATGCCGACAACAATCGCCTTGCTTTCGGTCAACGTATGGGGCACCAGATCATCGTCGGTTGCCTTGACGGTTATGACGCGCGATTTTTGCTCACCCACAGAACCGGAGACGATGGCCGTAAAGGAACATTGGTAGGAAAAGCCGGCCGATATATTGGTAACGGGCACAGTACACGTCCCCCGACCATTCAGGTTGCCCAGAAATTCATCATGCAGTTCAGTAATGGTGATGGCGTCGGCTCCGCTGGTGTTTTCAACGCTGATGCTGAAGCGGACGCTCCGGCTGGGCGGATTGATGAAGGGCGGATCGGCCCCCAACGTCAATGACATCGATGCGGGCACGTCGGCGATAGTCACCGCTGCGCTCGTCGTCACAGTCGCGTCCAGCCCATTCTTGTCTTCGGCCGTGGCGGTCAGGATAGTGCTGAAGCTGGATGGCTGACCTTCGACCGACGCGACAAAAGTGCAGCTGAACGTCCCGCCAAACGGCGCCAACGTGGGCGGGAGCGGCTTCGGTAAACAGGTGTTGTTCGCCGCTATAACTTTGGGGTTACCGGGATCGAGAATGCTGCCGAACTGGTTGGTAGTCAAGGCCACCAGGGTGACAGGAACGCTGCCCGTATTGACCAGGCCTACGGTATAGGTCACCAGGCCGCCCGGCTCGGGGATACTGGTCGGCTGCGCGGTCATTGTGGCCTCCAGCGAACTGACGTCCACCCAGGCTACGTCACTGGCCGTGTATACCTTATTATCGATAGGATTGGTGCTGCGCACGGTTATGACCGAGGTCAGCGGGGCCTGCACGTTAGACGCCCAACAACTGTAATCGATACTGTCCCCCGCATTCAGGTAAATAGTGACAACTATGGGCGTGCGGTCGCAATTGTCGATCTGACTGTCGTCTATGTCCTCGATTTTCATCACGAAATCGGAGGTGTTGAAAATCTTGACCGTGAAATAAGCCGTCGCTCCGCTCAACACGGTTTGAGACTGCGGGAATTTCGTGATGCGTAACTCCGATTTCAGAACCTTGACGAAGGCGTTGGAGGTATGGCTGACCGTCGTCGCGTCGGTTGTCCCGTTCACCTGAATTTCATTCAGGAAACTTTCGACCACGTCTTTGGCGCTACAGGTAAACGACAGGCTCTCGCCGGGGGCCAACGCCCCCAGATTACCCTTATTGCAGTCGGCGATGGTGGCTTTCGAGGTGGTGACGGTCTGGAAGGCAACAGCGCCGGTATTGGTGATGGCGACGGTGAAAACGGCGTCACCGCCAACGGCAAAGTCCTGCAAGCGCGGCGTCTGCGAGGATGAGATGTGCGGCACGCCAGCGTCGACAGATGCAGGGCTGACTGTCGACGAAGCTTTCGCCAGCCCGACGGCCATACTGATCGCGCCGATCAGACTCGTTCCCATGATCAGAAATATGATGAGTGAACGTCTTGAACTTCCCACGTCACGGATTTCCTTAATGGATTCTGTCCGGCAGCCAGCGAGACCCGCTAGCTGTCGGACAGAATCACATCACACGCCCCAAAATTGACGAGGGGCCAGACTTGTCGGGAGGCCAACTAAGGCGCTGTCGCCTCTACCTGTAAGGAGTAGAGGACATTATTGGTATCGGCCGCCGGCTCGTTGGTGATCACCCAGATGTAGTAAGTTGCGGGCTGTTGGACGCCGAGATCGATCTGCCGGGTGGGCACGATACCGATGTCGCCATTGTGACCAATCGGCTTGTCGATTGTCTTGTAAACAACGAGCTGTCCGGCCGTGGCGAAACCGCCCAACTTGACCTTCAGGTGAGCCGGTGAGCTGATCGTAACCTTGTACCAGTCCGTTGCGTCATCGGCGTAGAAATAATAGGTCAGGCCCGGTGAGAGTGTCAGGGCTGTGCTGACACTATTATTCGGCTCGCCGGCCCGGCTGATGCTGCTGACAGCGGGCAGAAGCATCCGGGTCTGGGCGACGGCCGTCACCCGGACGGCGGCCGAGTTGCTCGCTTCCTTGGCATCAGCGATGGCCGTGACGGTGTGGGTCACTACGTCGCCGACCTTACCCTTGATCTCTACGGTGTAGGTGCAGGAATAGCTATCGCTGCCCTGGATGGCTCGTGGGACCTGGCAACTGCCTTCGCCGTTCAGACTGCCCAGTATCGAATCGTTAAGCGCGTCAATCGTCAACTCCGACGACGTATTGTTGGTCACCTGCACGTGCAAGTTAACCAGACCGCCCGGCGCGACAACACTGGGCGGGTCGGCATTGACGACGACGACCAGCGGCGAGAACTCGGCCACACTGACCAGCGCCTCGTCGACCACGGTCAACTGCTGGTTATTGCCGCCGGTGATGCCGGCGGTAACGACGTTGGTGAGCGCCGATGATTCCAACATCAACGTCACTTCGTAGGCACAAGTCCGCACCTCGCCCGCGGGAATTGTCAGATTCAGGCCGGGGCAGGTGTTGGCGCTCACATTGCCGTTGGCCCCGTCCAGGAGATTGCCGTGCAGATTGCTGACCAGACTGGATAGAGTCAGCGGCACATTGCTCACGTTGGATAAGGTCATGTTAAATTCGACCGGCGTTACTTCCCCGGCCAGCAATTCAAACGGCACGGCAAACACTTCGAGGGTCATGTTAATGACCGAGATTTCGTCGATATCGAAATCCGTCGTGGCAGTAATGCCATCGATCAGGGCGCTAACCTCGACCTCGATTTCGAACGAGGCCTGCACGTTGGGAATCGTGCAGCTGTAGGTCATTTCCTTCCCCGGGCCCAGGTTGCCTATGACTTTATCACAGGCCGTTGCCGGAATCGGCGCGGCCGGCATGGCAATCCCCAACGCAATCAGATCGTAATCGACGAAAGCTTTGACCTCTACATTCGTCAGGTCAGCCTCGCTGGGGTTCACGACGGTCACGTTGAAGACGGCATTCTGTCCCTTGACCAGCGTCTGGCCCACGGCCGGATCGGGCGCCATGTCGATAGAGATATTTTGCAGCACGCGCACGGCGGCGTCGGCGTCGGCCGAAATCTGGGTCTGTGTAGCCGGCTCCAGAGCCTTGACTATGACTTCGTTGTCAACACGCGTCTGAACGTCGGTGACGATACATGCAAAGGCCTTCAGTGATTTGCCCGCCTCCAGTTTATCGAAGGTGCGGTTGCAATCGGGCACGTCGGCCGAGGACACCTGGATATTCGTCAAATTAACGCTGCCCGTGTTTTCGATGGTGATGGTGAAGACGGCCGTGCCACCCCTGGCGACGGTTTGAAGTTTAGGCGTCATCGTCACCTTGAGGCGCGGGTTAATAACCGTCACCTCAGACCTGGCGTCGTTGCTGTTCTCCTCGCCGTCGTAGACACGTATGCTGATGTCGCGGACGGTGAGGGTATCGGGGTTGGTGACGTCGGCATTGATCCTGAACGTGACCGTCTCCAGCACCTTCTCGTAATTAGCGATGGTGTCCACCCCGCTCAGCGTCAGCACCCCGCTCGCGGCGCTGAGATTTTTGGTGATATTTGTACCGGCGACGGTGGCGTCGAGGATTTCCTTCGTGCCATGCTGGGCGTTAACGACGATGATCGTCGCGCCTTCCATCATCGTATCGTCGATGTCGGTGATGACGACGTTCTGGCTGGTGATCTTCACCGGCGGTTTGCCGGCGACGAAAATGGCGCTGAAGTCTGTGCCCGCAGCATTGCCGTCCAGATCCAGCGTAGGCGGATCATTCTCCGGGGTGAGCGTGAGGATGGCCTGGGCCGCAGGGGAATACAGTTGCCCGTCGGACCCGGCCCAGTTGAACTTGTCCTCACCATAGAAATATTGGTTGGGCACGTAACGCAGCGTATCCAGAAGGCCGGCATTAATCTGGTCGTTGGCGTTCACGGTTGTATCGCCCAGCTTGAGCGTGCCGTTGGCGGGCAGGCTAACGATCTTGATTTTGACCAGCGCATCCCCATCGACGTCGCTAAAGGCGTTGGTGAAGTCGAGCTGCTTGAACAGGATGTTGACGCCTTCCGGTCCGCTCTTCTGGATGTTGGAGACCACGGGAGCGTCGTTGACGGCCGTGATGGTGATGGTCACCTTGGCCGCCAAGGCGGCGTAGGCCATACCGTCCGAAGCATTCCAGGTGAAAGAGGTCGAGCCGGAGTCCCAGTTGAGCGCCGGGAAGAAGGCCAGCGCCCCCAGTTGGGCGACCGGGATCGTCTGATTGAGCGTGACGTTATTAGGTCCCAGCTTTAGCGTGCCCTGAGCCGGTAAAGTCAGAATGCGCACGGTCGCCAGGGCATCGCCATCGGCATCGGTGAAGTGTGAAGTGAAATCGGCCGCGGTAAAATTGACAGTCTGATCTTCGTTGATTTCGATGGGGATATCGGACAACACCGGCAGGTCGTTTGCGGCCGCGACGTTGACGGTAAAGGTCGTTTCGACAAACTCATTGGTGCCGGGATTGCCGGATACGCCCGCGTCCGTGGCCCGAATCGTCAACTCCGCTGTGCCGGATGCATTGGCCTTGAAGTCCAGCGTTAACGTATTTTGGCCCGGATTGATCTTTACATCGTCGAAGAGGCCCGGGTTTGTATTATTCTTGACCTCGAACGTCAATCCTGCCGCGCCGTCTTCCTTGTCATCAAACGCTTTAGTCAGATCGATGACCTTGTCCGGCGCGTCCTCCTCCACGTTGACGGTGGCGATGCCGCTGGTCGTCGGCTTGTCGTTGACCGGATTGACTTTAACTTTAAGAGTCGCCTGCTCGCTGAGGCCACCGATATCGGTCGCCATAATGGTGATAATGGTCGAGCCGTTAGTGTCCGGCGCGTAGTCGAGCACCAGATTGACGCCATTGATCTCCAGTGAGGTAAACAGCCCCGGATTGGTATTGCCCACAATCGCATAGCTGAGTTCCGAGGAGGGCTGTTCGGCATCCGTGAAACCTGTGGCCAGATTAACCGTCGTATTGCCGGCGTCTTCCTGAACCGTCACATCGCCATAGCCGACCGACTCCGGCCTTTCGTTAAAATCGACCTTGAATGTATCATCCACATGATCCCCGTCGGAGTCGAAGGCGCGGACGGTGATCTGGGCTACCCCCGTCGCCCCATTGGCAAAGTCCAGCTTCAGCATACCGGTGTTGTTGTCGGGAATAGGCTGAGGCGAGAAGAGGCTGGCGTTCGTATTGTTGGTGATTGTGAACGTCAGTTCAGCATCGGTATCCTCGTCGTCCTCAAACGCGGCCCACAGATTGCGGGTGGCTGAGAGGGTGCCTTCGTTGATGATGAGATCGGGGATGCCGCTGCCCGTTACTTTCGGGGGATCGTTGACGTTGACCAGATTAACGGTAATCGTCGCCGTGTCGCTCTGGCCCTTGCCGTCATTGGCCGTCACCACAAACGTCGGCGACGGGTTCGTCTCGAAGTTGAGCAGGCTGCTGTTGACCACGGTGACCTGGCCGGTCGTGGCGTTGATGTTGAAGGCGGCCGAGCCAGAGGTGCGGAGAAATTCCAGCGGGTCGTTGTCCGGGTCGGTGCCGGTCACCGTGCCGACTATTGCGCCGTTGGCAGCGTTCTCGCTGAGGCCGTTAAAAATCTGATCATTGACGACGGGCTTCTCGTTGATGTTGGTGACGTTGATGGTGATGTCGGCCGTGTCCAGCGCGCCGCCGGCGTCCTTGATCTCCACGTTCAGCACGAACGAGGTCAGCGTCTCGAAATCCAGCTGCGTGCTGTCGTTGACGGCGATGCTGCCATTGACAATTTTGAAGGCTCCGCCGCCGCTACCGTTGCCGCTGAGGATCTTGAACGTGTGGGAGTCGTTGACGTCGAGGTCGGTGAAGGCGATTTTGCCGACCACGTTGTTATTGGGGCTGTTCTCGACGACGTTGAACGACTGATCGCCCATCACCGGCGGCTCGTCGGAGAGGTCGGTCACGTTGATGGTGATGGTCGCCGTGGCCGTCAAAGGTTCCGGATCCTGAACCCTGACCGTCAGCGTGTAGCTCTTTTTGGTCTCGTAGTCGAGTGTCTGTCCGGCTTTCAGGGTGACGATGCCCGTGGTGGGGCCGACGTCAAACACGCTTTGGCCGTCGCCGCCGAGCACGTCGAATGTTACGGCTTGCGCATCCGGTTCAAAGACAACTATTTTGGCGGGGGTGGTGGAAGTACCAGCTGTGCTACCCTCAGGGATAGAGAGGGATTGATTGTTCAAAATGGGGGCGGCCGCGAAAACAGGCACGGCTACGACCAGGACGAAAATCATGGCGGCCAGCAGAGGCCCCAGGCTGAGAAAGGTGGCTTTATTCTTCATAATGCTCCTGCACTCCTCGTCGCGCCGGCGGCGCACACGAATGTCGAGGCTGATCCCAACCGGCGTTACCGCCGAAACCCGACCATAGTCAACCGGGTCATATTGGTCGCCCGACACAATGTTATCGTCTATCCCCTGGCTCGGCGGTTAAAATGCAGTGAAATTATGCCTCACCCATCCACTCCGGTGACCCGCTGGGCGCGAGTCGTCGTGCTCGATAGCAAGCAGGCGCAATAGTACTCCAGTACTACTATTCATACTGGAATACTAATGCCTTCCACACTTTTTTGTCAATAGCCAGTTTAACGCTTTTGCGCCAGGGCATTTTTTACGGGGGTATGGGGGTGGGCGGCACGGGGGCCGTCGCCGTCGCCGGCGGCTCGGTTGGCATATCCGTGGGGGGCACGGCCGTTGACGTGTCGGGCGTGCTCGTCGGCGGGCGCGGATCGGGTGTCGTGCCGCCGGCGGTGGCCGTCGGGGCGGGCGGCTGCGGCGGGTTGGTTGGCGCGGGCGGCTGGGGCGTGGGGGTGCGCGGCACGGCCGCCGGCGGCACCCAAACCGGCTGGCCGACGCTCAATAGATCATTAGCCAGACAGTTGACTTCCAGCAACGTCTCGACCGGCACATTGGCCCGCGCGGCCAGGTTCGACAGCGAATCACCCTCGCGAATGGAGTAGCGCACCCAACCGGGCGGCGGATCGATCACGCAGTCGACCGTCTCCGTCGGCGGCATCGTGGCCGTGGGCGTGACGGTAGCCGTCAATGTACTTGTGCCGGTGGCTTCGGCCGGCCGGATGATCAGCGGGATAATATCGCTGGCTACCATCACCTCGACGCCGTCGTTGCTCTCCAGCCGCACTTGCCAGGCGACCTCACCGGTCAGCGGTATATCGGCCACAGGTACGGACAAACGATAGGCATTCCTGTTGGTCGGTTCGGTCAGCGTGCCTAACTGGACTTCTTGCTCGCCGTCGATCAGATAAACGGCAAACTGCTGGCCCGCCTCAGGCTTAGTAGGCCAGACCCAATCAAAATTGATCGTATCGTTTGACCCAAATTCACGGTTAGGCGCAGGGGAAAAGACAGAGATCGTGAAATCAGCGGCCGACTCGGTCGGCAACTCCCGGGTTGTCGTCACGGTTGGCGATGCCTCGGGATCGGGCGTCTCGGCCCCGGCCACAAAGGTGCCGGCGGGGGTGCCTTGCGGCGTGGGCTCTTCGGCCTCGGCCCCGCCGCCGCCGCCGAAGACGCCGCGCAGCAGGGAAAAGGCCAGGATGCCGACGAGGATGACGGCGATGGGGATGAGGAAGGTCATGGATCGGCCGCGCCGGGGGGCCCAGGCGGCGGCCTTGGGCAGCTCCTGCTCGGCAAAAATGGCCGTCTCGATGGCCGTGATCATCTCGTCGGTCGTCTCAAAGCGGCTCCACTCCTGCCGCCACAGGCAATTGCGCACCAGGCGGTAGGTTTCGCCGGCCAAACCGGGTTGAGCTTCTTCGAGCGGCTCTTCCTTGGGCATATTGGCCTGGGGAAAGATGTCGAAGGGCAACGACGGCAGGTTTGGTTGATGCCCGGCCAGCAACTCGTAGAGGATGACCCCCAGCGAATAGATGTTGCTGCGGCGCGTCAGCGGCTTGCCCTCGATCTCCTCGGGTGCGGCGTAATCGAGGACGTCGCTATCCGCCCCGCTGATGCCGGGCGTGGGTGATCCGGCTACGATAGGCACGCCCAGGTCGATCAAGACGGGTGTGCCATCCTGCCGCAGCATGATATTTTCCGGCCGCAAATCGTGGTGGATCAGCGCCGCCGCATGAGCAACGCCCAGCCCCTGAGCGATCTGCTTGACCAGTTCGAGCGACTCGATGACGGGCAGTGTTGTTTGTTCGTGGCGCAGATCGGCCAGCTTGTCGGCCAGCGTCTGGCCCGAAAAATAGTCGATGACCGCGTAGGGGAAGCCGTCTTCGGTGACGTCGAGATCGCTGACTACGGCGATGTGGGGATCCTTGAGCTGGGAAGCGGTTTCCATGCGGCCGCGGAAACGCTCGGCCAGATCCTCGTCTTCCTGCTCCGTGACGCGCAAAACTTCCAGGAAAACGAGCCGTTCCAGCTTGACATCACGCGCCAGGAACAGATCACTGGCCTTGCGCGCCGCGATATGGGATTCGATCTCGTAGTTCCCTATCTGTTGCCCGGACAGGTCTTCTTTATCCCTTGCCACCATACTCAGAATACTCATACAGCCGGGCTGAGCAGCCGAAAGCCCATTGCGACCCTTGGTTGCTCCTTACCCAGCGATGCAAATAATCGATCTAGCCTACTATTATACACGAATTTCGCAATGTCCATTGTGCACAAGCGGTTAGGGCGTGACACGTACGTTAATTCTCTGCGATTAGCGTGAGTGACCTCGTTTCGCTTTGAGCAATAATGACGCCACTGCTCTCATCCTCCAGCACGACAAGCCAACTGAAACTACCCGCCTGGCCTACGGTTTGGCCGGGAACTGCCTGTAGCTGATAGTTGCTGCCCAGATTGGCCGCGCGAACTACCCCTAGCGATACCTGAGCGCTGCCGTCCATTCCATAAACCACGTAGCGCCGGCCCGCGCTCAGCGGCGTGGTGTCTGTCCAGTAAAAGGTCACCCCGTCTGTGAGCCGGAAAACACTGTCCGGCGGCGGGCCGAGCAGGGCAATGGTCCCCGGCAATGGTACGGCAACAAACTCCGGGGTCGCCGTCGGTTCGCCCGGCCCACCGGCCACGGCCCACGGCGTCGCCAGACCGGCCACGATGCCGAAGCCATCGCCGGGCGCGTCCGTTGCGTTGGGGTCGGCGGTCGAGGCGGCCACAAAAGCGGTGGCTGCCAGCGTGGCCCGCGGCGGCGCGGCCACGAACAGGCGATCGCTCAACCAGATCCAGCCGCCCAGCACGGCGGCCAGGATGATCAGGAAAGCCAGGCTATAGAGGACGCGCAAGCGGTGCGGCCGTTTCCCTTCAGTTTCATCGCTCACTTGTTAATTTATACCACACTGTTACTTGTGAAGTTTAACACAAGCATGTGGGCCTGACGACACAGCAGAGGGTCTTAATCAAAGATAACCTCCTCGCGGCCGGCCAGCTTCTCGTCGATGCGCTCGATGACGGTATCGAGATGATGGGCATGATGCACGTAGTCAAGCTGTTGGGTGCGAAGGGTCAGGACGGGACAGAGGTCGAAGCCGTTCAACCACTCCTCGTAGAAAGAGTCGAGCAGGGCCAGATAATCAGCGCTGATGCCAGTTTCTATCGGCCGCGCGCGCCGTTGAATTCGTTCCAGCAGCACCGGAACCGGGGCGGTTAGATAGAGGAGCAAGTCGGGCCGCGGCAGGGTGGACACGATGAGGTCATAGACATGACGATAGGACAGGTAATCCCTCTCGCTCAAATTGCCCATGTGGTGCAAGACGCGGGCAAAGATGTGGGCGTCTTCGTAGATGCTGCGATCGGCGATGGCCGACTGGGCCAGCCCGGCCAGGGCCAGATGCTGTTCGGCCCGGTGCCCCAGGAAAAACACTTGCAGGTGGAACGACCACTGATGCATGTCGCCGTAGAAGTCGGCCAGGTACGGATTGTCGGCCACCGATTCGAAGCCGGAAACCCAGCCCAGCCGGCCGCCCAGCCGCTCGGCCAAAGATGTCTTGCCCGCACCAATGTTCCCAGCCACGAGGATGAAGCGTTTGGTCATAATGACGTAAATTTTAACGATTAGCGGATGGTTGACAACGAGCAATCCGATCACAGGTCGCTCCCGTCAGCCGCTGACCCACTGACCCGCTCGCATCGCTCGCGCCAGAGGATTCGATCAAGATTTTTCAAGGCGTTTCGAGATGAGGGAGGTGCTTGCCAAGGTTGATTCAATGGCCCATGCGCTCAACCGCGGATGGATGGGGTAGTTGGGCCGACCGAGTCGGCGGCCGCCAAACAGGGGATGATCCCCACCAAGCAAAACGCGCCCTTTTGAACCTGCTCGATGTCAGAGTAGAATTGACGCGGCAAGGTGACAGACGATGAGTGAAAGTAACATCCGGGCTGAGACTGACATCCAACGGCAAATCGGAGCGGAGAGCGATGCCGCTCTCGAGCCGGGAGCGAAGATATTCATCCACAACGACGACGTCACCCCCTATGACTTTGTGGTGGCCATATTACAAAGATTTTTTGGTCTGAACCCCCAGGAAGCCGAACAGGTAACCTACATCGCGCACGTTTCGGGCATTGCCTATGTGATAACACTTCCCAAGAGCGAGGCTGAAAAGCGGGTGGGCCAGGCGCATTTTGCCGCCGGGCTTGAGGGTTACCCACTGACTTTCACAATTGAACCGGAGTAAATTAGCCGGGATAAGGAGATTTTGAACACATGAACTTCAGCCTTAATGGGGCCGGACCAAACGGCCAGTCCTTGATCGGGCGTGACGCCGCCTCGTTGTCGCCGTCTTACAGTCGCGAGTATGCGCTGGTGGTTGACCGCGCCCAGGGTTCCGAACTATGGGACGTAGACGGCCGCCGCTACGTCGATTTCATGGCCGGCGTGGCCGTCCTCAACGTCGGCCACCGCCATCCTTACGTGCAGGCGGCGGTCGAGGAACAGATCGGCAAATTCTGGCACATCTGCCTGTCCGACTTCTTCTATCCCCAGGCCGTCACCCTGGCCGAGAAGCTCCAGGCCATTGCGCCAATCGCCGAAGATACCAAGGTCTACTTCGGCAATTCCGGCACCGAGGCGGTCGAGGCGGCCATCAAGCTGGCGATGTACACCACCGGCCGCACCCGTTTCATCGGCTTCACCGGCGCTTTCCACGGCCGCACCCTCGGCTCGTTGTCCTTCACGGCCAGCAAGGCCGTCCAGCGAGCCAACTACCTTTCTGGTGTGAAGGTGCACCACATTCCCTATCCCAATCCTTACCGGCCGGTGCTTGTCGGCCGTCATGGCCACGACTATGGCGACACCGTCGTCGATTATCTGGAAGAGGAGATATTCCGCACCATGCTCGCGCCAACCGACGTGGCCGGCATCCTGGTTGAGCCGATTCAGGGCGAAGGAGGCTATATCGTCCCCGCGCCGGGCTTCTTCCCGCGCCTGCGGGAGCTGTGCGACCGATACGGCATCCTGCTCATGGTGGACGAGATCCAGAGTGGCGCGGGGCGCACGGGTAAATGGTGGGCCGTGGAGCACGAAAACGTGGAACCGGACATCGTCTGCTTTGCCAAGGGTATCGGCAGCGGCATGCCCATCGGCGGCATCATCGCCCGCGACAGCCTGATGACCTGGGGGCGCGGCTCCCACGGCAGCACGTTCGGCGGCAATCCGGTAGCAGCGACGGCCGCGCTGGCGACCCTGGAGGTGATCGAGCAGGAAGGGGTCATGGCCCAGGCGACCGACACCGGCGAATACATCATGGACGCGCTGGCAGAGATGGAAGCGCGCCATCCCAGCCTTGGTCAAATACGCGGCCGGGGCCTGATGGTCGGCATGGAGTTCGTCAAAGACCACGACAGCAAGGAACGGGCCATCGAACTTCGCGACCACATCGTCCAGCGCGCCTTCGAGATGGGCCTGCTACTCATCCCCTGCGGCACCAATTCGATTCGCATGACCCCGCCGCTCAATATTCCCCGGCCACTGGTCGAAGAAGGGTTGTTCATCTTCGAGCGCGCCCTCACCGAAGCCGAGTCTGTTCACCTGAAAAACGGAGCCTGAGATGGAAATGGTCGATAAAATTGCAACATTAAAATCGAAGTTGCGCGACGGGGTATCGCCGGCCATGGCCACGCCATTGATTCCGGGGACCTACACGGTCAATCTCGATGTCGTGCCCCAGCTGGTGGATTTTCTAGCCGGCAAAGGGGTGAAAGGCCTGTTTGTCGGCGGCACTACCGGTGAAGGGACACAACTCGATCTGGATCAGCGGGAGGCGCTGCACGAGACGGCGGCGTTGGCGGCCGGCGGCCGCGTGGCCGTGCTTCTCCACGTCGGCGCGCAGCGCACGGAAGATGCCGTCAGGCTGGCCGGCCATGCCGCCCGGCTGCGCCCCGACGCCATCGTCGCCATGACGCCGACCTTCTACGGCATGAGTGACGGAGCACTGGCCCGCTACTTTCAGGCCATCGCCACGGCCGCCCCCGACATCCCCCTGTTTCTCTATGACATCCCTCAGTTCGCCGTCAACGGCATCGGGCCGAGCCTGCTGGCCACACTGGCTCGCGATTTGCCCCTGCTGGCCGGTCTGAAGAGCAGCCGGGTCGATCTGCAGGTGATACGCCAGCTCATCGACGCCCTGCCGCGCGACCGGATCCTGCTGGCCGGTAACGAAAGCGCGGCGCTGGGATCGCTGGCCCTGGGGGCCGATGGCCTCATCAGTGGTCTGAGCACGGCCATTCCCGAACCGTTCGTCGCCCTGACCCGTGCCTTCGCTGCCGGCCAAATAGACGAGGCGCGAGCGTGGCAACGCTGCATCAACCGCCTGCTGGGCGTGCTGGGCGGCGCGCGTGTGGGCGGCATCAAAGCCATCCTGACCCAGCGCGGCATTGCCGTGGGCCCGCCGATCCCCCTGCTGGACACGACCGACGAACCGCTGTGGACGCGGGCGGCCGAGATCCTGGGCGTTGCCGTCTGAAGCGCCATGAAACTGATCTTGTTCGACATCGACGGCACGCTGGTCAACAGCAGCCGCATCGGCCGGGCGGCGCTCGGCCAAGCTCTGCTCCACGTCTTCGGCACCACGGGCGCTCTGGAAACATTCGAGTTCGCCGGAAAGACCGACCGGCGTATCGTCCGCGACCTGATGACCGTGGAGGGCTGGAGTGATTCGGCGATCGACGGCCGCCTTTTGGATTTGGATGAACGAATGGCCGCGGCCGGTCGGGACTTGTTTACTCCGGCGACGGTGTGGGCCTGCCCTGGCATTCCGACCCTGCTGGAAGAACTCGGCCGGCGCGAGGATGTGGTTCCGGCCTTGCTGACCGGCAATATTCGCCACACGGCGGCGCTCAAACTGGCTGCGGCGGGCATCGACCCCGATCAATTCATCGGCGGCGCCTTTGGCTCCGACAGTCTGGAACGCGACGACCTGTTCGACATCGCGCTGGAGAGCGTACGCCGGGCGACCGGCCAGCGGTTCGCCCGGTCGCAGGCGGTCATTGTCGGCGATACGCCGGCCGACATCCGCTGCGCTCGGAGCGGCGGCGGCCGGGTCATCGCCGTGGCGACCGGCCCCTACCCGGCCGAGGTGCTTGGCCGCCACCAGCCCGATTATCTTTTCCCCGATTTGGCGCAGACAAATGATGTGCTAAGGGCTATACTGGAGCCGATCGGTACGCCGCTACCCGCAGGAGGGTGAAAACATGCCATCGCGTAAAAAGATAGTCATCGACGACATCCCTTTCGAATCAAACGAACCCACCGTGGTGCCGATTAGCCAGCTTTTTACCTGGGTGATCTGGCAATTCCCCCGGCTGCGCAAGAATGGGTTCAATGGCGCTGTCCATCCGCCACAAGCCGGACACGGCTGGTATCCGGCCATCGTCGATGCGAAAGGCGGCCACGTGACGATCTACGGGCAGATTAAGGAACCCTATCCCAGCCCCGAAGTAGCGGCCAAATATCTCGATAAAGCGGAAACCTGATCAAGAGAGACCGGTCACATGACCGGTCTCTGGCTGCTAGATAACCATTCCGTCGCGGATAATCGCGCCCTTGGGCACGATGACAATGCCGTCGCGCGAGACCCAGTTGTCGGTCTCTTCCTCCGGGCGGTCGGGTATGTAGCGAATCGTCACGTTCTTGCCGATGCGGGCGTTCTTGTCGATGATCGCCCCTTTGATGACGGCGTTTTCGCCGATGCCGATGTCGGGCCGTTCGAGCTTCCTGTTCTCGGCCCGCTCTTCGTCCGACTCGTAATAATCAGCGCCCATCAGGATCGACGACTGGATATTGGCCTCGAACCCAATGATGCTGCGCAGACCAACAACGGTTTCGCGCACGGAGGCATCATAGATTCGGCAGCCGTCGGCCAGCAACACCTCATCCAGACGGGAGTTGAGCACCTCTGAGCCGGGTAAGAACCGGGCGTGGGTGAAGATGGGCGCATTGGCGTCATAGAAGTCAAACGGCGCGTCGATCTTGGTCATGCGCAGATTGACCTCGAAAAAACGACGGATCGTCCCGATGTCTTCCCAGAAGCCATCGAAGACGTAGCCGCAGACACGACGCTTGTCGATCGATCGCGGCAGGATGTCGCGGCCGAAATCCACAAAATCTTCGGCCAACACCTCTTCCAGTACGTCGGTGTTGAAGACGTAAATACCTAACGAAGCCATAAACGGCTTGTCGGGATGAGCCGGGCTTTCAAACTGCTTTAGTATCTTGGCCTCTTTAGGCTTCTCGGTGAATTGAGTGATGACGCCATCGCTGGTCATCTTGAGGATACCCAAACCGGAAACGACTTCCCGGCTGACCGGCTGCACGGCCACGGTAATGGCTGCCTCAGAATCGATGTGCTGCTGGACAAATTTGCGGTAATCCATGCGGTACAGATGGTCGCCGGCCAGGATGAGGACATGGCGAGTGCCCGCTTCTTTGATCTCGACCCACTGTTTGCGCACTGCGTCGGCCGTGCCCTGATACCAGTCGCGGCTGCGCGGCGTCTGTTCGGCGGCCAATATCTGGATCCAGCCCGGCGAAAACTGGTCGCGCGTATAGGTGCTCCAGATGTGGCGGTGGAGCGAAGCGGAATTGAATTGGGTCAAAATGGCGATCTTCTCGATGCCGGCGTGGAAGCAGTTGCTCATCGGGATGTCGATCAGCCGGTATTTGCCGGCAAGGGGGACGGCCGGTTTGGAGCGTTCCTTCGTTAGCGGATAGAGTCGTGCACCCTGACCACCACCCAGGATAAGGCCCAATACGTTTTTCATATTAGCTATTTGTTCACTAGCCATTTTCTCACCATTTCGGTTCCACTGAGATCGATATTAAAGAAAGAAAGGTCATAGCCTGCCGCTGGGCAACTATACCCTCACCCCCTCCATTAGGCACACCACTGGCCCACTTCACCAGCCGATGTTATGATTCGGCGGCGCTCCCAATGGGACTTAACATTGAGGGCGACGATTTTATTGTGAGGAGCTTTCATGAGTCGAGTGATTCACGTGGACAACCCGGGCAAGCGGCGCAATCAGGCGCGGCGATCCATCGCCGAAATCCTGCGCTTCCTCGGCCGCAAGAGCCAAATCGACGAGGAGGCCCGCGATATGGCGGCCATGCTCGTCTTTCTACTGCGCGAGATCAAAGGGACAATCGATGAGTCGGCCGCGGCCTGGGAGAAGCGCGGTTACTGGATGAAGGTCGAGCGCTTTGTGCGCGACTGGGAATGGATCCCCGAACTGGTCGCCAACATCGACGACGTAATTCGTCATCAGGCCTGGGACTTGCTGCCGGAGTTGCTGGCCGACCTATCGCCTCACTTCGACGACATCCAGATCAAGACGATGACGCGCAAACCGTCCGACTGGCGCGGCGCCTATCATAAGTTGATGACCGAGCCGCCGGCGGCCGTGCCCCACTAAGCCGCCTTCTCGACCGCCCGATGGCCCGGCTTCGTCTGTTTTTCCTTCTCTCTCTGGGCCTGTTGTTGCTGGCCGGCTGCCTGGGCGTGGAGGTCGTGTCGACCCCGGTCCCGCTCGCGGCCGCCCCGCCGGCGGACTCCGTGCTCGCATCGACGCCGACTTCGGCGCTGGCTGGCGAACCGGCACTAACGCCCATGACACCCTCGACGACATCGACGCCAGCTTCGGAACAAGCGCCATCGACGCCAGCTTCGGAGCAAGCGTCCACGACGCCAGTATCCACTGGGCCGCCGACTTCGCCGGTGACGCCATCGAACACACCCGCGCCCACGCCCTGCGCCGAGCCGGGCCGGATCGAATTCGGCAACGTCGACAGTGCCATCGCCGGAGAGCCGATGCGCTATCGTGTCTATCTGCCGCCCTGCTATGGTCGCGACGGCCGGGTCTACCCTACCCTGTACATGTTCGGCGGCAACATCCACGACGAGGCGATATGGGACACGCTGGGGCTGGACGAGGCAGCCGAGGCGGCCATTGCCGGCGGCGACATCCCGCCCCTGCTCATCGTCATGCCGGATAATGGGTGGCTGGCAAACACTACGACCAGCGGCCCCACCTCCTACGAGGGCTTCGTCCTCGACGAGCTGATCCCCTACATCGAGGCGACTTACTGCGCCTGGCCCTCGGCGGCCGGCCGCGCAGTCGGCGGCATCTCGCGCGGCGGCTACTGGTCGCTAATGATGGCCTTTCGCCGGCCCGACCTGTTCGGCAGCGTCGGCAGCCATAGCCCGGCCCTCATCGACAGCCACGCCGGCCCGGCCGAAGACCCGGCCATCACCGGTGCGACGAACAATCTGGGCCATTTGCGCATCTGGATCGATATCGGCGAACGCGACCCGTACCTGGTTGAGGCGCGGCCGTTGCACGAGGCGCTGGCGGCCGCCGGCGTACCGCACGAGTGGCACGTCAACGCGGGTACGCATGATGAAGCCTACTGGCGGGCGAATCTGGACAGCTATCTGGTCTGGTATAGTGACGGCTGGCGTGGGGATGGGGCCGAGCTGCCCGATTGCAAACAGCCGTAGCGCTGGCTTTCTAACCGGCGTTCTTCGCCTCATTCGCCGGATAAGATCCGGCGACACCGTTACGGGGATTCTTGCCCGCGGTCTTCCCGCCGGCTGAGGCGTATCATCAGGGCCAATACCCCGGCGGCCAGCCCGACCAGCATCGCCACCTTCAGCAAAGGTGAGGCTACCAGAATGGCGATCAGGCCAAACAAAATGGCGACCGCATAATAGCCAAGGACGATGTGCGGCGTCGGCAAGCCCCGGTCGGAAAGGCGAAAATGCAGATGGCCTCGGTCGCCGCGCATGGGATGGCGGCCTTGTCTCAGGCGCGAAATAATTTGCCAGGCCACGTCGATAATGGGTACAGCCATGACCAGCAGCGCCGTCGAGAGCTTGGCCGGAGACAAGATCGACAACGTCGCCATCTGGTAGCCCAGGAAATAGGCTCCGGCCGAGCCGAGAAAGATGCGCGCCGGGGAGAAGTTGAACGGCAGAAAGCCCAGCAGCGCCCCGGCCAGCGCCAGCGGAAAGAGCGGTACGGTCTCCTGACCCAACCGATAGCTGTGGTAGGCGAAGAAGGCCGCGGCGATGAGGCAGACGCCGGCGGCCAGTCCGTCTAGCCCGTCCAGAAAGTTGATGGCGTTGATCATTCCGATCACCCAGAAAACAGTGAATAGGAGGGCTAACGGCCGCCATAGCCACACCAGCCCCCCTTCGACGCGAAACAGGGGGATGGCCTCCCATAAGGCAGCGCTGGGCAGCGGGTTAGTGAAGACCTCGATGAAGATGATATGGCCGATGGCGATGAGCGCGCCCAACAGTTGGATCATGAACTGCGCCCCCGGCGGAAAGTCATAGCGGTCATCGAGAAAACCGCCGATGATCACCACAAAACTGCCCAGCAGGACCCCCCGCAGCCGCAGCGCGTCTTGCGGATTGACCGGCGGCAGGAGCCAATAGGTCAGTCCGATGCCCACCAGCCAGGCGGCGAAGACGGCCAGACCGCCCAACTTGGCAATGCGGCCGGCGTGTTGCCGCCGGCCGCCCGGTTCGGCCAGGATGCCCAGCCGGAACGACAGGCGGCGCGCCAAGGGCGTCGTGACCAGCGCCGCGACGGCCGACGCCAGAGCCACAATCAGATAAATCATAGCTTCGAATCAGGCCGTGCCGAATTGACGGTCGCCGGCGTCACCCAGTCCGGGGACGATGTAACCGATCTCGTTCAGATGGGAATCTATGTGGGCGACATGGATGGGCACGTCGGGATGCGCGCCCTGCAGCCGGGCGATACCTTCCGGCGCGGCCAGGATGCCGACGAACTTCACCCGCCGCGCGCCCCACCTCTTCAACAGATCGACGGTGGCGGTGGCCGACCCACCGGTAGCCAGCATGGGGTCGAGCACCAGACAGACCTGCACGGTCGGCAGCGTGGGCAACTTGTTGTAGTAGGATACCGGCTTCAATGTTTGCTCGTCGCGATACAGGCCGATGTGCCATACTTCCGCGCCGGGCATCATCTCCCAAATGCCGTCGACCATGCCCAGGCCGGCCCGCAGCACGGGGATCAGCCCCACCTTGTCGACCAGCTCCACGCCCTGCGCCATACCCATCGGCGACTCTACAGAGATAGCGGTGGTATGCAGATCGGCCGTGGCCTCATAGCAAAGCAACATCGAGATCTCGCGGATCAGTTGGCGGAACTTCTTCGGCTTCGTATTCTTGTCGCGCATCAGGGCCAGCTTGTGCTTCACCAAAGGGTGTTGTGACTCAAAAACCATCCTGTCTCTCCTTGTTTAGCGTACTGCATTGTAGCCAACCTGTGGGCAGTTGCGTAGCAAATGGCCGTTGCGCACCGGAAAATGGCCCTTGTCCCGGCCGTCGATGGATGAATCCAGCCGAGAAGCCAACGCCCTCGCCCTGCTCACTGCCCACCGATCACTGCTTATTCCGCAACTCACTCCATTACCGCAAACGAGCCGCATGGCGTATAATCCGGCCCAGCCATGACGACACCAAACACCCCGCCGGAGCGGTCCATTGCGCCGCAGCAAACAGCCGAAGACGTCGGCCTCGACACGATGTTGCGGCCGCAGCGCCTTGCGCAATTCATCGGGCAGGAACGGCTTAAGGACAACCTGCGCATCCTCATCGACGCCGCGCGCGGCCGGGAGGAATCGCTGGACCACGTCTTGTTCCACGGGCCGCCCGGACTGGGCAAGACCACGTTGGCCCAAGTCGTCGCCAACGAGATGGGAGCCAACATTCGTCACACCGCCGGGCCGGCCATCGAGCACTCCGGCGATCTGGCGGCCATCCTGTCCAACATGCGCAGCGGCGATGTCCTGTTCATCGACGAAGTCCACCGCCTCAGCCGCCCGGTCGAGGAGATTCTCTACCCGGCGATGGAGGATTTCGTTCTCGACCTGATCGTCGGCAAGGGGCCGGGAGCCAAGAACGTGCGGCTCAAGCTGCCGCGCTTCACCGTCGTCGGGGCGACGACCCGGCTGGCGCTGATGACTGCCCCCCTGCGCGCCCGCTTCGGTGCGGTCTACCGTATGGACTTCTACGATCAGACGGCGATGGAGGAGATCGTCGGCCGCGGGGCGCGCATCCTCGAGGTGCCGATCGAGCCGGCGGGCACCAGCGAGATCGCCCGGCGCGCCCGTGGGACGCCGCGCGTGGCCTTGCGCCTGCTGCGTCGCGTGCGCGATTATGCGCAGGTGCGCTCCGACGGGTCTATCACCCACGACACGGCCGTGGCCGCGCTCGATCTGATGGAGATCGACCATTTGGGTCTGGATGACCTTGACCGCCGGGTTCTGCGGGCAATCATCGAGAAGTTCAGCGGCGGCCCGGTCGGGCTGGAGACTATCGCCGCGTCGATCAGTGAAGAGTCGGACACGATCATGGATGTCGTCGAGCCGTATCTGTTACAACTCGGATTTCTGGAGCGCACGTCGCGCGGGCGCATGGCTTCGCCTCGGGCCTACGAGCACCTGGCGCTTCGCATGCCCGACAACGATCCGCGCAATCCGCAACGCAGTTTGTTCGACGCCAATTCGGGTAAGTGAAACATGGCTGAACTAGGTCGCCTTCTGCTCATCATCGGCCTGGCCGTCGCCTTTTGCGGCCTTGTCATCCTGGTCGCCGTGCGCTACCTGCCCTGGATGGGTAATTTGCCCGGTGACTTCCGAATCGAGGGAGACAAATACAATATCTATTTCCCGTTGGCGACGATGATCCTGATCAGCATCCTGGGCACGATCCTGCTCAACGTCGTCCTGCGCATCTTCCGCCGCTGAGGAAGAACCAGGAATTTGAAATTTGGAGTGAGGATTGAACAGCGTTCCCACTCCCATGCTGCCCCGCTCTCTGTCCTCTTCCTCATCTTCTCCCCGCATTCCCATGCTCCCGCCTGAAACCATTCCCATCCTCGGCATTCCCGTCCACGCCGTGACGATGGTCGAGACGCAGGCGCTGATCGAGGACTTCATGGCCGAGCCGCGCGTGCATCAGATCGCCACAGTCAACCCGGAGTTCGTCATGACGGCACAATCCGATGCCGCCTTTCGCCATGCGCTATTGACGGCCGATCTCTGTTTACCTGACGGCGTCGGCTTGCTCTATGCCGCCCGACGCCTGGGGCGAACGCTGCCGGAACGCGTGCCGGGATCGGAACTGGTCTATCGATTGTCTGAGCGCGCGGCGGCCGAGGGGTGGCCGCTGTACCTGCTAGGGGCGGCTCCCGGCGTGGCCGAGGAGGCGGCCCGGCTGCTCTGCGAGCGCTATCCCGGCTTACAAATTGCCGGGAGCTACGCCGGGTCGCCGGCCGTCGAGGAAAACGACGCTATCGTGCGACGCATCAACGCTAGCGGTGCGGCTCTGCTCTTCGTCGCTTACGGCGCGCCGAAGCAGGACAAGTGGATCGAGCGTAACCGAACCAACCTGACGACGGTGCGTGTGGCGATGGGCGTCGGTGGCTCACTGGACTTCATCACCGGCCGGGCCGTCCGCGCGCCGCAATGGGCGCAGAATGCCGGGCTGGAGTGGCTCTATCGACTGTACAAGGAGCCGTGGCGCTGGCGACGGATGCTGGCGCTGCCACGGTTTGCCTGGCGAGTGATGATAAAATAAGTATCACCAGCGCCGACCCCAATCGAAGTGCTTTTCTTACTCAAATATCGCAATCACTGTCCCTGTGATACGATTAACCCACCATGCGCATCCTCATCACCGGCTCCAGCGGCCAGATCGGCACGAACCTTGGCCTTCATCTATTAGCCCGCGGCCACGAGGTCTTCGGCATCGACGTGCGGCCAAATAACTGGACCCAGGCCTTTCCAACGCTTCTGCAGGATCTGAGCGCTCCCTTCACCGACTTCCAGGGCGGACTGGGCCACGCGCCCTATCCGCCCGATCTGGACGTTGTCGTCCACTTCGCCGCCCACGCCAAGGTGCACGAACTGGTGCAGCAGCCGGCGCGCGCGCTGGAGAACATCGTCATGACCTTCAACGTCCTGGAATTCTGCCGCCACAACGACCTGCCGATCATGTTCAGCAGTTCGCGCGAGGTCTACGGCGACATCCGGCGCTACATCACCGAGGAATCGAGTGCCGACTTCGCCTTCACCGAAAGCCCCTATTCGGCCAGCAAAATTTCCGGCGAGGCGCTCATCTACTCCTATGCCCAATGCTATGGTTTGCGCTACCTCGTCTTTCGCTTCAGCAACGTCTACGGCCGCTATGACGTGGACATCGAGCGCATGGAGCGCGTGATTCCGCTTTTCATCCGCAAGATCAGCCTCGGCCAGTCGATCACCGTGTTCGGCCAGGACAAAGTGCTCGATTTTACCTACGTGGATGATTGTGTGGCCGGAGTCTACCGGGGGATCGAGTTACTGGCCTCCGGGGGCGAGGCCAACCAGACGATCAACCTGGCCTTTGGCCAGGGCCACAGCCTGATCACGATGGCGAGCTACATTGGCGAGGCGTTGGGCGTCATGCCCGAACTGACCGTGAAACCCTCGCGCGTCGGCGAAGTGACCCACTACGTGGCCGACATCGGCAAGGCGCGGGCACTGCTGGGCTATACGCCGCAGACGCCGCTGCGAGAAGGGATCAACCGCGCCGTGGCCTGGGCGACGGATTACTGGACGCCAACCTGACGGGTGTCGGAACATCTGTCAAGTCGGCGGCGATGGGCTATAACCATAGAGATGAATAACGAAATAAATGAAGATGCCGTAGACCTGGCCCGGTCACTGGCAGATGACATCGCTACCCGCGCCGACCAGGCCGACCGCGAAGGCTGCTTGCCCACCAAAGACGTGGCCTTGCTACGCGAATCCGGGTATCTGGCATTGGCCGTGCCGCGTCAATTCGGCGGCCGGGGTGCTTCCCTGTTAACCTGTGTCGCCGCGCAACTGGAATTGTCGAAGGGCAGCGCTTCGACCGGACTGGTTGCCGCCATGCAACATCAGGTCATCGGCCACCAGCGCGAGACGCAGACGTGGCGGCCGGCGGCCTACGAGCGCATCATGACCGAGGCGGCCGGGGGTGGATTGCTCAACCATCTGGGCAGTGAACCGCGCATGGGCAGCCCATCGCGCGGCGGCCTGCCGGAGACGACGGTGACCCCCACGGCCGACGGCACCGATCTGCTCGTCAATGGCCACAAGACGTGGTCGACGGGCGGCCGCCACCTCACTCATCTCCTCGTGCGGGCCACCGTCATTGGGGAGAATAGGGAGGAAGGGGGCGTCGTCCTCGTGCGACAGGGGCCGGAGGGCAAGCCGGGCCTCGAATGGATCGAAACATGGGGCGACGCGCTCAGCCTGCGGGCCACCGATAGCCATGACGCCATCTTCCACGATGTGAAGGTGCCACGCGAGAATCTGATCGAGACGGGAGACGCGAAAGCTACCCCCAATGTCTGGTTTGCGACGATGTTGTCGGCCGTCTATCTGGGCACGGCACTGGCCGCGCGCGACGCCCTCGTCCGCTTCGCCCTGGAGCGCGTGCCGACGGCGTTGGGGGAGCCTATCGCCACACTGCCCAAAATCCAGCGACAGGTGGGCGAGATCGACGTGGTACTGATGGCGGCGCGGGCGCTGCTCTTCGAGGTAGCAGGCTCCTGGACTGGGCAAGATGCGGACCGGGCAGCGATCATGCCGCGCATCGCCGCCGCCAAGCTGGCCGTGTCGGCCGCGGCCAACGAAGCGACGGAAAAAGCGCTCCAGGCGGCCGGGGGTTCGGCCATCACTCGTGCTCTACCTTTGGAGCGTTTCTTCCGCGACGTGCGCGCCGCGTCGATGCAACCGCCGTCGGGCGACACGGCTTATGAGATGGTGGGGCGGGCGGCGTTGGGAGTGTAGCAGACCGGCTCTCAGCGTTACTGTTTGGGTAGGCGTACGGCCTGGCCACGGCCATTGGCGCAACGTTTAGCGATGTCCCTCTTCATTTGACTTCCAGACATACCCTATGTATCCCGACCACGGGCCAAGCCAAACGAATTACAAGGCCTTAAACTGCTCGAACGCATCCCGACACTCGTTGCAGTACCAGATCATCCGGCACAGTGTGGGGCCAAAGGCGTTGCGCAGGCTTGTGTTGGTCGAGCCGCAGCGAGGGCACTCGGTCAAATCGAAGAAGGTGATCGTCGTAATGTCACCCGTGTGACGGGGCGGTGGGGCCAGCCCGAACCCGCGCAACTTCTCCCGCCCCGCCTCGCTGATCCATTCCGTGCTCCACGGCGGATGCAAGACTGTCTGGACGGTGACCCGCTCAATTCCCAGACCGCGTACGGCCGTTTCGATGTCCCGCCGCATCACATCCAGCGCGGGACAGCCGGAGAAGGTCGGCGTCATGGTCACGGCGACGCCGTCGGCTGTCATTTCCACTTCACGAACGATGCCCATTTCGACTACGGAGATGACAGGAATCTCCGGGTCCATGACGCCTGCCAGCGCCTGCCAGACATCTTCGGTCGTCGGGGACATTCGGTTCACCACTCGGCCTTCGGGTCCAGGCGCGCCACGGCCTGCATCTCGGCCAGAAGCACCATCAGGTGTTCAGTGTGCTCGGCGCGGGGGATGTCGCGCCGGGGCAGTGCGTTATCCGGTATGACAAGATCGCACTCGGACAGGAACGGCCGCGTCAGGCTCTCCCACTCGCGCCGCAGCACGACGACATCGGGAATAATGCCGGCCTCGTGCAGGGCGACATCGGGGGGCGAGGGCGCGAACAGTTGCTGGGCGTAAGGCCACAGGGTGTCCAGCGCGGCCTGGGTGCGCGCATGGCTCTCGGCCGTGCCCAACCCCAGCCGCCGCAACCACAAGCTGGTGTGCCGCAAGTGGTAGATTTCCTCGGTTGCGATCTTGGCCGCAGCCTCGGCCAGCGGGCGATAACTGCTTGATGCCAGTTGCCGCAGTGTCACGTTCTCGGCCGCGTCGAACAAGTATTGGCGCACCATCGAAAAAGCCCAATCCCCTTTCGGCAGCTCAACCAGCTGGATGTTGCGATATTGGCCGGGACTGCGAAAGAAAATCAGCCGGTCGACGTCCTCACCGGTCAGTTCAGCGCGTACTTCGTACCAGATCGCGGCGTGGCCCAGCTCATCCAGGGCGATGTTGGCAAAGGCGATATCTTCTTCCAGAATAGGCCCGTGGCCGGCCCATTCCGAGTTGCGATGGGCCAGAATGAGTTCGTCATCGGCCGTCGCCAGCAGCCGTTCGGCCAGCGCGTGCCGTATAGCGTCGTCGGTCATTCGTCCCCTTCTGTGCCGCGACGGATTTTCTGCATGGTGAACACGGTGTGATACTGATTGGGCATGCGAAACAGCTTGCTCGTGGCCGCCGCGAAACCGGCCAGGTCGTCGGGATGGCTACGGACGATGGCCGCCGCCGGGCAGACCCACCAGACGTTGCTGGGCGCATCGGCATCAGCCGCGGCGGCGGCCAGCAATGCTTCCTCTGGTGACCGCGCCGCCGCCTCGCCGATGTAATCGACGTAGGTCATCGACTGGCGCTGCGATTGTTTGCTGAATACTGCATACGGTATGGACTCGCCTTCACCGGGCGGATGCAAGGGCTCCGCGTCTAACTCCTCGGCCGTGCGCCGTAGGATAGCCCCATCGGGCACGACCCACAACGCGACGCAGGCCGGCCGGCGGGCGAAGACGTCTCTGGCGTTGGTCAGCGCCAGTTCCGCATCCGGCGCGTGAACCGACCCCACATTGCGAAACGGCCCATTGGGGCGATCCTGTTTAAATACTTCGTAGCGCGGCCATTGGTCGGACATATAAGTCGGTAACCAGTCACGAATGGTCAGTGATCCGTGGTCAATGGTATATCTTTGGTCTGTCGTTTGTCCTCAGTCGAGGGCCGGCATTCGGCCGTTCATGGGTATCTTCGCGGCATAAGCCGCTGCTGCCTCGCGCACCCAGCGGCCGTCGTCGTGGGCCTGCTGTCGGGCCGCGAGACGGGCGGCGTTCATCGGGCCGTCGCCCTTGATGACCCGCCAGAACTCTTCCCAGTCGATCTCGCCGCCGCTCCAGTGGCCGGCCGCCTGGTCATAATGCATCTCCGGATCGGGCACACTGAGCTCAAGCGCCTCCAAAGCCGGCACTAATTCGTCGATGAACTCCTGTCGCAGTTCGTCGTTGGTCTTGGTCTTGATGCCCCAGCGCACCAGTTGGGGCGTGTTGGCCGATTCGCCGTCATGGGGCCCGAACATCATCAGTGCCGGCCACCACCAGCGGTCGATGGCCTCCTGAGCCATGCGGCGCTGGGCCGCCGTCCCCTGAGCATAGCGGATGATCATCTCCTGCCCTTGCTTTTTGTGGAAGCCTTCCTCGGCGCAAATACGCACCATCGCGCGCGAGTAGGGGCCGTAGGAGCAGTGGGCGAGCATCGTCTGGTTCATGATCGCCGCGCCATCGACCAGCCAGCCGATTGCCCCAATGTCGGCCCAACCCAAGGTAGGATAGTTGAAGACGCTGGCATACTTGGCGCGGCCGGCCAGCAGGGCGTCGATCATCTCCTCGCGCGTCGCGCCCAGTGTCTCGGCCGCGTGATAGAGGTATTGGCCGTGCCCGGCCTCGTCCTGCACCTTGGCCAGCAGCACCATCTTGCGTCGCAGGCTAGGCGCGCGGGTGATCCAGGCCCCCTCCGGCAACATGCCGACGATCTCGCTGTGGGCGTGCTGCGAGATCATGCGGATGAGTTGCTTGCGGTAGGCATCGGGCATCCAGTCGCCCGGCTCGATCTTTTCGCCGCGGGCGATGCGGGCCTCGAATTCGGCTACCTTCGATTCGTCAAACGGGTTGTCCATCGGCCTGCGCTCCGTTGATTGGGATGGTCGTAGTATAGATCAATCGACCGGGATATTCGAGGTGCTCTCATGGCGCGTTGCCTGTAGCACTGGCTCACAAGTCGGGTCATTCACTCGACGGGTACTTTGCCGGCCGCTTCTCGCGCAACGCCTCCACGCCGGCGGCCATATCCTCATGAAAAAATCCCAGCATCTCCAGGGCCAGCGAGTGGTCGAAGATCGGCCCGGCTTGCAGCAGCCACTGGTTGAGCGCGCGCTTGGTGTAGCGGATGGCGTGGCGCGGGCCAGTGGCCAGTTTCGTCGCCACCGCCATCGCCCGGCCGTGTAATTCTTCATCCGGCACGCACAGACTGACCAACCCGATACGCTCCGCCTCGCGGCCGTCGATGAACTCGGCCGTCATCAGGTAATATTTGGCCTTGGCCATGCCCACCAGCAGGGGCCAGAGAATGGCCGCGTGGTCGCCGGCAGCCACACCCATGCGCACGTGGCCGTCGGCCAGCCGCGCACTTTCGGCGGCGATGCTGACGTCGGCCAGCAAGGCCACCACCAGTCCCGCGCCCACGGCTGCGCCGTTGATGGCCGAGACGATGGGCTTGTTACAGCGCAAGATGTTGTAGACCAGATCGCGGGCCTCATCGAGGATGCGGCCGATCTCCTCCGGGTTGCGGTAGGCGTTCTCCACCAACGCCAGGTCACCCCCGGCGGAGAAGGCTCGCCCCGCGCCGGTGACGACAGCAACGTGCACGTCCGGGTCGCGGTCGATGGTGTTCCACACTTCGACCAGTTCGGTGTGCAGCCGGGCATCGGCCGCGTTGAGCACCTCCGGCCGGTTCAGGATCAGCCACAGGATATGGGGCTCGCGTCGCTCGAAGAGGATATGCTGGAAATCGGAGTAGTTCATGGTTATAAGAGGTGTGGCCCAAGTTTCTTGACTTGTGGCCCGGCGTCTTTTCTTTTTAATCGTCCGGCCGTTTGCCGTCCCGGTCATTATTGTTGCCTGCGTGACATTCTAGCTTAGACTCTGAGGTGCGCCAATTCGTTCGGATTGGCGAAGCGACGATATGGAATCATCCGACATCGCCTATTTGCTGGTGCGTCTTGTCACCTTGCTTGCGGGCGCCTTTGTGGTCGTCTACACGGTGCTGTCCGCCATTCGCACGTTTGTATTGCCCCGGCCGGCCCAGGTGTTGGTCTTCCGCCTCGTCTTTCTCAACGTTCGCCGATTCTTCGACTTACGAGCCAGGCGCACGGCGAGCTATGAGGAACGGGATCAGGTGATGGCGCTCTACGCGCCGATTGCTCTGTTCCTTGTGCCGGTGGCCCTTATGACGCTGGTCATGATCGGCTTTATGGCTGTTTATTGGGCCTTAAGTCCGCTGTCGATTATCGAGTCCTTCAAATTGAGCGGATCATCGCTGCTGACATTAGGCAGCTTTACCAATGATGCCCCGCGGCTAATGGTGTTCGAATTCGCGGAGGCGTTGCTGGGCATGATCATGGTCGCCCTCCTCATTGCCTACCTGCCCACCATCTACAATGCCTTTACGCGGCGCGAGACACAAGTGCAGTTGTTGGAAGTCCGCGCGGGTACGCCGCCTTCGCCGTGGGAATTGATCGCCCGCTCCCATCGCACCGGCGAGCTCGACCAACTGCATGAATTCTGGTCAGATTGGCAGGTGTGGTTCGCCGAGATCGAAGAGAGTCACACGTCGCTGGCGGCACTGGCGTTCTTTCGGTCGCCGCGGCCCGAGCTGTCGTGGATCACGGCCGCGGGCGTGGTACTCGATGCGGCGGCGCTGATGCTCTCCACGGTTGATATCCGCCGCGAGCCGCGAGCCGCCTTTTGCATCCGCAGCGGTTATCTGGCCTTGCGCCATATCGCTATCTTTTTTGAGGTACCTTCCAGCGACAATCCCGCAGCGACAGATCCGATTGCTGTTACTCGTCACGAATATGAGGAGGCCTGCCGTTACCTGACCGAGCAAGGCGTGCCCCTGCTGCCCGACCGCGTCCAGACCTGGCGCGACTACGCTGGCTGGCGCGTCAACTACGACAAGGAACTGATCGCCCTGGCCGCGCTGACGATGGCCCCCTACGCACCGTGGTCATCCGATCGTTCCCTTTCGCCGACGACCCGCCGCCGTATGAGCGGAGAGGAAGGAAAATGGGAATAAGCCGGCGATGGGTGAAGCCGGCCTGGCTGGACATTCACCGTTCCTCAGGTTAAACTAAAAGCGATATGGAAGAACAAGACCTGATGCGCGAGCAGGCGCAAGTCCTGACTAATCGCGCGTTCCGCCACCAGCAACATGGCGAGCTGGGCGACGCCATCGCCCTCTACCGGCGCTCCATCGCCACCTATCCCACGCCCGAAGCTCATACGTACCTCGGCTGGGCCTACGCCATCATGGATCGCTACGAGGAAGCCATCGCTGAGTGCGAGAAGGCCATCGCTATTGATCCGGCCTTCGGCAACCCGTACAACGACATTGGCGCTTATCTCATAGAAATGGAGCGGCCGGAAGAAGCTATTCCCTGGCTGGAGCAGGCGGTTCGTGCCTCTCGCTACGCGACGCCGCAGTTTGCGTATGTCAATCTGGGCCGTGCCTACGAACTGCTGTTTCGTCCCTATGAGGCGCTTGCCATCTATGATCGGGCGCTGGCTCTCAGACCACTTTATCTTCCCGCCACCTGGGCGAAATATGCGCTGCTCGGCCGTCTGAACTAGCGCGCCCCATGCCTCGTCCAATTGGACATATCACTATCGCCGCGGTCGGCAAGCTGCGCGAGCAACATTGGCAGGCCGCCCAGGAAGCCTACGTCCACAGGCTGCAACACTACACTGATTTCAGGCTGATTGAGGTGAGAGACGTCGTCGGCAAGGCCCAGCCCGACGCTGTGGCCGTGGCGCGCGAGGGGGAGCATCTGCTGGCCGCCGTGCCCCGCGGGGTCAGAGTCGTCGCCATGACCGCCGACGGCCGGAAGATGACCAGCCCGGAAATGTCCGACTACCTGGAAGCGCAACTGGCGACCTATGGCGAACTGGTTTTTCTCATCGGCGGCCCACTGGGGATTGATCCGGCCGTGGCCGCCGCCGCGCCGGAGCGCCTGTCGTTGTCACCCCTGACCTTCACCCACGAGATGGCGCGGGTCATCTTACTTGAGCAACTCTATCGGGCCTTCACGATTTTGCACGGCGAGCCGTATCATAAGTAGCCCAGGAGGCGGCATCGCCGTTCTGTATAACGTGGCGCAAGCTTCTTTACTTGCGCCGGGATAGTCGCCGAGAAACTTGTGCCACCATCCCTAGAGGCCAGCGATCACGACCACGTACTCCCCGCGCGGTTCGACCTCATCGAGCGCAGCGACAAGTTCGGAGAGCGAGCCACGATGTAGGGTCTCGAACATCTTGGTCAACTCGTTGGCCACGGCCGCCGGCCGGTCGCCATACACGGCCAGCGCATCGGCGATAAACTCGCGCAGCCGGTGGGGCGATTCATAAAATACCAGCGTATGGGGCGAGTCGCGGTCGATCGCCAGGAACGTGCGCCGCTTGCCGCTTTTGCGCGGCGCGAAGCCGCGAAAGGTGAAGCTGTGCGACGGCAAGCCAGAGAGGACCAGCGCCATAATGAGCGCCGAGGGGCCGGGGATCATCGTCACCGGCAGATTCAACTCGATCGCCTGGCGCACGAGAGTATAGCCGGGGTCGGCCACGCCCGGCGTCCCCGCATCGGAAACGACGGCAATGGCCTGGCCTTCCTGCAGCAGGGTGACAATTCGCCGGCCGGCTTTCTCTTCGTTGTGCTCGTGGAAAGCGATCTGCGGCTTCTTAATGTCGAAATGTTTTAGCAGCAGCCCGGTCTTGCGCGTGTCTTCGCTGGCGACGTAATCGACCAGGCGCAAGACCTCAAGCGCCCTTAGCGTGATATCACCCAGATTTCCGATGGGGGTGGCAACGAGATAAAGCATCTGGTCAGGGCAAGCGGGATCAGGACGCCGCAACCCACTCCATCAATGCGCCCAACTGCTGCATCGTCTCGACAAAACCGGGGAAACTATCGGCGATGCAAGAACCATCATCGACCAATGTCACCCCATCAGCCACCAGGCCGGCCACAGCCAGCGCCATTCCCAGACGATGATCGTTGTGGCTATTTACCCCCGCCCCCCGGAGGTGTTGCGGCCCCTCAATAGCGAAGCCATCGGCGTGCTCATCGATGGCCACACCCAGGCGGCGCAGCTCACCGGCCAGGACAGCAATGCGATCCACTTCCTTGACGCGCAATTCGGCCGCGTCCCGCACCGTGCTGAGGCCGGCCGCTCGCGCGGCGGCCACCGCCCACACCGGAAATTCATCGATGGCCCGCACGACGATCGGGCCGCTGACGTCCGTGGCGCTTAATTCACTGAACTTCACGCGCACATCGGCGATCAACTCCCCGCCGGTCACCTGCTGATTATTGATGCTCAGGTCCGCGCCCATCTCGCGCAACATCTCCAGTAGCCCGATACGTGTGGCGTTGACGCCGATCTGACGAATGGTAATGTCCGACTGGGGCACGATTGTAGCGGCGACCAGCGGAAAGGCGGCCGAAGAGAAGTCGCCGGGCACAGTCATGTCGAGCGGCAGAAGCCGACGGCCGCCAAGGGGCGCGTCCCCCAGCGTGACCCAACCGTCCTGCGTGGTGATGATCGTGCCCATCGCCATGAGTAAACGTTCGGTGTGGTCGCGCGCCGGCCCAGGCTGGTACACGCGAACCGCCTCAGGAGTAAATAGCCCGGCCAGCAGGACAGCGCTTTTCACCTGGGCGCTGGCAACGCTCATCGAATATTCGACGCCGTGCAGCGCGGCCGGTCGTATCGCCAGAGGCGCGCGCCCATCCTCAGATTTGATATCCGCTCCCATGAGTTGCAGCGGCTCCGTCACCCGGCCCATCGGCCGTTTGCGAAGCTGCTCGGAGCCGTCCAGAACCGAGGAAAACGACTGGCCGGACATGATGCCGGTCAATAACCGAATGGCTGTGCCCGCGTTGCGGCAATCGAGCGGAGCATTGGCTTTGCGTAACCCGTGCAGCCCGCGCCCCTCGATGCGTAGTTCCCAGGAGTGGGGACTGCGCTGAGCCACTTCGACCGGGACGCCGAGCGCGCGAATGACTTCCAGTGTGGCTAACGTATCTCCGGCCGGGAGCCAATTGCGAATAACGCTCGTCCCCTCGGCCAGCGCCGCCAGCATGACCGCGCGATGGCTGATGGATTTATCGCCAGGCACAGAAATCGACCCGGTCAACGGGGTCGACTGGCATTGGACAATGATCTTGCGCGAGTCTGCCATATCGGTCAGATCGCCTTGCGATGTGACTGGAGCTGCGGCGGTGCGTTTTCGATAGCGCCGGTCGGGGCCTTGATGCGAACGCGCTGGTGGCGACGCCCCCGTGTTGGGCCGCTATCGGCGGCGTGGCGCGGATCGAGGCGGGTCACCGGCGGCCGTCCGGCGACCTGAGCCTGTTCCAGGGCGTGATGAATCAGCAAGACGTTATGGCGGCGCATGAACCCGGCGACATCGTTTGCGTCGTCGGACGCCTGAGCCGCGGCCAACGTTTGTCGCAAGTCGCCAATTTCTTCGGTTGGAATATAGGCGGGCATCGCGAAGAATTCGTAATGATCCTGCACGGTTATCGGCCGTCCCAGAATTATCGACCCCAGAGGAGCGCTCCCATGCCCCGACGGTTCGAATACATCCAGCGTCTCGCCGGATACGAAGTCCCGCAGGTGTAGCGTTTGCCGCTCATAGCCGGTCAGTTCGTAGCCGCCCATCGGCAATCCGTCAGCCCATTTGGCCAGTAACTCGCGCTGCTGGGTCGAGAGATTGGCCGAGTTCTCGCCTCGGAAGCGCTCGATGAGGCGATCGCCGGAAGATGGCAATGTGTAATCGAAGGCAAACCAGTCGAGAAAGCGTTCGGCCTCGGATGGACTCATCAGATGCAAGGTGTCGGCAGTGTAGAGACCATTCCAATAGTGTTCTGCGGCCGGCCCTGCTTCGCCGTCGAAGCGTTCATCGTCTGCGAATTCAAGAATTTTGGATCGCAAGTCGCGCGCGGCGTCGTTCCAGGCGCGCTGTTCGCTCTCGAGGGCCAGGTCGGCCGACATATGACACTGTTTATACTTCTTGCCGCTCCCACAATAGCAGGGATCATTCCGGCCGGGCTTGTTCATAACACTAACCATCCACGTTATTTCAGAGGGATACAATCGAACAAGGGCGAATTATAACAGATTCAGGCCGCGGTGAATATCTGTTGCGCCGCGCTGGCCCGGTTTCCGAGCGAAGCCATAGCAGGCTATTCGCCCGCGTGACGCGCGGCGATGGCCTGGCGGAACGAGGCAATCACGTCATCGAGACTGGTACCCGGGCCGAAAACGGCGGTCACGCCCATCGCCTGCAAACGGGGCACATCTTCGTCGGGCACGATACCGCCCACGAACACCGGCACGTCGGTCATCTCGTTCGCGACCATCAGTTCCATGATGCGCGCCATCAGCGGCATGTGGGCCCCGGAAAGAATGCTTAGGCCAATAGCATCTACGTCCTCTTGCAGCGCTGCCTCGACGACCATTTCCGGCGTTTGGCGCAGCCCCGTGTAGATCACTTCCATGCCGGCATCGCGCAGGGCACGGGCCGTCACCTTCGCCCCTCGGTCGTGGCCGTCCAGGCCGGGCTTGCCGATCAGGACGCGCGGTCGTCGTTCGCTCATGTCAAATCCTCCTCTCGTCACCACACTACCGACGGATAGGTCGGAGCGAAGTTGTGTTTAGCCAGCAGTGCCTTCGCGCCCGGCTCCTCTTCTGCGCAGATGGCCGGATGTCGAAAGAGACCGGCGATCTCCTCGACACATAATCGCCCCTTGGGCGTCAAATAAATGCGTTCGCCGCTCACTTCGACCAGATCGAGCGCGACCAGCCTCTCGAAAATGGCGGGGAAGCGCTGCAGAGGGTCTGTATTATAAGCCGTTCGGAACAGACTACAATCGATAAAGGGGTCGTTCTTGAGCGCAAACATCACGTCGCGGTGCAATGATTCCGCCGGGCCAAGATGACGGCCGCGCCAGAGGGGCGAACGGCCGTCGGCCATGCGTCGTTCGTACTCGGCCAGATCGAACACATTAGCCAACTGGGTGTGCCCATAATAGCCATATGCGCCCGGCCCAATGGGCAGCGTCATCGCCGCGGAGGGCAACCGCTCCGGCCGGAACGTCGCCGGATCGCCCACGTCGCGCGCCCAGAAGTCGTTGGGCAGCTCATGATAGCCGGCCGATTGCAGCGCCAGTTGGGCCATAATGTGTTGTGTTTGCAGGTGACGATGGGCCGGCAACGCCACGCGGCCGCTCCGCACGCGCTCATCCAGCCTTGTTCCCCGGTCGACGAACAAAAAGTAGGTCGAGATCGAATCCGGTGTGAACGCGATCGCGTCGGCCAACGTCTTTTCCCAGCTATCCAGCGATTGGCCAACCAGGCCATACATCAGGTCGAGGTTGACGAGAAAACCCATGTCGCGTAGAAGGGACATGGCCGCGCTCATGAAGCTCGCGGCGTGACGGCGCTTCGTGTCGCGCAGCAGGGCCTCGTCGGATACCTGGTAGCCGACGCTGACTCGGCCGATGCCATAGCGCCGGAGAATGCTCAGGAAGCGCGTCGCCGCCGTCTCGTCCGCAAAGAACTCCGGGTGCAGCTCCAGCGTGCCCAATGTCGCCGGGTTCAGGTAGCGGCGGCCGGCCAGAAAACCTAATAAGCCTTCCAGCGCGTCGGGTGGCATCAGGCTCGGCGTGCCGCCGCCGAAGTAGAGGTAGGTGATATCAAGTGTCGTGTGGCGGGCATGGAAGTCGAATTCCGCCTTGACCCGCTCCAGATAGCGCCCAATAGCGGCGCGCCGTTGGGGGCTGACGGCCACGAGATAGTAACTGCAAAAATCGCAGATGCCGGAACAGAACGGGATATGGACGTAAGCGTTGGTGATGGCCGCCGGGTAGGCTGGTTCGTCGCCGGGCGTGAAGGCGCGCATCTCCAGCAGCGACGGATAGATGCTTAGGTAGTAGTAATCGAGACTATTGCGCTGGAGCGCACGCGGCAACTCGTCGAGCCGGAAGGCGTCATACCGGCCGGCCGCCGCGGCGATCAAGGACGATTGGCCGCTCATCAGGTGAGTTTACCACAGCCGGCCCACTCGACATGGGTCAAAAGCTAGCAAACCTTGCAAAGCCTGACCATGCTCCGCCCTGTCCAGTGTGCTATTCTCGGAGATATGACCAGTGAAACACGCGATTCGTCGGAAAAATTAGACTTCAAACGGGTTCTGCCCATCTTCGTTATCGTCTTGGTGGGCCTGCTGGGGCTTACCATCATCATTCCCCTGCTGCCACTCTATGCCGCCTCGTTTGGCGCGGACCCCTTTATCATTGGTCTACTGGGGGCGACTTACCCCTTGATGCAATTCATCGGCGCGCCGATCCTCGGTCGCCTTTCGGATCGCTACGGCCGCAAGCCCATCCTGGTCATCAGCCAAATCGGCACGCTGGCCGGATTTTTGCTCCTGGGCTTTGCCAATGCTCTGCCCCTCCTTTTCCTGTCGCGCATCATCGATGGCATTTCCGGGGCCAATATCTCCACCGCCCAGGCCGCCATCAGCGACGTGACGACCGATAAAAATCGCACCCAGGGATTGGGTTTGATCGGGGCCGCCTTCGGTCTGGGGTTCATCATCGGGCCGGTCATCGCCTTCGTGACGCTGGCCCTGACAAATAACGATTATCGCGCCCCGGCCTTCGTGGCCGCGGGTTTCTCGCTGATCTCCATCCTGTTGACGGTTTTCTGGTTCCAGGAGACCTTGCCGGCCGAAAACCGGGGCAGCGGTTCGTCGCGAGCCGCCATCAGCCTCCAAGCGATGGGCCAAGCCTTGCGCCACCCAAGCGTCGGCCTGCTGTTGTTCCTCATCTTCGCCCAGCAACTGGCCTTCGGGGGATTCGAGCAATTGCTGTCGGTCTTCACGCTAAATCGCCTGGGGCTGAACGCTTCGGGCAACGCGGTGGTTTTCGTTTTCGTCGGCGTCATCCTGGTGGCGGTGCAAGGGGGACTGGTCGGCCGGTGGAGCCGCGCGATTGGGGATCGCCGGTTGATATTTGCCGGGTTGGGTCTATTAGCGGTGGGGCTGGCCCTTATCGCCTTCACGCCCCAGCAGCCGCCGCCGTGGTACTCGCGCGCGGCTCTGGAGGCAGAACTGAACGCATCCGCGACGGCTCAAGACGCCACGCCGACGTCGCCGGAGACGGCGGTGGCGTTGCCGGACGATGCCAACACGGGCTGGTTAGGCCTGTTGTGGATTTTGGCAGCGATGATCCCGGTGGGGATCGGCGGTGGCGTCCTCCAGCCGACGATCAATAGCCTCATCACCAAACGCGTCGCCGCGGCGGAGATCGGCGGGATGCTGGGCATGTCGGCCGCCTTTCTGAGCGCGGCCAACGCCCTGGCCCCGGCGCTGGGCGGCGCGGTCTTTCAAGCCGCGGGGCCGACGGTGCTGTTCCTGATCTGGGGCGGGCTGATGGCGGTCTTGCTGTTGGTGGCCGTGCGCCGCCTGACACCCGGCCGCGAGGAGTCGGCCGATCCCGGCCTGGTTCGCGGCGCACACTAAATCAGCACCGGCCGGCCTGATGTCAGGCTTGCTCGTATGCCTGCCGTAGCCAGCCGAGTAGTTGGTCGTCGACATCGTCGGGCCCGCTTAGGCGCACCCGGTGGCTGACCATTGAGTTGAAGCTGCCCGACTTTTCCAGACGGCCGGCCGGCTCAACGTCCTTCAGATTGATACCCACGTCGACACGCGTGGCCGTCGATGGCTGGATTAGGCCGAACTGCTTGGTGCGCCGCAGGCTGACGTAGGTGCGCTTGGGAGCGATCTCCACATCATCGCCGAAGTCCTCTATGGCCGCGGCAAGCGCGTCGTAGATCGGTCGTAGCCCAACCTTCTTGTCGGCGTATTGGACGTCGACGAAGTTCTCCTCTTGCCCGGCCGCGCCTTTCATTTTGTCGCGAGTGTAGATCGCCAGCACATTGGCGTTGCCGTAAGTCAGACCATACTCATTCGTGAAGTAGGTCTGTAACTCCTTATGCTTGGTGAGGCCCGTCGCCAGACCACTCTCAACCAGTTCGTCCAGGCTCTTGCCGATCTGGGCCTCGATATTGCGAAGTTGGCTTTTCGTTGCTTCGTCTACGCTGCTCATGGACATTGTCTCCAGGGTGAAAGGATATCCATAGGATAGACCAGGCGTTCTGTTTGTCAAGCGAACTGGATGGCCGTCAGCATGACTGCGCTCTGTACAACGGCGGCTAGCAATAGATAACCCAAGTGACGCGCCATCAACCCGTCTCGCTGGAGATCGCCAAGTGCGCCGACGGCGACGAAGGCGAACAAAGCGGGGATGAGATAGAAGCCGATGCTAAATCCGCCTAGTATGACGAAGGCCAGCACGATGCCCGAGGCTACCCAAGGCAGCGCCCGCCACCGTCCGCCGAAACTGGCCCGAAAGACCACATAGCCCATCACCAGCACGCCCAGCAACGCGATCTCGATGAAGTACAGCGCCGGCAAGGGGAAGTCCTGGCTGCCCTGGCTGAAGAGCAGCGGCACGAGGATGCAGGTAGCGGTCCCGATGAGCGAGGCGATCCATATCAGGCCCCGTTTCAGTGAGTCCGATCTTCCAGGTCTGTCCATTTTGATTCCCAGAACTCGGCCAGCAGCCGCTTGGGTGCGATCAGTTCCCAGGCGACCTGGATATGATAAGCCAATTCTTCATCGCTCGCTTGCGCCAGCTCGATGCCAACCCAGCCACGATGGCCCACGTAAGGCGGCCTGAAGTAGCCGTCGGGTGTTGACTCTATCAGCGCCGCCTGGATGCCGGGCGGCACGGGCAGCCACACGGCCACGTGGCCGTCGCCGTGGTGGTTATCGGCGAACATCACGAACACCTTCTTGTGAACGAAGAAGGTCGGCTCGCCGTGGGAGAGTCGCTCGCTCGTCTCCGGCAAGGCGAGGCATAGTTGGCGCACGAGCTCAATCTGGTGGCTGCTCATGTCCCTATTCTAACTCACCTGAGCCAGCTCGGCCGATAGTCTCAGGAATGCGCCGTATCGTTTCGCGGCGGCGAGCAGCGCCCGTTCTTCATCTCCGGTCAAACCCCTAAACAGATTTGGCGAAATGATCACCGCTTTCATCTTCAGCTTCCGCGTCCATGTGCCGGCAATCTGTCCATCGATCAATATCGGAGCACGAAAAATGCCGTTACCGGCGTCGGGCCGTGCCGCGTATTCCGGGGCCAGCACAGCGCTGCGATCCTTGTAGGCGACGACGTACTCGTCATAGACCGGCAGCAGGTGGACTATGGGCGAGACGGCCTGGGGAGGCGCCGGCGACGGGGTAAACCAGACTGTCCGGCCGTCGATCTCTTCACGCGACAATTCCCCGTTGACCGCCTCCAGTCCGGCCCGCGCTTCAGCCGGAGCCAATCCCGACCACCAGGTATAGTCCTGAACGGTGGCCGGGCCATGACTGTTGAAATAGCGCCGCGTCAGTTCGGCAACAGCTTCGTCGCGCGCCAGTTTTTGGCTCGGAGGCAGCCAGGCGTCGAGAAGTACGAACGCCTGCTGCTTGCCGACTCGCGGGCCAATGCAGATCAGTCCCTCCTGCGCCAGCCGGCCGAGGATGTGGATGCCGCGCTGTCCGGCGGTGGAGATGCCGGCCGCGTCCAGGGCCTCCAACAACGCCCGGCGGGTATGAGGACGGCCGTCGTTTAACACGCCGGCCAATACGCTCCGGCTTTGCGCGAAGACGGCATCGTCCAGTTCCAATTCGCGGAGGCGGGCGGCATTCCCCGTCAACGCTCGTGGGGCCGATAATTCGAGCATCCAGCGGGCGTCGGCCGCGGTGACGAAGTGGATCGTGCCGCGCAACGGCCAGGTGCGGATGATGGCCCGGTCGGCGATGGCCTGTTCGATAGTGGCTTCGGTCGCGTCTCTTGTGCGCAACCCCAGCGCCCAGAGGGAGGCGAGGTAGTCCTGGGCCTGGACGGCGCCGAAGAAGGAGACCGCGTCGGCCGCGGTGGGGAACTTTGGGTCGAGCAGGTGGTGGGTGTGGAGGCGGCCGAGGGAGATATTTTGAGGAGTCACAACAAGTGATTAATCAACAATATAGGACTACATTAGCGAAAGACATTAACATTCATGGCCATATAGCACCCTTGCTCCGGTAGGTAAAACCTACCGCGCATTGAAAGCGCATTCAAACGCGCTGGAAGAGCACAGTTTCCGGAGTGCGTTTGGACGCAGCTGCAGTCATAGCTGGGGGTTACCCTCAAACGTTTACGTAAACTGTTGGGCTCTGATTACCTCTGCGGAAATATGCTTGTACCGATCGATGTCGATACTGGTCGCGAATATCATCTGAAGCAACCCGGCCGTCGAATTCCCAGCGACCGTGTGCATCAAGTTTCGATAGTTCGCGCGTCGAGTAAGCGAATGTCAACGCCGGGCACCAATTCTGAACTTCATACACTTCGCGCACAACCCCTTCAAATACCGCCAGCGCAAATTTCACCTTAAAGCGCCGTTCACCTAGCTTCCAAATTCCACGAGTGGTCTCATAGAGTTCTTTCGGTGACATATTGTGGCGATAGAGTTGGTTAATACGAATTAACAAGGTAGGATGAATTACTGTGACTGGTTTGGCAACATAATATCCTATCAGTTCCTCAAGCGTCATCCTTCCGGTCTGAAGGCTCTTCCATCCACGTACCTGATTAGTCAGCTCGGTCATTCCGAGCAGATCGATGGCCGCGGCTTCAATCCGAAAAGCTGTCTCCTCGTCTTTCAATCCGTGGGCAAGGACTTCTATGCGCGGAAGCAGATCCAATTCTTTTAACTCAGCGATGAGCCGCACCTTTGCAGAATCGCGAGTATCATCGAGGTGGAATAATATCCGTTCGCCCTTGCCTTTTCCTACGTAGAACGGACGGCCGTTGCGGGGGTCGATATAAAGATAGACATAATAGCCCAAATGCTCTGCCACCCCTTCAGGTAAGTAGCTGACCACATCCCGCGGGTTATTCATATTCTCCTCGATAGCCATCTATTTTCAATTCAACATACAAGTAGCGCGGTTCCCAGCTGACCAATATCTCAGGTCGTGATTCGGACTGCTCCACAGTGAGTGCCTACCCTTCATCCGAGAGGATTCACTCCACCACCAACCCCACCACCTCAAACGACCTCACATCCACAATCCCCCAACCCGATATCCGCAACTCCGGGATGACCACCAATATCAACAGACCGTGCTGCTAAACCAAATAGGCAAATTTAATCTTCGTGTGCCTGATTCAATACCGCGTCAACCACTGTCTGACTAATGCTGAATCCCTGCAATCGGAGACGTTCAATTTCCGGTGAAACCATTGTAATCAGCCCGCGTTCCTTTGCCGCCAACAAGATACCGATAGTACCGATTTTACGGATGCCAAGCTGGGCCAGTTTTCGTCGTCCCTTTCGCTCGTCCATCAATACCCAATTGGCGTTAAGTTGGCCGGCGAGCGCGATCGTCTCTGCTTCGCCTAGATCAAGCTCATCAAGCAAAACGTCAACAGCTAGACGATCTATTACATCGACAGATTGAATCCACGCGGCCGCTTCGACCTCCCGCTTGGCCCCGCCTTCCGTACGGCCGGCAACTACCGCTTCTCGATAAACTGCCTGCGAGATGACAATTTCGCCAAAGAGTGCATGCAAAAGGTCAAATCGCTCAATCGTCGCGAGTCCGATCAGTGGCGTCGTGTTGGAAACAACGATCATGACCGGCTATCTGTTTCAAGTTCTTGTGCCGCCGAAAGCTCGTCTGCGATCTCCTCTGAACTATAATCAACATACGCGACTCCACGATGCCGTAGCAACGATAGAAACTGGACGCGTGTAATCTCTAGTAAGGACGCCGCCTTGCCTGAGGAAATCCGACCTTCCGTAAAGAGGGATAGCGCCAACCACTCTGTGACGCGCTGTTGAATATCTTCGGTTCGCAGTCCATAGTCGAGCAACGATTGTGGAACGCGGATCTGGATAGTGCTTTCTTGCATATCAGATTCCCCTCAAAGTCGTATTTGAATACCTATCTTTAACACTAAGAATTAGTATAGCATACCCATCTCAACGTCTGTTGCATCGGTCAGCCGTCACTCCACCACCAACCCCACCACCTCAAACGACCTCACATCCACAATCCCCTTATCGGAAATCCGCAACTCCGGAATGACCACCAGTGCCAGCAGGCTCAACTGCATAAAGGCATTGTGCAGCGTGCAGCCGCACTCGCGGAATGCCTTAACCATGCGCTCGGCCTTGGCAGCGACGACCTCGGCCCGCTGGTCGCTCATCAGCCCGGCAATAGGCAATTCGACCAGGGCGATCTCTTTGCCCTCTTTAAACACCACCACCCCGCCGCCGACTTGGCCCAGACGGTTGGCGGCGCGGGCCATGTCGGCCGTGTCCGTGCCGACGACGATCATGTGGTGGCTGTCGTGGGCTACAGTGCTGGCGACGGCGCAGGGCACGTTGAAGCCGAAGCCGCTGACGAAGCCGTTGGTCACCTCGCCCGTCGCCCGGTGGCGCTCCACCAGGGCAATACGGCCCACGTCTTGCGCCGGTTCGAGCTGGATCAGCCCATCCACCACGGGCAGCGTTCGCTCTAAAGCCTTTGTCGGTGCTTGATTCTCAATGACTCCAATCACTCTGACTTTGACCGTGCCGGGTGCTGGGTCGCCGGCCGCCGGCGCGCTGACAACAAAGTCGCTCGCCTCCAACTGCTTGCCCAACCGCACCGTTCCTACCGCAAAATCGGGATAACGATAAGCCGGGATGTCGATGCTGATGCGGCCGTTCTCGGCCACGACCTGCCCCGCGGCGATCACCATCTCAATCGGCAGTGTGACCAGGTCGCGGGTGATCACGATGTCGGCATGGCGGCCGGGGGTGATGCTGCCGAGGTCGTGTTCGAGGCCGAAGTGGAGCGCCGTGTTGAGCGTCGCCATCTGGATCGCCGTGATTGGCCGTAAGCCCTGGGCAATGGCGTGCCGGACGACGCGATCCATGTGGCCCTCGCCCACCAGCGTGCCCGAGTGAGAATCGTCGGTGCAAAGGATGAAGTTACGGCTGTCAAGACCCAGTTCAGTGATGGCCTTGATCTGCGCGGCCACATCGTACCAGGCCGAGCCCAGGCGTAGCATCGCCTTCATGCCCTGCCGGACGCGGGCCACGGCATCCTCCAGCCTGGTGCCCTCGTGGTCGTCGGCCGGGCCGCCGGCCACGTAGCCGTGGAAGGCACGGCCGAGGTCGGGAGAAGCGTAGTGGCCGCCGATGACCTTGCCCGCGCGCATCGTCGCCGCCATCTCGGCGTGCATGTTGTCGTCGCCGCCAAACACGCCGGGGAAATTCATCATCTCCCCCAGCCCGATAATGCCCGGCCAGGTCATGGCCTCGGCCACTTCGTCGGGGCCAATGGACGCGCCCGGCGTCTCCAGCCCCGGCGCGCTGGGCACGCAGCTGGGCATCTGGACGTAGACGTTGATCGGCAGTGTGGCCGCCTCGTCGTGCATCAGGCGCACGCCGGGCAAGCCGAGGACGTTGGCGATCTCGTGCGGGTCGATGAACATGCTGGTCGTCCCGTGGGGTATGACGGCGCGGGCGAACTCGGTGACGGTGACCATGCCGCTCTCGACGTGCATATGGGCGTCGCACAGACCGGGGACGAGGTAGCGTTGTTTGGCCTCGATGATGCGCGTCTGCGGGCCGATGCAGTGGCTCGCGTCTGGGCCGACGTAGGCGATGCGGCCACCGTAGATAGCGACGTCGGTGCCGGGTAAAATCTCACCGCTGTGGACGTTGACCCAGCGGCCGTTGCAGATAACAAGATCGGCGTGCTTGCGCCCCATCGCCACGGCGACGAGGTCTTGAGATAGTTCGTGCCAGGATGGCCGTTTCATTGATAGCGCCCCATATTGAAAATTAGTCTGGAAAGGATTTCAGTAAATGCGCGGGCTGTTGGAGCCGCGAACAGGAATGATGATGGGGTCATTTTAGCTCCGCTACCCCAACTACGCACGTAAATCAAACCGCCGCGGTCCTCCGTCCAATACTGTATATCGCGGATATATAGACAAACCCCACTCTGTTATGTTACTTATATCAAGCGAGAGGGGTTCCAGGCAGGTGAGGTATGAATGAGCTAACGGTAACGGTTCCCAAGGGACAAGCCAGACGCGTGGCTGAAATCGCGCTCGCAGTAGGCATACAGGAGGTGGGCGTCTCTCAGATCTACGTCCACGGCCCCGATGAAGAGAAGGAGCAACTCAGCATGGACGTGAGCGTCCCGCAAACACAGCATTTCATTGACCGATTGCTGACGGCAGACTTTTACGATCCTAGGCAATATTCTATTAGTTCGGATGAGGTGCTGAGCCTGATATCCCAAGACCCGCCGGAGAAGATCACCTGGCCCATGAAGCTGAGCGCAGCCACGATTCTTCAGGACCTATGGGTGCAAAACCAGATCACCATCGCCTATATAGCGCGAGCATTCATCTCGGGGCTGATTCTTTCCTATGGCTTGATTGAAGGCGACCTGCTCGCATTATTTGCTGCACTCCTGTTCACTCCATTTCTATCCCAGGTGTTGGCTATGGGCTTCGGGTTCCTGATGCAGGATTGGCGATTGGCGCGCAAAGGTCTACAGGCCCTGGCCACCAGCACAGGCTTGGTCATCGTCGCCGGGATAGTAACGGCATCTCTGATGGGCGGGCAAATTCAACACGATGAGTTCGGCACGCTCATCTCCAATTTCGCCATTTCCTTGATTGTGGCCATCGTCTCCGGTCTGGATACGGCCGACAAGAGTGGCCGGCGAGAGTTCATCGCCGTGACCGCCGCCGCACAGTTCGCCGCGTTTCCAGCCTGGTTCGGCATCTCGCTCGTCCTCGGCTTTCCGGATAGCGAGACGACGATGTGGCGCATTTTGACCTTCTTCGTCAATATAGTAACGATTCTAATTGTCAGTATCAGCGTATACGCATGGCTGCGCTATCGGCCCACGACGCTCCACAAATATCTGACGATAACCCGCGGCCGGAATTGAGACGCCAACACGATACGCATTGAGCGATGGCCAACCCACTGCCCGCTGCGGTGCACCCACGAAATTTATCAGCCGTTGGGAACAGCGGGAGGCAACTCCTTGAGATAAAGCCAGAGCGCTTCAATCTCAGTATCGGTCATGTGCTGCATGATCGGCCAAGGCATCACCTCCGGATCAAGGGCTACCCCTTCCGGCGTCACACCGTTTCGCATCACGGTTCTGAAATCTTCCAGCGTCCAGTTCGCCAAATGGCCGGCGGGGGTCAGATTAGCCGAAGGGGGATCACCGGGCGCCGCTCCGGGAATCGGGCCACCGGCCAGGTTGGGCTGATGGCAACCTATGCAACTGGTGGCCATATAAGCACCGTACTCAGCCGAAGCCGCAGGAGTTATGGCGGCAGGGTGAACGGCCGTGTGATCGATCACGGTGGCGGGCAGCAGCGGCAGCTGCCCCGCTACAAATAGCACCCGCCCTAACAGACCCACCTTCGGCGCAGGATGCTCGCGGTTAACGGGCGGCAGTGATTGCAGATAGGCAATTATCTGGCTCAGTTGCTCGTCGCTGAAGCCAGAGAACTCGTTGGAGGGCATGATCATGACGCCTTTTCCTTCCGGATTGATCCCGTGGCGGATAGCGCGATCCCAATCCTCAACTGAGTACTGCGCGGCCACACCCCCCGCTCCCGAGGTCAGGTTGGCGGTATGGAATGTGCCCAACATGGGATCATCAATAAACACCTTCCCGCCAAAGTCGGCATCATGACAATCGTTGCAACCACGGATAGTTGCCAGTCGAGCGCCCTCTTCAATGGCGGCCGCGTCAGTAGGAATAGTTATAGGTTGTACAGTCACGTCATAGGTCTTATTGATGCCTGATCCACTAACGATATAAACACCGGCCACCGCCAATAGCCCAATCGCAACAAGACCGATCAAAAAAATCCCCAACCACTTCAGAAGCTTCTTCATCTTCCTGTCTCCAGAATGTGTCGATATTAGATGTTACAATGCATTCCGGCCCCGCCGCCCCTATCCATGAAACTTGCATGTTTTGTGAGGCTCTATTTATCCGTTATCTGAATTGCCTCCTCCGGGATCTCCCTTAATCCCGCTCGATCTTCTTGTCATGATGAACGAGTCAGGCTGACGTTCATCTCATACCTTGCGCTCGTTACTCCAGACCTCTCTGGCGCGTATGGCGGCCTGGGCGCGATCAGCCACTTGCAGTTTGTTGAAGATGCTCGAAGCATGATTGCGCACGGTCTTGAGGCTTATCGTCAATTCTTCAGCGATCTGGGCATTCGAGCGGCCCCGCGCTATTAGCCGCAACACCTCTGTCTCGCGCTCGGTCAGTTCCGGGAACGCCTCCGTACTTGTGGCCTGCCGCCCCACCGTAAAAAACTCCATTAGCCGGGTAGCGATCGCCGGGCTGAAGATCGCCTCTCCCTGACTCACCGCCTGAATAGCGCGGATCATCTCCATCTCATCGGCATCCTTAAGCACATAACCGCGCGCGCCGGCTCTCAGCGCGGCAAACACCGACTCATCATCCTCAAACAAGGTGACCACCAGAATGCGCACCTCGGGATGCAAGGCCACCAGCTCGCGAGTGGCCGCCAGCCCGCCGCCCTCAGGCATCTGCAGGTCCATCAGAACCACATCCGGCCGCAGAGCCAGCGCCCGCTCGACCGCCTCCCGGCCGGTCGTCGCCTCGCCCACCACTTCGGTCTCGGACATCGTGTCCAGCAGCGTTCGCATCCCTTTGCGAAACAGGGGGTGATCGTCGGCGATGAGAATCCGCAAAGGGGTCATGGCTGATGTTCCTTAATCGGTAAAGCCACTTGGATTATGGTGCCTTGTCCCGGCACGGACGAGATATCGCAACGGCCGCCCAACTCGGCCGCGCGCTCGCGCATGGAACTTAAGCCGAGCCCCCCTTCAGATCGCGGTTGAAGCCCCACATTTTTATCCGGAAAGCCCAGTCCGTCGTCCCGTATCTCGACCTGCAACTCTCCATTCACCCGAATGCAAACGACGGCGTTCCGCGCCCGGGCGTGGCGCAGAACGTTCGTCAACCCTTCCTGAACGATTCGATAGGCAGCCACCTCGGTCGCCGCCGACAAGGACGGCAACCGAGGTGGGGCATCAATTTGGATATTCAAATAAGGCAGGCCCTGATCCTCACTCCGGCCCAGCTTGGCGGCCATGACCTGGAGCGCTGCCACAAGTCCCAGATCGTCCAGCGCAGGCGGGCGCAACTCGCTAACCAGTCGCCGAACGTCGTCGATTGTCTCACGAATATCGTCTTGCATCTCACTCGCCAGGTTTTCGGCCGCTGCCGGGTCGCTGCGGATCATCCGCCGCAGCACCCGCGCTTCCAGCAACAACGAGGCGAGGGAGGGCCCCAGTCCGTCATGCAGGTCGCGGCGCAGGCGGCGGCGCTCCTCTTCGCGACCAGCCACAATCTGCTGCCGGGAGCGTTGCAAGTCGGCCGTCAGGCGAGCGTCATTAACGGCCACGGCAGCCTGCCGGGCAATGTTATTCAGCAGGCGTTCGTCGGTTGCGCTCAGGGGTTCTCCAGGAGCGCGGCGGCCGACCAACAGCCGGCCAATTTCTTCAGACTGATAATTCATCGGGAATGAAAGCGGAGCATCGATCGGCCGACCGGTGGCGGCAACAGACACAAATCCCCTGCCCTGTCGCTCCTGGAGATCGACATAGGGCAAGCGAAGAGCATGCGCGACCGTTTCGGCAAGCGCGGGAAAGATCATGCCCGGAGTCACGCCTTGCTCCATGCTCTGTCCCAACCGGATCAAGACTTCAAACGGCTCGTCACGCTGTCCGTAGAGGAGCCGATTCACGCCACGCTGCAAGCGATCGCGAATGGGTTGGAAAAGGACTGCCACCAACCCCGTCGCCAATAACGTCAACAACCAGTTACCCCTGGACTGAAACAGGATGCCCGCCGCACCAACCACCAGACTATATATCAATACGATCACGCCGGTCATCACGCCATACACCAGCGTGCGATTAATCAGGACATCAATGTCATAGAGACGGTAGCCGACGATGGCGATCGTCACACCGACGGCAATTGCCACCATAACCAGATTAGTCAGGATAATGCCTATTTCCAGTGAAGCGCCATCGGATAAACCACCCCCAACCCAGATCGGGATCGTGAGTGTTGTAAAGGCAATGAGGACGGCGGCTACATACGCCGGCCACTTCATTTGCGCCCGCTCATTCCCCTTTGATCGGCGGAAACGCAGGAAGAATGCCAGAAAGGAGCCCCCCGCGCCTATCGCCAACAGTATCGATCCCAGGTTTATCACCGCCTCCAACGGAGCGGCTGCCCCAATCAGGCCATATGGGTTCACTGCGGTTGCCCAGCTTTCAACCGGGCCGGGATGAAACGCCAGACCTAATACGAGCAGGGCCAGCCCCAGACCGGCGGCCCATCCCACCGGGCGCCAGCGTGCTGAAGGCAGATGACCGTCCGGGAAGAGCAGGAAGACGAAGGTGATCGGCAAGATCGTCGGCGGCAGCCATATCCAGTTATTCAGCCACAATGCGAGATCGGTCAGAGCCGGCGAAATAGCGACGGGCAAGGTGGAGCCGTAGACAATGATGCCGGCCGACAGAGCGGTGAGAGCATAGGTGATGCCGGTGCTCAGGAAGAGCCAGCCAATCGGGTTTGCGGGGCGATGGGTAATGACCATGACGCCCAACAGGGCATAGGCTGCCGTCAATACGGGGAGGAGCAGTTGGTGGGAGATGAAGCTGGTCGTATCGCCGGTTGTCGCTACGTAACGAACGGCCAGCACAAGGTTCACCAGCATCAGGGCAACGGCCACACCCGCCACCACCCGCGCCAGATGAACCGGCACGCGAAGCCGTCCGGTATGGTCGGCCGCTTGCGTGGCAACTCCTGTGAATACGGAAGGATCGAGTGGCTCAGGTTGTCGCATGATTCCGTAACAGTATAACACCCGATAAGCAATTCTATGTGCGATTAAAATGGCTTGAACATCATGAGCCACAGGATGACGGCGATACCGCCGAAGCCGATGACCGCGAGAGTAATCGCCGGCGAATTTGCCAAGAGCGCAGCGATCTCTTCGGGTGGGGCCGGGTCGATAGCGGGCTGCGGCTTCCAACGCTCCAGATAAGGCATCCCCAGCGCTTTACGCACCTTGGTGTAGTGCATCGCGCCGATGAAGGTCATGGAGATGATGATACCGATCAGCAGCGCCAGCGAGAGCCACACCCACGCATGCCCCCACCACTTGCCCATGAAGGCGGAAACAATTCCGGTGAGTAGCAGGACGAGCAGAGAACTGTAAAGCGCGCCGTAATAAATGCCGTTGTCGTAATAGATGAGCATCCAGGCGCGGGCCAGGGCCGGATCGCGTTGGCCGCGCAGCCGCAAGGTGACCACGCTACTCACGCCGTGGGTCAGCAGGAATGCGAATGTCGCCAGCACGTGAATGTAGACTATCCAGGGATACATCAGAGAAGTCTCCTACATTTAGCTGAGGCTCTGCCAAACCAGCGCCAACAGAACGATTAGAGCGACGCCTCCCACCGGCCCAAAAGGTAGTTCGAAGGCATACCAGAAGATCGCGCTGAGGCCCAGCAGAATGATCTCTAGGATTGCGCCGTCCATGCGCGCGTGCCACAGCCAATACGCGGCCAGGAGCTTCAAGCCGCTGACCACGACGAACACAATCCCGGTGACGATCACGGCTCCGATGCCCAGCGCTTCTATCGGGCCGCTCAGGAGCCTGATACTACCGACGGTTGGCAGCTCCCGATGG
>JAGOBF010000003.1 GCA_017983515.1 Promineifilum sp. | reverse complement strand
ATCGCTCTGCCCCGCTGGCGGCCGTCTGACGTTCTGGCGCTGGTCACCATGCAAAACAGTCTCCTTCCACGCGCGGCCGAAATTACCGCCCGCCTGTACCGCGAGACGGAGGGACTGCCCTATTTCGTCGTCGAGTACCTGGCGATGCTGGGCCAAGCGCCGGACAAATGGGCCATGCCTCAATCCGTGCACGCTCTGCTGGCCGGCCGGTTGGCCGCGGTCGACCAGGCCGGTCTCCAATTGCTACAGACTGCCGCCGTCATCGGCCGCTCCTTCGATTACACCACGCTGCTGGCGGCCAGTGGTCGCAGCGAAGAAGAAGTCATCGGCGGAATTGAATCGCTCCTGACGGGTGGATTGATCAGAGAGATGGCGGCCGGCGCAACGGTGGGAGACGAATCGGCCGGCGAATTGAACTACGATTTTTCTCATCCCCAACTGCGTTCGCTCGTCTACGATGCGATCAATCTGGCCCGGCGGCGCTTGCTCCACCGACGGGTGGCCGCGGCCCTCCAGTCCGGTGCGGGCGGACAGCAAGGCGATGCGCTGGCTTCCCTCATCGCCGGGCACTATCACCTGGGCGGGCAAGACGACGTCGCGGCCGATTTTTATGCGCGGGCGGGCCGTCGCGCCCAAGCCCTGTACGCCAATCGCGAAGCCCTGGGCCACTTCCAGACGGCTCTGGCTCTCGGCTATCCCGACGCTTCCGCGCTCCACGAAGCTATCGGCGATCTGCGCACCTTATTGGGCGAATACCAGGCCGCGCTGCAAGGCTATGAAGCGGCCGCCGCGCAGTCGCCGCAAGAAGCCCTGGGGCGGCTGGAGCACAAGCTGGGCCAGGTATATGAACGGCGCGGCAACCGCGAACTGGCCGAGAGCCATTACAGCGCGGCGCTGGCCCATTATGAAGAGGCCGGGGAAGCGACTAACCTGGTCCGGCTGAATGTCGACCGCAGTCGCATCGCCTATCAATTGGGGGAATACGTCCCGGCCCGGGCGCTGGCCGAAGCGGCGTTGGCGTCGGCCGAGGCTTCGGCCGATATTGCCGCCGAGGCCCAGGCCCATAACACGCTGGGACTTTTGGCCCGACAGACGGGCCGCACGACCGAGGCGGGGGAGCACCTGCGGCGAAGCCTGATCCTGGCCACAACAGCCGATTCGTCGGCGGCACAAGTGGCGGCTCTTAATAATCTGGCCGGGCTGCTCGAGTCCGAGGGACAAACCAGCCAAGCCCTGAGCTTGCTGGAACAGGCCCTGGCCCTCTGTACCCGCGAGGGCGACCGCCACCGCGAGGCCGCGCTCTACAACCACCGGGCCGACATCCTCCACCACGCCGGACGCGAAGAAGAGGCCATGACCAGCCTGAAGCAGGCCGTCGCCATCTACGCCGAGATCGGCCTGGAGTCGGGCGACTGGCAGCCGGAGATATGGAAGCTGACGGAGTGGTGAGGGCGGTAGCAGCGAGTCGTTTGAGCCCAGCCTCTACTTTTAAGGCTGTCGCTGCTCGATGACCAGCGGCTCACCGTAGCGATCGCGCGTCGTGGTCAACGTGTAGCCGCCATAGACACAATTCCCCTGAGTAATCTCGCGCACCTTGCCTTCCACCGTCAGGTTGTGGGTTGTATTGGGCAACAGCGCGATCTCGATCGCCTTAGGGAATGAATCAAATGGCGCGGTGACGATGCCTGATTCGGTGGTAATAGTAATAGCTTCGCCATTCCCGAGATCAACGCTGATCGTCTGCGACAATTGGTCGGTCGGCGACGTGACCGGCTCGACGACGAAGAACTCCGGCGTAGCGATGGGGCACACGGTCTCGTCGCTCGCTTCGGTCGGCGATTGGCCGTCGGCCGTCGCCCCTACTGTCGGCTCGGCCCCCGGAGAGGTCGCATCACGGGTGATTATAAAGAAGGCCACGATGCCGGCTAACAGGATGACGATCAGCAATACGTGGGTGAAAGACAATTTCATGTTGGTTCCTCCTGAGAACTAACGCACCGCATTGGGATCCACGATGTATCGCCACCAGTTGTAGACGATGCCGTTCTTCGAGCCTTCGATCTTCGGCAGTAATTCGAACCACCACTTATGATGCAGCCGTATGTCGCCGTCGCCCCAGTCGCGACAATTGACGATCTCGGCCTCGCCCTCCAGGTTGGGGAAGTTGCGCCACGTGCGCCAACGGCTGCGCACCATGCGCTTGTTGCCCCAATCGTAATCCCGCTCGCTGTTGGGCGCGTAGTGCATCCAGCCCACTTCGGCTTGGCCGGGGTTCTTATGCTCATGCTGGTAGAAGCGCTCCCACAGGTTGTCGTCACCTCGCTCGCCGCGGTAGGTATGCTTCATGATCGACTCGGCGCGATGGCCGAAAGCCTCCAGCATCTCGCCCACGCCGCGCTGATAGTTGAAGCCCATGATAATGAAGCGTTTGGAGGCGTGGTCGGTCTGCGTCAACGGCGGCGCGTTGCACCAAAAGGCCCCCGGGCCACCCATGATCGACTCATAGTAGCCGGCATAGGGAAACGCGAAAAGCCAAAATTCATCCACCTTGTCTTCATCCACCTTGCGCACCATGTCGAATTCGTCGAGCAGGGCATCGTAGTCGACCATGTCGGGGTTGTGGAATCCCTTGCGCGCGCTCCAGGCCTTGACGAATTCGTCGGCCGTGTAGGTGAAGCCGTCGGCCTTGCGCGGAAACTTGTCGACGGTGATCGTCTCGACGATCTCGTAATTAACATACCCCCCGCTGCATTCGCGCAAGTCGTTGATGTAGCCATCGACAAGACGCTGCGTGTCATTCCAGCGTAGCACCTTGTCCAGCCGCTCGTCGCCGGCCGACGGCACGCGCGGGTTGTGGATGATGAGCGAGACCCGGCGCGTCACCGGCGCGGGCCGGCCGCCGGCCGGCTCGTCGTCGGGTTGCTGCCCCAACGCCTTGAGGCCCTTTTCAAAAAAGCCGACCAGACTATCCAGGAACCCTTCTTTTCGTTCGGCCATCATCCATCTCCTGAAGTTGAACTGCTCACACTCACCAGCATAGCCTCCAGCGCTGCCAGAAGCGCATCGACGTCCGTTTCCGTATTATAGCCCTGAATCGATATTCGTATGAACTGCCGCCGGCCCCACTGCACACAGGGTATCTCCACGCGAAACTCGTCGCACAGTCGCTTCTTGAATGCCGGCAGATCGTTAATGGGTGGCAAGGATGCGGCCGCCATCTGGCTGAAGTTCCCGGCGTGCCGCTCATAGAGCGACGGAAGACCGGTGAGTTCGTTGATGCGGCCGATCCCACGGTTAACCAAATCACGACAACGCGCTCGCACAGACGGCCAGTCATGGCGCGCCTGGAACTCAATCGCCGCTGGAACGGCCAGATAGGCGGCGTAGTCGTTAGTCCCCGGATACTGGAGATAGTCCAGGTAGTCAGAGCCGAAAGTGAACGTTCGCTCCGCGCCCCAACCCCAGCCGATGATCAACGGCTCGATCAGGCTTTGCACCTCTGGCCGGGCGTGGAGAAAGCCCGCTCCCTTGGGCGCACAGAGCCATTTGTGGCAATTGCCCGCGTAGAAATCGGCGCCGACGGCGGCCAGATCGAGGGGAATTTGCCCCGGTGCGTGGGCGCCGTCGATGACGGTCAGGATACCCGCCTGGCGCGCTCGGGCGCAAATCGCCTCGACCGGGAATCGCACGGCCGTGGGTGAGGTGATGTGACTGAGGAAGATAACCTTCGTCCGTGGCGTCACTCCGGCCCAAAATTGCTCCATGATGTCCGCATCGCTGGGCAAGGGAAGGGGGATCGGCCGTCGCACGTAGCGGAATCCGCGCTCCCGGCTCATGTAAAGCCAGGCATTCTCGCATGCACCGTACTCGTGATCGGATGCCAACACTTCATCCCCCGGCCCCAGGCGCAACGATCGGGCGACAACATTGACCCCGAACGTGGCATTGGGTACATAGACAAGATCGTTGGCGTCCGCATTCAGGTAAAGGCCAAGCGCCGTCCGCGCTTCGGCCAGATATTGACCGATATCGGTTCCCAGAAATTGCACCGGCTGCCACTCCAGCCGCCGCTGCCAGGCTTGATAAGCCTCGAACACCGGCCGCGGCGTCGCCCCGAAGGAGCCATGATTGAGAAAAACAACATCCGGGTCGAGCAAAAATTCATCTTGTAAGTAATGGGTCATCGTCGTAACCTGTAGCCCAAGCTTTCGAGCTTGCGCTGCAGTGGATTGTCCCTCCATGCTCCCACAACGGCAACCGGCCGCTTGTAACGGATAGCCAAAAGACCCGTCCTAATCGTTGGGCACTTTGCCGCCTTGACAGCCGTCCGGCCATCCGCTATAGTTCCCGCCAACAACTGCATATTGTCACTTTTATCCAGAGAGGTGGAGGGACCGGCCCAATGAAACCTCGGCAACCCGGATTGAACGGCAGGGATCCGTTCGACCGACAGGGTGCCAACTCCGGCAGACGATTCTGGAAGATGAGAGCGACAGGGAAGACGCGCAATCCCGTCACGCTGACATACAACCGGAAACAATCGCCAAGTCGGACCCTCTGGACTCTTCGCTGAGGGTCTTTTTGATCCTCCCGACATGTGCAGCCAACAATACACCAGTAGGAGAATGACGGATCATGACGACTAACGAACGCACTTTCGGTTTCAACACGCGCCAACTGCACGCGGGGCAAAGCTCAGACCCGACCACTGGCAGCCGCGCGGTGCCCATCTATCAGACCACCAGCTACCAGTTCCAGAGTTCGGAACATGCCGCCAACTTGTTCGCCCTCAAGGAGTTCGGCAATATCTATACGCGCATCATGAACCCGACAACCGACGTCCTGGAGCAGCGCATCGCCGACCTGGAAGGCGGCGTCGGTGGGCTGGCGGCCGGCAGCGGTCACGCGGCCCAGACCATAACGATTCTGACCTTGTGCGAAGCGGGCGACCACATCGTCAGCAGCAACCGGCTCTATGGCGGCACCTATAATCAGTTTAACTATACCTTCCCCCGCCTGGGCATCGACGTGACCTTCGTCGATCCGTCCCACCCGGAAGCGTTCGAAGACGCCATACGGCCCAATACCAAGCTGATCTACGGCGAAACGCTGGGCAACCCCGACATCAGCGTCTTCCCGTTCGAAGAGGTGGCGGCCATCGCCCAAAAGCACAAGCTGCCCCTGGTGATCGACAACACCTTCGCCACACCTTACCTCTGCCGGCCGCTGGAGTGGGGAGCAAACATCGTCCTGCACAGCACGACCAAGTTCATTGGCGGCCACGGCACGACTATCGGCGGCATCATCGTCGACGGCGGCAACTTCGACTGGACGAGCGGCCGCTTCGATAATTTCACCACTCCCGACCCGTCCTACCACGGCCTGGTCTACGCCGACCTCGGCGCGCCGGCTTTCATCCTCAAGGCGCGCGTGCAAGTTCTGCGCGACATCGGCGCGTGCCAGGCCCCCATCAATAGTTGGCTGACGATCCAAGGCGTCGAGACGCTCAGCCTGCGCATGGATCGTCACGTCGCCAACGCCCGGCGCGTGGCCGAATTCCTGGAAAATCATCCCCGCGTCAACTGGGTATGCTATCCGGGCCTGACGAGCCACGGCGACCACGAGCGAGCCGAGAAGATCCTGCCCAAGGGCCCGGGCGCGATCCTGGGCTTCGGCATCCAGGGCGGCCGCGAGGCGGGCGAGAAGTTCATTGACAATCTGCAACTCTTCAGCCATTTGGCTAACGTCGGCGACGCCCGCAGCCTGGCGATCCATCCTGCCGGCACAACCCACAGCCAGCTCAACGACGAAGAACGACTTAGCGCGGGCGTCACACCCGACTTTGTGCGCCTCAGCGTCGGCCTGGAGGACATCGAGGACATTCTCTGGGATCTGGATCAGGCATTGACGGCATCAGCCTAAATAAATATGAGCTACGAAATACGAGTGCAGAGCGCCACGCTTGCTCGTATTTCGTAGCTCGTATCCCGTAACTCATCATCTTACACCATGTTGCCTGCGTACTCAGTGGGGCTTGTCACATCCCATGCATTTACCTTCGCCGAGGCCGAGCCGTTTCCGCTGGAGAGCGGGGCGGCGCTCAGCCCGGTCACGGTGGCCTATGAGACCTACGGCCGCCTCAACGCCGACCGCAGCAACGCCATCCTGATCCTCCACGCCCTCAGCGGCAGCGGCCATGCCGCCGGCTACCACGCCGCCGAGGACACGCGTCCCGGCTGGTGGGACGAATGCATCGGCCCCGGCAAGGCCTTCGACACGAATCGCTACTACATCATTTGCAGCAATGTGCTCGGCAGCTGCTACGGCTCCAGCGGCCCCGGCAGCATTAACCCAACCACGGGACGCCCGTATGGTTTGGGCTTTCCGGTCGTCACCATCGGTGACATGGTTCGCGCCCAGGCGCGGCTGCTCGACCATCTGGGCATCGAGCGATTGCTATGCGCCGCCGGTGGCTCGATGGGCGGGATGCAGGTGCTGGAATGGGCCGCTCACCACCCCCACCGGCTGCGAGCCGCCATCCCGCTGGCGACCACGGCCCGTCACAGCCCGATGCTCATCGCCCTCAGCGAGGTCGGCCGGCAAGCTATTTACGCCGACCCCGCATGGAACGGCGGCGATTACTACGGCAACGGCCGCAAGCCCGATACCGGTCTGGCCCTGGCCCGCATGGTCGGCCACATCACCTATCTCAGCGACGAATCCATGCAGCAGAAGTTCGGCCGTCGCCTCCAGGCCCGCGAGCAATACGGTTACGAGTTCCAGACCGAGTTTGCCATCGAAAGCTATCTGAAATACAACGGCAATAATTTCACCCGGCGCTTCGACGCCAACAGCTATTTGTATGTGACCAAGGCGATGGATTACTTCGATTTGAGCCGGCCGACGGGTTCGTTCGCGGCGGCGTTTGCCGATTCGGCGGCGGTTAAGTTTCTCATCGTCAGCTTCACCAGCGACTGGCTCTATCCATCGTATCACAGCAAGGATCTGGTGCGGGCGCTCCACGCCGTGGGAGCCGACGCGACCTACCTCGACATCGAGAGCAGTTGGGGCCACGATGCCTTTCTGCTGGAAGTCGATACCATGACCCGGCTCATCGAGAGCTTTCTCGACCGGCTCTCCGACGAAGAAGGGATCGCCTTGCCGTAAACAACAGCCGGGCGTTGAGTCGCCAGGCCCCTAACGTCTGGCATCTCTACCTCTCAGAGCAAGAATTATTATGTCAATTTCGAACCCGCCGCTAACCACACTGCGGCCGGACTTGCGAGTTGTGGCCGATTTGATTCCCGCCGGCGCGCGCGCTCTGGACCTGGGCTGCGGCGACGGGGTGCTGCTGGACTATCTGCGCGCCGCGAAAGGGGTGGAGGGTCGCGGGATCGAGAGAAGCGAAGCGGGCGTGCTGGCCTGCGTTCGTCGTGGCCTCAGCGTGCGCCAGGGCAACTTGCAAGAGGGGCTGGCCGACTACCCGGACAAAAATTTCGACGTCGTCATCCTCAGTCAAACCTTGCAGTTCCTGAACGATCCGGCGATGATCCTGAGCGAAATGCTGCGCGTCGGCCGCCGGGCAATCGTCAGCTTCCCCAACTGGGGCCACTGGCATTGCCGCCTGCAACTGCTGCTCACTGGACGGATTCCCCCGGCGCCCGACTATCCCCAACCGTGGTACGATGTCCCCCGGCGCCAACCCTTTTCCGCGGCCGACTTCCTCGATTTCTGCGGGGCGCGCGGCATCATCATCCGTAGGGCGGCCTATTTATCCGGGGACAGAAACATCACACGAGCGCCCAACCTGCTCGCCCGGACAGCGATTTTCGCGCTTGAACGTCCTTAGGAAAGGTCGGCCGCGAATCCCGGCCGACCTTTCCCGTCAAACGTCTTGCCGGATGACGCTTATTCGTTGTCGTCCTTGATCAAAGCCGTCGCCACGCCGCTGATGAGGCTGAGCACAATGCTGCCCAGTATCAAATTCCAAAAGAAATTGGGGACGCAGGTGAAGCCAAAGCCGAGCGCCTGGGAAATCCAGATGGTCAACCAAAGCATGAGGGCGTTGATGATGACCAGAAACAGGCCCAGCGTCAGGATGACCAACGGGCAAGTGAGCATCGTGATCAACGGCCGCACGAGCGCGTTCACCACGCCAAAGATCAGGGCGATGATCAGCAGAGGCAGCACTTCGCCATTCCAACACAGGTCGACGATCCAGAACGTCAGGCCCAGCGCGGCGGCATTGATCAGCAAGCGTATCAAAAATTTCATGGCAACCTCCGGGTTGTCTTAATCCAGTCGACCCAAAAGCCAATCGGAGCGAAAGATCATTGCCCTCTATACGCACAATCGGCCGCCCCGGTTCGCAACAAGCGGCATATAGGGAGTATAATGGGGCTATGCTCGAGCCGCCGACTGGCTCGATGTACAAAACTATGGATGCAATCCTGACCAAGGCCCAGGAAGTCTTACTAAAGCAAGCGCGGGATACGCTGGGGCGACTGCGTGACGCGCTGCCCAGCGACGTCGATACAAGTGGCCGTCAGGCCCTGATCGATTCGATCCGCCAACTGGACGAGCTATTCCTGCTGGTCATCGCCGGGGAGTTCAATTCCGGCAAATCGGCCTTCATCAACGCCCTGCTCGGCCAAAAGTTGCAACCGGAAGGCGTCACGCCGACGACCGACCAGATCTATCTCCTGCGTTACGGCGAGACCCAGCAACGCCTGCCCGGCGAAAACGGTATATGGCTGCAAACCGCGCCGGTCGAATTGCTGCGCAAGCTCACCGTGGTTGACACCCCCGGCACCAACGCCATCGTGCGCGAGCATGAGGCGCTGACCTCGGAGTTCATCCCCCGCAGCGACCTGGTGCTGTTCGTCACCTCGGCCGACCGCCCCTTCACCGAGAGCGAGCGTGCCTTCCTGGAGCAAATACGCAATTGGGGCAAAAAGATCGTCCTGGTCATCAACAAGATCGACATGCTCGACAGTCAGGCCGACGTCGATAAGGTGATCGCCTTCGTTACCAGTTCAGCTCAGGCGCTCGTCGGCGACGTGGCCGCCGTCTTTCCCGTTTCGGCCCGGCTGGCCCAAGCGGCCAAAAGCGGCAGGCCCGAACAGTGGGTGCCCAGCCGCTTCGCGCCGCTGGAAGAGTACATCCGCGACACGCTGGACGACGAAGGCCGCTTCCGGCTCAAGTTGCTCAACCCGCTGGGCGTCGGCGGCCGTCTCATTCGCGAGCAGTTGACGGCCCTCAGTGGCGATCTGGGGACGCTGGCCGAGGACAGCAATCTGCTAGACGATATTCGCGGCCAGATGGTCTATTACGACGAGGACATGCAGCGCAACTTCAAGGCTCGCATCGGCGGAATCGACGGCCTCCTGCTGGCAATGGAGAAGCGCGGCAACGAGTTCTTCGACGATCGGCTACGTCTCGCCCGCATCCCCGACCTGCTGCGCTCCAAACAACTGGAGGCCGACTTCCAGCAAGAGGTCGTGGCCGACACGCCGCGACAAATCGAAGACCGGGTGAATGAGCTGGTCGATTGGATGGTGCAGCAGGATTTGCGCCAGTGGACGGCCGTGGCCGATCATCTGGGCCGGCAGCGCGACGCCTACGCCAGCCGCATTGTGGGCGACGCGCCGCGCGAGGGCTCGCTGGCCTACGACCGTAGCCGGCTCATCGACTCTATCGGCCGCTCCACGCGTCAGGCGGTGGAGAGCTATGACCAGTCTCGTGAAGCGGCCGAACTGGCTGCGTCGGCGCGGCAAGCCGTGGTCAATGCCGGGCTGGCCGGGGTCGGGGCCAGTTTGGGCGTCATCATCGCCGTCGTCGCCCATGCCGCCTTCCTGGACTTCACCGGTATTTTCGCCGGGGTGGCCGCCGCCGCGTTGGGCTTGCTCGTCTTGCCCGCTCGCAAGCGCAAAACCAAGGCCGAATTCAGCGACAAACTGACCGATCTGCGCACCCGACTCGTCACTAATCTGGAGCAGCAATTCGACCGCGAAATGCGCACCAGCACGCAGCGCATCGAAGACACCATCGCCCCGTTCGACCGCTTCGTCCGCTCCGAGCGTGACCGGCTATCGACCCGGCAAACGACGCTGCAAGGCCTGTCGGCCGAGGTCAGCGATCTGGCTCGGCAACTGGAGCCTGGGCCTTGACTTTGCCATTCGCTCGCGTTCCAGACAACTCCCATCCGAATGCCCACGTCCGACGACACAAATGAAATAACCGTCTACAAGCTCGACCACGACGGCCGGGAGGTGTGGCAATATTCGGCGCGCGTCCTGGCGCGCGGCCCCCATCATGTTCGGCTGGAGGCGTTCTTCAACCGCGACGATACGGATTTGGGCTATGTCGTCTTCAAGCCCGGCGACCGTTTCATCGAGACATTCTACGACGACCGCTGGTACAACGTCTTTGCCGTATACGACCGCGATGACGGTGTGTTGAAGGGCTGGTATTGCAACGTCTGCCGTCCGGCGGAGATTACTGCGTCGGCCGTGCGCTGCGATGACCTGGCGCTCGACCTATGGGTGTCTCCCACTGGAGCGCTCAGCCTGCACGATGAGGACGAATTCGAGGCCCTGCCGTTGTCTGAGGACGATAGAGCGCGAGGACTAGAAGTTGTGGGCTGGATTCAAGAGTTGGCCGCGAAAGGCACACTACCACGCTAACAGAAAAAGCCGTCGTGGGCTACTGCCCCACGACGGCTCATAAGGGCCGGAAGGGAATCGGAGCCGTGCCTAAGAAGCGATGGCAAACAGCGGGGCCATCACCAGACCGACCAGGAAGCTGATCAGCAGCGCGCCGATAAAGGCGATGACAATGGTCGCCAAAGTCTTGCCCGTATCCAGATCAAGTCCTTCACGAATACCGACGAAGGATGCCGCCAGCGCCCAGATAAGGCCGACCAACCCCAGGATACCACCCAAGCAAGGGATGAAGCCGAGGCCGGACAGCAGCCGGGGAGCCTGGGCGAAACCGATCACGCGCAGCATTTCGCCCATGTCAGCCTGGGCGTTAAATACTTTCGTGCCGATGAGATAAGTCAACCCCGACCACACCAGCCAGGAGAGCAATGCGCCGATGGCGGCATTGAGAAACGCACCCACGGGGCTTAGTTGGGGAACCATGCTTAAATCAAACCCTTCACCCAGTGAGTCACCCAGGCCATCCATCACGCCGGGCAGCGTCCGATTCAGCATCGTCGCGGCCAGCGCCGCGCCGATGCCCGCCACCAGGGCCACCAGGATGACGACGAGGGCCGCCTGAGTGGTGGCCGTCTGGTCGCCTTCAATCTCTGCAAAAGTCGCCTTGTCCAGTTTGAACACACCAAGAATTCGCTGCAACATATTATTCCTCCGAATCGATCTGTAAAAAGGTGAACTAATTCTACCCCGGAAAAGATACTGAAGTCACGTCTCTACCAAATGCACACCCTCCAAGAGAAAATTTGCCGCCTAGACCACCATCCGGCGACGACGCCAGCGGCGGACCATGATGACGATGAAAATCAGGAACCCCAACAGCAGGACGGCAGCGATAATCGGCAGAACGAGCGCCAGCAACGATACGACCAGGGCAACGATGTCCTCAAGCGTGCTGACGATGGGATTGCCGACGCCGGCCGTCGTCACCGTGACCACCGGGCGCGCGACCGTCTTTGTCGCGTGCACCCCGCCGGCCACCAGCAAGCCCGCGCCCAGCGCCAGGACGGGATGAATGTCAGAAATGACGTTGGTGCTGCCAGCAAACAGGATAGCCCCGGCCGCCGGGCGAACGAACGTCTGAATCCCGTCATTGACCGTATCGACGGCCGGAATCTTGTCGGCCACGATCTCGACCACCAGCAAGACCGCCAACAGGCCAATAGCCCACCAACTGCCCATCAGATCATATGGCGCTTGCAGCTTGACCAGCGGGTCGCCCATTGGGAAACGCGCGGCCAACGCCACCAGCAACAGCGGAATGTAAGCATTTAGCCCGGCACTGCCGGACAGACCAAAGGCCGCGCTCAGGCCGGAAATCGCTTCGATCATAACGTCATTAACTCCTTTCTCGTCCAGACCGGCTGCGCACATTAGCGTCGCGTCAATACAAATAACCCGCAATAGCCTCAGGGGTTACTGCGCTTTCTCTAACCCGACAGCGCGCCCAGGAGCGTGATGGGTTGTCGGAGCGAAAAATATACCCCTCTGACCAACGCGAATATTATAGCATAGACGTAATCTTCACAGCTGCGGCCGTTGGAGCAGGACCGAACGGCCGGGAAACTTTCGGCCGTAACGCCAGATTCTTATCCGGTGCTCGGGGGGCTGGTTAAGAAACCAGCGCGACAAGAGCGAGACGGCCGTTCGCTTGCGCCATGTCGAATCCCGCGCTAAGATGGCAGGGAATTTTGCCATTACCATTCGGGATTAAACCACCATGCCCCAAAAACCTGCCGCTTACTATCGGCCTACCAATCTGGATGAGGCCTTGCGCTTCTTGCGCCAACCGAACACGCTGCCGCTGGCCGGCGGCACAGCGCTCCTGGCAACCGAGGAAGGGATCGCCGCGGCCGTCGTCGATCTACAAAACACCGGTCTGGATCACCTGAGTTGGGCCGACGACGGTCGTCTGCTGCGCCTGGGCGCGATGGTCCGGCTCGCCGATCTGAGCGAATTCCTGGCACCGTTGACCGAACTTCAAGGCGCGGCCGCCCTCCTGCGCGAGGCGATTCGCCGCGCCGGGCCAAACACCTACCGCAATGCCGCCACCGTCGGCGGCATCATTGCCTCACGCCTACCCGACAGCGAACTCCTGGCCGCTCTCCTCGTCCTCGATGCGACGGTCAGCCTGCGCCTGCCCGCCCCGGAAACGGTCAGCCTGGCCACCTATCTGGAAGACGACGAACGGCTGCCGGGTCTGATCACCGAGATCATCGTCTATTGGCCGTCGGGCCAGGGAGCATCCGAGCGCGTGGCGCGCACGCCGGCCGACTACCCCATCGTCTCCGTCACCGCCTGGCGGCCGGATAGCGGGGCGATTCGATTGGCGGCGACCGGCATTGGATCGCGTCCCATCCACCTGACCGCCGCCGAAGCGGCCCTGTCCAACGGCCTGGACAACGACTCTATCGCTGCCGCGGCTCAGGCGGCCGCAGCCTCGGCCCATCACCCCGGCGACTTTCGGGGGGATGCGGCGTATCGCGCCGAGATGGCCGCGGTGCTGACCCGTCGGGCGCTGGCCGCCCTCTAGCGTGCGACAGCTACGCTACGTGCGCATGATCCGACCGTGATCTACGTCGATATTTCGGCCGCCGTGCACAGCAAGGCGGGGCTGGGCCGCTACAGCGAACGGCTGGCCGGGGCGTTGCTGGCCCATGATCCGGAGCGCTATGCCCTGTTCTATAATCGGGGCGGCGAAGGGCGCTATCCCGACACATTGCCGGCTACCGTCCGCCGGCGCGAGGTGCGTTGGGGCTACAAACCGTGGCGCATGGCGGTGCTGCTGGGCCATCTCGGCCGCCTGCCGTTCAACCATCTTGTTCCCGACGCCGAGCTATTCCACAGCACCGAACATTTGCTGCTGCCCCTGCAAAACATCCCCACTGTCCTGACCGTCCACGACCTGATCTTTAAACTATTTCCCGACTACCACAAGCGGCTCAACTACTGGTATCTGAACCGGGCCATGCCCCTCTACGTAGAGCGAGCGTCGGCGATCATCGCCGTGTCGGAGGCTACCAAGCGCGATCTCGTCGAGTACTACGACGTCGATCCGGCTAAAGTAACGGTTGTGTATGAGGCCGCCGCAACCCATTTCCAGCCCCCCTCCCCGGCCGGGATCGACCACGTTCGACGTACCTATCACCTACCCAGGCGGTTCCTCCTACACCTGAGCACGATTGAGCCGCGCAAAAACCTCATGCGCTTGCTCGATGCCTTCCGACTACTACGCACCTCTTTTCCAGATTTACACCTCCTCTTGGCCGGGGGGCGCGGCTGGCTGTACGATGACTTCTTCGCCCGCATCGAGGCCGAGGGCTGGCGCGACGTTGTGCGCCCGCTGGGCTGGGTGCCCGATGCTGACCTGCCGGCGATCATCGGCGCGGCCGCGCTGGCCGTACAACCCAGTCTCTACGAAGGCTTCGGCCTGCCCATCCTGGAGCACATGGCCTGCGGCCAAGTCGTTGCCGCCAGCGATAGCAGCAGCCACCCGGAAGTGGGCGGCGAGGCAGTGGCCTATTTTAATCCCACCGACGTTGGCGAGATGGCTGCCGTGATCGGTCGCCTGCTGACTGATCAGGCTGAATATCGCCACAGGCAAATCCTGGGGCGGGAACAGGCGGCCCATTTCAGTTGGGAGCGTGCGGCGCGCGAGACGGCCGCCGTCTATGACCGGTTGCTGCCGAAGTAAAAGAGGGGTGAGGGATAGCGGCCAATTTGGCTTTTTCGGATGATACTTGGGGCATGATCAAGAACTTTTTCGCCGTCATCTTGCTTGTCGTCGTGGTGGCCGGTCGAGCAGCGCCCTCCGGGGCCTATGAGCCGGCCGGCTCATCCTGGGACGCCGTGACCGTCCCGGCCGGGCTGAATCTGACGACCGTGGCGGCGGGTAGCGACCGAGCGACGGACAATCCCAAGCTCGACAACGCGCTGGCCGATTTGGCCCGTTCGCCAGACCGGCAAGCGACCGAAGCGGCCGAGGTCCGTCTGGAAGCGGGGCGCGTGCAAATCCAGATCGTCGTCCACCCCGATAATGAGACCGCCGCCCGTGAGCACATCGCCGCGCTGGGCGGCGAGATCACCGGCTCCTTCGAGGGAACCATTCAAGCCTGGCTGCCCATCGACCAGCTAACCGACCTGTCTGCCGCGCCGGCCATTGACTATATTCAACAACCGAATACCGTCGTGCTCGCCGACGCCGAGGCGGTCGCCGCTCTTACCGAGGGGCGGGCCGCGGCCAATGCCGACGTCTGGCACGACGCGGGCTGGCAAGGCCAGAGCGTGCGCGTGGCCATCATCGACGGCGGCTTCCAAAATTACCAAACGAAACTCGGCAGCGATCTGCCGTTATCCGTCACTGTCAAGAACTTTGTCGACGGGCAAAGCGACGCCGAGGTCGATGAATTTGGTGGCGCTCATGGCACGGCCTGTGCCGAGATCGTCCACGACATGGCCCCCCAGGCACAGCTTTACCTGCTCAAGATCAGTACCGACATCGATTTGAATGAAGCAGTCGATTACGCCATCAGCCAGGGCGTCGACATCATCTCGACCTCGCTGACCTTCGTCAACGCTACCCCCGGTGACGGGAGCGGCCGCTTTGCTGTCATGGCCCAAAAGGCACGGGCGGCGGGCATCCTGTGGACGACGGCCGCCGGCAATTATCGTGAAACTCACTGGAGCGGCGCGTTCATCGATAGCGACGGCGACGGGTTCCACGAATATGCACCTGGCGTCGAGGTCAACGTCTTCGGTCTCGGTAACGGCACGGCCTTTCTGATACCGGCCGGGGTGGCACTCAGCCCGTCCATACGCTGGAATGACTGGACGACCGTGAAACAGAATTATCGCCTGGTCTTGTTGCGCCACAATGGCTCCGCCTACAGCATCGTCGCCACCAGCGATAACCCCCAGACCGGGCAATTGGGTCAGCGACCGACGGAACGCATCAGCTACTACACCAGCGGTGCGGCGGCCGTCTATGGCGTCGCCATCCAGCGTATAAGCAGCGATCGGAGCGTCTACCTCCACCTGCTGACGCCTAACCGCGAACTGGATCGGCGCACGCCCTCCATGAGTTTGGGAAGTCTGGCCGACGTAGCCACTGTGCTCACGGTGGCCGCCGTCGACGTCGACGTGCCTTTCGTGCGCGAGGAGTACAGTTCCGAGGGGCCGACCAACGGGCCGGGCGGTGCGCCCACCGGCGGCTTCCTGAAGCCCGACATCGCCGCCTTCGCCAACGTATCCACCGCCAGCTATGGCCCGCGCGGCTTCAACGGCACGTCGGCCGCCACGCCCCACGTCGCCGGCGCGGCGGCACTCGTGCGCAGCGCCTTTCCGTCCGCCTTACCGGGCGAGGTACAGGATTATCTTCAAACCCGGGCGGTCAATCAGGGTACGCCGGGCGCTGACCCGCAGTTCGGCTACGGCCGGCTGCGGCTCGACGCGCCGCCCCAGCCGCTGGTTCTCGACCACCACGCCTATGTGGCCTTCGTGACGGCGACTCCCTAGACAGACTCATGGCTAAGCCCACCGCCTGGGGGCGCATCGCGCTGCTCTTATCCCTGCTGCTCATCCCCCTGGCCTATGTGCTGACTCTGGCGCAGACGGTCGTTTACGGCGACCCGACCGAGTACACGTTTGTTGCCAATATCCTGGGCATTGCCCACCCGCCCGGTTACGCCTTCTACACGCTGCTCGGCAAATTGTTCCAGACGCTCGTGCCCGTCGGCGCGATACCGTGGCGAATGCACCTGCTGTCGGCACTGTCGGCCACCACCGGCGCGCTATTCGTCTTCGGCACGGTGCGAGCCGTGGCTCACGTATTATTCGCGCCCATTACGAAGGCGGGCCGCACTTTCCCCATGACCCAATGGGCGTTGGCGTCGGCCGTCTTCGCCGCGCTGACGGTGGCTTTCGGCGTCAACTACTGGCAGCACGCGATCCATGCCAACCCCCACATCATCACCGCCACGTTCCTGTCGGCTAACCTGTTCTTTCTAACGCGCTGGGCAACGGACGGGACGGACAACCGGCGTTGGCTCTATGCCTTCGCTTTTTCGGCCGGGCTGGGCATCACCCACCACCCGCTGACCGTCATCTCCTTGCCGGCGTATCTGCTGTTCATCCTCGTCGCCCGGCCGCGCATCTGGCGCGAGTGGCGCGTACTGGTCGGCGCGGCAGCCTTCGGCTTGTTGGGCCTGGCCGTCTGGCTCTACTTCCCGCTGCGCAGCCCAATGGAACCAGCGTTCGGCCCGTCGACGATGAACACGCTCAACGGTTTTCTCGACCACGTGCTGGCCCGTGGCCTCAGCGAGAGCCTGCCTTTCTTCAGCGCGGCCGACGTCCCCGCCCGCGCGGTGGTCTTCTGGTCGATTTTGCGCCTCCAGTATGCGCTGCCGATAATCTCTTTGGCGCTCTTGGGCGCGGCGTGGCCGCTATTTGAACGGCGCATGCCGCCGGCCATGACCGATGACTGCCCATCGTGGAAGCTGATCGTCCTCTACATCCTGGTGTTTCTCAGCAACTACGCCTTCGTCATGAGCCTGCGCGCCCAGGACATCATGGCCTACATTCTGGGCATGATGCTCATCATCGGGCTGCTGGCGGGCATCGGTCTCTACGGCTTACTGGCGCTGACGACCATCCGACTGCGGTTGCCGCGGGTCGCGCCGGCCTTGCTGGCGGCCGGCCTGTTCCTACTGGGGCCGGGGCTGCAACTGGCGCGGAACGCGCCGCGCATATCGCTGCGCAGCTATACTGAGGCGGCCAACTATGTCGACGCCGTCTTCGAGCGCTTCGACGGCACGCGCAAACACGCGACGCTGCTTAACGACTGGGAACACATGACGCCGCTTTGGTACGCGCAATTCGTCGAGAACCGGCTGCCGGATGGGGCAGACGTGACGCCGATTCTGGTCTCCACCGCCCGGCCGTGGCTGGAGAGCGTCTTCGCCACGCTGCCCGGCGGCCCCGTCTATCTGAGCAACTACCGTCGCGAGATCGTCGATGCCGGCTTCCGCCTGCGGCCCGACGGCTTGTTCTATCAGGTCGTAGAGCCGGGCGACCCTGACGTTCCCTCAACGCTGACGCCTCTGACTGCTGGTTCGGTCGAGCCAGCCGAGATCGTCGCCTATAGTCTGCCCCAGCGCGATGTCGCCCCCGGCGACTATATCCCGCTCACTCTCGCCATGCGTACGCCGGCGGGCACGGCCGATTACTTCGTGCCTGTCATCCAGGTGGGCGACCTGTCCTTCCCCTTCACCACGGATAGCCATCTGACGACGCCGGCGTGGCAGCCGGGCGAGGTGATCGTCGAACGCTTCGATTTCGCCCTGCCCCACGATTTGCCCGACGGCATCTACCCGGTGTCGGTGGGGCTAAAGAATTTGAGCGCTAATACGGAGCCGGCCGCGAGTTATCCGCTCGGCGATTTATCCGTGACCGGTCATTCCAACCCGCCGAGTAATAATAATCTGCTGGCCAACTTTCGCCAGCGCGTCGGGCTGGCGTCGGCCACGGCGCGGCGCGGTTGGCAGCGACGCGCGGCGATCTGGGACGAGCCGCTGACGGCGCGGCCGGGCGACACGGTGCATTTGCTGTTGCGCTGGAAAGCGCTGGCCCGCGCCGAAGAAGGCTACACCGTCTTCGTTCATCTTATCGACGCCGCCAACCAGCCGCTGGTGACGCTCGATTACACGCCGCTGGGCGGCTCCGCGCCGACCCACCTGTGGCTACCGAAGTGGCTGCCGGGACAGCAGTACCTCGATCCCTATCGGCTGGTCTTGCCGGGCGATCTGCCGCCGGGCACGTACTACATTGAAGTCGGCCTCTACGAGATGGTCGGCCGGCGACGCCTGCAAATGGCGGACACGGCCGGCAATCTGATCGGCGACCGCTTGATATTAGGGGCGCTCGTGGTGGAATAATCGCAACGGCTACCCGCCGACAGGAGCGAATATGAAGGAGTTGAGCAAACGCGAAAGGCTGGAAGCGGCCAGCGCCGGCGAGCCGGTCGACCGGCTGCCGGTGGCCTTGTGGCGGCATTGGCCGGGCGACGATCAGGAGGCGACCGCTCTGGCCGCCGCCCATCTGAAGTGGCAGGCCGATTACGATTGGGACCTGGTCAAAGTCGGCCCGGCCAGCAGCTACTCCGTCGTCGATTGGGGCTTGCATGATCGGTGGGTGGGCCACATCGAGGGGACGCGCGAGACGACGCAGCGGCCGGTCAGAGAGCCGGCCGACTGGGAATCCCTGTCGCCGCTGGACCCCACCCAGGGCATGTTGGCCGAACAAATCAAGGCCCTGCGTCTGGTCGGCGAAGGCTTGCGGGGGCAAGCCCCGTTAATCGCTACGGTTTTCTCACCGCTGTCAATGGCCAAACATTTGGCGGGCAATGAGGTCGTGCTCAGCCATCTGCGCCACAGCCCCGACGCCCTGCATCGCGGGCTGGAAACGATGGTCGAGAGCAATCTGCGCTTCATCGATGCGGCGCGGGCCACCGGCATCGACGGCATCTACTACGCCGTCCAGCATGCTGCTTATCCGCTGCTAAACCAGGACGAGTTCACCGTCTTCGGCCGGGCCTACGACCGGCGCGTGCTGGAAAGCGTCGCCGATCTGTGGTGCAACATCGTCCATCTCCACGGCAAATCGATCATGTTCGATAAGGTGGCCGACTATCCGATGGCCTTTCTCAACTGGCACGACCGCGATACGGGCATTTCGCTGGCGGAGGGACTGGCCCGGATGCGCCCGGCGGCCAGCGGCGGCGTGTCACAGTGGACGCTCCATCAAGAAGGGCCGGCAGCGACGCTGGCTGAGATACAGGACGCACGCACACAAACGGGCGACCGGCGACTCCTGCTGGGCACGGGCTGCGTCATCATGACCACCACGCCCCTGCGCAATATCCGCGCCCTGCGGGAGTCGGTTTTCGTTCATCAAAATGCTTGAACGCACTTTCCATCATAGGTGCGCGTTTCCAACCCGCAGCCGGCATGTTAAATCCTGCGGTCATAGGGCATTGTAGGAAGTGCAGTTAAGTCCCTAATCCCCAATCATTTCGCGCCGAACGGCCTCATCCATCTCAACCGCCAGCGCCGTAGCCAGCGCCGCGAGAGCGGTCTCGCCGCCGATTTGGTGCAATGCCCAGGCCGCATGACCGCGCACGAGGGGTTGATCATCAGCCAACAGGCGGGCCAGTGCCGGAACGGCCGCCGGGCTGCCCCAATTACCGGCGGCCACGCAGGCGTTGCGCACCAGCCGGCCGCGCTTGATGCGCTTGATGGGACTGCCAGCATAGCGACGGGCGAAGGTTTCCTCATCCAGCGCCAGCAATTCCAGCAGCGGCGGCGCGGCCGTGGCCCAATCGACGGGGTAGAATTCCGCTTCACCGGTTGGTCGGGCAAACCTGTTGAAGGGACAGACTTCCTGACACACATCGCAGCCGTAGACCCAACGACCCATTAACGGCCGCAAGTCGGGTGGAATCCAGCCTTTCAGCTCAATCGTCAAATAGGAGATGCAGCGCCGCGCGTCCAGGACGTATGGTTGGGGGAAGGCCGCCGTGGGGCATGCCGTCAGGCAGCGGGTGCAGCCCCCGCATGAGGGCATATCCGGGCGCTCCTCGGGCGGCCGATCGTAATCCAGCACGGCCGTGGTCAGCAGCACGCCCAGAAAGAACCATGAGCCTCGCCGGGGGTCAATGAGCATCGTGTTCTTGCCGGTGAAGCCCAGCCCGGCCGTCTCGCCGTGGTCGCGCTCCAGGATGGCCCCGGTGTCGACGTAGACGCGGCTGCTGACTTCGCCCGCGCCCGTCTGCCCGCGCAGCCAGCCGGCCAGCGCCTCCAGCCGTGGCGTCAGCACGTCGTGGTAGTCGACGCCCCAGGCATAGTTGGACACGCGGCCGCGCGATGGGTCGGCGGCGATGGCGGGCGGGAGATCGGCCGTGTAATAGTCCAGCCCCACGACCACAACCGACCGCACGCCGGGCAAGATGATGCCGGGGTCGCGGCGGCGCGCCACCCGGTCCGGCCGGGCCATATAGCCCATCTCGCCGTGCAGGCCATCGGTGATCCGGCGCAGATAGGCATCCAGGCGGCGGGCCGGGCCGGCAGCAATGACGCCGACGCGATTGAAGCCCAAAAGCCGGGCACGTTCTCGCATTTGATCGCTCAATGCAGATAACGATCCATTCATGTAATCAAAATGATAACACGGGCACCCGCAGTTGACGCTTTACAGCTATCCTATGTTATAATGCGCCTGCTTTACAAGGAACCGCCACGAACAGGAGGCAAGGAACATGGCCGAATCAATCGTAAACATTCACGTCGAGGATTTGAAGCGCGTTGAACTGGTGCGGGTCAGTGGACGAATTGACAGTAGTAATGCCGCCCAGTTTGATGGCGTTCTCAAGGAAGTGGTCAGCCGCAAGAATAACGTGGTGCTGGAGATGAGCGAGGTCGACTACATCAGCAGCGCGGGTTTGCGGGCCATGATCGCCCTATTGCGCGAATGCAAGAAGCATAAGGGCGACGTCCGCCTGGCTTCCCCGTCTGAGCGCGTCGTGGAAGTGTTGTCCTTGGCCGGACTAGATTCGCTGTTCGAAGTCTACGACAACGAAGCCTCGGCTGTCGGCAGCTTTTAATCTCCATCGATTGCCGGGAAATGGCGTCCCGACAGGCGGACGTTTCTTTTTCATTCATGCCGACAGAGTACAGATCGACTCATTATTTAAAAATGGTTGACGAACGAGTTCTGACCGTTCCCGGAAGCTACAAGGAGATCAGACGGATCTGCGAATTTGTCGCTGCCGGGGCGGCTCAGGCCGGGTTCGACGAAACCACCATCTTTCACCTGGAACTATGCTGTGATGAGGCCTCGACCAATATCATCGAGCATGCTTATGGTGATGAGGGCGTGGGGAACATCGTGATCCGGTATCGCCTGAGTGACGACGACTTTACCATTGTCATGCAAGACAATGGACAGGCCTTTGATCCCGGAACCGTCCCGCCGCCGCCGGCCATTGCCAAAAATGAGGCGTCGGCCGAAGAGCTGACCAGCCAATTGCGCATCGGCGGCCTCGGCCTGCATTTTATTCGGAATCTCATGGACGAGGTCCATTTCACATCAGACCGGCGTCAGGGCAACCAGCTGATCATGATCAAGAAGCTGAACGCCCCATAAGGAAGTCTAATGAGTGTCTGGCAGGAGAAACTCCCTCAAAGCGACGTCTGGTTGGTCGGGGTCGAAGGCCGGCTTGATCAAACATTGAATCCCAAGCTGGAAGAAGTGCTCAACGAGCTTCTCAATGACAATCACTTCCATCTCCTGGTCGATCTGTCGCGCACCACTTATATCAATAGTGGCGGTCTGCGTTGCCTCGTCAGCGCCTGGCGCAAGGCCAAGGCTAATGAGGGGTCTCTGGCGTTGTGCGGCCTGAATAGCCGGTTACAGGAGATCTTCTCCATGGTGGGATTCGATAAAGTCTTCGAGATCGATGAGGATTGCGCTCAGGCACGCAACCGGCCCACGCCACAAGCACGTTCCTAGCGGAAATTTTAGACCCGGTTTTCGACGTGGATGCCGGGCAGGTTAACCATACCGGCCATGCCTCTTCTCCCGCCCAGCGATGACCCCAGCCTGCTGCTGTTGATCCTGTTGCTCGCGGCCTTGACCGCGGTCATCGTCAACGTCGTCCTATACCTGCTGCGTCGCCATCGCACGCGCGGCGCGTTGCTGGAGCGCGTGGCCGCACAGGAGGCGCTCATCGCCGCCGGCCGCGCTCTCGTCGCCGCCGAGCTGGACCTCGATGCGCTATGCGGCCTCATTGCCGAACAGGCGGGGCAAGTCATCGACAATCGCACGTTCCAGGTGGGATTGTTCAACGAAGGGTTCTACGAAATTCGCTACTGGACAATCGACGGCCAGCACCAGCCCGTCCCCCAGTGTTTCGATATCCGAGCCGATCATCCGGAGATGAGCGACGCAGGCGGCCTGGTCGGCTGGGTCCACGATACCCAACGGCCGCTGCTGGTTCGAGACTTCGAGCGAGAGATGGAGCGCCTGCCGGCCCGTCCCACCTATGAAAGCGCCGCGCCGCCACGCTCGGCCCTTTTTCTGCCGCTGATCACCGCCGGGCGCACGTTGGGTATCGTCGCCACGCAAAGCCAACAGCCGAACCACTTCAGCGAGCAGGACATGCGGCAGTTGATGATCCTGGCTAATCAGGCGGCCGCGGCCATCGCCAACGCCCAACTGTTTGCCCAGGAACGCAACCGGGCCACCCATCTGGAACTGGTCACGCAAATCGCCCACAAGGTCAATGCCGCCGAGCAACCGGAAGAAGTGCTGGAACTGGCCGTCACCCTGATCGGCCGCACGTTTGGCTTCCACCCAGTCACGGTCTTCGGCATTAATCAGGCAGCTCAGGAAGCCGTGGCCCAGGCCAGCAGCGTGGCCCAAGGCGGCCTGACAGCCAACGGTGACGGGCGGTCAATGCCTCTGCGTCTGACCATCGGCCAGGGGATCGTCGGCACGGCCGCGGCCACTTTTCATACCGTTGTCGCCAACAGCGTGGTCGATGACGAGCGGTATTTAAGCACCCTGGGCGATCTGTCGCCCGATTTCACCGCCAACACGCAGGCCGAGATCGCCATCCCACTCGTGGTCAACGGCGAACTGCTCGGTGTGCTGGACGTACAAAGCCCCCAGATCGGCGCGTTCGGCTCCACCGAGCAAATGGTGCTTGAAGCGCTGGCGGCCGAAGTTGCCAGCGCGATCTACAAGGCCCGGCAGGTGGCTCGAGAGCATGAGCAGGCGTGGATCACCACTGCCCGGCTACAGGTGGCCGAGGCTATCGGCCGGCACGACGACCGGGATGAGATGCTGGACGAGGTCGCCCGGCTCACGCCGATTCTGACCGGCGTGAACCTGAGCGGCTTCTTGTTGTGGGATGAGGATAGCGAAAGCTACTATGGCGTCACCCTGATCGATGCCGATGGGGACGAAGATGAGGCCTTCGGGCGGTTAGTGCTGCCAATCGGCGAGTGGCGCGCGCTGGATGCCGTCCACGTCGGCGGCCAGTCGCTGACCACCAGCAACACCCCACCCTGGTTGCGGCCATACCGGCCGCAATGCCTCAAGCTATACCCATTGAACAGCGGGCAGGGGAAAAATCTGGGGGTCATGTTCGTAGATGCAGGCCCCGATCCGGCCTGTGGCGATGAGGCCCCCGACCCACAGACGTCGAAGACCGATAGCCGACTACGCGAAGAACTGGTGCAAAATGTAGCTCAACAGGCGGCCCAGGCTTTGGAGAGCGCCTATTTGCGCACAGCCCAACAGGAGGAAGCCTGGGTCAATACGGCCCTGCTGCAGGTGGCTGAAGCGGTCAACAGCCTGACCGATCTCAATGAAATTCTGGACACAATTGTTCGCCTGGTGCCTCTGCTCGTCGGCGTCGATTCGGTCTTCATCCTGGTCTGGGACGAATCGCGCCAGATTTTCCAGGCCGGGCCAAGTTATGGGGTCAGTACGATGGGGCGCGGCCTGGTGGAAACGCTGGAGATCGACCGCGATGAATTCATGTCTATGTCACCGCAGTTGAGTCTCGACTTCAACCAGCCGCTATTGCCCAGCACCGCCTATTACGCCCTACGGGTTCCGGCCTGGCTCGAAACCGTGCTGAATACGTCCGTCGCCTACAGCTTTCCGCTCATCGCCCGCGGCCGTGTGGTGGGGGCCAAGATCGTGGGCTTGCAGCGCGAGCGACTGGGCCGCCGGCCATTTTCCCGACGGCGCATCAACATCCTCAACGGCATCGCCCAGCAGGCGGCCACGGCCGTCGTCAACAATCAACTGTACAAGGAATCGGCCGAGCGGGCGCGCATGCAGCAGGAGTTGGATGTGGCCCATACCATCCAGGCCAGCTTCCTGCCCGACGGCAGCCCCCATATTTCCGGCTGCTCCGTTGCCACCTATTGGCAGGCGGCACGACAGGTTGGTGGCGACTTCTACGACTTCCTGCCGCTGGGCGACGACAAATGGGGCATCGTCATCGCCGACGTGGCCGACAAGGGCGTGCCGGCGGCGCTGTTCATGGCCGTTAGTCGCACGATCCTGCGGACCGTGGCCTTCAGCCGCGAAGACCCGGCCCACGTCCTCATGCGCACCAACGAGATCATCGCCCGCGAGGCCCGGTCGGACTTGTTTGTGACCGTGTTCTATGGCGTGTGGGACCCAGCCACCGAGCGTTTCACCTATGCCAATGCGGGCCACAACCCGCCGCTGCTGCTGCAACCCAACGGCGGATTCCAGCCCCTGCCCGGCCACGGCATCGCCCTGGGCATTCTGCCGGAGACGCACATGAAGAGCCAGTCGATGCGTCTGCGGCCGGGCGAGACGATCATCCTCTACACTGACGGAGTGACCGAGGCGCTGAACGAGGATTTCGACGAGTTCGGCCTGGATCGGCTGCAGGTCGCCGCGCGGGCGGCCGCCCGCCAGCCGGTGGCCGACATCGTGCGCCACATCACCGGCAATATCCGCGACCACGTGGGCCTGACGCCGCAATTCGACGATATGACCCTCATCATTCTCAAGCGCCACAGCATGAAGCAGGGAGCGCCAAGATAGCCGCCTTCGCCATCCGCGGGCGCTTGGCTTTCATTCGGCCGGGTATCATCATCGCCGTGGCGGCTATCGCCATCGGTTGTCGCGCTCCGGCGGCCGTCGCCCCCCTGCCCTCGCCGGGGCCAACCGAGCTGCCCATTCTCAGCCCCGTCAGCGGAATCCTCACGCCGACGCCGCCAGCGGCGACTATTCCAACGCCCGACAGCGGGACGGCTCCGAGCGCCGCAGGCACACCTACGCCCATCTATACCGGCGACCTGTCAGCGCCCTGCGGGGTATTGTTGAGCCCACTGCCGGGAATCGTGGCGACCCCGGCCTCTTCGCCGGTCGGCGACGCAGCGCGCGCCTCGCTGCGAACAGCTGCGCCAGACGCGGCCTGGCCCGCGTTGCAACGGCTGCTGGATGGGCCCCAAACAGTCGGGCTGGTTGCCTATCAGGTGGGCCGAGAAGGGGAAGGCGTGTACCTCAACGGCGATGCGCCCATGCCCCTGGCTTCCGTGGCCAAACTCATCACGCTGGTGGCCTATGCCGAGGCGGTCGCTGCCGGCGAACTGAATCCGCTGGAGCAGGTGCCCCTGGCCGAGCTAGATCGCTACTATCTGCCCAACTTCGACCTCAGCGCCCATCGTCGGGCGATCGACGAGTTGACCCAAAATGCCGAAATCATCTCCCCCGACGACAATCCGGCGGTACAGCTCGAAGACGTAGCGGCGATTATGATTCGTTATAGCTCCAACGCGGCGGCCGACTATCTTCAATTTCGTCTGGGGCAGGAACGCATTGAGCAAACAGCTATCGACCTCGGCCTGAACGATGGGCCGGGCAGCCACAGCGCGCCCTGTACGTTCCTGGGGCAGTTCCTGATGATGGCTAATCACACGCGTGGCGTGGTCAATGACCGGGCTATTCTGGCCGCTCTGGCCGACGGAGACGCGGCCGACGCCCAGGCTTATGGGCGAGAAATGGGCCTGTTGGCCGATGCCTACATCAATCAACCCGATTTTCGGACGCGCGAGCAGGAGTGGCGTTCGGCCAACCGGCGGCCGTTAAGCGACACACAGCGCTACTTCACGGCGCGGCTCGCGCCCCAGGGCACGGCCGGCGCTTACGCCCGGCTGATGCAAACACTGGCCCAGAACGGTCTCAGCAGTGCCGACAGTAGTTTCCAGGCGCGCCGTATTCTGGAGTGGCCCAACCTGTTCCCGGCCAACCAGGAGTTCTTCAGCAACGTCGGCTACAAAAACGGCTCGCTGCCCGGTGTGCTCACCACCGCCTACTATGCCTACCGTTGGGGCGACGGCGCGGCGGTGGTCGTGGTCCTGTTCTTCCGCGATCTGCCGCAGCAAACATACCGGCAGTGGCGGTTCGATTTGCCCCACGACGAACTGGCCCGCTGGCTATTGACCGATCCGGCGGCCATCCCCACTCTGGCCGCGGCGTTGCGCGCTGCCCCCGTTCCCTGACCTCCTCAGCATTGAAATGGCCTTTTCATGAGAAGATGATCGCCCGCGGCTCATCTTCAGGATAATTGTAACGGTGACGCTATATACAGGAATACTATGTCTGAAGAACTAACCCCTCTGCCACAACCAGTGCCCGACGAGCCGCGTGATTCGGGCCACAGACGACCCGGTCTGGGGCCGGCGCTCCTGATTATCCTGCTAACCACGCTGCCCCTCATTGGCTTGCTCTACCTGGGCTACCGCCTGCTGCGCTTGCCCTTTGTCCCGTTCGATTTGTACGACCTGCTTGTCCGAACCGGCGTATCGCCGTGGATAGCCTTGATTGACGTCCTGAACGGCTCGCAGGCGGCCGCCGGGGGCAATATCGCTCAATCCGCGCCTCTGGTGCAATGGCTCTTGTCGCTGGGCCTATTCATCCTCCTGGCGCTGGCTATTGGACTCAGTTTCTACGCTTTTGTGCTGCGGCGCGGCCGGCGCCCCGACCGCATCGATGGGCTGGTCGTCGCGGCCATCCTCGCCGTGCCGATGATTTTCGTCAGCCTGAGCACGTCTCTCTCGCCCCTGCCGGCGCTGCTGAATACCATCTGGCTGGGGGCGCTCTTCATCGCCTGGGGAATCGCGCTCACCTACGCGCTGGGTCGATTGATGACGCCGGCCGGCCCAACCAGAGTCGGCGAGCCGGCCGAGGGCGGCATCGGACGTCGCCAGTTTTTGCTCCAGTTCGGCGCGGGCGCGGCGGCCATCACTGCGCTGAGCGCCGCGGGCGCAGCTCTGGCCCCGGGCAAGGATAGTGCACAGCTCCAGACGACCCTGCCGATGGCCAGCCCGGAATTTCTGGATGCGCAACGGGAACTGTTCGGCAATTTTCGGCGGTTCGTCATTGTGCGCGGTAACACCGAATCGGCGGCCGACTCCAACGTCGTTGCTCTGGGGGCCGAATATCCCGACCGCAACTACGTCTCCGTCTGGCTGGGCGGCCGCAGTCCTATCGTCATCTATGAAAGCCTGCAAACCGCATTGGCGGCCTTTGCCGGAGAAGAGGAAGACGCGGGCATCTACTGGCTCGACAGCTAGTTCCCCGGCGGCAATTGACAGACAGCGAGGGGTAGTCGTATCATTGGGTAAATGAGAACTCGACGACCGATCCTGATTGGCGGCCGTCCGATTTCGTCCCTAGGGAGTAATTCGCATGTCATCTCATACCAACGGTACGCAATCCCCCATCAGTCCTGACCTTTTCGAAATCCTGCGCGATCCGCAAGCTATCCAGGAGGGCGGTCACGGAGCCGATCCCGGCCGTCTGCAACTGGTGCGCGGTGCGTGGCTGGTTTCAGCCGATACTGGCTACAAGTATCCTATTCGCGACGGCATCCCGGTCATGCTCGTGGAAGAGGGCGCGCGCTGGAAAGACACGCCGGTCGACGCGCTACCCGTGCCGCCGCCCGCGGCCGAACCCGTGGCCGAAACCCGCGCGACCGGAGCCACACCATCCCCCAGCCCGGCCATGCCAGACTATCGCCTCTTGTTGGCCGTCGGGGCTATTCTCCTGTTTCTACTGGCCGTGCTTACTTTAGGCCGCAGGCGCTCGGCCGGCCGACAGTCGTTGCCGCCGGCGACATGACCCAGCGGCTGACGGATAGTCGCCTGGCCAACGTCGGCGCGAAGACCATCCAGACGGCCTACGCCACGTTTCAGCAGCAATTCCGAAGCATCACGGGGCGCGCCGGAAATCGTTTCGACACCCGCGACTGGGCTGGTTTACAGGCCGATACGGCCGAGCGGCTGGGCCTCTATCGGCGCATCGTTGACCTTGTCGAGGCGGCCATTCGCGACCTGCTGGGCGACAGGGTCGAGAGCAAGGTGATTTGGGCCAGCATGAAGGCCGTCTATTCCGGCCTCATCACCGACCGCGACGATTGGGAACTAGGGGAGTCGTTCTTCAATTCGGCCACACGGCGCATTTTCACCACGGTCGGCGTCGACCCACAGATCGAGTTCGTCGCCACCGACTTTGAGACGCCCCCCACGCGGCCGCGATCGCCCATCTACCGCAGTTACAACCGGATCGCCTCCACCACAGCGCTCGTCGCCACTGTCCTGCAAGATTTCGCCTTCGACACGCCCTATGAAGACGCGCCACGCGACGCCGCCCTTGTCGCGGCGCGCGTCGCGGCCCAACTGGAGCATCTGGGCGCATTGCAATCGGTTGATCGCCTGGAACTAATCCGCTCCCCGTTTTTCAGAGGGATGGGCGTCTACCTGGTGGGGCGCTTGTTTAGCGGATCCCACCGCATCCCCTTCGCGCTGGCGCTCATCCACGGCCCGCAAGGCATCATCGTCGATTCCGTTTTGCTGGACGAGAACAGCGTCAGCATTCTCTTCAGTTTCGCTCACTCCTACTTTCACGTGGACGTAGAGCGCCCCTACGATCTTGTCCACTTTCTGACGACGCTCATGCCTCGCAAACGGTTGGGCGAGCTATACATCTCCATCGGCTATCATAAACACGGCAAGACAGAACTCTATCGCAGTCTGCTCGATCATCTGGCTTATACGACCGAGAGATTCGAGATCGCTCGCGGCCAGCGCGGCATGGTCATGCTGGTTTTCACTATGCCCGGCTATGACATGGTATTCAAGCTGATCAAGGATTTCTTCAACTATCCGAAGGGATCGACGCGCAAAGAAGTGATGGCGAAATACGATCTCGTTTATCGACATGATCGGGCCGGCCGCCTGGTTGATGCGCAGTCGTTCGAGTTCCTGGCGTTTAGCCGCAATCTCTTCTCGGATGAACTACTGGCGGGCCTGGCCGCCGACTGCACCCAATCCGTGACTATCACTGCCGATACAGTGGTCATCTCCCATGCTTATGTCCAACGGCGGGTTATCCCGCTGGACATCTATATCCGCAACACCCACGAAACGGCCGCGCGCGCGGCGGTGTGCGATTACGGACGGGCGATCAAGGACATGGCCTCCAGCAATATCTTTCCCGGTGATATGCTGCTGAAGAATTTCGGTGTGACCCGCCACGGTCGCGTCGTGTTCTACGATTATGACGAGCTATGCCTGTTGGAAGAATGTAACTTCCGCCGGCTGCCTCCCTCCGATCGGTATGAGGAGTCGATGGCCGCCGAGCCCTGGTTCCACGTGAACCCCAACGATATTTTCCCCGAAGAGTTTTCCCATTTTCTCGGGCTATTGGGCGACCTTCGCGAAGAATTTGAGCATCACCACGCCGACCTTTACACGACTGACTACTGGCGCGACGTGCAAGAAGCCATTCGCTGCGGCGTCAGGCTGCACATTTATCCCTATCAACCCGAACAAAGATTGCAACGGACAAAGGATTATGACTATGAACTATCGTCGCCTGGGTAAATCTGGGCTGCCCATCAGCGCGCTGTCGTACGGCTCATGGGTCACCTTCAGCAACCAGTTGGCCGTCGATGCGGCTCTGGAAGCGATGACGGCCGCCTATGACGCGGGGATCAATTTCTTCGACAACGCCGAGGTCTACGCCCTCGGCCAGTCGGAGACCATTATGGGCGAGGCGCTGCAACGCGCCGGCTGGCCTCGCGACACCTACATTGTCTCGAGCAAGGTGATCTGGGGCTCCGTCCCCGATCCGAAGCCGACTCAGCGCGGGCTGCATCGCAAACACGTTTTCGAAGCGTGTCACGATGCCCTGCGCCGGTTACAGGTCGATTACCTCGACCTCTACTTCTGCCATCGCCATGACCCCAACGTGCCGATGGAAGAGCTTGTGCGCACGATGACCGACCTTGTTCATCAGGGCAAAGTGCTCTACTGGGGGACGTCGGAGTGGACGCCGGCGCAGATCCTGGAGGCCTACGGCGTCGCCCGGGAATACGGGCTTGTTCCGCCGACGATGGAGCAGCCGGAGTACAACATGTTCCGGCGCGACCGCGTTGAGATAGAGCTGGCGCCGCTTTATGAAAAAATGGGGCTGGGCACGACGATCTGGTCGCCGCTGTACTATGGTGTTCTGACGGGCAAATACAACGACAGCATCCCCGACGAATCCCGCGCTACCCTGCCCGGCTACGAATGGATGCGCGAAATCATCGAGAGCGATGAGGGCCGCAGCCGGGTGGCTAAAGTGCGGGAACTCAGCAAGGTGGCCGAGGAGCTGGATACCACCACTACCCGGCTGGCACTGGCCTGGTGCCTCAAAAACCCCCACGTCAGCACCGTCATTCTCGGCGCATCGCGCGTCGAGCAATTGCGCGACAACCTGCAGGCACTCGACGTGGTGCCGAGAATAACCGATGACGTCATGGCGGCGATCGACGAAATCCTGGGCAACAAGCCGAAACCGCCGGAGTCGTTCTAGCCGGCCGGCATCCGCGACGATGACGATTACCAGATTGCCCAGCACAGGTTTGCCGGTCGGTGGCGTCAGTTCGCGCGTGATCGTCTGTGGCGACCCGGCGCGGGCCGACCACATCGCCCAACAACTGGACGGCGCGTCCCTGCTCAGCCACAAGCGTGAATATCGAGCGCACGGGGGAACCTATCACGGCACGCCGGTCACGGTCTGCTCCCACGGGATCGGAGCGCCGGGGGCGGCCATCGCCTTCGAGGAACTGATCGTCGCCGGCGGGCGAACGATCATTCGCGTCGGCACTTGTGGCGGCCTGCAGCCCGACATCCAGCCCGGCGCGTTGATCGTCGCCACGGCCGCTGTACAGAATACCGGCTACGGGCGCGAGAGCGTCCCCGATGGCTACCCAGCCGTGGCCGATCCGGCGCTGGCCCTGGCTTTGCAGCGCGCCGCGACGGCCGGCGGCCACCCCGTCCAGGCCGGCATCGTCCTGTCTCGGGACGGTTTCTACCCCGGCGTGGCCGCCGCGGCCCACATCGACTATCGCGTGATGTCCCAGGCCCACGTATTGGCGGTCGAAATGGAATGCGCGGCCCTCTTTCTGGTGGGCAGCTTGCGCGAAGCGAAAACAGCGGCCATCCTGATCGCGGACGGCAATGTGCTGGAGCAGCGCGAAGCTGTGGAGAGTTATCAACCGGATCGCCAAATCGTTCGAGCCACGACAGATATTGCCATCATCTGCGCGCTGGAGGCCCTATGCAGCCCCGATTGACCGATCTGAAGGCCGAGCGCCGAGCCGTCAGGCGCCTGCTGCAAGAGAATGAGCCGATGGATGCCATGGCCGCCTACTATGCTTTCCATCATCCGGACGACAAGACGACGCTCGTCCTCTCCCCGAAGGGCGTAGAATCCGCTGGCGAGGCGCGCGCCGACGGCTACGTGGCTCTTTCGCGAACGGGTATCGATCTGTTTCGCCCATTGGTGACGATGCGCTTGCCGACGGACCGCGATCGGGCCGCCGTTGAGGCGGCGGCCGACTTACTCGGTCGGGCTGTGGCCCCCGGCCAGCCAGTCATCCTCAGCATCCCCGTTCGTTATCGCCCGCTGATCGATGCCCTGTTCGACGTACAGTCCGAGGAACGCTTGCGTCTGCTGGCCCTGGAGCCGGCCCGCTACGAACCGATCGTCAACGTGTTGGTGCGACGCTCGGACAGCCAGAGCGGGCTACCCCGTTTTTCGATTAGTTCCTCCCTAAGCGGCCAGGAAGAGGTCGTGGCGACCGCGTCGCTCAATTGGCAATCCCCTCGATTCGGTGAAATTGCGGTCAACACGCGGCCGCAGCACCGGCGGCAAGGCTGGGGGCGCAGCGTCGTTGCCGCCCTCAGCGGTTACCTCATCGACAGCGGCCGCCGGCCTTTATACGTCGTTTCCGTCGAAAACGACGCCTCGGCCGGCCTGGCCGAAAGCATCGGATTTACGGATACCGGCGTCCAAGAGTTCCTTCTCCAAGCCATCCTAAAATAGCGTGTAGAGGCCGTGAAGATGCCGTGAAATAGCATTTTCACCCGTTGACCCATGTCCGGCAGATATGATAATCTGCCTATAACTTCATTTGTATTGGTAATTTGGATCAACCACGTATTGGTAGTTGCTACGGATAAAGCACCATCTCCGTCCCTCCGGAATGGTGCTTTATTCGGAACTTACCCACTACAATCCATCAACTTAGTGTAACAAAGGACCCTTTGTGGAGGTAATGGTAATATGTTTCGCGAGACAGGCATCGTCAAATGGTTTAGCCGCTTGAAGGGCTATGGGTTTATTAATCCGGACCAGGGAGACAAGGAAGTTTTCGTCCACTATTCTGCCATACGGGGCGATGGCTACCGTAACCTGCTTGAGGGTGAAAAGGTTGAGTACGAGTTGATCGATCGCGGCAAGGGGCCTCAGGCACAAAACGTCGAGCCGCGCAATCAATAAATCGGGCGAGCCGGGTTGGGCCTCGTTCAACACCTGGCATCCAGACAATCAACACATACAGCCCGCCGGTCGGCGGGCTGTATCATTCAGCAGAGGCAGGTAAGATTCAGTAGGAGCGGTTTTGACCCCCTACGCCGTAAGGCGCGCAGATCGTTCGGGTAGACGCCGGCGACCCAAATGAGTAAAATAGGGGCTTGAAGCAATCGAGCGTTTGTGCCGGGAACTATGACGCTATCCATTCTCATCGTCGACGACAATCTGTCATTAGCCAATCTTTATCAGATCGTTTTTGAGCGCAACGATTGGCAGGTTCGCCGCGAGTCGGGTGGACAGGCGGCACTCGACAGCATCGCCGCCGACATGCCGGACGTGGTCCTGCTCGACGTGATGATGCCCAACATGGACGGAATCGAGGTCTGCCGCCGCATTCGAGCCGATTGGCCCAAAGTGCCGCCCTGCATCGCGATCTACACGGCCAACAATCGCCCGGAAGTGCGCGAGGCTTGCCTGGCGGCCGGCGCCGATCTGTTCTTCAGCAAGAATCTGACCGTCTTCGAGTTGCCGGACAAAATAGACGCTCGATGCCGGCCGCCCTCCCAACCGCCGGCGACCCCCTCTTCCTAAAGCTTGGATAAGAAGGTCTTGGCGACGCCGCCGTGTTGGCCGAGATAGCGAATCAGGAAATCCACAACGACGGGATAATTCAGCAATACTCGCTGGTATAGAAAAGATTTGCGCATCATATCCCACATCTCTTCATCACATCGTTGCTCGTAAATCTTTAGGCCTTCGCGTGAGGTATCACCGGTTTGCAAGGCCTGATCGATCGTCTCGGCCGCCAGCTGGCCGGAGATGAGAGCGTTCTCGATGCCTCCACCCGTTAGAGGGTTGATGAATCCGGCCGCGTCGCCGACCAGCAATGCGCCGTCAAAAGCGTGTTGCAGTCTCTTTTGTGAGCCGAAGCTGAGTTGCCAGATCGCCACGTTCTGCAAGTCAACGCCCTTCGTCGTTCTTTCGCGAATTGCGGGCATCTCCAGAAAATCTTTCAGCATCTTCTTCAAGTTTTTCTTCAGTTCGCGAAAACGATCCAGCCGCATCCCCAGACCGATATTGGCGATATTTTCGCCGGCGGGAAAGATCCAGGCATATCCGGGGAGAATGTCATCGTAGAGGAAGAACTCGACTTCGTGCGGATATAGTTCAATGCCTTCAATATAGGCACGGAGCGCCACCGCGCGGTGCTTGTCCTTATGTTGTCCCGCTTCGGGCCGCAAGGCGCGCATGATGGTCGACGTGACGCCATCAGCGCCAATGACCGCCGGTGCCCGATAAGCCTTCACCTCGCCGTTCTCTCGCGCCAGTACGCCGGTTATTCGTCCGCTCTCATCGAGAATCGGCTCTTTTACCTCCGCCCGAAGAAACTTGGCGCCGCTGTCGAGCGCATGTTGCTGGAGAAGCGCGTCGAAATAGAGGCGCGGCACGACGTAGGATTTCTCGCCGTTGTCGCCTGACTTAAAGTCAGCATGGAGCATATCCCCATTAGGGCCGATGAGACGCATGCCGTGGAGTTCATGGAATTTACTGTCGGCCACGGCCGCCTCTATCTGGGAGGCCATTCCCAACTCATTCATGATCCGAATACACCCCTGCGAGATGGCGTCGCCGCAGATCTTGTCGCGCGGAAAATCATGACGATCGATGAGCAGGACGTCGCGCCCCTGCTGAGCCAAAGCTGTTGCCGCCGTTGCCCCACCAGGCCCCGCCCCTACAACAATCACATCATGTTCACTCACAGTTGGCATGACTATTCTTTCTCCTGATGGATGATTTGATTGACGACGACCTCATGCTGGGTGGGGAATTATGGCTGATGGTAGCGCGCAGATGGAGGATCGTTATCGTTTATAATCCCTCGTTGGCGCGAATCGCATCGAGAAGCCCGCGGCATCCGTCGTCGACGATGCGATAGACGTAATCAAAGTTGTCGCTGTAGTAGGGGTCGGGGACGTCATGGACGCCCGCGTGAGTGGCGAAATCCATCAGGCGATTCAGGTGGGGCACGTCACCAAAGCGATCTTGCAACGCTTCCCTGTTGGCGCTATCCATCGCCACGAAGTAGGTGGGGTCGTTGAGACGATCTTCGGGCTTAATCTGACGGGCGCGCCCGTCATAGCGAATGCCGTGGCCGGCCAACACCCGACGCGTTCCAGGATGGGCGTGTTCGCCGACGTGATAGTCGCTGGTGCCGGCCGAATCGACGCGAATTTCGTCCGTTAGTCCGGCATCGTCGACCAGCTTCTGAAACACCGCCTCAGCCATTGGTGAGCGGCATATATTTCCCAGACACACAAACAGCACCCGAACCGTCATCCCGCCTCCACACAAATTCTGCCAATCATTTCACGGTCACCTATTCTCTACAGGTGGCAAGCCGGTCTATAAGCCGCATTCTGTGGACGCCGCGCGGTTGCCCACACGACTCCGGCGATCATCTATCTGGGGCGACCGTTACCGGCCGCCTCGTGCAGCCTACCCGGACGTCAGACGGGACGAGCAGCCCCGTAGATGGCCCGAAGACCACCTTTCGCCCTGCTTGGCCTTGCTCCTGGTGGGGTTTGCCTGGCCGGCGCCATCGCTGCCGCCGCCGGTAGTCTCTTACACTACCGTTTCACCCTCGCCGAAAAGGTCACCCCTTCCGGCAATACGCCTCTCTGTTGCACTTGCCGTCGAGTTACCCCGCCCGGCCGTTAGCCGGCACCTTGCTCTGTGGAGTGCGGACTTTCCTCAGCTTCGGAAACCCAAAGCCGCGATCGCCCGACCAACTTGCCACCTTAATCGTACAGGCAAACCGGCTTAAGGGCAACCTCTTTAAGGTTAAGGCCGGTGTTTTTCAACGAGTAACCGCTCCTTGGGCCGGTTCCCGGATCGGATCCGTAGCCGCATTTGTAATCGGCAAATTTCGCTTTCCGACCCCATCTGGTAGCGCCCGTTTCCTAACCCGGCTCCGCAGCCACTGACGTAAGCAGCGGGCTTTCATCCGACCACCGGACAAGAATCCGGCGCTGCGCGCCACCTGGCTAATCGGCAGATCGGCCGCCTGATTGCCCCAAGCACCAAATCGCCATATAAAGAGGATAATAGATGAACCCTTCCCGGAGGTAAGCGCGTGATCGTGGACATTCCCGCCAATTCCCCATTCTCCATCCATAACCTGCCCTATGGAATATTCCGGCCGTCGACTACCGAACCGGCGCGCGTCGGGGTAGCCATCGGCACGTGGGTGCTCGACCTGGCTGCCCTGGCCGCCGCAGGCCACTTCGACGGCTCGACTCTGCGCGGCAGCGATGTCTTCGCCCAGCCGTCGCTCAATGCCTTCATGGCCCTCGGCCGCCCGGCCTGGGACGAGGCCAGAGCGCGGGTGCAATCGTTGCTGGCGCCCTCAGTTGATGAGCATCAGCCACTCGCCCCACGTGTAGCCGAGGCCTTGCGACCGATCGATGAGGTTGAGCTTCTCTTGCCGGCGGCCATCGGCGACTACACCGACTTCTATTCCTCACGCGAGCACGCCACCAACGTGGGCAGTATGTTTCGCGGCTCCGATCAGGCGCTGCTGCCCAACTGGCTCCACCTGCCGGTGGCCTACCACGGGCGGGCCGGCACCGTTTTCGCCGGCGCAGCGGACGTCATCCGGCCGCAGGGCCAGATGCTGCCGCCCGGCGCGCCGGCGCCCGTCTTTGGGCCAACCGCCGAACTGGACTTCGAGCTGGAGGTGGGCTTCTTCATCGGCCCCGGCAACCGGCCGGGCGAGCCGATCCCCATTCGCTCGGCGGCCGATCACATCTTTGGCCTGGTGCTCGTCAATGACTGGAGTGCCCGCGACATCCAGCGTTGGGAATATCGGCCGTTGGGGCCGTTCCTGGCCAAGAATTTCGCCACGACGATCTCGCCCTGGGTGGTGCCGCTGGCGGCGCTGGAGCCGTTCCGCCGCCCCGGGCCGCGGCAAAACCCGCCGCCGCTGAACTACCTGCACAGTGACGGCGATTGGGCTTTCGACATTCAATTGGAGGCGACGCTGCAGAGTGAGGCTATGCGGGCCGCCGGTATGCCGCCGCTGGTCATCTCGCGCACCAACTTTCGACATCTGTACTGGAACATGCCCCAACAACTGGCCCACCACACCGTCAACGGCTGCGCCGTGCGGCCGGGCGACTTGCTTGCCTCCGGTACCATCAGCGGCCCAACGCCCGATTCCTGTGGCTCGCTGCTCGAATTGACCTGGGGCGGGACACGGCCGCTCCCGTTGCCGACGGGCGAAATGCGCCGGTTCCTGGAGGACGGCGACCGCCTGGCGCTGGCGGGCTGGTGTCAGGGCGATGGCTACCGGGTGGGGTTCGGCGAAGTGGCGGCGACGGCTCGTCCAATGCGTGGCTAGCATGGTTGGACAAGGGGACGATCTTCGGACGGCGCGGGTGCGACGCGGGCTGAAGCTCATCGCTGGCGGTCTGGGCATCCTGGCCGTTCTGGCCGTCCTCCTGATCGCGGCCGGGGTCTTCGATCCGCAACCACTTGGCCCCCTGATTCAGACTGATCGGCTTGCGCCTCAGGGTTTGCAGCAACCAGGCGAGATGCTCATCCCATTGAGCGTCCCGTGGGCCTCCGGCGCTGTGCCCAGCCGATTTTCCGTTCGTCTGAAGGCTGCTTACCAGGAGGGAGAATTGGACAGCGGCTGGGGTTTGGCGCTGGGTCGTGACTCGTCGCGGCTGGTGGTGGCCCTGTCGCCGCTTAGCTACGTGGCTATCCGGCAGGACGAAAAGGACGGCCAACCCGCGTTCCTCCTGCCGTGGCAAACCTGGCCCCACGTGCGGCCGGGCCCGGCCGAAAACGAACTTTGGCTCGACGTCGCCCAGGACGGCAAGGGACAAGCGGCCGTCACCGTATGGATCAACCGCGAATTATTATGGCGCGGCGAACTCGATCAGGCCCCCGATGAACTTTGGCTGTGGCTGAGCACCTACGGCGCGGCGGTCACGGTCGATTTCCAGTCGCTGGAATGGTTTTCCGCGCCCTAAACGTGCGGTGGCCCGCTCCGGCTAGCCCTTCAACTCCAGCCAATTCGCGCCGGTTTCGGCCTCCACCTTGAGCGGCACGTCCAGCTGGAATGCGTTGCTCATCACGTCAATGACCAGTTCGCGCACGTCGTCCAATTCCTCCAGCGGCGCTTCCAGCAGCAGTTCGTCGTGAACCTGGAGCAGCAGCCGGGCGCGATAGCCGGCCTTCAACTCATCATTCAAGCGGATCATCGCCAGTTTGATAATGTCGGCCGCCGTGCCCTGGATAGGATGGTTGACCGCCTCGCGTTCGGCGCGCTGCGTGGCCTGGCGGTTGGAGCCGCTCATAGTCGACTTGAACACCGGGAAGTAGCGGCGGCGGCCGAACAGCGTCTCCACATAGCCGTTGGTGCGCGCTTTGCGGCGCGTTTCTTCCAGATAGCGATCGATTCCCGGAAACTGGCCGAAGTATTTGATCATGTAATCTTCCGCCTCGCCCAGTGTCAGCCCCGTATCGCGTGCCAGCCGGAAGGCGCCCATCCCATAGATAAGGCCGAAGTTGATGGTCTTGGCAAAGCGCCGCTGATTCCTGGTCACGTTTTCGATGGGGATACCGTAGATTGCCGCCGCCGTGGCCGCATGGATGTCTTGATCCTCGCGGAAGGTGCGCAGCAGCGTCTCATCCTGAGTAATGTGGGCCAGGATGCGCAATTCAACCTGGGAATAGTCGGCTGACAGGAATGACCAGCCCGGCTGGGTCACGAACCCGCGCCGGAGTTGCTGGCCCAGTTCGCTGCGAATGGGGATGTTCTGCAAGTTGGGATTGCTACTGGCTAGCCGTCCGGTGATGGCTCCCGTCTGGCTGAAGCTGGTGTGGATGCGACCCGTATCGGGGTTGATCATCTGCGGCAGCGCGTCCACGTACGTGCCTTTCAGCTTGCCTAACTCGCGATATTCGATGATGGCGTCGATTATGCCGGTAGAGTCGGATGCCTTTAACGCTTCCAGCACGTTGAAGGCCGTGGAAAAGTGGCCGCTGGCGATCTTCTTCAGCCCTTCGCGCGGCAGTTGCAGCTTCTTGAAAAGGATGTCGCTCAACTGCTGGGTTGAGTTGATGTTAAACGGTTCCCCGGCGATCTCGTAAATGATCTGCTCCAGCTTGAGCAGCGCCGCGCTCAGGTCCTGGGACATGTGGCGGAAGAAGTCGACGTCGATGAGCACCCCCGCGCGCTCCATGTCAGAGATGACGGGCAGCAACTTCATCTCCATATCGAGTAGTTCGATCAAGCCCTTTTCGCGGAGTTCCTGCTGCAGCGGCGGTAGAAGACGTAGCGTCATATCGGCGTCGGCCGCGCCATAGGGGGCGGCGACGTCGATCGGCACTTGGGCAAATGTGACCTGGGCCTTGCCGCGGCCGATCAGGGCCAGAATCTCGGTCATCTCCGCGCCAAGACGATGGCGGGCCAGGTCCTTCAGCCCCTTGTGCTTCGTGGCCGGGTCCGTCAGCCACTCGGCAATCATCGTGTCGAATCGCACCGGCGACACCGCGATGCCGTATCGCTCCAGGATCATGCTGTCGAACTTCGCGTTGTGGGCCACCTTGGGAATGTTGAGATCGGTCATCGCCGGGCGGATGGCCTCCAGGACGCGCTCGATGGGCAGTTGTCCGGGGGCCAACTCGGCCGACCCGGCGAACAGATTCATCTGACCGGAATCAGCCTGGGCCGTGCCGTTCAGGTGGCCGACAGGCACGTAATAGGCCCTGGGCGGCTCCACGGCCAGACAGATGCCGACGATCCCGGCCGACAACCGTTCCAGGCTATCGGTCTCCAGGTCGAAGCTGATCCACTTGGCCGACTCCAACTGCTGTACCATCTCTAGCAGGGCGGCCTCGTCGCGCACGATAACCACTTCCGTGTTTTGCCACACCGCGCCGGCGACGGCCGGTTCGGGGATGTCGTCCACATTCATGCCGGCCGTCAGCGACTTGGACATCGAACGGAACTCCAGTTCACGAAAAATGGCCAGGACAGTCGCCGCGTCGAAATCATGGGTCAGGCAGTTCTTCAGATCGACGATGATGGGCGCGTCGGTAACGATCTGCGCCAGCTTATAGCTCAATTCGGCCGACGCGCGGCCGTCTTCCAGCTTTTGGTGCAGCGCGCCCTTGATCTCGTCCAGATGTTCGTAGAGGTTCGCCAGGGTACCGTATTCGGCCAAGAGCTTGACAGCCGTTTTGTCGCCGATGCCCTTCACCCCGGGGATATTGTCGCTGACATCACCCACGAGCGCCTTGTAATCCACCACCTGATCCGGCCGCACGCCGAGATATTCCACCACCCCGGCCGCGTCGTAGACTTCGCTGCCAGCGCCCGAACGGCGCGCCGGCAGTTCGACGCGGGTGTTATCGTCCACCAGTTGCAACAGGTCGCGGTCGCCGGTGATGATGTGGACCGGCACCTGATCGTGCATCTGCGCGGCGACTGTGCCCAGCACATCGTCGGCCTCGTAGCCTTCCAGTTCCAGGATAGGGATATTGAGCGCGCGGACGACCTCCTTGATGCGCTCGATCTGTACGCTCAATTCGTCGGGCATCTTCTCGCGTGTACCTTTGTAGGCGGCGAACAATTCGTCACGAAAGGTAGCGCCCGTGTCGAAGCTGACCGCCAGATACTCCGGCGGTTCGGGAGCCTGCATCAGGTCGAGCAGGGTGCGGGTGAAGCCATATGTGGCGTTAGTCGGCTCGCCACTCTTGGTCGTGAATGCTTCCAGCGGCAGGGCGAAGAACATGCGATAGGCCAATGCGTGGCCGTCGATGAGCACTAATTTTCCCGATGTCATAAGCCATCCTTTGAGCGCAGGCCCGGCGGCCTGCCGACGTCAACCGTTGAGTCAGAGGGCTTATTATAGTGGTTTTCGGCCGATTCCGGCGACTTCGAGCACCCCTAATAACTGGTTACTCACCTTGCGCAACGGCTCGAGCACGGCGTCTTCGCTGTCGATCAGGATCAGCCGGTAATCGTCACGCAGGGGATAGGTGAGCACCAGGCGGGAGAGCGGCGAGAGCGGCAAGCGCATGAACTGCACGCGCAACGTCTGACCCGATTCCCGCCACTCTTGCGCGACGTGCACCGCCACATCGAGGGCCTCCACCTGCTTGAGCGCGCCGCGGAAGGTGAGGAGCTGCGAGCCGCGGGTGATGAGAATGGTCTGGGCCGGCCCCAGGGGAATATGCTGCAACAGGTTGCGCACGACACCGACGTCGACGTCGACGTCGGGACTTACATCACTCGCAGGTTGGCTGGGTTGCGGGTCGGTCACGGCATGTACCTCTATTCGCGCTACCCTGAATGGTACCGGCAGCCAGGATCGTCTGCCATGCAGGAAGCGTAAAAAAGTCCGGCCGCCCGACACGTTTGCCGCGGCCCTATCAGCGCCGGATGCGAAAGCCCACGAATCCGACCAATCCGACCAACGCTATGACGATTAACAGCGATGTCCATCGGTTCAGTCCGGATGATGCCGGGCCCTCAACAATGGGTCGTCCATCGACCGTCGGCCGCGGTTGCGCGGTCGGCGGCCGAACGTCTATTGTCGGCTGCGGTTCCCGGGTCGGTGGTATCGTGCTAGCCGTCGGCAGCGGCTCCACAGTCGGTGGCCGGTCGTCGGCCGTCGGCTCCGGTTCTGGCGTCGGCGGCAGCGCCCCCAGGGCCACAACGGGGATATCATGGTCAGACGTGCGATACGGCCGCCGCTCCGGTGACGTATCGAACCGCCAGCCAACGGGATAGTTCGTGCCGGTATGCATGATTGTGGCCCAGGATGCCTCTTGAGCCAGGGCCGGCGATAAAAGTACCTCGTCGATCAATTCAACGACGCCGCCGAAATTATAGCTGTAGCGTTCGGCCGGTGGAACAGCGGCCAGAGCGGAAACAAACACACCGCCTTGCCCCGGATCGGACAGCAGCGCCAGCACCGGCGAAAGATCCGTGTCGTTGAAGTCGCCCAGGGCAACGATGCCCGCCAAAGGATCACTCGCCAGAAGCTCGGCGGCCAGGCTGTTCAGGACAACTGCTTGCCGGACGCGCTCGAGGTCCGTCTCGATCTCACCGCCGCGCTTTGATTTGAAGTGGTTGACGAAGAAGATGTAGGGCCGGCCGTCGATGTGCGCCGCGACCTGCAACGGCGGGCGGCCGAATAGCGGCTCTGTGCCCGCTTCACAGGTGACGGAAGCATCGGTGATCGCCGCGGGGACGGGCGTGCACGTTTGCCGCAAGGCGATGTCGTCGATGCGTACCCGCCGCGGATCGCTCAGTAGGGCATTGTCGATGCCGCGCGCGTCGGGGCTTTCGGGCTGGCTGACTTCATAGGCGAAGCCACAATCTTCCACCAGACCGGCCGACAATGCCGCCAGCAGCGCCGCGTGCTCCACTTCCTGCAAGCCGATCACCGTCGGGCAGCCGAGCACGTGGGCGATGGCGTGGGCCAGCTTGGTTTGCCGCGCGGCCAGCTCCTCGGCGGACAGGACAGGCTCGCCCTCCTCGCTCGTATCTCGGACGGTATCGAAATAATCCTCGGCGTTGATCGACGCAAGAACGATCTGCTGCGGGCCAAACGCCGGCAGCGCCGGCAGTGCCGGCAACGGGGCGAACTCGATGGTCAATTGTTCGGCCGAATCAAAGATGATCTTGTACTGGTCGAAGTTGTAGACCAGCGCCCCCGCCATACCGCTGATGCGATCGCCGGTTTTCACCTGGGGAATGTCTTCGCAGGCCTTATCGCTGGGAAAGAGCACGGGCACGACGCGGCCGGTCGGTTCGTCGCCGGCGCGGCGGATAACGGGCAACTCGGCGGCATGGGCTTCACCAATAACCGCAAATCCGCAGCCCTCGTGGGTCGGCCCGGCAACCACAACAGGGCCGTCATAGGCCACGCGCATCCCCTCCAGGGCCTCCAGGTAGGCCGCCTGCTCGGCCGTGTCGGGCGGCGGATCGATGAGCACCGGCTCCGGCAGCGGCCCTGTTGGCTCTTCTATCGTGATAATCAGGCCGTCGTCATCGATTTCGGTCAGTCCATAGAACTCGGTCACCTTGCCGCCGACCCGCACCTGCGCGCCGAGGACTATATCGGCTCGCGGCTGGCGGCCGAGAAAGACGGCGATCCCGTCCGACGTCGCTGGATCGCCGTCCGACTGGCCGGAAATGTCCTGCACAAAGAGGGTGTAGTAGACGTCGCCGCGCGTGTTTTCGTCCTCGTAGCGGCCGATGACCACGCCGCGAAAGTTGACAAAGCGATTGAGATAGGGCGACACATCGCCCGCGCCCTGGATAACTCCGATGGGCGGCGTGCTTTCCTGGGCCTGCGCCTGCCGGATGAGCAAGAGGCCGATCACGGCCAGTCCAATGAACAAATTGATACGTCTCATGTCTCCCATCCCGGGCATTTCCATTCCAATACGCGATGGCCCATGACTCATTTTCGCGCAACGCCAGAAATTGGCAATGATGACGCAGCTCCTCTTCTCTCCCTTTCTTACTGGCGGGAAGTGGAAAGTTTAGACGCTACCGACGGCGGCCAAATGTTCTAATTTTCTTACGCAACTCATATGCCTCGCTATCGTAATGCATACTGGTGAGGGTTAAAATCCCACTATCGAGATTCGCCTTTTGCGACGCTCTCGATAGAAAAAACTTATGAACGATCAATACGAACCCAAACTGATTCCCATTGTGCCGCTGCGCGGCGGCGCGGTATTCCCCGGCGTCACCACAACCGTCTCGATCGGCCGGCGCACGTCCCTGGCGGCCGTGCAGGCCGCCATCGAACGGGGCGGCGATTTGCTGATCGTTGTCCAGCGCGACGCTGATGTCGAGACGCCCGGTACAGATGATATTTTTCCCATCGGCATCTTAGCCACAGCGCGTGATATGCTGCGGACGCCGGTAGGCATTCAGATGTTGGTCGAACTGCACCGTCGCGTGCGGCTGACCGGCATTGAAGGCAACGACCCGTTTCTCATCGGCAGTTACGAAGAATTAGCCGAAGAAGACGCGGTTGACGAAGCACTGAAGCTGGAGGCCATCGCCTATCTGGAGCAATACATCCAGTTGGTGGGCGAGACCAACCAGCAGGTCATGACCATGACCCGGGCCAGCAAAACGGCCGGGCAATTGGCCGACTACATCAGCGGCCTCATCACGCTACCGTTTGACGTGGAGGTCGGGCTGTTGACTAACCTCGACGGCCGCGGCCGCTTAGAGGCAATTCTGGAGCATCTGCGCCAGGAAGTGCGCATCGCCGACATCCGCACCAAGATCCAGAGCGACGCTCGCGAAGGGGCGGAAAAGGCGCAGCGCGACTACATGCTGCGCGAGCAAATGAAGGCCATCCGCAAGGAATTGGGCGACGACGACGAGGACGCGCCCGAAGACCTGCGCACCAAAATCGAGAATGCCGGTATGCCGCCCAAGGTACTGGAGCGCGCGCTCAGTGAACTGAAGCGCCTGGAGTATCAGGGCCAACAATCGGCCGAGGCCAGCGTCATTCGCACCTACCTGGAGTGGTTGACCGACTTGCCGTGGACGAATGAGACCGAAGACAACTTCGATATCGCCCACGTGCGCGAGGTGCTCGACCAGGATCACTACGGTCTGGAAGACGTCAAGGAGCGCATCGTCGAATATGTGGCCGTGCGCAAGTTGGCCGGCAAGGACATGAAGGGCGCGATCATCAATCTCAACGGCCCGCCCGGCGTCGGCAAGACGTCGATCGCCACCTCGGTGGCCAAGGCCGTCGGCCGCGAGATGGTGCGCATCAGCCTGGGCGGCGTGCGCGACGAGGCCGAAATTCGCGGCCATCGCCGCACCTACATCGGGGCTATCCCCGGCCGTATCATCCGTGCCCTGCGCGACGCCAAGACGCGCAACCCGGTCATCGTCCTGGACGAGATCGACAAGGTAGGTACGGACTGGCGGGGCGACCCGGCGTCGGCGCTGCTGGAAGTGCTCGACCCGGAGCAGAACCACAGCTTCACCGATCACTACCTGGAGGTGCCGTTCGATCTGAGTCAGGTGATCTTTATCACCACATCGAACCAGCTCAGCACCATCCCGGCCGCTTTGCTCGACCGCATGGAATCAATCACCATGCCCGGCTACATCGAAGATGAGAAGCTGGCGATTGCCCGGCAATACCTGCTGAAGAAGCAGAAAGAAGCGAACGGCATCGGCGATATCGAAGTGGAGATCAATGACGAGGCGCTGCGCGCCCTGATCCGGTACTACACGCTGGAAGCGGGCGTCCGGCAACTGGAGCGCAACCTGGGCAAGGTCGTGCGCAAGCTGGCCGTGCGGGTCGCCTCCGGCGAGACTGGGCCATTCCAGGTAAGCACGGCCGACGTCGAGGAGATCATGGGGCCGAAGAAATTCACCTATGGTGTCATCGAGGAACAGGACGAGATCGGTCTGGTGACGGGTCTGGCAGTCAACAGCTACGGCGGCAACACGCTGCCCATCGAAGTAAGTCTGAGCGAGGGCACCGGCCGCATCACCCTGACCGGCTCGCTGGGCGACGTGATGCAGGAGTCGGCCCAGGCGGCACTGACTTACACACGCTCCAACGCGCGACGATTGGGACTTGAGCCGTCGATGTTCGACAAGGTCAACGTCCACATCCATGTGCCGGACGGCGCCACGCCCAAGGACGGCCCCAGCGCGGGCATCGCTATGGCGACGGCCATCATCTCCGCCTTCACCCGGCGGCCGGTGCGGCGCGACGTAGCCATGACCGGTGAGGTGACGTTGCGCGGCAAGGTGCTGCCCATTGGCGGGCTGAAGTCGAAGACCATCGCCGCCCATCGGGCGGGGATCAAGATCGTGCTGCTGCCCAAGGACAACGCCAAGGACATCCCCGACCTGCCGGAGCGCATCCGTCAGGACCTGGAGCTGCTGCCGGTCGGCCACCTCGACGAGGTGATCGCCGTGGCCCTGCTGGAGCCGGTCGGCCCGCCCATGAAGATCGGCGAGCCGGAGAAGGCGCCGGACACCCTCATCCCGCCGCCGAGCGGAAATGGTGGCAGTGAACGGATTGGCCGGGTGAATTAATTAACTAACTTGTGGTGCTGATCGCTAGCACCCGCTGATCGCTCGGCTGCATAACAAAAGCGCCGCCCCTAAACAGGAGCGGCGCTTTTTTATTGAGAATGCTCTCGCGTAGCCGCTTGACTTTCAAGCGGCTCGGCCAGGTTGGTAAGGCTTACAGTTTCGGAATCTTCAGCACCTGCCCCGGCTTGATCAGATTCATATTGTCCCCAATCACGTCCCGGTTGGCTTCGTAGAGGATGCGGAAGTTGGCCTGCGTGCCGTAGTAACGCTCAGAGATGAAGCTCAGGTTATCGCCCGGCTGCACGGTGTGCTCGGCGATAAACTGGGTGTACTTGGGGGCAGAAGCGGCCGCCTTGGCTTCGGCTTCCTTGCGCGCGGCTTCCTCGCTGGCTTTGGCGGCTTCGGCCTCGGCCTTCGCTTTGGCCTCTGCCTGCCGTTGCTCGGCCTCTGCGCGCGCTTTCTCCAGGCGTGCGCTGGCTTCTTCCTTCTTCTTGGCTTCGGCCTTCGCCTCGGCATCTGCCCGTGCCTTCTCCAGACGCTCGCGAGCTTCAGTCTGCTTCTTGGCCGCCTCTTCGCGCGCCTTGGCATCGTCGTCCCGCTTGGCCGGAGCCGGGGCGGGTTTGGCCGACGAACTCGGCTTGGCGGCCGGCTTGGGCGAGGAGGCAGGGGTGTGGGCCGTGGCATAGGCGGAGCTGACCTTCATGACGCTCTCCAACCGGGTCAGGGCGGCCGCCTCTTTCTCGGAGACCATCGCGGCATTACCCGCGCCGCCTTCTTTCGAAGCCGAAGCGACCTGATGGCCGACCTTCCTCAGGAAGTCACTCAGGGCCGCCAGATCATCCGACCCCAGCTTTTCCTCGACGATGGTGGCGATCCGGTTCAGGGCCTTCTCGGCGTCAGCCTGAGAAGCCTTACCAATCGCTGACGGCGCATCGCTGCCGTCGGCGATGATGTCATTGACCAGCGCGTTTTTTGTCGTGTAATCGGCAATGGCCTTATCCAGCGCCTTCCCTTCGCGGCGCCTGGCGAAAAATGAAACGCGGCCGTCGGCTTGGGCCAAAATTTGGTTAACCCAATAAGGTGCGTTCTTGACAAGTTCCCAGTCAGAAGCAGTCAATTTTGTCTTGGACATTTATTTATCTCTCCTATTCTCGTAATAAACCGGCTCATCCAATCGCTTCGAAGGAATCTGATGTTGACAACAGGGTAACACGTAAAGCCCATTGGGATTTGAAAACGTCCGGTAAAATAACCATACCATCAATAGAGCAGAGCGCAACCGGCCAAAAAGCCGTTAACGGTATGGTCATAAACGGCTAAAGTGCATGCTATGGGTGGCGGAATGAACGTTACTGTAGGACTTGCGCGAATCTGGCATTGCCCCACAATAGCTCATGCGAATAGTCAACTATCAAGATTTTGGCCCAAGGTAGTAGCGATGCCTCTTCAAAGTGCCGGATTACTTCTCTATCAGTTGCGCGACGATCATCTCCAACTCTTCCTCGCCCACCCCGGCGGCCCATTCTGGGCCAAGAAGGATGACGGCGTGTGGTCGATCCCCAAAGGGCTTTATGATGAGACGGAGGAGCCGCTGGCCGCCGCGCGGCGTGAGTTCCACGAGGAAATCGGCACACGCCTCGACGCGCCCGACGACGCCTTTGTGTCCCTCGGCCAGCTGAAACAGAAAGGCAACAAGATCGTCCACGCCTGGGCCATCGAAGGCGATGTGGATGCCGAAACGATCAAGAGCAATACCTACGCCGTCCAGTGGCCCAAAGGCACGTGGCGGCGCTACCCGGAGGTAGACCGCGCCGGGTGGTTTAGCGTGGATGAGGCCCGGATCAAGATTCTGCCGGGGCAAGCGGCGTTTATCGACCGCCTGCTGGCCGTGCTGGACGGATCGAATTCCGTCGATGACTGACGGCCGACAAGGTCTGCGCGGTTTCCTCGTTCAGGATGTGACGACCTGAACAGGATTGGCTACAATAGCGCTCATTAGACCCCCTCGGCCCGGCAGCGAAACGGCTCAATCAAAGCTGGAAATTGCGATCAGGAGACAGCAACATGGAGATGAAAAGTAGCGCCATAGAAGGTTCACCCGCGACCGTACTCCTCAACCTCGACGGGGAACTGGATGCGTCGAACTATCTTGATGTGATCGAGCGCGTGCGCCATTTATACGAGGGCGGTGCGCGCCAGCTCATCATCGATTTGTCAGACCTGAAATTTCTCTCCAGTTCAGGCCTGGTATCGCTCCACAGCGCGGCGCTCATCATGCGCGGTGAAGAACCGCCCAGTCCTGATCTGGGCTGGAGCGCCTTCCATGCCATCGCCTCCGACGTCGAGCAGGGCTTCGAAACCTGTTGTAAGCTGGTAAATCCCCAGGGCCGCGTGCGCAAAACCTTGGAGATGACCGGTTTCAACACGTTTCTGGAGATATTCGACGATACCACGTCGGCCGCGCAATCCTTTGCGGCCGCCTGATCGTTCCATCACCTAATACCATTTGCGCCGTGCTTCCACCCTGACAAGGTGGAATGCCCATTCCAGGGAGGTGAGCCATGCCTTTTGATCCCCCATCGGGCGAGATGCAGTTACTCTTGCGCACGTTGGAGGCGTTTGTCCACGAGGAGATCATCCCCCTGGAACGGCCATTCCTCCAACACGATTTCCAAATTCTGGAACCGCTTTTGGCCGAGAAGCGAAAGCAAGCAAAACATCTGGGCCTTTGGCTGCCGCAAATCCCCGAAGCCTATGGCGGGATGGGCCTCTCGCTCTTCGACCACGGCCTGGTCAGCGAGGTGCTCGGCCGCACCCCACTGGGCCACTACGTCCTCAACTGCCAGGCTCCCGACGCGGGCAATATGGAGATCCTCATCGAGTACGGCACGCCGGAGCAAAAGGAACGCTTCCTCATGCCGCTGCTGGACGGCGACATCCGCAGCTGCTTCTCGATGACGGAGCCGGAGAACGCCGGCTCGAACCCGACCTGGCTTAGCACGACGGCCGCGAAAGCCGGCGGCGACTACGTTATCGACGGCCACAAATGGTTTACTACGGCCGCCGACGGCGCGGCCTTTGCCATCGTGATGGCCGTCACCGACCCTAGCGCCCCACGCCACCAACGGGCAAGCATGATCATCGTTCCCACGACCACACCCGGCTTCCACCTTGTCGAGAACACGTCGGTCATGGGCGAGCGCGGCCGGGGCTGGGCCAGCCACGCCGAGATTCGCTACGAGGATTGTCGCGTCCCACAAACCAATCGCCTCGGCGCGGAGGGCCTGGGCTTCGCCATCGCCCAGCAGCGGCTGGGGCCGGGCCGCATCCACCACTGCATGCGCTGGATTGGCATCTGCGAGCGGGCTTTCGATCTGATGTGCCGCCAGGCGGCGCTGCGCGAGCTGGCCCCCGGCCGGACGCTGGCCCAGATGGGGCCGGTGCAGAACTGGGTGGCCGAGAGCCGCGCGGAGATCGACGCGGCGCGGCTGCTCGTGTTGCAAACGGCGCGCAAGATAGATGACGAGGGCGCCTATGCCGCTCGCGACGACATTTCGCTCATCAAGTTCCACATCGCCGGCGTGCTGCAAAATGTGCTCGACCGGGCCATCCAGGTACATGGCGCGATGGGCATGACCGACGAGACGCCGCTGGCCTTCTGGTATCGCCACGAGCGCGCGGCCCGTATCTACGACGGCCCGGACGAGGTGCATAAGTGGTCGGTGGCGAGGAGGATATTGAGTCGATATGCTCAGTCAGTAGGCACCCCATGAGCGACACCATTCCCGTCCGCGCGGACGAACGACTCAACGAAACGGGGCTGGCCGCCTATTTGCGAGGCAAGTTGCCCGGCAGCGATTCCGCCCTGCGCATCCGCCAATTCGGCGGCGGCGCGGCTAATCTGACCTACTTGCTGGACTATGGCGGGCACGAATACGTTCTGCGGCGGCCGCCGCTCGGCCCCGTGGCCGCTTCGGCCCACGACATGGCCCGCGAATACCGCGTCCTGTCCGTTCTCCACCAGGCCTTCCCCTACGCGCCCCGCGCGTTTCTCCTCTGCGAAGATGAGGCTGTCATCGGCGTGCCGTTCTTTGTCATGGAGCGGCGGCAGGGCGTTGTCGTGCGACGAACCATGCCCGCTGCCTATGCCGGGCGGCCCGACGCGGCGCGGCGTATGAGTAATGCGTTGGTCGATGCCCTGGCCGAGCTTCATGCCGTCGATTACGCCAGCCTGGGCCTGGGTGATCTGGGCCGGCCGGTCGGTTTCATCGACCGCCAGATCGAGGGCTGGTATCGGCGCTGGCACGCGGCCAAGACGGCCGATCTGCCCGACATGGATGCCGTCTATTCATGGCTAAAGACCAATCAGCCTGCCGACGCTGCTGTCTCGCTCGTCCACAACGACTACAAGCTCGACAATGCCATGCTGGCCGCCGGCGATCCCGGACGAGTTGTCGCCATTTTCGACTGGGATATGGGCACGCTCGGTGATCCACTGGCCGACCTGGGCGCGCTGCTGACCTATTGGACCGAGCCGGACGACCCGCCCTATTTGCAGGCCACGGCTATGATGCCGCTGGGCAATCACGGCTTCCTGAGTCGAGCTGAGTTGGTGGCACGCTACGCCGATAAGAGCGGCCGGGCGGTCCACGACATCGCTTTCTACCACGCACTCGGGCTGTTCCGGTTGACGGTCATCGTGGCCCAGATCTATATTCGCTACGCGCGCGGCCAGACCCAGGATTCGCGATTCGCCGCGATGGAATTCATGATCCCGCCCCTGGCCCGCCGTGCCCGCGAACTTGCTCGACTCTAACGTCCTTGCGCTGGGACTTCGTCTCGTCAGAAAACAGCACCGGCTTCCACAGCCCGCAGGAAGCGGCGCGCGTGTTGTTCGCAAATCGCTCACCGGCCGGCCAGGTGTTATCATTTGGGCGGAGGTATCCCCATGCCCATCGCTTATCATTCGATCTTCCGCCCCGATCTATTCGCCGGCCAAACCATCATCGTTACCGGCGGCGGCACGGGCATCGGCCGCGCCGTGGCCCACGAACTGGCTTCGTTAGGGGCTCACGTCGTGGTGGCCGCGCGCACGCTGGAGAATCTGGAGCGGGTGACGGCGGAGATTAGCGAAGCGGGCGGCGCGGCTTCCCGTTTCGTCTGCAACATCCGCGAAGAGGAGCAGGTGGCGGCCCTGTTTGACTTCGTTTTAGCGGAGCGGGGCGAATTGCACGGGCTGGTCAACAACGCCGGCGGCCAGTTCATCAGCCCAGCCGAGATGATCTCGCTCAAGGGCTGGCGGGCGGTTGTCGAGACCAACCTGACCGGCACGTTCCTGATGTGCCGTGAGGCGTTCAACCGCCACATGGCCGAGCACGGCGGAGCCATCGTCAACATGCTGATCGAAATGTGGCGCGGCTTTCCGGGCATGGCCCACTCGGCCGCGGCGCGGGCGGGCATCGAGAACCTGACCAAGACGCTGGCCGTCGAGTGGGCGCGGGCCGGGGTGCGCGTCAATGCCGTCGCGCCGGGGCTGATCTCATCCAGCGGGCTGGAGCGCTACCCGGAAGCGGTGCGGCCGATGATCGAGCAGAACATCCGCGACATCCCCATGAAACGCATGGGCACCGAAGCCGAGGTGTCGGCGGCCATCGTCTTCCTGCTATCACCGGCCGCGGCGTTCATCAGCGGCGAGTCGATCAAGATCGACGGGGCCGGGTCGCTGTGGCGCAAGACGTGGGAGGTGGGGGAGCATGGGAAGGGGGCGGAAGGCTATGCGGGGTTTACGAAAGGATAAGCTTCGAAACTATCCTCTTTTCGACAAAAAGGACGGTGGCCTGCCAAAATTTGCTGGAGGCAGGCCACCGATCGTCGGACGGAGGAGACACTCACATCCTTCAATTCAAATTATCCAACGTTATCGTCATCTAATCGTCATATAAACCCATCGTTTGCTCGCAAAACCGGACGACTTGTCGAATAGATGCCTCAATTTCCCGTTGAAGCGATCCCGGTCGAATTTTGGATGAGTGGTGCAATGTTCAGCACGGCCAGGCTATACCGGCGCAACACCTCGCCCGTCTCCGCTTGCCGGTCAATGTTTCGCGACCAGTTATTAGCGATGTGGGTTCCGTTATAGAACACGCCGCCACCGGAAGCGCCCTGCTGCACAAAAGAATCCAGTTCAACATAGGGCGTGCTGCCATCAACATGCACGACCGTCACTCTGGCCCAGGTGACACGGGTCGTCGTCATGTCCCAGTCGATCTGGGCCACCTCATCGCCGGGCTGTATGGTCAAACTGTGCAGAGATGCGATTTCGGCCGACGGCACACCCACGCTGTCGAAGAAGCCGACGCCGCCATATTCCCAGAAATCGAGCACCAATGCCTCCGGCGCTATAAGAATAATGCTAAAGTATGACAGCGGAGCCTTGAGCAAGATGACGTCGCCATTGGCCTTCAGAACCGATACGGCCGAGACGAGTCCGTCACCGCCACGACTTAGGGCCTCGCCTGAAACCGGATAGTGATTGTGCGTAATCAGGTAACGGCTGCCGAAGATCGTGCCGTGGCCGATACCACCACCGGGCCCGTGGAACTCCAGACGCACGGTTGACGCCAATATTCGCTCAGCCTGTGCCCGGCAACCGGCGTTCATCTCCGGCGTCGGATCGGCGCATGACGGGAGGGCAGCTGCCACGCTGATCGACGCGGCAGGCGTGTCAATGGTCGCCGAGGCGAAATCTCCAGCATCCACCTCTTTCGTCGGCGCGCAAGCAACCAGTTGAAACAATGCGAATACCCATATACTTAGACACCCGATGGTTATGATCCGCTTCATCGCACACCTGACTGGCCTCAAATTTCTTGAAGACAGTCTCGCGCGCAGGCGTCAGGACAGGATCAGATGGGCGTCAGAGAATCGTTATTGAGCGTCAACGTTTCATCATTGGGTGCATCCGGCAAAACGCAGTGGGCTAGACTTGGGTCCGTTTTAATGCTAGAATGCGGTGACGTCGCTGATGTGGTGCCAGTCTGTTCATTGTTGCTTCGGTTTTCGCATGAGGAAGGCATGCCGGAGTTAAGGCTTTCACTGCTTGGGCCATTAACTATTACGCTGGATGGCAAACCGTTCGATGGTATTCGCCTCCGTCCAACCTTGGCCCTTTGCATCTACCTGGCCAGCCGGCCTGAGCGCCATCGCCGCGAGCATCTGATAACTCTGCTCTGGCCCGATTGGCCACCAGCCTCCGCCCAACAAAATCTGCGACAAAACCTCTACGTCTTGCGCCAGGCTCTCCCGGAGATCGACTCGCATAACGGCGGCCCCGTCCCTCTCGTGCTGGCCGACCGCGACACGCTGCAATTCAACCCGGCGGCGGCCGTCGAAGTAGATGCACTGCGCTTCGCCGCGCTGCTGCAGCGTCCTCAACCCACCCCGCTTCAACTGGCCGAGGCTATCGCCCTCTATCGCGGCGACTTCCTGGCCGACTTCTACTTGTCCGGCAGCGAACCCTTCGAGGAGTGGGCCGTGGCGCGACGGGCCGATCTGCTTCGCATGATGCTGGAGGCGCTGGATAGCCTGACTGTGGGCGCGATAGAGCGGAACGACTACGGCGAAGCGATGGTCTACGCCCGGCGACAGCTGGAGATCGATAACCTGCGCGACAGCGCCCAGCGCCAACTCATGCTGGCCCTGGCGCGTAGCGGACAACGCGCTTCGGCTCTGAGCCACTACGAGGCATGCCGTCGCTTGTTACGCGACGAGCTGGGCGTCGAGCCGTCGTCCGAGACCCGCGCCCTGGCCGAGCGCATTGCCGCCGACGAGATCGATCTCTCCTCGATCGATTCCATCGCGAAACACAGCCCCGTCGTCGATAATGCCCCGCCGCACTACAATCTGCCGCTCCAACTGAGCAGCTTCATTGGCCGCAAGAACCAACTAGCAGAGTTGATCACCCTTTTGACAAACCCGGATGTAAGCCTGATCACGATCACTGGCCCGGGGGGCATCGGCAAGACGCGGTTGGCCCAGGAAGCGGCCCGGCGCTGTCGCACCACTTCTTATCGCGACGGTGTCGTTTTCATTCCTCTTGAATCGGCCACGACATCCGCAGACATGGTCGATCGAATAATGGTCGGTCTTGGCCTTCGCGGCACGCCTTCTATCCCGCACCATGAGGCTGTTCTGAATCTTCTACAAGACAAGCATCTGCTATTGATACTGGATACCTTTGAGCACCTGCTTCCGGATGTTCAATTGATCAGCCGGATACGCGAACGAGCACCCGAGGTCAAGGTACTGGCCACCAGTCGGAGCGCGTTAAAACTTTCCGGCGAGCACATTTTTGTCGTGCCCTCGATGACCGATCAGGGCCAGGCCACCGAATTTGCAACCATCACCCAGTCCGATGCTATAGCTTTGTTCGAGGCGCGCGCCCGCGAGACACAACCCGATTTTGTCGTTTCGGCCGACAACGTCGCTGAAGTAGTGGAGATCTGCCGGCTTTTGGGCGGGTTGCCGTTGGCCATAGAAATGGCCGCCGCACATACGCGCACGCTGTCATTACGACAATTGCGCCAACAGTTAAGCATCGGAGAGGGGCTTCTGATCGGCGACCTGCGTGATACTCCTACACGCCATCGGAGTATTCGTGAAACATTGTCCTGGAGCTACGCCCTGTTAACACCCGCCCAACAAAATTTGTTTCGAAGTTTCGGCGTCTTCCCCAAGGGCGGCACTCTGGCTGCGCTCAAGGCTGTCGCGCCGGAGGTCATACATAACTCGAGTGAGTTTATCAACAGCCTCTCCGGCCTAATCGATCACTCCATGATCCAAACGCAAACCGTTCAGGGGCGACGCATCTACCAGTTGCATGAGATCAGTTCACGCTATGCCCGCGAGCAGCTGGTTGCCCACGGTGAATTCGATCAGACCGTGAGCAGATTACTCGACTATATCCTCGAGCTGGCCACACAAGTAGACCAGCACTTTCGCGATCCCAGCCGCAATGACTGGTTAGCGCTGTTTGATCTCGAGGCGCACCTTGTTCGGCAAGCGATGGAATGGGGCCTGTCGACCGACGACCCGCCCACGGTGACAAGGTGTCTGGCCCTCACTGGTCTCATGCTTCAATACTGGAATATCCGCGGGCAGCATGACCAGGCTCGTCAGTGGACCGACCAGGCATTGCTGCGTGGCCGGCAGCTCGACATAGACAAATCTGCCTTGGGGCCGGCTCTTATCACCGCCTCATCGATGTCCCTTATCCATACCGACATTCAGGATAGCCTGGATCATGCTGAGTCTGCGCTACAGGTCGCGCGTGAAACGGGCGACCGACCGCTCGAGGCCCGTGCCCTGCACTTGATGGGCTTGTGTGCCTATGCTCGTGCCGAGCTGGAATTGGCCGAGGAAATCTGGGGGGAAGCCTTGCTCCTGGTCGAACAACTGGGCATAGCCAGACTACTTGCCACAACTCTCGACGACCTGGGTAACCTGGCAGCCCGCCGGGGAGATTATAGCCAGGCCCTTGCTTTTCACCTCAGAGAACAGCAGATCAGTCTGGAGGCGATCGATCTCTACTCCGAGTTTTACGCAACCATCAATCTGGGCGAAGTTTCCATGTCCATGGAGAGGCCTGTCGATGCTGCATTATATTATAGGCGTGCCCTGGAACTCAGTCGTGATCTGAACGACTCACGCGGGTTGGCCCAAACCATGATCACCCAGGCCGCTCTAATGATCCGGCTTCACCAGCCCAAAGAAGCCCTGGACTTGTTGCAGGAAGTCATCGCCTTGGCGTGGGGTATTCAGAACCTGGATATCGTTATCAGGGGATTGGAAACTCTTCTCTGTTCCGAGGTCATTGTCATAAGCCCATCAACAAGAGTGCGATTCGCCGGCGCGGTCTTCCATCTCATGGACCAATACGCTTCAGCCTCGCTGCCCGGGGACAAGGAAGCTCTGAGTGCCCTGAAAGAACGTCTCAGCCGTGAAATGGACCCATCAATCTTTTCCCTGGAATGGCGCATCGGCTACACTTATAATTGGCAACAGGCCGTTGAAATGGCACAGAAGATGATTGAAGCGAGACAGGCCACTTCTAATACCGGGCAAGAGAGCTAGTCCATGCCTGCTCTCATCCTTGCGACGCCAATCAACATTCCACCCTCAAGCAGCCACGGCAATTTCTCACCGACCCTCATCCTCCCTTGATTGGCCAATGATCGCTTCCATAATCTCGCGACTGGGAAACCGGAGCTAAGCGCTCTCCAGTAACCCAGCGCCACTCTCTATCAATTTCTTCAGCCGCTCAGCAAACCGCGCCGCCGGCGCGCCGTCGACGATGTCGTGGTCGAACGACAGCGTGACGCTCAAGTAGTCGCGCGGCTCGATGCGGCCGTCCACAATACCCGGCTTGGCAGCGATGCCACCCAGAGTCAGATTCACCGTGTAAAGCGCGATGGGGATGCCCCAGCCGCCGTCCTCGCCAAACATACCCACGGCGGTTACATTGGCTGTACCGCCAATGCGTTTCAACCAATGGGGGTTGAGCGGCAGAACCCGATAGGCAAGGCGCCGCATAAACCCCGGCAGACGGACGTACCAGCGCATCATATCAAACGTCTGCTCCCTATGGCTGCGGTTGGGATCATGCTGGACGGAACGGATCTCGTCGTGCAGTTCGCGCACGCTGCGACGGTTGACGGCCCGCACGACGTAGGCCAGCGGAAAGCGGCGCTCCTCGACCTCGACCTCGATGATCGTGTTCACATCCACGTCGTCGAAAACCACCAGCCGATCGCGCCAATCACGGCAAGCGTGAACCATCTTGTCCTGTTCCACGGCAGCGCCCACGCAATGCAAGATAAATGCTGTGAAAGACAACGACTCGCCGGTGCGCTCCTTGTGCTCGCGTAGTATCCGCCGCGCCTCGGTCACGTCGAACTCGACCAGACCGTGGATCATGTGCTTGCGGCTGCCGGCGTGGGCCGCGTCCACAACCAGCCGCCGCGTGCGCGGGTTACGTTGCACGCTATAGCCCGGCCTTTGATCTATGTTCATAGTAATCATTATAAAACGCGACCCACCCAATGATAGTGACAAAAATCCACAATATCGGATGACCTATATCACCAATGCGACAGCCTCGCTCATCTGACATAAATCAGAATCCGCGGTAATCTACAATGAATAGACCAGGCATTGAGAGCCCTCGAATTCCATGAGCGCAACGCCGGAAAAATCTGGGCGAGCTGTGAAGTCTATGGATGCTTCCGACTCTTAGGGTAAACAATAAGGCACAAGGGGAAACTAACATGCAATACGTCCACGGCGGCGAACTCGTCGCCCGCTCGCTGGCGGCCCAGGGCGTCGGCACGATCTACACCCTCTGCGGCGGCCACGTCGCGCCCATCTACGATGGCTGCCTGAATCACGACATCGCCGTCATCGACTTCCGCCACGAACAGGCGGCGGCCCACGCCGCCGACGCCCACGCTCGCCTGACGCGCAATGTGGGGGTGGCGCTCGTGACCGCCGGGCCGGGAGTCACTGATGCCGTCACCGGCGTCGCTAATGCCTACCAGGCTCGCAGTCCGATGATCCTGCTGGGCGGGGCCGCGCCGCTGAAGACAAGAGGTATGGGTGCGTTGCAGGAGATGCCCCAGGTGGAGATGTTTCGCACTTTCACCAAGGCCGCCTTCACGATAGAACGCACTGAAGAGATACCGGAACGGATGGCCGAAGCCTATCGCCACGCCCTCAGCGGCCGGCCCGGCCCGGTCTTCGTCGAACTGCCGTTCGACGTGCTGTTCAATGCCGTTGACGCGCCGGAGCGGAATCCGGATCGGGTGCTCGTCGATCCGGTTCCTCCGCCGGTCGATGCTGTGCAAGCCCTGTTCGACCTGTTGCGCGCCGCCGAACGGCCGCTCATCGTCGCCGGGACGCAAGTCTACTGGGACGGCGCGGGCGACGCTCTGCGCGAATTGACCGACCAGACGGCCGTCCCCGTCTTCACCAACGGCGCAGGGCGCGGCACGCTGCCGATGGATCACCCCCACTGCTTCAAGGCGACGCGCGGCAAGGCGCTGCGGGCGGCCGACGTCGTGCTGCTCATCGGCACGCCGCTCGACTTCCGCCTGAAATATGGCCGCGAAGACTGGAATCCCGACTGCAAACTCATCCAGATCGAGAACGACGCGGCCGAGCTGAACCACAACCGGCGGGCCGACGTGGCGCTTGTGGCCGATGCCCGGCTGGTGCTGGAAGCGCTGGCCGAAGGGTTACAGGGCGTTCGGTTCCAGCCCTGGCTCGATCAGGTGGCCGAGTGGGAGCGGGCGCGCAATGACAAGCAATCGACCTGGGAGGCTCTGGACGATTCCCCGGTCAATCACTTTCGCTTCGCGGCCGAAGTCAATCGCTTCGTGGACGAGAACACCATCGTCATCGGCGACGGCGGCGACATCGTTAGCGCCTGCGCCAAAGTGTTGACCATCACCCGGCCGGGACAGTGGCTCGACCCCGGCCCGCTGGGCTGCCTGGGCGTTGGCGCGCCGTTCGCCATCGCCGCGCAGCATCTCTACCCGGAGCGATGGGTGCTCATCCTCAGCGGCGACGGCTCCTTTGGGCTGAACGGCTTCGAGTTCGACACGGCCGTGCGCTTTGGGCTGCCTATCGTCGCCATCGTCGGCAACGACGCCGGCTGGGGGCAGATTCGCGGGCCGCAAGTGCAGATGGTCGGCGTGGACCGCGCCATCGCTACATCGCTGGCCCCCACGCGCTATGATAAGGTGGTCGAGGCTCTGGGCGGCTACGGAGAACTGGTTGAGGAACCGGACGGCATTCTCCCGGCGCTGGAACGAGCCTTTGCGTCGGGCAAGCCGGCCTGCGTCAATGTCATGCTCGATCCGGCGGGGATGAGTAAGACGGGGGCCAGTTCACCGTATATTGTGTGAAGCGCCGCATAGTAGAATTGTCGCTCTGGAATAAGAGGTTTCTATGCCTTACTGTCAACTATATTACCATCTCGTTTGGGCCACAAAAGGACGCGAACCCCTAGTAACATTAGAACGAGAGCCGAGCATTTACGGCTTTCTTCGCGCAAAAGCCATAGGCTTAGGCGGCGTGGTATTTGCGCTGAACGGTGTAGAAGATCATGTCCACCTGGTAGCCAGCATTCCGCCGCGTATCGCCGTGGCAACATTCATTGGACAGGTGAAAGGTGTTGCTTCCGCCCGGTTCAACAAATCATCGCCTTACCCTGTTCTTTACTGGCAAGAAGAATACGGCGCTTTCACATTTGACGGCAAGCGACTGCCTAACGTGGTAGCGTACGTGGAGAAGCAAAAAGAGCACCATGTCAACCGAATGCTCATACCGGTTCTGGAGCGAACAGATGATCAGCCGGTAGGTTGCGGCGCGTTGAGGGAGTCGTCGGCCCTCTATGGCGTTGGGCCGGAAGAGCATGCATGGTGGGATGAGATGCTGAATTTGGGATAAGGCATCCGCTTCACTGTTCCGCCCGGGCCTAAAGGCGCCGGGCTAGTCTACAACGCCGGCCAAAGGCCGGCTGGCAACCAATTCTTCAGGCCCGTTCACGGGCCGTGGTTCGCTAGCCCCGCGGCTTTAGTTCCGCCCGGGCCTAAAGCCGCGGGGCTAGTCTACAACGCCGGCCGAGGCCGGCTGGCAGACATCTCTTCAGGCCCGTTCACGGGCCGCCGTTCGCTAGCCCCGCGGCTTTAGGGCGGTAATCGATTGCGACGCCACGGTGCGGTGTATGAACCATCTCGCCCGGGCCTAAAGGCGCCGGGCTAGTCAACAACGCCGGCCGAGGCCGGCTGGCAGATATCTCTTCAGGCCCGTTTACGCGCCGTGGTTCGCTAGCCCCGCGGCTTTAGCCCGGGGCGGTGATCGATTGCAGCGCCACGGTTCGGTGTACGAACCATATCGCCCGGGCCTAAAGGCACCGGGCTAGCCAACAACGCCGGCCAAGGCCGGCTGGCAGACATCTCTTCAGGCCCGTTCACGTGCCGCCGTTCGCTAGCCCCGCGGCTTTAGCCCGGGCGGTATTCAATTTGCTTGCCACGGTGCGGTGTTCACCCCATCCCGCCCGGGCCTAAAGGCGCCGGGCTAGCCAAAAACGCCGGCCGAGGCCGGCTGGCAGACATCTCTTCAGGCCCGTTCACGGGCCGCCGTTCCCTAGCCCCGCGGCTTTAGCCCGGGGCGGTATTCTCGCCCTGGCCTAAAGGCGCCGGGCTAGTCTACAACGCCGGCCGAGGCCGGCTGGCAAACAATTCTTCAGGCCCGTTCACGGGCCGCCATTCCCTAGCCCCGCGGCTTTAGCCCAGGGCTCTTCTCTAAACCCCGTTAAAAAACCCCGGCCGCTGCCCCAGATACCGATTAACGACCGCCACCGCCTCCTCCACACCCCGCTCGGCCTGAATACGCCGCCCTACGTCGGCCGCCCGCGCCCGCATCGCCTCGTCGCCCACTGCCGCACGGATCGCCTCGGCCAACCGCTCGGCCGTCAATTCTTGCTGCGGGATCGGCCGCGGCCCGGCCCCCAGCCCGTGCACCCGGTCGCCCCAGAACGGCTGGTCGCCGAAAAAGGGCACGACGACGTTGGGCACGCCCGCCCGCAGCCCGGTGTGGGTCGTCCCGACGCCGCCGTGGTGGACGACGGCCGCCATCCGTGGAAACAGCCAGTCGTGTGGCACGGCGTCCAGCCGCAGGATCGTGTCGGGCAAGTCGCCGTCGGCCAGCCCCGCCCAGCCGCTGAGCAGGACGCCGCGCCGCCCGCTCAGACGTAGCGCCTCCAGCGTGACGGACGTCAGCCGCTCCGGGTCGTTGCCGGTCATGCTGCCGAAGCCGACATAGACCGGCGGCTCGCCGCCTGCCAGAAATCGGGCTACTTCCACCGGCGGTTCATAAGGCTCGTTACCCATGAACCAGAAGCCGGTCACGAATTGGGCCTCGTTCCAGTCCTTCGGCTTGGGCAGAACGGTCGGGCTGTAACCGAGGAGCACCGGCAGGCGGCGGCGCAGCATCGCCAGAAACGGCCCGCCGAACGAAAACGGCCGCAGCCCCAGCCGCTCGCGCCGGATGTCGTTGAGCAGCGGCCGGCTGGCCTGCCAGAAGAGCTGTCCGCCGATGGCGTGCGTGGCGTAATTGAATAATCCACCCCCCTTGAACCGCGTTGGGTAGACGACGCTGGGGAACTCGCGCGTCGGATTGACGGGCTGAAGGTAGGTCTGGATAAAGGGCCGGTTCAGCTTCTCGGCGACATTGAAGGCGGCATAGAAGGCCACGCCGGAGAACAGCATGAGATCGGTATCGGCGCAAGCCGCCAGCACATCGGCCGTCGCCTGATGCAGTATGGGGCCGGTGAAGTCGCGGAACCCGCGCAGGAAGTCGGAGCCACGACGGCCGGTCTCCACCCACTCTCGCCCGCTTTGTCCCTGAATCATCGCCATTGGATCTCCCGCAACCGGGCGAAATTCCAGACCGTAGCCCTCGATCCAGCCAGCGTACAGGCCATGAGTCGCCAGTCGCACGATGTGGCCGCTCGCTTGCAGAGCCAGCCCGAGTGCGATGTAGGGTTGGACGTCGCCGCGCGAGCCGAAGGTGATGAGGGTGATGTGGGCCATGAGCCGGGGTACACCTCGATTTGTGTGCTAAAATCGCTGACCGTCCGTTCCCAGGACGAGCGTACAGGATACTACCAAAGCGCGAGGGCGGGTCAAGCGCGAGGACGAGGAATGAATTTCAAAGATAACGTGGTGATACTGACCGGCGCATCGACCGGCATCGGCGAAGCGCTGGCCCACCAGCTGGCCGAAGATGGGGCGTGGCTTGTGCTGGCGGCGCGCAATGGGCAGCAACTTGAGGCGGTCGCCGCCGATTGTAGGATACGCGGCGGCCGAGTGCTGGTCGCGCCCACGGACGTCACCGACGAAGATCAGTGCCGCGAGTTGGTCGAGCGGGCCGTGGCCGAATACGGGCGCGTCGATACACTCATCAACAATGCCGGCCTCAGTATGTGGATGAAGTTCGAGGACGTCGAAGACCTCGACTCGCTGGAATACCTTATGCGCGTCAACTTCTTCGGCAGCATGTATTGCACCTACTACGCCCTGCCTTATCTCAAGCAAAGCCAGGGACGCATCGTCGCCGTCGCCAGCGTCGCCGCGCGCACAGGCATTCCCACGCGTACCGGCTATGCCGCTAGCAAACACGCCATGGTTGGCTTCTTCGAATCGTTGCGCATCGAGGTCGAGGACGACGGCGTCAGCGTGACTATCGCCTTCCCCGATTTCGTGGCGTCGGGGATGCACACCCGCTCCCTTGGCGCTGACGGCCAGCCGCTGGGTCACAACCCGCTGAAAGTGGACAAGATCATGACCAGCGACGCCTGCGCCCGATTGATATTGGATGGCGCGGCGGCTCGCAAGCGGCAAGTCATCATGTCCACCCGCTCCCGCTTTGGTCAATGGCTGAAGCTTATCGCCCCGGGCCAGGTGGATGAGATCGCCAAGCGGGCGATTAAGAAGGGGCATTGAAGAAAGTAGGGAAGAGGAGCATCTTTCACTCCTGCTCCCTTTCTCGCCTGCCCCCGCTTTCTAACTACGATGCGTTGGCCGTAAAGTCGATATAGAGTTCGACTTCCTCCTCCACATTGGCCACGTTGGGCACGCTGGGGATCTGCAATCCGAAGTCGGCCCGATTCACGATTGCCGTGGCCGTGCCCGTAATTTGCCTCTCCGAGACGGCCGTCGCCTCCACAGCAAATGTCGCCGGCAGTGTCACGTCGCGGATCGTGAGATCGCCTACCAGAGAAAAGGTGATTGTCTCGCCTACGGCGGCGGCGGCCGGCAACCCTTCGAGACCTGTTGGGGTGAAGGTGATGAACTCGTAGTCGCCGGTATCCAGGATTTCGTTCTGGATGGCCCGATTGCGGAAGTTACTGTCCGTGGCCAGTGTGCGAGCATTGATCTGAATAACGCCCACTTGCGCCGAGCTCAAATCGGCCAGATCGATAGAGAGCTGGCCCGCCACCTGGTCGGTCGCGCCCACTACAGTCTTGCGCTCGCCGCGCAAATCTTCATCTAGCTGAAAACGCACTTGCGACGCGGCCGAATCGATGGTGAAAACGACCGGCTCGCTGACCGGAGCCTCCGTAGCGACGGCCGCTTCTGCCGTCGGATTCGCGGCCACGGTAGCTTCGTCCACCCTTGCGGTCGGCGCGACGTCGGTGGATTCGACCACCGCGCCGGCCGACTGTGTCGCCAATGGGATGGCCTCAATCGTTCCGCTGGCCGCCTCCGGCTCCTGCAGCACCCCACAGCCGGCCAGAACTACGACGGCGATCAGTGCCAACAACAATCCATAAGTCAATTTCTTCATCATCTCTCCTCGTTTTATTTCTGCGGGTAAAGTGCCCTTGAATGAATACGTGAGTTTGCCGTCTCCGGATGAGAACAGACCTATTTCTGCGCGGTTATTAGGCTAATATTTATTTTTGCGTGGGTCTGTAAATTGGAATTAGGATGTGAAAGATGTCACAGATTTCCGCCATGCCTCTCGCCAATCTGGGCAATCTGTGACATCTGAGGATGCTCTACGGGCCTTGATCCCCCGGCGGTAAGACGACGCGAAAAAGCGCGCCGCCGGCCACATCTCCGGCCGTGATGTGCCCGCCCTGGGCGCGGGCGATAAGAAGGATTTCTAGAGGTATTCGCCCATATTACTGCTACTTTCTCTCAGGAACCACTTCTGGCTGTCGAAATACGGGCCGTCGCCTTCCAGCAAATAGCGGCGGGGGATGTAGCGGCCGTCGCTCTGTAGCATGTGGCTTTTGGCCGTATCGCGCAAACATACTGCCAGAATATCTTCAACGATGTACTGCGTCATGACCGGGTCTTCAATGGGGAATAAGACTTCGACCCGGCGGTCCAGATTGCGCGGCATCAAATCGGCGCTGCCCATGTAGAGTGCGGGCGCGCCATTGTTATGAAAGTAGTAAACACGTGAATGTTCCAGAAAGCGGCCCACGATGCTCATCACCTGAATGTTCTCGCTGACACCCTGTATCCCCGGCCGAAGCCCACAAATACCACGCACTATCAGATCGATCTTGACGCCCGCCTGGGACGCTTTGTATAGATTACGGATCAACTCACTGTCGACCAGGGAGTTACACTTGAAGATGATTCGACCCTTCGCTCCCAACTGCGTCTCGCGTTGAATAAGCTCCAGCAGCTTCGGCCGAATCGTCATCGGCGCCACGAGAAACTTGCGGAATTCCTCCTGCCGCGAATAGCCGGTCAGAAAATTGAATAAGTCGCTGGCATCGTCGGCCAATGCTTCGTCGTCGCTCATGAAGCCGATGTCGGTGTAGAGTCGAGCCGTGGCGCTATTGTAGTTGCCGCTGGATAGATGAACGTAGCGCCGAATGCCGTCACGCTCGCGGCGTACGATGAGCGTCACCTTGCAATGCGTCTTGAGGCCGATCAACCCATAGGCCACGTGGACGCCAACGCTCTCCAGTTCCTGCGACCAATGAATGTTGGTCTCCTCATCGAATCTCGCCTTTAGCTCCACGACGGCCGCCACCTGCTTGTTGTTCAGCCGCGCTTTTTTGAGAGCTTGCAGCACCGGCGGGTTCGTGCCCACGCGATAAAGCGTCGTCTTGATGGCCAGAACATCAGGGTCGTCGGCCGCGGCCTCCAGAAGATTGACCACGGGCGAAAAGCTGTCATACGGATGATGCAGCAAGATATCGCGCTGGCGCAAGACGCTGAAGATGCTGCCCCGCACGTTTTGCAGAATCGGCGGTGTGCGCGGCGTGAACGGTTTGTCCTTCAGATCGGGCCGCTCCAGCCGGTGCAGCTCCCACAGGCTGCTCAACCCCAGCGGGCCGTTGGTCGTATAGATGTCGTAGGAGTCCACCCCCAGGTTCGACATCAGGATGTCGCGAACCTCCTGGGGCATGCTCTCGTCGATCTCCAGCCGCACCACGGTACCGAAGTGGCGCTGGCGCAGGTTATCCTCCATCATCAACAGCAGGTCGTCCGCCTCTTCTTCCTGCAACTCCATGTCGCTGTTGCGCGTCACCCGGAATGGGTAACCGGCGACGATCTCCATGCCGGGAAACAACCTGTCCAGATTGGCGGCGATGACTTCCTCTGACCAGACAAATTTCTTCACCGCCGGCGTCGAGAGTTGATCGGGGTCAAACCGTTTGAGCGGCACCAGCCGCGACAGCGGCGGCGGTACCTTGACGCGGGCGAAGCGCATGTCGCCCGTCTTCGGATCGCGCACCTGAATAGCCAGATTCAGACTCAGATTCGAGATATGGGGAAACGGGCGGCTGGGGTCGGACGCAAACGGCGTCAGAACGGGGAATATCTCGCGCTCAAAGTAGATGCGCAGCTTGTTGCGCTGTGATTTGCTCAACTCCTCATAGCGCAACACGTGGATGTTATTCTCGATCAGTTCCGCGTGTAGCTGTTCGCGCCAGGTGGTGTTGGCTTCAGCGAATAACTGCGTCAGCGTGCGATGAATAGTGGCTAGTTGCTCGCGTGGCAGCAGCCCGTCCGATGACATGGTCGCCAGCCCCAATTTGAATTGCTGTTTAAGCCCCGATACGCGCACCATGAAGAACTCATCCATGTTGGCGTGGAAGATAGCCAGGAACTTCACCCGCTCCAGCAAAGGGTGGTCGGACTGCGTCTCATGCAGCACCCGGCGATTGAACTCGATGTTGCTCAATTCCCGGTTGATGTAGAGGCTGGGATCCTTCAAATCAATCGCCGGCTGTTTCGCGGCCGATTTGGCCCCGTTCGACTTGCGGACATCCAGCACGGATTCGGGGATGGTTATCTCTGCCATATCGCCTCCGGCGCGCAAACCATTCGCACGGCTTGTGAAAGTGCGCTACTCTTCAGCATAATGCGTCAATTCGTATTATACATCGTTCTCATTACTCTGGTAGTGGGCTGCGCGCCGCCCGGTTCAGGCGGCATTGCCGCAAACGCCACTGCCATCCAACCACCGCCCACGCCCCCGATCACCCCGGATGCGGCCGGCAGCCTACCGGTTCCCGCAGTTCCCCTGGCTGGCGAGCTGCTGCCCACTCCGACCCTGGCCGCGCCGATGGCGGCCGGCAGTAACGCGCCCGTTGCGGCGACGACGAACGACGAAACTGTCCCGCAACCGCCAGCGCGACCCACGGCCACATTCGATCCGGCCGTCGTTGCCCAATACACCCTCTCGGCCGCGCCCGGCGTCCCCGAAGCCCTCATCGACGCCGCACAGGCTATCGCGGCCGACAACCGCCAACTCTTCCAATGGGTTGACGGCGACGCAGCAGCCGATGTGCGGCTGACTGTCAACGACGGCGCGCCGCTGGCCCATTGGCTCTACGTCGTCGCCGCGCCTTTCGCCACCGTGGCCGACGATACGACCTGGCCGGCCGTCACCGCCGGCTGGGCCGCTGGAGCGTCGGAGTTGGGGTCTCTTTACGTCGATCCGACGACGGCCGCCGCGTTGAGCGCAGTCTGGGGGCCGGGCCAGTCCGGCATTGTCGCCGAAGACTTCACCGACCGCGTCTGGGGCGCGCGGCCGTCGTGGGTTATCCTCCCGTTCGAAAACCTGCGGCCGGAGTGGAAAGTCATTCACCTCGATGGCCGCTCACCGCTCACCCACGATTTCCAGGTCGACGGTTATCCGCTGTCGCTGCCGATGACCGTGGCCGGCCAACAGGACGGCGTGGCGGCTTTCCTGGAGCGCTGGGCTGGGCCGTCGGTCAACCGCGATCCGGCCAAGCTGACCCGCATCGCCATGACGGGCGTCACGGCGCTTGTCCGGGCCACGGCGGCCCAAATGGAGCTCAATGGTATCCTCTGGCCGGGCGAAGAGGTGGGGCCGGTGCTGCAATCAGCCGATATCGCCCATATCTCCAACGAGGTTTCTTTCGCCGCCGACTGCCCCTTTCCCGATGCCTATGGCGGCACGACGTTCTGTTCGCGCGACCCTTATTTTGAACTGATCAAGCATGTGGGCATCGACGTCATCGAGCTGACTGGCAATCATCTCAACGACTTCGGCCGCGACCCGCTGGCACGAACCATCGACATGTACGCCGCGGCGGGAATTCAATGGTTCGGCGGCGGACGAGATCTGGCCGACGCCGCCAAGCCGGCCATATTCGAGCATAACGGCAACCACATCGCTTTTGTCGGTTGCAACCCCGTGGGGCCGGCCAACGATTGGGCCCTGGCCGACGCCGCCGGTTCCCGTCCTTGTGGCGATCTGCCGGCACAGATTGCGCAACTGCGCGCCGAAGGTTACGTCGTCATGGCAACGCTCCAATACGTGGAGCACTACGTCTACTACGCGCCCCCCGACCAGCAAGCGGCCTTCTCGGAACTGGCTGCGGCGGGCGCGTCGGTCGTCTCCGGCAGCCAGGCCCACCACGCCCAGGGCTTCGCCTTCGAAAACGAGGCTTTCATCCACTACGGCCCCGGCAATCTTTTTTTCGACCAGATGGACATGATGGGCACGCGCCAGACGTTCGTCGATACGTACGTCATCTACGACGGCCGCCCCATCAGCGTGGAGTTGTGGACGGGCCTGATCGAAAACTGGGCCCGGCCGCGAGTAATGACCGCCGAAGAGCGAGCGGATCTTCTCCAGACGGTCTTTCAGGCCAGCGGCTGGTAAGCTCGGCCGCAACCCGGTCTACCCTAGCCCGCGTCCCGCCGGCGACCGGCCCGGCGAAGCGTCAACAGGACGAGCGGTATGCCGACGGCTACGATCCCCACAACACCCAGCCACCAGCCGCTTCGCGTTCCGGCGGGCCGGCTTGCCGCCGACGTTGCGGCGGCCGCTCCACCGGCGCGGGTCGCATCCGCTACCAGCCCCACACTGAACGAGTAACTGCCGCTGACCTCGTGGCCGTCATCGGAGGTAGCCGCCCACTGGACCGTATAGACGCCCGGCTCCAGGGGTGGCAGAGGGGTGTACACTTGCTCAGGTACCTCCGGGTTAAACTGGGGCACAAGCCCCCCAACTTGGCCGAAGTCGTCGCCCAGCACGACGATCCGGCTGCCGTCGGCCACAGGTTCGCTAAAGGTCAACCGTATCTCGGCCGGGGATTCGGCCAATTGCGCGCCCGGCTCCGGCTCGGCCGCCACCAGGTCGCCATGGGCCAGCGCCGGACGCACCACCGACCCAGCCCACACGACCAGGCTCAATAAAATCCATACCGACAGCAAAACCTTCGCTCGTCTTTCTCTCATAACAGCGGCTCCAACGCGGCCAACAACTCGGCCGGGGACAGCGGGCCACTAAACCGGCTGACCACCTGGCCGTTCCCATCGAGCACAAACACCCACGGCTCCGTCTCCAGCCCCCACTCGGCCATCTCATCGACGACGGTCAACTTCTGAAAATCATCGTACACTTCGATGTGGATATAGTTGACCGCATCTCCCGTGGACGCGCGGGCCGTCTCCAGACTATTGAGCACCGGCGCACACCACTTTGTCTGGCAAAAGGCGGGCGTCAGAAAGCCCACGACGGTCGGCCGGCCGGTGGCAATCGCGTCGGCCACGGTCAGTTGGTAAAGAGCGGGGTCGGGATCGCTGGCCGAGGTGAGCAAAGAGATATCCGGTTCCGTGGCGAGCGTGCGGTTGCGGCTGGCGGGTGCGGCCGCGCCGACCGCCGGCGCTTTGCTGGTTGGTTGCACCTCGACCACGAAGTCCGCGCGCGTCGTCGTGCCGTCCGTCCCGTCGATCTCGGCGATCATGCCCCAATAGCCGGGCCGTTCAAGCCGGGGATAAAAAACCCAGTAAGGTACTTCGTAATCGGTATAGCCGGTGGCCTTTCCGGTCCAGGCGGGGGCCATGTCGGAAGCGGACAGGTCTTCGCCGAGTTCAACCGCGCTGATGCGGATATCGCTTATACCGGTCGCCGCCGTTTCGCCGTCGAACACGGCGAAGGAAATGCGCGGTTCGCCCACGGCAAAGTCGGCGCTGACCAAGATGACCTGCAACGGGGAGACCGCGGCCGCTTCGGGCGTCTCGGCCGCCGGCGCGCAAGAGGCCAACAACAAAGTCATCAAACCAATCAGATATATACGAATGATCATAGTCGTTTCCAGTGTAGATTTATTCGATTGTAGCAGAATATCAGTTTGTTCGAGGCCATCATTGATATTTTCTCAGTCAGAGCGTCTCGGCCGCCATTAGGCACGCTCATGAAAATCATCGCCGATGAATCACCCAGCCTCTACGATCCGGGCGACGTAGCTCTGACGATATTGGTGATCCGGGTCACCGAACTCGACGCGCTAATGCGCCGCCGGGCGGGTCATTCCGGTCGATCAGCAGTTGGCGCGGCATTTGCTCACCGGCCGCCGGATATGATAAAATATCTCCATTCTCAGGGCCCTGTAGCTCAACGGCAGAGCAGTTGACTCTTAATCAATTGGTTAGAAGTTCGAATCTTCTCAGGGTCATAGGCCAAACGCGAAAACCAGAGGTGAAATTCTCTGGTTTTCGCGTTTACAGGGGTATCTCGTTGACAGGAGCTGATTCGGCCGCCAGAGGGATTGGCCGAAGCCCCCATCCCTTTTAGCTATTTTGCCAACAACCTCGCCTCGTCCGGCCGCCCCTGTCGGGTCAACACCAGCGCCAGCAAGTCATACGCCCGCCGCCGATGAACCCAGCTCCCCAAACGCAGGCGGTCGTCGGCCATCGCAATGACCTGGCGCAGCGTCGCCTCGGCCGCCGCGTAGCGCTCCAGCGCCAGCAGTGCCTCGCCAACCGCCAGCCGGCAGCCGAGCCGCAAGTACCGGTAACCCGTGGACTCGGCCAGCGCCTCCGCCTCCTCCAGAAAGCGGACGGCCTCGGCAGGATTACCGGCTCGGCAGGCCGCCGTCCCACTCAGCTGCAACAGTTCCGCCGCCGCCCGCGTCATCCCCGCTGTCCGCTGTCGATCAAGCGCTCGTTGGAAGTACCCCAGCGCCTCATGCGGCTGGTCGCGGGAAAGCAATGCCTCACCCGCTTGCCTGGCCACGTAAGCCGCGTCATCCCCACGCCCGTCCCGCTCCATTTCCTCGGCCAAGGCGCACAACGCGGCGACGGCACGGTCGCCTGCCTGCGGCTCGGGCGCAAACGCCGCCAAAAGCCCCAACGCACGCGCCGCTGCCTGGGGCGCATCCGTCGTGCGTTCGGAATCGAGGATCCGCTCCAGGATATGCGCGGCGGCCACACCGTCACCCAGCCGGCCGGCCGCTTCGCCCTGCAGCAGTTGCGCCCGCACCACCTCCGCATTCGCACCGGTCAGGCGCGCCAACTGTTCCGCTTCCGCGGCCGCGGCCAGGGCCTCCTGTTGCTCGTCCAGCTCGATAAAAATCACCGCCTGCGCATTCCTGGCCCGCGCCTGCCCCAATAGATTACCGTCCAGTTCCGCGCCCTCGTGCTTCATTCGGTACGTGTCGAGCGCTTCGACCAGGCGGCCTCTCAGCTGCAAGAGCCGGCCCAAACGGGCCAGCACGCCGGGGCGCGTCTCCAGATGTTGGGGCAGGTTCTTCAGCAAATCCAGGACCTTACGGTAGTAATCAATGGCTGCCAGCAGTCTGAACTGTTCGGCGGCGCGGTCAGCCGCCTGTTCATAGAGGCGGGCAGCATCGGCCGAGCGTCCGGCCTGCTCATAATGCTGGGCGATAGGTGCCGCGTATTCGGCTGTCCGGCCGCCCATCTGCGACTCCAGCCAGCGCACAGCCTGCAAATGATAGCCCGACCGGTCGCGCAGCAAGATGCTCTCATAGGCCACTTCGCGCAGCACGGTATGCCGGAACAGATAGGCCCGGCCACCGGCGACATCAGGGGCCGACGCCCGCACGATCATGTCGCGTCGCTCGAGAGACGCCAATGCATCAGTCACCCGCTCTTCCGAAAAGGGAAAGCGCGCCGCTCGACTGATAAGTTGTACCGCTCCTGCCCAAAACTCATCGCCAATGACCGCTGCTTGTTGCAACGTCATCCGCTCCACTTCCGGCAGCCGGTCGAGGCGCGCCTGGAGAACGCCGGTGAGCGTTCCGGGCACGCGCAATCGGGTGAACTCGCGCGGCCGCAACTGCCAGGCGACCTGATCGGGCACGATGATGCCATCCTCAATGAGTACACGCACTAGTTCTTCGACATAATACGGATTCCCCGCGGCCGAACGAATGATCAAATCCGCCAACGTTGGCGGCACAGTGGGCAACTTGCGCAAGATACTCAACACCAGATCGCGACTGTCACGCTCGTCGAGGGGACGCAAGGAGAGATGCAACGCCCCCAGGGGCTGCTCGCCCGGCCAGCCCGGCCGGCGCTCCAGGAACATCGGTCGCGCCAGGCAAAGGATGAGCAGCGACCGATCGGCAGTCAGGGATGCTACCCGCTCCAGCAAGGCCAGTGAATCCTCATCCGCCCAGTGCACATCTTCCAGGAACATCAGGCTCACCGGCGACCGGCGAATGACGGCATCCAGATATTCCAGGATGCTTTCCACGGCCCGCTCCTTAGTCTCGACTACATGCGGAGAGCCGGCTTCGCCAGGCGCCTGGGTCGCGACTGCCTCCAGACCCACCAGCAGACCGATTATCCGGGCCAGCTCCTCTAAATCCTTTCCAGAATAGTGGGGAAGCATGGCCGATAAGCCATTGGCGATTTTCTCGCGGATAAGGGCTGCGCGATCCCCGTCGGCGATCCCGAAGTGGCGAATCAACAGATCGCGCAGCAGACTGAAGGGCACGCCGGTCAGTCGCTGATCGGTACGCGCCTGGAAGATCGTCGGCTTGAAAGGGTATTGTTCCAGATGGCGGTAAAACTCGCGTACCAGACGAGACTTGCCGACGCCGGCATCTCCCAGAATGGTGATCAGTCCGCCTCTCTCCTCCACCACAGCCTGTTGCAGCATCTGACCAAGGACGGCCGTCTCCCGTTCTCGTCCCACCATCGGCACGTGAACACCCTCCACGCCTTCCGAGGTGGGAAAAAACAGGCGGGGCAACACCCCTACCACCCGGTAGACCTGGATGGGTGTTTGGCGGCCCTTGATCGAGACTTCGCCCAAGGCCTCGACCCGGAACAGATTTTGAATGAGTCGGTAGGTATCTCGCGAGATGTAAATGCCCGACTCATGCGCCGTCTCTCGCAAACGGCTGGCGACGTTGACGGCATCACCGATGACCGTATGGCCGAAGTCCGAGCCCACAGGCCCTAAAGATACCTGGCCGGTATTGATGCCGATGCGCATCACCGAATTGGACAGCAGCGGATTATCATTTTCGTCGGTGGCCGCTTGTTCGGCCAGGAATTCGGCCACAAGCTCGCGCAAGGCCATGGCACACCGCACAGCTCGCTCGGGATCGTCCTCGCGCGAAATCGGGGCGCCGAAAATCCCCATGATCACGTCGCCCATGTGCTTATCGACCACACCGCCGTGGCTGAGAATCGTTTCATCGAGCCGGCGCCACAGCAAGTCGATCTGACGCAAGCGCGCAGTATTGCGAGTTGTTCCGGACAGCCGGGTAAAGCCGTCAATGGCGGCGAACAGGATCGTAACTTGCTTCCGTTGCTCGCCCGGTCGGGTGTCGATGGCTTCGCGCCCTGCCGGTTCCTCCGGCAACGCCGCCAGTTGTTCTTCCAGTACTTCAAGCGTGGTGAGAACGGCCGCCTCGCCCAACAACGCCTGTTGGCCCGCCAGGTAGTCGATGGCTTGTTGCAGTTGCGCCCGGTTCAACCCGCTCATTGATTAACGGCCCAACCCTCTGATGTCAGTCCGCTGACGCCAGGCCTCGGCCCCCACCTCTTCCCCCGCGGCCGCGAAATGGCTGGCGATCAACCGGCCGACCGGGAACCAGGTTCCCAATCGGGCTGTGTCCTGGTGGGTGATAAGCCAGTTCGCCGCCTCCAGATGGAGATAACGACGCCTGCTGGCGGAAAGGGCCATGTAGGCCGCCTGGCGCACGGAATCGCGACGAAACACATACGCCTGGGAAGCGCCAAAACTATTGACGTCATCCGCGGCCAGATACCCTTTTAGCTCCAGACTCAGCAAGGCTTTCTCCACGCCGATCTCCCCATACTCATTTTCCGGCAGCAATTCCAGTAGGGCTGTGTCCCAACACAACGGCCCAAAGATCGACGCATACTGCAATACCTTTTGCTCCGGCAGGGGTAACGTAGCCAAGCGCGCCTCAATCAGGTGCGGCAGGCCGCGCGGCAAGTGAACGCGCTCCGCTCGATCCATGTCGACGCGCCGATGCTCGCCCACCATGATGATACCCTGCTCGATGAGCAGCTGGATGAGCGTCTCGATGTAGAGCGGGTTCCCGCCGGATTCGGCCACGACCAGGTCCAGAAGACGCATGGGGATCGACGGCAGGAGGTTGAGCACTTCCGTAGCCATGAGCCGGCTGTTCACGGCCGACAGTAAAGGCACGTCCAGTCGTTCTACGGGCGAAAACATTCCCGTGCCCCGGCCCAGCCAGGGCAGCACTTCTTCCGGATTCGTCTCCTCCGTCGCGGTGGCCAAACCAAGAAACAACACCGGGCCAATATCCGCCTGTTGCACGAGATGATCGATCAGATCGAGCGAGCGCCTGTCCGCACGATTGATGCCTTCCATCACAACGATGGCCGGGCCGCCGGCGGTGATCGCCGTCAACAGGGACTCGACCACGGCCGACACTTCCTCTCGAGAGATGTCGGCCGCGCTGCGGACACCGAGCAACTCTTCGAGCAATTGCAAGGCGTCAGCCGATGAATTGAATGGATGAGCGGCATCCGGCGCGTCGCCGGCCAGCTCGATCAGACCTTGCTGTAGTTTGTCTTCGACGAGATGGGGGCTATTTTGTGGCCGGATCGAAAAGCGCCGCAGTAAGAAATCACGAATGAGCGCATAGGGCAGGTCGGGGAACGCTCCCTGGGTGCCGGCGCGCAGCACACTCGGCGAGCCGCTCAGCAAGCGCGCCTGTGCCTCGAATTCGTGAACCAGCCGGGATTTGCCCGCTCCTGGATAGCCGGTCAATGTTACGAGGTGTGGCGTCCGGCTATCGGCCACTGTCTGCAAGGCCATCTGCAGCCTGTCAATCAGATCGGAGCGCCCGACCAGCCGAGTCACCTGCCCGGCCACCACCCCCGGCTGGTAAGCGGTGGTCATAGCCCGCGCACCGGCGGCCACGTAGAAATCCTCTTCCTCGGTCAACAGAGCAGATGAGCCGCTAAATGGCTCAAAGACAAACCGGCCGTGGGTCTGTCGCCGGATAGTGGCCGAGGCCAGCACCCGCCCGGCCGGGGCCAGTTTCTCCAAGCGCCGCGCGATTGCGACCGTTTCGCCCACGGCCGTCGCGCGCCCACTCGCCGAGAGACCGGGCGTGCGGGCAAAATAAACCGGCCCGCTATGAACGCCGATCCGCATGTTTGGCCCCGGCCATTCGCCCACCCAGGAATCATCGAGCGGGTCAGCGGCCGTGCGTCGAGCGCGCTCGTTAAAGAGGGCCAGCTCCCGTTGCATCGACAAGGCAGCGTAGAGCGAGCGCGCGGCATCGCCCTGGCGCGGGTGAGGCAGCCCAAACAGCGCCATCAGGCTGTCACCGGCGTGCTGGTCGATTTGTCCGCCCCAGGCCAGAATGACGCCATCCAGTACTTCCCACATGGCATTAATCCCGTCGCGCACTCGTTCGGCGTCCATGTGTTCGGAGAGCGCCGTAAAGCCGGACAGGTCGGCCACCAGGACCACCAGTTGATGTCGCTTGGGGTTGCCGGGTTCCGCCTGAAGGGCGGCCAATTTTTCGCGCAATGCCAGCAATGCCGTATCGATGTCCTGCCCTGAGATGTTCTCGCCGGCCGGTTCACGTCGCGCTTCCAACGTGGCAATCGCTTCAATTAGAGACTGACGGCTAATGTTTGCCTTGCCCACACTGATTATTATATAAATAGCTGCGTCCACACGCGAACTGCATTGGGTGGAGATGGCCGGCGCGGGAGCGTGGGCAACCCAATAGGCGACAAGGATCGCTGGTTGCGATAAAATCCTCCTATCACCAGACACGTATGAAGCTGCGCAAACTCAGCCTTCAGGGCTATAAAACATTCGCCTCGAAGACGGAATTCGTCTTTGACAGCGGCATCACGGCCATCGTCGGGCCAAACGGCAGCGGCAAGAGCAACATTGCCGACGCGTTACGCTGGGTGTTGGGCGAACAGAGCTACGGCACATTGCGGGCCCGGCGCTCGGCCGACATGATCTTCGCCGGCAGCCAACAGCGCGCCCGTGCCGGCATGGCCCAGGCTACCATCACCCTGGACAACAGCGACGGCTGGCTGCCCATCGACTTCACCGAGGTGGAGATCGCCCGCCGCTCTTTTCGTTCCGGCGAAAACGAGTATCTCATCAACGGCCGCCAGGTGCGGCTGAAGGATGTGGCCGAATTGCTCGCTACCAGTGGGCTGGCCGAGCGCACCTACACCATTATCGGCCAGGGCCTCGTCGATCAGGCCCTGTCGTTGCGTTCCGACGAGCGCCGCGCCCTCTTCGAGGAAGCCGCGGGCATCACCCACTATAAGTCACGCCGCGCCGAGACACTGCGCCGGCTGGAAGAAACGCAGCGCAATCTGCAGCGAGTCCACGACATTCTGGAAGAATTACGCCCGCGCGTCACCTCCCTGAAGCGCCAGGCCACCCGCACCCGCAACTATGAGCAGATCTCGGCCGACCTTCGGGAACTGCTGCGCGTCTGGTATGGCTACAAGTGGGAACAGACCAAGCGCGATTTGCGCGCCGCCCGCAGCGCCGCCGCCGCCGCCGAACACGTCTGGACCGAGGCCCGCGGTGAATTGCTGGCTCATCAGAGCCGCATCGACGACGTACAGGGCCGGCTGACTCAGGCCCAACAACAGGCCGCCGAACTCCAGGGCCGGCGCGACCGCTTGCGCCAGGACGTGGAAACTGCCCGCCGCACCCAGGCCGTCGATCGCGAGCGGCGGGCGGCCCTCCAACGGCAAATCACCGAGGCCGAAAGCGAAACGCCCTTCCTGGAGCAAGCGGCCGAGACGGCGCGCGGCGAACTGGAAGCGGCCACGACCGACTTGCTGGCCGCTCGGGCCGAACTCCAGACGCACCAGACCCAGTTGCAAGAATTCCATGTTGCCTTTGAAGATCACCGCTCGGCCACGGCCCGCGAGCAAGCGGCCGTCGCTGGGGCCGAATCAGAGCGCCGCCAGGCACAGATCACCCTGGCCCAGGCCCAGGGACAACTGGCCCAACTGCGCTTGCGGCTGGAAGAGTTGGCCGGCGAGCCGGAACCGGCCGGTCCCGACGACGGGATAAAAGCGACAACTGTCAGCCTGGAATCGGCGGCGACGACAGCCCAGCAAGAGACCGCTCGCCTGCAAGCTGCACGCCAGACAATTAATCGCGACCGCGAAGCCGGCGTCAGCCATATCAAGACCTTGCGTCGGAACCTGCGCGACGGCGAACAGCAGCTCAACAAGCTGCGCAACGATCTGGCCCGCCAGGAAGAGCGCGTCGCCCAACTGGAGCGCCGTGGCCCCCGAGCCATCCAGTTAGAGCCGGAGGCCGTAGTCGGTCGACTGGCGGCGCTTATACGAATCCCGCGCCAACACGAACCGGCCATCGTGGCCGCCCTGGGCGATCGCCTGGCCGCCTGGCTGGTCACGGACAGCGACGGCCTGTGGCGGGCCGTGGCCACGGCCCGCCACAGGCGCGACGGCAGCGAAGCGCGCCTGCTCCTGGCCGCGCTGGACGCGCCGGCCCAACCCAACAACCGGCCGGCCGTTGCCGGAGAATCGGGCGTAATCGGCTGGGCCGATGAACACGTCGAGGCCGATGATGTCGTCAGACCCCTCATCGGACGGCTATTGGGCGGCGTGCTGCTAGTGAAGGATGCCCCAACGGGTTACCGGCTGGCCGCCGGCTGGCCGCCGGGCTACGTCGCGGTCGATCCTGAAGGGGTGCTCATCTATGGCGGCGGGCTGGTGGAGGTTGGCTCGGCCGCCGGCGACGGCATTCTGGCGGGCGAGACGCGCCGCCGCGACGAGGTAACCCGGCTAGAGAAGATGCGAACCACACTGACGCAACGGGAAGGCGAGACGGCCAAGCAGCAAGCAGAGATCGACAAGCTGCAAGAGCAGGTCGATGAGCGCGCCGATGAGGAACGACAGCTGATCGGCCGCGAGACAGCCGCCGCCCAGGAGTTGGCCGAGGCACGCCGGCAATTGGACCAGTTGCGCCGCCAGCGCGAATTTGCCGACCGTCGCCGCGACGAACGCGCCGCCGCCCGCGCCCAGGCCGAGGCACGCATGGCCCAGGCCGAAGCGACTATCGCCGACCAGACCGGCCGCCTGACCCGTGTGGAGACGGCACTGACCGAGGCGCGCGCCAGGTTGGCGGCGCTGCCCACTGGCGAAGTGGAGCAACAGCAGCAGAGTCTGCGCCAATACGTGGCGACGGCCCAGACGATCCTGGCCGGCCGGCAGGCTGTGGTCGATAGCCGCCGGGCCACGCTCAATCAGGCTGAAGGACAGCTCAACCGCCTCCGGCAGCGATTGAGCGGCTTGCAGGAGCAACTCGACGCGCTCGGCAGCGCGGCCGACGAAACCGGCATCGTCGTCCTGGAACAGGAGTTGGTTCAAATCAAGGACACCCTCGATCCCCTTCTGACGTCAATGGAAGCCGATCGCTCCTCCCTGACGGGGCTGCAAGCCAACTCGGCCGGTTTGCAGCGCCACGCCCACGACCTGGAATCGCAGCTGACGCAGGCGGGCATTCGCCAGACGCGGCACGAGAACCAGATCGAGGGATTGCAAGAGCGCATCCGCGCCGACCTGGGTCTCGTCTCGTTGAGCTACGACGCCGAGCAGGCCGGCGCGCCCCCCCTGCCGATGCAGGAGATTATCGAGGAGTTGCCGGCCATCTCCGAACTGCCGGCCGATATCGAGGAGAATATCCACCACTATCGCGGCCAGCTCCAGCGCATGGGGCCGGTCAATCCCGACGCGCCGGCCGAATTGCAGGCCACCGAAGAGCGCTATGATTTTCTCAGCCAACAGGTGGGCGACCTGACCGAGACGGATGACCAACTACGTCAGGTCATCGCCGAGCTGGACGAATTGACGTCTAAGGCCTTCGCCAAGACCGTCGAGGAAGTCAACGGCATTTTTGACGTGACCTTCCGGCAACTGTTCGGCGGCGGCTCGGGCCGGTTGACCATGACTGACCCCGACGACCCCACCAGCAGTGGGGTGGAGATCATCGCCCGCTTGCCCAACCGTCGCGAGCAAGGGCTGGCTCTGCTTTCCGGTGGCGAGCGGTCGCTGACCGCTGCGGCCCTGATCTTCTCGCTGCTGAAGGTCGCCCCGCCCCCCTTCTGCGTCCTCGATGAGGTCGACGCCGCCCTCGACGAGGCCAACGTCACCCGTTTCCGCGACGTGCTTCGCGATCTGAGCCGGCAGATTCAGTTCATCCTGATCACCCACAATCGCGGCACCGTGCAGGCGGCCAACACGCTCTACGGCGTCAGCATGCAGCCCGACAGCTCCAGCCAGGTCATCTCCATCAAGCCTGAAGAGTACTTGCGCCACGCCTGACGCCCGTCGCCTATCGTTGCCGCCGCGCCATAGCTCCCCTATAATCGTAAGCGTGAAATGAGCGGGCGAAAAGGAATGGATGTGGGGTTGCGCTCCGCATCGTGTCTGCCGCCTGTTAAAATTAACCATCCAGCCTACCTTCTCTTTTCCCTGATGCGGGAAAATCAGGGCTGACTATCAGACGGAGAGACTCATGCGAACCCCATTTGTTGCCGGAAACTGGAAAATGAACAAAACGGCCGACGCCGCCGCGGCCTTCGTGCGGGAAATAGCCCCCCAACTGAACAGCATCGACGGCATCGACATCGCCGTGTGCCCGCCCTTTATCGCCATTCCCGCCGTCGCCCAGGCATTGGACGGGACGAAGATCGGCGTCGGCGCGCAGAATATGTCCTACGAGGTCAGCGGAGCCTACACCGGCGAAATCTCCCCGACCATGCTTCAGGGCCTGTGTCGCTACGTCATCCTTGGCCATTCCGAGCGCCGGGCCCTGTTCGGCGAGACCGATGAGGGCGTCAACCGGAAGATCAAGGCCGCGCTGGAACACAACCTAATCCCCATCGTCTGCGTTGGCGAGAGCCTGGCCCAGAACGAGGCGGGCGAGACTCAATCCTTTGTCAGCGGCCAGGTCCGCGCCGCCTTCGCCGGCCTCGATGCCTGGCAGGCGGCCGTATGCGTGGTCGCCTACGAACCCATCTGGGCTATCGGCACCGGCCGCTCGGCCACAGCCCAACAGGCGGGCGACATCATCCGCGCCAGCGTCCGCGACGTGCTGACCGACCTGTTCGGCCACGACACGGCCCAGGCCATCCGCATTCAGTACGGCGGCAGCGTGACCGAAGACAATATCGCCGACTACATGCGTATGGCCGACATCGACGGCGCGCTGGTCGGCGGCGCTTCGCTCAAGCCGTCCTTCATCCAACTCGTCCGTGCGGCCGTCGTCTAGCCTGATGGTCTAGCCTGATGAATGACCCTCTGATGCCTATCCTGTGGGCGGCCGTGGCGCTGCTGTGTCTGCTTTTCATGCAGCGCTGGATTCACGCCCACCTGCACGGCGTCAGCCTGTTGTTGGTCGGTCGCGCCGACTGGGCCGTGATCATCTATGCCGTTGTCCTCTTTCCCGGCGTGCTCCTGCACGAAGCCAGCCACTGGCTGGTCGCCACCCTGCTGGGTGTGCGCACCGGCGGCGTGTCACTCTTGCCGCGCCGGCAGCCCGACGGGTCGCTCCAGCTGGGCTATGTCGAATACTACAAAGGGCGACACGTCGGCCCCGTCCGCGAGAGCCTCATCGGCGCGGCCCCCCTGCTGGCCGGGACAGTCGTCATCCTGCTCATCGGCCGCCAGGTATTCAGCGTCACCAGCCTGGCCGATGCCATTCGCGCCGGCGATGTCAATATCCTGACCGACGCCGTCGCTCAACTCCTGGCGACGCCCAACGTCCTCGTCTGGCTCTATCTCATCTTCGCCGTCAGCAACGCCATGTTGCCCAGCCGCTCCGACCGCCACGCCTGGCCCGCCTTTCTGGTCATCATGGGGATTATCTCGGCCGTCGTGGCCTATCTGGGACAGTCGACCGCCCTGCTCGACCATCTGGCGCGTCCGGTGACTGTTCTATTCGGATATCTGGGCACGGCCTTCTCCATCGCCATCGCCGTCGATCTACTTTTCATCGGCGGCATCGTCCTGGCCGAATGGGCGCTGGGCCGTCTCAAGGGCGCCAGCGTCGTCTATGGGCGAAACGCCAACGAAGAAACCGCGGTCTAAGCCAGTGGAGATCAATCTGTATGCAGCCCAGCGTTCGCACCATCCTGGCGACAACCGAAATTTTCGATAATTTCAATGAGGCCCAGTTGACGCTGGTGGCCGCTTTATGCACGCCGGTGACCTATGGTGAGGGTCACGTTTTGCTGTCCGAAAACGATCAATCGGATGAGATGTACATCATCGGCCGCGGCGGGGTCGAGGTGCTGGTCAATCCGGGCACGGTCGGCGCGGCCGGCGACCGGGAGCGCATGGAGCCGGTCGTGCTCACCGAGTTGCGCCAGGGGCAGATCGTGGGCGAAGTGGCCCTGGTCGACCAGGGTGTGCGCTCGGCCACCATTCGCGTCAGCCGCGACGATACCCTGCTGCTGCGGCTGCGGCGCGACCAGCTCATGCGCCTGTGCGAAACCTATCCTGTTCTCGGATACAGGCTTATGCGCAATCTGGCCTCGGAACTGGCGACTAAGATTCGCAATACCGACTGGCTGGTCAGGCAATATCAGTTGCGTCTACAATCAGACGAACTCGAGGCCAATTAGGCCCCTGCCGCCAAATCGGATCGCAGCTCAGGAGCAATATGCGCATCGGCATGGTTTCGGCCACTTATGATCAGACCGTGGTCAACGGGGCCGTTCACATGGTGACCCTCTACAAAAAATGTCTTGAGGCCCTTGGCCACGAGGTCACCATCTTTACGCTGGGTGAACAGGCCGACACCGACCAGGCCAACCGCATCATTCGCTCCCCCGGCATCCGGCTGGGTGGGTATGGCTACTATCTGAGCAACAGCTACACGCGCGAGGCGCAGGCCCTGCTGACCCAAATGGACATCGTCCACTGCCATCACCTGCTGATGAGCGTGGAGTTGGCCCATCGCTACGTCAACTGTCCCATCGTCTACACCAATCACACCCGCTACGATCTCTACACGGGCACCTACACCGCTCTGCCACAACCCGCGGCCGATGCCATCATGCGCCAAATCTGGCCGGAGTATACTGACCTGGCCGACGTGGTTATCGCCCCGTCTGAAGGCGTAAGGCGCGTCTTGCAGGAGTTCGGCGTGCGGGCGCGAATCGTGGTCATCGAGAACGGCATCGAGCGAGAGCCGTTCCTGCATCCGTCGCAGCCCCGCACCAAGGCCGACTACGGCTTGCCGAAGTCAGCGCGTCTCCTACTCTACGTCGGGCGATTCTCGACGGAAAAGCGAATCGATACCCTTCTGCGGCAATTTGTCGCGGCGCATCAATTGATCCCGGAGTTGCATCTGGGCCTGATCGGCAAAGGGCCACAAGAGGCCGACTTGCGTCAACTGGCCGAAGAACTCGGCCTGTCCGCGGCCGTCCACTTTTGCGGAGTCGTTGCCTACGATGAGGTCCCCAACTGGTTGGCCGCGGCCGACGCTTTCGCCACTGCCTCCACCAGCGAGGTGCACCCCCTGACGGTCATCGAGGCGATGGCCGCCGGGAAACCCATCGCCGCTGTTCATTCGCCGGGTATCTCCGACAGCGTGGACTCAGGGATTACCGGCTATCTGGCCGGCGATGCCGATGGCCTGGATGCGGCCATCGTCGCCCTGATGAATGACCCGGCGCGAACGCAGGCGATGGGCGACAACGCCCGCCGGGCCAGCGAACGCTTCGATATCCACCGCACGGTGGCCCAGACGGCCAACCTGTACGAGGAACTGCTGGCATCCCGGCCCGACCAGCAGCGCCAAAAGGAACACGGCCACTGGACGCGCCGGACGGAGAAATGGGGCGCCTTGCGGGAACAGTGGGACGAACTCGTTCGACCGGCCGACGATGCTGAATCGGCTACGCACCGCTGGTTATCGCTCGTCGCCCAGGTTACCGGCCGGCAAACTGATGAGTGATCGCCCTCCCGACACCCGCCGCCTTCTCGGTCAATGGGGCGAAAACGTCGCCGTGCTTCATCTGGAGGCTAAAGGTCTGGTCATCCTGGCCCGCAACTGGAGAAGACGGGGCGGCGAGATCGACATCGTGGCCCGCGACGGTGAGACGGTGGCCTTTGTGGAGGTGAAAACGCGCCGCGGCCGCGCGTTCGGCGCGCCGGAAGAGGCTCTGACGCCCCACAAGGCCCAAAAGCTCATGGAACTCGGACAGCAGTACGTCGCCGACAACGACCTCGATGACGTCAATTGGCGCATCGATCTGGTGGCCGTTGAACTGGATGAGCGCGGCCTGCTGCTGCGCTGCGAGCACATCCCCGACGCCGTCCTGGGCTGGTGACGCGGCATATGGATCGTCTCCTGCTCGTCCTCATTGGCCCCACGGCCGTGGGTAAAACCGCGCTCTCGCTCGAATTGGCGCGGCGTTTCAACGGCGAGATCGTCTCGGCCGACTCGCGCCTGTTCTACCGTGGGATGGACGTGGGCACGGCCAAACCCACGCCCGCCGAACGTGCCGCCGTGCCCCATCACCTCATCGATGTCTGCGATCCCGATCAAACGCTAAGTCTGGGCCAATACCAGCGACTGGCCTATCGAACCATCGAGGACATCCTGGCTCGGGGCCGGCTGCCCATCCTGGTCGGCGGCACGGGGCAGTACGTCTGGGCCGTCGTCGAGGGCTGGGGCATTCCCGAGGTGGCTCCGCAGCCGGCGCTGCGGGCCGCGCTGGAGGGATTAGACGAAGGCGAACCCGGCCGCTGGCTGGCCGCGCTCGACCCGGTCGCCGCGTCGCGCATCGACCCGCGCAACGTGCGCCGCGTGGTTCGCGCCTTGGAGGTAACGCTGGTCAGCGGACGGTCCATCTCCGAACTGCAGCGCAAAACGCCGCCGTCCTACAACATTCGGATGCTCGGTCTGACACGCGATCGCGAATCGCTCTATACCCGCATCGATGCTCGCGTCGACGCCATGATGGCCGCCGGGCTGCTCGACGAGGTGCGCCAGCTGCGCGACGCCGGCTATGGCCGCGATTTGCCGTCGATGACCGGACTCGGCTACCGGCAACTGTCGGCCCATCTGGCGAGCGAGATGAGCCTGAACGCGGCCGTTGAGCGCATCAAGTTCGAGACCCACCGCTTCGCGCGGCAGCAGGCGACGTGGTTTCGCCGCGACGACCCGCGTATCAAATGGTTCGAAGCCGATGAAACAGAGCCGCCCATTAATTCGGTGAAGGCCTGGCTCGGAACACTAGAGCAGAGCTAACCATGGACTGGCAGCACCCGTCATCTCTAATCTGTGGTTCCTTCCGCCGTCTACCGCGCCATCCGCTCCACAAGACGCCGAATTTCGGACTCGAAAGCGGTATTGATCGGAAACATCAAATTCTGCCGCCGGATGACGGCCGCGCGCGCCGCCAGGTAGCTCTCCAGCAACTCCCCCAAGCCGCGCGCTGTAGCTGCGGCATCGCGGCTGTACGTGGCCTGCACCAGCCCCTGGCGGGCCGGCTCTTCGGGCGGCAACGCCTCCAGCAGCGGCGGTAACGTGAAAAAGAGCAGCCGCAAGTAGGTGGCAAACGGTTTGTCGGCGTCCCCGCGCTTCAGCAGGCGTAAGGCATCCCACAGCATGACCCAGAAGCGGTTGTCCAGATCGGTCAGATCGGCCGGGCTGATGTAGGGTTGGGCCGGGGCCAGGCGTGACGAAGCCGCCTGGTGTTGCTCGCCCCAGCGGCCGCTGTCTTTCAGAATGCGCAACTCCCTGTCCTTGGGATTGGGCGACAGGCCGTCCATCGTCTCGAAACTGAAGTCGGCCTTCGTGCCGTTGCTGTACAGGGCGACGTGGAGATAGGGGCGCACGTGGCTCGCGTCGAAGGAGCGCACGGCGACGTAGGGCATGGCGGCACTGGCGAACTCCTGCCGTTCTGCCCAGGCTTTCTCGCGCTCGGCCGCATCGGCATAGACCAGCGCGATGTCGACGTCGGAGAAAGCATCGTCGGCGCGGCGGCCGAAGGAGCCATAGAGGAAACAGACCTGCACCGCGGGATCGGCCTGCACGTGCCGCTGCAAACGACCAATGAAGCGCTCTTGCTCAAACATGAGTCACCGTCAGGGAATGAAGCAACCGAACAGGCGCATCAGCAAGACGGTGGAAAAGCCCAGGGCGATCCCCACCAGCACCTGTGCCGGCGTGTGACGCTTCAGATAGAGACGAATCGAGGCGATTAGCACCAGTAAGGGCAACAGGAGCAGACCGGTGAGCCAACCGAAGACCAGCGTGGCGATCATCCAGGTGGCGGCGGCGGCCGTGGCGTGGATGCTGATCAACCATTGCGTATTGATCAGCCCCAGCGTGCCGAGGGTGATAACGCTCAAGATCGCCAGGCAGCGCAACAAAACAGGGCCGTCGAAAAACACCAGAAGCACGTAAGCCAGCGCCCCGGTGGTGACCGACGTCACGTAAGGGATGTGGCGTTCGTTCGTGGCGCTCATATGCAGGTCGCTAACGCGGCCGATACGCAGGAGATAGAAGATGACCAGCATCGGCGTCAGGGCGATGAGCAAGCTGTAAACGATTCCCCAGGCCAGGCCCGGCCAGAAGGAACGCTCATAGACGCCCAGAGCCAGACCAATCAGCGCGAACATGATCGGAGGACTGATGATGTTGGAGAGAATGCGCGCCAACCGCACCATGCCGGTGCGGTCGCCTACGTGATGGTCTCTTGGTACGGTCATGACGGCCTGGCGACCCACTAACTGCTTTCCGACTTCCCATAAGGCGGCCGGCGCGACGGCTCGTAAAAGCCATCGCGCCGGCCGGTCAATCGCGAAGGATTAAACGATCAGGTGCCTTCTTCCCAGGAATCGAGATAGGCGGCCTGTTGTTCGGTCAACGTATCGATCTGGATACCCATCGCGTCCAGCTTGATGCGGGCGATCTCCTGATCGACTTCCTGTGGCACGGTGTAGACACGATTCTCCAACTGGCCCTTGTTATCGACCAGATACTTGGCGGCCATCGCCTGCCCGGCGAAGCTCATGTCCATTACCGACGCCGGATGTCCTTCGGCCGCAGCCAGATTGATCAGGCGGCCCTCGCCCAGCAGGTTGATCCGGTGGCCGTTGTGCTTCATCTTGAATTGCTCAACAAACGGCCGCACCCGCTTCGGCTCGTCGACGGCCAGCGCGCGCAGCGCCGGCTTGTTGATCTCCACGTCGAAATGGCCAGAATTAGCCAGCAACGCGCCGTCCTTCATCGTCATGAAATGATGCTCGTCGAAGACGTGGATGTCGCCCGTGGCACTGACGAAGATGTCGCCGATGGGGGCCGCCTCGTTCATGGGCATAACGCGATAGCCATCCATCACCGCCTCCAGCGCCTTAAGCGGATCGATCTCGGTCACGATGACGTTGGCCCCCAGGCCACGCGCGCGCATGGCGATGCCGCGGCTGCACCAACCGTAGCCGGCCACGACGACGTTCTTGCCGGCGATCAGCACGTTGGTCGCGCGGATGACGCCGTCAATCGTCGATTGGCCCGTGCCGTAGCGATTGTCGAACATGTGCTTGGTGAGCGCGTCGTTGACGGCCATCATGGGGAACTTGAGCGCGCCGTCGCGGGCCATGGCCCGCAGGCGAATGATGCCCGTCGTCGTCTCCTCGGTGCCGCCCAGCATCGTATCGATCAAATTGCGGCGGCTCTTGTGGATCGTGCTGACCAAATCGGCTCCATCGTCCATGACGATGTGGGGGTTGTGATCGAGCACGGCGTTGATGTGCTTGAAATAGGTGTCGTTGTCTTCGCCCTTGATGGCGTAGACAGGGATCTCATAGTGGCTGACCAGCGACGCGGCCACGTCGTCCTGGGTGCTCAGCGGGTTACTGGCGCTTAATACGACGTCGGCCCCGCCGGCCTGCAGGCTGACCATCAGGTTGGCCGTCTCGGTCGTCACGTGCATGCAGGCGCTGATGCGCAACCCGGCAAACGGCCGGTCTTCACCAAATTGCTTCTGCACTCCGCGCAACACCGGCATTTCCAGCTCGGCCCAGTCGATACGGTGCCGGCCGCCGGGCGCCAGGTCGATATTTTTGACATCAAAGTCCATTGCGATTACTTACTCCTTGGAATGGCCTGTTGCCCGGCGACTAACGAGCGGCGGGCAAAGGCATGGGGATTAGTTGAGGATCCAGAAGGAGCACGTCGAGCGCTCCCTCGTCGTCAAATGATTCGCGATAGCGCGCGACGAACTCTTCGCGCGTGAAAAAGTGATTTTGCGGGCCGAATTGCTCCAGCACGTAAGCGGCGGCCAGCGCGCCCATCCGCCCGGCCACGCTCCAGGGCAAGCCCAGTTGCATGCCGCGCATCAGCCCGGCTCGATAGGCGTCGCCCGCGCCAGTCGGCTCGGAGACCCAGCGCGTCGGCGCCACCGGGATGAACTCCTCGCGGCCGTCGATCACCAGGCGCGAGCCGGCTGAACCCATCGTCATCACCAGCCCACCCACCTGGTCGAGAATATCCTTCTCACTCAGGCCGGTTTTCTCCTGGATCAGCTGGAATTCATACTCGTTACTCGACAGTAAATAGCAGCCGTCGATGCCCTCACAAATATCTTCGCTGGTGATACGGGCCGTCTGCTGGCTGGGGTCGTAGATGAACGGCAGACCCAGCAGCTTGCACTCGCGCACATAATTGAGCATCGCCGTGGGATCGTTGGGCGTGATGATCGTCAGGTCGGCATCGGGGGCATAGCGGGTAAAGGTCAGCTTGCCAGCATGGGCCATGGCTCCCGTATAGAAGCTGGCGATCTGGTTGTTATCCTCGTCGGTATTGACGAAGAAGGAGGCGCAAAACTCGTCTTCGATGTCGACGACGGCCGAGGTATCGATGCCGTTACTTTCGAGCCAGACGCGGTATTCGCCAAAATCCTGCCCGGCCGTGGCCATGATCGCCGGCCGGTCGCCCAGCAGGGCCATCGTGTAGGCGATGTTGGGCGCGGTGCCGCCGCGCTGCCGTTTGAGCGAATCCACCAAAAAGCTCAGGCTAATCTTTTCCAGTTTGTCGGCCACGAACGCATCATGAAACTTGCCGGGAAACGACATGAGATAATCAAAGGCGATCGAACCGGTGATGACGATTTTCATAGATCCCGCTTTCTCTCTTTTGTAATGGCGCTTCGCGCGCGCAAACGACGGTTTGGCCGGTTTATCAGCCAACCAATCCGCCGGCTTCACTCAATTTTCAATTGGGCCACCGCCATTCATCGGGCGCGCAACAGTACAGTATAGCGCGAATATCCGGGGGACGCACCCGATGAACTATAGCCGCCGCAAGTTACAACCAACCTTACAGTACGTCCCGCGCGATCCGGCTGACGCCGGGCTGGTCAGGCTTGAGCACGGGCGTCAGCCCCAACCGATCGCGCAACATGGTTTTCAGCGCCCGCAAGCCGTCGCTGGCCTTGATTTTCTTGCCCTCGGCGTAGGTTCGTGGGTTATAGCTGATCGGTATCTCGATAATATCGTGGCCGGCGAGGAGGATCTTGTTGGGCAGCTCGAAATCCAGATTGAAATCCGTCGTCGTCAGATTAAGCGACTTGACCACGTCGCCGCGCACCATTTTGGTGGCTGTCGCCACGTCCGTCAGGTGACCGCCGAAGAGCAGGTTGGTAATCGTCGTCAACACGCGGACGCCCAGATAGGCGTGGGCGTATTTGTATTTGACCTTGCCGCCCAGCACGCGCGAACCGAAGATGGCCGCGGCGTTCGTCTCGTCGGCCTTGCGACAGAACCGCGGGTGCTCGGCCGGGTCATACTCCGCGTCGGCGTCCTGGATGATCATGTAGTCCCCGGTCATATGAGCGATGCCGGTGCGTATCGACATCCCCTTGCCCATATTCCGCTCGTGGTAGATGGTGCGAATCTGCGGGTCATCGACTTGTTGCAGAATCTCGCGCGTCCCATCGGTCGAGAAGTTGTCGATGACCAGGATTTCGCGCGTCCAGCCCGCGCCCAACTCGACAGCGCGTGACCGGTCGATAATGTCGCGGATCGTCGTCCGCTCGTTATAGCAGCAAATGATGACGGAAAGTTTCTTTTTGTCCATACCCACCCGAATCCCGCGGCGTTCCCAAGATCGCCGAGCCAGGAGGCTTTCTTACAATTGCTTGAAAAATCGCCCAAAGATATCGAGCATATAGTCCAGACGCGGCCGATCCAGGCCCGGATAGACGCCGACAAAAAAGCCGCCGCGCATCACCTGATCCGAATTGGTCAGCTCGCCGACGACCCGGTGCTCGATATCGGCATAGGCTGGCTGGCGCAGGATGTTGCCGGCAAAAATGAGTCGTGTCTGGACGCGATTGGCTTCCAGAAAACGGGTCAGCTGGTGACGCATGAACGGCGCGTCCTCGCGCACCAGCAGCGGCATGGCAAACCATGACGGGTCGGCTTTCGGGTGCCACGTCGGCAACATCAGAAATTCGCTATAGGGCTTCAGGCCCTCGTACAGATAGGCGAAATTTTCCTTGCGCCGGCGAATAAACTCGGGCAGCTTCTGCAACTGCGCCAGGCCCATTGCTGCCTGCGGGTCGGTAAGCTTCAGGTTATAACCGATCTCGGAATAGAGATAGCGATGGTCATAGAACCCGGGGATGCCCGGAATCTCCCGCTCGAAGCGGGTGCCGCACTTGCCGTTGACGGGGTTGTCGTAGCCGCACCAGCAATCCCGTCCCCAATCGCGGACAGCGCGAGCGATCTTGGCCAACTTCGGCCGATCCGTGTAGACCGCCCCCCCCTCACCCATCGTAATGTGATGGGCCGGGTAGAAGCTGAGCGTCGCCAGCTCGCCGAACGTACCCACCATGCGGCCGTCCCACTTTGACCCCAGCGCGTCACACGTATCTTCCAGCAAAAACAGATCGTGCCGTCTCACAAAGTCCATCACGGCGTCCATATCAGCCGGATTGCCCAACGTGTGGGCGAACACCAGAGCGCGCGTGCGCGGCGACACGGCCGCTTCCAGTTGCGAAATGTCCAGGTTAAAATCGCCCAGGCAACTGTCGATGAATACCGGCGTCAGGCGGTTCTGAATGATCGGATTGACCGTGGTGGGGAAGCTTACGGCTGGCGCGATAACCTCGTCGCCGGGGCGCAAGCCCTCGGGCAGTTTGCGCGAGCATAGCGTCGTCAAGGCCACGAGGTTGGCCGACGAGCCGGAGTTGACCGGCACGACTTCGCGTACGCCGATAAAGTCGCCCAGTTGCTTCTCGAACTCCTCGGCATAAGGCCCGGCAGTGAGCCAGAAATCGAGCACGGCGCTAACCATGTTCTGCATCTCCGTCTCGTCATAGACACGACCGGCGTAGTTTACGGTTGTCTGGCCCGGCTCGAATGACCGGTTGTGGTGAGCTTTTTCGTAGTAGTCGGCAACTTTGTCCAGAATCGACTGCCGCAGCTCTTCGATATCACCCATTCTGAATTTTCTCGTTCACGCCGGCGATTTGCAGTACGTCGGCGACTGTAAGGTGCTGCCGGATAAACCGCCCGTTTCGGGACGGTTCTTCCCGATGGATCTGAGCTACCCGAAGCCGAAGGAGAATTATAGCACAGCGTCCCTTATCTCCAAGTTGCCCCCCGGCCGACGAGCGCATCACCCGCCCCCCTCGGGCGAAGCCGGTTCCGTCGGCGGCGGGTCAGTGGGCGGCGGATCGGTCGGCGGTGGATCAGTAGGTGGGGGATCGGTCGGCGGCGGATCCGTGGGCACTGCTGTCGGCGGTGGCAGAGTCGGTGGCGGCAATGTTGGCGGCGGCACAGTCGCCGTGGGCGGCGGCTCCGTGGGCGGCGGGCTGGTTGGTGGTGGATTGGTCGGTGCTGGATTGGTCGGCGGGACGGCCGTCGGTGGCGGCGAAGTCGGTGGCGGCGCTGTCGGCGGTATCGGCGTCAGGGTCGGCGGGATGGTCGTGGGCGGCACCGGCGGCGTGGCCGTGGGCGGAACGGGGCTGGCGACCGGCGCGGTGGGCGGCGGGGCTGTCGGCAGCGCAACCGTCGGGGGTGGCTGCCCAGGCCCAGTTGTGGCCGTCGGCAAGGGAACAAGCGTGGGCACGGCCGTCGCTGTCGGCAACGGGGTTAACGAGGGTTGAGGGATCGGCGCCACGCCGTCGGACGGAGAGCCGGACGGCAGGAAGATCGATTGCCCGGCCTGTAGATCCAGCGAATCCCGGCAGTTGGCGCGCAAAATCTCGTCGATAGTCGTGCCCCGATTGGCGGCCAGCGCGCCGAGCGTATCGCCCGGCCGCACCTGATAGCGCACCCACCACTGTGGCGGGCCGCACAGCGTGGCCGGTGGTTGTCGCGGCACCAGCAACTGCATGCCGGCCGTCACCTGCCCATCGGCCAGACAATTGGCGGCCGACAGATCGGCGACAGTCGATTGCGTTCCGGCGGCCAGCGAGGCCAGCGATTCCCCCGGCTGCAGCGTGTAGAGCAGCCAACCTTCCGGGACCTCGCCACATGTGGTGAAGATGATGCCCTCTTCGCTGACTCCGGTGATGAATTCTGGCCGCGGATTGAGGTCGTCGGGCGCCGGCCCCACGGCCACGGCTTCGGCCGGCGACACGGGCATTTGGGGGTTCAGATCGAGCGGGATGATGTTGCCGACGGCAACAGCCGTCGCCTGAATATTGATGATGGGCAGCCCCGCGCGCGCCGTGGCCGCGCGAACTTGCAGCGCATCGAGTTGAGCGAGTATGAGCCCCAGAAAGACGGTGATCATAACCGTCCCGGTGAAAAGCATATTAATCTGCCAGCTACGGCGCTGCGCGTGGTGGTCTGTGTTCATCGTCCGCTATCCGCCGTCCGTGGTTCCGCCTGTCGGTGTGCCCGGCTCCGGCTTAACCTTGCCCGGTACCACTTTGCCTACTTCTTGCTTCGTCTTCAGCAGTGTCCACGGCCGAACCTCGGCCGCGGGCAAACGCAACGTGAACGTCGTCCCTGCTCCCGGCTTACTCTCGAAGTGCAAGTCGCCGCCGCCGGCTTGAGCCAATTTCTGCACCACAGCCAGATTGCTGCTGTTGTCTCCCAGGCCAACGATGGGACGACCACCGGTCAGATAATAGTGTGAATCGAAAACGCGCTCATGGTCCTCGGCCCGAATACCCGACCCGGCATCCGACACCATCAGGGCGACTGCTCGACCCGTCGCCGGCCCGCTGCCGTTGGATGAAATCAATTCAGCGCGAATGAGGATGCTCCCATCCTCCTGGGACGCCCGGCACGAGTTTTCCAGCAGGCTGAGCACCAGCTGCCGCAAAATCGTCTCCTTAACGGCCACCAGTGGCAAATCGTCCTGAATGACCATGTCCAGCTTCAGGTTCTTCTGACGCAACAGTGGCAGGACGACGTTCAGGGCCTGATCTACGGCCGTGGCGAGCGCCGACTGGGCAACCTGTGGCCGGGCGGCCGTCGGCTGGCCCGGCTCGCGCTGCTGCAGAAAGACGGCAACCGTCTCGGCCTGGCGCGCTCGCTCCTCGACCGTTGTCAGCATCCGTCGTGTCTCGGCCAGCTCCAGCATCAGGCGTTCCTTTTCCGCATCGCCCTCACCAACGCGCGGCAACGTGATCGCCGTGGCCGACAGCGACGCGAGTTCGGGCCGGCTGCCGGGCTGATTGCCCGCGTCCATTTCCAGACGACGACTATTGGCAACCGCCTGGGCGATGAAAGCCGCCAGGCCCGGAATGATGGCGCGATCGCGTTCCGACCAGTTCTGCACCGTCGGCGGCGCGGCCAGCAGCAGGAAGCCGAGGCATTGGTGGGCCACAACCAACGGTTCCACGAACACTGGGCCGAATGCGCCGGCGTTAAACTGCTGCGAGAGTTCGTGGGCCTGCCGCGCGCCCACACCACGCGGCAGAAGTTCGATGCCGCGCTGTTGTTCATAAGCCAGACGAAAAGCGGCGTGATCGGACAGGTTGATTTGCCGGCCGTAACCGGTGTCACGCGCGGGCGCGGGACGCAGTTGGCTGAAGACGACCCGCTGCGGGTGTTTCTCGTCGATGAAACCAATGGCCGCCAGGCGCGTGGTCACCAGGCCGGTGACCATATCCAGCGCCTGTTCCAGCCGCAATTCGGGTATGCGGGCGCTAATGACGCTGGTCGCCAGATGTAGATTGTGCGCCAACTGAATCGATTGCAGGCGGCCGGCCTCCGAGGGCGTCAACAGGCCGCGGATGTTGTCGCGGTAGGCCTGCACCGCCCACAGCGGAAACGCCACCATGTATCCCAGACGCAGCCAGTAGACGATCTCGGTGCCGGATGGGATGATCTCGGGATAGTTGAAGAAATTAGCTACGTGGGCCAACAGAACGACGGCCACGATGATCGGCCGCAGCGTAAACCGGCTGCCGCGCTCCAGCAACAGCCAGACCAGGCCGGCGGCCAGGATCGCCATCTGCAGCACCCCCCAAACGTAGGCCTGAATCGTGCCGACGTAGGCAGTCGCTACTCCGGTGGCCGCCACGCGATTTTGCCAGTCCTGGAAGAAAAACAGGAACATCACTGCCACCACCACCAGACTGACCAGCAAGAAGCCGTCGGCCAACCGCGGCCGGTGCATGGCCAGCGCCGCCAGCCCCCACACGAGCAGCAAAACCGTTGCCATATCGATGGCTTGCTCCAGTGGCGGCAGAACGATGCGGGCGCGGGCGGGATCGCCTTCCACCATGAGGCCGGCAAACAACAAGATGAGACGTGCCAGCAGAATGCCGCCCGCGGCGAAAGTCATGCGCCGTGCGGATTCGTCGTTGGCGTCCCGCTGCCAGCGCGCAAACGAGAGCGCCAACACCACTTGCAGCGCGAAGAGGGTCAACAAGTGATAGATGACGCTGCCCGGCGGCCGGCTCAGTAATTGGATAATCTGCTGTAGAAAGACCATGTTCCAGTCATCGGTCCGGCGCAACGTTACAGCCGCCGACCGGACATCGCTAATAGGGAAGGATAGCAGAAACGGCTGCCCATCGCTATGAAAGTTCCGTTAAGCGACGTGAACGGGTCGTGAGAGGCTGAGCCAGGGCAGGGCCGCCAGAACCCAGGGCAAGCCGAATACGAGGGGCACGCCGATCAAATGTGCCAGGCCCTGGTCGCCGCCCAGGAGGTAAACCCGCAGGTGGCCGTACACGACCACTGACAGTTGGGTGGTCAGCAAAAACCAAAAGCCCACGCCCATGCGATAATTGACGGCCGGGATCGAATTCGTGTGCTCGGCCTGTTGCCCGGCGTCCAGGATGAGCCAGGCGAAGGGCCACACGGCATACCAGATGCGGAAATTCAGCGCCGTCACCACGTACCCGTAGAAGACATCGGCCACACCACGAAAGGCTGCCCGGCCGCGCGCGCCCAACCAGGCCAGTCCCAGGCCAAGCGCCACGAAGAGTACCCGCAAGACGAGGCCGATTATCTCGATAGTGACCCGCCGCCCGAGCACTACATAGATCCATACAGAGGGCGAGTAACCAGCCCCACCGTTAGCCTCGCGGGCCAGTCGCGCCGCCAGTTCAGTCGCCGTTCCCAAAGGCCCGTTGGCTGTTCCGGCCCACGGCCAAAAAGCTAGCCAGGCCAGCAAAATCGCCCCGCCCAACGCGGCCAGGCCAAACTGCCACCTGCGCCGGCCCGCGGGTATCCCACGCATGAACCCCAGAAAGAAAAACGGCAGCGCCAGGGCAGCCACCGGCTTGGTCAGCACGGCCAGCGTCATCACCAGAAAGCCGAACAGCAGCCGGCCGCGCCCCGCCACCCACACTCCCAGCAATAACCAAAGCAGCATCAAGGCATCGTTGTGTCCGTCGAGGACAAACGTCAGCAGCAGCGCCGGGTTCCACGCCCAGAGGAGGGTGAAGGCGCTGCGCGCGCGGCCGGCCGGCAAGAGACGCCAGATAAGCACAGTGGTGATCAGAAAGCAAGCCAGCGACAGCCCTTTGAACAACAAGACGCCCAGGAGCAGGTTGTCGCCGGATATGGCCGTCAGCCCGGCGGCGATCAGCTCCCACAGCGGCCCGTAGGGGGTGGTGTCGCCGGCCCACTCCCCGACCAGCGGCATGAACGGATCGCCAACGAACGCCGCTGCCGGCGAAGAAAAGGGGCTTTCGCCGTAGGCGCTGGTGATGCGGCCGCGTATCACATAGCCGAAGATGTCCGTCGCGTTGACTGGGTAAGCCCAAATCAGGGGCAAGGCCAGCAACAGCGTTCCGGCAAGAATGAAAGGCAACGGCTTTGGCCCCATTCCATCGCTTTTCGCCCAACGAAAGGCCCACACCAACAGCCCAAAAAGAGCCAGCACCAGAGATGCATAGGCCAACCCGGCCGGCAGCGTCGTCGCAAACGTGCGGATGTCGCCGGGAGGAATCATCGCCACGTTCGGCCGCAGGGGGAACCAGGCGGCCATCAAGGCATAACCAAGGAGACTGGGTAACAAGATGATGAGCAGAAAAAACCGGCTGGAGATAACCGGCGCGAACAATTTATGGCCCGGCATGGATCGGTTGCGGCTCTTCTTCCGCCTCTTCCTCATCCGTCTCCATACCCGCGCCGTGCTTGTCCAGGGGAACGACCAGAGTCACCGTCGTGCCCGAGTCGGGAGTGGATTCGACGCGCAAGGAACCGTCGATGCGCTCGGCGCGCTCGCGCATATTGACCATGCCCAGGCTGCCGCGCGTGCTATAGTCGCGATTGATGTCATACGTGTCGAAGCCGACGCCGTCATCGCGCACCGCGGCCGCAAATAATCCGTCCGTCTGCCACAGGCGAACCTCGATGAGCGTCGCCTTCGAATACTTTCGCGCGTTGTTCAGCGCTTCCTCGATGATGGCAAAGGCCACAGTCTGAGCCCGTTTGCTCAGCAACGCGCCGCTCTCCGCGCCGATGAGGTGCATTTCGATGCCATCACTCTCACTGTAGCGGCGCAACAGGGCATCGACCGCCGGCCCCAAGCCCTGAGCTTCCAGGACAAGCGGCCGCAAAGTGAACAGCATCCCCCGAATTTCGGCTGACGTGCGCTTGGCCAGCGCCTCGACCTTGAGCAGCTCCTCTTTGGCGCGTGCGGGGTCGTTGTCGATCATCGTGCGGGCGAAGCCCATGCGCATGGCGATGGCGGCGATGCTCTGGGTCGGCCCGTCGTGGAGATCGCGCGCCAACTCCTTGCGCGCCTCCTCGTCCGCCTCGATCAGGCGTTGCTTTTCGGCCTCCAGTCGCTGATAGAGCTGGGCGTTTTGCAAGGCGATCACGGCCTGATCGCCGACTGCCTTGAAAAGGTCAATGTGCTCGCGCTCGAAGTGCACGGCCGTGTCGGTGCCCAGCACCATGGCCCCGAACAGTTGGAACCCGGCGCGCAGCGGCACGCAGGCGGCCGTCAAACACTCGCGAAACGCTTCGTACACCCGCAGCTCGGGGTCGTCTTGCGGATTATTGGTGACCACCGGCTCGGCCTGGCGGAGGGCCGCCCCCACAACACCTTGTTTACCGGCGATGACTTGACCACTGTCGCCCCCCGGAAAGCGCCGGCGGGCGATCGGCCGCAAGAAGCCCTCCTCATACAGGAAGACAGCCCCGACCAGCGAATCACGCGGGATGCCCATCTCTTCCAAAGCCAGGCTGCACACGTCCAGCGATTGCTCAACGACCCGCTCAAAGCTCAAGGTCGCGCTGAGCGTGGAGGCCATTCGCTGCAAGGACTGCGCCCGATCATTAGCCGACTTCAACTCGCGCAGCTCCTGGTCTACGGCCAGGCTAGCATCGCGCACCATGGACATCCGCACCTGCCCCATCGCGTAAAGGGCCACGGCCCCCAATAAAAGCGTAAACAAAACCGCCAGCACCAGTTCCGCCAGCCGCTCGGCCGCCTCCTGTGCTCCCAAAACAGCGAACAAGAGCAGGAAAAGCCCTATTTGCAGGCCCACGAGCACGATGATGCTGATGCCGATGATACGGGCCGCCCACGCTGTCCCAGTTTGAATAATGTCGCTGACCGAATCGTCCATGCTGATGAGGGATAGGTGGGCTAATGTTGTTCGAGACGTGACAGACCCACCATAGTCGCCGTGAGTAATATAAATTCGGAACCTTACAGACAAGATAACAGTACACCATACTATACCAAATACTCATGTCACTTCGCCATTTCTACGAAGCAAGCAAGTTTTTAGAAACTACTTCCCTGGTGACGCTGGTTTCTTAACCGGCTCCGTCGCCCCTGTTTTCTCTGGCCCACAAACAAGAACCGGGGCCACATTCCCTCGGAGGCCATTGTCCTGACCATCATGGCATTCGCGGATATAATCCAGCATAATGAATAGAGAGGGAGGCCCTATGAAAGCATTTGTAACCGGCGGAACAGGATTCATCGGCCGGGCCGTCGTGCGACGCCTGGTCGAGCGCGGCTATCAGGTGAGTGCCCTGGCTCGCTCGGAAGCGGGCGCGAGGCTGTTGCGCGGCCAGGGAGCCAACGTCGTCATCGGCGACGTTACCGATCGGGATTCCATGCGTGGCGGGATGACCGGCAGCGACGTCGTCTTCCACATCGCCGGCGTCTATGATTTCACCCCCGAGGGCATCGTCCGGGCCGAAGCCGTCAACGTCGGCGGCACGCGCAACGCGCTGGAGCTGGCCCATGAGCTGGGCGTGCCGCGCATCGTCTATACCAGCACCGTGGCCGTCTTTGGCGACACGCAGGGCCAGGTGCCCGACGAGACCTATTATGCCGGAGCGCCGTTCCTGTCGGAGTATGATCGCACTAAATGGCTGGCCCATTACGAAGTGGCCGAATCTCTCATCCTGCAAGGCGCGCCGATCATCATCGTCATGCCCGGCGGGGTCTATGGCCCCGGCGACAACAGTTGGCTGGTCGAAATAATGCGCCTGTTCTATCGGGGATTGCTGCCGGTCTTGCCGGGGCCGGAAACCATTATCACCTATGCTTACGTCGACGACGTGGCCGAAGGGCATATCCTGGCCGCCGAGAAGGGACGCCTCGGTCAAAGCTATATCCTGGCCGGCCCGGCCATACCTCTGAGTGAGATGGTTGATTTTTGGGCCCAGCTGACCGGCAAAGCTCGTCCCGTGGCCCGCATTCCGGCGCGCTATGCCCGCGGTCTGGCTCCGGTGGCCGGCCGAGCGCAATCGATTTTCTCGTTGCACGAAGCTTTCAGCGGCGCGCTTTTCCGCACGCTAGGCGCCACCTATGCCGGGCGATCCGACAAGGCACGCGCCGAACTGGGCTGGCGGCCGCGACCGATTCAAACCGGCATGCTGGAGACGTTCGAGTGGATCGCCGCCACCGAGCCGGACGCGGCGGACGGGCGCGAGAAACAAGTCGCTGGCTTCATTCTGATCGCCGCCCTGGCCCTGCTCGTCGGCTGGTTGCTCAATCGCCGGCAGCGGTCATCCGACGGGGAACTTGCTGCCTGACCCCCTCTATAAACGAGCCGGTCCAGCGGCCGCTTATGCGGCGCTCGTGGCTACGTTGGCCTGCTCCTCGCCGGCCATCATCAGGCCCAATTTCTCCGGCGTCGCCTCCGCGCGCGGCACATCGCCCATGATTTTGCCCTGAAAGATCACCAGAATCCGGTCCGATAGGGCCAGGATCTCGTCCAGGTCTTCGGAGATGAGTAGCGTGGCCGTGCCCAATTCGCGTTGTTCCCGCAGCCGGATGTGGACGTACTCGGTCGCCCCGATGTCTAGCCCGCGCGTCGGCTGGGCGGCGACGATGACTTGCGGCTTGCGCGACAGTTCACGCGCCAACACCAGCTTCTGGATATTGCCGCCGGAAAGGTTCTTGACCGGCGTCTCCAGCGAGGGGGTCTTGACGCTGAAGTCCTTGACCAGGGCCGTCGCGTTGTGGAGGATGGCCCCTCGATCGAGGAAGCCCTTGCGAGCGAACGGCCGCAAATCGAATTCGCGCAGGATGAGGTTCTCCGAGACGGTGAACTCCCTGATGACGCCGTCGCGCATTCGTTCCTCCGGGATATAGGACAAGCCCATCTCCATCACAGCCCGGGGCGATTTGCTCTGGATCGTCCGTCCAACGAGATTGATGTCCCCGCCGGACACCGGGCGCAACCCGGCGATTACCTCGGCCAGCTCGCGCTGCCCATTGCCCGACACACCGGCCAGGCCAACGATCTCGCCGCCGCGCAAATCGAAGGAAACACCGCGCAGCGCCGAATGGTTGCGATCACTCTGAGCCTGAACATCGTGCAGACTCAGCCGAACCTCGCCCACTTCTGCGGTGGTCTTGTGCGGCTGCATGCCCATCGGGCGGCCGACCATCATCTCGGCCAGTTGTTGCTTGGTAGCCCCTTTCGTCGTCTTGGTGCCGATGGCCTGTCCATCGCGCAAGACCGTCACCCGGTTACAGAGCTGGAGTACCTCGTGCAACTTGTGGGAAATGAAAATAAGAGCATGGCCGTCTTTTTTCATCTGTTCCAGAGTCACGAAGAATTCGTCAACTTCCTGGGGCGTCAACACGGCCGTTGGCTCGTCGAGAATCAACAACGCCGCGCCGCGATAGAGTGCTTTGAGGATCTCCACCCGCTGCTGCTGCCCCACGGACAATTGCCAGACCAGCGCGTCGGGATCAACCTTCAGACCATACAACGTTGCCAGTTCGTCGATACGCGTCGCCACCCGATCCAGATCAGTACGCACGCCCCGCGACGACTTGAGACCCAGGGCCACGTTCTCCGTCACGGTCAGCGTCGGCACGAGCATAAAGTGCTGGTGGATCATGCCGATGCCCAGGTGAATGGCGTCGGCCGGGGAATGAATAGCGACCTTCTCGCCGTTCAAACGGATCTCCCCCTCGTCCGGCTGATGGAGACCGTACAAGATCTTCATCAACGTGCTTTTACCCGCGCCGTTCTCGCCCAGCAGGGCATGAACTTCGCCGGACAGCACGTCAAAATCGACATGATTACTCGCCAAAACGCCGGGGAATCGCTTGGTAATGTTGCACATCTCCATGTGGTCGATGCGCGCTGTGCCGGAGGGGAGGAGTTCGGTAGTCATATTGAGTGTCCAGTGGGCAGTGGACAGTGGTCAGTGAAGCAGCAGGTCGAGCAAACGGCCCACTGCTTACTGTCCACTGTCCACTCGTTACAATTTACTCGCTCGAGCCTTCCATGCCCTCGAGTAACTGCGGCAGGTACCAGATTTCATCGTCGGTCGCGGTCGCGCCATCGGCGATGTAAGCTGTGCCGTCCTGAAGATTGATCGGACCGGTCCACACGTTGATCTCACCACTGGCCATGCCGGCGATGAACTCATCAAGCGACGCGGCCATCTCTTCCGTCAGCGCCGGGCCATTGACCCAGCCGACGTTGGTCATGGACGCATCCGTCAGGTTGTCCCAATCGGCCGGCAGCCAGTCCCAAGACTGAACCCACGAGCCATCGGCAACAGCCTGCGCCGTCTTCAGATAGACGGGCCCCCAGCTGAAGAACGGCACGCCCACGCAGACTTCCGGAGCGATGTCGCACGCAGCTACAAAGTCGTAGGGAATAGCATTCACGGCGTCGCCCTGCCCGGCGCGCTGGCCGGCGATGTCGATGGCTTCCGTCGTGTCGATGCCGCTCAGCACCACGTCTGTGCCCGTGTCGAAGAAGTTAGTCACCACTTCGGTCGGGTCGAGCGTGACGCCAGGGATATTGAACCAGAAACCGATCCAGCTGACGGCAAAGCCGAGGTCTTCGGGGGCCATGCCACGATAGTTCTCGTAGCAGTAGCGCGCGCCCAAGTAGGCCGACGCCGTCAGGCGGCGGGTCTCGAAGTTGATCAGCGGGCCAAGGTATCCGATTTTGCCGGTCTGGGTCTCCAGCGCGGCGGCGCAGCCGGCGATGGCCTTCATGTCTTCCATGCGGCCCATGAGATTACCCAGGTTGGGCGGCGCTTCACCCGTTTTGGCGTCGTCGCCGGAAACGTTGATGAAGGTCACGTCGGGGTACTTTTCGGCCGCGCCCAGTGTGTCTTCCTCGAACTCATCCGAGGTCGTCAGGATCAGCGTCGCGCCTTCGGCCACCATGTCGTCGACCACGCCTTCCAGCGTCGCTTCCGGCTTGTCGGCCGGGTTGAGCGATTCGAAGACGATCAGCTCGGTGCCGGGGATATTCTCGACGACGAATTCGCCGCCTTCGTAATGGGCCTGGCTCCAGCCGTGGTCGTTCTTCGGGCCGACGAGGATCATGCCGATGGTGATCGGCTCAGCAGCGGCCGCCGGCTCTTCGGCCGGAGCGGCCGTTTCGCCGCCGAATACGGAGAGCGTGCCTGCGCTGATGGCGGCGGCGGCGGCGTCAGCCGCGGCCTTGGCCTCTGCCGGCAGATCGAAGTCAGGATTGTAATCCATCACCAGGCCGCCGTTTTCCAGCGTCAGGGCAAAGGACGTGCCGCCCAACTCGCCGCTCTTCACGTTCTCGATGATCGTTTTCAGGACACCCGTCCAGTTATACACCTGATTGGCGACGACGATGTCGGGAGCCAGTGAAGTCTGGCTCGACTGGGTGCCGAACCACGGTACGCCGTTCTCTTCGGCCACACCAATCGCGCCAACGACCATCTGGGCCGTGCCCGTCAGACCGTCCGCGCCCGTGCCGACTTGCGTATTGGCCGCCTCGGACGCCAGAGCGACGTCGCTGAAGGAGCCGATGTAGTTAACGTTGACATTGATGTCGGGGTTGGTCGCTTTCGCGCCGGCCACGAAACCGTCGACGTAGAGCTTGGCGTCGCCCGTTTCAATCGGGCCGACTACGCCCAGGATGCCGCTTTCAGACAAGCTGGCCGCCAAAACGCCGTTGACGTAGCCGCCCTCTTCCGAGCGGGCCTCATAGGCGTAGATGTTGGGGATATCGAACGTATCGACAGTCGTGCCCCAGGCGAAACTCGTCTCCGGAAAGTCGGGGGCGATTTCCTGCAGCGAGCTACCGTACTGCGAACCATGGGCCAACACCAGATCGTACCCCTGGGTGGCGTAGTCGCGGATGGCTGCCGACGCATCGTCAACCACGAACATATTTTCGGAATAGGCAAACTCAAAGTTGTCCGCGCCCATTTCGTTCTGGATAGAGGTCAGCGAGTCATAGATACTCTGGCTGAAGGCCAGGTCGTTGATGGCGCTGGGCATGACCACGGCCACCCGGAAGGGGCCGGTAGCTTCTTCGACCGGGGCTTCTTCTTCGGCGACGGCCTCCGTGGGAGCTGCCTGCTCCTCCGATGCTATAGTCGGTACTTCAGTCGTTGGCGTACCCCCGCAAGCCACAATGGCCATCGCGAGGATTAGCAACAGGGCTAGCCAAGCATAACGTTTCATTGTCTTCTTCTCCATTGCATTTAAAGGTTTCCACATGAGAATCTCTTCTCCACAATCAGGCTATCATCGCTGCTACACGACGATGGTCGGCCGATCGACATTCGATCAACCGTTGGTCAGGCGAACAAGCAGTACCATAGATCGAGAAGTCATCACCTCCTTACATTGTTTGGCGAATTTTTCAGCCGCCGCGTTCATAGGGAGTTCCGAGCGCGGCCGGAGTGCGCACACGCCCGGCCGAGAAAATCAACACGACGATAGTCAACACGTAGGGCATCATGATCAGCAGTTCCGATGCATCGAACGGTATCGGGATATTGAGCGCCTGGATCCACAATTGGAGCGCGTTGACCATGCTGAACAGGAGCGCCCCAAACAGGACGCCATAAGGTCGCCAGCCTCCGAAATAGACCAGGGCGACGGCGATAAATCCCAGGCCGCTGGTCAGGTTTTGTTGAAACACGTTGAGCAGCGCGATGGACAGCGACGCGCCGGCAACGCCAGCCATAATACCGCCCAGGGTGACAGTGGCATAGCGCGTGCGGGTCACACTGACGCCAAGAGCATCGGCGGCGGCCGGGTTCTCGCCCGCGGCGCGTATCTTCAGCCCCAGCGTCGTCCGGTACAGGATAAACCAGGCCACCGGCACCAGCGCGTAAGCCAGATACACCATAATATTCTGCTGGGCCAGGATCGACGTGATAGACCCGATAACCGGCACATCCAGCAACGTGGGCAGCAGATTAGGAAAACGGTTGGCCAGGAAATCGCCCACCGGCCGGAAACCACGCACCGTCTCGACCGTGCCCAGCATCTTCTGGAACAGCAAGTCACTCATGCCCAGACCAAAGAGATAGACACCAATGCCGCTAATGCCTTGCTCAGCCCCTAGCGTGACGCTGATGAAGGCCATCGCCAGCCCCATCATGCCGCCAACGATGATCGCCGCCAGCAGCCCCAGCCACGGATTACCGTAGGTCGACGTGACGTAGAAGGCGGCAAAGGCCCCCATGAGCATCATCCCCTCGACGCCCAGGTTGAGCACACCACTGCGCTGGCCGAACATTTCGCCGAGAGAGGCGAACAGGTAAGGCGTCGCCAGCCGGATGCCGGATGTCAGGATGCCGATGAGCACTGTAGTCGTAAACAGCTCGCTAATCATTGGGACGCCTCTCCTTCGATGCTCAAAGCGGGGGGCAAAGTTGATTTGGACGGCGGGCCCGACGTCTCCGCACCTATCTGACGGTTGCGGGCCAGGCGACGGCTAAAGTAATCGCTGCTTACAACGAAGACAACCACCAGACCGTTGAGCGCCGTGATCAGGGCCGCGGGCACCTGCATGGCCCGCTGCAAGCTGTTGGCGCCGACGATAAGCGCCCCGAAGATGAAGGACGCCGGTATGGCGCCGATGGGATTGAGCTTGCCGAACAGAGCCACGACGATGCCGTTGAAGCCGGCCGACCCGGTGAACCCGGCCAGCGACCCGTCGGTAAACATGCGGTGATGGACGCCGTAGACCTGCACCGCCCCGGCCAGACCGGCAAATGCGCCGCTGAGCAGCAGCGCCAGGACGATGTTGCGCTTGACGTTGATGCCGGCATAACGCGAGGCGTCGGGGTTGAGGCCCACGGCGCGAATGCGATAACCGATCGTCGTGCGAAACAGGAAGATATAGACCACGAAGGCCAGGATTACGGCGATGAGCGCGCCCAGGTGCAGCCGCGTCGGTATCCAGCGCGGCAGGTCGAAGGCCTGGGCCAGGCGGGCCGTCTGCGGGATGCGCGAGGCCAGTTGCGCCTGAGCCGGATCGATCATCGGCTGGCGCAGCAGGTAGTTCATGCCCTGCACGGCGATGATGTTGAGCATAATCGTGCTCAAAATTTCATTGACGTTGTAGTAAGCTTTCAATATACCGGGTATGCCGCCCCAGATGGCCCCGCCGACGAACCCGGCCACCATAGCCAGAGGAACAATCACGATGCCCGGCGCTTCGGGAAACATGAGGCCGACGAGCGTGCCCAGGATCGCCCCGGCGACCAGTTGGCCTTCGCCGCCGATGTTAATGACTCCGGCCCGAAAGGCGATGCAGATGCCCAGCGCGACCAGCAACAAGGGTGTGGCGCGCACGATCGTGTCGGCCAGGGCATTCTGGCTGCCGAACGCGCCCTGGAGCAACGCCCCATAAGCAGTGACGGGGTTGGCTCCCAACAGCTGGAGCATGATCGCCCCCACCCCCAGCGCGGCGAGCGTCGCCAATAAAGGCAGGAGCATGTCGAATAATCGGCCAAGTCGCGGGTATTTAGCGAAGAAGTTGAGCATAAGTCACCTTGGCGGCTGCGGCGTTACCCTTCCTGGAAGGGTGTGCCCAAAGCCATAGGCGGCGAGACGCGCAGAATGCGGCGCAGCGGCCGTTGCCATCCTCGGGGCATGGCGTTGATAAATCGTTCGGTGTAGTCGCTGCCGACGGCGAGCAAGACCAGGATCATCAGAATCCAGGGGATGCTGTTGAAGGCCACGACCGACACCTCGGGAAAGGCACGCTGCAGAATCGTCGCCAGCGCCTTAGTCGCGCCAAAGAGCAGTGCGCCGAGCGCGCCACGAATGGGCGACCAGCCGCCGAAGATGACAATCGCCAGCGCGATCCAGCCCATGCCGCGGATGTGGCCGTCCGACCAGCCGATCTTGACGTCCAGCGAGAAGGCTGCTCCGGCGATGCCCACCAGCGCGCCGCCGAGAATGGTATAAAGGTAGCGCAGGCGGTTGACGTCGACCCCGCGGGCGAAGGCGGCCGTCGGCCGTTCGCCGGAACCGCGCAATTTCAGGCCGGGCTGCGTCCGATTGAGCCACCACCAGGTCACGGCGATCAACGCCATCGCGAAGTAGACCACCACGTCATGGTTAAAGAGAATGGGGCCGATGACCGGAATGTCCTTCAAAATCGGGATGCCGTAGTGGGGCACGCTCACGCCGCGCATGCGGGTGTAGTTCTGACCCAGGAAGGCACTCAGATCGTCGCCCAGCAAAGCCAGCACGAAGCCCACGGCGACCTGGCTTTGCCCCAGCCGAATGCTGCCGAGGGCGACAGTGCCGGCAAAGACAGCGCCGACGGCGGCCGCAGCGGCAAAGCCCAGCCAGACATTGTCCGTCTTCAGGCCCACGACAAAGGCAGTCATGGCGGCCATGAGCATTGTGCCGTCGAGCGACAGGTTGACCACGCCGGAGCGTTCGGTCAGGATTTCGCCGCACACGGCGATGATGAGCGGCGAGGCCTGCAAAACAATTGAGGCCAACACAGCGATCAGTTGGGCGTTATCCATCAGTCGCCTCCCGGTATATCAGTCGTAATGGTGTCGGCCGGCGTGATATCGGCCGGGCCCAACTCCGGCGCGCCTCTGGCGACCTCCTGTGTCCCGCCCAGCCCCAGTTGCCGCGCCGAGCCGAACAGCAGCACAAACAAAACCATGACGCCAGTCAGGATGCCGCCCAGCGCGGAGTGCAGTTGAGTCTTCAGCTGCAAGGTGATGCTGCCGTTGAGCACCACCGAGAAGAAGAAGGCGATCAGCGGCACCCACAAGATACGATATCCGGCCAGCATGACGATGAGCAAGGCCAGAAAGCCGATGCCGCCGGAAATACTCTGGCGCAGGCTGTCGAACCAGCTGAGCACGCGCACCGCGCCGCCCAGGCCGGCCAGTGCCCCGCAAAACATCATGGCCATGATTGTCTCGCGCTCGCTGGAGACGCCAAGCAAGTAGGACGAGTAGGGATTCTTGCCCAACGCCTTCAACTTGAGGCCCCAGGTCGTGCCGCGCAAGACGAAATAGACCGCCGCCAGGGCCGCCACGGCCAGCAGCAGCGATAGCGGGCTGAAGCGGGAATCGAAGAGGCGGGGCCACAGGGCCGCGTCCTGGAAGGGGGCCGTGCCGCGGAAGGAACCGCCCTCCGGCGGCTGCCACGGGCCGGAGATGAGGTAGTTGGTCAGGATAATCGCCAGATTATTGAGCGCCAAGCCGCTGAAGATCTCGTTGACCTTGCCGCGCGTTTTCAGCACAGCCGAAAGCCCACCCCATAATGCCCCACCCAGCATGGCCGCCACGATCTCCAGCGGGATGAGTACCCAGGACGGGGCGGTCACATTAAGGGCGACCCAACTGGCGCAGATGGCGCCGAGAATGATCTGCCCCTCGACGCCGATGTTCCAGAGACCGGCAGTAAAGGTAATGACCAACCCCGCGGACGCCAGTAATAGCGGCACCCAAAAGGCCAGGACACTCAAAACCTTGTCTTGTCCGCCGAACGATCCGTCCCACATCGCCCGGTACGCCTCGGCCGGGCCGGCGTCGAACAGGAGCAACAAGCCGCTCGTGAAAATGAGTGCGGCGATAATCGGCACGAGCGGCCACAGCTTCCACAGACGGCTGCGGCCGACGGTTGGGGCCTGAATCATACTTGCCCTCCAATGAGATGGCCCAATTCTTCGGCCGTCGTCTCGTGCGCGTTCAGCACGCGCGACATCACGCCGCCGGAGAATACGGCGATCCGGTCACTGTGTTCGATGATCTCATCCAGGTCGGCCGAGATAAACAGGATAGCCGTCCCGTGTTCGCGCCGCTTGTATAATAGTTGCCACGTGTAGTCGGCCGAGCGAACGTCAAGGCCACGCGTGGGATGTTCCAGCAACAGGAGCTTCAACGGCGTATTGAGCAGCGAGAACAACAAGCGCTGCTGGTTGCCGCCGGACAGCGCGTCAGCCGTCGTCTCCGGCCGGCCCACGATCTGGTAGGTTTGGATGCGTTCGCTCATCTCCACCTGGTTGGCCTTCCAGTCGACGAAGAACTTTTTGTCCGGACGGGCCAACACCAGATGTTCGGTCAGACTTAACCCGGCCACCAGGCCCTCTTCCAGTCGCCCGGCCGGCACATAGCCCATGCCGTTTTTTTGCATCCGGTGGAAGCCCCATCCAGTCACATCTTGTCGATCCAGCACGACTCGGCCGCTAGTTGACGACAAAAGGCCGGAGCATACCTGCATCACCTGGCGCTGCCCGCTGCCTTCCAACCCCGCAAAACCAAAAATCTCCCCGGCGCGCACGGAGAGATTGATGTTGGGTATAGTCAGTTGATAGCTCTCTAAGCGCATGTCCTGCAATTCCAGAACCGGCTCACCGATGGCAAACGCCGGGCGACGCGTCCGTTGCGGCACTTGGCCAAACATCATCTCAACCAACTGTTCATTGAGACATGGCAATTCTTGTTCGCCTTCCAGACGGCCCCGTCGCAGGACGTAGGCATACAGGCACAACTCCTGCACCTCTTCCAGCTTGTGGGAGACGAGGATAACCGTCTTGCCCTCTTCGCGGGTCATCTTGCGCATCGATTCGAAGAGAATTTCTTTCTGCTCGGCGCTGATGCCCGTGGTAGGCTCGTCGAGGATAAGCACCTGGGCACCGCCGGCCAGCAAGCGCACCAGTTCCAGTTGCTGCCGCTCACCCATCGACAAGGAGTCGATAGTGGCGTTGGGATCGATATAGAAGTTGTAGCGCTCGGCCAAACTTTTCAGCTCGACGCGGGCGTCCTTGTAATTCAGGCGCACGCGACTGTCGCGGCCGAGCAGATAGTTATCAATGACCCGAAACGGGGGCATGTCCAGCGGATCCTGGTAGAGCATGCCGACGCCTTTGGCCAGCGCGTCGGCTGGGGAGTGAAATTCAACCGGATGGCCGTCCAGCAAAATATCGCCGCCGGTCGGTGGCTGATAGCCGGAAAGGATCTTCATCAGGGTGCTTTTGCCGGCCCCGTTCTCGCCCACCAAGGCATAAATCTTGCCCGGCTCCAGCACCATACTAATGCCGTCGTTGGCTTTCACATGCCCAAAATATTTCCGAATGTCCCGAAGTTCAACTTTCATAGGACCTCGCGCCAGGATGTAGATTTAGGCTGAATCACAGAACAGCCACCGCCGTCAAACGGTTTACCTAGAATAATTGAAGATCCGTCACAAAAACAATGCCATTGATCCTGAGTTTGATGTGACATTCATCGTAATCGACGCACAATCGTTGGCGTTTGCCGCCCCGCGGCCGAATATCGGCTAGCCGGCCACGTCCTGCTCCGGGTGACGGGCCGCTCGTCCGGCATGTTTGTCAATTAGCTCCCTCTCGTCCAAGTATTTGCGGGTCAGCCCTTCCATCCCCAATTGGCGCGCGCGGGCGAGCGCCAGATCGATCTCCACATAGGCATCGTCATAGCGACCCTGTCGCCGATAAGCCTGACTACGCAGATGATGAAGCTCGGCGCGCCGCGCGGGGGATGTCTGGTCGGGATCATAATTAGCCGCCGGGGTCAACGCGGCCGTGAGTTCTTTCTCGGCCGCCGTCCCTTCGCCGCGTTGCAGGTGATAAAGTGCCCGTAGCTGGTAGGCCAGGGCCACCCGGTCGGCACCCGACAACCCCAGCGACAATGCCTTTCCAGCCGCCTGATAGGTCTCCTTGCGAATGGTTGGCGTCCCTTCGGTCGCCTGAATTGCCAATTGCAGATGACCGTCGGCCGATTGTGGGTAGTCTGCCAGAAAGGCGTCGAGCGACCGGCGCGCCTCTTTCCCGGCTCCGCCGCGCCACAGATCGGCGATGACCTGCAGCCGGGCAGCCGGATCGCCCCTATCGGCTGCGGATTGGGTCGCCTCGAAATGGGCCTGGCCCGCGGCCGAATCGAAGGCCGTCATCTCGAACGCGCCGGCGCGGTCGGCCCGCCAAAACAGGAGCAACAACAGCGCGTGAATGATTAGCGTGACGCCGCTCAGGATCGGCGTGGCCGCAAAATCGTAGATCATGCGCCAGTCGCCGATCGGCAAAAACAGACTGAAGATGGGGTAGTAGAGTAGTGAAAAATAGATCTGGAAGCGAAAGGCTCGCAGGCCGAAATATTGCACCGTGCGGCTGTCATGGCGGCGCAGAACCAGCCACAGCAACGCCCCAAACCCCAGCGAGCCAAGCGTGCCGACCAGAGCGATGATCCAGTTCTGCAGCGCTGTGAAGCTCCCTTGCGGCACCACGTAGCCCCAGAACACGCGATAGCCGAACTCGGCCACCTGCCCGCCAAAGGCCAATACGGCCACGGCATGGGCCAATTCGTGCACAAATACCGCCGGCGGGACACCCAAAAAGAATGCCGCCTGTTCGGCCAGGCGTTGCTTTTCCCCAGTCAAAGGCTCCTGCCGCACGACCTTCCAGTTGCGAGCTATCTGGACTGCCAATTGTACGGCGCGGCCAATGTACAACAGGGCTAGGAGGTTGAAGAGACCCGTCATTAGTGACATTGGCTGATTTCCACGGAAATCATAGCGGACATCTCAGCGTCCGGCAATAATTAAATGGTGTGATTGTCCTACCAATTTTAGTGGATTAGTCTCCCTCTCTCGGCCATGTTAAAATAGAGACGTGACCGACAAGTATGAGTTTCTTGCCGAATTGCCTATTTTCGCCAATCTGAGCCCGGCCGCGCTCGACGCTGTCGCCCATATCGCGCGAGAATACGCCTTTGAAGATGAAGCGGTTATCGCCTATCAGCGTGACATAGCCAATCGCCTCTACATCGTCAAGGAGGGTCGCCTCTTTGCCCGCTCGCTCGACGACAATGGCATCGCCCGCAATACCTACCAATTTTTGCCGGGTAGCTGGTTCAACGATAGTTGGCTTTTCGTGCCTGGCGTCCATACGGCCACCATCAAGGGCACCGGTCAGCACGGTGGCCGTCTCTATATCATCGAAGGCCCTGAGTTCGTCCAGCTGCTGAAGCGCTACCCTTCCATCATCGACGAGTTGGCTCCCGCCGACGACGAAGATATTCACTTCGGTTTGAGTGACAACGCCTGGATAGAAGCGCAAAAGCTGAAGTTGCGGCCGCGGCGCGCCCACTCCTCCGTTTCCGGCGCCATGTTGGCCGAAGAGCGTATCGAGCTTTTCACCCGCCGCAGCTTGTGGTTCCTGGTGGGCCGGATGGTGCTGCCGGTGCTCATGGTTCTCATCGCCGCGATCATCCTGGTCGTCACACCCACCGACACCGGTCTGGAGCGCGTCGTCAAGATCGGCCTGCCGATCCTGATGACAGTAATCGGGGTCATCATTTTTCTGATCCGGCTCCTGGACTTCCGCGCCGACTACTTCATCATCACCAACAAGCACTTGACCCACCACGAGTTTGAACTGCGTCATTTTCGTATCCACCTCATAAAAGTGCCCATCGGACAAGTTCAGACCGTGGAGGTAATGAAGCCCTCTTTCTTCTCCAACTTTTTTGACATCGGCACGGCGCGCGTGACCACGGCCGCCATCGCCGGGGTTATCGTTTTCGACAACATCGACAATCCCAACGCCGTCAAGCAGACTCTCGACCGGCTGACCGGCCAGTATAAATCGCTCGAGTCGGCCCAAACTCAGGCCGTCATGCGCCAGTCGATCGAGAAACATTTCGGCTTGCGGCCGCAATTGACCTCGACTGAAGACGGCACCGCTCCCCCCGTCTATGAGCCACACACGAGTTATTTCTTCACCCTGCGCAAGCGCTTCGGCTGGCGCGTCGTCGAAGGCGACAACATCACCTATCGCAAAAGCCTTTTTATCCTGCTAAAGCAAGTCGCCCTGCCCTTGCTGGTTTTCGTCGTGCTGGGCATCTTGGCCGGCGTGGGTATCAGCCTTAACTTCTCGCCTCTGGCCCTGGGGCTGATAATCGGCGGCGGCGCGTTCATTAACCTGCTCTGGTTCGGCTGGCAAGTGGAGGACTGGCGCAATGATATCTTCCAGTTAAATGATCGCTTCGTGATCGACATCGATCGCCAACCGTTCGGCTTCGGCGAAAGTCGCAAACAGGCCTCGATCGCCAACATCCAGAATGTCGATGCCTCGCGGCCGGGGTTCTTGCCCACTTTGTTCAACTATGGGTTCGTCAGCATCGACACCGCCGGCACCAAGTCCGACATCGTATTCGATTACGTGCCCAATCCCGAACTTATTCAGAGCGACATCTTCCAGCGCATTGACGAAGTCCGTCGCCGGCAACGTATCCAGGATGGCAGTACGCGCCGCGAAGAGTACGCCCTGTTGCTGGATGTCTATCGTCAGGCAATGGAACAGCAACGCATCCCCCAACGAACCCCCACCGATATTCCCGAAGACCACGAGGAGATATGAGTGTACTACCCATCGTGACCATTCCCGCCGAGGAATTGCGAGCCAAAACTCGGCCGGTCACCAAATTTGACGCCGATCTGCAGCAGCTGATCGACGATATGATCGAAACCATGCGCCAGGCCAACGGCGTCGGCCTGGCCGCGCCACAAATCGGACTGCCGCTGAAGCTGGCCGTCATCGAAACCCTGCCCGAAGAGGATGATGACGGCAACGAACTAGAAGAGACGCGCGATCTGTACGTCATCATCAATCCGGAGATCTACTGGGTCGCGAGAGAGACGACGAAGGGCATGGAAGGCTGCCTGTCCATTCCCGGCTATCTGGGCGAAGTCGAACGCGCCGAGTCGATTCGCGTGCGCGGCCTCGACCGCCACGGCCGCAAATTCCGCGTGCGCCTCAACGACTGGGATGCTCGCATCTTCCAGCACGAGATCGATCATATCAACGGCGTGCTCTATATCGACAAGCTGACTGCGCCGGAGAATATCTGGACGGAGGAGGAGTTCGAGAAGATGCGCGAGGAGCGTCAGAAAGCCCGGCAGCAGACCGAAGCTCATGACCCAATGGTGGGTGATTAAGTGAGGAGTTCACCATGTCATTAACCCGCGCCGATGTTCTCAAGATCGCCGACCTGGCCCGGCTGACTCTGACCGACGATGAGTTGGAGCATTACGGCGCGCAACTCTCGGCCGTTCTCGACTATGCCGCCCGGCTCAACGAACTGGATCTGGGCGACCTCGATGCAGGTCAAAATGATGGGTCGGAACGGGACGCCCGTCACAACATCATGCGCGACGATGTGATCACCCCCTCCCTGGCCCCCGAAGACGCCCTGTTCAACGCCGCGGCCACGGCCGAGAATCAATTCCTGATCCAGTCCGTCCTCGACGAGTAACTCGCATGGAACTCGCATCCCTCACCCTGACCGAACTGCGCGATGCCCTGCGTCGCGGCCAAACCACCAGCGTGGCCGCCACCCAGGCCATGCTGGAGCGCATCGTGGCCCACGACAACACCATCCGCAGCTATCTAACGGTGACCGACGAACTGGCGCTGGAACAGGCGGCCGCCGCCGACCAGCGTCGCGCCGCGGGCGAAGACACGCCCATGCTGGGAGTGCCCGTCGCCGTCAAGGACATGATCTGCCTGGCCGGCGCGCCGACCACCGCCGGCAGCAAGATTCTGGAGGGCTTTATCCCGCCCTACAGCGCCTTTGCCGTCGACCGGCTGGTCGAAGCGGGGGCCGTCATCCTGGGCAAGACCAACACCGATGAGTTCGCGATGGGGTCATCGACCGAGAACTCGGCCTATTTCACCACGCGCAACCCGTGGGCCCCCGAGCGGGTTCCCGGAGGCAGCAGCGGCGGCAGCGCCGCGGCCGTGGCCGCCGGATTGGCTTACGGCGCTTTGGGCACCGACACCGGCGGCAGCGTGCGCCAGCCCGCGTCATTCTGCGGGGTGGTCGGCGTGCGCCCTACCTACGGCCGCGTGTCGCGCTGGGGCGTCATCGCCTTCGCCTCTTCGCTCGACCAGGTCGGCCCGTTTGGCCGCACGGCGGCCGACGCTGCCGCCCTGCTGGGGGCCATCGCCGGCTACGACCCGCGCGATTCCACATCACTCGACGCCCCTGTGCCCGATTACGAAGCAGCGCTCACCGGAAACATTCGCGGCCTGCGCGTCGGCGTGCCCCGCGAATACTTTATCGAGGGCATCGAGCCGGAAGTAGAGGCCGCCGTGCGCGCCGCCATCGACGATCTGGCCGCGCTAGGGGCGGAGATCGTCGACATCAGCCTGCCCCACACTCGTTACGGCTTGCCCGTCTATTACCTTATCGCCCCGGCCGAAGCATCCGCCAACCTGGCCCGTTACGACGGCACACGTTTCGGGCCGCGCGTGGCTGGGGCGGACATGATCGATACAGTACGCCAAACGCGCGCCCTGTTTGGCCCGGAGACCAAGCGGCGCATCATGCTGGGGACTTACGCCCTGAGCGCCGGGTATTACGACGAATATTACGGCCGGGCGCTGAAGGTTCGCTCGCTCATCAGGGAGGATTTCAGGCGTGTCTTCGAGACCGTCGATGTGATCGCCGCGCCCACCAGCCCCACCACCGCGTTCAAGATCGGCGACCGGGCGGGCGACCCATTGGACATGTACCTGGCCGACATCTTCACGCTGCCGCTCAACCTGAGCGCGAGTTGCGGCCTGTCCGTGCCCTGCGGTTTTGATAGCCAAGGGCTCCCGATTGGGCTACAACTCATTGGCGATACGCTGCAGGAAGCGCGCATCCTCAACGTGGCCCACGCTTATGAGCACGTCAAGCCCTGGCATCGCCGGCTTCCCGTCGTGCCCGCCGAGGCGCTCGAGTGACGGCCGGTCAGGTTAATGGGCTCCAGATGGGGGCTGAATGAGCGGGATTTTCACGGAAATCATACCCGCCAATCGCCTCCTAACCACTACAATGAACTAGCCGTCACCGGGGTCGCAAAGTTCCGGTTCGAGAGAGCCAGGCTTTGTCGGAGTGGCGAGGGATTCGGCTGAGGTCATCAACAGCTGAGGGAAGAGGATACATGCTTGAACGGTACGAATCCGTCATCGGCTTGGAAATTCATGCCGAGCTACTGACGCAATCGAAGATGTTTTGCGGCTGTCGGGTCGTCGACAGCGTAGAGGCGGCCCCGAACACAGCCGTTTGTCCCGTGTGCCTGGGCATGCCCGGCATGTTACCCGTCATCAACCGGCGTGCCGTCCAGTTCGCCCTACGGGTGGCCCTGGCCCTCAGTTGCGAGATTCAACCCCACAATATCTTCGCTCGCAAAAATTATTTCTATCCCGACCTGCCCAAGGGCTATCAGATCAGCCAGTATGAGCTGCCCATCGGCCGGAACGGGGCACTAGACATCGCCCTGCCCGACGGAGCCACCAAACGCATTGGTATCCGTCGCGTCCACATGGAAGAGGACACCGGCAAGCTCACCCATCTGGACAGCGGCGGCTCGCTGGTCGACTACAATCGCTCCGGAGTCCCCCTGTTGGAGATCGTCACCGAACCCGACATCCGCTCCGGCGAGGAAGCGCGCGCCTACGCCACCCGTATTCGCCAGATACTGCGCTATCTGGGCGTTAACACGGGCGACATGGAAAAGGGCGTCCTGCGCATCGAGCCGAACATCAGCATTCGGCCGCGCGGTAGCATCGCCTTCGGCACGCGCACCGAGCTAAAGAATCTCAACAGCTTTCGCGCTCTAGCCGACGGGACAGATTACGAGTTGGCGCGACAGGCCGGCCTGCTCGATGCCGGCGGACATGTCGTGCAGGAGACGCGCGGCTGGCACGACACGCGCCGCGAGACGTTCAGCCAACGCGCTAAAGAAGAGGCCGAAGATTACCGTTACTTCACCGAACCCGATCTGCCACCGCTGCTCATCGACGAGGCCTGGATCGAGTCGGTGCGGGCCGGGCTGCCGGAGTTGCCGCAAGCAAAGGAGGCGCGCTACAGCGACGAATTCGACCTGAAGCCTTACGAGGCGGCCGCGCTGGCCGACGACCGCACCGTGGCCGAGTGGTTTGATGAGGCCATCCGCGCCGGCGGCAACCCCAAAGCCGTAGCCAACTGGATCCTCAACGACCTGTTCCGGCTTCTCAACGAGCGCGGCCGTGCCATCGGCGAGATAGATGTTTCACCCGCGGCGTTGGTCGAGCTGCTGTCGCTGGTGGCGCGCGGAACGGTGAACCAGACCACGGCCCGCGAGGTATTGGCCGAGATGGTCGATAGCGGTCGCGCCCCCGCCGCCATTATCGAGGCCCGTGGCCTGGCCCAGATATCCGATGAGCCGGCCCTGCTGGCCCTCATCGACGAGCTCATCGCCGGCAACCCGGAGCCGGTCGCCGCCTATCTGGGCGGCAAGGAAAGCCTGTTAAGTTGGTTTGTGGGCCAGATCATGCGGGCCACGCGCGGCCAGGGCAATCCGGCGATGATCAACGAGTTATTGCAAAAGCAGTTGGAAGATCGACGGTCGATGTGAGCTTGTGCTCGCGTCTTGCCGTGTGGCAGGCGCGGCCCTTACGAGTAAAGGGAAATGGACGGTTTGGCCCTGCAATTTACGCCCTTTCTGATGCCGATCATCGGCGCGGCCGTCGTGCTAAGCCTGCTGGCAGTCTATGCCGCCCGGCGCGAACAACCCGCCCCCGGCAGCGACGTCTTCTTCGTCTTGCTGCTGCTCTCGGCCTGGTGGTGCTACACCTACGCCCTGGAACTCATCACCACCGACCCAGCAATTATGTTGTTCTGGGTTAAGCTGGAGTGGATCAGCATCGCCCTGCTGCCCGTGGCCTGGCTTTTGTTTGCCCTCACCTACGCGGGCTATTCGCATCGTATCACTTTGTCGGCCGTCACTCTTCTATCGGTGGTGCCGGCGATTATGATCGTCCTGGCCTGGACGACTCCCGCCCACTCGTTGCTCTACGCCAATCCTGGTGTTCGTGACGTGGGTAATTTCGTCGTCTTCGAGACCGAACGCGGCCCCGCTTTTTACGTCCACGTCATCTATTCGTATCTGCTGGTCACTATCGCCACCCTGCTCATCATTCGCGTCTGGCTGCGTTCGGCCGGCCCACAGCGGAAATTGGCCCTCGTGGTGGCCGCCGGCGCAATTCTGCCCATCCTCAGCAATCTCATCTACCAGGTCGGGCTGGCCGCCGATCTGCCCATCTACATTGATCTTACCGTGCCCACCTTTGCCGTCAGCGCCGTGCTGTTCGCCTGGGGCTGGTTCCGGCTCCACCTGTTCGATCTGGTTCCCGAACTGGGCGAGCCGATGACGGAGACGACGCGAATCGATCCCGCCCAAGTGGCGCAGGCTACGCAGGAGCGCAGTCTTAACTTGATCTCGCTCAGCCTGTCCGTGTTGTTTTTCCTGGCGTTGGTACCGATATTAACGCTATTGCTGCGCGGCCATCCGTCAACCCGGCCGCTGGCCGTGGCCTATATCCTGCTCTATCTGTTCCTGCTGGGCATAACGATCTGGCGCGAAGGCGACTACATCGTGCGGGCCGTGGGCCTGACGGCCGTCTACCTGGGCCTTACCTTGCTCGATCTGCGTGTCAGTGGTCTGTCGCCCGTAGTGGGATTCTATCTGGTCGCCTTGGCCGCCTTCGCCGCCGTCCTGTTGCCGCTGCGCCTGACTATCCTGGTGATCGTCGTGGGCGTCGTCGGGCTTGTCTTGGTTTCCCCGGCCCAATCGCCGCCCTTCCAGCGAGACATATACTCCCTGGTCTATCTGTTGCTGAGTGTGGCCATGACCGCCGGAATGCTCATGATGGCTCTGGTAGCCACCCGGCGTGATATCCGCACGTTGCTGCGTTATTCGCGCAATCTGTCGCGCGTCCTGGAGGTCGAACGGAAACAGCTGGAAATGCATGTGACCGAACGCACCCGTGCGCTGGAGATCAGCGCGACCATCAGCCGCCAGCTATCGACTATCCTCGATCAATCCCGTCTGGTGAATGAAGTCGTGCGACAGCTGCGCGATGCCCTGGCCTATTACCACGTCCATGTTTACCTGTGGGATGAAACCGTCAATGCCTTGCGCATGGTCGGCGGCACAGGCGAGGCGGGGCAGGCCATGCTGGTGATGGGCCACATGCTCCTGCCGGATCAGGGGCTCGTCGGACGGGCCTACTCGACCAACCAACCGGTGATCGTCCCCGATGTCAATGCCGATTCCAACTGGCTGCCGAACCGACTGCTACCCGACACTCGCTCCGAACTGGCCGTGCCGATCACCTACGGCGAGCAAGTCCTGGGCGTGCTCGACGCCCAGGACAATGAAGTCGGCGGGCTGGGCGCAGAAGATTCTCAACTCTTGCAGACCATTGCCGGCCAGCTGGCCGTGGCCCTGCGCAACGCCCGGCTGGTGACCCAGATTCAGCAGGAAGCGGACCAGGCCGCCCTGATCAATGCCATCAATCGCAAGATCGCTCAGACGACCGATATCGACGGCGCGATGCGCACCGCCGTCACTGAACTCTCGCGCGCTCTGGAAGCGCGCGATACGGGCATTCGCCTGGAAATAGACGGGAGTAACGGCTATGATCACTGATCCCGCCGCGCAAAGGCCCAGCTCGCCGGTTCGGCGCGGGCTGCTCCACGTCGTGTCGATGGCCTTAATCGTCGGGGTGCTGGTATCGATTTCCATCGACATGCTGGGGGGGCTGGTGGGTGGATGGGCCTGGCTCGGCGCCATGCTGCTGTTTCTGGCCGCCGGGCTGGCCGGCCTGCTGTTGCCTCGCGTCGGATACACGCGGGTCGCGGTTGGGGCCTTGTTGAGTTTGTTTGCGGCCGGCTACCTGGCCTTGCTCATCTTGCCCGTCCTGTCTGGCCGCCAAAATGTACTGACCGCGTTATCGGCCGTTGCCTGGTTCGGGATTCTCGTACTGGTGATGGGCTGGTTCCTGGGCCGGCGCGGCGCGTTGTCGGCGTCGATTGCCGGGTTAGGCACACTCGTGCCCATCTTCGCCCTCAGTGAATGGACCGCCGCATCGCTCACGCTGGTCGAAATCCTGATCATCGGCGTGGCGGCCGCCATCTTTGCCTATTTACTCAATTACACGCTGCGGCGGACGGTCGAATCCTATGAATTAGTCCGCGCCGCCCGTGACGAGCTGGAGCAAACTCGGGTCATCCTGCAGCGACAGCTCGAGGAACGCACACAGGTACTGGCTATGGCGGCGGCCGTCGGCCGGCAGATCTCGCGCATCCAGAGCCTGGACACAATGTTGTCCGACGCGGTGAATCTCATCCGCGCGCAATTTCAGCTCTATCACGTTCAGGTCTATTTGCTCGGCCCAACAACCCATGAACTAATCCTCCACGCTGCCACGGGCGAGGCGGGCGTCGAACTCCTGCGGCGGGGACATCGCCTGCCCGTCGGCCCCGGTTCGATCAATGGGGCCGCCGCCGCCGGCCGCCAACCCATCGTCGTAGCCCACGCGCGCCAAAGTCCGCTCTTCTTGCCCAATACGCTACTGCCGGAAACCCGATCGGAGATTTCTATCCCGATGATCTTCGAGGATAACGTCATCGGCACACTTGACCTGCAAAGCGACACGCCGGATGGCCCGGCGACGGACAGCCTGGAAGCCTTCAGCTTACTGGCCGCGCAGTTGGCGACGGCCGTGGAAAACGCGCGTCTGTTTACCGAAATCACCCAAACTCGCGAGCAGATGTCCCGACGAGCCCAGGCCCAGACGCGCGACAGCTGGAGCCAGTTCATCGCCAAAGGTTCCGTCGAGCCGTTCGAGAGCGCTTCCTCGCCCGCCGCCCGGGGCACGGCCGTCGTGCGCCAGCCGATTCCCGTTCACGGGACGTCCATCGGCTATCTGGAGCTAGGCCAGGCGACAGCCAATTCCCCCCGGGCCCGCGAGTTGGTGACGGCCGTGGCCGGCCAGCTCGGCGCGCATTTGGAAAACTTGCGCCTGACCCGCCAAGCGGAAGAAGCGCTGATGGAGGCCCAGCAGCGTGAGGAAGAGCTGGCCCTCATCAATCGCATCGTCTCCGCTATTGCCGCCTCGACCGACCTGACAACCAGCCTGCAACTCGTCGTCAACCAATTAGCCGTAGCGACGTCGATTCAGCAGGTTGGCATTGCCATCCTCAACGAGGAGCGCACGGGACTCACCGTGGTCGCCGACCGCTCCGGCAGCCTCAACACCAACAGCGCGGTTGGATTCTTCATCCCCCTGGAGAACAACCCGGCCACTCAGATGGCTATCGCCGAACGGCGGCCTATCGTCGTGCCCCAGGCCACCGAGAATCCGCTGACGGCCTCGGCCCACGACGTGTTGCGCCAGCGCGGCGTGAAGACGATCCTCATCTTGCCTCTGGTTGTGGAAAACGAAGTGATCGGCACCGTCGGCCTCGACGTCGTTGAAGAGGGCATCGAACTGTCCGACGACCAGTTGAGTCTGGCGGAGACCATCGTTTATCAGGCGGCCACGGCCATTCAGCGCGCGCGCCTGTTTAACCAGACAGAGGAAGCGCGACGCGATGCCGAGCAGCTATTCACCCTGAGCGCGGCGCTCAATGCCGCTCAAAACGCGCCTGATATTGTCGGGGCCATCGTCCATTCCGGGCTGGCCGAGGCGCCGTCTCTCGTCTCGCTGTCCGTCGTCGACAGCGACGAAGACCGGCGGCCGCGCTGGTCAACCGTCGCCGCCACGTGGCGCGATCCGGCCCAAAACGAGGCCAGCGGCGGCTACCGGCCGGGCGAACGGTTCCACCTGCCCGACATCGACATCGACGGCGCCTGGGCCGCCGGTCGGAGCGAGCCGATTCTCATCGAAGAGGCCGGCGTTGATGAGCGTGTCACGGGCATGCTGCGCGCCCTCTATGAATCGATGGGAGTCGGGGCCGCAGTGCTGCTGCCCCTGCGCGTGCGCGATAGCTGGGTTGGCCTGGTGGAACTGACCTGGCCCGAAGCGCGCCGGTTCACGATCCACGACCGGCGTATTTTCCAGTCGATGGCTACCCAACTGGCCGTCACCCTGTCCAACCAGCAACTGGTCGAAGTAGTGCGGACGCGCTCCCGGCAACTGGAGGTTCTGTCCCGCGTCGAGGCCGACCTTTCTCTGGCGACCACCGAAGACGAGATCCTCCTGTCTCTGGCCGGCGGCGTGCCCTGGAGCGAGCCGCCCGAGCTGGAACTCGTCTATCTGTCGGCCCAGCCCGACGGCCCATGGATGGCGGAGCGCGCCGGCCGAGTGCGCGACGGACAAGCGGAGCCGCTCACTGACGCCAAACCGTTGCCGTTGGACTTGATGCCTATCAGTGCCTTGTGGCTGGACAAGCCGCGCGAACTGCTCATCATCGAAAGCGCGCGGCGCGACAACCGCCTCGATCAGGCGATGCGCGCCCAGATGACGCGCGAAGGCCGCCGCGCCGCCGTGGTTATGCCCCTGCGGCGAGCCGGCCGCTGGCAGGGCGTCCTCACACTGGGTTGGCCCGATTCCCACGAGTTGACGGCCGATGAAGCGTTCATCCTGCGACGGCTGCACGAGCCGCTGGCGGCGACCGTCGCCGGCCGGCGCGCCTATCTGGCCCAGCAGGCGGCGCTGGCCCGCACGGAAGCGGCGTTGGCGGCGCAGGCACGTCTGTCGGCCGAGCTGCGCGCCGTCTCCGACGTCAGCCTGGCTACCGCCGCCACGCTCGACGTGGATCGCCTGCTGGCCGCCGCCGCCGACTTGACCAAAGAGAATTTCGACCTGTACCATAGCCACATCTATCTGCTCGACGACGATAAGACTGTGCTCACCTTGCGCGCCGGGGCCGGCGAAATCGGGCGACAGATGGCCCGCGAGGGACGTCAGATACCGGTCAGCGCCCGTTCCATCGTTGCCCGGGCCGCCCGCGAGCGCGACGTGATCCTTGTGCGCGACACGCGGCACTCGACCGACTTCCTGCCCCACGTCCTCCTGCCGGACACGCGCTCCGAGATGGCTATCCCCCTCATCATCGGCGACCGGCTGCTGGGCGTTCTCGACGTGCAGTCGGACAAGGTGGGCCGTTTCCTGCCCGATGATCGCCAGGTCTACAAGATTCTGGCCGCCCAGTTGGCCGTTGCCACTCAAAACGCCCTGTACTTCGCCGAGCAACTGGAGATGGCCGAGAAACTGCGCGAGGTTGACCGGCTGAAGACCGACTTCCTGGCCCGCATGAGCCACGAATTGCGCACGCCGCTGAACTCGATCATCGGCTTTGCCGACGTCCTGCTGATGGGCATCGATGGCGATCTGACCGAGCGCATGATCGAGGACCTGCAACTCATCCGCAACGGCGGCCACCACCTGAGCGACATCATCGGCGACATCCTCGATATGTCCAAGATCGAGGCCGGACGGCTGGAACTGATCTATGACGAGTTCGACGTGCGGCGCGTGGCCGAGGAACTGATGGCGACGGCCGCGCCGCTGGCCGCTCAAAAGGGGCTGAATTTGCGGCTGGAAATCGCCGACGGGATCGCCCCACTGATGGCCGACCGCACCCGCATCCGTCAGGTGCTGTGGAACATCATCGGCAACGCCATCAAGTTCACCGACTACGGCGGCATCACCGTCAGCATCCGGCAGGACGCCGGCAACCTGCTGTTCTGCGTGGCCGACACCGGCATCGGCATCACATCGGAAAATCAGGCGCGCATCTTCGAATATTTCAGCCAGATCGATGCCGGCCGGCGCGAATCGATCAGCGGCACGGGCCTGGGGCTGTCAATCAGCAAAAGCCTGGTCGAATATCACGGCGGCCGCATTTGGGTGGATAGCCGCCCCGGCAGCGGCAGCACATTCAGCTTCACCATTCCCGTCCGGCCGAACGAGTTCGCCGAATCGCTCGACGCTGTAATGTAGTCCGTAACGATAACCGGCCATATTATCATTAAAATGGATATACAGTCCAAGGAGTGAGGCAGATGGCGCGCAAGCGAATTCTGTGTATCGAAGACAACGATAGCAATATGCGCCTGGTATCGCGCATCGTCGAGGGGGAAAAGCACGACTTTACGGCCGCGGCCGACGGCCTGACGGCCCTGGCAATGGTCCAGCGCGATCCGCCCGATCTGATCCTGCTCGACATCAACATCCCCGGCCTCAACGGCTTCGAATTGGCCCAGCGCTTGAAAAGCGACACAACGCTGGCGTCCATCCCGCTGATCGCCACCACGGCCAACGTCCTGCTTGGCGACCGCGAGCGCTGCCTGGAAGCGGGTTGCGACGAATATTTGGCCAAACCGCTTGACGTGCGCGAACTGCAATCCATCCTGCGCACCTACCTGACATAAGTACCCCTTTTCCGCAGTTGCGTTACAATATCGCCTGTTCGACGACCCCTGAATGGGGTCGAAGCCCTTAGGAACAGAGCGAGGAACTATGCGCGTCGCGGTATTGGCGAACTTGCAGAAAAACGCACCCACCTGGCCGGGGATGCCCGCCGATCGCTGGGATGACCTGGACTCCGAGGAGACTATTCAGGCTATCATCGACGCTCTGGAAGCCGGCGGCCACCAGGCCAGCTTCCTGGAAGGCGACCTCACGCTTTTCGAGACGCTGCCCAAGCTTAAGCCCGATATTTGCTTCAACATCTGCGAGGGGCACTGGGGCGATTCGCGTGAGGCACAGGTGCCGGCCATCCTGGAGATGCTGCGCATTCCCTATACTGCCTCCGGGCCGCTGACGCTGGCCTTGGCCCTCGACAAGCCGATGACCAAGCGCGTGCTGTGGTATCACAGTCTGCCGACGCCCGTCTTCCAGACGTTCGAGCGCGCCCATGAGCCGCTGGACCCCGACATGCAATTCCCCCTGTTCGTGAAGCCCAGCCGCGAGGGGACGGGCATGGGCGTGACCGCCGAGTCCGTCGTCCACAACGAGGAGCAACTACGCAACCAATTGCGCCTCCAGTTCGAAATCTACGACCAGCCCATCCTCGTGGAGCATTTCATCGAGGGACGCGAAGTCACCGTGGGGATGGTAGGCAATCTGACCGCGCCGGTGGCCCGCCGTCTGCCCGATGATCGGGAAGCGCGGCGCATCTCGCGCGGCCTGCACTTCTTTCCGCCGCTGGAAGTGGACATGAGCCGCTATCCGGCCGAAGAAGGCGGCATCTACACCAGCCGCATCAAGACCGAACTCGTCCACACTTTCCATTATCTCTGCCCGGCCCCGCTGCCCGAGGAGACGGTTCACGAGTTGAACTGGCTGGCCGCGGCCACGTTCCGCGTCACGGGCTGCTTCGACGTCGGCCGCATCGACTTCCGCCTCGATGCCCACGATAACAACAAGCCCTACATCCTGGAGATCAACCCGCTGCCGGGGCTAAATCCCGGCTATTCCGATCTGCCGCTGGAGGCACAGGCCGACGGCTGGACGTTTGAGCAACTGATTATTCGCATTCTGGAGGAGGCGATCGAGCGTTACGGCCTCGAAGTGAGTGACCCACACTCGGCCTGAGGCCTCGCCGACCAAGGAGACATGTCCATGCCCGAAAAAGACCCTTCCCTCATGGCGCGTTGTCTGGAATGCGACTCGCGCATCTACTTCGAACGCAAGCCCGATCTGGGGCAGATCATCGTCTGTCCGGAGTGCGACACCAGTCTGGAAGTCATTCGCACCTCGCCGATAAAACTCGGCTGGCCTGACGACGCCGGCGCGGGCGGCAGCGCCGCCGGAGCAGTCGACCTGAGCGAGTTTTTCAAGACGCTGGCGGAAGAAGAAACCGGCCACGACGATTACGGCTTTGACGACGATGACGAGGGGGCCTACTAGCTTGTCCTCCTGATCGGCCGGATCAACCGGAGACAACGATCAGACGTGCCGGTTAATGCGTGGACGCTAACCCTGTTTACACCATCGGCTATGGGCGGCGCGACGTCGATGAATTGATCGCCACCTTGCGACGCTATGGCATCGCTTTCCTGATCGACGTACGCTCGCGGCCCCACTCGCGTTATAAGCCCGACTTCTCCAAAGAGCGACTGGAAGCCCATCTCCAACGCGCAGACATCCGCTATGTCTTCATGGGTGACGCGCTGGGGGGACTGCCGGACGATCCGGCATGCTACACGAGTACCGGCAAAGCAGACTATGCGAAGATTGCCGAGCAGGATTTCTACCGGCGTGGAATCGACAGACTAATGAAAGCTCAAACGCAAGGTTTGGCCGTTAGCATCATGTGCAGCGAGGGCAAGCCGGAAAATTGCCACCGCAGCAAGCTCATCGGCAAGACATTGGCCCAGCGCGGCGTTCCCGTGGCCCACATCGATGAAAATGACGACCTCATTGGCCAGGCGGACGTCCTGCTGCGGCTGACGGGCGGCCAGCCCTCTCTCTTCGGCGATGACTTGCTGCCCGGCACCTCACGCAAGCGCTATGACCGGACAGGAGGCGAACCAGAAGATGAGCCGGATGAATAAGGTCGTTACCATCGGCGCCATCGGGTACTCGGCCGAGGCGTTCTTTCGCGCGCTGCAAGATGCCAGGGTCGATACGTTCATCGACATCCGACGGCGGCGAGCCGTGCGTGGAGCCGACTACGCCTTCGCCAACAGCCAACGCTTGCAAGCCCGGCTGGCCGAGTTGGATATTCGGTATCTGCATCGTCTCGATCTCGCCCCACCTGTTTCCGCGCGCGAGCAGCAGAGCGTGGCTGACAAGGCCACCGGTATTGCCCGGCGCAAGCGCCTGGAACTCAGCCCGGCCTTTATCGAAATCTATGAGCGCGAGGTACTGGCCGGCTTCGACCCGCAAGTTCTGCGCGACGAACTGCCAGACGACGCCCGCGTCGTCGCCCTCATGTGCGTCGAGCGCGAGCCGGCCGCCTGCCATCGCTCGTTGCTGGCCGCCAGTCTGGGGGATGCCTGGGGGGTGGAGGTAAAGCACCTGACGCCTTAAGGCCCAAAGGAATCTACCGATCGCACCGATGACACGAATTTCCAGCACTACGAAGCTAAATGCCTAAGCGGGACGAGCCTGCAAACGCAAGAAACTACAGATTGCCCAGATATAAGTGATTTAAGAGATGATCGTCACCATCGTAGCCAAAACAAGAATGGGAAGAGGGGCCTGCATTGGCGGTATCACCGCCGACGGCCGCTCCGTGCGCCTCGTCGCCCCCGACATGGCCTTCAACGAGCAGTTCAATCTCGACTATCGCGTCGGTGAGATGTGGGAGATCGAGGGCGAGCCGCCTGCCGAGCTTCTGCCGCCCCATACCGAGAACGTCATCGTGCGGCGCAAGCGGCGTGTCGACCAAGCCGACGATTTGCTCGGCCTCATTGAGCGCCATATGAACCCGCGCGCCGGCGGGCCGGAAGCGCTCTACGATGGCCTGGCCCAGGCTCATCCGGGGGGGCCGCTGTTCATCGCCCAACGAACCGGCGTCCCCGAATTCAGTACGATGTTCTGGCGACCCGATCGACCCCTGGCCCTCGACACGGCTGGCAAGCGCATCCGCTACCGTTACCCCAACGAGGACGACGGCCACACGCTGACCTTCGTCGGCTTCCAGGAGCCCATAGAGGTGTTGCCGGCCGGGACGCTGCTACGCGTGTCGCTGGCCCACTGGTGGCGGCCGAAAGAGTATCCGGAGTTCGAACAGCGCTGCTACCTTCAACTATCGGGCTGGTTTTTGCCCCAGGAATCCGAGTGGTTCCGGGGGCCGGCAGATGAGGAAGCATTCGGGACCGACTGGATCGATGGAGTCATCGAGGCTGAGCAACAGGAATCGGCTTCTTCTCAGGACGAAGTCCGCCGCGCCCTGAAACGTGTCTTCGGCTACGATGAGTTTCGGCCGCTGCAAGCCGAGATCATCGACAACGTGCTGGCCGGGCGCGACAGTCTGGCCGTCATGCCAACTGGCAGTGGCAAATCAATGTGCTTCCAACTGCCGGCGTTGCTCTTTCCCGGGTTGACTGTCGTCGTCTCGCCGCTCATCTCGCTGATGGAAGATCAGGTGATGCAGCTACAGCAGTTAGGCGTGCCCGCGGCCTACCTGAACAGCACCCTGGCTTATGAAGGTTACGTTACCATCACCCAACAGGTTAGAGCCGGACGGATCAAGTTACTCTACACGTCCCCGGAAACCCTGTTGCGGCCGGAGACGCTGGTCATGCTCGACCAGTGCCGCGTCGACTGCCTGACTATCGATGAGGCCCACTGTATCTCCGAATGGGGCCACGACTTCCGGCCGGAGTATCGCCAACTAGTGGAGGTGCGTCGCCGTCTGCCCCACGCCGTCTGTCTGGCCGTGACCGCCACCGCCACCGAGCGCGTCCGCCGCGACATCAAGGAGACGCTGGTCGTGGGCGACGCCGACGAATTCATCTCCTCTTTCGACCGCGAAAACCTCTTTCTGGCCGTCACGCCGCGTGATGACGGTCTGGGGCAGATATTGGAATTTCTGGAGGGCCACCGCCAAGAGTCGGGCATCATCTACTGCGCCACGCGCGAGCGGACGGATACTTTGGCCTCGCGCCTGCGCGCTCAAGGCTGGAATGCCCTGGCTTATCATGCAGGCCTCGACTACGCCGCGCGGCGCGAGAATCAGCGGCGCTTCAGCCACGACGAGGCGGTGATCATCGTCGCCACTATCGCCTTCGGCATGGGCATCAATAAGTCAAACGTGCGCTTTGTCATCCACCACGACCTGCCCAAAGACTTGGAGAATTATTATCAGCAGATCGGCCGTGCCGGGCGCGACGGCTTGCCGGCCGACTGCCTGCTGCTCTTCAGCCGGCAAGATGTCGTCACGATCAACTTTTTGGCCGACCGCGACGCGCCGAACCAACGGGCGGCGGCCGCCGCCCGTTTGCAGGCGATGATCGCCTTCGCTGAGACCAGAAGCTGTCGCCGTCGCCCGCTTCTCGGCTACTTCGGCGAGAGCGATACGCCCGAGACCTGCGGCAACTGCGACAACTGTTTGGCCGGCGACCCCGAGTTGATCGATCTGACCATTCCGGCGCAGAAGTTCCTGTCGTGTGTCGTGCGCACCGGACAGATCTTCGGCGCAAGCTACGTCATCGACGTGCTGCGTGGCTCACGACGCAAAGAGATCCTCAGCCGGCGACACGAAGAACTCCCCACCTACAACCTCGGCCAGGAGTTCACCAGGTCGGAGTGGCAGCAGTTGGCGCGGCAGTTCGTCAGCGACCGGTTGCTGCTGCAGGATATGGATCACGGCAGCCTGAAGATGACGCCGGACGGACGGGCCGTTCTGAAAGGTGAGACGTATCGGGGCACAGCCCCCACAGCCGACCGGCCGAGCCGGCGAACGGCCATGCCGCAGGATTACGATGCCGAACTGTTCGAGCGCCTGCGCCGTTACCGCATGGAGTTGGCCCGCGAAGCCAGCGTGCCGCCTTACGTCATCTTCTCCGACGCCGCCCTGCGTGAGATGGCGATCTACTACCCCCACTCCCGCGATTCGTTCGTGCAGATGCAGGGCGTCGGCGCGGTGAAGCTGGAGCGTTACGGCGAGGCTTTCCTGCGGATCATTCGCGACTACTGCCGGGAGAAGGGTCTGGCACAGAAGTCGAAAAGATAACCGAGTGCGTTCCCGGGCGGCCGCCCGTCAAACGACGGCCGAACCCGCCGCGACGAGTTGACCGGCCGCTTCCGCCAGGGCCAAAGCGTCAGCGAATTGGCCGAGACATACCAGGTCCAGCGAGAAACGGTAGTCAACCACTTATGGGAGTCGGTGAAAAACGGCGAGGCTATCCCCGTCGATTCGCTGCTAGCTGAGTCGGCTCTCTGCAAGGATGACCAGGCCCGCGTACTGGGCATATTCGGCGAAATGGTGGCAGAGCGGCTGCGGCCGGTATACGACGCGCTCCAGGAGACCGTCTCCTACGAGGAGCTAAATCTGTTGCGCTTGTACTTCGTCGTGCAAAACGGCTAGATCATCACTCTCAACAAACAGCTCGCCGGGCACGTCATCGTCTAGGCGCTCACCTTTTGGTCCAGCGCCAGCATTCGCTCCGGGTTTTTGCCGGGCACACCCACGAAATGGGCCTGGATGGCCGGGAGATCGGCCTCATAGCTTTCGCCGATTTCCATCATGGGGCCGACGCGCATTCTCTTGGCGGCGTAGTCGAACACCACCATCACCAGCGGCACGCCAGCGCCCTTGGCGATGTGGTAGAATCCGCTACGCCAGCCCTTCGCCTCGCTTTTCTGAGACTTGCCTCGCGTGCCTTCGGGCATGATCGCCAACAAGAACTGTTCACGGCTGTCGAACTCGTCCACCATTTGCGACACGAAGTCCCGCGTCCGGTCTCGATCCAGCGGGATGCCGCCGAACCAACGCAGAAACCAGCCCACCGGCCCCACGAACGGCGTGTGCTTCATCACGAAGTGAACGTTGATGCCCAGCGCCGCCATGGTCAGCGCCGTCATGAAAAAGTCCCGGTTCGATGTGTGCGGCGCGCCCACAAATACAAATCGGGGCAAGTCCGGCATTTGGCCCACCGCCCGCCAGCCAAACAGGCGCATCACGAAGCTCCAGAACGCGCGCGACAGCTGGTTGCCACGGCGGGGAACGGCTGCTCCCAACTGCGGCAACGTCGTAAGCGCAATTTCCTCACGATAGTCTAGCAATGGCTCAATCCTCCACTATCTCCAACCATAAATTACGGGGCGTCGATACCCACTCTCATCAGGTTGTAACACATTTCAATCAAAAAGGTGACGACAGCACCGTGTGAACCGGCGGCGTTCACAGATTTCACGAATCTCATCGATTGCCATACCATAGAAGACGAGGCAAGACCTATGAGCAACGATCAGTTCGTGCCCGAATGGGCCAAAGGTATCATCTGGTACCAAATATTTCCCGAACGATTCCGCAACGGCGACCCTAACAATGACCCCAATGCGGCCGCTCTCGAAGGCGCGTGGCCCCACGACCACACCTCTCCGTGGCAAGTTCACCCCTGGACGGCCGACTGGTACGAACGCCAGCCTTACGAACAGCGCAACGGCCGCGACATCTGGTTCAACATCCAGCGGCGGCGCTACGGCGGCGACCTGCAAGGTATTATCGACAGTCTCGATTATCTGGTCGATCTGGGCATCGAAGCCATCTACCTCAACCCGATCTTCGATGCGCCCTCGGCGCACAAATACGACGGGGTGACTTATCATCACATCGCCCCCCACTTCGGCCCCGACCCGGACGGCGACCGGCGGCTCATCGACGGCGAGACGCCCCACGATCCCGCGTCCTGGCTGTGGACGGCCGCCGACCGCCTCGCCCTGCGCCTCATCGCCGAAGTCCACCGGCGCGGCCTGCGCATCATCTTCGACGGTGTCTGGAACCACATGGGCGTCAACTCCTTCGCCTTCCGCGACGTGGTCGCCCGGCAGCGGGAGTCGGCTTACCACGACTGGTTCAAGATCAACAGTTGGGATGATCCGGCCGCCGGCACTAAATTCGACTACACCGGCTGGGCCGGCGCCCGCGAGTTGCCGGAGATGGCGCAGAACGAAAATGGTCATCTCGCCGGCCCGCGCGACTATATCTACGCCGCCACCCGGCGCTGGATGGATCCCGACGGCGACGGCGACCCGGCCGACGGCATCGACGGCTGGCGGCTCGACGTCGCCTTTTGTATCAGACACCCATTCTGGAAAGCGTGGCGGCAACACGTGCGCGACATCAATCCCGAGGCCTATCTGGTGGCCGAAGTCGTGCAAAGCCCGGCCGCGGAGAAACCGTACCTGGAAGGGGACGAGTTCGACGCGGTGATGAACTACAACTTCCTCTTCGCCGTCTTCGAGTTTTTCATTGCCGGCCACTATCGCATTACCGCCACCGAATTCGACGCCAAGCTGCGCGACCTGCGCGAGATGCATCCAGCCGAGGTGGCCCACGTCATGCAGAACCTCGTCGACGGCCACGATACCAGTCGTCTCGCTTCGCAAATTGTCAATCGCGACATCTGGTCCATTCGCGACTGGCCGGAGTTCTTCCGACGCACCAAAGCCGCCGAAGCTCCCGACTATGACACGCGCCGGCCCACGGCCGCCGAGCGCCGCGTGCAGCACCTGGTGGCCCTGTTCCAGATGACCTATATCGGCGCGCCGATGATTTATTATGGGGACGAGGCCGGCCTGTGGGGGGCCAATGATCCCTGCTGCCGCAAGCCGATGATCTGGCCCGACAGGAACTACGCGCCGGAAGCCACTCTGCCCACGGGTGCGACCCGCCCGCAAACGGATGAGGTGGCCTTCGACTATGAACTGCACGCCTATTACCGCCGCATCATCGCCCTGCGCAAAGAGTCACCGGCCCTGCGCCGGGGCGACTACCGTACGCTCCTGGCGGACGACGCGCGGCATCTGTTCGCCTTCGCCCGCGAGACGGCCGACGACGCGGCCGTCGTCGTGTTCAACGCCGATGTGCTGCCGCACACGGTCGAGCTACCCTTGAGCGACGGCCATTGGGTCGATGCGCTGAGCGGTGAGCTGGTAGACCTGGTGGATGGTTTGGGGAACACTTCTCTCGCGCCAGTGTCCGGTCTTGTCCTGAGACGACTCAGGCACTGAGACGACTCAGGATGTAGAGACCGGGCATTCGAAAAAGCCCGGTCTCTAGGGCCATTACCCTGGATTTTGCGAAAAGATGAGCCCGGAATAGGGGCCTAGCGCCACCGTGCCGTGGGCCGGTTGGCCGTCGTACTGGCCCACTTCGGCCGTCACGTCAGCGCTCACTTGCCCGTCGTAATCGGGACTGTAGACGGCCGCGTGGCTGTCGAACCGCAATGACCACGGCCCCACGGCCGGGAAGCCGATGGTGTAATTGGTCAACGTCTTGTTGGACATGTTCATCACCACCACGACGCTGTCGCCCGGGCCGCCTTCCGACCAGCGATGGAAGGCCAGCACCTTTTGGTCCTGATTGACGTGGTAGACCTCGATCTGTTGGCCGGTCAGGCCCTTGCTCACACTGCTCGCGTTGCGTCGCAGGCGCATCAGATCGCGATACAGATAGATGATCCCCTCCATCTCCTTGGCCTGATCCCAATCCAGCGGCTCGGTATCGGTGAACCATTTGTCCTGCAGGAACTCCTGGCCCTGGAAGATCATGGGGATGCCCGGCGCGGTGAAGACCAGCACGGCCCCCAGGGTTGAACGCTTCTTGGCGAACCAGTTGTGGCTGTCGCCCGGCCAGATTTCCTCCGGCACACGGGCCTTGCCGTTGGCTACCTCATCGTGCGACTCGGTATAGACAACCCGCTTGAAGGCGTCGCCGCTATACTTGAAGGTGAGGGCGCTTTTCACCGACTCCAGATCGCGGAAGGCGTCGTCATTGGTGATGATGGCCGTGCGCACCGGGTGCACAAAGTTCGGGTCCCACTGTGCGCCAAAGCCCGCGCCGCCCGCGCCCGTGTCCTTCACGATCCACTCGTTGCCTTTCAGGTCTTCGGCGATGGTCAGTTGATTGGGCGCAAACTCGCGCACGTCTTCGTTGATCCATTGCATCAGAGTCCAGCCGTCGGGCAGATCGTTGGCCGGCTCGTTGTCGTTGCCCTGCACGTTACGAATGTAGGCCGTGGCATCCCAGCGTAGCCCATCGACCCGATATTCGTGGAGCCACATTAGCGCATTATCGCGCAGCATCTGCCGCACTTCGGGGCGGCCGTAGTCGGGGCGCGTATGACCCCACGGCGTTTCGCCTCGATGATCGTTATAGAAATAGATGCCGCCGCCGTCGCCCTCCGACCAGCCATCGAAGCGCCACAAGTCCAGATCGCTCGGCCCCAGGTGATTGTAGACCACGTCCAGTATGACAGCGATGCCGTGGCCGTGGGCGGCCTTGACGAACTGCTTGAATCCCACCATCCCGCCATAATCGGTCTCCACCGCAAAGGGCAAAGCCAGATTGTAGCCCCAGGAGCGGCCGCCGGGGAACTCCATCGGCGGCATGATCTGCACCGCATTGATCCCCAACTCGCGCAGATAGGGCAATTTCTTGGCCGCGCGCTGGAAAGTGCCCACACCGTCACCGGCCGGGTTAAATGTGCCGACGTGCATCTCATAGACGATCAGTTCATTCCAGGGCGGGCTGTGGAAACCTTCGGTATCGCCCCAATCGAAAGCCGGATCGTGAATGACGCTGTTGCCCACGGTGCTCGTTACCTGGCGGGAATAGGGATCCAGCCGGTGGAGGCGCTGCGCTCCGTTGATGATCAGGTATTTATATTGCTGACCCGGCTTGGCTCCGGCGACATCGGTCGCCCAATAGCCGTCCCCCTCGAGGGTCAGTGGGTTGGCGCTTTCTTGCCATTCATTGAATTCGCCGACGACAAACACCTCTTGGGCATTGGGCGCCCAGACGCGAAACGTCGTGCCTTTCTCGTGGGCAATAGGCCCCATGCCGGCCTTGAGCGTCGGCCGCTTGCTGCGATCATAAGCTTTAAACCGCTCTTCTATAACCTTCATAACCGTTCCACCCAGTTCCTTTAACACAAATCTTCTCCCGGCCGCCGAGAACGGCTCGACGTCAATGGTTCTAGCAAACAAAAGGGGCACAGGAAAGTTCCCCAGTGCCCCGCCCATATTACTTCTGTTTGGATTTCAGCCTTGCAGCAAGGACTGCGCCCCATCGATCCACACCTCGGTGCCCGAAATATGGCTTGATGCGTCCGAAGCCAGAAATAGCACCAGTTCGGCCACCTGCTCCGGCGTGCCGGGGCGGCCGTCGGTCAGGGGCACCACACCCTCCGGGTATTGCACCGGCTCCCTGGCCTCAACGACGTTTCGCTTTTCCGTGCTGTCATCGATCTCCGTCTGGATCCAGCCGGGGCAAATCACGTTGACCCGAATCTTGTGTTTAGCCAACTCCAGGGCGGCCATTTTAGCCAGGGCCACCTGACCCGCCTTACTAGCGCTATAGGCCGATGCGCCGGCGTTGCTGAACATACGCGTACCGTTCACCGAAGAGGTGATGACTACCGACCCGCCCTGCCGCTTCAGCAGGGGCACGGCATACTTAATCGTCAGAAACGTACCCGTCAGATTGACGGCCAGCGTCGTGGCCCACTCCTCCGGAGTCAGCTCTTCAATAGGGGCCCATACGCCATTGATACCGGCGTTGGCGAAGACGATATCTAGCCGTCCCCACTGCTTATTGATCTGTTCGACGGCCGCCTGCATCTCCTCCGGCTGCGAGATGTCGGCTTCCACGACCACGGCCTGGCCACCGCCTTCAATGATGCGATCAACAGTCGCTTGCAAATCATCACCGGTGCGACCCAGGGCAGCTATCTTTGCCCCGGCCTCAGCCAATCGTACGGCTGCTGCCTGGCCCAGTCCCGAGCCTGCGCCCGTGATCAAAGCGACTTTGTCTGTTACTTCCATGCCGTAAACTATAGTCGGTACACATCCGAATGGCATCTATCCGAGGCATATTTCTCGTCCGCGGGGTCATCAAAATGGGATGCTGGCTTACCCGCCGATAAAAAACGGCCGTACCCTTGCGGGTATGACCGTTGGACAGAACGCGCTCACTGCTGCCGACTAGGACAGCAATTTGGCCTTGGCCGCGCTGAACTCTGCATCCGTCAGGAAGCCGGCTTCCTTCATCTTGACTAACTCAGTCAGTTTGGTCAACATATCGCCGCCGGCCGGCGCCGCCGCCGGAGCGAGTGGCTGGGCCATCATTGCCTGTTGTTGGGCCACGGCCTGTTGGGCGGCGGCATCCATTTGTGCTTGCTGTTGGTCGGCCTTGGCCTGGGCTGTTGCGTGCATCGAGCTGGATACGTTTTGCGATACGGCTGTTGCCGTTCCAGCAATGACCGCCGTGCGGGCCATCGTGCCTACCAAACCGGGTCCACGTCGTCTTCTCATGCCATGCCTCTCTGTATATGGTTAATCATTGTGCTTCAGTGTATTCAATCGCCGCGGTCACGATGTCGTGCGGAATGCGGGCGTTATCGACGATGATCCCGTTGGCGTTGCGCACCGCCTGGGCAAATCGCGTCGCCCAGACGTTTTCCCAGACCATCAGCGCGGCCGTGGAATTTTTGGGCAATTGCCCGGCGATCAGCTCCAGGTCTTCCTCATTCAATAGCCCTTGAACTTCATAATCAAGTCCCAGGAAGGCGGCGGCCCCTTCTCCCATTTCATCAACTTCCAGAACGGCCACATTCCCATCGCCGTCTTTCTGAACGACGATCAGATCGATGATATGAACGGTTCCATTGTCAACCAACTCCTGAAGAGCGGGAATGATTTCGCCGTTGAACTTGTTGCCGGGAAAGTCGATCGCGATGTATTCAACTGGTCCTACTTCCATATTGGTTTTCTCCGTGATTTGGTGCAGTGAAAGCTGCCGGATTGACTTTAAGCAATGCCGGTCTCTCTGTCAACCGGCAAAGACATTTCCGGGTTGGCCCACATCAAGGCGACTAATTGGCCGGGCGTCGGCCGCCTGGCAATCCGGTCAGGCCTCTGCTTCCCAATAGGCGGCGTCATAGGCCGGCATCTCGCAACGCATGGGCCGGTCGTGCCGGTCGCCCAGCGCGTAGCCGGCCTGCATCAGCGTGTGAATCTGCGACGTGCCTTCGTAGATGACGGCGCTCTTCGAGTTGCGTAGATGGCGCTCGACGTTGTACTCGTCCGAGTAGCCGTAGGCCCCGTGGATCTGCACGGCGTCGTCGGCGGCGCGTTTGGCGGCCTCGGTGCAATACCATTTGGCCGCGCTCGTCTCCCGTGTGTTGCGGATGCCCTGGTTCTTCAGCCAGCCCGCCTTCCACACCAGCAGTTGGCCGATGTCGATGCTCTGCTGCATATGGGCCAGCATCTGTTGCACCAGTTGGTACTCGACGATCGCCTGACCGAACGTCCGGCGCTGGCGGCCATAGGCGATTGATTCCTCCAAGCAGGCCTTGACGATGCCCACCGCTCCGGCGGCCACACCATAGCGGGCGTTGTCGAGGGCGCTCATGGCGATCTTGAACCCCTCCCCCTCCTCGCCCAGCCGGTGGCTGGCCGGCACGCGTACGTCGGCCATGTTGATCCAGCCGGTGTTGCTGGCCCGCACGCCCATCTTGCCCTCGATGGTGCCGGTGGTCAACCCCGGCCAGCCTCGCTCCAGGATGAAGGCACTGAGGCCGCCCGCGCCCCTGTCGGGGTCAGTCTTGGCGAACACCAGAAAGCGGTCGGCCACGTCGGACAGCGTGATCCACATCTTTTCGCCGTTGAGGATGTAGTCGTCGCCGTCGCGCTTGGCCCGGCTGCCCATGGCGGCCACGTCGGAACCGGCCCCCGGCTCCGTCAGCCCAAAGCAGGCGATATGTTCGCCCGTGGCCAGCGGCGGCAGAAAGCTCTCCTTCTGCTCATCCGTCCCCCATTGGAAGATGGGCAGAGCGTGCAGCCCCAGGTGAACGGCAATCGTCTCGCGGATGGATGAGTCGGCGAACTCCAGCCCCTCGGACAAAATCGCCAGCGAAAGATAGTCCATGCCCGCTCCACCATAGCGCACCGGCAGGCAGATACCCAGGAAACCCAACGCGGCCATCCGCGGCAGCAGCTCGCGGGGAAAGGTGTGGTCGCGGTCATGTTGCTTGATTACCGGCATGATCTCCTTGCGCGCGAAGTCATAAACCATGCGCTCGATCATCTGGTGTTGGTCGCTAAAAGAAAAATCCATTGCTTGTTACCTCAATTCTGATTAGGGCGAGCCTCACGAAACAGCGGCCGTCATCCCCGGTTCGGGCAGCGCGAACGGCATTCGGCCCATAGATGGGGCATCTCAGATCGTCGGCAGTTGAATAATATTCACGATACTGAACAATAACACCACCAGCGCCACGACCACCACCACTGCGCGCAACTCCACCCATTCGAAACGATTGGCCAGCCCGGCCAACAACAAGGCCCCGGCCAGGATGACGATTGATAGCGTATATTGATCGCCGATGGCGCCGGCACTTTCGGCGCTCTGGGTCAGCTGCCCCGACTCCCGAAGATGCGCCTGCGCCTGATCCCGTTTGCTCAGCCGGTAAATTGGCATGTCAAACGGGCTGGCGGGGGCATCCAACTGCTCCAGCGGCCGGGTTTCGAGCCAGGCATCGAACGCCGGCCGGAACTCGTCGCGAAAGCGAGCGCGATAGAAGTCGGCCAAGCGCCTATCGTCGTTTCCGACCGCATTAACCCAGTTGGTGAACAGCCCGATGTCGACCAGCAGCGATTGCTGGGCCTCGGCCGTCAGGCGCGTCGAATCGATGCTCATTATCGTCGCCTGGCGGGTGAGCGAGGCCTGTGCCCCGTTCCACTTGCCGGCCTCGTAGCCGGCCCAGGCCGTGATCAATGTGGCGATAGACAAGACGACCGTTTCCCAGAGTTCGGACCATTTTCGTATCCGGCGATCTGACCTAACTTCGGTTGAGGGAGGCGGCCTTCGCCACATCTTGAATTGGCCTGACGGACGGCCAGGGGGGCGGGGGTCGCCGGGCGTACTGGGTTCAATGTTAGCCATACTTTTCTATCTTCATCATCATGATAACGCCAAGTGATTTGAATGGTCAACCTACTCCGCGCCGACTCTCGGCCGCCGTCGCCGGCGCCACCCCCGCGAACGGGTAATGTCCATCTGCCGCCGCAATCCTTCACCCAACATGTTGAAGGCGAAGATCAACAGAAAGACGGCCGAGCCCACAAAGACCACTTCCCAAGGGGTGCGGATCATCTTGCTCCAGAAGTTCGACATCATCTGGGCCAATTCCGGATAATTGGCGGTTATTCCAATGGCCGTTTCATTCATTTCGCCGCTGGCACCCATGATGACGAAAGCTTCGCCGATAAATAGTCCCAGGAATCCCAACTCGCCGATCACCAGCAGCGTGGCCGCCAACTCGAACGAAATGAGCGCCGGCAGTGTGGGCCATAGCTGGGGCAACACATGCCGGCCCAGGATACGGCCCGGCGACGCGCCCAGTGCCCGGGCCCCGTCGATATAGGGTTCCTTTTTGATCAGCAGGGTGCTGTTCCTGACGAAGACGGCCGTGCCCGCCCAACCGGTCGTCACCAGGGCCAGGATAAACGTCCGCAACTCGTGCTCGCCGATAAAGGAGATGATCGCCAGGGCAAATAGCAAAATAGGCACGGCCAGGCTCACGTCGATCAATATCTCAATCACCCGCGAAACCGCCCCGCCGAACCAGCCGGCGGCCAGACCAAGCGCGACGCCCAGGATGATGCGCAGTGCGGCGATGATGAAACATAGAAGCAGCGTCGGCCGCACGGCCCACAGCAACCGGCTGAATAAATCCCGGCCACCGATGTCGGTTCCCAGAACAAATTGATCGAGCGTCAGCGGCGGCACCGGCCGCACCGACGGGATGTAGGCGTTGTCACCGATGCGGAATACATCGGTAATGGTTTCCAACGGATTGTGAGGGGCCAGCCGCGGGCCGAAAACGGCGACCAGCAGAAACAGGCTGGTCAGGATCAGGCCGATCCATAGCGGATAGTTGCGGGTGAAGGTCTTGTTCATGGCAGTGCGGCGTGACCTAGGCCGGCATGGCTTCGGTCTTTTCTGCGGCGATGCTGAGGCGTGGATCAAGCCGATAGGCCAGCACAGCGGCGATCAGGTCGGCGATCAACAGCCAACTGCCCATGATGACAGCCAGCACGGCGATCAAATTGGGATTGCCGAAGAAGACCCCGGCCGGCCCGGCATCCAGGCGTAAGCCGATGGAATAGAGCATGATGCGACCGATCCCCGGCCATAGAAAGATGGCCTCGACGATGACCAGCGCGCCCACCATCAGCCGCAGCGCCTCGCCCATCGTGATCAGCACCGGCGACAAGATGCTGGGCCAGGCATGTCGCCGGATGATCTGCCACCAGGTCAACCCCTTGCTGTTGGCGACCTGGATATAATCCCGCTGCAGTTCGTTCTCCAGCAAGCCGGTTATCACCTTGGCCAGATGGAAGGTGGGCTGGATGGACAATACGATGACCGGCAGCACGATGTGGCTGTCCAGGCCGTAACCACTGATGGGCAGCAATGTCGTCCCGCGGCCGGCATAGAGTTGGTAATAGACAAGCGAGGAAAGGATGATCGCCCCCAACACGAAGCCCGGCATGGATGAGCCGGTGGCCAGGATCACCAGCGCCCAGGGACGCAAGCGCCAGGTGTGGGGCGAGATCGACAAGAAACCCAGCGTCAAGCCCACAATCACCGTCGTTGCCACGGCAGCCGCCAGCAGCACAAGGCTGTTACGAATCGGCTCCCGGATAATCTCCGTCACGGGCGTGCCGGCTACTTCCCCCAGATCGCCTCGCAACACGGCCTGAACATAGGCAGGGTATTGGCTCTCAGGCAACTCGGCATCAGGGTCGGTGAAATTACTGAAAGGATAAAGGAGAAGGCCCGGATGGCGGATGGCATAATGGTAGGCGACATAGTTCAACGCCGCCAGGATGAGCACCATGAGGAGTAGTTTGCGAGCGATTAATCGAGCCATAAGCCTGTCCATCGGCCGGAGCCCACCAGTTTCCGGTCACGCTGCCCGGCCGGCGAGTTCCGAAGATTAGCCCGACAACCGCAAAACGGCAACGATCGGCAAATCCCGTCCCTCAATCCCTCTCATTGCCCATAACGCATTGCGGCAATATAATAACGAGCGTGAGTACCCCGTACAAACCCGCCCCGACCCTTCCGAATGGTGTCATGTGTCACCCCAAATACTGACACATGACACATGACAGATGTGCGGCGGCCGATTAAGATGGAACGACAGCTAACGCTCCGGGTACGTCCCGGCGAGACGGTGCACTTTCTGGCCGTGTGCGTTGCCTGTGGGCAACCGGCCGGAGAACGCCTGACCTTACAAAAACGTCGCGGTCAACTCACGCGCCGGGTAGATGTTCCCCTGTGTGCCGAGTGCGCTCGCCGGCTGGCGCGGCGCTCCGGCCAAGAGGAGCGTTTGCTGCGGCTTAGTTGGCCCACGGCCGTCGCCACGACCCTGCTGTCGGCAATCCTGGCTCTGGCCGTCCTGCCTGTCGATTCCGGGTGGCTGCGGCTGCTGGTGGGGCTGCTTTTCGGCCTGGCCGGCGGCGCGTTTGTTCGCTGGGCGCTGGTGCGGCTCGCCTCGGCCGCCGAACTGCCCGAGCGCCGCGCCGTGCGCGAGGCCGCCCGCATCGAAGATTTCACCTGGCGCGATATGACGCTGGTCTTCGCCGACGGCGAAATGGCCGAGCGCGTGCGGGTCATGAACCCGGCACTTGTCGAAAACCCGACGCCCAACGCCGCGACCGAAACGCCCGCGACGGCGGCCGAAGAGTTGTCTGTCTGAAAGAAATATATCCATTTTGGAACTCTGATGGAGGTTGGAATATGAAAGTAGTCGTGTGTGTGAAACAAACGCCCAGCACGACCGCGGTATTCTCGGTGAAGGACGGCGCGGTGAGCTGGGAAGACCCCGGCGGCAAGCCCAACGTTGTCAATCCCTGGGATGAGTACGCCGTGGAAGAGGCGATTAAATTCAAGGAAGATCGCGGCGCAACGGATGCCGTGGCCCTGTGCGTTGGCGATCCGTCGAGCGATGAAGCGCTGAAGACCTGCCTGGCGATGGGCTGCACCGAGGCCGTATTGGTCTCCGATCCGGCGTTGGCCGGTTCCGACACATTGGGCACGGCCCGCACCCTGGCCGCAGCCATCGGCAAGATCGGCGACGTGAAAGTGGCCCTGTTCGGCAAGCAGGCCATTGACGGCGATTCCGGCCACGTGCCCGTGCAGACCGCTCGGGTGCTGGGCTGGACGCCGCTGACCTACGTCTCGGCCATCCGGTCGCTGGACGGCGACACGATCACCGTCGAACGCCTGACCGATGACGGCAAGGAAACGATCACCACCAAATTACCGGTCGTCATCAGTGTGGTAAAGGAAATCAATGAGCCGCGCTACCCATCATTCATGGGCATCCGCAAGGCCAGCAAGGCCGTCATTCCCACCTGGTCGGCCGGCGATGTGGGCGTCAACGAAGTCGGCGCGGCCGCGGCCAAATCCGACTGGTCGAACGTCTACTCTCCCCCGCCGCGCGAGGGCGAGGTCGAGATAATCACCGCCGACAGCGTCGAGGAACAGGCGCGTATCCTGGTCAACAAACTGTTTGAGGAGAAGGTCATATGAGCGGCGGAGTGTGGGTATTCATCGAAAATCGTGACGGCGTGATCAACGCCATCAGCCGCGAGGCGCTGGGCGCGGCGCGCGGCGTCGCCACTGATCTGGGCGCGCCCCTGACCGCCCTGGTTCTCGGCCAGAACGTGGCCGATGCGGCCACAGAGGCTTTCGATCTGGGCGCAGAGGCGGTTATCGCCGCCGACGACGCGACGTTGGCCGGCGACCGCCTGGAGGCCTTCGGCCCGCTGGTCGTCAAGCTGGCCCAGGAACGCCAACCGGACGCGCTGTTCTTCGGCGCGTCAACGCTCGGCCGCGATTTGGCGGCATGGACGGGAGCCGATCTGAATGCCGGTGTCATTGCCGAAGCCATCGAGCTGGCCGTCGAGGGCCAAACCGTTAAGGCCACACGCGCCGTCTACACCGGCAAGCTGCTGTGTGAGACGTTCGTCAAGGGCGCGCCGCAGATTGTAACCTTGCGCAGCCGAGCCTTCGCCCAGGCCGAATCGACGGGCAAGACCGGCACGCCGGAGAGGGTCGAAGCGGCCGTAGCCGAGGACGCTATCCCGACCAAGATCATCGGCTTTGAGGGCAAAGGCGGTCAGGTCAGTCTGAGCGACGCCGGCAAGATCGTCAGCGGCGGCCGCGGCGTGGGCGGGCCGGAAGGCTTCGAACCGCTGCGCGAATTGGCTCAGGTGCTGGGCGCGGCCTTGGGCGCGTCGCGAGCCACCGTCGACGCCGGCTGGATTCCCTACGAGCATCAGGTGGGCCAGACGGGCAAGACCGTCGCCCCCGATCTCTACCTGGCCTGCGGCATCAGCGGCGCTATTCAGCACCAGGCTGGTATGCGCAGCTCGAAGGTCATCGTCGCCGTCAACAAAGACCCCGACGCGCCGATCTTCAAGATGGCCCGCTACGGTATCGTCGGCGACCTGTTCAAGGTCGTCCCGGCCCTGACGGCCGAGTTCAAGAAGCGGCTCAATTAAGAAGATTTACATAAGTTGACAGGATCCAGTAGGTCAGTATCCAGAGAATGGTTCCCGGATTACTGACCTACTGCTTTTTTCTCTACTGAATACTGTATACTCTTCGCTACGCACGTTAAAGTGCAAATTGTTTCGTTCTAAACTGTCTAATTCTTGTCTGATCTAACCGGCCTCATCATCAAAGCCCAGAGCGGTTTCTTCACCGTCCAGCCCGACGACGGCGGGGAAGTGGTCGTTTGCCGGATACCCGGCCGCCTGAAGCAGGAGCGGCAGCGCACTGACATCGCCGCCGTGGGCGACCGGGTGACGTTCAGCGTTAATGCCGACGGCAGCGGACTCATCCAGTTTGTCGCCGAACGCACGTCGGCCCTTTCGCGCACGCGCGCGGCCGGCGACGTCCGCAATCTGGAAACCGAGCGCGAGCAAGTCCTCGTCGCCAATCCCGACCAAGTCGTCTTCGTCTTTTCCGTGCGCAATCCCGGCTTCAGCCCGCGCAAGCTCGACCGCTTCCTCATCGTGGCCGAGATGAACCGCCTCCCGGCCATTATCTGCGCCAATAAAGTCGATCTGGTCGACCCGGCCGAAGCGCACGAGATGTTTCGCATCTACGAGGCCATCGGCTACGCTGTCCTCCACACCAGCACGTTGACCGGCGAGGGGGTCGATGACCTGCGCGAACTGTTGCGCGGCCGCATCTCCGTGCTGGCCGGGTCGTCGGGTGTGGGCAAGTCGAGCTTGCTCAACGCCGTGCAGGAGGGGTTGGGCTTGCGCGTGAAGCAGGTCAGCGACGCCACGGGCAAGGGACTGCACACCACGCGCCACGTCGAACTCATTCCCCTCGACGGCGGCGGTTACGTGGCCGACACGCCGGGCATCCGCAGCCTGGCTCTGTTTGACCTGGAGCCGAGCGAACTGGACGCCTACTACCGCGAGATCGGCCCACTGGTGGCGCAGTGCGCCTTCAGCGACTGCACCCACACCCACGAGCCAAACTGCGCCGTGCGCGCGGCCGTGGCCGACGGCCGCGTCTCGCCGGAGCGATATGACAGTTATTTGCGGTTGCGGGAAGAGATAGAGGAACTGGAAGAGAAGCGATTCTAGCCTTCGGCGGGTGCGGGCCATATCGTCTTTGCTTAGTCCTAGGCCTATTGTTCGCGCGACGCGACACGCCAACTCTAACAGTGCGCGCGGCCGTATTGACTGACCAAACCGCCGACTGACGAATAACGTCCGCGGGCGAGGACGACTCCGTTCAGTATCCAGAAACCGAGTTTCTTCCGAGAAGCTCGGTTTCTATTCCGCATTCAAATGCCGCGCCCCGAAACTGTCCGGCAGCAGCGCCGCCAGCGTCGTCTCGCGCACGTTCCCCTGTCCATCGACCATCCACACCGGCACGTCATTCCCCTCCGGCGCGAACTCAGCAAGCACCTGCCGGCACGCCCCGCAGGGGGTCACGCCGTTCTCAGTGCACACGGCCACGGCCAGAATGCGCTGCCCACCCGCCAGGACCAACGCGCCGATGGCGTTCCGCTCGGCGCACACGGTCAGGCCATAAGAGGCGTTTTCGATGTTGACGCCGCTATGGATCTGGCCGTCCTCAGCCAACAACGCCGCGCCGACCGTGAAGTGGGAATACGGCGCGTAGGCTTGCGGCCGCGCCGCGCAGGCCGCAGCAATGAGCCGGTCGCGCATCTCGTCCGTCATAGTCGGATCAGTTTTCATACGACACCTGTCCGGCGTCGAAACGGTTGCCGCCACTCACCGGGGCGAGCCGTCGTATCATCGGGCACGGCGATGCCCTCGATCACGAGTTGCTCGATGTGGCAGCGGTCGCCTACGGTTGCGTCGCGCACGACGGCATTAGGGCCGATGACGCAGCCCTCGCCGACGGTCGTGCGACCCTGCAAAAAGGTATTGGGCCAAATGACCGTGTCGCGGCCGATGACCACGTCGGGCCCGATGTAGGCGGCGTCCGGCTCGATCAGCGTCACGCCGTTGTCCAGCCAGTGGGTATTGACTCGGCGGCGGAAGGCGCGCTCGACGACGACCATCTCGGCCCGTGTGCCCGCGCCCAGCCCCTCGTCGGGATCGTCGGCCATCACCGCCGCCACCGCCCGCCCCTGGGCCACCGCCATCTCCACCAGGTCAGTCAGGTAATATTCCGGTCCGCGCCGCGCCTGCCGGAGGGGCAGATCGCCGATATTGGCCCACAACCAGTCGCCGTCGAAGCAGTAGACTCCCGCGTTCAACTCGCGGATCGCCAGCAGGCTATCGGCATTGGGCCGCCGGCGCGCCTCGGCCACCTCCACGATCTCGCGCACTTGGCCTGCCTCGTCGCGCACGACGCGGCCGAAGCTGCTGTTTGGCTCGCCGGGGACGGACAACAGGACGACGGCCGCCCCGCTCTCGCGCTGCGCATCGACCAACCGGCACATCGTCTCGGCCCGCAACAAGGGCATGTCGCCATAGCTGACGACGACTTGTTCGGCCCGGCCGCGCACGGCGTCGGCGGCCATCATCGCCGCGTGGCCCGTGCCCAGCGCTTCCGGCTGTACGACGTAGATCGCCCGGTCGCCGATGAGGGCCTGCACGCCCGACTCATCCGGCCCGACGACCAGCACCGGCGGCCAGTCGGCCACGGCCTCAGCCGCCAAAAATGCGTGGAGCACCATCGGACGGCCGCCAACCTCATGGAGGATTTTCTGCTTCCGGGAATTCATACGCACGCCTTGTCCGGCGGCCAGGAGAACAACAGCGACCATGGTCACAGAAATTACATGCTAAAAACCGGTCTGCTCCCGCCACGCGACTATTGCCTGGGCATGAACCGGATAATGGCTGTAGCTGTCCAGCCGAATGCGGCGGCGGAAGCGCGTTTCGGTGGCAATTTGTTCGTCGGGCGCGTGCCGAACGTAATCGACCAAACGGGCATGGATGTCGTCCATTCGCGCCCGCACCTCGCCCAGAGAGAGCGCTCGATTCTCCACGCTTTTCAGGGCGTTGAAGGCATCGATCCCGCCGTACAGGACCGAATAGCGCGGCGGCCGCTTGCCTTCCAGGATGTGGGGCAGATGCTTGAGCGCCTCCTCTTCCCAGGTCGTCACGTGGCCCAGGATGTCCTTAACGGACCAGTCGCCGGTGACTCCGGGTTGGATCATCTGCGGGCTCGTCAGGCCGTCGATCGACGCCTGAAGTCCCGACCAGGCGACCTCGATTTTGTCGAGAAGTTGTTCCTTTTTCATGGCGGCTAGCGCGGCAGATGACCGCTGTCACGGACGGAAAGCGCGGAGCGCTCGAACGCGGCCCAGGCGGCCGATGCCAGTCGAGCGCCAGTGCTGCTGCGACGCACGCCGGCGGCGGCCAGATCGTCAACGTTAACACCCGGATTGTGCAGCAGGACATTCACCGGCTTGGGCGCAACTGCCTCGACAACAGCCCTGATTTCGCTCAGGCTGGTGATCCAGGGCGCATAAAGCACGTCGGCCCCGGCCGCTGCATAGGCGGTCAGTCGCTCAATGGTCTCATTCACGTCGGCTCGCCCAATCACGTAGTTTTCGGTGCGGCCCACCAACAATACGTCCTGGCCGGTGGCGTCGATGGCTTCCCGCGCGGCCTGGATGCGTTCCACGGCCAGTGAGAGGGGGTAAAGCTCAGTTCCGGTGCGATCCTCGATGGATAAGCCCGCGACACCGGTATCCACGGCCCGCGTCACGTTGACTGCTATCCCATCGGGCTGGTCGGCAAACCCCGCCTCGAAGTCGGCGTTGACCGGCAGCTCGGTGGCCGCGCACAACTGGCGCAGATGTTCGAGCACTTCGTCCACTGACAACTCGCCGTCCTCCCGGCCGACTGACCAGGCAAAGCCGGCGCTGGTGGAGGCCAACGCTTTGAAGCCCAACTTTTCCAGCCGGCGAGCGCTGCCGATGTCCCAGGGATTGGGCAAGATGAAGTGACCGGACTCATGAAGCTTGCGAAAGACTGCGCGTTTAGCCGCTGTTTCCGTGGTCATCGTCGAGTCACCTCCATCTTTATAAGAACAAAACAGGGAGCGCAGGTATTCTACACTCCCTCATCGCTTATGAGAAACCGCTCTATTTGCAGGCTGGGGCGGTAGGATTCGAACCTACGAGTGCCGGATTCAAAGTCCGGTGCCTTAAACCACTTGGCGACGCCCCAAAGTGATTGTCCAATGCTACCATAGCCCGATCCGCGCGGCAAGAAATGGCCTGCCGCACCGGATAATGAGGCTACTTCTTGCACAGTCGTCTCCAGCCGTGCGCCCCGACTCATCAACCGCCGATGCTACCCGCCTCCTACTCCATAGATCTAACTTGTCTTCCCAAAGCGTCGGCCGCCCCCGTCACCAGTCGCTTGTTGATGATCGCCTATCTTCTGAAGATGGTTATCATTTGATAGATGAAATACGTGCCATGTTTGTGACAAGCATATGACAAAATTCTCTTGACAGTCAGCGGTAAATGATTATCATTCATCATACAACCATACTATTGTACAAGTTGTTAGCCCATGCTTAAGCGCGCCCCATCGCTGACCGATCAGGTTAAGACCCACGTCCGGGAGATGATCGTCCGCGGCGACTTCGCTGACGGCCGTGTTCCCCCAGAGATGGAACTGGCCGAAGCCCTGGGGGTCAGCCGGACCACCATACGCGACGCCCTCAGCCGGCTGGAGATGGAAGGGACGATCAGCCGCAAGCAGGGCGCCGGAACCTTCGTCAATAATCCCACCTTGCAAATCCATTCTCGACTGGATGAAATCTGGTCGTACGAGGCCATGCTCAGGGCCTACGGCTTCACGCCGTCGACGCGCGTGCTGGAGAGCACTATTCTGACCGTCGGCGACCCTCGTATCGATGACGTGATCGTCGCCGACCTGGGGCTCGCGTCCGATGAGCAGGTCTTGTTCATCAGCAAGTTGTTCATGAAAAGCGACTTGCCGGCCATTCTGGCCGATAACTACCTGCCGCTGCGGTTGATCTCCGAGCCTTATGCCCCGGAAGACCTGGGGTTGGCGATCTATGACTTTCTGGAAAGATTCAGCCGCCAGCGCCTGACCTATTACCTATCTGAAATTATTCCGCTTGCGGCACAAACCGACATGGCCGACACCTTGCAGATCCCGGCCGGCACGCCCCTCATCTCCTTCGATGAGACAGGCTACAATGCGGAGAATGAACCGATCCTCAAAGCCTTTTCATATTTCCGGGATGATCTCTTGAGATTTCGCCTGCTGCGGCGCCGAGTCTGATAAGAGGAATCCATCGATTCATTAGAACAACGTTCGTGGAATTCTTGTTCTACACCATTGACGTGTAAATAATATTGTGGGAGTTAAGCAAAATGACAGACATGATACAAGACCTGAACCAGCGCGTGGCCGCCTCGCGCGAAGACCTGCTCAAGTTTTTCCGCGAGATCGTCGCCATTCCTAGCATGGAAAGCGATATCGAGGCGGTCGGCAAACGCATCGGCGAGGAAATGAGCCGCCTGGGCTTCGACGACGTCTATGTCGACCGCTACGGTTCGATCGTGGGCAGGATCGGCGACGGCCCGAAGATCCTGCTCTATGACAGCCACATCGACACCGTCAGCATCGGCGATCCGACCCAGTGGCCGTGGGATCCGTTCGAAGGCAAGGTCGAAAACGGCATGCTCTACGCTCGCGGCGCGCTGGACGAGAAAGGCAGCACACCGGGCATGGTCTACGGCCTGGCCATCGCCCGCGACATGGGTCTGCTCGACGGCTACACCGCTTACTACCTCGGCAACATTGAGGAATGGTGCGACGGCATCGGCTGCCAGGCATTTGTCGAGTGGGAAGGCATTCAGCCGGACTTCGTTGTCATCGGCGAGCCGACCAAGATGAACGTTTATCGCGGCCACAAGGGGCGGGTTGAATTGGAAGTCGTCTGCAAGGGCGTCAGCGCTCACGCCGCCAGCAACTTCATGGGCGATAACGCCATCTACAAAATGCTACCGGTCATTGCCGGGATACGTGACATGGACGCGACGCTGCCCACCCACGAGTTCCTGGGCCAGGGCCGCATCACCGTCACCCGCATCTCCAGCGTCACGCCCAGCGACAACGCCGTCCCCGACGAGTGCCGAATCTTCATCGACCGCCGCGTCACCTTCGGCGAGACGCCGGATACCGTCATTGCGGCCATCGAAAAGATCATCCTCGATGACGTGCGCAAGGACTTCACCATCGAGAAACTGGTCTACGACGAACCAAGCCATACCGGCGAGGTCTTCGTTTATGACAAGTACTTCCCCGCTTGGGCGCTGGAGGAGTCGGATCCGTTCGTCGTCGCCGGCAAAGAGGCGATCAAGGCCCTTTGGAATCGTGACGTAGCGGCCGGCAAATGGGACTTTTCGACCAACGGCAACTACTGGCGCGGCAAGGCGGGCATCCCCAGCATCGGCTTTGGGCCTGGCGATGAGATCTACGCCCATTCGGTGGACGAGCACGTTCCGCTGGAAGACGTAGTCGAAGCGACAAAATTCTACGCCCTGCTGCCCGCAATGTTGACGCGGACTCAGAGCTAAGAAAGAAACGACAGATCGCGCCGATAAGCAAACCTCAGCGGCGCGATCTGTGATTCATCCCTTACATCACCCGATCAATCATAATTGGAGAAACCATGCAAACTCATTTACACGGTAAGGACATGATCACCACCCAGGAGTGGACGAAGGAAGAGATCGACACCGTTCTCGATGTCGCCTTCGATCTGAAGCGCAAGCGCGCCCTGGGCCAGCCGCACGCTTATCTGCGCGACAAGGTGCTGGCGATGCTCTTCTTCTTCAGCAGCACGCGCACCCGCGTCAGTTTCGAGGCGGGCATGGCCCAACTCGGCGGCCACGCCCAGTTCATCGAGGCGACGACGACGCAGATCAGCCACGGCGACACGGCCAAAGAGATCGGCGAGATCATTGGCCGCTACACCGATGGCATCGCCATTCGCCAGTGCGACTGGGACTTCGGCAACCAATATATCCGCGAGGTAGCCGCCGCGTCGCGCGTGCCGGTTCTCAATATGCAGTGCGACGTCTATCATCCTTTCCAGATTCTGGCCGACATGATGACCATCATCGAAAAGAAGGGTGACCCGCGCGGTCTGACCATCAATGTCAGCTACGCCTACGCCAGCAGCTACCAGAAACCCATCAGCGTGCCCCAGAGCCTCATCCTGCTCATGACCCGCTTCGGCATGAACGTGCGCCTGACCCACCCGCCGGAGTTCAAGCTGATGCCCGACATTTTGGAGCAGGCCAAGGAGAACGCTCGCCGGGCGCGCGGTTCCTTCGAGGTTCTCGACGACTTTGACGCCGGCTTCAAGGGAGCCGATGTGGTTTATCCCAAGAGCTGGGGCTGCCTGCTGACGACCGCCGATCACAAAGAATCGGCCGAGATCAGCAAGCAATACACCGACTGGATCACCGACGAGCGGCGCATGGCCCTGGCCAAAGAAGACGCCATATACATGCATTGTCTGCCGGCCGATCGCAACATCGAAGTGACCGACGGCGTCATCGACGGTGAAAACAGCGTCGTCTATGATGAAGCCGAGAACCGCCTGCACGTTCAGAAGGCCGTCATGGCCTTGACCATGTAACCGCTGTTAACCCGCTAATCGAACCCTGTTTCCAGGCGATGACGGCCGGCGGCCGGCTATTGAAGGAGAAATGCAAACAATGACCAATAAACTGGCCGTCATCGCTATTGGCGGCAACTCGCTGATCAAAGACAAGCAGCATCAGTCGGTGGAAGATCAATACAAAGCGGCGGACGAGACGGCCGGCCACATCGCCCGGATGGTCCAGGACGGCTGGAACGTCGCCATCGCCCACGGCAATGGCCCCCAGGTCGGCTTCATTCTGCGCCGCTCCGAGCTGGCCGCCCACGAGTTGCACGAGGTACCGCTCGATGTCTGCGGCGCCGACTCGCAAGGTGCAATCGGCTACGCCCTGCAGCAGAGCCTGCAAAATCACTTTCTCGATATGGGCATCGACCGTCCTGTCGCTACGGTTGTTACCCAGGTCGAAGTAAGCGCCAACGATCCGGCGTTCAAGAATCCCAGCAAGCCCATCGGCTCGTTCATGGGCGAAGAAGACGCGCAGCGGCGCATCGATATCGACGGCTGGGACTGTTCCGAAGACGCCGGCCGCGGCTGGCGTCGGGTAGTGGCTTCGCCCCTGCCGGTGCGCATCGTCGAGGAACCAGCCATCAAAGCGCTGATCGACGCCGGCATGATCGTTGTTGCCGTCGGCGGCGGCGGCATCCCGGTCGTGGCCGACGAGCAAGGACATCTGCGGGGCATCGCCGCCGTCATCGACAAGGATTTTGCCTCGTCGCTACTGGCAACCAAGTTGGGCGCAGACACGTTCATCATCAGCACGGCCGTCGAAAAGGTGGCCGTCAACTTCGGCAAGCCCGAACAAAAATGGCTCGACACGGTGACGCTGGCCGAAGCCAAGGCCTATCTGGCCGAAGGCACCCACTTTGCCAAGGGCAGTATGGCCCCCAAAATTCAGGCGATCATCAACTTCCTGGAGGCCGGCGGCCAACACGCCATCGTCACTGACCCGGCCAGCATCCCGCAGGCCTTGGCCGGCAAGACCGGAACCCATTTCGTGCAGTGAATGGCGGCCGGCAATGAGTAACTTGTAAGCAGTGGATCAGTGAACCCCCGGCCGGTGGGTCTACTGACCTGCTGTTTACATAACGCCGGATGCTGTTCGCTCAAGACAGGACGCCACTATGGATCATGTGCTCCATCTGAGAAGCCTCATCAGCGGTCGAACCTTCCGGCCGGATGAGATCGACTATGTCGACCCCGAGTTTGGGCCGGACGGCATCGTCGACGTCGTCTACGATTACGATGTTATCAAGCGCCACCTCAGCCGGGAAAGCTTGCGCGACAATCGCGACTACTCCATCTGGCGCTACAAGCCACTTCTGCCTGTAGAACCGGATGCCGCCGTGCCGCCTCTGCAAATCGGCTGGACGCCGCTTTATTCCGCACCGCGTTTGGCGGCCGACCTCGGTCTGCGCCACCTGTGGGTGAAGGACGACGGCCGCAACCCGACCGCTTCCTTCAAGGATCGGGCCAGCGCCATTGCCGTCGTGAAGGCCCAGGAGCGTGGCGCAGAAATAATCACCACCGCCAGCACGGGCAACGCCGCCGCCGCGCTTAGCGGCATCTGCGCCAGCGTGGGCCAGGCCAACGTCATCTTCGTGCCCGAAAAGGCTCCCCAGGCGAAGGTCGCCCAATTGCTGGCCTTTGGCGCGACGGTCATGCTGGTCAAGGGAAGCTACGACGACGCTTTTGAGTTATGCCTCCAGGCGACGGATACTTATGGCTGGTACAACCGCAACACCGGCTTCAATCCCTACATGAGCGAGGGCAAGAAGACGGCCACGCTGGAGATCTGCGAGCAGCTAAGCTGGCAAGCTCCCGACCGTATCTTCGTCAGCGTCGGCGACGGCTGCATCATCGGCGGGTTACACAAGGGGTTGAAAGACTTGCTGGCCCTCGGCTGGATCGACCACATGCCCAAGCTGATGGGCGTGCAAGCCGCGGGCAGCAATTACCTGGCCGAGGCGTGGGAGAAGGGCGAGGACGTGCTGACCAAAGCGCCCATCGACGCCCAAACCGTGGCCGACAGCATCAGCGCCGGTCTGCCGCGCGACCGGCTGAAGGCGATGGCCGCCGTGAAGGAGACGAACGGGGCCTACATCACCGTCACGGACGAGGAAATTTTGGCCGCCATCCCAACCTTGGCCCGTGGTTCGGGCGTGTTTGCCGAGCCGGCCGGCGCGGCCGCCTATGCCGGGTTGGTCAAGGCTGTGCAGCAGGGGATGGCCCGGGCCGATGAGCGTATCGTCGTTCTGAACACCGGCAGCGGGCTGAAAGATGTGATCGGGGCGATGAAGGGCGTCGAACTCAGCGGCACAAAAGCCTATCACGTCGCACCCGATCTGGAAGACTTGCGGCGAGTTATGAGTTCAATCTGATGGAGGGGCGGGTTAAAAACCAACCCGCCCTTTCCACCGGGTCTGACAGGCGCGTTTGAAACCCGCTCCTACTCCTTTGGCTGCACCGCGCCCACGGCCAGCGTGAAAACGATGAGCAGCGCGGCCGACACCCGTGAATCATAGAAGCTCAGCGTATTAAACGGCACGCCCAGGGCCAGCGCCCACACGATGAAGGCAAAAGTTGAGATGAAAATCTGTGTCCAGGCCGGTTGCAGGCCAGGCGCTTTCGTCTGACGGAAGGTCCAGAAGAACGTCACGATCGCCAATGCCGCCCACATGATCCACAGGATATTGGTCGTGCGGCCGTCACTGCTGACCGCACCCGGCGAGACGCCGAACAAGCCCAGAATGGCCGTCCACCCGGCCACTACATCGCCCGGGATGTTCTTGATGACCCGATCCCAAAAGCCGTCAATGCGCTGCACGCCGATGGCCGCTCCCTCCAGCGTGTCCTGCCCCTTGATGGTCTCCAGCGCTTCGGGCGAGATAATTCGTCGTCCCATGGTACTTCTCCTGTTCCTCTCGGCTGATTGATTTTCAGAGTGCGGCCGGAGGACTGTCACCGGCCGCGCTCTGTTGTTCGTTGGCGATCATTTACGCGGCAAATACCGTTCGATCTGGGGCAGAATCGCCCGCATGGGAATCCCCTCGTTGAATTTGTATACACCCTTCAGCAATTTCTGCAGGTCGTTGCTCGCCTTCTGGGGCGGGTGCGCGCCGCCGCTGTGGTGCAAGGCGATCACCTCCCAGTGATTATTGAGCACTGGCGACCCCGACGACCCCGGCTCCGTATCGGCCAGATAATGAACGCGGTCGGCACTCATATTACTCAGTACGTAGTTCTGCGTCAGCACGACCTTCTGCGGGTTGCCGTTGGGATGCTGGATGATGTTGACGCGCTCATGTTCGACGATGAGACTGGGCGAGACAAGCAGGTAACCTCGGTGGCGGCCGCGTCGCAACAGCTCCAGATAGCCCAGCCCCTCATCTTCCGGCCCCATCTTGCGCTCGGCCAACGGTTCGCCTTTGACCTTGACCAGTGCGAAATCCAGCTCCGTGTCCGGACTGCTGATGTAGAAGTCAGGCACGAACTCGTAGACGCGCCCCTGGGTGACGACGCCGTCGGCGTCGGCCTGGTAGTCGAAGCGGATCACGGCCGATTGGAGCATATCCTTCGACTTGAAAACGTGATAATTGGTCAGGATCAGGTCTGGCCCCACGAGAAAGCCGGTGCCGAGGGCGCGACCGCGCGGCAACTCAATACGGCCAACGGCTTGGGCGGTGTAGATCGCCCCGGCCAGCGTGTCGACGTCGAGGAAATTGTCCACCGAATTGATGATGCGCTCCAGCGCCTCCTGGTCGCCGACGTTGGGGTCGAAGTCGGGTTCCGGCGCGGGCGCAGGCGGTTCGGTGGGCGGCAGAAGCGTCGCATCGATCGGCCGCGCCGGCTGCACGTCCAGTCCGTACTGCTGGCGCAGTCCATCCAAATAGTCGGTGTCGGCGATAAGCTGGTACTTGACGAGCATCTCCGCCAAAAATCGAGCGTCGTCTTGCGGCGTGTCGGGCTGGCTTAGGGCGTAATTAACCAGCGCCCCCAGCGCGTGATAATTCGGCTGATTGGGCAACATGCCGTACGGTTCCAGCTTGCTGATGAGCACCCCAGCCAACACGTTCGGCGCGGCGGCCAGGTCGGTGCCGGGCGCGAAGCGGCGCAGGCCCGCTTTATCCAACAGCCCGAAGCGGGCCGCCGGCCCCAGTTGCATCTCGTAAACGCCCTCCAGCGTTTTAGCCAGCTTAATCCGGTCATTGGTGCTTAGAAATTGTTCGGCCATGATATGCTCCTTGGTGAGTGGCTTGCGCAGTTCCGATCTTCTATCCGAGCTGCAGGCCGTATTTCGTGGCTATCGTCGCGATTAAATCTTTGTGGGACGGCGGCAAGGCGGCATCGGCGGCCACATAGGCCAGCAAGCGGCCGATGGCCGTATCGCCCGGCCCGATCTCGCCGTACTCATTGAGTTTCACCAGCAGGCTGGAGGCCACAAGCTGGGCGCTGCCGTTCAGGTCCAGGCTGACATAGGGGGCGATCCCGGAAATCATCAGCAAGGTATTGCGGCCGTCGGGCGTCTGGAATAGCTGATAGGCGGCCAGAACGGGCAAAAGCTTCTGGATGTCGGTGTACTTCAGGCGAGTCGATCGCTTCGGTTGGGTGTCATCAGGCGGCAAGGGCACGGCGGCCACGTACGGCCGCAACAGGCTCCAGTCGATGTCGGGCCGTTGCGTGGGGCCGACTTCGGCCAGTTTCGCCAGCTTGCTATGCCGCCAGAGATGCAAGGCAAGTTCGCGCGCCTTCGCGCTCTTGGTTGAACCGGATAGGTTCTCGTAATCGACGTCCAGGGCCAGCGCAAAATCGGTCAAGCCTTCGACATCGAAATAGGTTGCGAAAAGATCGCGCAGCCCCATCATCAGATCGGTGGGCATGGTCGTCATCCGGTCGCTCTCCTTGTAGTCAAATGGGTCGGAGCCGCTGCTATCATAACATAACCCTTCAAAATTCTTCAACAGACAATCACTGATTAGAAGCAAGGGTAGTTTGTGATTTTTGGCACAAATATTGCTAAACTCGCTTCTTATGGCCGGCGAGAATGGACAGTACGGATCGATCGTAGAGGTGCGCAACGTCACCAAGCGCTTCCGGGTGGGCGACAGCGAAATAATCGTCTTGCGCGATGTCTCGCTCGACGTCGCACCGGGCGAATTCGTCTCCCTGGTTGGGCCGTCGGGCAACGGCAAGTCGACGCTGCTGAACATGATCACCGGTATCGACCATCCCAGCGAGGGCCAGGTCATTGTCACCGGCCACGCCATCCACGCGATGAGCGAGAACGAGCTGGCCGTCTGGCGCGGCGAACATCTGGGCATCATCTTCCAGTTCTTCCAGCTGCTGCCGGCCCTTAGCGTGGTGAAGAATGTCATGCTGCCGATGGACCTGGTGAAGAAGGTGCCACGCAACGAGCGGCACGACCGGGCCATGACCTTGCTCGAAATGGTGGGATTGGCCGACCAGGCCCACAAACTGCCCAGCCAGGTATCGGGCGGCCAGCAGCAGCGAGCGGCCATCGCCCGCGCGCTGGCTAACGACCCGCCGCTCATTGTGGCCGACGAGCCGACCGGCAATCTGGACTCGACCACGGCCGAGGATGTCTTCCAATTATTCAAAGGGTTAATCGCGCGGGGCAAGACGGTGATCATGGTCACCCACAGTCTTGATCTGGCCGTGCGCGGCTCGCGCGTGGTCGAGATTCGCGACGGCCGCATCACCAACGATGTCCCGGCCGCCCAACACCCCCGCGCGCAGCGGACAGCGAGCAGTGGACAGCATTCAGTGGCCCATGTGCAGTGAAAAATGGTCTGTAACCAGTATCCAGACTCTACTCATCGGGCACTGCCTTCTGTTTACTGACGACTGTATACTCTCTTAAGTCGTATCTCACATCTCAATGGGCGTACTCTGGGATAAAGTCTGGTTCGATCTGTGGCAGCGCAAGGCGCGCACGCTCCTGGCGGTGCTCAGCATCGCCGTAGGCGTCTTTGCGATCGGCGCCATCTTCGGCCTTACTGATCAGTTGCTGTCGGGCATGAACGAGGCCCACCAGGCGGTGGCTCCGTCGCATCTCAACATCGTATTACGCAACTTCATCGATCGCGAGACAGCCGACTCGCTGGTCAACATCCCCGGCGTCGTCGGCGTCGAACCCATCAACATCGCCACCGTGCGCTACAAGACCGGCCCCGATGCCCCCTGGCAACCAGCCACGGCCGTCGCCCGCGACGACTATGAGCATCAATCCTTCGACTGGTTGATCCTCAAGGAAGGCGCCTGGCCCGACAAGAATAGCGTCGGTGTCGAGCGCATCACCAGCGAATACTACGACATTCCCCTGGGAGCCGAGATCATCTTCGAAATGGAGGGTACGGACCGCGCCTTCCCCGTCACCGGGCTGGTGCGCCACCCGTTTGTCCCCCCGCCCGACTTCGGCGGCAACGCCTACTTCTTTTTCGATCAGGAATCAATGACCCGCTTTGGCTTCCCCGAAGGCGGCTACATCCAGTTGCTGGTGCAGGTTGCCCCGTATAGCGAGGCCTATGCCCGCGACCGGGCGGCGGCCATCAAGGAGCAATTGGCCAAGCAGGACATCGGCGTCAGTCTGGTCATCTACCAGGAGCCGGAAAAGCATTGGGGCTATGACACGGTGCTGGGCATCACCGTCGTGCTGCAAATTCTGGCCGTGGTGTCGCTGCTGACCAGCGTCATCATCGTCATCAACACGACAATGGCCATCATCACCCAGCAGACGGATCAGATCGGCGTCATCAAAGCGCTGGGCGGCACAACGCGCGACGTCGCCCGGGTCTATCTGGTGGGGGTGCTCATCTTCGGCCTGCTGGCATTGCTGGTAGCCTTGCCCGCGGGCATGCTGGCCGCCTACTTCACGACCCAGCAACTCTTGCTCATTTTCAATATTGATTACGAGGTGTTCCGCATCTCGCCGCCAGCCGTCGTCTGGCAAGTGCTGGCCGCGATTCTGGCACCCCTGCTGGCCGCCCTGTGGCCGGTCATGCGTGGCGCGGCCATCTCCGTGCGCGAGGCGTTGGCGACCTACGGCCTGGGCGGGGACTTCGGCTTTTCGCGCTTCGACCAGCTCGTGGAAAGCACGGCCGAACGGTTGCTGCCGTCGCCCTACACCATCGCCCTGGGCAATATGTTCCGCCGCAAGGGGCGGCTGTTGCTGACGCAACTTGTGCTGGTCCTGGCAGGGGCCATGTTCCTGATGGTGTTGACCCTCTCAGCCTCGGTAACCCATACACTGGACCTGGAACTGAACCGGCGGCAATATGACATGCGTCTCTTCTTCTTTCAACAACATCGTTCCGACCGCATCGAGGCCTTGCTGGAAAGTTACCCAGGTGTGACTGAGGCCGAAGCCTGGTACTCGGTGACGAGCACCGTATTGCGCGAGGGCGAGCAGGTCAAGGACACTGGCGGGCTGGGCGCGGAGTTGTTCGGCATCCCGCAGGGCAGCACGATGTATGCGCCGCGCATCGTCGACGGCCGTTGGCTAAGCCCGGACGAAGCGGGGCGCGTGGCCGTCATCAGCCGCGATACCGCCGAGTTCAACAACCTGTCCATCGGTGAGATGATCACCATCGATCTGGGCGAATTGGGCGCGGCCGATTTCGAGGTCGTCGGCACATACCAGGCCATCTCGCCTGATGTCTTCTCGACCGATCCCATCTATGCCCCGGCGGCGGCCGTGGTCGACGTGACGCGCCGGGCCAACCGGGCCAATCAGGTCGTCATTCGCTCCGACCGGCCGGACGGCGACCAGGCCGCACTGCTCATGGAACTGGATGACTATCTGAAGTCCTACAATATGGAGATCAGCCCTTTCTTCAGCCGCACCAGGGAGCAAGACCGCCAGTACGCCTACAACTCCTTCGCCATCGTCAACCAAATTCTGTTCAGTCTGGCCATCGTCATGGGTATCGTCGGTGGCATAGGCCTGATGGGATCGCTGTCGATCAGCGTCGTGGAGCGGACGCGCGAAGTGGGCGTGCTGCGCTCAATCGGCGGCACGTCGCCGGTGATCATGACCATGTTCATCCTGGAGGGCGTGTTGCAGGGGTTGATGAGCTGGTTGTTGGCCGTGCCACTTTCTTACCTGCTGGCCCGGCCTATGGCCGCCGTGTTGGGGGAGACGATCTTCAAAGTGAGCCTCGATTTCGCCTATAACTATACCGCCGTGGGTGTGTGGTTGGTGGCGGTCGTCTGCATCGCCTTTCTGGCGTCAATCATCCCCGCCCACGCCGCCGGCCGCATCAGCGTCCGCGAGAGCCTGGCCTACGGCTAAACAGCAATTGGCGACGGCCCTTACAGATTTGATGGATGTTCGAAAGCAGAGGGAAGCACATTGCCTGCGTCGTTAAACCCGGTTCGTCCATTTTCAACCGCAGCCGTTCCGCTCCCATGAAAAAAGCCCCATAAACGCGTACAGCCCCGGCCAGGAGGGGGAACCGGGGCTGTACACATTCTTGGCGACTTCACTTATTAGTCTATTTCCGTTTCCTAAATTTACGGTGAGCACGAGGTGAGCGGTTGGTGAGGGGTGACCAGGACTATTTCTCTATGCGTCCGATGGGCAGGATATCGTCGGCCAAATCATGACCGTCGGCGGTCGCCCGCAGGCGCAGCCCGTCGGCCGCATGGTACACCCCGACCCCGACCGTATAGGTGCCGGGCGGGAGCGCCGCCACGTCGATCAGCCGCTCGTCGGCCAGACCGTCACCCATCTGCCACAGCGCTTGCGGCGCAAGCCCTTCCCCCAACGGGCCATCGCTCTGCGCCGCTAGGAGGCCGTTTGCGTCGTAGACGTGGACAAAGACCGCCAGCGGCGCATCCGCGGGGGCCATGACCCGCCACGCCAGGCGGACGAAAAGGGTATCAGATCCGGATTGCATCGCCACATCAGCCAGCGCCAGCGCGTCGCCGAACGTCACCATCGGGTTGTCCACCATCCCGGCTCCCGGCTGCCAGGCGGCCAACAAGCTGGCAAACGATCCTGACGCCAGCTTGAAAACGTAGGTCGCATCCTGTGTGGCGTGGTCGCGCAGCGCCGTCCCGTCGATCTCTGGCCCAAACGTGCGCCACCCCGGCCCATAACCGGCGTAGGTGACGCCCTGCACGGCGCGATCCGGCCCGCCGTTGAAGCGCACGAAGTCACGCGCCTGGGCGTAGGGTGGAATGAGCACACCGCCGACAGGCGTCCACGAGTAGGGCGACGGGCAGCCGTCAGGTCGGGTAGGCATGGAACTGAAGAAGAAAGGGGCATTGACGAAGACGACCTCGCGCCCGGCGGGGGCGGCCGCGCCGGCGGCGGCCATCTCTCGCGCGAAGTGACTGGTCGCCTCATAGAAATCGAGTTGGCAGCGCAGGAAAGGCAGCGGCGGGAGGAGAATGGCCAGAGTGTAAAACAGGGTAAAGACGCCGTACAAACCGAGTTTCGTCCGAAAAACTCGGTTTCTCACCCACAAAACAGGAATCCCCCACAGCAAGGCCGCGCCAATGGACGGCAAATAGCTGAGGCGCGGGCTGCCGTAGACGTAGGCCGGGGTCAGAAACAACAGCGCCGGCAGCGACGACAGCCCGAACCAGCCCAGCGCAAAAGCCCACAATCTTGGCACCCCCGTCTGCCAGGCCATCAGTCCCAGAACGAACACGACCGCGGCCGCCGACAAGATCAATAACGGCGTGTCGCTCACGTCGAGCCTCAAAACGGGCAGCAAAGGATAAACGAGGGTCTGGAGAAAGGGGATGACGTTGCCGCCGATGTCGGCCAGCCCGTTCAGGCCCTGCTCGCTGCTCTTGGGAATGAACAGCCACAGGACGGCGAAGAGAATTATTGGTATGGCAAACGGCCACAGACGACCCATCCGCGCCCGCCACCCCGCCCCCGGCCGCGTCACCCAGTCCAGCCCCACTAGCGCCGGCAAGATGAACAGACCGTTCTCATGGGTCAGCAGGCCCAGAAGCAAAACGACGAATGATAAGGTACGAGCGACGAAGGAAGAGCGGGTCGCCAGTCGTCTGTTGCCGGGGGTCTCCACGCTGCGGGCGTATAACAACAGGGACGCGAGCGCCCAGAAAACCACCAGCGGGTGCGTCAGCGAGGCGACGTAGGCCACGGCCTCATAGCTGAAGGGGACGAAGGCGAAGACCAGCGCCGCCGTCCAGCCGTAGGCGTCGCGGCCGCCCAAGCGCCGGGCCAGTGCCCACACCAGCGCCGTGTTGGCGCCATGCAAGAGCAGGAGCAGCGCGTGGTCGGCCACCGGGTTATGCGGGAAGGCGGCATTGCCGAAGAGCAATTCGGACAGGCGCAGAACGACGAAGACCACCGGCCGGTAATAGCCATAGTCGGCCGCCCCCTCGAAGAACTGGAGCAGCGATTGCCCTTCCATCCAGGCGAAGTGGCCGGTGGGGTCGTCGTTGAAGTAGGCCAGGCCCGGCGCGCGGCGATATAGCCACATGGCGAGCAAGGCCACGACGATGGGCCAGGCTGGGCGCAGGGCAGAAAGAGATCGGGGGAGCAAGGGAGATGCGGGATCACCCTGCCTCCCTTGCTCTGCCGATCCTCTGCTATTCCCCATCTCAGTCATCGCGCCACGGATGCATCTCCGCCCACTCCAGCACGCCGTAGATATGCTCGCGCAGCGGGCGGACGCCGTAAAGGGTGAGGATGTGGCCGCGCGGGATAATGACCGGCGCGATGCCGTAGCCGGCCGCATGCCGCTCCGGAGAGAAGAAGACGTCGGTGCTTCCCAACAGGGGGAACACGCGCGACGAATCGAAACCGCAGCGCGGAGTGAAATCGAGCAGTTGATCGAGTTCGGCCGGGGTGATGGGCAGCTCCTCGCCGACAAGCGTCGCCCCGTCGCGGATAACCTGGGCCAGATTGGGCGACGATAACAGCGGCGCGACGGCCCGCACGCCGCCGAATTCTCCGGCATAGAGCATACTGGTCACACCCCCCCAACTCACTCCAGCCAACACCGTGTAGGTCGAGCCGTTGGCCTCAAACTGGCGCTGCACCAGTTCGATGAGACGCAGCGACCCGGCAAATGTCTGGTAGATGCGGCGCACCGAGCGGAATGCTTCGCGAAACGGCTCACGCCAATGATTGTGGAAGGGCGCCTGGATGCAGACTGTGGACAGAGGAAAGGAGGGCGGCCGGCGGAAGATACGCTGCCACGAATTGTAATAGGGTATCTCGCTAAAGCCGTGGTGGAAGATGAGTAGCGGCGCGGCCGGGTCGGAGCTGAGGCGGACGCGCACGTGGCACAGGATCGACTCGTCGCCGGCCCGAAGCCACACCGGGCGCACACCGGGCGCATAGACGCTGTCGGCCGGGGTGCGGTGCTGATCGATGGCCGTTTGGGCCAGCACGTCGTCGAACGACGGCGCATCGGACCGGATTGCCCGAAAGGAGGCAGGCATCCGATAGTGCATGGAACGCAGCACCCAGCGGTCGATCTCGGTGGCGACAGAACTCCACATGCGGTGGTTATCCTTTTCCCTGTTCCTGCCCGGCGTAGAGAATCACGCCGATTTGATTACCTTAGCATGGAATTGAACGGCTTGCCAACCGTATTTAAAGCATAGAAACCGAGCTTCCCTGAAGACGCCGGTTTCTCATCGGATAGCCTGATGGTTGCCCACCGGCCGCTCTGCTATAGAATTGACAGAATGGTAAGCGTCGCGTTCACCCTCACCGAAGCCATCATACCCCGCTTATACCCTTTCACAACGCCGGCCGATTGCGCCCTGGAAAGCGAGCGATGATCAAGCGCTGGGAAAAAGTCGGCAGTGAGTACCTGGGTGACTTTCGCATCTTTCGCATCCGGGCCGACAGCAGCCGCTCGCCGCGCACGGGCATCGTCCATCGCTTCTTCGTGCTGGAATCGCCGGATTGGGTGAACGTTATCCCGCTAACGGCCGCGGGCAATGTGATCATGATCCGCCAGTTTCGCCACGGCACCGAGGACGTGACGCTCGAAGTGCCGGGCGGTATGGTCGACGCCACAGACGGCGACCCGGCCATCTCCGCTGCCCGCGAGCTGCGCGAGGAAACGGGCTACGAGGCGACCGGGATCGTCCACCTGGGCACTGTCGCCCCCAACCCGGCCTTTCTCAACAATCACTGCCACTCCTATCTGGCGCGGGACGTGCGCCGCGTGGCCGATCCGCAGCTGGACGGCGCGGAAGACATTGCTTTTGAGGAGATCCCGCTGGCCGACATCCCTGCCCTAATCCGCGACGGCCGTATTACGCACTCGCTGACCATCACCGCCTTCTACCATCTGGCCCTCGCCGGACAACTCTGAGAAGAATCAGGCTCGCCGCACCATGCCTTGACCATTCACTTCGCATTGGCGAGTGATGGCTACCACCCACTAGCCCCTGATCACTTCCCCCGCACCGGATGCCGCAAAATCGTCCTCATCTTCTCCGGCGCTGTTTTGAACGGGTCGCTGAGGTAGATCTCGTGGTGGCGGCCGTGGAACGTGTAGCCGTGCTCGGCGTAAAAGGCGTCCATCCGCGCCAACGTCTCGGGCTCCGTCGCGTAAGGGCCGATGTGCATGACTTGCATCGACGGCCCCTCGTGGAACATCTCCAGCCGCAGCCGCGCCGGGCCGGGGCCGGGCTTCTTCTTTGACAATTGCGCCCGCGCTTCCTCAAACAGGTCGGGTGTGACGAATTCGGGCTGCATGATCATGACCGTATACAGCCACGTGTCGCGCACGGCCGGATCGTAGATGCCCGACGCGGCCGCCCATAGGCCCTCCAACCACATGACCGGGTAATCGACGGGATTGTCCAGCCGCTTCTTGAACATGAACTTGAGCGTGTAGCTGATGCCGTAGAGCGCCTCCACTGCTTCGTGGAAGTCGGCCGAGTCGCCCGGCCCCTGCTCGGGCGGGATGACGCCGTCGATCATCGCGTATTGCAATGGCGGCACGTCAACGACCTCGATCTTTTTGGCCGATGGATTATAGAGAAACTTGTATTGCTTGCGTAAATCCAGCTTTTCCATGATCGACTCCATAGCCTGGGGTGCCAGTTTCTTAACCAGCAAAACTTCGTCCGTCGTGGCAATTTCTCAAGTGGCGCTGCTCTCGCCGCATAAGAATCCGGCCCTAGGCCAACTCAACCAGGCCATTAGACAGGACGATCTCATCGCGCTCGGCCGCACGACATTGGAAGAGGACGCGGCCGTCGTCGGCCCACATCTCGGTGACAAGTGTCTCGCCGGGGAAGACGTGCCTGGTGAAACGCGCGCCGATGCTCCTGAAGCGCGCCGGATCGTTGCCGGCAAGATGGCGCAGGACGGCCCGCCCGGCGAAGCCGAAGGTGCACAGACCATGTAGAATCGGCCGATTGAAGCCACCCGCGGCGGCGAAGGCCGGATCGGCGTGGAGCGGGTTGCGGTCGCCCGATGACAGCCGATAGAGCAGCGCCTGATTGTCGTTTGTCTGCTGACGGTGGACGGCGTCGGGCGCGCGGCCGGGCAATGGCGGCGCGCTCGACGATGGCCCACGCTCGCCGCCAAAGCCGCCGACGCCGCGAATGAAGAGCGATACCCGGTTATATGCTATCTCCTCGCCCGTCTCGTCGGCCGTGTGCACGTCCAGCAGCACCAGCGCCCCGGAACCTTTGTCGTAGATTTGGGCGATGCGAGCTGTATTGGTGACGGTCGCGCTGGTGGGCAACGGCCGTTTCAATTCCAGATACTGCTCCCCATGCAACAGCAAGGCCGGATTGAAACGCAAGCCCGGCACATCGGTGATCTGCCATAGCAACGAGAAGGGGAAGGTGACGCCGTAGGTCGGCAGTGCCCTAAAGCCATCGCGGCTCAGCTCGTAGACGAACGGCAGCTCGGCGGCGTCCAGCGGATCGGCCGCCGCGCCGACCGACAATGCATAGAGGCTCAGGTCGCCCTCGTCATAGGTCATGGTGGTCGGCCGAAACGCGTAGCCGACCGCATCCAGCGGCCCGCTCGCCGCCCCCGCTCCCGCCCCCGGCCGCAAGGATGTTGGAGCGTCAAGAGAAACATTCGCTCCGCCGCCCCCTTTCTCCCCTGCTCCGCCACCATTCTGTAAATTCTCCACCACGGGCGCAAACGAATCCAGCGGCGTCCGCGGATAGTTCGGATCGTCGAAGCTCTGCACGGCCGCCCACTGTCCGGCAACGGCCTCCGGCGTCAGCGCCGTATCGAGCGGCAGGAATGCGCCCCGGCCGCGCTGCCAGCGCACCCGCGCGGCCCAACCTGCCCCCACTTCGAAGAGCTGCCCGGTCGCGGTGCTTGACTCGTGACAGAGATACGCCACCAGGGGGGCGACGTACTGCGGCTTGAGGGCGGCGACCATGTCGGGCGGCAGGACGGTCTCGGTGAGGCGCGAGCCGGCCAGCGGGGCGATGGTGTTGATCAGGACGTTGCGTTTTTCGCCTTCCACAGCCAGCGAATTAGCCAGGCCCAGCAGACCCAGCTTGGCGCTGCCGTAGTTGGTCTGGCCGAAGTTGCCGTAGAGACCGGCGGCCGAACTGGTCAGGATGATGCGACCATAGCCCTGCTCGCGCAGGTGGGGCCAAGCCGCATGAGTGACCTTGAAGCCGCCGTAGAGGTGGACGCGATAGATCTTTTCCCAGTCGGCCTCGGTCATCTTGTGAAAACTGGCATCGCGTAGAATACCGGCGTTATTGACAAGGATGTCGACCCGGCCGAAGGCATCGAGCGCGGTCTGGACAATGCGCTCGCCGTCCTCGACCGAATCGTAGTTGGCGACGGCCCGGCCGCCGGCGGCAATGATCTCCTCGACCACCCGGTCGGCGGCCGACATGCCCGCTCCCTCGCCGTGCATCCCGCCGCCCAGATCGTTAACGACGACACTGGCCCCGCGCGCGGCGAAGAGCAAGGCATAGGCGCGGCCCAACCCCCCACCCGCGCCGGTGATGATGGCGACTCGGCCGTCAAAACGTAATTCGTTGTTCATGGCTCTCCTTATAGAGAAAGTAACCACCGACTTCATCGATCTTGCCGGAAGCTTCCTGAAAGTATGTAATATGTTCGCTGGCTTTTTAACGATAAGACTTATCGATGTGGTATCAATCCGCCATTCCATAGACAGGATAGTAAGCTGGACTCATCAGCCTGTTTTAGCTGCATGAATCACCATTCTTATAGATCTGGGCAACCTGTGGATCATCTAAGTTTCGGGTTGTTCACGTGCCGCTCGCCGTCACGGGCCGTCTTTTTGTCCATCGTGGCCTCGAAGGCGGCCGTCAGATCGACGCCGGTCTGATTTGCCAGACAGATTAGCACGAAGAGCACGTCGGCGAATTCGCCGGCCAGGTCGCGGTCTTCGTCGGACGGTTTGAAGCTCTGGTCGCCATACATCCGCGACAGTAGACGGGCCACCTCGCCCACTTCCTCGACCAGCACGGCCAGATTGGTCAACTCCGAATAGTAGCGCACGCCAACGGTGCGAATCCACTCGTCCACCCGCTCCTGCGCTTCCCGCAAGGTAACTTCCATATTGACCCCTCAGCTATCATCCTACAAATGGATTTGGGGATTCTTTTCAGTCACGGTCTCAAAATCTGTGCAAGCTGTAGTTTATCTCTCCAATATCTCGTAGAAGACGGCCGGACGGCGGCGGGCAACGACCTGCTCGGCGGCGAAGGCCACGCGCAGCAGCAAGTGCTCCTCCCACGGCCGGGCCATCGCCTGCATCCCCGTGGGCAGCCCCCGCCCATCGTAACCCACCGGAAAGGCGATGGCCGGCAATCCGGTCAGATTACCCGGCATGGCGAAGCGCATCAGCTCTGTCACCGCGCTCAGGTCCGACCAGCCGTCGTTCTCGCAGCCGTCGGGCACGATCGGCGCGGTGATCGCCGTGGCCGGGGTCAGGATGACGTCCACCAGGCGGAACGCGTGCCGAAAATGCTCGATAGCCCGCGTGCGGACGCGCTGTGCCTGCAAGTAGTCGGCCGCGGTCATCGCCTTGCCCAGCGCCAGATTCACCCGCGTCGGCGGGCTAAGTTCCGACCAATGCGCGGCGTGTAGCGCCATATTGGCGACCATCTCGGCCAGGATCGTCATAGCCTGGGCCACGCGCATCTCCTCCAACTCCGGGATGACGACCTCGTGCAATGTCGCCCCCCGCTCCACCAACTGCTGAACCATCGCCTCGCAATCGCGCACGATGTCGGCCTCGGCGTGTTCGAACCACGGCCGGTAGATGCCCAACCGCACCCCGCGCAAATCGGCGTTATCCCATCCGGCCAGGCTGACAGGCGGCTGAGCGAGTGAATGAGGGTCGCGGATATCCGGCCCGGCGATGCAGGCATAGGCCAGTGCAGCGTCGCCCACCGTGGCGGCGATGGGGCCGAGGTGGCCCATCGACCAGGTGAGCGGCGCGGCCCCGTGTTCGCTGACGCGGCCGAACGTCGCCTTAAGGCCGACCATACCCGTCAGCGCCGCCGGGATGCGGATCGACCCGCCGCCGTCGGCCCCGATGGCGATGGGACAAAATCCGGCGGCCACAGCCGCGGCCGAGCCGTTGGAACTGCCCCCGGCGTGGCAGTCCAGGCTGTAAGGGTTGCGGATGATGCCGTAGTGCTGGTTGAAGCCGTCGGGGTTGATGCCGATCTCGTGCATGTTGGTCTTGCCGATGAGCAGCGCCCCGGCGGCGCGCAGCCGGGCGACCACTGTGGCGTCCTCCGTGGCCGGCTCCTTGCCCAAAAAGCTTGTGCCCACGGTCGTGCCGTAAGGAATCTGATCGACCTCATCCTTGACCGCCACGGGTACGCCGTCGAGCATGCTCAATGGCCGGCCGGCGCGATGACGTTCGGCTGAGGCCCTGGCCTGTGTCAGCAAGTCGTCGCGGTTTGTGGCTCGGAAGGCGCGCAGCGGCCGCGGGTCGTCGTCGGCATCGGCGATGGCCGCCAACACCGCCTCGGCCACGGCCACGGGATCGGCCCGCCCCTCGCGGTAGGCGCGGGCGTAGTCGGCGGCTGAACAGAACGGCTGATCGGTGGCCCGCGCCGCCAGCTTGGCCTCCAGCGCCCATAGATCGACCAGGTCGAGATCGCGCAGGGCAGCAGCGTCCTCAACCGCCACGGGGTAGAAGGTCGGTGGGTCGTCGTAGCGGCGTTCGCGCAGGCCTAATACGCCGCCCTGCTTCAGGAGTGGGCCGCTGAGAACCCCGCGCAGTGCGCCGTTGTCCAGAGATGAGGCGAACAGTCGCAGGGTGCGGCCGTCCAGCTTGGGCAGGTCGAGAGAGGTCAGGTTGTAAATGTCAGTCATGGGTTATTGCCACCAAACAGGGGTCAGTGGATAGGGTCGGTTCGTCACGCGTCACTTCCTGTAATACCAAACCGTGGCGGCGACGGCCGCCGCGCCCAGGACGACCCAGTTGAACGGTCGGGGCACAAGCGCGGCCACAGCCAGCCCGCCCACCATGCCCAGCCCGACGCCCAGGCAGCCGTAGACGAGCCGCCGCTGGGTGGCGTCCATACGCTCTCCGCGCTGGAAGGACGCCGGGGGCAAGGTCCATAGGGCCAAGGCGAAGAGGAAGAAGAGCGAGCCAATGAGCGCCGCCGGCAGGCCGCCATAGATCGGTTGCAGCCCGTACATGAGGGCAATGCCGGCCCCGATGATGAGCAGCGTCAGGATCACTCGTATAGACATGGCAGCGCCGGCAGAAGACTCAGGTCAGGGAGGAATCGGAGGAGACAGTCTCGTCGCCGCTGGACTGCCGCGTCTCCAGAAGCAGCCACAGGCTCACCAGCACAATGAAGCCGCCGTAGAACCCGGCCATCACCCCCAGCCCCACGAAGAATGCCGCCCCGAAACCGCCGGTGAGGATGCGGGAGGCGATTAAGGCGATGATGCCGGTCAGAATGAGGCCGCCGATGGTGTAGACCAGACAACCCGGCACGCCCCAGCGCGGCCCCCGATTGCGCCGCAGGTGCAGCGCATATTCCACCAAACCGCCGGCCACGGCCACGGCCACGCCGGCGGCCAGTCCAATGAGAAACAGAGACAGGTTGCTGATTTCGGCCATGACGCTCATCAGTTAAATTGGCGCTCGGCACAAGCAAGCCATGCACCCGATTGCACATGTTACCCTGAATTCTAGCGCACCCCGTCGTGGACGCAACCGCTGACCCTGATCGCTCCGACCCGACCGGTGGCCAAGAACAGTTGCGTTCCGGCAAGCGTTATTCGGTCGTCGATCAGGCAGGTCGCGACGCCTCATGTCAGGCGGCCAACGGCTCGTCATCGGCCAGTGCCCGATCATCCGCCAAATCAGTCGCGACCAGCAGATCGACGGGCGCACGGGCGAAGCGCACAGCCGCCGCGCGCGCCCGGCCGTCGGCCTCGTGGACCAGCGACCATTGCGCTTGCTCCACCAGCAAGGCCAGGGCCAACGCCCGGCCGAGCGTGTGGGCGAAGCGACGCGCGCCCGCCTCCAGCGCCGGCCGGTCGCCCGAATGCTCTTGCAACCAGTGGAGTGCCTTGTATGTGGCCTGCAAGGCCACGCCGCCGGCCGCTGCCAACGCGGGATCTTGCACCACCTGCACGGCGGCGCGCACCTTGCTTTGCAAAGCCACCATCCCGGCTGGATCGTGGCCCAAGGCCCGCAAGGTGTCCAGGGCCAGCACGTTGGTCGTCCCTTCCCAGATGGGCAAGACCTGGCTATCGCGCAGCAGCAGGGGCAGGCCGGTGTCCTCGATGTAGCCCGCGCCACCGTGGGCTTCCAGCACTTCGGAGGCCACGGCGACCGCCTGCCGGCCGGTGGTCAGCTTGGCGATGGAGGTCAACAGGCGCAGCAGGTCGGCCTCTTCGGGGGCGATCTCGCCTGCCTCATCGCGGCCGATCAGCTCGACCAGATAAAAACTCAGGTGGAAGGCGGCTTCGGTCTCGGCTTGCAGCCCGGCCAACGTGTCGAGATGAAGCGGCTGGCGGGCCAGTGGTGCGCCGAACGCCTCCCGCCTTCGGGCATAGTCGCGCGCCAGGGCCAGACCGCGCCGCATCGTGGCCGCGGCCATGACGCTGTTCCAGGTGCGGGTCAGATGAAGCATGGGAATGATGTGGCGCACGCCGTTGGCCGGCTCGCGGACGAGCGCGGCCGGCGCACCCTCCAGCATCAGTTCGGCCGTCGGCACCTTGCGCGTGCCCAGCTTGTCCTTGAGGCGGTTGACGGTGATATGGTTGAGCCGTCCATCGTCGTCGCGCAACTCGAGGTAGAATAGCGCCAGCCCCCGTCCGCCGGGGCCGTTGTCCTCCGGCCGGGCCAGCGTCAGGGCCATCTGCGACGTGGTGGCGCTGGTGAACCACTTGCGACCGAACAGCCGCCACGTATCGTCGCCCTCGCGACAGGCCACGGTCTCCGACAGGCCAACGTCGGAACCGCCGATCGATTCGGTCATCCACTGGCCGCTGGTCCAGAAAGTCGCCGGATCGCGGCTGGTCAGGTGGGGCACGGCGCGGTCGATAAGCGGCCGGTTAGCGCTGAGCAGCAGCGTGCGAGTCGCGCCGTCGGTCATTGCCAGCGGGCAGGTGTAGACGTCGGTCGAGGGGTGAAAGAGATAGGCCAGAGCAAACTGATAGGGGCGGGCGAAGCGGCCGTAGTCCCCTTCATAGGCCGCAGCGACAAGACCGAACTCGGCCGCCAGCCGCTCGGCCCGCTGCCAGACGGCGGTCACCTCAATGCGGTCGATGCGCTCGCCCCAGGGGTCCCACTGCGTCAGTGTCGGCTCGTTGAGCCGGTCGGCCAGTTGTAGCTCGTACAGTTCGCCGCCGGCCAGTTCGCCCATCTCGCGCAGCGACGGCTCGACGGCGGCCAACACGTCGGGCGGCAGAGTGCGCCGCAAATAGGAGCGCAGCATGCGGTCGGCGTCGTACTGGTTGCCCAACTGTGGGGCCGGTTGGTTGAATGGTTTGAAGTTCATGGTATCCCCCAACTGTAATCTGTAGCGTAAGCTATCCAGCTTGTATCTGACTCGCTGGCTCAGAAACCGGCGCTACAGGAAACCGTCGATCTCGGCCGGCGAAAAGCCGGCTTCGCGCAAGACTTCTTCCGTATGCGCCCCCAATGCCGGGCCAATATGGCGATAGTCGGCCGTGCCGCCGGAGAAACGCCACGGGTTGGCGATCTGTCGCTGCGTGCCGCCGTCGGCCCTGGGTACATTCACGATCAACGCGCGGGCGGTCGTCTGCGGGTGAGCCAGCATCTCCGGCACGTTGAGCACCGGCTCCACACACACGTCGAGCGGGTCAAAAACCAGTTGCCACTCGGCCAGCGGGCGAGTGGCTATCACCGCGCGCACTTCGGATTTGGCCCGCGCTTGAGTCGCCGCATCAAGGCTCAGCCCTGACTCGATCAGGTCGGGCCGGCCGATGGCCACGCACAAGCCTTCCCAAAACTTGGGCTCCAGGCTGCCTATCGAAAGCCAACGACCGTCGGCCGTCGCGTACAAATCATAGATCCGGCCGCCGTTGAGCGCCATGCTTTCCGCTTCGGGCGTCTCTCCGGCAACAAGCGTGTGGCTGAGCAGATGGGCCTGCCAGGCGACCATCATATCGAAGATGCTGACGTCGACGGCTTGCCCTTGCCCCGTGGCCGAGCGCTGCACCACGGCGGCCAGCAGGCCGACCAGGGCTCCCAACGCGCCACCGCCCACATCAGCCACCTGGATGCCCGGCAGCGGCGGGCCGGACGTGCGGCGGCCGCTGTAGCTGAGCGCGCCGGAGAGCGCCAGGTAATTAATGTCGTGACCGGCCCGGTCGCGCAGCGGCCCCGTCTGGCCGTAGCCGGTCAGGGCGCAGTAGATGAGGGCCGGGTTGGCCGCGCGCAGAGCTGCATAGCCGACCCCCAGACGATCCATGACACCCGGCCGGAACTGCTCGATGACGATGTCATAGCCGCCGTCCGCGACCAAACGGCGGACGACCTCGGCCGCACCCGGCTTCTTCAGATCGAGGGCCATTGAACGCTTGTTGCGGTTGAGGACGGCGTGCCAGGCGGAGACGTCGCCATCGAAGGGCGGCAGGGAACGCACCATGTCGGGGCGAGTGGGCGACTCGACGCGGACCACGTCGGCGCCCAAGTCGGCCAAAACCATCGTCGCGAAAGGGCCGGGCAACAGGGCGGTGAAATCGAGTACTTTGAGCGAAGTCAGTGGGCCGGGCATGTTGTCCTCCGCTGCCGGATTACCCGTAAGATTAGCGCAAGCGGAGGTTTGAGGCACATGTTCACGGGCGAGTGGACAGTGAACAGAGGACAAGGGTCGGTTTAGTTTTCATTTCGGCACGGATAGCTGCTGCGGCACAGCGTAGCATCGGCTAAGAATCCAGCGCTACAATGCACGCCGGACGCGTAGACGTATACAATAGGCGGCCATGGGAGGATTCGCCCCGCACCTGACCGACGCCAACGACCGGACGTGGCGGCCGTGGCTTGACCCGGCGGCCGTGGCCGTTTGCTGGTTTATCGCCGGTTTAGCCCTGTCGCGGCTGCTGTTCGAGGCGGCATTTCCAGCCTGGCTTCTGTTGGGTCAGCCATCGGGCGCAATGGGGCTTGCCGCCGTCGTGGCGGTTGGGGGGGCGGCCGGCGCGATAGTATGGCGTGACAAGGGCCTTTCGGCCCGATTGCCCCTCGCTGTGCTCTTCTTGCCGCTCTTGCTTAACATCGTGTGGCTGGTCGATCCAACCGTCGATCCCGCGCGCGGCCGCTTTTTGTTCGGGGCCGGCCTGTGGCTGTCGGCGGCGCTGCTGGTGTGGGCGACGCTGGGCGATGAAGACCGCCGCTGGGGGCAACTGGGGCCGCTGCTCGTGGCCGCCGGCTTGCTGCCGCTCTATCTGGCAACGATGTCCCACGCCGTGGGCACGGCCGACACGTTCGAATTCCAGGTCGTCGCCCCGCAGCTGGGCATCGCCCATCCCACCGGCTACCCGCTCTACCTCCTGTTGGGCAAGCTGTTCTCGCTGCTGCCCGCCGGCACGGTCGCCTGGCGACTGAATCTGGCTTCGGCTGTCTATGGCGTGCTGGCGGCGGCCGTCGTCTTTCGGCTGGGACTGGAGCTGTGGCGGCGGCCGTTGCCTGCGCTGGCCGCGGCCGTCGTCCTGGGCCTGACGCCCGTCTATTGGGGCCAGGCCATCATCGCCGAAGTCTACACGCTGCACGCGCTCATTGTGGCCGTGGCCCTGTGGTTGGTGGTGCAATTGACCATGGACGGCGGCCCGCAGACCCCAATCCATGAAAGTGTGGCGGCGGATGATCCCGTTCCCGAGGGGGCGATCCGTAGGCAGTGGTCAGTGAACAGTCATCCGGCGCCCTCTCGCAAGAAGATGGTGGCGTTGGCCTTCGTACTGGGGCTGGGGCTGACCAACCACCTGACGACCGTCTTTCTGCTACCGCCGGCGACGCTGGCTGTGCTCATAAACCTGTGGCCCACTCTTGCCCGACGGTCGTCGGGCGTCAGTCGCCGGCGGTCGCTCATCCCTCTCTTGCTCCAACTGCTCATCGCCTTCGCCGTGCCCCTGCTGCTCTATCTTTATTTGCCGCTGCGTTGGGCAGCGGTGAACGGGGAGGCGATGGGCTTCGGCCGTTTCGTCGAGTGGGTGGTGGGCGGTCGCTTCCAGGGAGCATTGCAGTGGGGGGCATGGCTGCGCGACCCGACGCGCCGGCAGATCGTCGGCCGGCTGCTGCTCGATACGTGGGGTTGGTTCTATGGCCTAACCGCGGCTGTGGGGTTGGTCTGGCTCTTTGCCCGGCAGTGGCGGACCGCGCTGGCGCTGCTGCTCACGGCCGCGGGATTTACCTTCTATACCCTTAATTACTACGTGCCCGATCTGGCCGTCTTCCTCATTCCAACCCATGTGGTCGTTGCCATATGGATCGGCGCAGGGATGGCGGCGCTAGCAGGACTTCTGGCAACCGAGTTCTTTCCTAAATACTTGATTGCCAAGCCGCTGCTATTCATGGCCGTCCTGTTGCTCGCCGTGCTGCAGGCGGGCAACAGGTGGGCGTCCATCGACCAATCGGGGCGCGACGGCGGCGAGACCTGGGGGCGAGGCGTGCTGACCCGACCGTTGGCCCGCGGGGCGGCCGTGCTGGCCGACAGCGAGAAGATCGCTCCGCTCTATTACCTGCAACAAAACGAAGGGCTGCGGCCCGACCTCGACATCATGGTGCTACCCGACGAAGCGGCTTATCACGCCGAACTGGACGCGCGACTGGCCGCCGGCCAGGCGGTCTACCTGGCACGTTATCTGCCCGGGCTGGCGGGCGTCTATTATTTGCGCTCGGCCGGGCCGCTGGTGGAGGTGAGCCGGGAGCCACTGGCCGAGCTGCCCGCCGCGGCGACGGCTGCCGGCGAGGCGGTGGGGGCGCTGCGACTGCTGGGCTACGCTGTGGAACCCGTCTCGCCCGTGGACGGAAACGCGGCGGGGCTGACGCTTTACTGGACGCGCTCCCAACCACTCGACGACGGCCAGCGCGCGCCGGTGCTCTATCTGCGCTGGGCGGGCGGCGAGCCGGTGATCGTCGGGCGGCATCCGGTGAGCGATACGTATCCGGTCAATGCCTGGCGAAAGGACGAGATCGTGGCCGATTTTCACTTATTGCCCCTACCCGACGGGGGCTGTGGCGAACCGGCCTGCGACCTGGAGATTCAGGTAGCCGCCGCGCCGCGCTTCACGCCCGCGGCCGAGCTGCAATGGCAACCCGTAGCCACCGTGCCCGTCTCGCCGCGGCCGGGGCCGGCCGGGCAACCACGGCGGGCGCTTTTCGGCGGCTTTGCGCTGGACGGTGTCGACTTTCCGGGCTCAGCCCGGCCGGGGACGCGGCTGCCGTTACGCTACAGCGGCTACGGCGATGGCGACGGGCTGAGCTTCTTACTCGCGCCGCCCCACGCCGTGAGCAGTCTCATCATCCCCACCGACCGGCCGCCCGATCTGCGCGTCGAAACAGCCCAATCGCTGGTCTTTGCCGGCCCCATCGAGCCGGCGGCCGAAGCGGGGCCGAACGTCCTCATCGCTTACGCCGCAGGAGAGGCATCGGCCGTATGCGGCTGGTTGCGGCGACCGACAACGGGCTGCATCGTGGCCGAGATCATCATCAGCGGCGCGGCGCTGCCGGAAGGGGCGACCAACTTCGATGATAAGATCGCCCTGCTCGATGTGACGGTGGAAACGGCCGGCCTGACGCCTGGCGGGCAGCTACTCGTGACGCTCACCTGGCGGGCGTTGACCAAGATGAGCGAGGATTATACCGTGTTCGTGCAGGTACTGGACGCGGCCGACCGCATCGTGGGCCAGGTGGATGCCTGGCCGGTGCAGGGCACGCGGCCGACCGGCGATTGGCGGCCGGGGGAAGACATCGTTGATCCTTACGTGGTCCAGCTCAGTCCCGACATGCAGCCGGGCGACTATCGGGTGATCGTCGGCCTCTACCTGCTGGCGACGGGTCAGCGGCTTCCGGTGATAGACGATGCGGGCCATGCGGTCGACGACCGAGTGGTGATCAGCGTCATCCTCGATTGATGGGGACGGCAAGTTTGTGGAATCAACAAGTACGTTCTGGACAGGGGATGAGACCTAGCCGAATTCCTGCTTTCGCTGGCGCATCAGCACTGATTCCACGACACCGATAGCCAGAAAGAGGGTGATGAGCGAGCTGCCGCCGTAGCTGACGAAAGGCAGAGTTAGACCCGTCACCGGTAGCACGCGCACGTTCATGCCCACGTTGACGGCCGTCTGGAAGAAGAGAATGGCGGCGATGCCGGCGCAAATGAGCTTGCCGGCCGGGTCGGGACTAAGTGCCGCCGCGCGCAAGATGCGCCACAAGATGATCCCGATGAGACCCAACACGACCACCGAGCCGCCCAGCAGGCCCATCTCCTCCGTCAACACCGAGAAGATGAAGTCCGTGTGCTGAGCGCGCAGAAATCCGAGCTGGCTCTGCGTGCCCTGCAAGTAGCCCTTGCCGGTCAGACCACCGGAGCCGATGCTGATCTCCGCCTGGTCAATGTTGAACACGTCATCGGCGTTGGCCTCCTCCGGGTTGAGAAAGGTGGTGATGCGCCCTTTCTGGTAGTCGGCCAACAACGGAAAAACAGCCAGACCCACGGCCAGTCCCAGCGCGCCGATCATGATGAAGTGGCGCAATGGCAGCCCGGCCACCCAGATCATGATGAACCAGATGAACATGAACAGGATGGTCATGCCCAGATTGGGCTGGATGAAGATGAGCCCGACGGGCAGGGAGAAGTAGGCTAGGGTAACGAGGGTGTTATCGAAACGCTCCATGCGATGCCGCCGGTTAGCCAGGAATTGGGCGAATGTGATAACGATGAAGATACGGCCAAACTCCGACGGCTGAATCTGGAACGACGACGTGATTTGAATCCAGCGGCGAGCGTCGTTATTCACCTGGCCGGAGATGAGGACAGCCACCAGCAGGCCGACCAGCCCGGCGTAGATCCACCAGTGGCCCGAGGTCAGCACGCGGTAGTCGATGGCCGCAGTGACCATCAGGATGATCAGCCCCAGCGTGGCCCAAATAAGTTGTTGTTGGGGATAGGTGACGTAAGCGGGAGAGCCAGTAATGGCGCTGCGGATCATGAGGATGCCATAGCCCGTCAGGAGTATGACGGCCGCCAGCAACCACACGTCAAAATAGCGCCAAACCGAACTCTTCGACAGCATTGCCGGCCATTGTAGCCGGTGGCCGGGACAGAATCCACAGATTTCACGGATTTCACAGATAAAGGACAGATATGCGCAGATTCAGCAGATTAGGGAGGTAGCTCAAAACTCTTCCTGAGCTGCCAAATCTGCGAATATTACCTCTTGAAACTCTATGGACTGCTCACTTCCTGCCGTTGGTGCGTGCTCGCGTCGCCAGCAGGGGAATTTCGGCCACCAGCCGGTTCTCGTGCGAGCTCTGCTGCAGGTGGACTTCCACTTTGTCCGTGTCGATGGCCGTATGCTTGGCAATGACCTGGATGATGTCGTCCTTGATCAGTTCCAGCAGTCCCGGCGGTAGATCGGCGCGATCGTGGATGAGCACCATTTGCAACCGCTGCTTGGCTACCTGTCCGCTGGTTTCGTTCCTTCCGAGTAATCGATCGAGCCAACTCATGCCATGTCCCTCATATCGAGAATGTTAAACGCGGATTTCTATGGATAATACGGATTCAATAGATTAAACACCCATTCAGTTCGTTAAATCCGTGTCCCATCCGTGTTTAATATTCTCATGCTCCCACCATGAACGATCGCAGACGGGCCATCAATGTCGGCTTTTGCGCCAGCTCCAGGAAGGGCACATTCTCCCCCTCCAGCCGCCGGGCTACGTTGCGGAACGCCTCGCCCGCGCTGGCCCCGTTCACACCGTGCATCACCAGCGGCAACCCCTGATTGCTCGCCACCAGGATGCGCTCATCCTCCGGGATGACACCCAGCAGTTCCACGGCCAGAATATCCAGCACGTCGTCGACCGAGAGCATATCGCCGCGGCTCACCATCGCCGGTTTCACCCGGTTGATGATGAGTTGCCCCGGTCCTTTCTCTTCGGCCTCGATCAGGCCGATAATACGGTCGGCGTCGCGCACGGCCGATACCTCCGGGTTGGTGACCACGAGCACCTTGTCGGCCGGGGCTACTGCGTTGCGGAACCCCCGCTCGATGCCCGCCGGCGAGTCGATGACCACATAGTCCATCTCCTCGCGCAGTTGGTCGCAGATCAGGATCATATCCGACGGGCTAACGGCCGTCTTGTCGCGCGTCTGTGCCGCCGGGATCAGGTAGAGCTCCGGCTGTCGCTTGTCCTTGATCATCGCCTGGCGCAACCGGCAGCGCCCCTCGACCACATCCACGAGATCGTAGACGATGCGATTCTCCAGACCCATCACTACATCGAGATTGCGCAGGCCAATGTCGGCGTCGATGGCCGTGACGCGCTTGCCCAGCATCGCCAGCGCCGACGCCAGATTGGCCGTCACCGTCGTCTTTCCCACCCCCCCTTTGCCCGAGGTTACCGTCAAGACTTGTGCACTCATACTGTTTTTCCTATCGGATCGTCTAGTCCCCGCCGCCACTGCGCACTTCTTGGCAATCGGGGGAGCGAACAGGGGTCAGTGAACGGTAAGCAGTTCACTGGGCACTGTTCACCGTTTTACTATCCACTCTCCACGGACTTGCGCCACGGCTCGGCCACGATCTGACCATCGCGCACGGCCGCCTGCTCCGGGATAGCCGCCGGCCGGGCATCATCCGGCGCCACTGCGATGTGTCCGGCGATACGTAACTGCGTCGGACTCAGGTCCAGCGCGCAGATGACCGCCGCCGCGTCGCCGCCGGCTCCGGCGTGAACCAGCCCGCGCAACCGGCCCCACACGACTACGTTGCCCGTGGCGATAATCTCCGCGCCGGGGTTCACGTCACCCAATACAACGACGTGACCTTCATGCAACACCGAGCGCCCCGACCGCAGCGTCTCGCGCAGCAGTAGCGCGTTGGACAGCGGGGACACTTTGGCCAGCGCGCCGTTGGCCGCTACGATCAGGGCATTGCCTTCCAGATCAGTGGCGCTGCCCGACAGACGCGTCGCCAGTCCCAACTCACGCGCTGTGGCGCGGGTGTCGCCATCTTCGGCGATGACCGCCCACAATTCTAGGTCGTGGGCAACAAATAACTCCTGCAAGCCGACCAGTTGCTCGTGATTCATGGCCCGGCGGCCGAGTTCCACGGTGACGCGAGCCCCCTGCAGGAAGTCGCGCTTCTGCATCAACTCGCGTTGCAACTGTTCGTAAACGCCAAAATCGGGATGGTCGTTGACCCGTATCAGCAAGCCGTCGCGAATGCCCTTGATGTCGATCTGCTGTGCCACGTATGCCCGTCGATGTCTCATGATGGCCGGATATAGCGATCATGTCCGCCAGATGCCGGACTATTGTTGAAATAATACAACAAGTCAGGAGGAATAGCAAGCAGCCAAAACGAGGGCGCCGGTCATCGATTCTCAGCCGTCAGCCGGGCAATACGTTCCGGCTCGCCCAGGATTGCCACCACATCATGGGCAGCGACGATCTGCCCGGCCGCCGGATGCGGATCCGACGCCCCATCGCGCCGCAGCAGCACCACGCTCACGTGGAAATCTCGCTCGATATCGCCTACCGAAAGTCCCACCAGCTGCGACCCGAGACGCAAGGCCAGGCTGGCCAGGCTCATCGGCCGCCCATCCACCGTGATCGGTCGCGTCACGTCCACCCCGGCAGCGGCCGCGGCAAATGACGGCGCGGCCAGACCTGTCGCGCTCAGCGCCCGAAAGCCGAATTGTCGCCCCACATCCTCGGCAAACTGGTCGTCGAAGATACGCACGACCACTTCGATGGTCGGATTCAGCCGCCGGGCCATGAAGGCGATCTGTAAATTCAACGTGTCGTTCTGTGTACACAGCAAGATGCCGCGCGCGCGGGCCGTGCCCGCGCCCTCCAGCGCCTCCAGACGGCGGCCATCATCCTCGATGACCGGCACGCCCAACTGCCGCGCACCCTCCACCAGATTGACCTTGGGGGCCTGTTCGATGACGACGACTTCCTGGCCGGTCTCGACCAACATTTGCATGACGCGGAAGCCCAGATGCCCCAGCCCGATTAGTACGAGATGACGGTTAAGCGTGGATGCGACGGCCATTTCCCACTCCTTGCGCCGCGCGCGGCGGTTGAAGAACAGCGAACCGAAGTCGGCCAGTCCGGCGGCCAGGATGCCCAGCCCCAACACCGGCATGGCAAAATAGAATAATTGCAGGTACCAGACGTGGGGGAAATCCCCGCTCGACTGGAAGAAGGCCAGCCCCAGGGCCAGGTAGACAGCTTCGGCCGGCGTATCGACGGGCTCGCCGGCACGCAAAGCCAAGCCGTAATAGAGCAGTCCGCCACCGACGATAACCAGAGCGAATAGCAGCAGCGGCCCGGCAAACTGGCGCAACAGCAGCAGTGTGTCGCGCCAGGCCGCCCGCAGATTGCGGCGCATCTCACGCCAAGCCTCGGACGCCGGAGTGGCCCGCCCCCGCGCGCGCCTAGCGATGAGCTATCTCCGCCAGCCGCACCGGCTGCCGTCGCGCCCCCCACTGCCCCGGCGGGCCGTCGAACACGCCCGCACAGGTCGTGCCGCAGCGAAGGCAACGACCATCCCCGGACAGGTTCCAGTCCGTCAGGACGTACCAGTCGCGGCCGACGAGCCGCTCGTGGCAATGGTGGCAGTAGGTCGCGCCGCCCGCTTCGTCGTGGACATTGCCAGTGTAAGCATAGCGAACCCCGTTCGACAGCGCGATGTGTCGCGCCCGGCTCAGCGTGGCCACTGGCGTGGCCGGCCGGTCGAGCATCTTGTAGTCGGGATGGAAGGCGGTGAAGTGCATGGGCACGTCCGAGCCCAATTCGTCGACCACCCAACGAGTCATGGCGTCCAGCTCGCCGTCGCTGTCGTTAAGACCGGGGATAAGCAGCGTCGTCAGTTCGAACCAGACGTCAGTCTCGTGCTTCAGATAGCGCAACGTGTCCAGCACCGGCCCCAGTTCGGCCGCGCACACATCGCGGTAGAAGGCGTCGGTGAAGCCCTTAAGGTCAACATTGGCCGCGTCCATGTGGCCAAAGAATTCGGGACGGGCGACGTCGGTGATATAACCAGCGGTCACCGCCACGGCCTTAATCCCCCGCTCCCGGCAGGCATCAGCCACGTCCACGGCGTATTCCATGAAGATCACCGGGTCGTTGTAGGTGAAGGCCACGCTGCGACAGCCCAGCCGCTCGGCGGCCTGGGCAATGGTCTCCGGTGCGGCCGCGTCGGCCAGGGTGTCCCACTCGCGCGATTTGCTGATGTCCCAGTTCTGGCAGAATTTGCAGGCCAGGTTGCAGCCCGCCGTGCCGAACGATAGCACCGGCGTGCCCGGCAGGAAGTGGTTGAGCGGCTTCTTCTCGATGGGGTCGATGCAGTAGCCGCTGGAACGGCCGTAGGTGGTCAGCACGATCTGCCCGCCGGCCGCGCCGCGAACGAAGCACATACCTCGCTGCCCGTCGTGGAGTTTACAGGCCCGCGGGCAAACGTCGCACTGTACCCGCCCGTCGGCCAATTCATGCCAATACGTTGTCGGAATGCCTGTTACCGGTTGCATACGATTACCTTTTTGCAGGGCAGGTATCAGACTTTCCCTGCTACCATCCGTTTTCTATATTATACTATAGGTAGCGCGCGCCCTGGTGCGTTCCTTACGAACCGTAAAAGGAGACCGATCCGCAGATGACGCCGATTTCGCGGACGATTAACAAGTTTTCCTTCGATCGGCGTCATGTGCCGATAATACCTCTACATCCGAGTGATCCGTGGATTCTTCCTCGATCAGGAGCAAACCATGACCGTTCGACCGCCCGCCGTCGCCGGGCAATTCTATCCCGATGATCCGCAACGCCTTGAGGTCGATGTCCAGCGCTATCTCACCGACGCCCACGGGCCCGAAGATTGCGAGGACTATCCGCTGGTTAAGGCCATCATCGCCCCTCATGCCGGTTATCCCTACTCCGGCCCGATTGCCGCGTCGGCCTATTTGCAACTGGCGTGCACCGACATCCCGGTCAAGCGCTTTGTGCTGGTCGGCCCCGCCCACTACGAGCCGGTGCGCGGCCTGGCCGTCAGCAGCGCGGCCGCTTTCGACACGCCGCTCGGCCGCGTGCCCATCGACCAAGAATGGCGCGATGCTGCCCTGGCCCTGCCCGGTGTCCACGTCAATGATATCGCCCACCGTCCGGAACACTCCCTCGAAGTGCAGCTGCCCTTCCTGCAAAGTCTCTTCCTGGATTTCACCATCGTACCCCTGTTGGTGGGCGAGGCGACGGACGACGAAGTGGCGGCGGTGCTCGATGCCCTGTGGGACGGGCCTGAGACGCGGATCGTCATCAGTTCCGATCTCAGTCATTTCCACAATTACGCCACGGCCCAACGACTGGACGGAGAGACGGCCGAGGCCATTGTTGCCCTGCGTCCCACCGCGTTGGCCGACGACTGTGCATGCGGCCGGGCCGCCATCGCCGGTCTGCTGACCGTCGCGCAGCGCCGCGGCCTCAGCGCCGGGCTGGTCGATCGGCGCAGTTCCGGCGACACGGGCGGCCCGCTCGACCGCGTGGTCGGCTACGGCGCGTTCATCTTCACTGTCCCCGCCCCACCGGCTTACTAGAAAAGTTAATCCACAGACGCCACAGATGATACAGATTTTCAGGAAATAGCAACCGCATTCAGGCATCCCGAAAAGAACGCTTTGAACACGCTGCCAATCGGCCCAATCTGCGGATAATCTTTCCCGTAACGCCATGAATTCTCTGGATTCCTTTCTGCATGGGTAAAGTCATCGTCATTGCCGGCAATTCGGGCGTGGGCAAGACTACGCTGGCGAACGCGCTGTGCCGTACGCGTCCGTTCGCCGTGGGGCTAGAGCAGCACGCCGAGCGGCCGTTCCAAGCCCTGATGGCCGCCGACCCGGCCCGCCACGGCCTCGCCAACCAGTTCGACTACCTATTGTTGCGGGCCGAGCAGGAGCGCGCCTTCCGCGCTGGCCCGGCCACCGCCCTCATCGACGGCGGTCTCGACCTCGACTTCCACGGCTTCACCCGCCTCTTCCACCGCAAGGGCTATCTGGATCATGCCGAGTTCGAGCTTTGCCGGCGGCTCCATGAGCAACTCCGCGGCCTGCTGGGACCGCCCGATCTCATTCTCTATCTCACCGCCCCCCTGTCTGTCGTCGAAGCTCGCTACGCCCGGCGCGGCCGCTCGCTCGAAATCGCCCAGCGCGATGACCTGGCGCAAATGGAACAGTTCGTGGCGGACTGGATCAATAGCCTCGCCGATGCGCCGGTCATTCGCATCGATGCCACAGCCGATGACTGGTGTGCCGACACGGTGTCGGCCGATCTGTTGGCCCGGATCGATGGCGAGAATGACGAGGTGGCAGAGTAGAGAAGCGTCGCTCTCATCTCGTCCGTTCCATCTCCAACCTGCCAACTTCCCCATTTTCTGCTATGCTCATAGTGGGCAGCGCTCAGATCTGCCCCACTGTCCACTGCAAACGATCTACTGCTCACTCATATGACTGTTCGCGTACGTTTTGCTCCCAGCCCCACGGGCTACCTCCATATCGGCGGGGCACGCACTGCCCTTTATAACTGGATGTTTGCCCGCAAGCACGGCGGGCAATTTATCCTGCGCATCGAGGACACCGACCAGAAGCGGGCCGTCCGCGGTGCCGTCCAGGCCCTGATGGATGCCCTGCGCTGGATGGGTCTCGATTGGGATGAAGGCCCCGGCGTGGGCGGCCCGCACGCTCCCTACATCCAGAGCGAGCGCGCCGACCTCTACCGTGAGTGGTCTGACTGGCTGCTGGCCCACGGCCACGCCTACAAATGCTTCTGCACCGCCGACGAGCTGAAGGCTCGCCGCGCCGCCCAGAAGGCCGCCCGTGGGGATCAGGGCTACGACCGCCGTTGCCGCTATCTGTCGCCGGACGAAGTGGCCCAGCGCGAGCGGGAAGGGCTGACCTACGCCGTGCGCTTCAAGGCCCCGACTGAGGGCACAACGGTCATCCCCGACGTCATCCGCGGCGACATCGTCGTGCCCAACGCCCAGATCGCCGATGCCGTGCTGCTCAAATCCGACGGCCTGCCAACCTACCATCTGGCCAACGTCGTTGACGACCACTTCATGGAGATCAGCCACATCCTGCGGGCCGACGAGTGGATCAGCAGCGCGCCGCTGCACATCAATCTCTACGACGCCTTCGGCTGGCAGCATCCTGTCTACGCCCACCTGCCGCTGGTGCTCAACCCCAGCGGCCGCGGCAAGCTGAGCAAGCGCGCACAGGCCTTCGACGATGGCGGCCGGCAGGTGCTGGTGAAGGTCGAGGAGTTCCGCGACGCTGGCTATCTGCCGCAGGCGCTCAACAACTTTCTGGCCAATGTTGGCTGGTCATTCGGCGACGACCGCGAGAAGTTTCCTATCGAGGAGGCCATCCCGCGCTTCCGGCTGGAAGACATCAACCCCGCGCCCACCCGTCTGCCCTACGACAAGCTCGACTGGCTCAACGGCCAGTGGATTCAGGATATGGCGCCGCTGGAATTGGCCCAGGCGGTCAAGCCGTTTCTCGATCGGCAGGGCTACGAGGTCAGCGCCGAGGCTCTGCTGGCCGTGGCTCCTTCGCTGCGGGTGCGCCTGAAAAAGCTAACCGACGCGGCCGACTTCCTGAAATTCCTGTGGGACGACGGGGCGGCGCTCATCGCCGGCCGCCTGGCGCACAACAAGCTGCCGGGCGACGCCGGGCGACGCGCCCTGGCGGCTGCCCGCGACTTCGTGGCCGCGGCGCAACCGTTCGACGCCGACATAATGGCCGCGGGATTGACGGCCGTCGGCGAGGCCCACACGACCAATGGCAAGGCCGGGCCGTTCCTGGGCGTGCTGCGATTAGCCGTGACGCAGCAGGACGTGTCGCCGCCGGTGTTTGAGTCAATCGTCGCCCTCGGCCGCGACCGCGCTCTGTCCCGCCTCGACGCGGCGATCGCTCTGCTGGAACAATAGAAACCTCTGAATAACTTTATGACCGACATTACCACTCCCTCCAACTTCATTCGCTCCATCATCGACGAAGACAACGCCAGCGACAAATACGACCGCCGCGTCCACACACGCTTCCCGCCGGAGCCGAACGGCTACCTCCATATCGGCCATGCCAAGTCGATCAATCTCAACTACGGTCTGGCCCGCGATTATGACGGCCTGTTCAACCTGCGTTTCGACGACACCAACCCGGTAAAAGAAGAGCAGGAGTATATCGACGCCATCATGGAGGATGTCCGTTGGCTCGGCGCCGACTGGGACGGCCGCCTCTACTATGCCTCGGACTACTTCGAGCAGCTCTATCACTGGGCCGAACAGCTTATCGAGGCTGGGCTGGCCTACGTCGACGACCTGAGCGCCGAGGAAACACGCGTTTATCGCGGCACGTTGACCGAGCCGGGGCGCAACAGCCCCTACCGCGATCGCACCGTCGCCGAGAACCTTGACCTCTTCCGTCGCATGCGCGCCGGGGAGTTTGACGAGGGCGCGCGCGTCCTGCGGGCCAAGATCGACATGGCCTCGTCATTCATGGTGCTGCGCGACCCGATTATGTATCGCATCCTCCACGCCGAGCATCCGCGCACCGGCAACGCCTGGCACATCTACCCCACCTACGACTGGGCCCACGGCCAGAGTGATTCCATCGAGGGCATCACCCACTCCATTTGCACGCTGGAATTCGAGAATAACCGCCGCCTCTACGACTGGTTCCAGGAGGCGCTGGGCATCCGCCGCTCGCAGCAGATCGAGTTCGCGCGGCTCAACCTGACCTACACCGTGATGAGCAAGCGCAAGATGATCAAGCTAGTGGATGGCGGCCATGTCGATGGCTGGGACGATCCCCGCTTCTGGACGCTGCGTGGTCTGCGCCGCCGCGGCTACACGCCGGAAATCATCCGCGCCTTCACCGAGGGCATCGGCGTTAGCAAGGCCAACAGCACCGTCGACTATCAGGTATTGGAGAACGCCGCACGTGACGTGCTGAATGTCACCACGCCGCGCGTCATGGCCGTGCTTGAGCCGCTGAAGGTGGTCATCGAGAACTACCCCAAAGATAAGGAGGAGTTCCTGGATGTGGCCTACTATAAGCAGGACAAGACGCGCACCGAATCGCGCCCCCTGCCCTTCAGCCGCGAGATCTACATCGAGCGCGACGACTTCATGGAGGAGCCGGTAAAAGGCTTCAACCGAATGGCTCCGGAGGTGGAAGTGCGGCTGATGAGCGCTTATTACATCGCCTGCACGGGCGTGGTCAAGGACTCGGCCGGGCGCATCGTCGAGCTGCGCGCCGTCTACGACCCGACCACCCGCGGCGGCACGTCGTCCGACGGCCGCAAGGTGAAAGGCACGATCCATTGGGTCTCGGCTGAGCACGCTATCCCGGCCGAAGTGCGCCTCTTCGGATATCTCTTCACCGAGCCAAACCCGCTGAAGGGTGCGAAAGAAGAGGCGGAAGACATAGAAGAGGTTGAAGAAGAAGGGAAGATAGTGGCCGAAGATGGCGTAGAAACCTTCATCAAGAATCTGGACCCCAACTCGCTCAAGGTGGTTGACGCGCTGGTGGAGCCAAGCCTGGCGACGGCCCAGCCCGGCGATGCCTTTCAGTTTGTGCGCGACGGCTATTTCTGCGTCGACCCGGACACGCAGGGCGACCGGCTGGTGTTTAACCGAACGGTATCGTTGAAGGACTCGTGGCGGTAACGGGTTCGGCGCGGCGGGCGGCCGTGGGGCATGCGCTCAGTTGCCGCCTGGGCCAGCGACAGGGTCACGATCTCGGCGTGCGCGGTCGCGCAGTGGTTGGCCTCGACGCGGTTGACGCCGATCGTGACAGCTTCCCCGAATCGCGTTCGAACACGCCTGCCGCGAATGGCCCGCCCGTACCCTCCTGGAAATTGCGCCGTGAGAAGTCGATGACGGCCGCCATGCGATCCTCCAGCGCCGGCAGGTAATTGGGCAGCGGGTTCAGCGCCGCCCACATCCCAGCCGGCCAGATCCACGGTGAAACGCGTGTTGGCGTTGCTGAAAGCGGCCACCCTCAGGCTCCTAGCCGTCCGTTATAGACCAGCCGCTCGCTAGCGGCGAATTCGTGAGCAACGGCTAGCGCCTCGTCGCGCAGCACATCGGTCACCACGTCGATGCCGCGCCGGGCCAGTTCGCGCCGCCAGTCGGGATGCACGGGCCCCTCGTCGAAGCCGGTGATCGCTTCCAGCTCGGGGCCTTCCCCGGCCACGACCAGCGAGCGCACGCCCGACCAGGGCACAGCCCCGAAGCACATGGCGCACGGCCGCCAGTTGACCACCAGTTGGTGCGCCGGCTGCCCCGGCCCGCCCAGGTCGAACGTGCCCAGGATGCGCTGGGCCAGCGACAGGGCCATGATCTCGGCATGGGCCGACGAGCAATTGGAACGCACGACGCGGTTGACGCCGATAACGACCAGTCGACCAGAGTCGCGTTCGAACACGCCGGCGGCGAACGGGCCGCCGGTGTTGTGGACGAAGTTGCGGCGCGAGAAGTCGATGACGGCCGCCATGCGCTCTTCCAGCGTCGGGAAGTGGCTCGGCATCTCGTTCAGCGCGGCCACGGCCCAATCGGGCAGGGACAGAGCGAAGTGGGTATTGGTGGATGAGAAAGTGCTATCTGATGACATAGTGTGAAAAAGATTTACAAGAATTATGGATTGTCCATCGATTCGAGGCGACGATTTGGTTTCGATTACGAACCTCATGAATCATCGCCTCAGGCGGGTAAATGTACTTCGATGTGGAATAAACAGCTTGATATCGCGTGATGAAATTGTAATGGCTACTTGATAGGTAGCTCGGTTCCCATATTCTGGAAAGGTTTATGCTGCTAGTCTCTACAATGGTGCCACAACAACTGATAATCCCAAGGTTCTGGCAGCAAATTCCATTGTTTCAGTCCCGGATTGAGCAAAGATACAAACATCCTGAATAATTGCCCCTGCTCTCTCAGCCAACACCTTGTATACGAGTCCTTGCCCAATCAATCCATGAGATAATTTTCCCTTCGCCTCCAGCAAGACTACCTCATGTCCACTTAATGGGTAGAGTTTACTAATGCCTTTTCCGTACAGCTCTTTTGAGTCTGTAGAATTTGGAAACCAAACGGCATCGATATAATTGCCTAGCATATAATATTCCCAAATCAGTAAACCACGGCCCTGGTGATTGATATACCACCACTTGCGGATGAGAGCCTGTTCAATTTGGTTTCCGTTGGATATAGAAGGCAGTAAATATTCACTCATTAGCTTCGCTTGGGCTGAGTTAGTAGTTCCAGCTCACTCAAATAAATCATCGCCTCTCCGGCCGTCGCCCCGCACATCTCCATGTTCGGCCGCAGCCCAACGCACACTGCCGGCCGCTCCGGCAGTCCGAACAGCTTGCAGAAGTTGTCGTCGGTCAACTGGACGCAGCGCACACCGGCCGGTTTGCCGTGAGGCATACCGGGGATGGACGACGAGATAGATGGGGCAATGCAGCACGCGCCGCATCCGGGGCGGCAGGGGAAAGCAAGGTAGAGAAAGAGCGGGGGAGCAGGGCTAAGACGAATCTTTCCCCCCTGTTCCCCCGCTCCCTCGCTCTTCTTGATGGTCTTCACACGGTCGATTATAACCGATTCGACTGGACGGCAACCTCAGGCTCGCAGCAGGCGCATGCCGTTCAGAATAACGACCATCACCGACAGCTCGTGGATGAACATCCCGCCGGCCATGTGCACCTCGCCGGCGAGCACGCCGAGCAACAGGGCGCTGACCGTGACCAGCGCGATGACCACATTCTGCCGGATGTTGCCCAGGGTCGCCTTCGAAAGGTGAATCGCTTCGGGCACTTTCATCAGGTCGTCGGCCATCAGGGCGATATCGGCCGTCTCGATGGCGATGTCCGTCCCGGCCGCGCCCATAGCGATGCCGATGTCGGCCGCGGCCAGCGCCGGCGCGTCGTTGATGCCGTCGCCCAGCATAGCCACCACATGGCCTTCCTTCTGCAGCTGGAGAATCACATCCTGCTTTTCTTCCGGTAGAAGCCCAGCCCGCACGTCGCTGATGCCCGCCTCGGCGGCGATGGCCTCGGCCGTGCGATGATGATCGCCGGTAAGCATCACGACCTCTACCCCATTTTCCCGCACCTGCTGAATCATGGCCGGTGCGGACTGGCGCATCACATCGGCGATACCCAAAACACCCAACGTGACCCCGTCCAGCGCCACGATGACGGCCGTCTTGCCCTGCGATTGCAGCTCACGCAGATGCTCCAGAGCCTCGGCCGGCACCCCAACTTCCATCTCCGCCATGAGCTCCGGCGTGCCCACGCCTATCTCTCGGCTCTCATGCGTGGCCATGACACCGCGGCCGGTGATTGTAGCGAACGAATCGGCCTCAGGGATTGAGCCGAACTCCTCCACCGCCGCGTCCATAATCGAGCGGGCGAGCGGATGCTCCGAACCAGCCTCGGCCACGGCCGCCCAGTAGAGCGGATTCTCGCCACTCTCAATCAAATCCACGTCGTTTCCTCCGAAGCCCCCGGCCAGTACCGGGACGCCACGGGTCGTGCCGCCCGCCGCGATCGCTTCCAGGTTGATGATGTCGGTCACTCGCGGCCGCCCCTCGGTTAAGGTCCCCGTCTTATCCAAGGCCAGGATGGTGATTTTCCCGGCGTTTTCCAGGTATTCGCCACCCTTGATGAGGATGCCGCGCTTGGCGGCGCGGCCGATGCCGGCCACCACGGAAACGGGCGTCGAGATGACCAGCGCGCCGGGGCAGCCGATGATCAATAGCGTCAGGGCCAGTTCCAGACTTCGAGTCACCATGAAAGCCACCACGGACAGGCCAATGATAGCCGGCGTGTACCAGCGAGCGAAGCGCTCGATGAAGCGTTGCGTGGGCGCTTTCTCCTCTTGGGCTTCTTCGACGCGCCGGATGATGCGCGCCAGCGTCGTGTCCATCCCCACGCCGGTCGCCCGCACCTTGATCAGACCGGCCTGATTGACCGTGCCGGCGTAGACCGCATCGCCATTCGACTTCTCGACCGCGATGGGTTCGCCGGTGATCGTGCTCTCATCCACGGCCGACAGGCCATCGACGACGAAGCCATCGACCGGTACCTTCGCGCCCGGCTTAATCAGCACCACCTCTTCCAGCGCTACCTCATGGGGAATAACTTCCACTTGCTGCCCATCCCGCACGACGATGGCCGTCGTTGGAGCCAGATCCAGCAAGTTTTCTAGTACCTTGCGCGTATGGCGTAACGTACGCGCCTCAAGGTAGGCACCAAAGAGGAACAGAAAGGTGACGGCCGCAGCTTCCCAGTAATTGCCGATGATGATCGCGCCGCCGGCGGCGATTGTCACCAACAACTCGATGCCAATATGCCGCGCACGCAGGCTGTGCCAGGCCCGCGCGGCAATGTCCGACCCGGCCACAGCGGCCGCGGCGATCATCATGGCATTGGACCAGCCTTCCAGGCGCAAGACCCAATCGGCGAGGAATGCCGCGCCAATCAGCACGCCGCTGACCAACGTAAGTAGTTCGCGCCGCCGGCGCGGATCATTCCAGAAATTCATTCCCACACTCATCATTGACTCCTTTGGACTTGCGCCCGCTTTCGATCTGAGCGCTAAAATGCTGCAACCTGAGCGTTGTACCCGGCGTTGCGAATAGCATCGACCAGCTTCTCATCGGCCACGCCATCGTGTTTAACTTCGATGCGGCCGGTGTTAAAATGGACTTTGGCCGTGTCTACCCCTTCGATACCGTTCAATGCTTTTTCAATTTTGGCGATGCACGATGGGCATGTCAGTTCACGGCTGCGCAATAATGTTTTCAATGTTTTTCTCCTTTCAGAACTTGATTTACCAACCACTGTCTGCACTATAGTTGATCCGCGCCGCCCATTACATGATCTCCATCAGTTAATTGCAGGCGGGTTAGACATTCGATCGGATCGTTGTCATTCGCCTCTGAATGTTGGATATTCATTCCAGTGAGATCGTGGCCTTGCCATCCTGGAATAAGACAATGGGTAACCGAAGGAAATCACCAGTCGAAATTGAAACCGTCCCGGTCTTCATGTGCTCCACAGAGTTGCGTCTGCAGCTACTGAGCGAGCTTCCATTTCTCGGCTCGCTATCGGCGGCCGAAATCGCTGGAGCGAACGAGGCTTTCCGCACATTTGATTACGCCGAAGGTGACACCATCTATTTCAGCGGCGACCCGGCCGGTCATCTCTACGTCATCGCCTCGGGGCAGGTGAGATTGATGCAGCATAGCGGCGTGGGCAAAGACGTGTTGCTCGATGTGCTGAAGCCGGGGGATTTCTTCGGCAGCCTGACGCCGGGCGGCGACGAACGCTATACCGAGACCGCGCAGGCCCAATCGGCGGCCTGCATCATGGCCATAACGGCCGTGGATTTTCGCGACTTGATGGCTACCTACCCCCAGATCGCCCTGGCAGTCCTCGATCTGACCGCCGTACGACTACAGAAAGCGCAGGAGACAGTTAGGCAACTCAGCGCATTCTCGGCCGAGCAGCGCCTGGCCGCCGTCCTGCTGCAACTGGCTGAGAAGTTGGGCAACCAGCAGGCGGAGGGATTGCTCATTCAGACCCGGCTCTCGCGCGAGGATCTGGCCCAGATGACTGGCGCCACGCCGGAAACGGCGAGCCGCATCATGGCCCAGCTACAGAAAGACGGCCTGATCAGTAGCGGCCGCCAATGGGTGGCCATCAACGATCTGCAAGGTTTGGCGAAACTGGCGGAGGGCTAAACAGTGTCCCCTGGCCGGTTGTACTCAACGGCGACGATATTGAAATCTCCATAGGTCAACTTGCCATCTGGCATCACCCAATATACCTCGCCGCGCACGGGGAGCTTCAGGCCGCCGCGCTCACCCCATTCAGTCGCCGGCGTATGCCAGGGTAACAACGTGTACTGCCCGTCGTCCTCCTTATAGCGCATCGCCTCAAAGGTGACGAACCGGCCTTGTTCGTCGAAGAACATGCGGCCGCTGGCGGTACGGCCGTGGTCGGTCAGCGCGACGTCGGCCGCCTGGTCATCGACCGCCGTCCAGGTGATGTTGTCACCCAAATAGGCGGTAGGGAACCAGATCATCTCGCTTAGCAGGCGTGTCAGCGTGCCCAGCGTAATTTTCTCGCCGCGAGCGTCGAAAAGTGTGAACAGCCTGGCCGCTTTGCCGAACATCTGGCCCGCGCCGTTCCGGTAGTTGTCGCTTGCCGTGAACAATGGCAATCCAAACATCTTGAACCGCGCTCGCCCTTGCATCGCCAGCGGATCGATGGTGTAGACCTGTTCCGCTTTCATGGGCATCCACGGTTTATCGGCCGCCAGGCGAAACTTGCCGTCCTGCCGGACGTAGGCCGTGTGGATCCACGGTTTGCCGACGACACCCGTCCAACGCATATAGCGTTGCACCGGTTCCGGTAGATGAGCCAGCCTATCTTCGGTGATGCGTGCGTCACCCGACACCGCTTGGTTACTCATGGCAGACCCCCAAAAATTACTTGTGGAATGGCTATTCCTTAACAACCTATGCGTTTCTCTGGGCGCGACGTTTCTTGCTCATGATACTTTTTCGCCGATGCGTTATCATTCGAATTCATGAACATCGACGCCCAACATCGGCCGCCAACTCCCGCCGACGTAGAACGTATCGTCGCGTTGCCCGATCCCGTCGTGCGTAATCTGCAGATTACCCAAGCTTACCACGAACTGGCTTCCGCCCTATACCAATGGCTGCCCGGTGGGGCCAACTGGTGCGTCGTCGCCACCTGGGCCTCGCGGCAGGCCGGCTACTCCATTCGTCGCGAGGATTTGCGGCGCACGCTGGAACGCCTGCTGCGGCAATCGCAAGAAGCACGAGAAGCCACCGAAGCGCTGGAGGCCGAGGGAGCGATCATTAGGGAGGAATCAACCGAGAGCCTGGCTGGAGCCATCAGCGCGTTGCATGACGCGCTGAATCCGGCGGCCGCCTTCGAGCGAACGGCCGACGCCGTGGCCCGCGGCAACTGCAAGGTGTTCGCGGAGATTGGTCTGGAATTCGCCCGGTTCCTGGCCTTGTTCGTCTCCGGCCCGCCCGACGCCGCCGCGCTACAGCTTTTCCTCGACGGTCTGCGCCCCGGCGATCCGCCCGACGGGCAGCACTATCTGTCTGACGCCTTCACCCACTACCACGTCGCCCTGACTGAAGGCGAGGCCAAGACTCGCGCCGAGTTGATGCTGCTGGCGAATCTGGAGATCGGCTTCCACGAGCAAATCCGCCTTCAGCCGGAGATCCGCGAGGCGATGGACGCACCGGTCTACGAGCCGCGTGTGCTGCGTCGCCGCCTGCTCGACGAATTGTTCCCCGATCCCGCCTCGCAACTGCGCTTGACCGCGACGCGGCTGGCGGGCCGGGCCGACCCACTGCTGGCCGCCCGTGACCGGCTGGCCCAGGAGACGCAGCGCCTCGGCCGCCTGGCGATCACCGACCTGCTGATGACCCTGGAGCTGTCCGGCGGGCGCATCCTGCGGCTGGGCGACGAGTTGCGCGCCGAGGTCCCGGCCCCACTACGCACATTGACTAATCCTGACCTGTGTGCCTTGCTGGCCCCGCTGGATCCCATCGCGCCCCTGGACGACTGGAGCGATCTGTCCGGCCGGATGGGCTTCATCGCCGCACTCTTTCGCGCCTACCACGCCGACGCCGGGCTGTTCAATCCACCCTTCACCGCCGCGCAAACGGCGGCGCTCAAGGCTGGGCAGCGTCCGCCCGACCTGTAATTCATCGTTAGTGAACCACTTGCCCCAGCCGTACCACCGCCTCGACCAGCGCATCGAAGTCTTCCTGCGTGCTGCGGAAGTTGGCGATGGCGACGCGTAAGCAATAGCGGCCGTGCAACGTGGTATAAGACGGCGCGGCAATACCCTGCTCGTGCAATTGGATGAGCACTTCCTTGTTCAAATCGTCCAGCGCGGCATCGTCCAGTCCGCCGGGATTATAGCGAAAGCACACGATGTCCAATCCAATAGGGGCCATACGCTCCAATACCGGGCTGGCCTCTATCAGGCGGCCCAGATAGTGGGCCTGCTCGACGTTGCGGGTCATCATGCGGCCGAAGCGATCCAGCCCATGCTCCTTGATCGACATCCACACTTTCAGCGCCCGGAATTGGCGGGTCAATTGCAGCCCGTACTCGCTGAACCACAGCCGGCCCGAGGCCAGTCCGCGTGTGCCATGCTCCAGATAAGCCGGAGTTAACGCGAACGCCTCCCGGTGGGCCGAGTCATGCCGCACCAGCACGCAACCCGCCTCAAACGGGATATGCATCCATTTATGCAGGTCGAGGGCGATGGAGTCGGCCCGCTCGATGCCGGACAGTTGCCCCTTGACGTTTTCGGCCAGCACGCCCACCGCGCCGATGGCCCCATCCACGTGAAACCACATGCTTTCCCGCGCGCCTAGGTCGGCCAGCGCGTTCAGGTCGTCAATCGCGCCGGTATTGATCGTCCCGGCGTTGCCGATGACGCAGATGGGTCGGCAACCGGCCGCCCGATCGGCGGCGATGGTCGCCTCCAGTGCCGCAAGGTCGATGGTATAGTCGTCGTTCACCGCTATCTTGCGCAACGCTTTGTTGCCCAACCCGAGCAGTTCAACCGCCTTCTGGTGGCAGCTATGCACCTCCACCGAGGCGTAGACGGTCATTTGCTCGGTTCCCGCCCGCAGACCCAGCTCGCGCACATTGAAGCCCGCCCGGTCGTTGCGCGCCACGGCCAGCCCGATGACGTTGGCCATCGACCCGCCGCTCACCAGCAAGCCGCTCGCATCTGGCGGAAAGCCCAACATCTCCTTCATCCAGTTGATGACCTGCTCCTCAACTATATTGGCGACGTGATTGCCGCCGCCCAGATTGGGGTTCATGATCGCCGCCATGAAGTCGGCCAGCGCGCCCAGCACGGTGCCGTTGCCCATGTACCAGCCCCAGAAGCGCGGGTGAATATTCCCCATCGGATAGGGGAATATCGTCTCCAGAAACTCGTCGTAGACAGCGGCCGGGTCGCTGGGCTCATGCGGCGCCGGCTCCTCGAAGCGCGCGGCCACCTCGTCCGGCACCGTCTGCCAGACGGGCCGCTCGCCAACCGTCTCCAGGTAGGTGATGGCATCATCGACCATCCGGTGCGCCAGGGCGCGCATTTCGTCCCAATTGGCGGGGTCTAATGTTTCTTGATTGGCGTGCGTCATCGATATTCTTTTCCCGTATGGTTCGTGCCGATTAACCCGTCACCACAGCGATTGCCAGGCCGTCGTACCCCTTGCTCCCCACCGTTTGCAGAATGGTCGCGTTGACTCTCGGCTCGGCGGCCAACATCGCATTGAATTGTCGCACGCCCGCGACGAGGGGATCGTCGGCGGTCGAGTCGGCCACGCGGCCGTCGCGCACGACATTGTCGGCGATGATCAGCGTCCCCGGCCGCGAAAGCCGCAGCGCCCCCTGCAGATAGTCGCAGTAGCCCGGCTTGTCGGCGTCGATGAAGATCAGGTCGAACGGCCCGCGCCCCTCGGCCGCCAGCCGCGGCAGCGTTTCCCCGGCCGGGCCGACGATCACTTCAACTTGGCCGGCCAGCCCGGCGCGGGCGATGTTGACTCGCGCGACCTCGGCGTGTTTAGGATTGTATTCCAGCGTGATCAGCCGCCCATCCGGGGGCAGTGCCCGCGCCAAACAGATAGCGCTATAGCCCCCCAGCGTGCCGATCTCCAGGATAGTGCGCGCGCCCATCGCCCGCGCCAGCACGGCCAGCAGCTTGCCCTGAGCAGGCGAGACGGCGATCTGCGGCAGCCCGGCGGCCGTGCTGCCGGCCAGGGCCGCGTCCAGCACCGGATCAGCCGGCACGAAGAGAGTCGTAATGTAGTCATCGACGGTCGTCCATAGATCAATTGACATGTTTTTTCCTTGATATAACCGCTGGGTTCAATGAGGGCAGTCAACGCCCTCCGAAGCCTCGCGCAACGGTTCAAACCTGCACCATTAGCGATGAACGCCGATCTCGACCGCTTCGCCCCGGCCGCAAGTCCACTGCATGATGTCCGGCATTATAACATACCGATCCGTCTCCAATGCCGCTTGGCCGCACCCGCACCCAGAAACCGGGTTCCTCGGAAAAACCCGGTTTCTAATCCGGCCATGTTTTGAGACGGATTTGGAACGAGTAGACTCTACAAAAATATCGTCGGGATGAATGGAACCGGGAAACCGGGGACTCTTGTCGACTTCAACGGCCACGGCTACGGTGAGACGTTGATCACCCTGCCCGGCGACAAGGCTTCAATTGGCCCGATCCTCGATCTCCCAGGCGTGATCCAGCACGTGCCAGGCTACCCGTCGCACGAAGTAGCGCGCCGGCCATATTTTCCCGCCACGCGGCCCGCGCTCCGGTATCTTGCCCTGTTCGGCCGCGGCCAGCGCGTCCATGATCGTCTGTCGCGTCCGCCGCATTTCCTCGTTCAGGTTGGCCGTCTCCCCTTTCGGCATCTTCCAGGCCAGGCTTCCCAGATAGCCTTGCTCGGCTCCCAGCACGTGGCCGGTGATCTTTTCCAGATCGCGGCCGCCGCCGCGCGGCCCCTTGCGCAGCTCAATACCCACAGCCGCCGCGGCCGCCGCATCAAACGTTTCCCAGCACGCGGCCAGAATCGACCCAAAGCGCACCAATCCAGCAGCGTCAAGTGGCTCCTTGTCGGCAGCGGGGAACGCCCCGGGCACGCCGTAGTCGGTCGTGCTGTTGCCGGTCAGGCGTTCGACCACGTCAAAGGTCTCCACCCGCTGGGGCACGGCGAATTTCAGGTCTGCTCGTTCGGCAACCGGTGCATAACGCGGCCCGTAGTCGAGTAGTGCTTGCAACGCCGCTGCCGCGTCGCGCCCGCTGCGACCCCAGCCCGGCCAGTCCAGCGCCCCGGCAAACGTCCGCTTACTACCGATTTCAAGATAAACCGGAATTTGTTCAACCATGATTATCACCCATGAGGTTTTTTACCAGTTGTTGTAGTACCCGCACCGTTGTGGCGTAGTCCGTTTCGTCCACGCCCTGGACGGCCCGCCGGCATATCTCCATCTGCGAAACCAGGGCCGCCCGGTGCGCGAGGTGCCCTTGTTCGGTGAGGCGGAAGACAGCCGTCGCCGCTTCCTGATCCACCAGGTCGCGACTCGCGAGACGGCCGATGACCAGTTCGAGGGCATCCGCGCCGGCGAAAGGGCGCAGGGTGCCGGCAACTTGACCCGTCGTCGCCTCGCCCATCTCGTGCAGGACGTTGAGCACTTGCCAATCAATGCGGGCAAGGCCGTTGGCCGACTGTGCTTCATCGATCCGCGCCGTGAGGGCTTCGTCGGCTGTCTTAATCCAGTAGCCTATTGGGAGATGGGGGCGCTTCTGTTCGGCCATTTTCGTCAATTCCTCATAAGCAGGCGTTCGGGCGAAGAGCAACCCGAACTGCCTTTTGCCGTATGCCGCCGAACTTCAGGCAACGGTTGAGCGAGCAACAACTGGCCGACCTGATGGCATTTTTGATGACTCAGGAGTGAATCGGCTCTCACGTTCACGCTATGGCTAAAGGCGGCCCCAAAAGCTCCATGCCGTGTGCTTGCCAAAGAGCGGGCGTTTGCGGCGGCATGGCATCGGCCTTCGTCACCTCGCGAAAGAAGGCTTCCATCCGGCCAGCGGGCATAAAGGCGATCAACATCCGGCCCCGGCCGTCGCCGACGCAGGCCCAGACGTGGGGCACCATTCGCGGGGCCAATACGGAGTCGCCCGGCGCCAGGTGCAGGCGCGCCTCGCCAATCTCGATGATAAACTCGCCCTCCAGGGCGTAGAACCATTCATCCTGTTCGTAGTGCAGGTGGCGGGCTGGGCCGCCGGGGGCATGAAATACGTTTTCGATGATGAACGGGCCGTTGCCATCCGCCGGACATAGTTTGAAATCGATGTGGCTGACGCCCAGGCCGTGATACTCACCGTAGATGTCTGCGCCCGCGGCGAGCCGCTGCGCCTGTGTGGACGACGGCCCGGCTTCTACTGCTGTGTTTTCCAAATGCCGCTGTTGGGAACTCATGATTTTTCTTCGCCCGGCCGCCAATCGGCTACTCATGACAGGATGGTCTGATTGATCGTCACGCCGTGGGCCGGCACGATCCTGAGGCGTAGCAGAAAAGCGATGTAAGGGTCAATATGTCAAGCCGTCAGCTCCAGTATATATTCCTCGACCTCTTCACCGCGGCCGTTGGCAAAGCCCCTGTCCTGGCCGGTAATCGCAAAACCACATTTCTCCAGTATGCGCAACGAGCCAAGATTGTCTTTAGCCGCCCGGGCAAAGAGGGGGCGCGCCGTCTGGATTTCTAGGAACGCCAGCAACGCCGAGGTGGCAATGCCGCGTCCCCAAAAATCGCGGCCGATCCAGTAGCTGACCTCCGGGCCCATAGCGTCAACGTAACTAAAGACATTGCCGGCCACCTGCCCGTCAACGAGGATCGTCCGAATCATCCCATCTGCAGCGGCCAGGTTGCGCGCCCAATGCGCGTCGAATGCCGCGCGGTCGGCCGGGTCCTTACTGGTGAAAGCGGCCATGCGCACGGCTACCGGGTCGCGCTCATTATCGAAGAATATGGGTAGATCAGCCGCCACGACTTCGCGCAACTGAATTTTGATCGCCATACGACTCTCCCATTGTTCAGCCGCCGGCGATCGCGCCGACGATGCGGAATGCGTCGCGACCCGCGGCCACATCGGCCGGCAACAGGGCGTCGGGCGGCTCATGTGACAGGTCTTCCACGCCGGCGAAAAAGCGCAGGAACGGCCGCCGCTGGCCGGTCGAATACTCGCGAATCGTGCCGCGCAGCACCGGATAGCGGGCCTCCAGCGCGTCGAGCACGGCGCGCTGGGTAACCGGCCCCGTCACCTCGACTGTCACTTCCGCCCCCGTGCCCGCCAGATTGCGCAGGTGGTGGGGAATGATGATTCGGATCATGGCAACGTCTGCACTTCCACCGACAGAACGGCCGGCAGATCGCGCACGATGGCCGTCCAGTTGTCGCCGCTGTCGGCCGAGGCGTAGACCTGCCCGCCGGTCGTGCCGAAGTAGATGCCGCACGATTCCAGCGTGTCCACAGACATCGCGTCGCGAAGCACGTTGACGTAGCAGTCCTCTTGCGGCAGCCCATTGGTCAGCGCTTCCCAATCGTTGCCGCCCGTCCGGCTGCGGTAGACGCGCAGCTTGCCATCCGGCGGGTAGTGTTCTGAGTCGCTCTTGATGGGCACGACGTAGATCGTCTCCGGCTCGTGGGCGTGGATGTCGATGACAAAGCCGAAATCGCTGGGCAGGTTGTCACTGACCTCGTGCCAGTTGTCGCCGCTATCGTCGCTTCGCATCACATCCCAGTGCTTTTGCATGAACAGCACGCCCGGCCGCGACGGGTGCATGGCAACGTGGTGGACGCAATGACCCACCTCGGCCGCCTCGTCCGGGATGTAGTTGGATTTCAGGCCATGATTGATCGGCTTCCACGTCTGCCCGCCGTCATCGGTGCGAAACGCGCCCGCCGACGAGATGGCAATGTAGATGCGGTCGGGGTCGGCAGGATCGAGAATGATGGTATGGAGACAGAAACCACCGCCGCCCGTCTGCCAGATGCCGCTCGTATCGTGACGACGCAGGCCCGGTAGCTCTTGCCACGTCTCCCCGCCGTCGCTGGAGCGGAAGATGCCCGCGTCCTCCACGCCGGCGTAGACCGTGTTTGGGTCGTCGAGCGACGGTTCCAGGTGCCAGACGCGCTTGAACTCCCACGGGTGGTCTGTACCGTCATACCATTGATGCGTGCCCGTCTCGCCCTTGTAGGCGAACTCATTGCCGACCGTCCGCCACGTCTTGCCACCGTCATCGGAGCGATGCATGACCTGGCCGAACCAGTCGCTGACTTGCGAGGCGTAAATTCGATTGGGATCGGCCGGAGACCCTTTCATATGATAGATCTCCAACCCGCCAAAGTGGGGGCCATCGACTTGCCATTCGCGGCGCGCTTCGTCCGACGTCAGGATAAACGCACCTTTCCGCGTGCCGACCAGGACTCTGACAGTGCTCATCTGTTATGCTCCTTCTTGGGGTTTCCAGCTATTCGTTTGAGGGATTTGACCGATACAATACGGATCGTTGAGCCAATAATGGTGACGTTATGATAGAACAAATATTCTAGCCTGTCAACCGTCCGGGAAGATTCGGCCGGGTAACCGCATAGAGAAAAACGGTACGTGGATGGCGCGGATTCCAGCCGGGCGACGCGGACCCATTCCAAAGCTGATCCGCGTTCATGTTACAAGGTTCACACGTCCTTTCCCATCTGCCAATCACGGATCGCATCCCTTCCGCATCACCACGCCTCGTCCGGCCGTGCCCCATGCCGGCAGTGCCGCGCGTGGAAGACGCATTGGACACGCCGGCAACGCCAGGCGCGCTGCAACTCGGGCGTGGCATCGGGCAGTTCGTCGCCCTCCAACCCCATCCAGTGGCGGGCCATCTTCAACGTCGATTCGTCCCGCTCGTCCAGCTCACTCCTTGATTTGCCGGCCAGGTGAACGAACAGCGACCACAACGTGCTGTAGCAGCCGCTGGTCATCATGCGGATCGCGTTATGAGGCCTGTAGCCCAACCGCTCGGTAAACTGGAGCGTCCGCATCGGCATCTCCTCGGGATGAATCTCGATGGGATTGACGTGCAGCGGCAGCTTCCAGTCAATTATTTGCCGGTGATCGTCCTTGATTTCCTCGAGTTTTTCTTCGATGCTCTTGTTTTCGTTTTCCGGCAGCGCCGCCGCGATGCGCTGTCTCAGGCTTTCCTGTAGCGCCTCCCTTTGCTCGTCGGATAGCCCCAGGGCACTATCCTCGGGCAGCGTCAGCACCTGCTGCATGGCCTCCACCAGATCGATCACCGCGCGAGTGGTCTCCTCGCCTAATTGACTCGTCTTGTTAATGAATCGCACGTGTGCCGCGTCCGAACTGAGCACGGCCGCCGTCCGTATCTCCATCGTACGACGAACCGTTTCGATCGATGACGGCAGCATCTCCGACACCCGTTCACGGGGATCGGGCGGCGGGTGCAGGAAGATGGTGTAGAGGTCCAGCCGGACGTCCCGGTAGCCGATGTCGTGCTCGTCGGCATATTCCTTGACGGCGTCGATGGCGCTGTTGGTCGGCGTGTTATCAATCGCCCCGCCGTCCACGTAATGATCGCCGGCTTTAGGGAATAGCCGTGATAGCTCCTGGGACTCGCGCCAGGTATCCATCAAATTGTCGGAGATGTCCGCAGCGCGGCGGCCCGACGATACAGGGGCCGTGGTCATGGCCGCCCGCAGGCGGTCATCGTTCAACCAACTGCCGAGCAGGCTGGCGAATAGCGCGTTGTCCGGGTCGCCGCCACCCATATCATAGATTTTTGTCACCGGCAGGGGCGAAAAGACGCCGGGGAAGCGCCCGGAAGCCAGGGCGGCGTAGACGGCGTTGGGGTTGCCCACCATTTGCAAACGGGCGTTGCCCAGCGCCGGCAGCAGGCCTTCCCTCGCGTTGAAGCGGAACCAGTGCTTGTTCAAAAAGGCCCCAAACTGATCGGCCGAATGATAAGCCGACACTTCCAGCCGCCCGGTGCGGAAGTTGGTGCGCGTCAGCCGCACGTCGATGCCGGCTTCCTTGAAGTCGCGCAGCGTCCGGCCGGCGGGAATGAGCAGCTCGACGCGCTCGAGCGGCAGACGCGCGTCGGGGTCGTCCAGGTGCTCGGTACGCAACGGCGTAATTGACTGCGTGAAGAACTCCTTAAGCTTTTCGGATTTGTCGTCGGGAACCAGCGCGTGCTCCATGCCGAAGCGATTGAGATAGGTGCGAATGGCCGCATCCATCGGCTTGACCTTGTCGTCGCGCAAGCGTTTCCAGATCTCCAACAGCCCCCGGCCGCCCTCGATCCGCTCCGGCAGCTCGCTCACCAGGTTTGTGATGTCATTCAGCACCTGGGCGTCGGCAATCCAGTCATTATTTGGGTTGGAATACCACCAGGCGATGCGCACTAGCGCGGCCAGCGAGATGTTTAGCTCCTGGAGATCATCCTTGATCAGGCCCAGCGGCCCGGCGGCGCTGTCGTCGATGATGCCCATGCGGGGCATGTCCCACCAGGCGTGGAGGAAGGCCCATACCAGCGCATCCATCGCCTCTACCACTTGGGCCGGGTCGGCCAGAACCTCGGCCGGAAGCTGCTGCTTGCGCATCTGGTATTCGGCGTAGAAGATACTGTTGATAGCCCCAATGGAGGAGCCGGTGATGACGTCGAACTCCATGCCGCACAGATGGAAAGCGTGGATAACCCCGGCCTCAAACAAGCCTTTGGCCCCGCCGCCCGTCATGACAAACCCGCGCTTGGTCCGCTTGTCCTCTGGATGCAATGCGGTCATTGGCCTATCTCTCCTCGCGCTACGGCGTCGTTCAGGTTTCTCTGCCTACCTTTATGCGGCCGGGACGGCGAGCAGGCTTTTCGCCCACACGGCGGCTCGCTCCAACTCGCCCGGCCGTAGCGGGCCCTCCGTGCCTTCCACGATGAAGCCCTCCGGCTCGGCCGCGAGGGTAGCCCCGGCCTTCTCCAGTTGGGTGGCAATGCGCGGCGCGGCGTAGGCGTTGTCGCCGGCGGCTTTTACGGCGAAGCGCAAGACGCGCGACTCGACCTCGGCCATGTCGAAGCGGGTATCGAATGCCGCCGCCCGCACGCCATGTAGATCGTACTCGTTCAGCAACTCGGCCACGGGCTTGGTGGCATGAAACGATTGAGTCGGCGAGCCGACGACAATCAGATCGCGGCCGCGCAGCCCCTCGGCGGTGACGGCGGCGGCGTGGAGTACCATCGCCTCCCCCTCCGCGCCGAGCGCGTCACCGATGGCCCGCGCGACCTGCTCCGTATTACCGAACTGGGAATCGTAAATCACCAACGCTTTCATGGTTGCTCCCCGGGTTTCTAAGCCCTTATAGTTGTTAACCCACAAACAGCCGATAGGCCCAGCGCTCCAATTCCAGCCTTGTCCCGCCGTCGAAGGCGACGGACGCCCCGCTAAAATAGTCGGTGTAGGTTCCGTGGTGCAGGCTCTCGCCAAACGTCACCGTCTGCGGCCGATCGGAGAAGTTGAACACGGCGAATACCTTATCGCGTTCATTATAGCGCATAAAGCTGAGCACCTGAGCTGGGACATTGTTGAACACATTGATCATCCGTGCGCCCCAGGCCGCGTTCCAGAGGGCTGTGTTGGCCCGCTTCAGCGCAAAGAGCTTTTGGTAAAGGTCGCCCAGCGGGTGCGGCCGCCAGTCGATCGGGTCTTTCTCGAAGAAGGCCAGCCGCCGCCTGTTGCCCGCCTCCTGCCCGTTGTAGATGAGCGGCATGCCCTCGCTGACGACCGACAGGACGATGGACGCCTCCAGCGCGTCGCCGAACTGCTCAAATTCCGTGCCCTCCCAGGCGTTCTTGTCGTGGTTACTGACAAACAACATGCGCATGATGTCGAACGGATAGGCCTTCTCGTTCCAGGAGTAGTAGACGTGGAGCGCGCTCACATCGGCTTTGCCCGTGGCGATCTTGTGCACCACGTCATTCCAGTGCCAGCTGTAAGTCATGTCAAAGGCCTCGGCGTGCAGGTCGCGGGCCTCCCACTCGGCCAGCATGAAGACCGGTTTGATGGCGTCCAGTTGCTTGCGGACGTTGTTCCAGAAGTCGGTGGGCACGAAGCCGGCCACGTCGCAGCGGTAGCCGTCGATGCCGACCTCGCGCACCCAGTAGCACATGGCTTCGGTCATGTAACGGCGGATGCCCTCCTGGTCGTAGTCGAAGTCGATGATATCGGGCCAGTCCCACCACGGCGTCGGCCGAAAGTCGCCCTTCCAGTCGCGCACGTACCACTCCGGGTGCGTCGTCACCAGATCGCAGTCCCAGGCCGAGTGGTTCGCCACCCAGTCGAGAATGACATACAGCCCCAGCCCGTGGGCCGAGCGGACGAACTGCTTCAGGTCTTCCAGCGTGCCGAATTCGGGGTTGACCCCATAGTAGTTCTTCACCGAGTAGGGACTGCCCAGTGTGCCCTTGCGGTTGAGTTCACCAATGGGGTGAACAGGCATCAGCCAGACGATGGTGATTCCCAGTTCCCGCAGCCGCGGCAGATGAGCTTCGGCCGCGCGGAGCGTGCCTTCCGGCGTGAACTGGCGGGTATTGATCTGATAGATGGTGGCGTCTTTGCTCCACGCGGGGTGCGCAAGACGAACTTGGGCGAGCGGTTGGTAGGGATTATGGCTCGGCATTTCGCTAGTTTAACGATTCACTGCCGAATAGGCGACTGCCTTAAAGCGCGTCAAGCTTCCACGTGGTCGCCTGACGTCGCCGCCGGGCAAAGAAGAGCGCAAGAAGGGGGTTTCTCTTCTTGCGCTCTTCCCATGCGCTCTCAGCGTTCTTTACGAGGTCATCAGCAGCAGCCGGAGAGCCGCGGATGGAGAACCGGATTACCGGCCGCTTTCTTAGCCAGGCGGCGCGATCACGTCGATCTGGAAGCCGCCGGCTGCGGGCAGCGCCCCATCCTCGCCCCCGTCGGCCACGGTGAAGAAGAACGCGTCGGCCGACTCAAAAGAAATGCCGCCATGGACGTAGGTCAGGCGGCCGTTGTTGATGTCTTCTTGGGTGAAGGAAGCCCCATCGGCCAGGGGCGCGCCGTCCAGCCGGAGTTCGCCGTATTCGGGCGCGTTGGTGATCGTGAAGGTCAGTTCCGCCGGGCCGTCGTCGCTGTCGGTCGCGCGCAGCAGCTCGCCGTCGATGACCAGCGTGCCACCGGCCGTGATCGACGCCTCGTGGGAACGGGTTCGCGTGTGCGTGGAGACCTCGCCGGCACTACGACTGGCGGAAAGCAAATCCAGGTCGGCGTCGTCGTCCAGGTCGATTACCTGAATACCGTAGGCGCCGTCGGCTTTCTGGTCGATGGCCCTCCAGTCGAAGTGGCCCGTGCCGTCGTTGACGAACCAGGCGATGGTATCGTCCTCGCGGCTGGTCGACAATGGATCCAGGTCGCCATCGCGGTCGATGTCGACGGCGATCACGCTGCGCGCGCCGATGGCCTGGTCGTCCAGTATCTCGACGACAAAGCCTTCCGCGCCGTCATTGCGATAGAGTGCAATGGTGTTATCCAGCTTGCTGGCCGTCAGGATGTCGATGTCGCCGTCGCCATCGATGTCGGCCGGCGTCGCATAGTAGGCGCCATCCCGATTATTGGCTATGACGTGCTTGGTGAAGGTCTGGCTGCCGTTGTTCTCCAGCCAGGCGATCTGGTCGTTGTCATAGCTGGCGATGGCGATATCCAGATCGCCGTCGCCGTCGATATCGGCCGCCTGGGCGCGTTTGGCTCCGAACGCGGTCTTGTCGATGAAACGGCGTTGGAATACCTGCGCGCCGTTATTCTCATACCAGGCAATGGTTCCGGCATCCTGACTGGACGTCAAGAAGTCATTGTCGCCGTCCTTGTCCAGATCGACAACGACGATGGAATGCGGGCCGTCGGTCCTGGTGTCGATGTTGGTGCGCGTGAAGTTGCCGCTGCCATCGTTGCGATACCAGGCAAAGACGTTCGCCTTATAGCCGGCTGCCACCACATCGCTGTCCCCATCCTGGTCAACGTCGGCAATGTTGGCCGGATACGCGCCGTCCAGGTTGGGATCCAGCACTTTGGTGATGAAATCGCCGTGGCCGTCGTTCTGATACCACATGAGGAGGCCATCCAAGTAGTTGGTGGCTATGAAATCGATGTCATTATCGCCATCCAGGTCGGCCCCGACGACGGTGTGGACCTGCTTGACCTTGGTATCGATGACCTTCTTGGTGAACCAATTCGTCCCGGTGGCCAGCACCGGAGCGTCATTCGTCGTGTTCGACAGGGTCAGTGTGACGGTGGCGACATTCGACTCGGCCGTGCCGTCTACGGCGCGATAGGTGAAGCTGTCGACGCCGGCAAACCCGGCTTCTGGCGTATAGCCAAACGAGCCGTCGGCGTTTAATGCCAACGTGCCGTTGGTCACGTCTTCCACCAGTACGGCCTGCAACGGCCCCGGCCCGGATGTCGTATCGTTGGCAAGCACGCCGCTAAGCGCATCGACCACCAGAGGCGTATCCATAACGGCCTGATAGGCATCATCCGTCGCCACAGGCGGCAGGACGGCATCCACGACGAGCAACACCGTCGCCGGTTCCGACTCGGCCGTGCCGTCCACGGCGCGATAGGTGAAGCTGTCCACGCCGGCAAACCCGGCGTCTGGCGTGTAGCCAAACGAGCCGTCGGCGTTCAATGCCAACGTGCCGGAGGTCACGTCTTCCGCCAGTACGGCCTGCAACGGCCCAATGCCGGTATCATTCGCCAGCACGCCGCCCGCCGCGTCCACGACCAGAGGCGTACCAGCCGGCGTCTCATAAGCATCGTCCGAGGCCGTGGGCGGGATCGCGCCCTCGGTCACAATAAGGCGCACGGTGGCGATATTGGACTGGGAAGTGTCGTCATCGGCCCGGTAAGTGAAGCTGTCCTCGCCGGTGAATTGCGGCGCGGGCGTGTAGGTGAAAGAGCCGTCGGTGCTCAGGATGAGGTCGCCATGACTCGCGTCATCGACTAGCACGGCTCCCAGCGTCCCCGATCCAGTGTCGTTCGTGAGTACCCCGCCTGCCGCGTCCACGACCAGCGGCGTATCAACCGGCGTTTGATATATATCGTCGATCGCTTCCGGCGTCGGCGGAAGGATGACGCCCGTTCCGCCGGTGATAAAGGGGAGTACGACTTGTGACTCGTCTTGCAACGCCCGTTCCGTGGGGCCGGCCGATTGGCCTTTGACAATCCCCAAAGAGCCGGAGAGCAGGATGATCACGCCTAACAATATCGCGCGTTGTATCAGGGCGAGCCGATGATCGGCCGCCCCGGAAACTGGATGTCTCATGAGTAAACTCCTTAAGAAACAAAAAAGCGCCGTCTCTCTGGAGGGCGCAAAAAGTTAATTGGACTGAACGGTAGTGAGGGGATGCACCTCGAGTGTACCTCACAGGGTGGGAAATGTATAGAGAATGGGGCGCGGCGAAGGATCGCCGCGCCCGTTCTGGTTAGGCCCTGGCGGGGCTTCGGTTACTTTTGCAGGTGAATCGCGACGGTATGATCACCTTTACTGGCGGTGACGATGTCGAGCTTGCCGTCTTTGTTCATATCCACACCAACTGCCCAATAGGCACCGTCAACGTTATTACTAATGACCTGCTTGGTGAAGTTGCCGCGGCCGTCGTTCTTGTGCCAGGCTACGGTGTCGTCGTCGACGCTGGCCGCCAGGGCATCCATGTCGCCGTCCTTGTCGAGGTCAACCGCGAGCACCGTTCGCGCCCCCTTGGCATTCGTGTCGATAGACTGCATCGTAAACGTGCCGTTGCCATTGTTGCGATACCAGGCGATGGTGTTCTTGCGGCGGATGGCGGCGAAAATATCTATGTCCCCATCACCGTCCACGTCGGCCGGAGAGACGAAATAGGCCCCGGTGGCCGTCTTGTCAATGACGCGCTTGGTGAACTTCTCGCTGCCGTTATTCTCATACCAGGCGATCTCTTTCGACTTGAAGCTGGCCCCAATGATGTCCACGTCGCCGTCACCGTCGAGGTCGGCCATGTCCGCGCGCTTGGCGCCGATAGCACTCGCGTCGATGACGCGTTTCTCAAAAACCTGCTGGCCCTTGTTTTCATACCAGGCGATGGTATTACCATCCTGACTGGCGGTCACGAAGTCATTGTCCCTATCGCCGTCCACGTCGCCCAGGACGATGGAATGCGCGCCGTTGGATTTGGTATCGACGTTGCGCCGGGTGAAGACGCCGTTGCCGTTGTTTTGGTACCAGACAAATGTGTCGGCCAAATAGCCGGCGGCCATAATGTCGATATCGCCGTCTTTATCGATGTCGCCGACCCCCGCTGGGTAGGCTCCGCTCAGATTGCTGTCCAGCACCTTGCGCGTGTAGTTCATTTGCCCGTTATTCTGATACCAGTAAACGGCACGGCCCTTGTAGTTTGTCGCTACCAGATCCATATCGCCGTCGCCGTCAAAGTCGGCCCCCAGCGCCGCGTGCGTCCGCCGCACCGTGTTGTCGATGACGTGCTTGGTAAAGCTGGGTTGCCCGGCCTGGATATCCACTGCATCTGCGCCGGCCGGTGGAGTCGCCGGTTCCCCCTGGGCCGCCAGCGAACCCGCGCCTAGCACAAGCACCACTAATAGAAGCGCCAGCCGGCCAACAAATGGTTTGCCCACGCTGAACAAATGCCCCGATGGGACGGAGCGCTTATCGGAAGATGAAGGTCGATCATTCATGGCCTTAACTGTCTCCATTAACGTATTATTTTGTTCTCGTAGCGGGACTCGAGCAGGGCGCTCGGCAAAGGTGACTGGGATGACGAGAATTACCTAGACGATAAGTAACAGTATACTTGCCAAATTGTTACATTTAGCATTACACCTTCTTTTGTTAGCAGACGTTTAAGTATTTCCCCAGAGAGGCGATTGAGGCCGAAACGACCAACGACAATCAGTTACTATTCTTGCTCTTCGCCCGGGGCGGGGCCTGAGCCTCGCCGACCCGGTACGTTACGATCCGCTGGATGAGGTCATAGGGCATCGGCTTGTCCGACGGCGTCACCCTTTGGTTTGACCGCTAATCGGCCGTCCAACCGTCAGCGTTTCGCGCAAGCCGTCTTCCAGTTCCAAATACGCTTCGTCCGCCTGTGCCCCCAGCGCGTCCAGCGTCTTGCTGAAGAAGCAGCGCGCCGTGGCCGTCGCCGTAATGTCGAATATCTCCGGGTCGGAGAACCCATGTTCCCGCAGAGCATCGACATCTTCCTGCGTGATGGCCGTGGCGTCGCGCGCAATCTGCTCGGCAAAAGCCATCATCGCCACCTCAGCTGGGGTCAAATCGGCCGTCTGGTAGTCCTTGGCGATCGCCGTCAGTTGCTCCGGCGCATAGAACTTTTGACGCAGGATCGACCCGTGGGCCAGCATGCAGTAGGAGCTTTTGAGGGCGCGGGCCGTGGCCAGGGTGACCAGTTCGAAGCGGCGCGCATCCATATTGCTTTTGATACTTGCCTGCAACTGTATCCACGCCTCCATCACTTGCGGTCTATGGCTGAATACCTTCGTGTAATTGGGCACGTAGCCTCTGGCCTGAAAGACCTTGTCATACATTTGTTTGACGCCGGCCGTGGCTTCATCTTCTGGAACGGTGCTGATAAATGCCATTATTATCGTTTCTCCGTGGTTGGGCTTAACCTGTGAACACAGTTCCCTTCCAAGCTCAGCCTCATCAGTCAGCCTTTCTTGCTCTTCGCCTCGGCCCTGGCCTGAGCCTCACCCACCCGGTACTTGACGATCCGCTGGATGAGATCATAGGGCATCGGCCGACTGAGTGGGAACTGCACCGAGCCTTTGCCCTGGGGGTAAACGGCAAGTTCGTCTTTAAATGCTTCAATTCCCGACGGTACGGGATAGAAGCCGATGTGAGTCTTGAACCCGCCGAAGTGGACGAGATTGCCGTGCAGCTTGAAGGTCGGCATCCCGTAGCTGATGGCTTCCGTGGCCTCTGGCGCGGCGTCGTGGATGGTTTGCCTGATCTTCTGCAAGATGGTCTGAACGTCTTCGGGGAAGGCGGCGATATATTCGTCTATTGTTTGGGGATGAGTTTGATTGGCGTCCATCGTGATTCCTCGTATGCTAAACGTGGATAAGTATACTTACCGAGGGCGGGCGTAGAGCGCTCCACTGTGTATAGTTTGCCGGGAAGGTGCTTCCGCCGCTGACTTGTTCGCCCGACTTCCGGCAAACATGGCCCAATTGTCCGGCCTCCTCCAGAAGAACATACCGCAGTTCACCCGTGTTTTCAATCTTTTGGCCGCCCAGCAAAACCCGCAGTTCGTCGTGCCGTATCTGTCAAGAAACCCGCCTCAGCTTGTCAAATCCCAAAACTCGCCGGCAAGCCCGTGGCGGGCGAAGATAGCCTCCGCCTGCGCGGCCGATGCCGGACGATACGCCACGTCGAGCCGGTCAGCGTACCAGTCGCGACCCAGGTCGTAGACCGTTTGCGGCGTGGCGGCTGCTCCCCGATGGTAGCCGTGGAAATTCAGCCATTCGGAAAGTTCACCTTCCGACCGGAAGGCCCGAATATTGGCTCAGGTAAAACCGATGTCGTCCCAAAAGCGATGCGCGGGGACAAGAAAGTGGACGATACCGTCGCCCCGCACCCGCCCGTCGACGACGTGGAAATGGACGAGATCATTCCATTGCGGCGTGTGCGTCTCCAACACGCCGTCGCCCACAAAGCCCAGGATCGCCAAGCCATCCCAGACGCAATTGGCGTACCATTGTCGCTCGGCAGAACGGACGACGAAATCCGTCGCCACCGCGGAGAACGGATGAGCCATCCAAACCTTGTCGGAACCGGGGAAAAGAGCGAGGCGATGCGTGTCAGCCAAGGCTCGCAGCGCCGCCACTACCGCATCACGCGAAACGCCCAATGTGGCGCTGATGGTGGCCGCATCAGGAGCAGGGTGATTATCCCACAGTCTGTGAATGATGTGGGCGCGAACGCGCCGTTCCAGGTCGTTCATATGCATCTCGTTCGGCACGTGAATTGGCTGCCTTCACCCCAACGATTGGGCGCGCCAAAGACGTTCATGAGTCGGGACTTTCTCCGGGGCGCTCGCCGAACGTCACGGATGGCGGATACGGATTATTGTAAGAGGGGACGTCTAAATGTCAATCGTTGGGTTGCGGCAGGGGATGACCACAGACGACGGCCCACAGCGACAAAGTGCCCCGCGGTCTGCCGGCCGCTGCCCTCCGTCCCGCCAGAGAGACGACGTGCAGCACCACGCTGCCTTCGCTATACTATCATCATAATGGCTTCGACCCCGATGACTCCCACACAGATCGAAGCGGCCCTGGATCGCATCCTCCCCCGCGTCGCCAAGCCCGGCCGCTACACCGGCGGCGAACTGAACCAGGTCGTTAAGGACTGGAACCAGGTCGCCTACCGCGTGGCGATGGCCTTCCCCGACATCTACGACATCGGCATGTCCAATCTGGGCTGGATGATCCACTACGACATCATCAACAAGCACCGCAATCTGCTGGCCGAGCGCGTCTTCTGCCCCTGGGACGACATGGAAGCGGCCCTGCGCTCGCGGGACATCCCCCTCTTCTCGCTGGAGACCAAACACCCCATCCGCGACTTCGACATGCTGGCGATGACGCTGCCCTATGAACAACTGTTCACCAACGTCCTGAACCTGCTGGATTTGGCCCAGCTGCCCGTCCGCTCGGCCGATCGAGATGCGTCGTATCCGCTGGTCGTCGCCGGCGGCCACGCCTGCTACAACCCGGAGCCGATGGCCCCGTTCATCGACGTGTTCGTCATCGGCGAGGGCGAAGAGGTGCTACTGGAGATCATCGGCACGATGCGCGCCGCCGCCCACCTGGATCGCGAGACCCAACTGCGCCACGTGGCCGGCATAACCGGCTGCTACGTGCCGCGCTTCTACGACGTGGCCTACCACGACGACGGTACGGTGGCGACCATTACGCCCACCATGCCCGAAGCGCCGCCCAAGGTGCTCAAAGCCATTGTGCCCATTCTGCCGCCGCCTGTCACCGACTTCATCGTCCCTTTCGTCGAGACCGTCCACAACCGCGCCCCGATCGAGATCATGCGCGGCTGCACGCGCGGCTGTCGCTTCTGCCACGCGGGCATGGTTACCCGGCCGGTGCGCGAGCGGCCGGTGGAGGAAGTGCTGGCCGCCGTGGAAGCCATTCTGGGCAAGACCGGCTACGAGGAGATCGCCCTGATGTCGCTCTCCTCCAGCGACTACACCCACGTGCTGGAACTGACGCGCCGCATCGGCGAGCGCTTCGGCGACCGCGGTCTCAACATTTCCCTACCGTCGCTGCGCATCGAGACGGTCAGCACGCAACTGATGGATAATCTGGGCGACGGCCGCCGCAGCGGCTTCACGCTGGCCCCCGAAGCGGCCACGGAGAAGATGCGCAACGTCATCAACAAGTACGTCACCCACGAGGAGCTGCTGGAGACGGCGCGCGAGATCTATCGCCGCGACTGGCGGACGATCAAACTCTACTTCATGATCGGCCACCCGCAGGAGGAGATGAGCGACGTGGAGGCCATCGTCGATCTGTCGCGGCAGGTGCTGGCCGAGGGACGGCGCTTCCACAACAACAAGGCGGCCGTCAACGTCGGCGTCAGCACCTTCATCCCCAAGCCCCATACCCCCTTCCAGTGGGAGCCGATGGGCCAACTCGACGACATCCGCGCCAAGCTGCGCTACCTGAGCCGCGAGTTCAAGCAGCCGGGGCTGAAGCTGCGCTGGAACGACCCCGATGAGTCCGTCTTCGAAGGCATCCTGACCCGCGGCGACCGGCGGCTGGCCGAGGTGGTCGAGCGCGCCTGGCGCAAGGGAGCCCGGTTCGACGCCTGGTACGACCACTTCCGGCAGGACGCCTGGTATGAAGCGATGGCCGAGGAGGGGCTTGATCCGGCCTTCTACACCCATCGCCGGCGGCCGATCGATGAGGTCTTCCCCTGGGAGCACATCGACGTGGCCGTGACACGCCGCTTCCTGACCGGCGACTATCTGATGAGCCAACGGCAGGAGACCCGCGTCGACTGTCGCCAGCACTGTTTCGCCTGCGGCATCCTGCCCAAGTTAAAGGAGTTACGGCGCGAGACGGCGGATGAGGCATGGGAGTGCCCGCCGGTGACGAGGGTAGAGGGGCGGAAAAAGTCGATCCCCTTGCGGGTTGGATGAAAACGAAATACCGCCTCCCGTAGGTAGTACCGGACGTTCATGTAGCTCTGCCCAAGTTTTTGGCTACCGCATTGTGGTGCCGGTGATCGCTTTGGTTAAAGCGCAGACTGGCTAAACGAGCGGCTTCCGATTACCCTTCCCCGAAAGCTCTCGTTGGGTGGTTCCATCCTACATTGTTGCCATCCTCCCCACGCTCTGCTAGCATTCCTCCTCGGCGGGACGAGCCACCGATAACAACTGAATCACGATCGCCAAGCGCGGAGGTCACCATGAAGAAAGGTAGTACTCTCGTGTGGTTTGCGGTGTTGCTCGTCGCGGCATTCCTCTTGCCGTCATTTGTCCGTTCCACGCCGGTTGCGGCACAAACCCCTTTAACTCTCATCGATCGGGCCGGCGGAGTCTACAACGGCATCGAAGTCACGCTCTCGGCCGATGCCGCCTCGGCCCCGGGCGGCATTGTCACCCTGACCCTGACCGCCCGCCCCTTGCGCGATGCGCCCAACCTCTATGTCCAGTGGGAGTTGCCCGACGGCGGGACGTTGCTTGACGGCTCAACAGCCGAATCGCTCGGCCCGGCCGGCGTGGGCGAGAGCGTGTCCATCACTCGCCACATCCGCTTCGACGATGCGGCCGTCCACGAAGTGCGCGCCAAAGCCACCTACTTCCCCAATGACGCCACATCGCTGGCGGCAACCGGCGTCCTGTTCTTCACCACCGGCCCCGGTGCGCCCGCCGTCTCCGACCTCGATCCGCGCACGCCCGTCTACAAAGCCCCCACTGCGCGGCCGACCATCGACAAGTCCTACCTGGCCGGCAGGTCCGGCCGCGCCGCCGATGGCTGCTTCAAGGTCACCGGCCTCCTGGCCCGAGAGAACAGGATGCCCACCGCCGCCGTCGTGCCCGAAGGGCCGCCGACCCCGGCCGTGCCACGCTACACCGGCCAGTATCAGGATCAGCTCGGCTCGGCCGTGCCCGTCCACAATATGCTGGTAGAGATGCGCGAAGAGGACACCATCTCCGATGACTCCTACGGCCACACCGTCACCGACGCCAACGGCCGCTTCAACTTCAGCTTCTGCGACGATGACGGCGTTCTCAACGATGAACTGGAATTGTACTTCCGCGTCTGCTCCGAGGTGCGCGACGGTTCCAACCTCATCGCCCGCATCGAGGAGACCGACGAGCAGGAGCTTTACTGCTGGGACTCCGGCAACATCGATTCCGAAGGCGGCAACATCGATTTCGACCTGTCCGTCTATAAGCTGAACCAGACCCAGGCCTCGGTGTTCAACATCGGCGATGCCATTTACTGGGGCTGGCGCTACTGGAACAACAACAACGCCAATTCGCCCGCCATGGACCGCTCGGTCACCGTTTACTGGCAGGGCGGCAAGGGGGCCAAAGGCTCCTTCTATTCCGACGATCGCACGATAATGGTCATCGCCGACGACCCCTCCAGCACGGACCAGTGGGATGACTCGGTTATCATCCACGAGTGGGGTCACTTCGCCGATCACCAGTTCAGTTGCAATCAGGATCCCGGCGGCGCGCACTCGCTGCCGGGTGTCAACGCCGGCCCCAACGGCACGCAGCTGGCCTTCGGCGAGGGCTACCCCGATTACTATCAGGCCGCCGCACGCACGATCATGCCCGGCTCAGCCTCGGTCAGCTTCTACGTCGACCCCGATGGCCCCACGGTCGATCTGGAGAACATGCGCGGCGTGACCGCCGGCGACCGCGACGAGGGCGCCGTGGCCGCCATGTTGTGGGACTTCCAGGACGGAGCCAACGACGGCAGCGACACGGTCAACCACGGCCACACCGCCATCCAGCGCGTCTTCACCGACCCCGATCTCAAGAATAACACCCAATGCGACATGCGGCGCTTCCTGCAGGTCTGGCGCAAGCTAAAGTTGCCGACCGACGCCGCCACGGCCGCCACCATCGTCCAGAACGTCAATGTCACCCTGGCCTCGCTGCCGGCCGTTGTCAGCAGTTCAGCAGCGCAGGCGGACAATGGGTCAATAGCGAGCACCGCCCTGGCGAGTACTGATCCACGGAGCACTGACCTGCTAAACGGTGTGCCGCCCCTCGATTATCGCTGGTGGGATCAGGTCACGATGGTCGTCGATAATAGCGCCAGCATGGCCGCTTCCGCCAAGATCAACACTGTCAAGACGATCATCGGCGAGCAGGTCAGCGACCTGGCCCCGGCCCCGCAAGGCACTGAGTTCAATATCTACACCTTTAATGCCGGCAGCGCGGCCGTCAGCCCGCTGGTCGAGGGCAAGTTCTTCGCCAATCAGGTGATGCCACCAGTCAACGGCCTGGTCGCCAACGGCCCCGACGCCGGTTGCCCCGTGCCCGGCCTGGGCGCGCTGTCACAGGCCATCCAGACCAAGTTCGACGGCGATGCCTGGCTCTACACCGACGGCGACAGCGCCGACACGCTAACCCCGGAGGGGATGCGGCTGGCGCTCAACGAGCGCCGCCTGCGCGCCTCCATCGTTCTGCTGGGCGGCTGCGGCTCGCCCGCCCGTAGGCAGCCCGACGTCACCGGCGCGGAGCACACCTACCTGGGGTTGGCGGCCGATGGCTCGCAATCGAGCGGCATCGTGCCCTACATGATGACCTCGCTGCTCAGCGGGGGGCAGTTCATCTACGTCGCCCCCGACCAGCTCGCCAACGCCGTCGATATGGTGCGCGCCCAGCTCAGCCACACCGCCGGCGCCGGCCGCTGGAGCGACTACGTCAGCGAGGGCTTCACCTATCGCTGGGATCGACTGGAGCCGTGGGAATACAGCTGGTTCCCGGCCAACGGGTTGGGCACGGATAAGGGCGCCATCGGCAGCACGCCCTTGCGCATCAACCTGGATACGCCGTTTTCCTTCTATGGGGCCGAAACGTCCGTCGTCGATGTCTCGGAAGACGGCTACATTTCAATGAACCCCTGCCTCGTGGACCCGCAATTCTGCGATTTCATCTTTAGCCAATATTTAGAACTGCTGGACACGGATCTGGAGTGGGTCTATGTCGACAAACCGCCCGCCATTCCACCCGATCTCCAACCCGGGCAGGCAACCGCCTGCGGCCTGCCTAATTCGTGGGGACCGCAGGTGCGCGTCTACTACGCCAATTTCGCCTTCGAATGGATCATCATCTCCACCGAAGGCCAGGCCGATTACGGAGGTGGCGATACTGCCTGCCGCGGCTACCAGGTCTGGCTCAACCACCAGACCGGCGAGATTCGCTTCGTTTACCACACCCTGCGCCAGGAAGCAGCCACGGCCGAGATCGGCCTCATCGATTCCCTCTTCTTCGCCGCTAATAATGTCATCGTCAGCAATAACGACCTCGGCGGCGCGGGCAGCGGCATGGGCTACAAGTTCACCCCGGCCCCGCCCCAACCTTCCAAGACCTATGAAGTCGACGTCGATCCGCTCATCGAGAGCGTCATCTTCATGCAGACCGGCTACAGCGGCGACTTCGCGCCGCTGGCCGTATCGCGCCCCGACGGCTCGGCTGTTGATTGCAACGACACGGCCAACGTCAAATGCGTCACCGTCAACAGCAAGCCGGGCGACCGCATGGTGCAGTTTGTGCAAGTGAATACCAATGGGACGAGCGGCATCTACAAGGCGGTCGTGGCTGTCGGCCCCAGCGGCGGCGGCACGTTCTCGTTCAACGCCCTGGCCGCCAGCGAGCTGCGTGCCTCCAGCCCCGGCGGCCACACCCTGTCGCTGCGGGACATGCCCAGCCTGCTGCTCGACCTGGGCCGTCCCACCGATGACGGCACGCTGACAGGTTGGCTGCAGACGCCGGCCGGCGGCGCGTTCGGCAGTCCGTTCGTGCTCTATGACGACGGAACGCACGGCGACGACGCGGCGGCCGACGGCCGCTTCGGCACCGGCCCGTTCACGCCGCCGGGCACGGGCGCGGCCTACTTATGGGTCGAGGGGACAGTTGGCGGCATCCATTTCAAGCGCTCCGACCCGGCCCCGTTCAACTTCCAGCCGCTCTACATCTGGCCGCCGCTCTATCAGGAAGGGTACTCCGATAGTTCGGTGGAGGTGATCTACTATGCCGAAAACGGCGACAATGTGGATCATTGTTACGGCGTCGAGTTCACCGTGCCGCCGGGCTGGGCCATGTTGTTCTCACCCCAGGCGTATGGCGTCTGTATCCCGGCCCAGACGACGGTTCCCGTCGTTGCCAACGTCGGCCTGATCAACGGCAGCAACACGCCGGGCGAGACGGGCCAGGTCGGCCTGACGCTGATCGAACAGGACGAAGGCGCGATCACCGCCTCAATGACGGCCGAGGTGGCCTTCTTCCGGCGGCCGGCAGCCATCGAGTTCGACAACCGGCAGGTTGGGCCGATCCGGCCCAATGGCACGGATACGGTTGAGCTGGCCCTCGTGCTTATCGATGATCTGGGCAAAGTCGTTACCAAATCCGGGACATTCAACGGCCACATTGAGACGACTAGCGGCACGGTCGAAATTCCGACAGGAACGTACGAGAACGGCCGGCTGCGGGTCATCTTCACCGCTGGGACGACGCCGGGCATTGCCACGATCAGCGCCATCGCCGAAGGCGGCCTGACGGCCGAGACGACCATCGAAATGGCTGAGCCGACGGGCAGCGTGATCGCGTTGACGGCCGCGCCCACCGACCTGAGCACCGCCAACCAGTCGACACTGACCGTCACCGTGCGCGATCTCTACGGCGATCCGGCCGCGGGCGAGTCGGTGCGCCTCAGCGTCAGCGACGACAGAGGCGACCAGGGCACAATCGCCGGCGACGAAGTCTTCGAGGGGGCGACGAACAAAGACGGCCAGCTAAAGGCCACGTTCAAGAAGACGGCCGGCGGTCAGGGCCAGGTCGTCGTGCGCGCCGAGCTGCTTGGGCCTGGCGGCGCGGTGTTGCGCGAGACGAGCGTCACGCTCTACCTGAGCGGCATCCGGTCGGAGAACCGGATTTTCGTGCCGCTAGTTCGGCGGTAGGCGGGCTGTTAAGCTATACTGGCGATTATCATTATCTCAGGAGTAAACAAATGAAAGTTGCCTATGTCTTTGCCCACCCCCGCGCCGCCAGCTACAAGCTCGGCCGCATGATCCTGCCCCAACTCGAAGCCGGCACCCACGGCGTCGAGGTCGTGGGCATGTTCTTCTTCGACGACAACACGTTCGTTCTGCGGCAGGGCGATCCCATCGGCGAGCGGCTGGCCAAAGTGGCCGCGGAAAAGGGGATGCTGCTGATGATGTGCGACATGTGCGCGTTGGAGCGGGGGCTGGCTGCCGGCGAGCCGCGCTGGTGCGACGCCGACGGCACGGGCCGCACTGAGCCGGGCGAGATCGCCGTCACCGGCACGGTCGACGGCGTGACGGTCGGCTGCTTCCCCGACCTCTACGCGGCGCTGGCCGGGAATATGCCCGATCAGGTGATTACGCTGTAAGCATTTCCCGCCGACCCGTTGGCAAAGTGACAGGCAGGGTTCCTTCGTGGGAACCCTGCCTGTTTTGATGATCAAGTCCGCGTGTGAACATACCAGCCCCGACGCAGTATTAGGACAACCCTCCAGCCCCGTTGTTGCAACTTGGCCTGTTTTGGGCCAATATCTACTATCATAAGGGCAACATCGACTATGGCTATCACGCGAGAAAATCAGGAGCGGCTAAGCGAAGACATCCACCTGCTGGGCGACATCCTCGGCCACGTCATCCGGCGGCAGGCGGGGATCGAGATCTTCGAGCTGGAGGAGCGCGTCCGCGCTCTGGCGAAGACGCGCCGCGTGGAGGACGACCCGGCCGTCGACACGCGCTTGGCCTATGTCGTCGGCCGCCTTGACCCCCACGAGGCCGAACTTGTCGCCCGTAGTTTCACAGCCTACTTCGAGTTGACCAATTTGGCCGAGGAGCAGCAGCGCGTCCGCGTCTTGCGCGATCGCGAGCGCGACGCCCACCCCCAGCCGCTGCCCGAGTCGGTCGCCGCGGCCGTGGCTACGCTGTGGCGGGCCGGCGTCGACGAGTTCGAAATGCGCCGCCTGCTCAACCGGCTGCACATCGAGCTGGTCTTCACCGCCCACCCCACCCAGGCCAAACGCCGCACCATCCTGACCAAATTGCGGCGCATCTCGGCCGCGCTCAGTGATCTCGATCTGCGCAACCTGCTGCCCGCCGAGCGCCAGGCATTGGTCGATCAGCTCACCGCCGAGGTAACGCTGCTGTGGGTGACCGACCGCAGTCGCACTTCGCGGCCAAAAGTCACCGACGAGGTACGCACCGGTCTGTTCTACTTCGACCAAACCTTGTGGGAAGCGCTGCCTGGCGTCTACCATGACATGGCCGCCGCGCTGGCCCAATATTACCCCTCCCTGCAACCGCCCGACCGCTTCCTGACCTTCGGCTCCTGGATTGGCGGCGACCGCGACGGCAACCCCAACGTCACTACCGACGTGACAGCCGAGACGCTGCGCCTCCATCGCGGCCTGGCCCTGGAGAAACACCGCGCTGCGGCCCGCGTGCTCGACCGCGCCCTGAGCATCTCCGACCAGCTAACCGACGTGCCTGAGGCCGTCGAGCGGGCGGTGGACGTCTACGGCGAGCCGGAGGGCCATCTGGCTTTCCTCCACGACCGCTATCCCAACGAGCCGTACCGCCATCTGGCCGCCCAACTGGGAGTCGATCTGGCCGAGGCGTCGGCCGGGGACATGATCGCCCGGCTGCAAGGGCAAGACCTGCCGCCGCTGCGAATGCGCCGGATGGAGAACCTGCTGGAGCCGCTGGCCCTGATGGATCGCTCGCTGCGCGAGGCGGGCATGACCGACATCGCCCGCGCCGACCTGGAGCGCAGCCTGTCGCAAGCGCGCGTCTTCGGCCTCCACGCCGCGCGGCTCGATCTGCGCCAGTACAGCGACACCAATACAGCCGTCCTCGATGAACTCTTCGGACGCCTGGGCTGGATCGAAGGCTTCGGCCAGATGGACGGTCCGGCCCGCGCCGCCGCGCTCAGCGACGCCCTGGCTCGTCCCGTGCCCGACCTGACGCGCTTCGACGCCCTGTCGCCCGAGACGGCCGAGACGTTGAACCTGTTCACCACCCTCAAACGGGCCGTCGACTACTACGGCCCCGAGCTGTTCGGCCCCTACGTCGTCAGCATGACCCACGGCCCGGAGGACATCCTGGCTCCGCTGCTGCTGGCTCGCTGGCACGGCCTCTGCCTGCGCGAGGACAGCGAGCCGGAAGGCCTGACCTTCGCCCCGCTGTTCGAGACGCGGGCCGACCTGCGGGCCGCGCCGGAGGTGATGACCGCCCTGTTTGCGCATCCCGGCTACGCCCCCCATCTGGCCCGCGCCGGCCGCCGCCAGACGATCATGATCGGCTACTCCGACAGCAACAAGGATGCCGGCTATCTGGCCGCCAACTGGGAACTATATCAGGGGCAGGATGCGCTGGCCCGGACGTGCGTAGACCACGACGTGGTCATGACCCTGTTCCACGGCCGCGGCGGCACCATCGCCCGCGGCGGCGGCCCGGCCAACCGCGCCATCCTGGCCCAGCCGCCCGGCTCCGTCGGCGGTCGGATTCGCATCACCGAGCAAGGCGAGGTCATCGCCGACCGCTACGGCCATCCGGCCATCGCCGCGCGACATCTGCAACAGGTCGTTCACGCCGTGCTCATCGCCAGCGCGCCGGAACAATACCGCCTGCTGCCGCGGCCCAAGCCCGAATGGCTGGCGGCGATGGACGAATTGGCCGCCGTCTCCTACCGCGCCTATCGGGCGCTGATCTACGAGACGCCTGAACTGCTGGTCTACTGGAGCCAGGCCACGCCGATGGACGAGATCAGCCAGATGCGCATCGGCTCGCGGCCGTCGCGCCGGACGGGCACAGCCACCTTCGACAGCCTGCGGGCCATCCCCTGGGGCTTTAGCTGGATGCAGTGCCGCCACGTGCTGCCCGGCTGGTTCGGCGTGGGCCAGGCGCTAACCGAATTCGGCCGCTCGCCGGCCGCTGTGGCCTTGCTGCAGGAAATGCACCGCGAATGGTCTTTCTTTCGCAACCTGCTCGATAATTCGCAGGTGTCGATGTCGCAGGCCGACATGGGCATCGCCCGCCTCTACGCCGATCTGGTAGAGGAAGCGCGCGTGCGCGAGCTCATCTTCGGCCAGGTGGAAGCCGCTTTCGACCAGACGCGCGGGGCCATCCTGCAGACAATTGGCTGCCGCGAGTTGCTCGACAACGACCCGGTGCTGCAACGTTCCGTGCGCCGCCGCAATCCCTACATCGATCCGCTAAACTTCATCCAGGTTAGCCTGCTGCGCCGGCTGCGCGCCCTGCCCGATCCGGAAAGCCCCGAGGCCGAGCGCCTGCGCGACACGATCTTTCTGACGGTCAACGGTATTGCCTCGGGCCTGAAGAATACGGGTTAGAGAGAACACTGGTCCGTAGATCAGGATGTAGTTTTGCCGAACGGATCACCAACGCTCCCCTGCTCCTTTTTCCCTGGCTCCCTCTTCCCCATTACCTAATCCGCCAAACACGCGGATAATAGTCTCATGGAACCCATCCGCATAGAACTCGCCATCGGCTGGTCGATGGGGTCGGTCAATGCTTATCTGTTCACCCACCCGGAGGTCATCCTCGTCGACGCCGGAGTGAAGTCAGAAGCCTGTTGGTCAGAACTGGTCGACGGCCTGGCGGCTAACGGCGTAGCCGTCGGCGACATCTCGCGCGTCGTCGTCACCCACCCCCATGTGGATCATTTTGGCCTGGCCGGGCGTATCGTGGCCGAGAGCGACGCGACGGTATGGATTAGCGAACTGGGCGCGCCCTGGCTGACGGCGATGCCGGCGATGTGGGCGGCGCGCATGGCCTACTATCGCCGCGATCTCCTGCCGCCTGTCGGCATGCCGCTGGAAACGAACGAGATGATCCTGCGCGGGATGAAAGGGCTGGCGGCGTCGGCCGATCCCGTCCCGGCTGAGCGTGTGGTCATGTTCCATC
>JAGOBF010000022.1 GCA_017983515.1 Promineifilum sp. | reverse complement strand
GTGCGCCCCTGGTTGCCGGGTGATGCACCTGCGTCCACGCCACAAGCTGCGCCGGCCGTGCGTGCCACGCCCACCGTTCTGACACCCATGCCGCCGACCAGGACGGAGACCCCGCTCCCGGCTCCCGAACCCAAGTTGCCTCCGCCGCTGCCGGCCGATCACGTCGACCAGTACGCCGAATCCGGTTATGACCGGCAAATGCTCTACGAAGAGATCCGTCAACGATTCAGCCATGCCGATCTGAGCGACCTGATGTTCGACCTCGATATCAACGAGTTGGACGTGGCCACGGTTGGGCAGAGCATGGATGAGTTGATCGTGCGGGTGATGGACGCGGCCGATCGCGACGGCCAGGCCTCGACCGTGGCCCTGGCCGTCGAGCGCATCCTGACCCCGCCGCCGGCCGAGCACCTTCCCCGCCTAGAGAAACTGACTGTCGATTCTCCCCGCACCGTCTTGCGCCACCACTTGTTAGCCAATTATCCTGTTGAGGAACTCCACCTACTGGCCGACGAACTGGGGATCGACTGGGAACAGTTGGAAGGCTCCGACAAACGAGCCAAGACGCGCGCCCTGCTCCTCTATCTTTATCGCCGCGAGCGCCTGGCCGAGCTGCTCGACGCCATGCACGCCGGCGCAGACGACCTCGCCGAATCATAAGCTGCTCATCCTCCACTCGTCCTCTTGGCCTCTCCCCACAGGCCCTGAATCCCCATCCACGCCAATAGATTGGCTAGCTCGGCCTATGTCCAATTAACAGAGTCGTTAGCCCCTTGCGGATTAACCTTTGTGTTTGATATCGGCGTCAGGCTTTTGTGCCCCAAATGAATATTTTTACGCAATTCCACTAGACAATATGATCTATATGCGGGATACTACAACAAATGAGCATGCGGGATACTACAACAAATTAGAAATTGTCCCTAATTTCGCATGAAACCTTAAAAGTTCAAATCTCGCTCTTCCCATTGCAGAGCATGTGCGCTATACTTTGGCTAATTGTGGGAAAAAGTGGGGCAATGTGGGTCGAAAAGGCATCACAACCCTGGGTTTATTGGTCAGAATGGGGCAATGCGAACAATTGTTCTACTAAGTGAAAGATGTTCTTAGGCGAGTATCGACACACGATTGACGAAAAAGGGCGACTCACCATCCCGGCTAAGTACCGTGCATTACTGGCGGCCGGCATGGTGATCACTCGTGGCTTCGACCGCAACCTGATGGCGTTTTCGCTGGAAGGTTGGGAAGAGCTGGCCGCTCGCGTCAAGAGTCTGCCCTGGAGCGATCCCGGCGCGCGCGAGTTTCGGCGGCGCGTTTTCTCCGGCGCGGTCGATCTCGTTCCTGACCGCCAAGGGCGCGTGTTATTGCCCCCCTTTCTGCGCGAGTTCGCCAACATCGACAGCGATGTCGTGGTCACGGGTATGCTGGATCATTTGGAAATCTGGAATACCAATGATTGGGAACCCGTTCGCGAAGCGGCCGAGAGCGACGAACAGCATTGGGAAAGTCTCGGCATTTAAAAAATCCGTCATGCGCTGTCGGCGAGAGGGCCGGCAGAGGCGATTCGATGAATCGCCCTACGAGGATCGATAAGATGACATGGTCGACGATGAACAGCCAGACGAATACGGCCACCAGCCTGTGCTCCTGCGCGAAGTTGTGGCCTACCTCAACCCGCAACCGGGCGGCTTATTCATCGACGGCACGCTGGGCGCAGGAGGCCACGCGGCGGCCATTCTGGAAGCCACAGGGCCAACCGGCCGGCTGCTCGGCTTCGACCGCGATCCATCGGCCCTGGCTTTCGCCGCGCAACGACTCGCCCCTTTCGGCGAACGTCTCGTTCCCGTTGACCAGAGTTATGCCGAGATGGGCCGCGTCGCGCCTGAATGGGGCTTTCACCACGTCGACGGTATCTTGCTCGACCTTGGATTATCGTCGCGTCAGCTAGAAGAGGGGAATCGCGGGTTTTCCTTTCTGAAGGACGGCCCGCTGGATATGCGGTTCGATCCCCGAACGGGGGAGACGGCCGCCGATTTGATTAACAATTTATCTGCGGAGGAACTGGCGGACATTTTCCGGCGGTACGGTGAAGAATCCCTAAGCTGGCGCATTGCCCGGCTCATCATCAATAACCGTCCGCTGCACACGACGACCGAGCTCGCCCACCTGATCGAGGGGGAAACGGGTCGCCGTGGACGGCCGGGCCGCCACCCGGCCACGAAAGTGTTCCAGGCCTTGCGCATCGCGGTCAACAGCGAACTGGACGAAGTAGAGCGCGGCATTCGCGCCGCCGTCGAGTTGCTGCGACCCGAAGGGCGCCTGGCCGTCATCAGCTTTCACTCACTGGAGGATCGCCTGGTGAAGCATTTCTTTCGCGATGCGGCGCGCGACTGCGTGTGCCCGCCCGAGCAACCGGTCTGCACCTGTGGCGCTCGGCCGGTGCTCCGGTTAGTCACGCGAAAAGCTATCCAGGCGACGGCCGAGGAAATATCGGCCAACCCTCGCAGTCGTAGTGCTCGACTGCGAGTGGCGGCGAAAATAGGGATTTAGAATGATGGCAACGCCGGAGGAAAAACGTCAACCTCGTCAGGCCAGGGAACTGGCCCGTCGCTTTGGTATGCTAACCCAGGCGCAGGCCGCGGCCGGGTGGGCGGTGATCATCATCCTGGGCGCGTTGCTGGGCGTCATTTACCTCAATCAGATCAGCAAGGTGGCGACCATCGGCCGCCGGGTACAGCGCGAGCAGGGCCAACTGGACGAAATCAAGCGCCAGAATGCCGATTTGGAACTGCGCATCGCCGAAGCTCAGGCGCTTGACCGGTTGGACGATGAAGCGCGCCGATTGGGATTTGTGCCCTCTACCCCGGCCGATACTGATTACATCGCCATCCCCGACTACCCCAGCGAACCTGCCCCGGAACGCGGCGAAGAAACAACCGTCGTCGAGCAACCGGAAATACCGGAGTCCCTGTGGGAGGCCATCGTCCTGACCGTCCGGGACCTGGGCATCGATCTGACTCGAGGAGAAGCCAATGAATAACAGTCAATACAGACGCCTGATCGTGGTGGCGGCCGGCATTGGCGTGGTCATGCTCATCGTCGTCGGTCGCTTGTTCGCATTCCAGATTACGCAGGGCGAAACGTTCAAGGAGACCCTGATCAAGGAACTGCCCGTCACCGATCAACCCGAACGCGGGGTCATCTACGACCGTAATGGAGCGATCCTGGCCGTCGACCGCTGGGACTACCGCGTGGCGATTTCGCCCAGCATCCTGAGCGATCCTGAAGCACTAGCCGACTCGCTGGCCCCTATTCTCCAGATCCCGCGCGGCCAACTCCTCTATGACATGGAATCGCCGTACATGTACGTTGTGCTGGCCGCCCGCGTCACATCCGAGGTGGCCGATGCCATTCGCGAAATCGAGTACGCCGACGAGGTGCAACTCGACCCGCTGCCCCGCCGTTTCTATCCCCAGGACCAGTTGATGTGCCACGTATTGGGCTACGTCAGCTACGAAAACCAGGGCGGAGCGGGCGTTGAAGGGGAGTATCAGCAACAGTTGGCAGGCGAAGAAGCCAGCGACACCGTCCCCCTCTCGCCCTTGCGCGAGCAGAAATCCGTCATCGCCCGCGAAGGCTCCGACCTGGTGCTGACCATCGACCGTAGTGTGCAATATCTGGTTGAGCAACATCTCAAGCAGGCCCTGGCAGAACATGGGGCGGTCAGCGGATCGATCATCGTGATGGATCCGCGCACCGGCGCGCTGCTGGCTATGGCCGCCGAGCCGTGTTATTCGCCCAACGACGTTCTGCATATCCCGGAAGGCGCGACGTTTAATCCCCTAATTAGCGCCGCCTACGAACCCGGCTCGGTCATTAAACTCATCACCATGGCCGCGGCGCTCGATTCGGGCACGGTGACCCCGGAGACGACCTATAACGACACGGGTGCTATCGAAGTCGGCGGTCACATCTCCTACAATTGGGATCGCGGTGCGCACGGCGTCGTCGATATGACAACCCTCTTGGCGCGCTCGCTAAACGTGGGCGCGGCGACCATCGCCACCTGGATGGGGCCGACGACCTTCTACGACTACTTCCAGCGCTTCGGTTTCGGACACAAGACCAATATCGATATCATGAGCGAGGCGGATGGCTTCATGCCCCTGCCCGGTAGCGGTGACTGGAGCGAAGATCGCCTGGCCACCAACGCCTATGGGCAAGGGCTGAACGTCACGCCGCTGCAGATGATCTCCTCCGTGTCGGCCCTGGCTAATCATGGCCTGCTGATGCAGCCCTACGTCGTGGCCGAAGTCCGCGACGAATTCGGCGTCCATCCCCATGAGCCTGTGCCTGCCGGCCAGATCGTCAGCCAGGCCACCGCTGCCCAAATGACGGCGATGGCGACTATCGCCGTTCAGCAAGAAGTCCCCGAAGCGCTGATCGACGGCTATACCGTGGCCGGCAAGACGGGCACGGCCCAGATCGCTGAACCGTTCGGCTATCACCCGACTGACGTAATCGGCTCGTTCATCGGCTGGCTGCCGGCCGATGACCCGCAAATTATCGTTTTCGTCAAACTTGACCGGCCGACCAGCGCCCAATGGGGATCGATGACGGCCGCGCCCGTTTTTGCCAAGCTGGCTAAAGAACTGGTCGTCATGCTAGACATTCCCCCGGATTCGATTCGATTGCAGGCCAATGCCGTCGCCGGAGGCGGTGGATAAAGAACGATGAAACACGAGAAAGGCGGCCCCACCCTGGGCCACATCCTGGAAGCGCTGACGGATTATCGACCGACCCACGAGGAGCCGGCCGTGTCCACATTCGTCGTGGACAGCCGTCAGGCTGTTGACGGCAGCGTCTTCATCGTCTTTCAGGGCGAGCACGTCGATGGACACGAGTTCGTCGCCGATGCCTTCGGCCGCGGGGCCTTGGCGGCGCTGGTGGAGCGCCCCATTGCCGGCCAGACGTGGACGACCCTCGACACGCGCGCCGGCCAGACCACACTACCGCAGCGCCTGCCGGTCGTCATCATCGTCGACGATACACTGCGCGCCCTGCAACAAATCGCGGCCCATTGGCGCGCCCAATTCGACGTTCGCGTCATCGGCATCACCGGCAGCGTCGGCAAGACCTCGACCAAAGAGTTAACCGCCGCCGTGCTGTCCCAACGCTATCGGACGTTAAAATCCGAGGGCAACATGAACAACGAGATCGGCGTACCTTTGACATTGCTCAACTTGCGGGCCTCTCACGAGCGTGCCGTCATCGAGATGGGCATGTATGCCCAGGGTGAAATCGACCTGCTCTGCGATCTCGCCCGGCCGGTCGTCGGCGTCGTAACCATGATCGGCCCGGCGCATTTGGAGCGCCTGGGCTCCATTGAGGCCATCGTCGCAGCCAAGCAGGAACTTGTGATGGCGCTGCCCGAAGAGGGCACGGCCGTTCTGAACATGGACGATCCGCGTGTTATGGGGATGGCTGCCCATACAAACGCGCGCGTTGTCACCTACGGGCTGAACAGCGACGCAGACTTGTGGGCCGACGAGATCGAATCGATGGGCCTGGATGGCGTCCACTTCACCCTGCACCATCGTGCTGAAAGATTGAGCGTACGCGTCCCTCTACTCGGCCGCCACAGCGTCCACACCGCCCTGCGGGCCGCGGCCGTCGGGCTGGTTGAAGGCCTCGACTGGGACGACATCATTACCGGCCTAGGGGCGATGACGTCGCAGCTCCGCTTGGTGGTCATTCCCGGCCCGCGCGGTTCCTTGCTCATTGACGACACCTACAACTCGAACCCCGACTCCGCTCTGGCCGCGTTGAATCTTCTGGCCGATCTGGATGGGCGGCGCGTCGCGGTGCTGGGCGACATGCTGGAACTGGGCGACGCCGAGCAACGGGCCCATCAGATGATCGGCCGGCGCGTCGCCGGCGTCGCCGACACGCTCATTACCGTCGGTTCGCGCGCCCGAACGATTGCCCGCCAGGCGATTGACTCGGGAATGGCCGCCGACCAGGCCTACACGGTAGAAGACGCGCCGGACGCCGTGCCGTTGCTGGAGGAGATCGTGCGACCCGGTGACGTGATCCTGATTAAAGGATCGCTGGGTATGAAAATGGATCGGATCGTCACCGCTCTGGGGAGGCTGGACTAATGGGTTGGGCGCTAACCGTTGCCGCTGCCACCTTCCTGTTGTCAGTCATCTGGGGCAAGCCGCTGATCGAGATCATGCGGCGGCTGCGGCTGGGCAAAAGTATACGCATCGAAGGGCCAGCCAGCCACGCCGCCAAAATGGGCACGCCTGCCATGGGAGGTATATTAATCGTCGCCTGGACTTTGTTGGTCAGTCTGGTGGTGAGTATCGTACAGATAGTACAAGCGCGGGAATTTGCCGAAAGCCTGGTCGTTCCCCTGGGAGTCATGCTAGCCTACTCTATCCTCGGCGGTATCGACGACTACCAGGGGTTACGCCTCAGACCAGGCGAAGGCATGCGGGCGCGAGTAAAGATCTGGATTCAACTCGCTATCTCGCTGGTTGCAGCCGTCGTTCTGTACTGGTTAGTGAACGAACGGCACGGCTGGATTGCCGTGCCGACGGTTCCTTTTCTGGTAGATATTGGGCTCCTGTACATCCCGGCGGCCGTCATTCTGATCACGGGGTCTGCCAACGCCGTGAATCTGACTGACGGCCTCGACGGGCTGGCGGGACTCATCGCGGCCACCGCCTTCGTCGCCTATGGCATCATCGCCTTTCTACAGGATCAGCAGTTTCTGGTCGTATTCAGCTTCATCACCATCGGCGCGACCTTCGGCTTCCTGTGGTACAACGCCAAACCGGCGCAGATGTTCATGGGCGACGTGGGCGCACAAGCCCTGGGTGCGGCCCTGGGCATCGTGGCCCTGATGACCAACCAGTGGCTCATCTTTCCGATCATCATCGCCATCCCGGTGGCGACGGAACTCTCGACGACGCTGCAGGTCCTGTACTTCAAAGCGACCGGCGGCAAGCGGCTGTTCAAGATGGCCCCGCTCCATCACCACTTCGAATTGATCGGCTGGAGCGAGACCCAAATCGTGCAGCGCTGGTGGCTGATCGCCATGCTAACGGCGATGATCGGCATCGCGCTGGCGTTGATCTGAGCCAACGGACAACGACGCACTTAGCAAGATGATTTAAAGATTGGCAGGAATTGATGCAAATGGACCCGCTAAACGGCAAACGACTCGTGATTCTCGGTATGGCTCGTCAGGGAACTGCCCTGGCGCGCTTCGCCGTGGGCGTCGGAGCGTTTGTCACGCTATCCGACATGCGACCGGCCGATCAGCTGGCCGCCGGTCTGGAAGCCCTGGCCGATCTGCCGGGCGAGCGCCTGCATTTTGTGCTGGGCCAACACCCACTTGAAATGCTTGATACCTGTGATGTGCTGTCCATCAGCGGCGGCGTGCCGGTTGATGCGCCGATTGTCGTAGAGGCCAGAAAGCGAGGCATCCCGCTGACCAACGATTCGTTGGAATTCATGCGCCGCACGCCCGCCCCGGTTGTCGGCATCACCGGCTCGGCCGGCAAGACCACGACCACGGCGCTCGTGGGCCAAATGGGCCAGAAATCGAACCGGCGCACGTGGATCGGTGGGAACATCGGCCGCCCGCTGATTACGGATCTGGAACACATGTCGGCCGGCGATCTGGTCGTGAAAGAGCTTTCCAGTTTTCAGCTGGAGATATGGACGCAGTGCAGCCCCTCAGTGGCCGCTATACTGAACATCACGCCCAATCACCTGGATCGACACAAGACGATGGCCGACTACGCCGCGGCCAAGGGCAACATCTTGCGCTTCCAAAAGCCGGATGACATCGCCATTCTCTCGGCCGACGATCCCGGCTCGATGGCAATGCACCAATTGGTGCGGGGGCGTCTGCGGCTATTCAGCGCCCACCATCCCGTAGACGACGGCGCCTTCGTTCGGGACGAGCAAATCTGGCTCAAGGACAGTCAGGGCGAAATAGCACTTTGCCCGGTGACGACCGGCCGTCTGATCGGCGCCCACAACGTTCTGAACAAGCTGGCGGCAATCATCGCCGCCGACTCGGCCGGATTGCCTCATGAGGCCATCGTCGAGGGGCTTCGACTGTTCGACGGCGTGCCCCACCGACTGGAGATCATCCGCCGGCTGAATGGAACGCTGTATGTCAACGACTCCATCGCCACCGCTCCCGAGCGCGCGCTGGCAGCGATGCGGGCGTTCGAAGAACCGATCATCCTGCTGGCCGGCGGCCGCGACAAGGACTTGATATGGGATCGATGGGCACGACATGTGGCTCGCCGCGCCAAACACGTCATCCTGTTCGGCGAGTTGGCCCCCTTGCTGGCCCGCCGATTGGGAGAGACGGCGTCGCCCATCATCGTCGACACGCTGGCCGAAGCCGTCTCCGTGGCCCACGACAAGGCAACGGCCGGCGACGTGGTGCTTCTGTCGCCCGGCGGCACGAGCTTCGACAGCTATACTGATTTTGTGGAACGAGGCGAGCACTTTCGATTATTGGTCCGAGATCTGGAGTAACGAGAGGAGAGACGACAATGGCAGCTATCAATGTCGTGAAAAAACGGGGGACATCCCTATGGGCGGGGCGCAACAAGCTGGACTTCGATTACTGGCTGCTGCTGGCGACGGCCGCCCTGTTGGTCATCGGGTTTCTGATGGTCTATAGCACCACCTTTGACCTCGGCGACCGCTTCGAGTCCAATCCGGTTTACTTCGTGACCCGCCAGTTGGCGGCGTTCGGCCTGGGCCTGGCGGTGATCGTTGTTCTTATCCAGTTCGATTACCACATCCTGCGTTACTTCTCGCTGCCGCTCATCCTGTTGACGATGGGCATACTGTTCCTGATGCTCATCTTCGGACAAGTCGACGAGTACGGCGCGATTCGCACCCTGTCCGCCGGCTCCTACCAGCCTTCGGAGTTAGCCAAGTTGGCGATGATCCTCTACATCGCCCATTGGCTGGATTCCAAAGGCGAGCGGATCAAGACCCTGAACTACGGTCTGTTTCCCTTTGCGGCCATCACCGGCATCATGTTTGGCCTGATCGTCTTCCAGCCGGCGCTCAGCGCCGCAATCCTGATCGTCATGATCAGCTTCACGCTATTCTTCGTGGCCGGGGCTGATCTGAAGCAAGCGATGATCGCCGGGGTGCTGCTGGCTGGGGTCATCGTAATCATGATGTTCGCCCTGCCCCATGCCTCGCAGCGAATCGACGACTTCATGACCGGATTTCGCGATCCGCAGCAGGCAAGCTACCAGGTGCGGCAAGCGTTCGGCGCGTTGGCGAACGGCGGCTATTTCGGCGTGGGTCTGGGCAAGGGCGATCAGAAGTTCGGCCCGCTGCCTCTAGCCCACACTGACGGTGTGTTCGCTATTGTCGGCGAGGAAACCGGCCTGTTGGGTTCGGTGGGCGTGGTGCTATTGCTGGCCTTCCTGGCCTGGCGCGGCTTCCGGGTCGCCACGCGGGCGCGGGATACTTATGGGTTTCTGCTGGCCGTGGGCGTCACCGTCTGGATCGCCTATCAGGCCTTGATCAACATCGCCGTTATCACGGCCGTCATCCCCTTCACGGGCATGCCGATGCCGTTTCTCAGTTATGGCGGTTCGTCGATGCTGATGACGATGATCGGTATCGGCATATTGCTCAGCGTCTCGCGCGATGCGGCCCTTGGCCGCCATTCGAGCCGTCGTCAGCCGACGAACGGCTAACGGGATCTTGATGCGGGTTCTGATCTGTGCCGGTGGAACCGGCGGCGGCATCTATCCGGCGTTGGCCGCCGTGAATGCCTTGCAGGCGCAAGGCGTCGCCGATGAAGATATATTGTGGCTCGGCACAAAAGGTGAGATGGAAGAAACGTTGGTACCTAGAGCGGGTTTGAGACTGGAAACGATTTCCGGCGGGCCGATTGTCGGCGTGTCCTGGCCGACGCGCGCGCGCAACGCTTTGAAGCTGGCGCGCGGCATCGGAACGGCCTCCGACCATGTGCGCCGCTTCCGGCCGAACGTCATGTTCATGACCGGTGGCTACGTGGCCGCGCCGGTCGCCCTTGCTGCCCGCCGCAACAAGGTTCCGGTCGTCATCTACCTGCCCGACGTGGAACCGGGCAGCTCCATCCGCTTTGTCGTGCCCATGGCGCGGCGCATCGCCTGCACCACCGACGGCTCACGCGCCTACGTTCCAGACGAGAAAGTGGTCGTAACTGGCTATCCGGTGCGGCCCGACATTCGGGCGGCCCGGCAGCTAACCAAAGAGCAGGCACTGGCTCACTTCGATCTCGCCCCCGGCCGGCCCACATTGTTCGTCTTCGGCGGCAGCCGGGGAGCCCGCAATATCAACCGTGCCCTAATGGCCGCCCTGCCGCAGTTGCTGGCCGAGGCACAGGTCATCCACATCAGCGGCACGCTCACCTGGCCGGAAGTCGAAGCCAACGCGGCCACGCTGGCCGCCGACCTTCGCGGCTACTACCGGCCATATCCCTATCTCCACGACGAAATGGGGCCGGCATTCCGGGCGGCCGATCTCGTCCTGGCGCGCGCCGGAGCGAGCATGCTAGGCGAGTGCCCCGCGTTCGGCTTGCCGTCGATCCTGGTTCCGCTAACTTTTGCCTGGCGCTATCAAAAAGTCAACGCCGACTATCTCGGCGCGCGCGGGGCCGCCGTGCAACTGACAGACGAAACGCTGGCCGATTCACTGTTGCCCACCGTTCGGGAATTATTGTTCGATTCGGAAAAACTGGCCCTGATGAGCGCCGCCGCCGCCACGCTGGACAAACCGGATGCGGCGGCCGCCTTAGCCCGGGTGATTCTCGCGGAAGCGACACCCGACGAAAGAGCGGCTTCACCAACGGTTCAGGAGGAGACCTCATGCTGAGTTTAACGACCGCATTTTGGGTCCTGGTTATCCTGTTCGCCATCGTCGGGATGATGCGTGGCTGGACCAAAGAGATTGTCGCCACGGCCTCGGTCGTCCTGGCGTTGTTCACCGTCAATCAGTTGATGAGCCCGGTATTCGCTTTCATCGGCTGGGACAACAACGTGATTCAGCCGGTAGAAATTCGCCGTTGGCAGTTCTTCCTGATGTCCACCTTCGTGCTGCTCCTGGCGTTCACCGGTTATCAGGGGCCGACCTTGGCTCGCAGCCGCGTCGGCGACCGTCTGGCCCGGCGCGACGAATTGCAGGACAAGCTGATGGGGCTCCTCGTCGGGGCGCTCAATGGCTGGCTCATCGTGGGGTCGCTATGGTCGTTTCTGGAGTTCAGGTTGGTATCGGCCAACAACTGGGCCCGTTTTACGCCTGACATCCCCTACCCGTTCGATCCCAGCCGGATAGTCCGTCCTGCCCCGGAACTGGCGACCATCGTCGATAATTTGCCGATCCCGTTCCTGACGCAATCGCCTTATATCTTACTGCTATTGCTCATCCTGTTCGTCATATTTCTGTTAGTCGTCATGCTGTAAACCGGAATGATAGTGACCAAGGAAAAATCAGTGAGACTTGATCTCACCCCTGGAATGCGCCTTCACATCATCGGCATCGGCGGGGCCGGCATGTCGGCCATCGCGCGCGTGTTGCTGGGTCGCGGCTTCCAGGTGTCCGGTTCCGATCAGCAGGGTAACGCGAAAACGGAAGCGCTGGCCACGGCCGGGGCGACCATCCACATTGGCCATTCGGCCGAATTCGTCGAGGGCGCGGATGCGGTCGTTGTCTCTTCGGCCGTGCCCCCCACCAACCCGGAGTGGGTCGCCGCGCTAAGCCGTGATCTACCCGTGCTCAAGCGCGCCGATCTGCTGGGCGAGCTGATGCAAGGGACGTTCGGCATCGCCGTGGCCGGAACGCACGGCAAGACGACGACAACGGGCATGATCGCCCACATCCTGATCGAGTGCGGCCTTGACCCGACGGTGATACTGGGTGGCACACTGGCGGAACTGGGCGGCAACGGCCGCTTCGGGCAAGGGCCACACTTCGTGATCGAGGCCGACGAGTACGACCACATGTTTCTGGGTCTGCGACCACAAGTAGCGGTGATCACCAATGTCGAGCACGATCATCCCGATCTGTTCCCGACGGCCGCCGACTACCGGGTAGCCTTTGCCCACTTTGCGGCGCTGCTGCCAATGGACGGCCGCTTGATTATTTGCGCTGATGATCCTGGGGCGGCTGAACTGATGGCCACGCTCCAACCGGCCGGCGCCCCCGTGATCACCTATGGTTTGGAAGAATCCGGTGGAAAGCAACTGGACGTCCGAGCGCTGGACGTGCGGCCGAACCAGATGGGTGGCTCGGATTTCGTCGTCGAGATGGCCGGCCAGTCGGTGGGTCTGGCCCGAATCCGCCTGCCTGGTCTGCACAACGTGCGCAATGCCCTGGCAGCCCTTGTCGTCGCCCTCGAACTGTCAATCGACTTCGTCCCGGCGTGTCGCGCCCTGGCCGGATTTGGCGGCGTGCAGCGCCGCTTCCAACTCATCGGCGAGGCGGGGGGCGTGACGGTCATCGATGATTACGCTCATCATCCAACGGAGATCAGGGCAACGCTGGCCGCAGCCCGGCAGCGTTATCCGGGGCGCCGCTTGTGGGCCGTTTGGCAGCCGCACACTTATAGCCGGACGCGCCTGCTCAGCGCAGCATTTGCCGCCAGTTTCGCCCAGGCGGATCGAGTGGTAGCCCTGGACATTTACGGCAGCCGGGAGCTGGCCGATCCAGGTGTCACGACGGCCGGGGTCGTCGCCCTCATGGATCACCCCCACGCCATCCACGTCGCAGATCGGCGGGACGCGGCCGATTATTTGCTGGAACGCCTGCACCCCGACGACGTCGTGCTGACGTTGGGCGCGGGCGATGGCGACGTGATCGGGCGCTGGGTTCTGGAAGGATTACAAGAACAGTTAGGAAGCAAGAGAAAATCAGCCACATGAAACTCATGACGACTGTCCAAACGGTAGAAAGGTTGCGCCAGACATTCGGCGAGCAGTTGCACGTAAACGAGTCACTGGCTCGCCATACCACTGCCCGCGTCGGCGGTGCGGCCGAATTGTTCCTGACGGTAACCACGTCGGAAGAACTGCTGACGGCCGTCGAAATGGCCTATAACGCCGGAGTTTCCTACTTTGTTTTGGGTGGCGGCTCCAATATTCTCATCGCCGATTCCGGGATTAGCGGTCTCGTTGTCCTGAATCGGGCGCGGCGCGTGAACTTCCGCCACAGCGGGGCCGGCGTCGTCTGCACCGCCGAATCGGGGGCCAATCTTTCTGCACTGGCTCGCCAATGTATCAGCAAAGGGCTGGGCGGGCTGGAATGGGCCATAGGCGTACCCGGAACCGTCGGCGGGGCCGTCGTTGGCAATGCCGGCGCCCACGGCGCGGACATCGACGGCCAACTGCTGGCGGCCACGATCTGGGAGCCGGGGCGCGGCACCGTCGTCTACAACCGCGAGGACATGAAGTACGGCTATCGCCAAAGCGTGCTCAAACTCGATGCGACCACGGGCCGCCCCCGGCGAGTCGTTCTGGCGGCCGAATTGCAACTGAAACCGGAGGCTGTCGACGTCCTGTCGGCGCGCGCGGAGGGATTCAACGCCCACCGCAAAGAGCGCCAGCCGGGCGGGGCCAGCACAGGATCGATGTTCAAGAATCCCGAGAATTACTATGCCGGCTATCTGATTGATACCGCCGGCCTGAAAGGGTTGCGCATCGGCAATGTCCTGATTTCGGAAAAGCACGCCAATTTTTTCATTAATGATGGCGACGCCACGGCCGAGGACGTCCGTGCGCTCATCGCCGAAGCCTGGAACAGTGTCCGCGAACAGTTCGGGATCGAGATGGAACTGGAAGTCGAACTCGTGGGTGACTGGGCGTTCGAATAAATTAGGAATGACGAATTAGGAATCCAATCCCTGACGACTGCTTACTGACGATCAATGACTAGCAACCGGCCAAAACTACGCATCGGCGTCCTCTACGGGGGGCGCTCCGGCGAACACGAAGTCTCGCTTCGTTCGGCGCGTTCAGTGATGGAAGCGCTCGACCCCGACCGCTACGAGGTAGTGCCCATCGGCATCACCAAGGAAGGTCGCTGGGTGGCGACGGGGGTCGAAGCCTTGGCCGCCGGCACGGTATCCGGCAGCGGACGGCCGGCCACGCTGCTGCCCGAGCCGTCCGATGCGTCCCTGATGGCCGTTGACCCCACCGCCAACGACCCGGCTACCGCCAGCCTGTCGGTCATCACCGAACTGGACGTCGTCTTCCCGGTCCTGCATGGCCCCTTTGGCGAAGACGGCACTGTGCAGGGTCTGCTAGAGCTGGCCGGTGTGCCCTACGTGGGCGCCGGCGTGGTCGGATCGGCCGTCGGTATGGACAAAGTCATCTTTAAGCAAGTCATGGTCGCCGAAGGGCTACCGGTGTTGCCCTGGGTAATGTGCACCCGCCGGCAGTGGCAAACCGATCCCGATGCGGTTATCGAGGCCATCGAAACCGCCCTGCCCTATCCGGTCTTCACCAAGCCGGTCAATCTGGGCTCCAGCGTCGGCATTAGTAAATGCCGCGACCGCGCCGAATTGCGCGCCGGGCTGGACGAGGCGGCGCGCTTTGACCGTCGTCTCGTCGCCGAGCAGGGCATAGACCGGGCGCGTGAGCTTGAGGTGGCCGTCCTGGGAAATGAGGAGCTGGCAGCCAGCGTCGTAGGTGAAGTCCGGCCGCGCCGCGAGTTCTACGATTACGTCGCCAAGTACATGGCTGAGCCGGGTTCCGAGGATGAGTCGGAACTAATTATCCCGGCCGAACTGCCCGCCGAGTTGGCCGCGGCCGTTCGCCAATTGGCCGCGCAGGCTTATCAGGCTATCGACTGTGCCGGGTTGGGCCGGGTCGATATGCTGCTGGACGATCAGTCCGGGCAGATTTATTTGAACGAAATCAACACGATTCCCGGCTTCACCACCATATCGATGTACCCGAAGTTATGGGAGGCCACAGGAATGAGTTATAGCGAGCTGCTGGATCGGCTGGTCGATCTGGCGCTCGAACGCCACCGGGAAAAGGCGGCGCTGGCAACATCGATCGACACAATCGCTTTGACGGCGGCCGAGGGTTAATATGAACGCGCGAAAGACCACCGAAAAACAACGCCTGCGAAAGCAGCCGCGCATGCGCCGGCTCTACTCGGCTTCCTCGACGCCCCTTCCGGGTCTGTCGATGCCCAAGACAGCCAAAAAACGCAAACAGCGCAACAGCCGGCAACGCATTAGCCGGCCCATCGCCGGGGTGCGAGGTGTGGTGCTGAATACGCGTTGGATCAGTCTGGCCATAGCTGCTCTATCTCTCTACGCCTTGTTTATGATCGGCGGCGACGATCGCTTCTACCTCAACTATATTCCGGTAGAGGGCTCGTCCACCATCGACATCAACAATATTGTCGCCGAGAGCGGCCTGGCCAGCCGCCACATCTTTGCTGCCGACCCGCAGGAAGCGGCCGACCGAATCAGCGAGATCGGCGGGGTCGTCACGGCGACCGTCACGCTCCATTGGCCCAACGACGTGATGATTCGCATCCGCGAGAAGCCGCCGCTGGCGACCTGGCAGGAAGGGGATAAGACTTTCTGGATCGACGATGACGGCCAGCTAACCGCCTCGCGAGCCCAGACCGTCGGCTTGTTGAACATCATCTCCGAGGTGCCGCCGGCCGTGGTGGAAGAGCCAATTGCGGCAGCGGATAAAAATGAAAAGCCGGTCTCTCAAGAGACAGAGGACGCAGCGACCGGCGAGGCCGAAGGCGAAACGGTCGAGGAACCGCGCGCCAGCCAGGCGGCCTTCGTGCCGCGCGATGTTCTGGCCGGCGCGCTGCAACTGCGCGAACTGCGCCCGAACATCGACAAACTTTATTACAAGCCGTCCGATGGATTGGGCTATCAGGATGGACGGGGCTGGACCGCCTATTTCGGCACCGGCCGGGACATGCATCAGAAGCTGGTCGTCTACGAGACGATTGTGGCCAATTTGTTGGAACGCGGCACCCGACCAGCATATATCAGTGTGGCCAACCAGTACAAGCCGTACTACAGGCTGGTTCCGTAGAACGGGGAACAGAATTATGGAAGATATTATTTTTGGCATTGACATCGGCACGACCAAGATTTGTGCTCTAGTCGGCGCGGTGCGCAACCGGGAAATGCGCATCATCGGCCTGGGCCTGCAGCCGGCGGCCGGCATGCGCAAGGGGATGATCGTCGATGTGCCTTCGGCCTCGGTAGCGCTGGCCGCGGCCGTGGAAGCGGCCGAGGAGACTTCTGGCTATCAGCTATCCCAGGCTTTGGTCAGCATCGCCGGCGAACACATCAGCTCGACCAATAACAGCGGGCTGGTCGCCATCAATCGCAACGATGCCGGCGTAACGGCTCAGGACATCGACCGCGCGCTGGAAACGGCCCAGGCCATCCCTATTCCCAGCAACCGCCAGATCATTCACCTGATCCCGCGCCATTACACCATCGATGATCATGCCGGAGTGCGCCAGCCGTTGGGCATGCATGGCTTCCGGCTGGAGATCGAGGCCCACATCGTCACCGGGGCCACGTCGGCCCTGCTGAATTTGAAGCACTGCGCCGAAACGGTGGGCATCCGGGCCGAGGAAATGGTGCTCAATGCTCTGGCCTCGGCCGAGGCCGTGCTGGAACCGGCCGAGCGGGAAATGGGCGTGCTCATCGCCGACATCGGCGGCGGCACGACCGACCTGGCGCTCTATAAACAAGGGACCGTGTGGCACACCAAGGTCATTCCCATCGGTGGTCACCACATTACCAACGACATCGCCATCGGCTTACGCGCTCCTTATGAAGTCGCCGAAAAGGTGAAGATTCAATATGGCGATTGCCGCCCGGCCGACATCGACCCTGATTTCGTTTTCACCGTCGAGCCGTTCGGGGGCGAGAAAATCCAGGTCGGCCGCCAAGACCTGGCCCAGGTCATCGAGGCCCGCGTGGAAGAGATCTTCCACCTGATCCTGAAAGATATTCAGCAGTCCGGCTATGACGAATACTTGCCGGCGGGTCTCGTCCTGACTGGCGGGACCGCGCTACTGCGCGGCATCACCGACGTTGCCGAGCGCGTTTTGAATGTTCCGACCCGCGTAGCCACGCCTAAAAACCTGGTTGGTCTGGTCGATTCATTGCACAGCCCGGCCTATGCCACCAGCGTAGGCCTGCTGCGGTGGGCCGCCATGGACCACCATCGTTACCAACCGCACATCCAGGCGCCCAGTCAATGGGGTCGCCGGGTGGGCAGCATCCTGAGGACCTTACTGCCGGAGTAGTGGCCGGCAGTTATGTCAATGTCAAGTTTATTGGAAATCTATAGTTAGAGGGGTTAAGAGATATGAACGCGGATTACAGAGGGAGAGATGCACAGCGAATGCCAGCCACCGAAGGCTCGGCGTTGATTCGGGTCGTCGGTGTGGGTGGCGGCGGCAGCAATGCCGTGAACCGCATGATCAACGAAGACATCGTTGGTGTGGAGTTCATCGCCGTCAATACCGACCAACAGGCGCTGCTCGGCAGCAACGCCCCTATCCGAATCGCCATCGGCGAGCGCACGACGCGCGGCCTGGGTTCCGGGGGCGACCCGGAGACGGGCGCGCGCGCGGCCGAGGAATCCATCGAGGAGTTGCGCCAGACGTTGCAAGGGTCGGACATGGTCTTTGTGACGGCGGGCATGGGCGGCGGCACGGGCACGGGCGGCACGCCCATCGTGGCCCGCGCCGCACGCGATGCCGGCGCGCTGACCATCGGCGTCGTCACCCGCCCCTTCGGGTTCGAGGGGTCGCAACGATCACGCTCGGCCGAGGCGGGCATCGAGCAGCTGAAAGAGCACGTCGACACGCTGATCGTCATTCCGAATGACCGGCTGTTGGAAACGGCCGACAAGCGCATGTCGCTGCTCGACTCGTTCCGGATGGCCGACGACATTTTGCGTCAGGGCATCCAGGGCATCAGCGAATTGATCACCGTGCCCGGCCTCATCAACCTGGACTTCGCCGACGTCAAGACGATCATGTCGATGGGCGGCGCAGCGTTGATGGCTGTGGGCGAGGCCTCGGGCGACGAACGCGCCCGCGACGCCGCGACCCAGGCCTTGTCGAGCCGTTTGCTGGACGTGTCCATCGACGGCGCGCGCGGCATTCTGTTCAACGTCACCGGCGGGCCCGATCTGACGTTGTACGAGATCAACCAGGCCGCGACCATCATCCGCGAGACGGCGCACCCCGACGTCAACCTGATCTTCGGCGCCGTCATCGACGAGAAGATGACCAACAAGCTGCGCATCACCGTCATCGCCACCGGCTTCGAGCACACCACGCCGATGCGCCAGATGGCTGCCGTCGCGGGCACGCAGTCGAGCCGCATGATGCCGAATCGCACGCCCGCGCGCGAGTCGGTTCCGGCCGGCGCGCCGGCGGCCAACACACCCAACGCTCGGCCGCAGAGCCCGCAACAAGCGCGGCCGGGAAATCAGGATGCTTATCGGTTCAACGATCTGGAGGTGCCGGCCTTCTTGCGCAAGCGACAGTAGGGTATGAACTTAGCCATTGTCCCCTGCTGTCTCCGTGGTAGAATGATGGCAGGAAACGGCATATATTGGGGTGACCGAGGGTTGCCTAGTACAATATATGCCGTATCCTGCCATTTCAGCCCGGATAGCATATGGAGGCCAGGGTCATGCGATGTCCCTATTGTCACTACGAGAAAACGCACGTCATCGATACCAGCCACGACCGGCGAGGCGGCACGCGCCGCAGGCGAGTCTGCGAAGCTTGCGGCCAGCGGTATACGTCCTATGAGCGGCCGATTCTGGCCACGCCGCTGCTGATCAAGAAGGACGGCACGCGCGAGGAATTCTCGCGCGAGAAATTACTCGGCGGAATTCGTGTGGCCTGTGCCAAGCGGCCGATTTCGGCCGCCGACATCGAGCGCATGGCCGGCGAAATCGAATCTGAATTGCAGCGGCTGGGTCAGGAAGAAGTGAAAAGCCGTATTGTCGGCGACATGGTCATCGGCAAGCTGAAAGAGCTGGACCTCGTCGCCTACGTGCGCTACGCCATCGTCTACTTGCGGCTGGATGACCTGTCGTCCATTCGCAGCGAGATCGACCGCCTGTTGACGGAACAGTCATAGAGCGCAACTGGTTAAGGGAGCGCACAGATACTTATCCACTAAGACGCTACCGCGTCTATCTCACCCCTAAAGCCCTGCCCCGCAGGGCTTTACCCTCTATCGGCTCTTTCCTACGGCAGCCTTCCCGGACTCGGAAACGGCCACCCCCGAAAATCGCTCGGGCAGTCATCCGTATCATCCCAGTAGGGAAAACGCTCCAGCGTTCGAGCCGGGGCGACGAGCAACTCGCACCGCACATTGCCCGGATAGCCTCCGTCGCCATAGGTCACGACCTCGATGATTTCGCTGCCCTGCCACAAGACGACCTCATCGCCGCTGTTGCCCAGCTGAAATATCGCCTTCGGATCACCCCAGGCGGGGTCATCGATCATGTCCGGCACCAGCGGGTCGCTGTTAACGATCTCCAGGTCGGGCTGGACGCCAAAGGCGGCGCGAAAGGCAACCGCCGAGAGGGTGACGACCAAGGGCCGATTGGCCTCGATGATCGTCTCTGGCGGGAAGAAGCGCCGGTCCTCGAAATCGGTCATCAGGACGGCGTCGCCCAGGGCGTAGCCGGTCAGATCGATGGCGGCCTCCGTTGGGTTCACCAACTCCACGAATTCAGCCTCATCCGGGCCGGGCGTGTCGTAGACGATCTCGCTGATGAGCAGCCGATTTACCGGCCCCCGGAAGTTACCCATTGATACAGGCAGGTAGACTACTCGCGTCAGGTCACGCGAAAAGAGTTCGGCCAGATAGGCATAAGCCGCGTCGGATTGCACCTGCAATGCCATCTCGCGATTGCCCTTGTTCGACAGTTCCGTGCCGTTGATGCTGCCAACATGGACGTATCCCCGGCCGTCAATCTGGGCCAGCACCATCTTGTTGTGGATGCCCAGGCCGGTCGGATTGCCCAACTCGCACCGCAGAGCAAGCCTCTCCAGACGCGCTATCGTATTAACATAAGCGCAGGCGGCGGCATTGCTGACGGTGTTGGCGGTTTCATCGAAAAAGGCATCAAGCATCAACTCGACTTTCGCGCCGCGTCGCGCGGCGGCCATGTACGCCTCCAGCCGTGGATTTGGATCGGCGGCCGCGTTGCTCGTGGTCGGGCCCCAGTGCGGCCGCTCGGATAATTGCTGGATCAGCAGCCGATCCCCCGCTCCGGCTCTCCCGACGAGCCCCAGCAGCCCATCCACATCGCGCAAGGCATTTTCGGGGGCCTGCAAAATCTCAAATGTGTGAGTGTCCAGAAAGGTCATCGGCGACGGATAACGGACGGTGTAGGTGATGCCTCCCGATGCGATAGTAGGAATGTAGCCGGGAGGCGGCTCACCGTAGAGCGGATCAGCGGCCGACCAACGCCACAGGTCGATGTGGGCCATGTCCAGATCATCGGCGAAGACAGCCGCCAGATGAGCGGCGACGCCCGGCGCGTCGGTGATCAGGAAGATGCCGCGCCGGCCCCATGTGCCGTCGATCTTGTCGTCGCTGGGCAAGCTGTCGGGGCTGAAATTCTCGCTGCCGATTGCAGCGGTGACCCCATCGATGATCATGTACTTGGCGTGCATATAGCGGTAGCGGTCGTGGATGTGCCGGGCATCGTCGGCGATCATGAACCAGCAGGCGCCGCCGGCGTTCTCAATGAGTCCGCACACGTAGCGCTCCTGATCGGTGATGCCGCCCGGCGGCCCGCCTTCCAGCAGGATCGTCACCGCTACTCCCCGTCGGGCGGCCGCGGCTAATTCCTGGGCAAAGGGTACATTTTCCAACATCAACGAGGCCAATTGAACTGAGAACCGCGCCGACCTTATCAAATCGACGAGGGCGTTATACGCGTTATCCGGGGCCACGGCCACCGTGAGTTTCGCGTCGGCGGTCAGGGGTTCAGGTCTGAAAAAACGGTCGCCCGCCCAACCCGGGTAGCGCACCTTGCGGCCGTTGATGACGTCCCCCCTGTCCTGTGCCCAGTCGACGGCCGTGTTGGTGTCGACGGTGAGCGCGCCAGTCACCTGATCGCGCTTGCGATAGAGAATCTGTCCCTCGGCGCTGAACACGCCTGACACGAGATAAGGCTCCAGGGCCGCGCCGTTCCAGCCCGGCGACGTGGCGTCCCCGGCCCGATAGACGAGCGTATCGACCGGCACGCCACCAGCGTCCAGCAGCGCCACCTCATCCCCCGCATTGGCGAAGCCGGGCCAGGGACTTAATTCGAGATCGGCGTCGTGCCCGAATTGGGCGCGAAAGGCAGCCGCGTCTCCGGTCAACCACAGGCCCTCCCCCACACCCAGGGTTATTCCGGGCGGCAGCGGAGCCGCCGTCCCGCCATCGCTCAGCCGCCAGCCGCTGAGATCGACCGGGCTCTGGGCCACATTGACGAGGCGAACGGCTTCGTCGGCGTCGTTCAAAGCGTTGCCGTCGTACAGAACACTGTCGATGAGGATGGCGGGCAAGACCGCCCCCGCTGCTCGCGGCCGGAGCAGGAATAAAGCTCCGGCAGTCCCGATGACCAGGCTCAGCAGGAGCCAAAGCGGCCGGTGATATCGGCCGATGGAATCAGGCGACTGTCCGGGCATAGAGGATACCGGGATTAAAACGGATAAGGATATGACGCCCGTGCCGCACGCTCAGTCGATCGAGTTCAAGCTCAGCCTCATAATGATCGGCCGTCGCCAATAGTTCAGTCCGGCCGGCAATGTCCACCGGATACGGCATGCCCCGGTCCGCCGTGCCCCGCATGAAGTTGTAGGCCTGGCGCGCCGGCCGGTTTGTCTGCAGGGCGAAATCCGTTTCATCGGGAAAGCTGAAGTAGCTGCCGCCGCGGGGTTGCGGCCGCCGCCGGACGATCCCTTCGGCTAATTCCCCCAGCACATCGCGCAACAACGCCACCCCACTCAGCATGAGGTGCTGCTCGGCCGCCGCTTCGCTGATACCGTCAGGCAACGGCACGGCACTCTGGGCCGCGATGTCACCCGTGTCCAGGCCCTCGTCCAGATAGTGGACGGTCACGCCCGCTTCGGCCCCGTCGCGTAGTTGCCAGAATACTGGCGTCGGGCCGCGATATGCCGGCAGGAGTGAGGGATGCAGGTTAAGAAAGCCCAGCCGCGGAAGCTCCCGGACGGCGCGCGGAATTCGATGCGTGAAACAGCCCACAACCGCGACATCGGCCCGCAAAGCGGCGAGCAGCGCCAACGTATCAGGATGAGACAAATCACCTACGGCGAACACGGGCAGCCCGGCCGCCCAGGCCACTTCCATCGTCCCGCCGGTTGTGTGATCGCTCAGCATCAGCTGTCCGGTTGGGGCCGGCGGCTCCAGACGGCTCCACGCCGACCGCGAACCGGACGACAGATGGGGAACGGCGTCGACGGGAAGCACCACACCGGTCACGCTCAGCCCATGATCGAGCAGGCCCTGCAACACAATGGCCGACGCTCCGAACGGCAGCCCGAAAAACAATACGTTCAGCTCACTGGCAATCGGCTCCTTCGCATCCATAACCATATATTATAACGTATGGTTGCTTCGGGAAAGTCTCATATTCGCGGTGATCGTATTGCGGTAACGCGACGAAAGTCTTATCATTGCCCTGATCATTTGAGAAGGAACCTGGAAATGACACGAACTTCCCAAGCGCATTTCCGGCAAATCCGTGAAAGCTGTGGAGACGATACCTTTCTTCACAAGGAATCGAGAGCATATGACCAGAGAGACAAAAACGATGACCGTGGTCGATTGCGCCAAGCTGGGGATGGAACTGCCCGCGCTCGACCGGCCGCCCTTCCCCGGCCCGCTGGGGCAGCGCATCTTTGAGAACATATCCAAGTTCGCCTACAGTCAGTGGCAGGATCAGGCTCGGCTGATCATCAATCACTATGGTCTGAACATGGCCGACCCGCGGGCGCAGGAGTTCCTGTTCGAGCAGATGGAAGCGTTTCTCTTTGACGAAGGCCAAAGCGCCGGCATCAACAACGCGCCCGTGGCCGGCGGCAAGGGTGGCCCGGCGCGCAAATAACGTCATATGGCCTCCCAACGGGACATATTGCTCCTGGCCTGCTATGAGATGGGCCACCAGCCGCTGAGTTTGGCCTGGCCGTCGGCCGCCCTGCGTGGGGCGGGTCACGCCGTCCGCGCGGTCGATCTATCCGTCGAAGCCCTGCCGCGCGAATCAGCCACTGCCGCGCGCCTGGTCGGAATTGCCGCCCCCATGCACACCGCCCTGCGCCTGGGCCTGCGCGCGGCCAAAGAGGTGCGTACGCTCAATCCCACGGCGCACATCGCCTTCTACGGACTATACGCCTGGCTCAACGCCGATTACCTGCTTAACACGGTGGCCGATTCCGTCATCGCCGATGAATACGAAGAACCATTGGTCAGGCTGGCCGACGCCCTGGCCACCGCAAAACCGGGGATAAGCATCGGAACGATTCCCGGCGTCTCCACCCGCGACCACCGCGAGCTGCCGCA
>JAGOBF010000002.1 GCA_017983515.1 Promineifilum sp. | reverse complement strand
GTGGCAGTGCCGACGGGCGTCATCGTCGGCGTCATCGTCTACCTGATCTACTATGCCCTCTTCGGCCGCGTGGAAAGCGACGCGGTAAATCCATCCACAGCCGCCGCGCTGCCCTTCGCGGCCGACAATCTCTTAATGAACGCGCTGGTTGCGGCTGTCCTGGCCCATTACGTCGAAATACATTTCGGCATCGCCATCTCGGCCACGCGGCTCTACTTTTTCGTCTACGTCGCCCTGATGTTCGCACTGGGTCATCGCCTGCGCCAACCGGCTTTGGAACCGGAAGAAGTATCCTCGCCGCCGGCCGCGCGAGGCGATAAACGTAAACGGCGCGGCGGCAATTCGACACCTGCCTCACCTCGCCCTCCATCGGGTTGGGAGCGCTTGCTGATCCCGGCCGCGCTGATGGCACTCATGCTCGTCCTCTTTGGCTACGGCTTCATCACTTATGCCCTCCCACCGGGCAAAGTCATTACCGGAGCGGCCGACCTGTCAGTCGGCGAGATAATCCGGCAATCGCTGTTGCAAAATGCGCGGCGGGATTTCGTCGCCTGGCCGTTCGTGCTGTCGATGATCGTCCTCTCGTGGGCATTGGGCTGGCTGGTGTTCCTGGGAGAGATGATCAAGCACGGCGAGATAAACTTCGAATCATCTGGCCCAACGAGCGTCGGCCGACGGCAAGGCGCGGCCGGGGTGTTTCTGACCCTCGCCCTGGCCGGTATCGGCGCGCGCTTTCTGCTCTCGGCCGGCACGGCCACGGCCGTGCTCGGTCTCAGCTTGGCCCTGATAGGCGGCATCACCTGTGCGCTGATAGCCGTCCTGCTCCTGCTCAGCCGACGCGCAGCGCGACTGGCCGGTGGTATCGTCGCGGCGGCACTCATTATTTTGGCGGTGCCTGTCCTCATAGCCGGTGGAGGCGTCCCCGCGTTGCTCTTGATAGCCGGGGGAGCCGCCGCGCTTTGGTTATTGTGGGACGACGGCTGGCACCAGTCGCTCCTGCCCGCCGCCGGCGCCGTGCTGCTCTCGCTGGTGGGCGGTTTCGGCTACATCTATCTCCACGCCGCAAATTATCGTTCCCTGTTGTTTTATCAGAGTCAGGACGCAACCTCAACCGCGATGCTCAGGGCGCTCGAAGCTGCCCAGGCCGGCCGCCTGCTCGCTTTCTTCTACGTGTTTATAATCGCCATCGTGTTTCTGCTGGCCCTGGCAATCAGTTGGCCCGACATTCGCGCCGAGCGACGGGCACGAACGCCTGCCTCGCCGCTCCTGGTCTATAGCAGTCTAATTGGGGCCCTTCTCCTCGCCTTTTTCATCATTTCGCAGACCAACGTACGACAAGTACAGGCGGATATGATTTATAAACGGGCGCAGCCCTACGAAAGTCAGGCTACCCGCTCCACGCAAGTCGATGCCGACACGCGACGCGGTTTATGGGACACGGCCATCGCCATCTATACGACGGCCATCGACCGCATGCCGAGCGAGGATTTCTATTATCTATTTCTGGGACGAGCTTATCTGGAGCGCGCCGCCCTTACCCAGGACCCCGGCGAACAGGCCGATCTGCTGTCCTCGGCCGAAAATCTGTTATTTCAGGCCCAAGATCTAAACCCTTTAAATACGGATCATACCGCCAATCTTGCCCGGCTTAATACCCGTTGGTACGCGGCCGTGACCGACGAGGCCGAAAAGAGTGAGCGGTTGGCGCTAGCCGAGCGCTATTATCGGCTAGCGCTGACGCTTAGCCCGCAGAATTCGGTGATACGCAATGAATTGGCCCGCCTCATCCTGGAAGTAGAGGGCGACTGCGACCGCGCTCTGGCCCTTTACGACGAAGCGGTGGCGATCGACCCGTTTTACGCTCAGAACCACCTGGCGCGGGCTGATGCTTACATCTTGTGCAGTAGCGGCCGTGCCGACGCGGAACGCGACACGATGTACCAAACGGCCGCCGCCGCGCTCGAACAGGCAGTGGCATCCGCCCCCGGCAATATCCGGGCCCGGGTCCAACTGGCCGAAATCTACCGGCAACTTGGGGAATACGACCAGGCTCAAGCCGCCATCGACGACGCACGCACCCAAAATGAGCCGGCCGCTTTCCCCACGGCCGAAATCGATTTTCTGGCGGCGCAGATCGCCGCCGGAAGGGGCGACACGGCCGAAGCCAGGACCTTGGCCGAAAAGGCATTGGCGACGGCCGGCGCCGAGACAGCCGCTCAAATACAAGCCTTTCTGACGGGCTTGGGCGACGAATGAGACCAAATCGCCGGCCATTAAGGGGCCGGATACTAAACCGGACGCCGACCTTATGCGCGCATTTCTCGCCGTCTTCCTCATCGCGCTGACCCTCACCCTGGGTAGCATCCCCTGGGCACGGCGCGCTGCTTTGGCCTTGGGCCTGGTCGATGCTCCTTCCCAGCGCAAAGTCCATCGAACACCAACCCCTCTGCTGGGCGGCGCAGCCATCTTCTTCGGGGCCATCATCGGTGTCTTGATCTTCTATGGTGGCAACCCGCAGCCGACGGTAATCGGCGTGGTGTTGGCGGCTACAGTGGTCGCCCTGACCGGCTTGATCGATGATTATCGTCCGCTGCCCGCCTGGTTGAAACTCCTGGGGCAAATCCTCGGTTTTCTCATTTTGGCCTATTTTGGCATCCGCGTACGGCTGCCCGTCCCGGACGTAGTCAATTATGCCGTCACCCTTTTGTGGCTATTGGGCATCACGAACGCCATCAACTTCCTTGACAATATGGATGGGCTGACGGCCGGGGTCGCGGCGGTCATCGCCGCTTTCATTTTGTTGTTGTCGCTGAGCAATGGACAGTTCCTGGTGGGCGCGCTGTCCGCCGGGCTGCTGGGCGCTTGTCTGGGGTTCTTGCGCTATAATTTACCGCCGGCCAAGATCTTCATGGGCGACGTGGGCTCCTTATTCCTTGGCTTTTTGCTGGCGACGATGGGCATCCAGTTACGCTTTCCCGACAATTCCAATTTCGTCACCTGGATGGTGCCGGTGTTCTTGTTCGGGTTGCCTATTTTCGATATGGTGCTGGTCGTGCTTTCGCGCCTTAGACGAGGACTCAGCCCCAACACGGCCGGAAAAGATCATACCAGCCATCGTCTGGTCCAATTAGGCTTTTCGCCGCGTGAAGCGGTGCTCATTCTCTACTTGTTTAGCGGTATTTTGGGTATGATGGCCTTATTCATTACCCAGGCGACGATCATCGAAGGCTACATCGTGGCCGGGGCCGCGGCCGTGCTGGGGATAGCAGCCATCAGTTGGCTGGAGCGTAAATGGAAGGAGAGCAACTTAGCATGAACTCGAACCGACATCGAGCTGTCACTGCGATATCTGCCCATCATCAACGGAGAGTCAATCTGTTCTTATGGGCCTGCATAGTTGCCGGCGTCTTGCTGATGGCTGCGGGTATCGGCCGCGCCCTGGCCGGGGAAGACGATGACCCCGGTATTGAGTCGCCCGGCCAGCAACGTGCGGACAACCTGCCGCTGGCGACCAACCGAGAAGACTTCTTTCTGCCGGGTACCCAGTCGGGCGGCCTGACCGACCCCATCACGGTGGACACGTGCGACGGCTGCCACACCGACCCGATCTTCAAAGCCTGGCGCGGCAGCATGATGGGCCAGGCCGGGCGCGACCCGGTCTTCTGGGCCGCGTTTGCCGTGGCCAAGAATGACGCCGCCGATGCCGGTGAGTATTGTCTGCGCTGTCACGCGCCAAAGGCCTGGTACGCGGCACGCGCCGGCGCGTTGGACGGTGGCGATCTGACCCCGGCCGACATCAGTGCCGGGGTAGCCTGCACCGTCTGCCACCGCATGGTGGATCCCGTGCCCGGCGCAGCCGATCAGGTCGCGCAACTGGACGCGGGGATTCGCGCCGCGCTCGTATCGCCGCCCCCCACCGGCCACTTTGCTACAGCCATGCTCATCCTCGACCCGGAAGACAACCGGCGCGGGCCGTTCGCTCTGGACGACAATTTTAATTACCATAAGGCCAGGCAAGCCCGGTTCCAAGGCCAGGACGACGCGCTGGCCGCCTCGCGCCTGTGCGGCAGTTGCCACAACGTCGATAACCCGCTGCTGAGTTGGAACGAGAACCCGCCGGGCGGCGGCGAGCCGCAATACTGGCCCAATGATTTGCACAGCCCGGCCGGTTCATTCGGTAAGGATGAGCTGTTCCCGGTCGAGCGAACTTACGAAGAGTGGTTGCACAGCGACTACGCTGCCCGCGGCGTCTATGCGCCGCAATTCGCCGGGGCCAAGCCCGATGGTATCGTCGAATCCTGTCAGGACTGCCATATGGTGCGCACCGTGGGCGTAGCGGCCGAAACGACGTTCAATCCTACCTATCGCGATTGCGCCACGACCGGCTGCCTACCGGCGCACATCTTCGTCGGGGGCAACTCATGGGTGCCGAAGATACTGCAAGACTCACGCTGGCGGCTGAGCAACCCGGCCGACGCATCAGCGCTCGATCAAACCGCCGTCCAAGCGCAAATCATGCTGCGGCGTGCGGCAACGTTGAACCTGAGTGTAGAGGAGGACGCCGGACAAAAGATCGTCACTGTGCGGGTCATAAACGAGACGGGACACAAGCTACCCACCGGCTATCCCGAAGGGCGGCGCATGTGGATCAATCTGAAGGCTTATAATGCTTCCGGGGCGTTGCTGTTTGAATCGGGCGCCTACGACCCGGCGACCGGCGTGTTGACCGAAGACGGTTCCATCAAGGTTTACGAAGTGAAGCAAGGGCTGACGCCGGAAATGGCCGCGTTCGCCGGCCTCGATGCCGGGCCCACGTTCCATTTTGCCCTCAACAACACGACCATCAAGGACAACCGCATACCGCCGCGCGGCTACACGGTGGCCGCCTTCGACCGGCCGGGAATGAGACCTGTGGGCACGGATTACGAGGACGGGCAGTTCTGGGACGATACCACGTACGTCGTGCCGGGCGCGACAAGCCACATCGTGGCTACTCTCTATTATCAACTGTCATCCGGTGAGTATATCGAGTTTCTGAGTGATTTGGGCGGCGCGGATGGCGCGACGTTGCGCGCAATCTGGGAAGACAGCAAAAGCCCACCGGAGATCGTCGCCCGGGCGGAGTTCCCGGCGCCCATCCAGAGTTACCTGCCCTTGAGCCAACGACCCTAACGTTATCACCTATCTCTAAAGAGGAGCATGAATCCATGTCGAAAAATCCTAATCGAGCACCATCTGTCTCCGAACGGCGTAAACAGGAGGAACTGCGCCGCCAGAAGGAGAAACAGCGCAACCTGATCATCGGCGGGGTGATCGTCGGGTTGTTGGCCCTGGTCATCCTGGTGAGCTTTCTAAATCGTGGCGGCGACAACGAGACCACGGCCGGCGTCACGGCGGCCGCCAGCGACCGGCCGTTGACGGCAATCGATCCGGCCGAACGGATTAACTATTACCAAGCCGCGCCGGAGATGACCATCGACACGGCCAAAGATTATCAGGCGGTTATACGCATGGCCGGCGGCGGCGAGATGGTTTTCAACCTGTTCGACGATGAAGCCCCGCTGACGGTCAACAACTTCGTCTTCTTGGCCAATCAGGGTTATTACGACGGCACGACATTCCATCGCGTCCTGTCAGATTTCATGGCCCAGGGCGGCGACCCGTCTGGAACTGGCAGCGGCGGCCCGGGTTACTTCTTTGCTGACGAGACCGACAACGGCTTGTCTTTCGACCGGCGCGGCCTGCTGGCGATGGCCAATGCCGGCCCGGGCACAAACGGCAGCCAGTTCTTCGTCACGTTCGCGCCCGTGACCCGCCTGGATGGGGCACACACGATATTTGGCGAACTGGTCGAAGGGGACGACGTGTTGAGCGATATTACCCTTCGCGATCCGCAAACAGCCACCGAACCGGGGGACACGATCAGCGAAATCGTCATCTTGGAAAATTAGGCGGCTATTGACGTGCATTCCTGACCTTGTTATACTGCCCATTAATTAAATGACGTATCGACTGTGAACGGGAGTAGTAGGCACTTTCCTGCCCGCCCAGAGAGTAGAGGTCATTGGCTGAAAGCCTCTACCGTAGCAAGTGTGCCGAAGTCGCCCGGGAGTCCTGTCGCCGAAAACAAGTAGGCAACAGCGGGTCAGCCCGTTAGCGCTGCAACGAGCGCCGGTCCAAGTGGCCCGGAAGCAAGGTGGTACCGCGTGAGCTAAGCGCTCTCGTCCTTGATTGGCGAGAGCGCTTTTGATTTTGTCAGGATGGTTCGGCAGCTGTCGGATGGCTCGGAGACCTACCTGCCAAGCTGCAATGACACACCAAGAGGTAGAACATGACTGAGATGCCCAAAGCCTACGACTTTCACGGGACCGAGGAGCGACTATACCAATGGTGGGAGGAGAACGGCTGGTTTAAGCCCGAGGCGCGACCGGCCGATGCCACGCCCTTCGTCATCTCCATTCCCCCGCCGAACGTGACGGGCGAGTTACACATGGGGCACGTCATGTTCGTCGCCCTTGAAGACCTGATGATCCGCCGCGCGCGTATGCAAGGGCGGGCCGCGCTCTGGGTGCCGGGCGTCGATCATGCCGGCATCGCCACACAGTTGCAGGTCGAAAAACTATTGCGCGAAGAAGGCACCTCGCGGGCGGAAATCGGCCGCGAGGCGTTTCTGCGTCGCACCTGGGCCTGGAAGGAGAAGTACGGCAGCTACATCACCGGTCAGTTGCGCCGCTTGGGCGCGTCGTGTGACTGGGATCGCGAACGCTTCACCTTCGATGACGGCCTGTCGGCCGCTGTGCGTGAGGCGTTTGTCCGTCTCTATCGTCTGGGCCTCATTTATCAGGATGAATATCTGGTCAACTGGTCGCCCGGCCTGCAAACGGCCGTCTCCGACCTTGAAGTGGAATATAGTCAGGAGCAGGGCTTGCTCTACTATTTCAAGTACCCGGTGGCGGGCGGCGGCTATCTGCCGGTGGCCACCACGCGGCCGGAGACCATTTTGGGCGACACGGCCGTGGCCGTCCATCCCAACGACGCCCGTTTCACCGACTACGTGGGCCGTACAGCGCTAGTGCCCGTCCTGAACCGCGAAATTCCCATCATCGCCGATTCGTACGTGGAGATGGCCTTTGGCACGGGCGCGCTGAAAATAACGCCCGGCCACGACCTCAATGACTTCGAGATCGGCCGCCGCCACAACCTGGCGATCATCTCCGTCATGAACAAGGACGCGACGATGGCCGAAGCGGCCGGCCCCTATGCCGGACTGGAACGCTTCGAGGCGCGCGCGCGCCTGTGGGCCGACATGGAGGCCGCCGGCCTGACGATCAAGACCGAGCCATACACGCTCAACGTCCCCCGCAGCCAGCGCGGCGGCGAGATCATCGAACCGTTGATCAGCAAGCAGTGGTTTGTGAACACCAAACCCCAGGCTGAAATGGCCCTCGCCGCCGTCCATAGCGGCCGGATCACTATCATCCCCAGCCACTTCGTCAAGACCTGGGACAATTGGCTGACCAATATCCATCCCTGGTGCATAAGCCGCCAACTATGGTGGGGCCATCGCATTCCGGTGTGGACGTGCGCCGCCTGCGGCCATCAGACGGTGGCGGCGACGGATCCGACGGCTTGCGAAAGATGCGGCCAGGCGGACATCACCCAGGACCCGGACGTGCTCGACACGTGGTTCAGCAGCGCCTTGTGGCCGTTCTCGACACTTGGCTGGCCGGAGCAAACGGCCGATCTTGCCCGCTTCTATCCGACCGATGTCATGGAGACCGGCTATGATATCCTCTTCTTCTGGGTGGCCCGCATGGTCATGGCCGGGGCGCTGTTCACGAACGACATCCCTTTCCATACCGTGTACCTGCACGGTCTCGTTCGCGATGAGCTGGGCCGCAAGATGAGCAAGTCCATCGGCAATGTGACCGATCCGCTGGACGTCATCCAGGAATTCGGGGCGGACGCGCTGCGCTTCACGCTGCTCACGGCCGGCTCACCCGGCAATGACCTCAACCTGTCCCTGGAACGGGTGGAGAGCAACCGCAATTTCGGCAACAAGATCTGGAATGTGGCCCGCTTCATCATTCGCAACTATGAGAGGGTTCGCGAACAAGATCGACCGCAGGACATGGCCGCGGCGTTTAGCCCGGCCGATCGCTGGATACTCACCCGACTCGCGGAGTTGATCGATACTACCGACCGGCTGATGGACGGCTATCTGTTCGGCGAGGCCGGCCGGCAAATTTATGACTTCTTGTGGAATGACTTCGCCGATTGGTATGTGGAGATCGCTAAAGTACAGTTGAACGCGGGTGGCGCAGCGGCGTGGACGACGCTCCACGTGTTGACCACCGTCCTCGATCACAGCCTGCGACTGCTGCACCCGTTCATTCCCTTCGTGACCGAAGAGATATGGCAACAACTGCGATCCACGGCGCTGGCGTCGGGTCAGGGCCTTGGCCCGTCTGAAGGCTGGGCCGAGGCGTTGATCATCGCTGACTGGCCGCGGCCGATCCTGAATCATGCCCAAGCCGCAGCCGATGTGGAGTTGCTGCGCGACCTAATCCGGCGTATTCGCAATGCGCGGTCGGAACAGGGCGTGGAACCCGGCCGTCATATCGCCGCCCTAATCGCCGCCGGTGAAAAGTTCGATTTGCTGCAATCGCAGCGGCCGCTGGTGGCGGCCCTGGCGCGGCTCGACGACGACCAACTGACCATCGCCCCCACCATCGACCCGCCGGCGCAGGCCATCACGCTGGCCCTGGGAGCGATCACCTGCTACTTGCCGATGGCTGGACTGGTGGATTTGGATGCCGAACGGGCGCGCCTGGAGAAGGAAAACGCCGAACTGAGCGGCCAGATCGAGCGCCTGACGACGTTGCTGGCCGGCCCGTTTGCCGGTAAAGCGCCTGAGGCGGTCGTCCGCAAAGAACGGGAGAAGCTGGCCGGGCTGGAAGCCGGACGGCGCGAGATTCGCGAGCGACTGACATCGCTAAATGGAAATTAATCTATGATCCCACTAAAGAACAAGGTACGACCCGTCAACGTGACAGCCGATCGGGAGCAGCGCCTGCTCACTATTAATTGGAACGACGGCCGCGAATGCCATTACTCCTTTGCCGGGCTACGGGCTGTGTGCCCCTGCGTCCAATGCCAGGGCGGCCACGACAACATGGGACGCCCGGCCGACAAGCTGTTGTTGGAGAAGACCGTCGACCTCGCGCTCAATCTGGACAAAGCCACGCCCGTCGGCAGCTATGCTGTCCAGTTCGTGTGGAGCGACGGCCATGATTCCGGCATCTATACCTGGGATTACTTGTACAACGCTTGCTTGCCATAGGCATCGGGGCAGGCGCCCCTATTCCGTGCCCGCCAATAGCGCCTCATAAGTTTGCCGGCGACGAATGATCCGAAAGGCATCGCCCTCGACCAGCACTTCGGCCGGGCGCAGACGGCCGTTGTAATTGGAACTCATGGCATAGCCATAGGCTCCGGCGTGTAATACGGCCAGCAAGTCGCCCTTGCCCGCCGGCGGCAAGGAACGATCCCGCGCCAGGAAGTCACTCGTCTCGCAAATCGGCCCGACTATATCCACCGTCTCCGGCAACGCCGTGGTTTCGACCACCGGAGCAACGGGATGATAGGCCTGATACAGCGTCGGCCGGATGAGATCGGTCATCCCCGCATCGGTAATGATGAAGCGTTTCGTGCCCTGTTCCTTGGTGTAGACCACGCGCGTCACCAGTGCCCCGGCGCGGCCGATGATCGAGCGGCCGGGTTCGATGACCAAACCATAGCCTGCGCCCGAGATGATCGATCCAATCGTGCCAACCCATTCAGCGGCATCGGGCGCCGCTTGCTCATAATCGATGCCCAGGCCGCCCCCGGCATCTATATATTCCAGAGAAACGCCCGCGCCCTTCATCTCGTCCGCCAACTCGACCAGGAACCTTACCGACTGGACGAACGGATCCAGTTCGGTGATCTGCGAACCGATGTGCGCGGCCAGGCCCACAGGCTTTAGCCAGGGATGGGAAGCGGCGAAATGGAGCATAGCCACGGCGCGCTCTCGCGGCACGCCGAACTTGTGGCCGTGCAGTCCGGTGCTGATATAGGGATGGGTGGCGGCGCTGATATTGGGGTTGACGCGAACCCCCACGGGCGCGATGATGCCCAGCCGCTCGGCCTCCTCGGCGACGGCGGCCAGCTCCATTTCCGATTCCACATGAATGGCGCGAATCCTCAGGGTGATGGCCTCGGCGATCTCGGCTGCCTGCTTGCCGACCCCGGAGAAAATGACCTTGCCGGGAGCCACACCCGCATGACAGGCCAAAAACATCTCCCCTCCGCTGGTCACATCGGTTCCCAGCCCGGCCGCGACCAACATGCGCAGCAAAACAGGATTGGCGTTGGCCTTCACCGCATAGCAAACCAGGGCGCGGCCGTTGGTGACCCTCCCGGCCGCCTCGGTCAACGCTCGCGCGCGCTCCAGCATCTCTGCCTGACTATAGACGTAAAACGGCGTTCCCACCGTTGTGGCAATCTCGGTCAGCGGAACGGCCTCACAATAAAGCTCGCCCTTGTCATAGGCAAACGGCGTGCTATCCGGGAATAAGGGAGTTGTCGATGGCGACGGATGGTTCAAGGATGGCCTCATTATCGTCCAGGGTGGCGCGCTCCATGGTGGCGATTGTCCGGGCCACATTCTCGATGGCGACCCGTTGCTTGCGATACAGATCCGATTCACTCATCGCCAAACGGCGGGCGACATCCCTCACGCGGCGGCCCTGGACGAATTTCAGATCGAGAATATTGTAGAGAATCCACTCGGTCGTTGTCAGGCTGCGCTGGCCGTCGGGCTTTTGCTGTTCGATGGCCTCCGCCAGGATCGCCCGCAGAGCACTGACGGGATTATTGTCGTGGTCTTCCAGCTCGCGCTGGACGACTTCCAATTGCAACAGCGGGCTTTCGGTCAGTTTCGGGCCGCCCCAATAGTGGGTCAAGGCTTCGCGCACCATGTTGCCGAATTCGGGGTCCTGCAGAAGCTCCTCGTGCGCGATCGCTGTCGAGGCCGTCAGTACGGGCAGGCCGCCGAACGTAGCCGCGCTGCGTCTCTCTTGCAAGGCGATGATTCCCGGCAAAATACCTTCTACCGCGGCGAATACTTCCTGCTGCAGGATGCGATCTTCCAGGGCGGAGGCGGCCTGAATTCGCAGGCGGGACAACATCTCCAGTTCATCCGACGTCAAGTCCGGCTCCGGCGCGCGCGCTTTCATGCCCAGAATCCCCAGCAAGATGTCACTACGTTCATTGTAGAGAGGTTGGATCCAGTAGTCGCCCCATACAAAGAAATTGTCGGCCGGGTCTTCTCCGTTCGCACTCGTGTCGTCGAGACCGCGCACCGGCAGCGAGAGCTTTTGCAGTTCGACGCTAGCCATGCCGTCCAGAGGACCCACCACGGCCTCAAGCTGCGGGCCGTTAGGCGTCAGCCCGGCGACGAAGGCCGTGGGCGTCCTGACCGCTTCACAGGTAGCGGCCAACACGCTTTCCAGGAATTGTTTCAGATCGCTCGTCGTCAGAAGCCGCTCGGAGAGCGCCTGAATACGCCTGACGTCCGGATCATCATCCAACTGGAAAGCGCGCTCAAACGTACTCTTGTACTGGTGGATGATCCATTCCACGATCATCACCGTCGCCACGACGGCAAAACCCAAGACCACCTCGCGATGGAGGCCCAGGAGCAATGGCGCGCGATTGACGAGCACAAAAACCAGCAAGACGATGGTCGCGGCCAAGGGGACACGAGCCATATACTTGTAGAGGCGCACCCGCACGATACGGTCGGGCGAAACCGAGCCGACGTAGACCAGTTGCGACGTCAGCACAGCAAAGAGAAGACTTACGGCAAAATTGCCAATGATCAGGACTGGCCATAAAAACAGGGGCATGTCCGCCGTGGGGTCGCCAAAGAGCAGCGTATAGGGAAAGACACCCAGCGGTGCGGCCATAAAGGCAAACAGGGTTGTCGTCATGCGACGGCGGGTCGTGGTGGTCAGGCATCGTTGCCGCGCGCGCCAGACGTTGTAAATACTGGCGAAAGCCACCCCCCAGAAATAAGCGGCCAACAGAGGGAAGAATGGGCCGCTGGTCAGGCGCGGCACGGCCGCCTCTGGGGATGGCGGCCCGACGACAAAATCGCTAAACAGACCCACCAGAGCAAATCCAATACCCGTCAGATAGCCCAGAATCACCAACCTATGCCGCCGGCGCGACAGTTTGCCCGTGGTCGTCAGGAGCGTATCGGACAAGTGGAATTGAGCTGCCGGAACCATAGCGATGCCGATCCACCCCAGACGCAGCAGGAACTCGGCCGATTCAACAGCCACTGCCCGGCTGACCAACAGCTCGGCCAGATAGACGAGAATGACGAAGGAAATAAGCGTGGCGAAAACTCGCGGTACGATCCCACGCGAGAGCCGGGGAATGTTATAGAGGACTACGGCGGCGCCGAAGATGACAATGATGGATTGCAGGACATCATTGAGATACCCGAACGCTTGCGCAAGTACGCCGGTGTCAGCCATGATCTACGAAGTTGGTTCTACCGCAAGGCACGGCAATCTATCAGGCCGGCGACGGAGAGGGCGGCAGGTCTAGCGATGGCCGGTGGCGCTCGCTCGCCTCAGCGGCTTTGGGCGTGGGACTAACCTTCGAGCTGCCGGAAGGCGGCGACGCCGGCAAATCTTTACCTTCCATGATGGCCAGAAACTCCACCGCTTCGAGCGTCTCAACTTCCAGCAGCTTCTGGGAAACCAAATCCAGCTTATCGCGGTGCTCGGTCAATAGGGACGTCGCCAGCTGGTGGGCCAGGTCGATGATACGCCGCACCTCGGCATCAATTTGCTCGGCGATGGCGTCGGAGTAATCGCGCTGTTCACTAATCTCGCGGCCGAGAAATACAAGTTCCTGCTTCTCACCATACACCCGCAGGCCGAGTTCAGTACTCATGCCGTACTGCGTCACCATGGCCCGCGCGATGCGTGTCACCTGTTGCAGGTCATTGCTGGCCCCAGTGGTGATCTCGCCGAACACGATCTCCTCGGCAACCCGGCCGCCCAAAGCCGTAGCGATCATCGCCTCGAACTTGGAACGGGTCAGGAAGCTCGTGTCCTCGTCCATGTACCACGTGACGCCCCCGGCCATACCGCGCGGGATGATGGTGATCTTGCGCAGCGTCTGGGCATGGGGCAGGAAGTGGCTGACCATAGCATGGCCGGCTTCGTGATAGGCCGTCAATTCTTTTTCTTCGGGCGACATGATTCGGCTCCGACGTTCCGGCCCGAGCTGGACGCGCTCGATGGCTTCATGGAACTCATTCATGCCGATACTCTTTTTGTTGCGGCGGGCGGCCAATAACGCGGCCTCGTTGACCGTATTTTCGATGTCGGCCCCCACGAAGCCGGGCGTGGCTTTGGCCAGCACAGAGATATCGACGGCATTGGCCAGAGGCTTGCCGCGCACATGAACTTTAAAAATAGCTTCTCGGCCGCGCATATCGGGCCGGTCTAACAAGACCCGCCGGTCAAATCGACCCGGGCGAAGCAGGGCTGGGTCCAGAATGTCTGGCCGGTTGGTGGCCGCCAGAATGATGACGTGAGTATCCGTATCGAAGCCGTCCATCTCTACCAGAATCTGGTTTAGGGTCTGCTCGCGCTCGTCGTGCGACCCGCCCAACCCGGCGCCACGCTGGCGGCCGACCGCGTCGATCTCGTCGATGAAGATGATGCACGGGCTGTTGCGCTTGGCCTGCTCGAACAGGTCACGAACACGACTAGCGCCCACGCCGACGAACATTTCCACGAATTCCGATCCGGCAATGGAGAAGAAAGGCACGCCCGCCTCGCCGGAAACCGCTTTGGCCATAAGCGTCTTGCCCGTTCCGGGGCTGCCGACCAGCAGCACACCCTTGGGGATACGCGCGCCGAAACTGACGAATTTCTCCGGCTCCTTGAGGAATTCGACGATTTCCTGGAGTTCCTCCTTGGCCTCATCGCAGCCGGCCACGTCATCGAAACTCACCGTCGGATGGTCACCGGTAAACATCCGTGCCCGACTCTTGCCGAAGGACATAGCCTGGTTGTTGGTGCCCTGAGCCTGCCGGAAGATGAAATAGAAAAAGCCGATGATAAGCAGGGCCGGCAGGAAGATGCCGACGAGATTGAGCAGCCCACCCCATTGGCTGGGGCGTTCATAGGTGATGACCGGCTTGCCATCGGTATAGCTTTCGCTGGCGATCCCGTAGGCCGCCAGAACTTCTTCGATAGAACTCACGTCACTGATGCTGGCCCGTGCGGGTTGGCGGTTCTGAGCCACGTAAACGACGGTTACTTCGCGGCCGTCGCTGGTGACGATTAGTTCCGCCACTTCATTGGCACTGATTTCCTGCGCCAGGCGGCTGATGGCAATGTCATTCTGCGTGGTCGGAGCCGAGCTATAGCTCCACAAGACGGCCGCGATTGCCGCTCCGATCAGGAGATAGACGAGCCATCTTGTTAGTCGAGTTGAATTCATACAAGTGCCTCCGGCCGTGGGCCGAACGTCCTGCTCACCATTCTAGCCGCTATAGGCCAGGAATACAAAGTACCATAGGGGTATGAGGCCCAGAAGGGCCGCCACAGCCAGGAAACCCAGGACAACAGATAACCAGTCCCGACCTTGTTCCGCGGCAGCTTCAGAGCCAATGCGAGTATAGGCGTCCGATGGGGATGTCGAAGTCCCGTAGTCTCCAGCGTGGATGATAATGTCGCCTTCCGGAAATTCCTCCCGGCCGGTGCCCGAGGGGCGGGGCATCACCGCCGTCGCCAGTTCATAGGGGGGTATGTCCACGTCGAGCAACGAGACTGGGCCAGTCGCCTGCAGGCTGCTCTGGCGATAAGCGCTCAAAATTCGTCCCAACTGGTCTCCCGTTCGATAGCGGGCCGCGGGTTCTTTGGACATGACCTTGCGGATGATTTGATCCAGTTGTTGGGGAATGAGCGGATTTATCTCTGAGGCCGATGGGGGCGGCTCGTGCATGTGTTTGAGCGCCAGGGCAGTATGGGTCTCGGCCAGAAACGGCAACCGGCCCGTCAATAGTTCGAACATGACGACGCCGATGGCATACACGTCTGAGGCCGGCGTGGCCGGCAATCCGGCTGCCTGCTCGGGAGAAAAATAGTGCGGTGTACCCCAAATTTGGCTGTCAACCGTGTGCTGGGTCGCCTCGCTAATGGCGCGGGCGATGCCGAAATCAGCCACCTTTACCCGATCATCGCGGGTCACGAGTATATTCTGTGATTTGACGTCGCAATGCACCAGGTTAGCCCGGTGGGCATAGCCGATGCCGGCACAAATCTGGATGGCCAGATCGAGAGCCAGACTGACGCTGAGCGGCCGGCCCTGCTGATTCTGCAGACGAACGAGTTGCTTGAGAGTTCGGCCGTCCACAAACTCCATCACGATATAATGGCGGTTATTGTCCTGGCCAATGTCATGAACCGTGACGATATTGGGATGCGACAGATTGGCGGCCGAGTGGGCCTCGCGCTGGAAGCGGCGCAGGAAACCTTCATCGTCGGTCAGATTCTCGTGCAGCACCTTCACCGCAACGATTCGCCCCAACGACAAGTCCTGCGCCCGATAAACCACAGACATGCCGCCGCTGCCAATGCGGTCGATGACGCGATAACGTCCGTTGAAGATGATCTGATCCTCTGCCATACTAATTGAATTGTAGAGCGGAGATGCCTTCGTCGCAAGGAACGCTAGGTTCCGTATTATCTATAACGGATTACAGAACGGCCGTCTAGGGGCTGGGCGATGGTTCCGGCGTGGTGGTCGGCACTGGCGTGGCCGTGACGATGACCGGCGGCGGTTCATTGCCCGGCGGCTCCGAGGTGGGCAAGAGGGTCGGCGTAGGCGTGGCGGTCGACAAGGCAGGCGTGGCCGTAACGATAGATAGCGTGGGAATGGCCGTCGCTTCGATGACGTTCGGATCGGGCGTGAAAGCGACGACGCGTGTCTCGCTCTCGGCCAAGGCATTGCCCAAGCCATCTTCGAGGCGCACCAACCAATTGGTGCCACCCAGCGGCGCCGCGCCAGATGAAGCCGAACGGAGTATGTCCCGCACATCGACGGACAAGACGTAACGGCTGCCGTAAACGGGTTGTACGATACTGCCCAGCGGGAGTAGACGCTCGCCTACCTTCAGATAAACCGTGAAGCGCTCGCCAGACGCCAACTTGACCGGCCACATCCAGCTATAATTAACGACCTCGGTGTCCAGCGCACTATAACCCGCGGCCGGGACTAGCGCCCGCAGAACGGGTCGGACGGGCGCGCCATAAGCGATGCCGAATTCGGCCGTCCAGTGCCAGACGTTGGTCGTCGAGAAATCTTCCACGTAGCCGATCCCGACCTCTGTGCCCAGGCGGTTGAGGATCAACGGCCGGTGAGAATCGCTGTTCATCCAGAACTCGATGGCCAGACGCGGATCGGAGAAGCCCCAGGCCGTGGCCTCGCCGGCATAGCCGCCGCCGTAGCCGCTGCGTAGCAAGCGTTCGGCGGCTGTCGTCCCGTCCGTTCCCACGTGAGGGTTGTCGGGGAAGCGTGATTTATCGAGGGCGTGACTTTGGGCGGCGGCACTCAGCTCAAACCCGTAGGCCATCGGCGGCAAATCGAATCGCGCCCGCGCGGCATTCATATAGGCCAATAGCTGCTCGGCCGGAGAGGTGCCATTGGCGAACTGGAGCGGCTCCAGCACGAATGTGTCCTCCAGCGCCTGGACAGCCGGATCAAGCTCGGTCACACCCGGCACATCGGCCGACATCGCCGACGAATCCCCCCCGGCCTCGCTGGCAGCCAGCGGCAAAAACAAAGATGTGGTTCCCGGTCCCACACGCACCCATCGGCCAATCGGCGTTTGTCCAAACCCATTATCGGCCACCATCGTGACGTAATAATCGCCCGGCCGGCGGTAGACATGATTGATTGTCGCCCCTTCCTGCTGCCGACCGTCGCCCATATCCCATATATAGCGCGTCACGGCATCATCGCCGAAGGCCTGGCCCGTGAGTGGCGCGCCGACAGTCACGCTGTCGGGGATGATCATATCGGCTGCCGGCGCGGTGCCGACGCTTACATCCCACATGGCCTCAGATTGGCCGAAATCGTTCTCAATGGTCAGGCGCACGCGATAGGTGCCGCCTTGTGCATACACGTGGGTGGGTTGTTGCTCGCCCATGACGGTGGAACCGTCGCCGAAGTCCCAGAAAACACGCAGAGGCGGTTGGCCACCGCTCATATTGGCGAAGAGAACCGGCTGGCCAACAGACGGGGCATCATCATCGGGGCGAAACGAGGCCACCGGGTGGGGCAATACCGTCAGCGTGATGTGTTTAACGACACGCCCGCCTGGATTTGCCACCTCGACGGTGATCTCATGGTTGCCTGCTGTGGGGAAAACCACCTCCGGCGAACTCAAATCCAGCTTACGGCCGTCGCCCAAATCCCACGATGTGGTGAGCGGCTCGGGGCCAGCCACGTCGGCCTGGAGGCGCATGGGTTGGCCGACCGATACCTGGCTCTTAGACGTCACGTTGCCCACGAGCGGAGCGATACCAATCCACAAGGGCGCAGCCGCCTCTTGCTCGTCGCCTTGCAGGCGCAGCAAGGCCACAATGGGCTGCTCGGGGTTGGTTACGTCGGCCGTCTGTGCTACCAGGTCGAGGGTGAATTCCACAACCGATCCGGCGGGCACGACCGGCAACCAGTCGATATGATTTTGCTGAAGATTGAACGTCGCGCCGGCCGGCAGAGCATACATGTCGGCCGACAGGCTGCGCGGCAAACGCAGCACGATCGAAGGGGTAAGAGCCAGCGGGCCGTGATTGGTAACCCTCGTCAGCATCTGCATCTGAGTTCCGGGAAGGCCCACGGGCGGGTTGACGATGACTTCCAGGGATAGGGAACCACTATCGGCGCGAGCATAGCCGGAATAGAGAACGGCCGAAGAAGACGGCCGCCAGACGAATAGCGCCGCCCCCAGCAGAACCGTCATCATACCCACGGATAATAAGCGACCCCGTGAACTCATGTGCCCGCAGTTTAACAAAGAGTCACCCCGCTTACAAGTATGCGCCGCCCTTACAAAATAAAGGCGGGGCTTCCAAATCGAAGCCCCGCCTCACTCATCTACGCGATCGAACGGTTAACGAAAAATCGGCTGACGAAGTTCAACCGCCCTGTTCGCTCTAATAGTGAATCAACCGGCGCAGGTTTTTAGCCTGCTCCACCCAGCTTTGGACCTCAGAGGCGTGCGGCGCGCGCCGCACGAGCGATTTCTGCGCGTTGATCTCCAGCATGCGCTTGTGCAGGTTAGTGTAGTTACGCTGGGCCAATTCGACGACCGTGTCGACGCCGGATTGCTCCAGAAGGTCCGCGTACTCCTGAGCTACACCCTTGATGCGGAAAAGGTCGATATGGTTAACCCAAGTCAATATGTTGCTTTGGGAAATGCCCGACTGATCGGAGAGTTGCTTCCGACCGCGGCGCGTCGCGCCGTTGACAAGCAAGTCCAGCACCGTATTAATGCCAACGCCACGCAGCTTTTGGCCGTGGGTCGCGCCAATGCCCTCAACATACTCGATTTCGCGGCGGAACTCCGACGACGCGGTTCCCAGGGAACGGATGTAGGTTTCAAGTTCAGTGCGCAGTTCGTCGGCTGTTGGTTCGGCGGCCAAATCGGCCGCGTTCAGTTCGGCCGCATTGGCGGCCGAGATGTCTTCGGCCTCGACAACGTCCCGATCAAGAAGCCCGGCCGCGGCAAAGGTTCCGCCGCGCATGGCGTCCCCGGCATCTCCAGCGACATCGGCTCCAGTATCAAACGTATCTCCGCCCGCGTCGGCGACGGCATCATAACCTGCTGCCATCTTGTCGCCCACGTAGTCGGCCGCATTATCCATGCTGTCTACAGCATCTTCGGCGGCGTCGCCCATCGCGTCGGCCGCGTCTCCGGTCGCGTCGGTTACGGCATTATAGCCAGCTGCCATCTTGTCGCCCACGGCATCAGCGGCGTCACCTATCGCGTCACCGGCATCTTCGGCGGCATCGCCCATCGCGTCAGCCGCGTCTCCGGCCGCGTCCGTCACGGCATCATAGCCAGCTGCCATCTTGTCGCCCACGGCATCAGCGGCGTCACCTATCGCGTCACCGGCATCTTCGGCGGCATCGCCCATCGCGTCGGCCGCGTCTCCGGCGGCGTCGGCCACGGCATCATAGCCGGCTGCTATCTTGTCGCCCACCGCGTCAGCGGCGTCACCTATCGCGTCACCGGCATCTTCGGCGGCATCGCCCATCGCGTCGGTCGCGTCTCCGGCGGCATCGGCAACGGAATCATAGCCGGATTCGACCTTGTCACTGACGGCATAGGCCGCGTCATCCATCGCGTCGACGACGTCATCCGTATCATCGTCCACATCGGCGGCCGTTGCGTCAACGCTCATGCCCAGGCGATCGCCCATCGAGACGGCGGCCGCGGTTGCCGCCGCCGCGCCAAGTGAAGCACCGGCGGCCGTGTTGGCCGCGGCGGCCGTGACGGCGGGGCTTATACCCGTCGCATCCACAGGGTTGGATACGCGCGATGTGGTTGTCGTGACCGGAGTTACTCTGGCGGGAACCGGACGGCTTCCACGATACAAGACCAGGAGAATCACCAACAGCAATTCAATCGCCTTGATGACCAGACCCAGTGTGTTACCCAGACCGAAATTGTCGCCCGCATTGATGACAAAGTACCCAATGAGGGTGATCAAGGTATAGGCCAACAATATCCAGCGAATAATGCCCCCGTTACCGGAGGCCATCCAGAACACGACCAACAGGACCAAATAGCCGACGCCATTCAGGACGAGCAGCCAATTAGTTCCTCCTCCCCCTCCCAAGAGATCAAAGCCGGCGACCAGGTGGAGAATACCGGTAGCGGCGGTCAATAAAGCAATTAAAAATTTCATTGGACATTCTCCCTTTTTGTTGACTTGCTGCTATATAGATTGTCATAAGAAACTTTGGGGTTTCTTATGACAACTATAGATCATTTTTGCCCCAAACACAATCACATATATCCTCTTCAAGATGAGTACCCTTGTCGCTCTCCCAGGCTCGGGCTGGTATGGCATGCCGCCAAGGCATCGTAGGGTATCCGTACGGGTCACCGTGGCGACCCAATCAGTCGTTTATGATATAAAAAGAGCATGGCTTGGCAGAGAAATGAAAGACAAAGTTGAGTTCGGCTACGCATGTGGCCAAAGATTTTAGAGGAGATCATTATGAGTAAGATCGAACTAGCCGTCATCGGCGGCAGCGGTCTATACGACATGTCTGGTTTGTCGGATGTCGAATCCATCCACATCGATACACCGTTCGGTAGCCCGTCGGATGCCATTTTGTTGGGCACTCTACACGGCCGGCGGGTCGCCTTTCTACCGCGCCACGGTCGCGGCCACACTCTGACTCCCAGCGAAGTACCCTACCGGGCAAACATTTACGCGCTCAAGACATTGGGCGTGAAATATATCGTTTCTGTCTCGGCCTGTGGTTCGTTGCGTGAGGATTACGCGCCGGGGCAAATCGTCGTTCCACATCAACTATTTGATTTCACGAAAGGGATACGAGCCAGCAGCTTCTTCGGCGAGGGTATCGTCGCCCATCTGGCCGCGGCCCACCCGTTCAGCGAAGAAATGAGCGCGGCCGTGGCCGACGCGGTCGAAGCCGTCGACGGACAAGTCCACCGCGGCGGCACCTTCATCACCATCGAAGGCCCGCGCTTTAGCACCCGAGGCGAGTCGGAAATCTATCGCCAATGGGGCATGAGCATCATCGGCATGACCACCAGCCCCGAAGCGTTTCTGGCCGCCGAAGCGGAGATGGCCTACGCTTGTATGGCCCACGTGACCGACTACGACTGCTGGCACGAAAGCCAGGCCCACGTCACCGTGGAGATGGTCATTCGAACCTTAGTGGCCAATACCATCACAGCCCAGGCTTCGATCAGCAAGCTGGTTGAACGCTTCGACACGTGGGCGGGCGATTTCAGGGCGCACCATTCATTACAGGACGCGCTGATCACCAGTCGCAGCCATTTCTCCGCCGATACCCTCGACAAGCTAAGGCCGTTGATCGCCAACTACCTGGACGAATGATCCGCCTGAACTCCGGGTTGAGCGCCTGGCGGCGCTCGGTTGGCCAGTCGTTCGACGACCGCGAACGGGCGCGTGACAATCGTGAACTCGCGCTGATTCTGGCGGCGGTGGTCTTCGTTTTCCTCAATGCGGTAGCGTTCAGTCTGGTAACGACATCTGCGCCAAGCTGGCCGCACCTGTATGCGCCTCTGATCTGGGCCGTCACAGTCGTAGGGGTGCATCTGGCGTTGCGCGTGGCGCGGCCGCGGCGGGACCCGTTCCTGTTGCCCATCTTCGCGCTTTTGGCCGGCTGGGGACTCCTGCTTCAGGATCGACTGGCTCCCAATTTTCTCGGTCGTCAAACGCTCTGGTTCGTGCTGGCGGCGATAGCCCTGTTGTTCGTCGCCATTTTGCCCCGCACGCTGCAACCTCTGATGCGCTACCGCTACACTCTTTTGATGGGCGGATTACTCCTGTTGGCCATCACCCTCATTTTTGGCGTCAATCCTAGTGGACAAGGGGCAGCCTTGTGGTTGCCCATCCCCTTCCCCGTACTCGGCACCGTCTATTTCCAGCCGTCCGAACTGCTGAAGCTACTACTCGTCGTTTTTCTAGCCAGCTACTTCACCGAACTGGACCCGCTCTACCACTATCGCAAGGAAGCGGCCGGCGGCCGGAACGGCCATGCGCCCAACCGCTCGCTCAGCGCCTTTCGGCGACACCTGCCCTTCCTGGGGCCATTGTTGCTCATGTGGGGCTTCACGTTGCTGCTCCTCGTCTGGCAAAAAGATCTGGGGGCGGCGGCGCTTTTCTTCATCGTTTTCGTCATCCTCCTCTATTTGGCGACCGGGGAAAAAGTCTACACGTTGAGCGGGATAGCTCTCCTGCTGCTGGCCGGAGTGATCGCCTTTTTTGCATTCGACACGGTCGTCGCGCCGCGTGTGCTGAGTTGGCTCAACCCGTGGCCCAACGTCAGTGATCGCGCTTATCAGATCGTTCAGGCTCTCTATGCCCAGGCCGCCGGCGGCGTATTCGGACAGGGAATCGGGCAGGGGCATCCCGACTTCATCCCGGTCGTCCATTCGGATTTCGCCCTGGCGGCGATTTCGGAGGAGTGGGGTCTCATCGGTAGCCTCAGTGTCGTGGGCTGTTTCGCCGTTCTGGCCCTGCGCGGCTTGCGGGCGGCCACGCGCTCCATACAGGGAAACAGGCCTCAGTATTTCCACGCCTACGTCGCCGCTGGTGTGGTTACGTTATTATGCGTACAGACTTTCCTAATTATGGGCGGCGTGACACGGCTCCTGCCGCTCACGGGGATCACCCTGCCTTTTGTCAGCTACGGCGGCAGTTCGATGCTGGTCAGCAGTCTGGCGATCGGCTTATTGCTCTACATCTCGGCCGACGCTGAAGCCGTATCCCCCGGCCGTTCGGCCGAACCCGGCCTGGCGCGGCGGATCGAACGGCTGGGAATAGCCATCCTGCTAACCTTCGCCATCGTTGCCCTGACCCTGACCTACTGGAGCGTCATCCGTGCCGATTCATTGTTGGCGCGCGAAGACAATCCGCGGCTGATCGAGGCCGAGCGCCGCGTCCACCGCGGACGGATCGTGGATCGCCACGGTACGGTGCTGGCCGAAACGACAGGCCCGGCGGACGGCTTATTCAGGGTCTATCCCCTGGCAGAGAGCGGCCCGGCGGTCGGGTATTACAGCCTGCGGTTTGGCAGCGCGGGCATTGAAGAAGCCTACGACGCCCATTTGCGCGGCCGGAGCGAAAGCTTTTGGGGCGACGCCCTGCGGCGGTTGTTCCACGCGCCCTTTACCGGGGCGGACGTTCGGCTGACGCTCGACGCTGGTCTGCAGCGAGAAGCCACGCAGTTGATGAGCCAAGCCGGCACCACCGGCAGCCTGGTGCTGCTGGAAATCGTCACAGTCGACGGCGGGCCGGTGGCCGATATTCGCGCAATGGTTAGCAACCCGGGCTACGATCCGAATCGGATCGACAATGAATTTGAGACCTTGTCAGCCACGGAGCCTGGCCCGTTGTTCAATCGCGCCACCCAGGGCCTTTACCAACCCGGCCTGGTCGTCCAGCCTTTGATCATGGCCGCCGCCGTGGATGACGAGCTGCTCGACCTCGAGGAGACGCCAATCGATCCCTTTGCGCCTGTGACGCTCCACGGACAGGAATTGCGTTGTGAACAGACGCCGGAGATTGGCGAAGCACGCGCTCCGACGTGGCGAGAGATGGGACGTTGGCGCTGACCGGCCCCTCTGCAACGGATCGGTACGCAGCTGGGCCAGATAACGCTGGAGACCCTATTTAGTCGTTTTGGCTTATACCAAATGCCCGACCTGCCCATTCCGGCTGCCGGCGCGAGCATCCCGATTGATAATCCCGGCCGCGCGGCCATAGGTCAAGACACGCTCACGATCACCCCGCTCCAGGCCGCGCTGGCGACAGCCGCCTTGGCCGGCGACGGTCGCTTGCCCGGCCTGCGGCTGGTCGAAAGTCTCGCGGGAACGGAGGGTCAATGGACAACACAACCGGCCGGCGTGCCCGCGGCCGCTGCAGGCGTTTCCGGGGATGCGGCAGTGGCTATCCTCGACGGCTGGCCCGTGGCCAGCCGCACGGCGACGTTTGCGGCGACAGCCCTGGCCGGGCCGGACGACAGTCGCAATGCCTGGCTCTTGGGCGTAGCCCCCGAACAAGCGCCGCGATTCGTTCTCGCTCTCGTGTTGGAAGGAAGAGCCGATACGGAAGCGGCCGAAGCCCTCGGCCAGGCGCTGCTACTGGCCGCGATGTCGACGACAGCCGGACCATAAAGCGTTGGGGAATGGCTCAGCGTAGATAGATAGGATTGCTATAGATCCAACCGCGCTCTCGACCCTCATACTGGAGATGGCATTCAATTCGGTATGCTCCCGGCTCAGTAGGGATATAAGCCAGATTGCTCTCGCGATCCACTTCAGCCACAACGACGCCGTGGCGAATGACGCGGATTCTACACCGCGACGGCGCGCTAATCTGTAATGTGGCTCCCGTGCCCAGGGACATCTCGTCGCCCACCATGCCCCTTTTCTCGCCCTGAACGGTGAAGCGAAAGTCATCCGTCGGCGCGGCCATATCGTAGCCGACCCAACTGTGTCCTCGGCCGACAGCGCGCGTTAATAGCGCCCGGTCGTTCGCAACCTCACCGTTCAAGGGTTCGCTGATCAGCACGTGCGTATTGACGGCGCGAAACAGGAATTCATAGGGGTAAACTTCGCGCCTTATCGGCCCCAGCCTCATCGGCGTACCGTGGGCGTCGCTGTTGCCCACGGCGGCGATGCGCATCCCTTGGGCGAGAAGGTTATCCCATAAAGCCAGGGTGCGCGGATCAGCCCCATCTACATAGCGCTCCGGCCGCAGCGTCATGCGCAACGCCAGCAGGTAACCCATGATCTTGTTTTTCCAGCGAAGCTCGTTTACCCGACGGGCAACCGTGTTCTTGAATACCGACATGTAGTTCCATATCTCCAGCCCCGAAAAGCCTTCAATATCCCAATCATGCCAACCCAGATCGGGCTGATCGATCAATGACAGGGCGTCTTCGTGCGGATGAGCCAGGAAGCCATAGCCGCCCGCTTCCAGCGTCTGATCGATGAGCGCTTGCGGATCGGCGGCATAGGTCGCCAATTCCTTCCGGGCGTCATAAGCCAGGAAGTGGCTGGCCTGCGGCTGCCGCCGGACGTTGTGAACTTCCTCACCCGTCAACAGCAAGACGCGGCCGTGATCGTTTTCGTAGTACCCTTCCACGCCAGTGACGTAGACATTGTGGTCAGTGATGACGATGAAATCGAGGCCGGCGGCGATGGCATCGTCGGCAATGGCGGCATGCAGCTTCTCGCCGTCGGAATAGGAGGTGTGGATATGCAGGTTGCCGCTGTAGTGATGCCAAGTCTCAGCCATATGGTTCCAGTCGATGCATGTAACTGCATATGCTATCCCGTTTGACGGGTGCAATCAACCCGGGGCGGCCGATAGCGGCCTGCTTACCCTGCTGCCCCATTGCCTCTTTCCCCCCTTCTATGCTACATTTTATGTCTAATGATGAACGGGCCGACACGTCATTTAATTGGCTTACTGTTATCACTGGGCGTGCTGATCATGGCCTTAACGGCCTGTGATCCCGGCGGCCGGCTGACGCAGTTGACTCCCCAGCCCCCACCGGGAACGCCCATTCTGCTGGGTATTACCGCTGAGGCCCCCGGCGGCGGCACACTGGCCACGGCCGCCCCCCAGGCCACCGATTCGCCCTTCGCCACCTCATTGCCGCAACCGATACCGACCTATGACCCCGCCCGACCGGCCTGGACTATCCTGTATTATGCCGGAACCGATAACGGCCGAGCTCGCTTTGTCTGGGACGATTTGAACGAGATGGAAGCGGCCGGTTCGCTGGATCAACTGCGCGTCGTGGCCCAGGTGGATTGGTCGAGCAGCAGCCCGGCAGGGACGGAGGAAACCGCCCGCTACCTCGTCGCGCCGGACGAGGACGCGGCCCAATTGTCTTCGGAGGTGGTCGCGACGCTGGGCGAAGTCAATATGGGCGACCCGGCGACGCTGGCCGACTTTCTGGCCTGGGGCATCGCCACTTATCCGGCCAATCGTTACGCGCTGGTGCTGGGCGATTTCGGCGGCGGCTGGGAGGGTTGCTGTTACGATGGAAATGTGGGTGTGGGCGGCCAAGCGGATCACCTGAGCCTGCCCGACATCGATCAGGCTCTGGCGACTGCCCAACAGCAGACAGGCGCGCGGCTGGACGTGCTGGCGTTTTCCGCCGGCCTGATGAGCCAACTGGACGTGTTGCAGACCATTCAGCCCTATGCCGCCTATGCTGTGGCCTCGGCCGGCTTGGTTCCGGGGTCTTCGTGGGATTTCGCATCGGTGCTGGTGCAACTCAATGCCGATCCGCTGATGGACGGCCGGCGCTTTGCCGGCGAGATGGTGACGTCTTTCGTCAACTATCAGCGCCAGTTGGGCGGTGATGAATATTCGGGCATGGCCGCCGTCGATTTGGCCAAGGTGCCCGCTTTGTCGGCCGCCGTCGAATCGCTGGCGCTAACGTTGGGGGGCGATCCGAACCTCTACGGAGCCATTGCCGCGGACGGGCGGCGCGGGGCGCAGCCCTATGGCGCGGCGGCCCTGACCGAAACCGGCCGCATCGCCGCCGTAGATTTACTTCATGCCGCGGCCATCATTGCCGAGACGGCCCCGGCTGGAGACTTGCCGGCGGCGGCATCGGCGGTGAGCGCCGCCGTCACTGCCTCCCTTGTGGCCTACGATCATGGCCTGGGCATCCCCGCCGGGCGGGGGATCGCCATCTACTGGCCCGCGACGCCGGAAGACCTCGATCCGCTCTACGCGCAAATCACGCGGCTGCCCGCCTGGGCGACCTATTTGGGCGCGGCCGCGTCCCGCCCCGTCACGCCCCAGGTGACCGTGGACAGTAGCCCGCGCACCACAGTGAACATCTCGACGCCGGCGCTGTTGCGCTCCCGGCTGGTGGGCGAGCGTTTGCAAGAAGTGGCGCTGGTGGCCGATCAGGAAGCGGCTGATGGGCGGCGCGTGCTACGCCAATATGAAACCATCCAGCCCGCGCCCATGACCCTGCCGGGCGGCACCGCGGCGTCCATGTGGGCGGACGGGCAGCATGAATCGCTCATCGTCTGGGACGCAACGGCCGGCTTTGTGGCCGATGGCAGCGGGGCCGGTGATTTCGCGGCTTTCCAACCAGTCGATTTCTCTTCCATCGGCCCACAACTGGCGCTGCCCGGAACTTTTCGTTTCGGCGAGGGCCAGGCGGGCTTCGAGGCGACGGCCGTTTTCCAGCCCGAAGACCCCGCCCTGCGCCGGATGTGGGCTGTGGCCCAGCCTAATAGCGGCGCGCGCCTCATCGGCGAAGTTCCCCCTGCGCCCGGCGATCGCTTCCAAGCCGCCCTCATCTTCTCCGGAGCGGACGGGCGGTTGAGCGCCGAACCGGGCATCACCCTGACGTTCGACAGCGCCTCGGCCATCTACCGCACGACGCGGGCCCTGCCGGGCGGGAATTACGCGGTTGGGTTGCGCGCCACGGCCGTGGGGCAGCTGCCTGTGGTGGTGATGCAGCCGTTGGTCATCGACCCAGGGCCGGAGGGGCAAGCCTTTCGCGCCTTCGTCGACGTCGAGCGCAATAGCCAGTTTCTTTACCCGGCGGATTGGCTGCCGCCCATCACGCAGAACGGCATCGCCTACACCGCCAACATCAGTAACACAACCCAATTGCAGGTGCGCTACTATCCTGACTGGTCGGCCGACCTACCCGCGCTGCAAGCCGAGGTATTGGGCACGTTCGGCGACGTAAGCGTGCTGCTTCAGGAATCGGTCCAGGTGAGCACGGAGACTCCGGTAGAGGCGGTCAGGACGGCCTACGGCTACGACAGCGCTGATCAGGGCGCGCGAACGGGCATGTTCCTGACCTTCCTGAAGGACGGCACGGGCTACGTAGTCGATCTCGATGGCCCTCGCGAGCAAGAAACGTCGACGGTGGCGATCATGGACACTATCGCCGCGACGTGGCAGTTCCTGTCGCCGCGCCTGGGGTTTGGGCCGGAGCCGCAAGCCGTGCTGAACGTGGCAGATTATCGCTTGCAATACCCCAGCGATTTCGCCTATCAGGCATACAACAACTGGCACCGCTTCGCCGCCGACCCGCAGACGTTCGTGGCCGTGCGCATTCAGTCCGCGGGCCGCACCCCGGCCGAGGCAATGGCCGGCCTGCTGCAGACGGCCGCCGAAGGGGTAGCGGGCTTCTCGGCCGATGAACCCCGGCGCTTTTTCTACGCCGGGCATGTGTGGGAACGAAACGATTTTCACTATACCGACCCCGCCGGCAGTCTCGTGGCCGGGCTGCTGTTGAGCCGCCAGGAAGGCAGTACCGAGATCGCGGTGTGGGCCGAAGGGCCTGATCCGGCCGACGTCCTCATTCAAACGGTCTTCTTGCCGACGGCGGCCACCATTGAACGCATACCTGCGCCGCCTTCCGGCTGATATCCGGAACGCTGGTCCCGTCTTCCGACTTTCTTTTTCGATATGTCCACGCTTCCCCGCGACCAATTTCTGGCCGGCATTCGCGCCGAATTGCCAATCCTGCTGGGCGGCTTTCCGTTCGGGATGATTTTCGGCGCAGTGGCCGTTTCCGGAGGCATGCCGTTTGCCCTGGCCCAGGCCATGTCGACAGTCATCTTTGCCGGATCAGCCCAATTCATTGTCGCCCAGTTAATGAACGTCGGTACACCGATCTTCGTCTTGCTGCTGACCACGCTGGTCGTCAATCTGCGCCATCTCCTCTATAGCGCCTCGTTGGCGCCCTACACCCGCCACTTGCCCCTGCGCTGGAAGATGGGCCTGGCTTATCTACTAACGGATGAGGCGTATGCGGTCACTATCATCCATTACAACGAAGCTGACACACCACCCGCCACGCGCCACTGGTTCTTTCTGGGCGCAGGGCTGGCGCTGTGGCTCGAATGGCAACTCTCAACAGCCCTGGGCATCCTGCTGGGCGCGCGCATTCCGGCAAGCTGGTCGCTCGATTTCGCGCTGCCACTAACGTTTATGGGGTTAGTCATCCCCACGCTGCGCGACCGGCCGCACGTCGCCGCGGCGCTCTCGGCCGGGCTGGTGGCTGTGGCCGCCGCTGCCTGGCCCTACAAACTCGGCCTGATGGCCGCGGCCATTACCGGCATTATCGTCGGTGCCGCACTGGAGGCCAGCGGCCGCCACGTTGTCTTGCGCCGCGACACGAGCGAGGAAGACGCCTCGTGAACGTTTTGCCGGCGGCTCTGGCGATTCTGGGGATGGGTGTGATCACCTTCTTGATTCGCCTGTCCCCGTTCCTCCTGCCGGAAAGGGTCATGCTGCCACCGTGGCTATTGCGGGCGTTGCGCTACGTGCCGGCGGCCGTCCTGTCGGCCATCATTCTGCCGGAACTCTTGCTGCCTGCGGGGACGCTGGATTTGTCGTTGGGCAACGAGCGGCTGCTGGCCGGACTGGTCGCAGCCGTCGTCGCCTGGCGAACGCGCAATGTTTTTGTCATCGTCGCACTAGGGATGATCGTGTTGTGGCTATTGCAGAGTTATTGGCCTTTGTAGATTGGAGAAGCCGATTTTCGCGCAAGAAACTCAATTTCTGGAGGGTGGGGTTAGGGGTTTATCTTTACGAAAGCGGCCGGACGGCGTAAAGTATGGGGGACGGTAGTCGTCACACAGGAGACACCATGTACAAGACGATCCTGGTCCCGCTCGACGGATCGAAGCTGGCCGAGTCGATCCTGCCCCACGCGGAAGAGTTGGCCCGGCTTTTTGGCTCTACGATTGTTTTGCTCGAAGTCCTGGAATTGCCCCATCTGGTCGGGCTGCCGAAAGGTGACATTTACGATGCTCTGCCCCAAATGACGCCGGCCGAAGTTAGCCATCATCTGGCCGACGTCCGCCGCTATCTGGATGAGGTAGCGACGCGGCTGGCCGAACAGGGCATCGAGGCGCGTGCGCTTGTCGAATACGGCCCGGTGGTGGTGACGATCATGCGCGCGGCGCGACAAGAGGAAGCCGGACTGATTGCCATGGCCTCCCACGGCCGGGGCGGGATGGCCGACGTCTATTACGGCAGTGTGGCCGCGGGCGTGTTGCAGCGCATCGATCGGCCGCTGCTCATCGTCCGCGCCCAAAACTAGCACCGGTCTACGTGGCGCGGCGTCCACCACCCGCGCCACCGGTTCTCCGTGATACTTGGACTCCCTTGATATGATCGCACCTGCCTGGTTGAACGCCATTCACCACGACGGCTCCGAGAAGTACGTCTCCGTGCTCCATCCTCGTCTCGGCGATACGGTGCGGCTGAGGCTGCGCACGCCCTATGATGCGCCCATCAGGCGCGTCATTTTGCGCACGTTTCCCGACGGCGAACAAGCCTTCGCTCTGCTGCGGCCGACGACCGATCAACCGCCGGCGCAGTGGTGGGAAACCAGCCTGCGCGTCGAGGAGCCGCTGGTGCATTACCGCTTCATCATCGACGCGGCCGACGGCCTGTGGCACTATTCGGCCGCCGGCCCATCGACGTTTGTACCACTCGACGCCACCGACTTTCGCATCCTGGCCGACTATAGTCCCCCGGCATGGCTGGAATCGGCCGTGTTCTACCAGATTTTTCCCGACCGCTTCGCCAACGGCGACCCGACCCATGATCCCCGGCCTGAAGAATATGAATATCGCGGCCGGCGGCCAAAGACCTATCCTTGGGAAGCGCAGCCGGAGGACGATCAGTTCTTTCCACTGGTGTTCTACGGCGGCGATTTGTTGGGTGTGGAGTCACGTCTGGACTACTTGGCCGATCTGGGCATCAATGCCCTCTATTTGAACCCGATTTTCCAGGCCCACTCCAATCACAAATACGACGTGGCCGACTACGACCATGTGGACACTCATTTCGGCGGCGACGCGGCGCTGGCCTCGCTGCGCCAGGCCCTGAGCGCGCGCGGGATGCGCTACATTCTTGACATCGTGCCCAATCATTGCGGCTATTGGCACCCCTGGTTCCAGCGGGCGCTGGCCGACCCCACGGCGGCCGAAGCCGAATTCTTCACCTTTTTGCGCCATCCGGACGATTACGCGACGTGGCTGGGCGTGCGGACGTTGCCCAAGCTCAATTACCTCAGCCGGGAACTGCGGCAGCGCATCTATGAGGGGTCGGAGGGGGTTTTCCGGCGCTGGCTGCGGCCGCCCTACGCCGCCGACGGCTGGCGCGTGGACGTCGCCAACATGCTCGGCCGCCAGGGCCCCACCCAGATAGGGCTGGACATCAGCCGGGGCATCCGCCGGGCCGTCAAGGAAACGCGCCCCGACGCCTATCTAATGGGCGAGCATTTCTTCGACGCGACCGGGCAACTCCAGGGCGACCAGTGGGACGGCGTCATGAATTACGGCGGGTTCACCCATCCGCTTTGGTATTGGCTGGTGGGCTATACCCAGGGTGCCCACGGCTTTCCCGAAGCGTTGTCCGGGGCGCATTGGCCGACGGAGGCGATGGTGGGGATGTGGCAAAGCCGGCTGGCGGCCGTGCCGTGGGCCATCGCCCGGCAGCAATACAATCTGCTGGACAGCCACGACACCGTTCGTATCCGCACCTTGCTGGGCGAAAACGACGCGCTCCATCGGCTGGCCGTGGCTCTGCTGATGACATTTCCCGGCATCCCCGGCCTGTATTATGGCGACGAAATCGGGATGGTGGACGTGGCTGGGTTGGGGGCGCGCGGCTGCATGATATGGGACGAAGCGCGCCAGGACCGCGCGCTGCTCGACTACCATCGCCGTCTGATCACGCTGCGCCGGCGCTCCTCGGCGTTGCAACGGGGCGGCTTCCAGGTGTTGGCGGCCGAGGCGGAGACGGTCGCCTTCCAGCGGGAGAGCGAAAACGAGCGGGTGATCGTCATCGCCCATCGCGGCGCGACGGCACGAGCGGCAGGGCCACTGCCGGTGACGGCGGCGGGGGTGACCGACGGCGCGCGCTTCGTGGACGCCATCAGCGGCGCGGCGTTCGTCGTCCAGGATGGGGCTTTAGCCTTGCCGTCACTAGGCCAGGGCGCGCTGGTTCTGGAAGAAAGGTGACGGCGTGGCGCGGGGCGCTGCGGCAACGCGCGTTTCACCTGCTCTACCATGAGTTGGCCTGGGCCTACGACGCGGTCAGTTATGGGGTTTCGCTCGGCCGCTGGCAGGCGTGGGGCGAGGCGGCCTTGGCCTTTCTGCCCGGCCCGCGGGTGCTGGAGCTGGGGCACGGGCCAGGCTATCTGCTGGCGACCCTGACGGAAGGGGCGTGGTGGCCCGTCGGGGTCGATCTGTCGGGGCAAATGGGGAGGCTGGCACAGCAGCGGTTGGGGCGGAGGGGGTTACCTGTGCGGCTGGTGCGCGGCCGGGGGCAGGCGCTGCCCTTTGCCGCCGGCACGTTCGACGGCGTTGTGGCCGCCTTTCCCGCGCCCTATCTGCTGCAACAGGACACCATCCGGGCCATCTGGCGGGTGTTGCGGCACGGCGGCCGGTTGGTGATCGTGCCGGAGGCGGAGCTGACCGGGGCTGACCCGCTGGCCCGAATGATGGAAGGGCTATTGGCGCTCGCGGGCCAGCAGTACACGGCAGACAGTTCCGAGCAGGGGCGCGGCGGTCTGTGGAACGAGTTGTTTGCGGGGACGGGGTTCGCCGTCACCGTTCACCATGTCGCGCAGCTGAGGAGTCGGGTGACGGTCGTAGTGGCCGAGCGGATAGGATGAGGTGGCATTAGCAGCGGGCGGTCAGGAAATTCTCGCCAATCTTCCACGCACCCCGAGAATCTGGTGTCATCTGCAAAATCTGTGGATGCGGCCTCCATAAGGCATCGTATCGATTTGCCGGCCGGATTGTAGTTCGCTATTATTTACCTTTCAGTGGGAGAGGGACGGCAACAAGAGAAGGGGGTGGCTCGTGGACAAATCTGCGAGTCGCGGATGGTTGTATTTGTTCGCCGCGCTGTCGGCGCTGATAGGCTTGGTTTTCTCGATGCAGTCGGCCAGCACGGCCGCGATCCCATCAACTGACACTGCTCCATTTGTTTTGTCTGTCTCGCCCTTGCCCAATGCTGTGGGCGTGCTGCCAGCCACCTCCCTGGTCGTCACATTCTCTGAACCGGTGACGCTCGGCATAGAGGCGCTGAAGTTGGCCTGCACGCGAAGCCAGGTACACGCACTGACCGCCACGGGCGGCCCCTCGACCTTCACCTTTGCTTCCGACCGGCCGTTTTTGCCCGGGGAGAATTGCGATGCCACCGTCTTCCCGGAAGGGGTGTCCGACCTGGACAGCGATGATCCGCCTGATAGTCCCAACTTCACTTATTCCTGGGTATTTCGCGTCGCGTCCGAGCCGGTGATCTTGAACGAGCTGGACACAGTCACCGCCGGCGGTGCGGCCGACTTCATCGAGCTTTTCGACGGCGGCCGCGGTCACACCGACCTGAGTGGCCTGACGCTGGTACTCTATCGAGGGGATGAGGCCTCGGTTTATCTGGCGGTTGCGCTCGATGGCTACATGACCGACGACGACGGCTACTTTACCTTGGGCGCGAGCGGCATCGACGCCAATTTACGGCTGGCCGACGGCACACTGCGCGATGGGCCGGACGGAGTCGGCCTCTATGCTGCGCCGAAAGCAAACTTTCCGAGGGGCGCCCCCGTGACCACGGCGCAGTTGATAGACGCGGTCGTCTATGGCCCGGCGGACGAAGCGCTGCGGGTACTGCTGGCCGCTGGACAAACGCCGTTGGACGAAGACGCGCGAGGTGCGTCGGCCACCGATTCGAATCAGCGTTGTCCAAACGGCACAGGCCAACCGCGCGCGACGGCGGCGTTTGTCCAGAGCAGCCCCACAGCCGGCGCGCCGAATGCCTGCCGATTCGACGCCGCCCCGGCCGTGGTCGCCATTTCGCCCGCGGCGGGGGCAACGGCCGTGGCGGTAGACGCAGTGCTGCGGGTAACGTTCTCCGAGCCGGTAGCCCTGGCCGCCGAGCCACTGGAATTCGTCTGCACGCGCAGCAGCACTCATGCCTATAGCCAATCGGGCGGGCCTACCGTCTTTACCTTTTCGCCCCACGAGCCCCTGGTGGCGGGCGAAAGGTGTGAGGCCAACCTGCGTGCGCTCCGTATCAGCGACGCGGACGTAGAAGACCCGCCGGATCTGATGAGCAACGACTTCCCGTGGACGTTCCAGACCGTCCGAGCAGTGGCCGAGGGCTTGCTCATCAACGAGATCGACGCCGATACGCCGGGCGTGGACACGGCCGAATTCGTCGAGTTGTTCGACGGCGGCCGGGGATCGACCTCGCTCGACGGCCTATCCATCGTGTTTTTCAATGGGGTCGATGACCGCAGCTATCTGTCCGTGTCGCTCGAAGGGCGGGCCACAGACGAGGACGGCTATTTCCTGCTGGGCAATGCAGCCGTGGCCGGAGCCGGGATTGTGTTGCCAGATGGGGCCTTGCAGAATGGGCCGGATGCGGTAGCTCTGGTCGTGGGCGACGCCGGCGACTTTCCAAACGGCACGCCGGTGGCGGCCGTCAATGTGATCGACGCGGTTGTGTACGCTCGGCCCTCCCAGCAGGACCCCGGCTTGCAACCGCTGTTGGAGCCGGGCCAACCCCAGATCGACGAGAACGGCCGCGGCGAAGGCGGCGCTCATTCCAACCAGCGCTGCCCCAACGGCGCGGGCGGGCCACGCAAGACCGCCGGGTACAAACAGAACACCCCCACGTCAAGGGCTATCAACAATTGCGTGACCGACAAAGTGCCCGCCGTGATCGGGATGACCCCGGCTGGAAACGAAAAGGGCGTCGGCCTGGGTGCGGCGATCACCATCACCTTCGATGAAGCGGTCCACGTGGCCGGCAAGTGGCTGACCGTCATATGCTCTTCGACAGGGACACACAATTATCAAAGTACGGGAGGGCCGACGGTTTTCACGATTACCATGAACGCGCCCTTCACGTATGACGAAAATTGTACGGTTACGGTAAATGCCAGTCTTGTGACTGATCAGGATACCGATGATCCACCCGATGCGATGGCCGGCCCGCTTTCATGGTCATTCTCCACAGCCAAACCGCCGGCCGGCTTCATCCTCATCAACGAGATCGATGCGGACACAATGGGCAGCGACACGGCCGAGTTCATCGAACTCTACGACGGCGGTAGCGGCCACACGCCATTGGATGGGCTGGCGCTGGTATTGTTCAACGGCAGCACCAATCGCTCTTACAAGGCCGTCGATCTGGATGGATTCAAGACGGACGCGGCTGGCTACTTTGTCGTCGGTAATGCGGCCGTCAGTCCGGGGCTGCTGATAGGCAACGGGACACTCCAGAACGGGCCCGATGGCGTAGCGCTGTACGCGGCCGACGCCACTCAGTTCCCGACTGATTCGCCCGTAAGCCAAAACGGCCTCATCGACGCCATTGTGTACGGTGACCCGGACAGTGTGACCCCGGAATTACTGGCGCTGCTGGCGAACGCCCAAAACCCGGTTGACGAGAACGAGCGCGGCGCGGCTGATTTGCACTCGCTCCAGCGCTGTCCGAACGGCGCGGGCGGACATAGGCATACTGAGAGCTACCAGCCCAATCTCCCGACGGCCGGCAAGCCCAGCGCCTGCGCGTCGGATGAGCCGCCGATGTTGCTGGCCGGCAGCCCGCCGGACGGGGCGACGAACGTATCGATCTATAGCCATCTCTCGCTCACCTTCAGCGAGCCAGTCGATGTGCAGGCCGGCGGGATCACGTTAAGCTGTGCTGGCGGCGACCGCAGCCTGCTTATGTCCGGCGGCCCGTTAACGTTTGAGTTCGCGCCGGCGTTGCCGCTGCCGGCCGGCGTGCTCTGTCAGGTGCGGCTTACGGCGGCCCTGATCACCGACGCCGACTTGGACGACCCACCCGATCATCCGACGAACGATTCGGTTTGGTCTTTCACAACCGGCGCCGCGCCCGTCACCACGATTCTCATCAACGAGATTGATGCCGATACACCGGGCAGCGACAAGCAGGAATTCATCGAGCTTTTTGACGGTGGGGCCGGTCATACCGATCTGGCGAACCTTGTGCTGGTACTCTACAACGGTAGTGATGCTCGTTCCTACCTCGCCATCGACCTGAGCGGCCTTCGCACGGATGGCGACGGCTATCTACTCGTCGGGAACGAAGGCGTCGCGGATGTCTCGACGATATGGCCCACTGGTGGTCTGCAAAACGGGCCTGACGCGGCCGCCCTCTATACCGGCCGCGCGGCCCATTTCCCCAACGGCACGCCCTTGCACACCGCCGGATTACTCGATGCCGTCGTCTACGGCGCGGGCGATCCGCCCCATTCGGCCCTGTTGGCGCTATTGCTACCGGGAGAAAATCAGATCGACGAGGCGGGCAGTGGCCCGGCCGACCTCTATGCCAGCGGCCGCTGTCCCGACGGTGCGGGTGGTGGGCGACGAACGCTCACCTTTCGCCAAGGCACGCCATCGCCGGGTGGTCCGAATGTCTGTCTGGAGGATACTCCGCCCGCGGTTATCGCCATCAACCCGGCCGATGGGGCCAACAATGTTTCTGCGACCGCCACCGCGACCCTTAAATTTAGTGAGGCCGTGGTTGTTGAACCCGGCTGGTTTGCCATCACCTGTAATCAGAGTGGGCCACACGCCAGCAAAGTGGCCGGCGGTCCATCCGAATATAGCCTGACGCCCAACTCCCCCTTCGCCGCGGGCGAGACGTGCACGGTAATCTTGACCGCCGCATTAATAGCCGATACTGACAGCGATGATCCGCCCGACCATCCGGCGGCCGACTTTAGATGGTCTTTCACTACAGCCGTATCAGTGCCTCCACCCAGCACCGTTCTCATCAACGAGGTCGACGCCGACACGCCCGGCAGCGACGTGGAGGAATTCATTGAATTGTATGATGGCGGGACCGGCCATACCGATCTGTCGGGGTTAGTAGTCGTCTTCTGGAATGGCAGTAATGATAAGGTCTATCGAGCAATAGACCTGGACGGCCGGCAAACCGGAGACGACGGTTACTTCGTTCTGGGGAACCAGATTCTTCCTGTGGCCGACATGATTTTTGCCGACCGGGCCTTGCAAAATGGGCCCGACGCCGTGGCCGTCTACGTCGGAAGCGCGGCCGACTTCCCGGCCGGCGCGGCGCTGACGACCGACGGGTTGATCGATGCCGTCGTTTACGGCCCGGCCGCCTCGCCTGATGAGGAATTATTGGTTTTGTTGGCAGACGGCCAACGCCAGACCGATGAGGCGGGCGGAGGAGACGCTGAGAGTCACTCTCTGCAACGTTGTCCCAATGGCGCGGGCGGCGCGGGCCGGACGGCCGCCTTCCGACCTGACCCGCCGACGCCGGGCGCGCCGAATCCGTGCACCGCCGTCGACGCCGCGCCCTTGATCGTGGCCGTTTCCCCGATCGCCGGCGCGCGCGATGTGGTCGTTGGCTCACCCATTCAGCTCGAATTCAGCGAGGACGTGACCGTGACGGTAAGCCGGTTGAGTATTCTTTGTCATACTAGCAGCCTCCACTCGGTTACTCTGTCCGGCGGCCCACGCCTTTATGTTCTGATGCTGGCTGTCCCCTTCGCACCTAACGAGGACTGCGCCGTCACCATTCCGGCCGACGCCATCAGCGATCTGGACGAGATCGATCCGCCCAATACCTTGCCTGCCGACTATATGTGGGCCTTCCACACGAAGGCGGCCGAGACGCCTCCATCGCCCACTCCTCCATTGTCCACTCCTCCACCGACTACGCCTCCACCGCCCACTCCTCAACCGCCCGTTGCTGGCTTCGTCGCCACCGGCCCGGTGTGGATCGGCGAGGACATGGGCTTCACCAACACTAGCACGGGCAACGGCCCGCTGGTCTTCACCTGGGATTTCGGCGACGGCCGCCCCCTCAGCCACGACGTCCACCCGACGCACCGCTATGCGGCCGTGGGCAGCTACATCGCCACGCTTACCGTCAGTGGCCCGACGGGGACAGCAATCCACAAAGGGGTGATTCAAGTGCGGGCCAGACAAGTCTATTTGGCGATGGTCGGGCGGTAAGGGTCAAGCCGTCCAGCTGGCGAAGGGTTCAATCCGCACGAGTCGAACCACAGGCCTTTCGAGTCTCTGGAGGTTTCGGCTATAATCACCCTCATATGTCCTTTGAATTCACCCTACTGGCCCAGGACGGCGCCGCCCGGTTGGGCCACTTCGACACGCCCCACGGCCCCCTGGAAACGCCACTCTTTGCCCCGGTGGGCACGCAGGCAACGGTGAAGGCCATGCGGCCGCGTGATTTGCGCGAGCTGGGGGCGTCGCTGCTGCTGGCCAACACCTACCACCTGTACTTGCGGCCGGGCGACGAACGCATCCGCGATCTGGGCGGGCTGCACCGCTTCATGGGCTGGGACGGCCCATTGCTGACCGACAGCGGCGGCTTCCAGGTCTTTAGCCTCAGCGACGCGCGGCACATCGACGACGACGGCGTCACCTTCAAGTCCCATCTCGACGGCTCAGCCCATCGCTTCACGCCCGAGAAATCCATCGCCGTGCAGGAGAACCTGGGGGCCGACGTCATCATGATGTTCGACGAGTGCCCGCCGCCCACCGACTACGCCTACGTGCAGCGCTCGCTGGCGCGCACTCACGCCTGGGCCGAACGCTGTCTGGCGGCCAAGACACGACCCGATCAGGCGCTATTCGGCATCGTGCAGGGCGGCATCTTCCGCGACTTGCGCGAGGCCAGCGCTCGCTTCCTGATCGATCTCGACCTGCCGGGCTACGCCGTGGGCGGGCTGGCCGTGGGCGAGACGAAACCGGAGATGCACGACGTGCTGGATTGGCTCCAACCGGTGCTGCCGGCCGGCAAACCGCGCTACCTGATGGGCGTCGGCGCGCCGGAGGACCTGGTCAACGGCGTGCTGCGGGGCATCGACATCTTCGACTGTGTACTGCCCACGCGCATCGCCCGCAACGGCTCCGCGCTGGTTCTCGGCGGCCGCATCAACCTGCGCAACGCCCAATACGCCGACGACCCCCGACCCGTGGACCCGGCCTGCGAATGCTACGCCTGCGCCCACTTCAGCCGCGCCTACATCCGCCATCTGGTGAAGGCCGACGAAATCCTGGCCTCCATCCTGCTGACCACCCACAACCTCCACTTCCTGCTACGCCTCATGGACGATCTCCGCAAGGCGATTCGCAAGGGAACGCTGGCAGAGTATGCGAGTGAGTTCTTGGCGCACTACGAGACGCAAGAGCTAGAGACGAGTTCAGCGCACTGATCACCGACTCCTATGTCCTTACTAGAAGCAATCATCCTTGGCATTATCCAGGGCGCGACCGAGTTCCTGCCCATCTCCAGCGACGGCCATCTGGTGCTCATTCCGGCCATATTCAACCTGACGCAGCCCGACCTGGTGCTGATCGGCCTTGTCCACGCCGGGACGCTGTTGGCAATTGTGGCCTACTTCGCCCGCGACTTATGGGCCATCGGCCGCGCCGTACTCGACGGCCTCATCAAACGCCAACCGATGGCGACGACCGAGGCACGCATCGGCTGGTACATGGTGCTCGGCTCCATACCGGCGGCCATCATTGGGCTGGGGCTGAAGGACTTCTTCGAGCGCCAGTTCCAATCTCCAGTCATCGCCGCTGTGGGCTTGCTGGTGACGGCCGCCTTCCTGGTAGTGGGTGAGCGTCTGCTGCGCGGCACGAAGACGCTCGACCGGCTGACGGCCGTCGATACGCTACTCATCGGCACGATCCAGGTGCTGGCCCTGCTGCCCGGCGTCTCGCGCAGCGGCACGACCATCGCCGCCGGCTTGTGGCGGGGGCTGGATCGGCCGACGGCGGCCCGCTTCAGCTTCCTGGTCGGTCTGCCGGCCATTGCCGGGGCCGGGCTGCTGGCGATCATCGACATCTTCTCGGCCCACGGTTCGATGCCCGCCGGTCACTACGTGGCGGCGTTCGTGGCCGCGGCCCTCACCGGCTACCTGTGCATTACCTTCCTGCTGGCCTGGGTCAAGAACCACAGCCTCTATCTCTTCGCGGTCTACTGCGCCATCTTCGGCAGCCTCTACCTGCTCTATACCTTCCTAACGTAGCGCCAGTTTCCCAGCCGCCATTCTCTGCCCTGTCCCTTTCGCCGGATAAGAATCCGGCGCTACCAGACTGCACTTCCGGTCGACAGACCCGTCCTATTGAGTGTATAATCCACTCAATGTGAAACGCATTCACTTTATACAAGACGACCTTTCCTGCATATAAGTTGGCAGGTCCGAGCAAAGCCTGATTTCTTACGAGTCGGGCTTTTTTTGTACTAGAGTGGGCATCACACCCACATTACCACCGGCGCGGTTCCCACCGAACGGCCGACTTTAGGAGAACACAAATGAACAGCCAGGACTACATGAAGTTGGACGACGCCTACGCCGCCCACACCTATCACCCCATTGAAGTGGTCATCGAACGTGGCGACGGCGTCTGGGTCTACGACGTGGACGGCCGCAAGTATCTCGACTGTCTGTCGGCCTATTCGGCCGTCAACCAGGGCCACTGCCACCCCCACATCATCGAAGCCGCAGTCGCCCAAATGCACAAGGTCACCCTCACCTCGCGCGCCTTCTACAATGACCAGATGGGGCCGTTCCTCAAACAACTGTGCGAGCTGACCGGCTACGAAATGGCCGTGCCCATGAACAGCGGGGCCGAGGCGGTCGAGACGGCCATCAAGGCCGCCCGCATGTGGGGCTACCGCGCCAAGGGCGTACCGCACAACCAGGCCGAAATCATCGTCTGCGACGGCAACTTCGCCGGCCGCACCATCACCCTCATAAGCTTCTCCAGCGAAGAGCAATACAAGTCCGACTTCGGTCCGCTGACCCCTGGCTTCAAGTCGATCCCCTACGGCGACGCCGACGCGCTAGCCGCGGCCATCACCCCCAACACCGTCGCCTTCCTCGCCGAACCCATCCAGGGCGAGGGCGGCGTCAACGTGCCCCCCGCCGGCTACCTGAAGCGTGTGGCCGACATCTGCGCCGCCAACAACATTCTGTTCATGGCCGACGAGATTCAGACCGGACTCGGCCGCACCGGTGCGCTGCTGGCCTGCGACCACGAGGGCGTGCGGCCAGACGTCGTGACCCTCGGCAAAGCCCTTAGCGGCGGCTTCTATCCCGTTTCGGCCGTATTGGCCGACCGGTCGGTGCTGGGTCTCTTCCGTCCTGGCGACCACGGCAGCACATTCGGCGGCAACCCGCTGGCCTCGGCCGTGGGCCGCGCCGCGCTGGACGTGCTGATCGACGAGGGGTTGGTGGAGCATTCGCGCGAAGTCGGCGCCTACTTTAAGGGCCGCCTGGAGCGCCTCGAAAGCGACCACATCGTGGAAGTACGTGGCAAGGGACTGCTGATCGGCGTCGAGCTAGACGTCTCGGCCCGCCCCTATTGCGACGACTTGCGCGACGCGGGCATCCTCTGCAAGGACACTCATAACACCGTCGTGCGCTTCGCCCCGCCGCTGGTCATTACCAAAGAGCAGGTCGACTGGGCAATGGATCGCATCGGGCCGATCCTTTCCAACGGCAAAAAATGAAATTCTCACAGTTCGGCGACAAGTTCGCCCGCGAGTGCGGCATCCTGCAATTGATGGACGATCTGGGCCATGCCCTGGCTGAGGGGGGTGCCGATACCATCATGCTGGGCGGCGGCAATCCCAGCCATATCCCCCAGGTCGAAGCCTGTCTGCGCGAACGCATGGAGACCCTGCTGCGCCAGGGCGACGACTTCGAGCGGCTGGTGGGCAACTACGCCGCTCCGGGCGGCGACCGGCCATTCCGCCGCGCCGTGGCTCAACTGCTGCAACGCGAATTCGGCTGGCCGGTCACCGAGGCCAACGTCGCCCTGACCAACGGCAGCCAGACCGCCTTCTTCTACCTGTTCAACATGTTTGCCGGGGAATATGACGACGGCACACGCCGGAAGATACTGTTGCCGCTGACGCCGGAGTACATCGGCTATAACGATGCCGGCCTCAGCGACGACATCTTCGTCTCCTACCGGCCGGAGATCGAGCATTTGGACGGCCGCCTGTTCAAGTACCGTGTCGACTTCGACGCTCTCCGCGTCACCGATGACATCGGCGCTATCTGCGTCTCGCGGCCCACCAACCCCACCGGCAATGTACTGACCGACGGGGAGATCGACTGCCTCCACGATCTGGCGAAGCAAGCCGATATCCCGCTCATCATCGACAACGCCTACGGCCTGCCCTTCCCCGGCATCCTCTACCGGAACGTGCGGCCGGTGTGGGACGATCACATCGTTTTCGCCTTCAGCCTGTCCAAACTCGGCTTGCCGGGGGCGCGCACCGGTATCGTCGTGGCCGCCGAACCCATCGCCTCGGCCATCGCCGGAGCCAATGCCATCCTCAGCCTCGCGCCGGGCAACTTCGGCGCGTTCATGACCTTCGACCTGATGCAGAGCGGTGACGTCATCCGCCTCAGCCGCCAGGTCATCCGGCCCCACTATCAGGCCAAGGCCGAACGCGCCTTGGCCGCCGTCCATCGGGAGATGGCCGGACTGGACTATTACGTCCACGACCCGGAGGGCGCGTTCTTCCTGTGGCTGTGGTTCGACGGCCTGCCCATCAGCTCGGCCGACTTGTATGAGCGGCTAAAGGAGCGCGGCGTCCTCGTCGTCCCCGGCCATTACTTCTTCCCCGGCCTGTCCGGGGAATGGCGCCATCGCTATGAGTGTCTGCGCCTGAGTTATGCCGGGGATGACGAAGCGGTGCAGCGCGGCATCCGCATCATCGCCGAGGAAGTGCGCGCCTGTTATGGTTCCTAGCCAGCGACTTTAGCGGCGTCTTGGCACGGACTCCTGTCCGCCGGCGGCGCTAAAGCGCCTGGCTAGGAACGAAGACATCAGTATCAACGTAATGGCGCTAATTCACGCCCTGTTTATTGAAACAAGGGCCATCCTGCCTTACTATGCAACTATTGACGAACGACGCTAGCCGTTCGTTATGTAGGTGGTATCAGGGAGAAGGAGCAATCGGAGACACGGGGCCGCATTCGCGAAACCGTGTCTCCCCCCTGATCAACGGACTACTCTTCCCGCCCGACAAACTGATTCAGCAGCTTGAACGCCGTATCGATCGCTTCCGGCCGCACGGCGTAGCGCTTGCCCTCTGTGTCCAGGGCCACAATGACCAGCCGCGCCAGCCGCAGTGCGTCCAAATGATGGATAACCGTCGGCGCGCGCAGCCGCAATCGCCGCGCCAGTTCGGCCGGCGTCAGCGGTTCGTCGGTCAGATAGCGCAGGATGCGCAGTCGAGTCGGATCGGCTAGCGCCTTTAGTGCCTGATAAAGCGCGTCGGGCACGACATCACCCGGAATCAATGATTCGTCGGCCGGGCGTGCGCCGAACATGAACAACATACTTTTTGGCCCCAGATCGGCCATGAGCGCCAGCGGCGTCCCCCAATAGGACGGGGCTAGGATGAGGGTCTTGTTCTCCCAATCCCTGGCCACGCGCACGCCCTGAGAAAGCTCCTCCAACAATTCATCCCACCGATCGAGGGTCTGAGCCTGGGACTGAGCTTCGGTCAGTGCCGCCTCCAGCGCCGGACGAATGCGCGCCTCCTCCTCGGCGAAAAAGGCCTCGTAATAGCACTCATATGCCGACAGGATGGAATCGGCCGTGCTCACGGGATCGATCCATAAGTCCAGAAAATCCTCGGCCGCCTTGCGCACCGTGACCGGCGATCGCCTTTTCCAATCGCCCCCTCCCATCTCATCGGCGAGTTGCTTGTGCTCCGCCTCGCTCCAGGCCCCGCGCTCGGCCACGCCCCGCCACAGGCTCACGATGGGTTCGGGCGCGTTGGGCATCAGCGCCAGCAAGCGCTCCGGCCCGTGCAGGGCACGCAGAGTTTCCAGTGCCGTGGGCGCGTCTTTGGGGGCAGGCAAGGTGTAGACCCAGGCCAGCGGCCACACCAGCGGCGTCACCCGCTGCAGCACATCGCGCTCTGGCCCCGGCAACCGCGAGCGAACCCCGGCCGCCCACGCTCCTCGTAGCCCCAGATGCTTCGGCTCATGCAAAGCCCACAAGCTGATGAAGAAGTCATAAGCTGTGCCGATATCCCATTCGACGCGTTGATCAAGTGAAGGACTCATTTCAAACGCCTATCCCTATGCCACTGATTCCGGTTCAGTCTCAGTTACCACGCTCGGCGGCGCGGCGTCGAAATCGGGCAAGATGGTCTCGACGTTACGCACCGCCGGAATCGAATAGCCGACCAGACCGATGGCAACGCCGATCAGGCCGCTCAATAAGATCATCAGACTCATGCCCGCGCCCGGCCCCGTGCCGACTAGCGGCCCGAACAGCGACGACGCCCACCCACCGGCACTCATAGCCGGCTCGAAAACCCGGTCGGCCAGCGGCCCGGCCATCAGAATGGCCACCGGAAAGCTGAACTGAGCAATCATCCGACGGGTGGCAAAGACACGCCCTTGCACCGCCGGAGGCACCTTCGCTTGCCAGATGGCCTGATTAGAGCCGTTGATGATGGGGATAAACAGTTGGGTCATGAAGCTGCCCGCCGCCCAACCAAGCACGCCACGGGCCAGACCGAGGACCACCGGCCCCAGCATACTCTCGGCCGACATGCCCAGCAGCACCCCCTTCACCTTGCGCCTGGGGCCGCCCCACGTGCTCATGATCAGCCCCCCGGCTACGCCGCCGAAAGCGGCGATGGACTGCACCGTCGCCAGCGAACCGGCATTGTTGAGCGTCCGCGCCAGGATCATCGGCGTGGCGATGATCCCTCCAAAGGCCGAGATGAAATTCAGCGCCGTGAAGGCGAACTGTAAGCCCAGCAAGCTGGGACGCTCGCGAATGTATTTGAAGCCAAATATCGAATCCTGCCACAGGCTGGGCTGCTTACTGCCGGCCGGAATTTCCTCCGGCGCGGGCTGTGGAATGGGCACAACCAGCACAGCCAGAACGGCCGTGACAAAGGTCACCACATCCACCAGCAAGATCGGAACCAGGCCAAACGGCCCCAATAATGCGCCAGCGAAGGCCGGGGCCAGGATGTTGGAGGCCGCCCCGGCGAAGTCGAGCATTCCCGCCGCGCGGCCGAACTGCGCCTTGGGGATCATCAATGACACGGCAGCCGAGAAGGCCGGAAATTGGAACGCATTGAACGCGCCGGTGATGATGTTGCCCAGATAAATCTGCCACAATTCCAGATCGCCGCTCGTCATCAGAATAAACAACCAGGCCAGCGTGACGATGCCGGCCGACAGGTCAGTGACGATGATCAGCGCCTTGCGATTCCAGCGGTCGACCAGCGCCCCGGCCAGCGGGCTGAGAATGATGCTGGGGGCCACAAAGCAGAAGATGGCAATGGTCAGGGCTGTCGCCTGCCCCGTCTTTTCGAAGATGTAGAACGACAGGGCGAAGTTAGTCATGCCGGTGCCCAAAAAGGACACCAACTGGCCGAACCAGATGATCGTGAAGCCGCGCATACCGGAGAGGCGTGGGGAGTCGTTCAACGGCGTTCTCCTTTCAGGCAAAATAAATTAGAATCATCGTCAGGTCATGTCCCACGTCGCGTCGCCGAAGAAGTCGCCGTGATCGCGGGCCGTGAAAGCTTCGATTTGTGCCCGCCGGTCGCCCAGACGGAAGTGTGGGCCATGGCCGGGATAGCAGATGGTATCGTCTGGCCACTGCAAAACCTGGCGCAATGTGTCCAGCGTCCGGCGAAAATCCGCGGCCGACCAGGTCTTTCCCGGCCCGCCGTCGAACAGTGTGTCGCCGACGATGGCGGTAACATCGCCCTCAACCAGGAAGCAAATCTGATCGTCGATGTGGCCCGGCGTGTACTGCACCCGCAGACGATGTTCGCCGACCGGAAACAGACTCCCGTCGCGCAGGCCGATCTCTTCGTCGAAGATCAGTCCGTTGATGTGCGGCCCGTCGAAAGCCGCCAGCGGCACGCCCAACCGCCGGCGCATCTCGTCCAGCGCGCCGATATGGTCGCCGTGGCTATGGGTGAGCAGGATGGCGATGGGCGTAGTCCCGGCTAGCATGTCGATCAACGTTTCGGGGTCGTCGCCCGGATCGATGAGCACACTCTGCCCGGTGTGCGGGCACACGAGCGCGTAGGTGTTCATTGACCACGGGCCGACCTGCCGGGTGCGCAGTTCCATCGGAGCGTTGTTCATTTAAATTTACTTCTCCCAGCCCAGATGCCGCTCGTCCGGCTCGACGGCCGGCTCGGCCATGCGCTGCAGGCCTCGCCCGGCGGCAATCAGGAGCGCCCCTGCCCTCCAGCGCCATCGGCCTGGTTTGAGACCGGCCGCGACCATCTGCTGCCGCATCTGTTCATATTGTTGACGCTTTTCATCCTGAAAGGAGCGAATAAGCTCGGCCTGTATGTCAACTGGTAACATCGTTAGATCTCCTTTCTGCCTGAACAGATTAGCCCGCGCTCGCATTAGATGATTGTCTAACTGCTTAGATGATAATCTAATCGAGGCACGTCTGTCAATAGGCAAGGAGCCGGCGTGCCGGAAACCCGCTTATAGCCGCCCAAAGTGCAGCTGAGTTTCATAGACGAAGGTCACGCGACCCTGCGACTCATAACGCTTGAAGACGGCCGCCAGCGCGGCGCGCATGGCCTCATAATGCAGATCGGTAGATCGTGGCGCATAAGAGGCGGAAAGAAACCCTCCCCACAACGCTGCAAAATCAAGCGTCCGATGGTGGCTGAAGGTCCGAGACTCGTGGCCGTTGGCGAACAGCATCGCCAGGTCGCCGGCGTGGGCGCGGTGGGTAACGGTCGTGTAGCCCAAACCGAATTCGCCCAGCACGCGCTCGTAGTCTGCCATGAGCGCGTCGCCCTCGTGGGCGCGGGCATTCCACACCAGGGCCACGTAACCGTCGGGGCGCAAGATGCGGCCGAACTCCTGCCGGGCGGCGGCCGCGTCAAACCAGTGAAACGCCTGCCCGGCGACCACCCAATCGGCGGTGTCATCGGCCAGCAGAGTGGCCTCGGCGCGGCCGGCGACACTGACGAAGCTGGGATACTCGGCAAGCCTGGCCTCGGCCGCCTGGCGCATAGCCTCGTTGGGTTCCACAGCGTAGACGAAGTTGCCGTTCGCCAGGAACATCTCGGTCAAGATACCCGTGCCGGAGCCGATGTCGGCAACGACGTCATGGGGAGACAAGCCACCTTCGTCCCGCAGACATTCCAGCACGGCCGCCGGATAGCCGGGACGGTAGCGGGCGTAATCGTCGGCGCGGTCGGTGAAACGTTTGGTGGGGTCGGGATCGGTCATAGCGGTTGAATGAACTCCTGGCGATTGCCGAACGGGTCGCGGCACTCGAAGCGCTCGTAGCCGGGAATGGGCACACTCTCCAGTGCGGCCACCCCGGCGGCGGCCAGACGTTCGCGCCAGGCCGCCAGGTTATCGACCTGATAGGCCACATGGGCTTTGGTGCGCAGCCGGTCGACGCCGGTCTCGACGCCGACATGGAGCTGCCGGTCGCCGACTCGCGCCCAGAAACCGCCGCGACCTTTGAGAGAGTCGGGCTTTTCAATCTCCGGCAGGCCTAACACCTCACAGTAGAAGCGCCGGGCGGCCGCCTCTTCGTCGGGAGCGATAGTGATTTGAACGTGGTGGATGGCTAAAATCATACTTCAACTTTAATCTATTTGAATCGCGGGGACATCTATTTCATCGCGGCTACAGTGGAGCGGGGACAGGGCAGTTGAGGCGCTTTCGTTTGGTATATTACCCAGGGTCGCCGACCTGTCCCGTTCCTTGGCGGATGATGCCGGTTAAGAAACTGACGCCACAGAAGCATCCTTATTTGCCGCCGGACTCTTTCCCCATTACAATTCCGCCGCTATGGAACCCTTGCCTGTGGATATCTTTCAGCTCCGGCGGCGCGATCCCGCGGCATGGTCGGCCCTGTTGGCCCGCTACCCGGAGACCCACGACGCCATCGTCACGGCGGTGACGTCCGAGGCGTTGTGCGATACCACATTGGCATTCCCCAGCCGCACAGTCACCGATTGGCCCCATCACCTGCGGCGCTACATCCTTACCCTGGCCGGCTGTTCGGACCCCATCACCTTCATCGCCAAACAGACCAACGCCGTCGAAGCTTGTTTCTATAGCCTCTATGGCGATCCGCCAGGGACGGCCATCCCCCGCTGCCAATATGCCCATCTGGACGGCGACGACAGTTGGGTCGTCCTCAACGATGTATCTGATCATTTTCCGCCGGCGGCCTGGGTCCCGGCCCAGGTGGATGGAATTGTGGAAACGTTGGCCCGGTTCCACGCCGCCCACTGGAATCATGAGGCTGACGACGATTCCGCTCCGGCTGAATCGCTCATACCCCACTTTATACGGCGCGACGATGGCCCGTATACGTGGCAGGAATTACGCCAGTCGGAGACGACCTTGTTCGAGGAAGGCCCGGCGGCCGCCCTCTCGCGCCACGCGATCCACAGCGCCGGGCGTTTGGCTCCCTATTTCGTGCGCGCGGCCAATGGCCTGGTGGTTATGCGCGATCTGGGCGGCTGGCCGGGCGTCCTGGGCGAGAGCCATCTGGCAGCCGCGGCCGACCTCTTGGATGACCCCGTGCCCATGTTGGCCCCCCTGCTCGACTTGCCGCCCACGTTGCTCCACGGCGCGCCCCATCCGGGTCACTGGCGGCTCGACCTGTTGGGCAACATCTTCCTCGTCGACTGGAGCGAAGCCCAGACCGGCCCCGGTATCCTCGATTTGATGGCCTTCATCGAAGGCTACCCGCTCCTCCAGGAACGGCGCGACGGCTGGGAACAAGTCGAACCGCGTTTGCGCCACGTCGCCCCCCATGCCGAGGAAACGATCATTGATACCTATCTGCTCACCCTCGCGGCTGAATTGAGCGGACGTTCATCGGCGCGGGCCTTTCGCGCTGCCCTGCCGGCCGCGCGCTGCCTCCACGTGCTGCTCAACTGGTTCCCATATTTCGCCACCTGGGCCGGCGATATGCCCGATCGCTACGTGTGGCAGCGAGCAAACCGCCGCAGCGAGACCGAGGCCGGACGCTATCATGACGCACCCCCCATCGGGATGCGACGCTATTTGGCCGGCGTCTTCGAGCGCTTCCTGCGAGCCTGTCGCAGTTTGTAATCCCCTCCCCGGCACAACTCCCGCGGGAAAAGTGCGTATAGTATTCGGAAATGGAAAATCTCGCTTTTACGGTTAGCACCGGTGTCGTCATTCTGGCTTTTGTCGTTGGTCTCCTCGGCATTATCCTGCCCGTCATTCCCGGTCTCATCATTATCTGGCTCGCTTCGCTCTACTACGCGGCCGTCGTCGTCGGCTTCGACACCTTTTCGCCGTGGATCTTCGCCCTGATCACGCTCATCGGGTTGGCGGCCGGCACATCCAACATCTGGCTGTCGGCTCTGGGCGCTAAGAAGACCGGCGCAACGTGGCGAACGCTCGTTGTCGGCTTTATCGGGGCCATGGCTGGGACATTCCTGCTGCCCATCCCCCTTGTCGGCACAATCGTGGGCTATGCGGCCGGGCTGGTCCTGTCTGAATACGTTCGTCAGGGAGCTTTACGGCCGGCTCTGAAGGCCGCCTTCGGGGGCATGGTCGGCTGGGGCATCAGCACACTCTTCGAAATTGCCGGCGGCATCATGATGATCTTGCTCGTGGTGACCCAAGCGCCGGTTTAGGAAAATAATCAAATCAATGGAAGAATTCCTTCAAAACTTCGTCTTAATCCTAGTCAGTGTGATGTCAGTGGCCCTCATCTTGGCGCTCATCCTGCTGGCGATCATCTTCATCCAGATCCGTCATATCAAGGTGCCGCCGGGCGCGGGCTTCGCTGAGACGATGCTCTATACCCCGTTTCTGGTGGTGCTCTTTCTCGACGTGCTCGATCTGGCGCTGGATTTTCTCTCCGCGCCCATCGCCTGGATCGTCCTCGATCGGCTGGGTCTCAAGGGGCTGCGCGGCATCGCCACGTTCGAGTCGCTCGTCCCGTTCACGCAGGTCATACCGACGATGACCCTGGCCTGGATCGCCGTGCGCGTCATGGGCAAAGACCGCTTTATTGAAAACAAATATTATCAGGAATAACGAAACGTCGGATTCTTGATTAAGCCTAGCGAGTCACATCGTCAACTCCACTGCCTCAGCTACGTTGCAGCGGAATAGCCATCGAAAACGCGCTACCCTCCCCGGGTCGGCTCTCGCACCACACCCGGCCGTGATGATGGTCAGCAACAGACTTGACGATAGCCAGCCCCAAGCCCGACCCACGCCCACGCTCGACCGTTGACAGCGCCTGCCCCCGATAGAACTTCTCGAACAGATGCGCCTGGTCGGCTGCAGCAATCCCCGGCCCCCGATCGCGAACGGTGATCACCAGTTCGCGTCCGACCACCTCGGCTTTCAGTGTCAGGCGGCCGCTCTGAGGAGCGTGCTTCAGCGCATTCGTTACCAGATTGGTAATCGCTCGTCGCAAGAGGGCTGGGTCGGCCACCAGCGGCGGCAGGTCGATGGGGGCCTCGACCACCAGGCTAACGCCGGCCACGTGGGCGGGCGAAGCGTATTCCACCACGATCTCGTCCAGCAGCGCGGCCACGTTTATCCGGTCAAATTGCAGGTTCAATCCCGCCTCGATGCGCGCCAGATCAAGCAAATCGTTCACCAGTCGCTTCATCCGGTCGATGCCGGCCAGGATTTTCTCGGCATATTCTTTTTCCAGGGCCGGATCATCGATGATCGGCAGCGTGGCCGCGTAGTTGTGCATATACGTCAAGGGACTGAGCAAGTCATGGGAGATGCCGGCCACAAAATCCGATTTCAGGCGATCCAGTTCCCGGATGTCGGTCACGTCCTGCAAGACGGCCACCCGTCCCATCGTCTGGCCGTCATGGTTATAGACCGTCGAAATGCCCGCCAGAAAAACCTGTTCCCCGACTATCACCTCTATCTTGCCGTCGGCCGCTCCGCCAACGGCCGATGAGAGACCCAGGCTTAGATGGCGCGCCAGCTGGCCGTCGCGATCTACTCCGGCCAGCGCGTCCACCACCGGCCGGCCGCCCACGTCGCGGGCGCGTATTCCCAGAGCGCGTTCCGCCGCCGGATTCATGAGCAGCATCCGATCCGTCTGATCGGTGACCAGCACGCCGTTGGTAGTGGAAGCCAAGATGGCCGCCAGCCGCCGCCGCCCGCCCTCGGCGGCCACGAACAGGTGAGCGTTTTGGACCAACACCGTCGCCTGCCCGGCTAGCGTGCGCAAGAAATTGCGTTCGTCGCTGTCGAAATAGTGCGGCTGACGAAAGGCCACATAGAGCACGCCCTGAAACTCGCCGCCGGGTCTCAGGGGCAACGCGTAGAGGGCCGCCACCGGCGACGACGTGATCGCCAATCCCTCTTCGATCTCGGCCGCCGTCCCGTAAGACAGTTCATCCACCGCGCGCAATCGCAACAGTACCGCGCGATCAAAAATGCTCATGCCGTCGGCCGCCGGCCCTTCGGCGAATATCAGCGGCGCGGGCGTGGCCGGATTGCGCACGACCGCCCGCGCCCCGGCCGCGCCTGTGCCCCGCAGCAGCCCTTGAAGCACGGCCGTCATCCCTTGCGGCAGGCTGAGCGTGGCTGCCACGTCGTTGCTGACACTGAGCACCAGCGACAATTCATCCAGCCGCTGGCGCAGGGCGCGCTGCATCTGGGAAAATGCCAGCGTCAATTGCCCGATTTCGTCCTCGCGCTCGGAGCGCACCGGCCGCTCCAGCCCCCCGCCCCCGGCAATGGCTCGCGATGCGCGACTAATTTCAGCGATCGGCCGGGTGATATCGCGGCCCAGCACGGCTACGATGGCGTAGAATAACGTACTCACGATCATTAATAACAGGGTCAACGGCCCTATGATCGACAAGGTCTGCCCCAAGATGGCGGCGCGCGGCATCGTGGCGACAACCTTCCAGCCGCTCTGCGAAACCGGCGCAACCGCGGCCAATTGTCTGGCCCCGGTTGCTGGGTCGCGAGACTCATAAATGGTGTGGCCGGTAGCGGCGGAAAGCGAGCGTGAGGTTTGGGCAGCGGTCGGGAAAGACCAGGTCTCCCGCGACTTCCCGTCGGCCGCCAGAACTTCCGAAGCTTCGTTGACCAGAAAGCCAGAGCCATGTCCTTCGCCAGCCGACAGGCCAATCCACATATCGCTCAACACTTCGGGCAAAACGGTGGCGAGCAACGCCGTTGTCTGGGGGCCGTCGTTCGCGCCCGGCACGGCCAGGCTCAGGCCATAGGACTCGCCTGCGTCGCGCGTGATGGCCCAGCGCGTCTCGCCGGCCAATGCGGCGGCGGCGATCACTCGTTCCGCCTCAGTCAGTTCAGCGTCGCCGGCCGGGCGGTCGGAAAAAACCTCACCCGATGCGCTGAGCATACGCACGTGGTCGAACTGTCGGGTAGCCTGAATCCGGCCCAAGGCGGCCGATTTCTCCACGACATTTTCTGTCGCCAGGGCCGGATCGGCCCCAAATTGAACCAACGTGCCGGCCAGCTCCCGCTGTAAGGAGCCGAGACGTGCCGCCGTCGTCTCGGCCCGGTTGACCATCTGGTCAGTTAGGGCACGACCCGTCGCCCGTGCGGAAAAATAGAAGGCCACAGAGGCACTAAGAAAGACGACCACCGTCGCAAAGGCCAGAAACGCGGCTACAAGCTGGCGTTGCAGGCTGCGCTGGAGCGGCGAGGGGACGGTGCCCGGCTCCGGCCGCCGGTGCGGCACAATCCACAGGATGGCCATAGCGACCGCTCCGCCAATAGCGCCCTCAACCAGCGCCGGCAAAGCGCTCCAGAAGCTGAGGTACAGGGCCAGGTCCAGCGCACCGAGCACCCCGGCCGGTAGCGAATGGGCAAAGAGGGCCAATCCACCTATCAACGGGAGCATCAGCCGCCCAAGGACCCCGGCGGCGAGGGGACGGCGCAATAAATCGAAGCCGCGGCCGGCGTAAATTTGGCGCATCATGATGGCCGACAACCCCGCGGCCAGCGCGACGGCCACGACGTCCAGCGGCTCCCCGGTCTGGCCCACGACGCGGCCGATCCCGGCGAACATGCCCACGAGGATGGCCGACGGCACATTGAGCAACGCTCCGGCCACCAGATACGGCACGGCCGACAGCAACAGGATCGCGCCGGTCGCCGGGTACTCACGCAAAATCGGGTTGATCCAGGGAAAAGTGAGCGGAAATAGCTGGCTAAAGAAGAGAGCCGCTCCGCACAGGACGATCAGGGTTGACCACTGCCCACGGCCCATCGCCTGCCACGTTCGGCGGGCGTCCGAGCGGCCGAGGGCCACAGCCAGCAACCCCAGGCCGATGAGCCAAAGGCCGGTAGTCAATGCATTTTCGGGCCAGGCAACCCCGGCCCGACCGGACTGTCCCCATAGTTCAATCAGCACTGCTCAATGTCCCTGCCGGTCAGTGGGCCGACCGGCCGTCGCCCATACTTTATGTCTGCCTGAGCAGTATAACATAGTGCCTTAATTTGTCATTTGAGGGGTAGTTCACTATGATTCCTCGCATGGATACACGCCGCCGGACCTATGCCATTCTGGTTGGCATCATCCTCCTCACCGTGCCTTGCTACCTGTCCGGTATCGCTTTGCTCTCCCGCGCGCCTAATCGTGGCAACACATCGCCAACGCCGGAGGAAACCGGCTCACCGGCCGATTCGCCGACGCCGACCGACGACGCCACACGCTTGCCACCCGTCGTCGTCTCGCTGACGCCACCCGGCTCGCCCACACCGCGGGCAACCGTCACCCCGTCCGTCACGCCAACGGCGACGGACACGTCCACCGCCACGGCCACGCTGACCGACACACCGACGGCAACACCTACCGACACACCGACGGCGACGCCCACGGACACCCCGACGGCGACGCCCACCGAGACGCCTACGGAAACACCCACCGAGACGCCGACGGAAACGCCGACGGAAACGGCCACGGCAACCCCCACGCTCGAAGTCACCGACGACGTGACGGGCACGCCGGAAGCAAATGCAACCCCTTAACCCCAGGAATCGCTTTTATGGAAACGTTTGAATTGTTAAAACAGTTGACCGAAGCGCCTGGCCCGACTGGCAATGAGGGCGGCGCCGCGGCCGTCATCGAGCCACTCTGGCGGCCGCTCGTAGACGAGATCGTCGTCGACCGGGTCGGCAGCCTGCTGGGCATCAAGCGCGGAGCGGGGCCGGCCGACCGGCCGCGCCCCAGTATCTTGCTGGCTGCTCACATGGATGAGTTGGGTCTGATGGTGTCGCGTATTGTGGAGCACGACGGCAACGGTTTCCTGCGCGTCACGGAACTGGGCGGCGTCGACCGGCGGCACCTGCTGGGGCAGACGGCCGTCGTCCACGGAGCCAGGCTGCTGACCGGCGTGTTGGGTGGCTTGCCCGATTCCTATTTGCCGGAAAAAGAGCGCGACAAAGCCTACAGCTATGAAAACCTGGTCCTCGACGTCGGCTTGCCCATCGACGAGGTGCGTCGCTTAGTGACCATCGGCGATTTCGTCACGTTCAGGCAATCTCTGCGCAAATTGCAGAATGGCCGGGTCGCGGGCAAGGCTCTGGACAACCGCGCCTCAGTCACGGCCGTCACGATCTGCCTTGAACTTCTGCAACAGCGCCGCCATACCTGGGACGTGCTCGCCGTAGCCACGTCGCAGGAGGAAGAGACCTTTCTAGGAGCCTATACCAGCGCCTACGCCCAACGACCGGATGCGGCCATCGCAATCGACGTGACCCATGCCAAAGGGCCGGGCACGAGTGATAGCGAATTGATGGAGCTGGGCAGCGGGCCGGTGCTCGACATCGGTGCGAACGTCCATCCCGGCCTCTATGGAGCCTTGCGCGACGCGGCCGGCGCGCTGGAGATGAAAATCGGTATCGGCGTCCACGCCGCCGGCAGCGGCACTGATGCCTACGCGATCCAGGTCGCCCGCGAAGGCATCCCCGCAGGGGTCCTGTCGATCCCCCTGCGCTACATGCACACCATGGTCGAGACGGTGGATATGGGCGATGTCGAGCGCGTCGGCCGCCTGCTGGCCGAGACGGTCGCCCGCCTCGGCGACGACTTCCTGGATAACATCCGGGAAGAATTGATGCGACCGGAAAAAAGTAACCAGAACGGCAACGGCCGGAGCGCGAGTGAAGGTGATAGCGCATGAATGATTTGCTGAAACAATTGACGGAGGCCGTGGGCGTCTCCGGAGCCGAGAAGGAAGTCCGGCTGCTGATCCGCGATCTGATCGCCGATCACGTCGACGAATGGGCCGTCGATACGATGGGCAACCTGACGGCGACCAAGCGCGGCACAGGCGACTACAACATGCGGGTGCTCGTAGATGCCCACATGGATGAAGTCGGTTTGCTCATTACCGACATCGACAGCGGCGGTATGCTTCGGTTCACCAACGTCGGTGGGTTCGACGACCGCGCGCTGCTGGGCAAAGTCGTCCAGGTCGGCCCCCGGAAAGTGACCGGCGTCATCGGGGCGCGCGCGATTCATCTGCTCAAGCATGGTGAATTCTCCAAAGTGGTCAAGATCGACGCCATGCGCATCGACATCGGCGCCAAGAACAAAGAGGCGGCCTCAGCCAGCGTCAAGGTAGGCGACTACGCGGCATTCGTTACCGAATACGAGGAGATAGACGGCGGCCGAACGGCTATCGGCAAGGCCTTCGACAATCGGGCCGGCTGCGCCGCGCTGGTCGAACTATTGCGCGGCGAGCGCTTTCCCTTCGACTTGGTGGCCGCCTTCACCGTGCAGGAAGAAGTCGGCCTGCGCGGAGCCAGGATCGCCGCCTTCAATGCCCGCGCTGACGCCGCCCTGGTGCTGGAATGCACGCCTGCCTTCGACCTGCCCAAGGAGCAAGACCGCAGCCCCAACGTAGCCTTGGGTAAGGGAGTTTCCATCTACGTTATGGACGCCCGTACCATTCAGGATCCGCGCCTTGTGGCCCACTTGATGGCCACGGGGGACGCCCAAGGCATCCCCTACCAAGTGCGCCAGCCGGGCGGCGGCGGCACCAATACCGGGGCAATCCAGCGCGCCGGAGCGGGCATTCCGGCAGCCACGTTGGCCGTGCCCGGCCGCTATGCTCACACGCCGACGATGATGATTAACCTGGATGATTACGACAACATCGTCCGTCTGGCCGATGCGGCCTTGCGGACATTGACACCCGACACCTTTCGCCGCCACTGAGCGGCCGATTTTCGGAGAATGAGAAGACGATATGAATGACCTGATTCGCTCGCTTGTAGAAGCATATGGCCCGTCCGGGTTTGAAGATGGCGTACGCGATCTCATCCGGCCGCTCATCGAACCCCTCGCCGACGAAGTAACCGTCGATGCCTTGGGCAACCTCATCGCCCGCAAGCGAGCCACGACCGGGGAGCCCAATCCTCTCAAGGTCATGATCGCCGCACACATGGACGAGATCGGTATTATGGTCAGCCACATAACCGAGAAGGGCTTTCTGCGTTTCACCAACATCGGCGGTGTGGGCAGCCACACCTTGCTGGGGGGACGGGTGCGTTTTGCCGACGGCACCATCGGTGTGATCGGCGCTGACCGGCTCGATGACCGCAACATGGTTCACCCCCTCAACAAGCACTTTATCGACGTGGGCGCCACCAGCCGCGAAGATTGCCCGGTGCGGGTGGGCGACGCGGCCCACTTCGCCCGGCCTTTCGAGTCGCGCGGCCGCCACCTGACGGCCAAGAGCATGGACGACCGCATCGGTTGCGCCGTAGCCATCGAGGCGTTGCGTCGGCTGCCCGCCGACGTGCCCCACGACCTGTACTTCGTTTTCAGCGTGCAGGAGGAAGTCGGTACGCGCGGCGCGGAGGCAGCGGCCAATGGCATCATGCCCGATGTGAGCATCGCCCTGGATGTGACACTGACCGGCGACGTGCCGGAGTCCCGGCCGATGGACGTGCGCCTGGGTGCGGGGCCGGCGATCAAGGTCAAGGACAGCGGCATGATCGCCCACGCCGGTCTGGTTCGCCTGATGCGGCGGCGGGCCGAGGCAGCGGAGATCGACTATCAACTGGAGGTGCTGGACGGCGGGACAACCGACGCGCGGCCGATGCAGTTGGCCGGGCCGGGCAGCGTCGCCGGCTGCATTTCCATTCCCTGTCGCTACGTCCACACTCCCAGCGAGACGGTGGACACGGGCGACGTGGAAGGGGCGATCGCCCTGCTGGTGGCCCTATTGTCAGCCGATATGGAGCTGTAAGCGTGGGGGAGCCCGGCTAGAGAGTAGCCGGGCTGTTCAGCGCCGCCAGGGCGTCGGCCAGATCGGACGGCAGTTCGGCAATCAGATGAAGCATTTCGTCGTCTGACGGCCGCCGGAAAGTGAGTTCGGCTGCGTGCAGGAACTGACGCTGCAGCCCCAGCCTGTCTTTGCGCCGGCCGTAAATAATATCGCCGACGATGGGGAAGCCGATGTAGGCCATGTGAACGCGAATCTGGTGTTTGCGCCCGGTCTGCGGCCGGCACTCCACGTAGGTGTAATCAGTGTAATAGGCCAGCGCGCGAAAGGCGGTCTGCGCCGGGCGGGCATCCCCCTTGCCCGTCGTCACCACGGCCATCTTCTGGCGGCTTCGCGGGTCGCGGCCGATGGGCGCATCAATGAGCGCCTCCGGCGGCTGCAGCGCGCCATTGACCAAGGTCAGATACACTTTCGCCACCGTTCTGTGCTTGAACTGGTTTTGTAGGTGCCACAGCGCCTGATCGTGCTTGGCGGCGATGATGAGGCCGGAAGTGTCCTTGTCCAGCCGATGGACGATGCCCGGCCGTCGCTCGCCGCCCACGCCTTCCAGATCGGGACAGTGAGCCAACAGCGCATTCACCAGCGTGCCGTCGGCATGACCCAGCGACGGATGCACGACCATGCCCGGCGGCTTGTTGACGACGATGAGGTCGCTGTCCTCATAACGGATGTCCAACGGAATGTCCTCGGCCACTACTTCGGGCTCGACGACTTCCGGGATGTGGGCTACTAACGTCTCGCCGCCTACGATGCGATAGCTAGCCTTGGCCCGTTGCCCATCAACGCTTACCTGACCTTCGCGGATGAGCTTTTGCCACTGCATACGCGAGAGATCGGGCAGCAACTCGGTTAGAGCGCGATCCAGACGCTCGCCGACGTTCGCCAGGACCAGTTCAATTGTTTGGTCGTATAAAGACATAATTTTTGTTATCGCGGTCGCCGGCTTGCGGCGCGAGATCAGCAGCGCCGTGCGGACACGACAAGTCTCAATGATCAGTTGGCGAACATTATTCCTGGGAATCGACGGGTTGCAGGCCCGCCACAGCCGCTTTCCGAGCTTGCCGTTCGTCCCGAATCAGGACGATGCCAAACAGGATAACCCCGCCGACAATAGCCATATCAGCCACGTTAAAGATGTACCACGGGCCCACATCGATGAAATCGGTGACATGACCTTGTCGCAGCCGATCGGTCAAGTTGCCCAACGCTCCCCCCAGCTGCAAGCCCAACGCCAGGCGCAATAACCATTGCCTGCCGGGTAGCGTCACATTGAAGTAGATAATCGCCCCAGCCACGATCACCGCCAGAATGGCAAAGAACATGCCGGTGCCCTGGAAAAGCCCAAAAACCGCACCGCTATTGGCCGTGTGGGTAAAGCGGATCACATTCTCCCAGCCGGGAATGGGCGCCCAATAGCTATAGAGTGGGATGCGCGTCTCAACCAGGTACTTGCTCAGCTGGTCGAGGGTCAATACCAGCCCCATGATCAGAAAAGGCAACAGCTTTTCGCCGAGGCCGGGTTTGTGAATAAGTGCTTCGGCCGGAACCGCAGCCGGCTCGACGGCGTATGGTGACCGCCCGCCCCCGTCTACCGGGACGGTATCTTCATGTTGCTCAATCATTGCGTCATTGTACCAATCCTCCGACGCCTTAGCCAAGAGGGGTAGCTCCCGATACCTTCGCCGCCGGGTTTTCTATTGAACCTCTATCTCGCCCAACACCAGCCCATCCTGTCCGCCGACAATCAGTCGCACCTGAGGATCAAAGGCATCGTACAAACCGAGGCGCAACGAATAGCGCCCCGTGGGCAAGTTCGACGGCAGCAATAGGCCATGATTGTCGGTGATCCGTTCCCCGGCCGCCCAGCCGGTCGTCGGCCGCGAACCACCGACCGGCTCGCCGTCGCGTTGGGCGACCACGTTGCCGGCCGCGTCCAATAGGTGAAGGAAAACCTTGTAGGGCCGGGCGGCAGGCGCGTTGGCCGACCAGACCAGGCGCACCTGAATGACGTCGCCCGGCGCGGCGGCTGAGGGCCAGACAGTGAACTCATGCAACGTAATGGTGCCGCCGTCCAGTCCGGCGAAAGCGGCCCCGCTGGGCGTCGCCTCGGCCGGGGCCGCGCTCGGCACAGCATAGACCGCGAAGCGCACGTCGGCCACCCATTCTTCCGACGCCTTGAACGTGTGCGAGTCTAGCCAACGTTCGATAATGTGTTCCGGATCACGTTGAGCGTCGCCCCAATAGAGAACGTACAGCCGGTCGTGGGCGGCGGCAATGCGTTCCAGCTCCGGCTCCACAATCGCCGGGTCGGGCCGGCCGCGGGGTAGCGGATAGACCGGCGCACCATCACGGTGGTAATAAGTAAACGCTTCCCACTGGTTCGGGGCGACCAGGATGATCCCCGCGTTGGGGTGGGCCTCGGCGGCGATACGCGCCGCCATGCCGCGATAGTCGGCCCGCGCGAAGGCCGGGTCGCCATACAGGTTGCTCAGCGATAACAGGCTGCCGGTCAGGACAGCAACAGTCAACACCAACGCCGGAATACGGCCCGGCCCTGAGCTTCGCCAGGCCAGCCCCATCAACACGGCCAAAAAGGGCACGGCGACCAGCATGAACTTGAAGAAGGCGGGATCGGTGGCCCCAGCCCCATACATGAACACCAAAGGAATGGCGGCCAGTAGCAGCGGAACGGCCGACCGCCGACCGCCAGCGGCCACACCCAGCGTGACCAGCGCTACGAAGGCCACAATCGCCCAGGTTGCCTCATGTGGGCCCACGGTGCTGCCCAACGCCAGCCAACGCGCGCCGGCCGAAGCGAAGGCGGCCAGCCCGGCCGGCGCGCCTCCCCGCCCGCCGATCTGCCGCACGAAGACGGGAACCCAGGGCGCGTAGATCATTGCCGCGATGGCGGCCGTCCCTGCCCAAGCCAACAGTCGTCGCCCATGAGCGCGCTGGTCAGCGAGCACCTGATCGATCACCCACGCCGGCCGAACCCACCACAGGGCCATCACCGCCCCCTGGGCAGCGATGACTGCCGGGAAGAAATAGTGGGTATACAACCCGGCGGCCAGCATCACGATATAGGCCGCCGCCCAACCGAGCCGCCGTCGCGTCCCGCCGAGCCAATTGAGCAATGCCCAGGCGCTCAACGCCGCCAGCAACGCCAGCAGGGCATACATGCGCGTTTCCTGACTGTAATAGACCAGCAGCGGGTTGACGGCCGCCAGCAGCCCGGCGACGGCCGAAGAGGTCAATGCCAAGCCGGCAGCATCCGAGGGCGCACGGTCACTCTCTTCCCATCCTCTTGCCTGGCCGTGCCTGCGCCTGGGTGTCAGATCTCCCCGCCGAACTACCGCCATGACTGTCGCTACCGTCAGCACCCCGGCATAAGCCGACAGGGCGCGCAGGCCGAATTCGGTCTCGCCCAGAAGCTCACGCCAGCCGCGCAGGGCCAGATAGTAGAACGGTGGATGAACGTCGCTGGCCGTTCCTTCCACGATAGCGGGGATAGAGCGCTCGCTGAGCCGGGCGCTGTTGCCTTCATCATTCCAGAATGATTGTGCGCCCAGCAGGTGGAAGCGCAGAAAGGTCGCCAGCAACAGCACGAATACGGCCGCCGGCAGAAGTCGCCGATTGGCCCTCATCTGGCGGTTGGCGGCGTAAGGGCGCGCAAGAGGCTATAGAACAGGACGGCCGAGCCAAACAGGAATAATCCTGGCCGCGTTCGCATCCAGGTGTATTTCCAGGCGGGCATGGGCGACAAGTCGGGCGCGGCGGTCGCATAATCGGCCACAGCGTCATAAACCGGTAACGGCGTGAAGTCCGGCTCCAGCATGCGGAAATAATACCACGCTGCGTTGATTTCCCAGTCGGCCGGGCGCTTGAGGAACCAGTAGCTATTGACGCCAATCCAAGGCCAGTCCTCCTGCGCCCGGCGGTAGGCTCCCACGGTGTAGCGCGCCTGCTGCGCCTCGGTCACGCGGCCGAAGTCGGGCCGCACGCTGTCCGGGGCCACGTTCCAGCCCATCTCACTGATCCACATGGCCTTGTTCGCGTCCCCGTTGCGCACCATGAGATCGCGTAAGAAGAGGTTGTGGGCATAATTGATGATCGTCGGCCGCAAGCGTTGATCGGTCGGGCCGGACCACAGTCCGTAGCCCTGGGCGGCGAAGACGTCGAAGCACGCCCCCGCACCGGCATCGTACATGCGTTGCAGAAAGATGAGATCGTTCATGTGGCGGCCATCGTTGGCTACCGTCGGCGTCAGCGCCGCGGCCAGCACCACGGCCTGGGGATCGGCGGCCTTGATGCGCTCATAGGCGACACATAACAGTTGAGTGAACGCCTCCGGATCGACGTCCTGCAAGCCCCACTCCTCGTTGCCGTTCGGCTCGTTCCATACCTGGTAGGTGTGGATGCGCCCCCGGTAACGCTCGGCCACGGCCGCGGCGAAGTCGCCGAAGTCGTCGAAGTCATCGGGCGGGGCATTTGTGCCCAGTTCATCACCGGCGGCGCGACTCCAGGCCGGCGGGTTGCTCAGGCGGGCGATGATCGCCAGGTCGCGTTCAGCGGCCAGATCAACGATGTGGTCATACTTGAGCCAGGCGTCCACCCCGGCCGGGTCGTTGCGCCGGTCAATGAAATCGCCCTTGCCGTGGATTTCGATGTCTTCCCAGGTGAACTCCTGCCGGATAAAGCGCAGGCCGGCATCGCTCACCAGGTCGAGACTGCGGGCGCGTTTAGCTTCCTCCGCCTCTACCTGCAAGAAGGTGTTGACGCCGAAGGCGGAAACGGCCGGAAAGGCATTGGGAGACCCGGCGACGGCCTCTGGCCGCAAATCGGGCTGCGGCCGGATGGCGGCGTTGAGCCAGTGAACGATCCCGACCACCTGGCCGCGCAGTGCTTCCTCGCCGGTCAGGTCAACCAGCGAGGTCGCGTCGGGCCACAGGGCAGCCAGCAGAGCGACGATGGCGGCAACGACGAGCAAACGGCCGCCCCATCGCCGCGCAGTACGATTGTCAACATCCATAACGCTCCATTATAACGAACTGTCGGCGCGGACTGTACTTTGCGTAGGCTGATCGCTGCCGGTTCGTAGTGGTAAGGTGATCACCGGTGGCGAAGATATAGAAAAACGTGGCTCTGCACCCGGATAATTGCCCCAATGCAATATGATGCAGCGCGTCAAAAATACGTTATAATGTATTTCTAATACTGTCGGGACTTGGCCTTTCCTACGTCTTGCCCAATCCATCACTTGGGCTAGACTTTAAGGTACAGGCCCATTCCTTCTATTGACAACACTCGCCGCCGGCACCCAAATTCCCCTGTCTACGGCGAATAAAGAGGAAGCACAACATGCTATCATCCTTTGAACGCATTATGTTTCTGTTGTTAGTCGCCATTTGCTTCACGGCCGTGGCTAACACGTTTACCATGATGGCGCGGGTTATTGGTCGCGGCCAGGCCAAGCTCTATCTCGACGAGCTACCTCGCCGCGTGATGGCCGGCATCGCCGCCCTTTTCACCCAGGGCCGCATCATCCGTCACCGCAAAATCACTTCATTGTTCCATTACGGCGTGGCCTTCGGCTTTATTTTCTATGGCCTCGTCAACGTCATCGATATTCTCGAAGGCCTCATCCCCGGCTTTCGATTCTTCGAAGGCAATATCATCGGCGATATTTTCCGACTGGCGGCCGACTTGTTCGCCGCCGCCGTCATCATTGGCGTCGTCTACTTCCTGCTGCGCCGCTTTGCCGCCCAGGACCCGGCGCTAAAGATTCGCGAGAACGTCAAACTCATGGCGCGCGTGCGTGAGGGCGGCATCGCCGTCGACTCGCTCATCGTCGGCCTGTTCATCTTGATGCACGTCGGTTCGCGACTACTGGCCGCGTCGTTCGCCGTCGCCCAACACGGAGCCGACGCCTGGCAGCCGGTTGCCAATTTCATCGCCGGGTCGTTCCTGAGCGGCCTGTCGCCCAACGTGCTCAATTTTGGCTGGCATCTGTTCTGGTGGCTGGCCGTTGGCCTTATCCTGATATTCCTGCCCTACTTCCCCTACACCAAGCACGCTCACCTGTTCATGGGGCCGCTCAACTTCATGACCAGCCCGGAGCGCACCTACCTGGGGCAGATGTTCAAGCTCGACATCGATGACGAAACCATTGAGCAGTTCGGGGCCAACGACCTCGACGATCTGCCCCAAAAGCACATTCTCGATGCTTTTGCCTGCATCATGTGCAATCGCTGCCAGGAAGTCTGCCCGGCTTATAATACCGGCAAGGAGCTATCCCCGTCGGCGCTGGAGATCAACAAGCGCTACTACATCCGCGAGAACATGCCCGCCCTGGCCGCCGGAGCGGCCAACGGCACGCCGCTCCTGGACTACGCTATCAGCGAAAGCGCCGTTTGGGCCTGCACGGCCTGTGGCCACTGCATCGAAATCTGTCCTGTGGGCAACGTCCCCATGCTGGACATCATGGAAATTCGCCGCGATCTGGTGATGATGCAGAGTGAGTTCCCGGAGCAGCTCAAGGGCGCCTTCGTCGGCATGGAGCGCATGGGCAACCCGTGGCAGGCGCAAGGCAGCCGCATGGAGTGGGCCGAACCGCTGCCGTTCGACGTGCCGACCGTCGAGGAAAATCCCGGCTACGAGTATTTGCTGTGGGTCGGCTGCGCCGGGGCGTTCAACCCCGACGCTCAGAGGACCGTGCGTGCCGTGGCGACCATTCTTCACGAGGCGGAAATTAGCTTCGCCGTATTGGGCGACGATGAGACCTGCACCGGCGACTCTGCTCGCCGCGCCGGCAATGAGCCGCTTTTTCAGGCGATGGCCGAGGCCAATATCGAGACGCTCAACGCTGCGGGGGCCAACGAGCGACGCATCGTCACCAGTTGCCCCCACTGCTTCACGACCATTGGAAAGGAGTACGGCGAGCTGGGCGGCCATTACACGGTCTTCCATCACACCCAGCTCATCGCCGATCTCGTCGGCCGGGGCAAACTACAGTTGAACGGTCAGACGTTGGAGAAGGCGACCTTCCACGACCCCTGCTATCTCGGCCGCCAAAACGGCGTCATCGCCGAACCGCGCACCGCGCTGGCCTCGGCCGGCATGACGCTGATGGAAATGCCGCGCAATGGCAAGGACTCCTTCTGCTGCGGCGCGGGCGGCGCGCAATACTGGAAGGAAGAGGAACACGGCCTGACCGGCGAGACGGTCAACGCCAATCGCTTCCGCGAAGCCCAGGCCACCGGCGCGGCCGTGCTGGCCGTCGGCTGCCCCTTCTGCCATACGATGATGAGTGATGCCAACCGCGACCAAGGCGATCCTATGCAGGTACGCGACGTGGCCGAACTGGTAGTCGAGGCGATGGCCATGCCGCTGGCGAATTAAGCGATACAGCGCCGCTTGACGCGGTGTTTAACGTTGGTTAACAAAACGGGCCGCCCCACTTGAGGCGGCCCGTTTTGTCAACCAACGGATGATTTAATTAACTGCCTTAGGGGGTCGTCCTTTCTTCCCCGCCTTCGCAATATAGTGAGGTTAATCACTGGCGAAGTTCCTTACTTGAAACGACCTCTCCGGTTCGTGCCACCTCGGCCTAGTTCGCCGCTGGGCGACGGCCTATTCTTTCACAGGCCGCGCCAAAGACACGACTGCCTGGCTGCATTGCGGAAGAAGGAGTTGCCTTGGCGGAGAGGGCGGGATTCGAACCCGCGACGGATTGCTCCGTACACGATTTCCAGTCGTGCGCACTAGGCCAAACTATGCGACCTCTCCGTATTTGGAAGCCATAGTATAGCGAACGATGCACCGGATTGCCAATCCATATGGCCGGCGGATCACAGGCCGCGGCCGCTACATCACCTCTTTATTTATCACTCGTCACTTTCTACCATCCCGCCACTGCGCCGTCGTTGCGCGGTTCCGTGCCGCCGATGAGCACGCCCGTGTCAGAATCACGCAGGATCACCTGGCCGCCGCCATAGTGCAAAGGTTCGCCTCGCGGCCGCAGCGCGTGCCCACGCCGGGCAAGCTCGGCGCGTACCTCATCGCCGATATCCGGTTCGAGGGCGACGTCCCTCCCTTGTAACCAGTTGAAGCGCGGTGCATCCAGCGCAGCCTGGGGGGACATGCCAAAATCAATCAAGTTAGCCCCCACCTGCAAATGGCCTTGCGGCTGCATAAAGCCGCCCATCACGCCAAAGCTGGCCCACGGCCGCCCGTCACGGCTGATGAAGCCGGGAATAATGGTGTGATAAGGGCGTTTGCCGGGCGCAACCTCATTGGGATGACCGGGCGCCAGACTGAAATTCGCGCCCCGATTTTGTAGCTGCACACCCGTCCGACCGGCGGTGATGCCGCTGCCAAAGCCCATGTAGAGGCTCTGAATCCAGCTCACCATATTGCCGGCCTCGTCGGCAACGGTCAGGTAGACTGTGTCGCCCTGGGCGGCCGGCTGGCCCGGCTCGGGCCACAAGGCGGTCTGGCCGTCGATCAGGGCCCGCCGCTCGCGCGTATAGCGGCGGCTCAACAGCGCCTCGACCGGCACCGACACCTGACGGGGATCAGCGATGTAGGCCTGAGCGTCGACAAATCCCAACTTCATCGCCTCGAGCAACACGTGATAGTAGTCGGCCGACCCGTAAGTCATATGGTTTAAATCGAAATCCCGCACGATGTTGAGCGCCAGTAATGCTGCCAGACCCTGCCCGTTGGGCGGAATCTCGTGAAACGTATAGCCATCGCGGTAGTCGACGGCGATAGGCTCGACCCACTCGGCTCGATAGGCGGCCAGGTCATCTTCGATCATCATCCCGCCATCGGCGCGAACGGCCGCGACGATCTGCGCCGCGATGTCACCGGTATAAAAAGCGTCATAGCCGATCTCGGCCAGGGCCTGCAATGTGGTCGCGAATTCGGGATTGCGGAATAGTTCGGCCGCCCGCGGCGCGCGCCCGGCGGGCAGCCACACCCGCTGGGAATCGGGCAAGCGGCCCAGAAGCTCGGTCGAATTGGCCCAGGCGCGGGCAATGGCCGGGCTGACTGGAAAGCCGTTCCGGGCGTAGTCGATGGGCTGCCGAAGTAATGTGTCCAATCCCATAGTGCCGAAGCGGCCCAGCGCCAGCTCCCAACCGCGCAGTGCGCCGGGAACGGTGACCGGCAACCCGCCCCGCGCCGGAAAGGTGGCGAACCCGTGGCTCCGCACCCAATCGGCCGTCAGCCCCATCGGGGCCGGGCCGCTGGCGTTCAAGCCATAGAGCCGCCCCTCGGCGGCCGACCAGATGAGCGCAAAAGCATCCCCGCCGATGCCCGTGGAACAAGGCTCGACGACACACAACGTAGCAACGGTGGCGATGGCCGCGTCCACGGCGTTACCCCCGGCCTGCATGACTGCCAGCCCCGCTTGCACCGCCAGCGGCTGGCTGGTGGCTACTAAGCCGTGGCGAGCGGCCACCGGGACCCGTCGCGAAGGGAATGAATAGTTTTCAAATCTCATAATTAAATCGCTATTGACAGCGAACAAGTGTTCGTGTTATACTCAGAACAAATGAGCGGTTTCCCTGCATTTGTTGGGTGCCGTCACTGGTTTACATCAGGAGCAGTAAATGATGACCGAAAAGCCCTTATCCAGTCGGCAACAAAAAATCCTGCAATTCACGCGGGGCTATATGGACGAGAACGGCCGCCCACCCACGATTCGCGAAATCGGCAAGGCCGTCGGTATCAACTCCACGTCTGTCGTCAATTATAATCTCGGCAAGCTGGAAGAAAAAGGATATCTCGACCGCGATCCAGACGTTTCGCGTGGTTTGCGCCTGACCCAGAAGGCAGGTGCGTTTTCCAGCTCGGTCAATCAGGCGACGGCCGCCGTCCGCAATGCTGTTGAGCGATTGATCAAAATTCCTCTGGCGGGCGATATTGTCGCCGGCAAGCCGGTAATGACTGGCAACGACACCTTCGGCACTTATGACGAGGAAGACGCGGTTGAACTTAGCCGCGCTATGCTCTCCGAAAAGCCCGAAGGCCTGTTCGCACTGCGCGTCCGTGGGGATTCGATGATCGATGCGATGGTCAACGATGGCGACATCGTCATCATGAAGCCGCAGTATGAGGCCCGCAACGGCGATATGGTTGCCGTCTGGCTGCGCAACGATACCACGACCCTCAAGCATTTCTATAACGAGGGCCATCAGATACGACTTCAACCAGCCAATCCGACGATGGACGCCATCTACGTCGACCCATCGGAAGTCCAGATTCAAGGGCGCGTATTGATGGTGCTGCGGCAAACACCCTAACAGATTTCAGTAAACAGAGGCGGTCCTTTCGGCCGTCTCTTTTTTTCGTTCCAATTAGAACATTCGTTCGTATCGGCAGCAAAAGAATTCGGAATGGAACAAGAATCTCCATCAGAGGCCCGATTGAGACATCAACTTGATGTGCAATCGCAGCAAATCAATCGTGTGCTGAATCACCATCGGGTGCCGGCCACTATCACCGGTGGCTTGGTGCGCTCGCGCCTGGTGAGTTTCGATCTGCAAACCCAAATCGCGGCCGGGCTGGAAAGAATACTGGGGTTGAAGCGCGATCTCGGATCGGCTCTCGGTGTGGGCGACGTGGGTCTCACGCGGGATGATGGTCGATGGCGCCTGCAAGTCCCCCGGCCCGATGATGCTCCAGTGCCGCTTTTCAGGCTGATGGCGGAAACATCTTCCCTGTCACCCATGTCCATTCCCATCGGCGTGGATGAAGAGGGGCAGTCTGTTTTACTAAGTTTTTCCGGTCATCGGCACGGCCACGTCTTGATCGCCGGGGAAGTGGGAGCCGGCAAGACCTCCCTGCTCCGAACAATCGCCACGGCGTTGGCGCTGACCAGCCGCCAGGCTCAATGCCAATTACAGATACTAGATCCGTCGTGGGATGGCACAAAAAGGCTCAATGCAACGGACTTTCCACTCCTCCCCCTAGGTTATCTGCCCCCCATGCTGACCGATCCGGCATTCGGAATGGAGGCATGTGCCTCGCTGATTCACTTCCTGGCCGAGGAGATGACCTATCGTCGTCGCGAGCGAATGACGTTGCCGCGCATTGTTATCCTCCTGGATCACGTGGTCGCCTATCTGGAAGGCGGCGTCGGCGAAGGCAAGAACGATTTGTATCGGTTATTGCAGTATGGAGCGCAGGCGGGGATACACCTTGTCTTGGCCGCCGACCGGCCGGATTCGCCCTTGCTGGATTCGACGCTGAAAGCCAGCCTCACGATGCGACTGGTCGGCCGGCTTGGTGACCCGTTAGTGGCTCGCCGCGTTGCTGGAATACCGCTGGAGAAAGCCACTCTCCTCTATGGTGAAGGTGATTTTCTGGCGGTTGCCGGAGAAGACGTAACCTACTTTCAGGCCGCCTATTTAAGTGATTATGAGCTTCACCATCAATTGACCGAACTGAATCGCTCAGCACGGCCCGTCCTGCTGGCCCAACCCTATAGCACTCGACTGCGGATTAAGGACAAGCCGGCCAAGGCTTCCCCCGCTTCGCGGATATTTACGATGCACGATGGCGACATCGAACTGGATACAAATCGACCGGATTCCGGAGAGGATCCTTCGGAGAAACTTCCCTTTTAGAGTGAGACATGACCGAATTGAATCAAGCCAATGGAGGCAAACCATGAGAACCGGAATGTTGTGGCTCGATGCCGATGCTCGCCGGACGCTGGATGAAAAAGTCCAACGCGCAGTCGACTATTATCGTCAGAAATATGGTGCTATGCCTGACTTATGCCTGGTAAATTCGGCCGCCTTCGCCGAGGAAGAGGTAAATGTCGGCTCCGTAAAGGTGCAGCGCGCCCGAACCGTGCTGCCGCATCATTTTTGGGTTGGCCTGAGCACGGCCTAACCCAATTTCTACAGTCGGAGAATAACCATCGCAAGCCACCTGATAGCAGGTGGCTTTTTCAGTTACGGGATGATCAGCATCGCAAAACCTGTTAATATAGCCGCTATGGATTTTTGGCGTGAGTTTCACGGGCCGAACGCCGGTTACATACTCGAACTTTACGAACACTACCGCAACGATCCCCAAAGCGTCGATGCGGCGACGCGCGCGGCCTTTCAGGGATGGCAGCCTCCTGAGGAAGGCAACGGCCACGTCTCGGCGACGCCGACCGTTGCCGCCGAGACCGACAAGGTGATGGGCGCAATCAACTTGGCGATGGCCATTCGCGAGTACGGTCACCTGGCAAGCAAGATCGACCCCCTCGATCTGGCAAACCCGCCGGGCGAGCCATCGCTCCATCCGTCCGCGCATGGCATCCGTGACGACGATCTGCGTGCCTTGCCCGCCTCGTTGATCGGAGGCAGCGCTGCCAATGCCGCCAACGCCTATGAAGCCATTCGCAAGCTAAGAGAAATCTACTCGTCGTCCATTGGCTACGACTACGATCATCTTCGCCTGCCTGACGAACGTGCCTGGCTGCGCGAAGCGGCCGAAACCCGGCGCTTCCGGCCGCCCAACGATCCACTCGATCCTGTGCGGCTGCTCGAACAGTTGACGAAGGTGGAGGCGTTCGAGCACTTTCTGCATCGCATATTCCCCGGCAAGACGCGCTTCTCCGTCGAAGGTCTGGACATGATGGTGCCGATGCTGGACATTATCCTGGGCGAATCGGTGGACGCGGGCATCTATACTATCCTGATCGGTATGGCCCATCGCGGCCGCCTGAACGTGCTGGCCCATATCCTCAACAAGTCCTACGCCGAAATTTTGCAGGAGTTTCGGGACACGGCCGGGGATGAGCATGCGGCGCGCGACTATCTGGGCTGGACGGGGGACGTGAAGTATCACGCCGGAGCCAGTCGTTCGCTCAACGGCAACAATCCGGTGGATCTGGTCGTCATCATGCCTCCCAATCCCAGCCACCTGGAGCACGTCAACCCGATCATCGCCGGCATGGCGCGGGCCGCCGGCACGACGGCCGACAAGCCAGGGCGGCCCTACTTCGATCCGCGTGCCATATTGCCCGTCGTGATCCACGGTGATGCCGCCTTCCCGGGACAGGGCATCGTCGCCGAGACGCTCAATCTGCAGCGTTTGCGCGGTTATCGCGTCGGCGGAACGATCCACATCATCGCCAATAACCAGGTCGGCTTCACCACCTCGCAGTGGGAGAGCCGCAGCATGTTATATGCCAGCGACTTGGCCAAGGGCTTCAAGATGCCCATCGTCCACGTGAATGCCGACGATCCCGAAGCCTGTGTCGAAGTCGCTCGTCTGGCGTCGGCCTACCGGCAGAAATTCCATACCGACTTCGTGATCGACCTGGTAGGTTACCGACGCTACGGCCACAACGAAGGCGATGAGCCGCGATTCACCCATCCACAGATGTATAAGCGCATCGACGGACACCCCACCACCCGCAAATTGTGGGCATCCACCCTGGTTGAACGGGGCGTTATCAGCCCGGAGCGAAGTGACCAGCTGTTCCAGCAGCAACTGGACACGCTCAACGAGATCTATCAGTCACTGCCATCGGAGCCGGCCGCGGCCCTCGAGCCACAGTTGCCGCCCCCGCCGGGCGGCGCGGCGCGCGGCGTACAGACTACTCTGCCGGCCGACTTGTTGGTTGCACTCAACAAGGAATTGCTGCGTCTGCCTGAAAACTTCACCATGAGCAAAAAGCTGGCGCGCACTTTTGAGCGCCGCCATGATCTATTTGCCGACCCAGATGCCGCCACAGTCGATTGGAGCACGGCCGAAGCGCTGGCCTTCGCATCGATCCTGACGGAGGGCATTCCTATCCGCCTGACCGGCGAGGACGTTGAACGCGGCACGTTCAGCCAGCGTCATGCGGTGTTACGCGACGAATCGACCAGCGCGATCTATATTCCTCTGCAACACATCCCCCAGGCCCAAGCCGCGTTTGAAGTACGCAACAGCCCACTGTCCGAGGCCGGATCCATCGGCTTTGAGTACGGCTACAGCATCCAGGCTCCGGAACGATTGGTCATTTGGGAAGCCCAGTACGGCGACTTCATCAATACCGCCCAGGCCATCATTGATGAGTACGTGACCTCCGGCAACGCCAAGTGGGAGCTGGCCTCCTCTCTGGTTCTACTGCTGCCGCACGGCTATGAAGGTCAAGGGCCGGATCACTCAACCGGCCGTCTGGAGCGCTTCCTGCAATCAGCGGCCGAGACGAACATCCGCATCGCCAATGCCAGCACCGCGGCCCAATATTTCCACCTGTTGCGTCGTCAGGCGGCCCTTCTGACAGTCGATCCGTTGCCGCTCATCGTCATGACGCCCAAGAGTTTGCTGCGCAATCCGAAAGTTTTTTCGTCGTTGCGCGACCTGGCCGAAGGGCAATGGCAGCCGATCATCGACGACCCGCAGGCCTCGGCCGACCGCAGTGCAGTGCGCCGCATTATCTTGTGCAGCGGCAAGATCTATATCGACATGATCAGCGATACGCGTCGCGCCGAACGGGACGAACTGGCCCTGGTGCGCGTCGAACAATTGTATCCCCTGGAGACCCATCTGCTCGGCAACGTGATCGCCTCCTATCCCAATGCGACGGAAGTCGTGTGGCTACAAGAGGAACCAGCCAACGCCGGGGCGTGGGACACCATTCACCAGCGCGTACGGCATCTCCTTGACGGCGCTCTGCCTCTCCGACTCATCGCCCGGCCTCGCCGCGCCGCCCCGGCCGAAGGCTCGATGGGCATGCACGTCCTGGGCCAGGCAACCCTGATCGACCGAGCCTACGAACTTCTTGAGGAGGTTACCCCCTGATGACAACGGAAATCACTGTGCCCGAATTGGGTGAATCCATCGTCGAAGCGACAGTCGGCGAGTGGCGGGTGAAGGTCGGCGATTCGGTGAAGGTGGGCGACGTCGTCGTCGAGCTGGAGACCGACAAGGTTGACGTGGAAGTCGGAGCGACGATGGCCGGCGTGATCACTACCATCACCCAAACCACCGGCAGCGACGTGAAGATCGGCGACGTGCTGGGGGCCATCGATGGCAACGGCGCGGCGGCCGAGACGGAGGCCAAGCCCCAGCCCACTCCGGTCGAGACCACGCCGCAAGCAACGGCCGCCGCGCCGGCACACGCAGGCGAGACGAGCAAGAGCAAAGCGACGCCGGTCGCACGGCGCATGGCTGAGGCCGAGGGGGTTGATCTGGCGCACATAGACGGTAGCGGAGCGGGCGGACGCGTCACCCGGCAGGACATCGCCGCGCGCGTCGAACCTCAGGTCCAACCGGAAAAGATAACGGAACCGGCCGCGTTAGAACCAAAGCCTGCTTCTTCCACCCCTGCTCTCGCGCCGCCGCCCCGCCAATCCGACGAACGGGAGGAGCGGCAGCGCATGTCGCGCCGGCGACGCACCATCGCCCAACGTTTGGTAGAAGCCCAGCAGACGGCCGCCATCCTGACGACGTTCAACGAGATCGATATGAGCGCGGTCATGGATCTGCGCCGCCGCCGGCAAGAGTCGTTCGTCAACCAACACGGCGTGAAGCTGGGCTTCACGTCCTTTTTCGTAAAGGCCTGCGTTGGCGCGCTGAAAGCCTTCCCCCGGCTAAACGGCGAGATTCAGGGTGACGAAATCATCCTGAAACATTATTACGACATCGGAATTGCCGTCGGGGCGGAAGAAGGACTGGTGGTACCGGTGATTCGCGATGCCGACCGCAAGTCTTTTGCCACCATCGAAAGCGAAGTACGCGACTACGCCACGAAATCCCGCGACGGCACACTCTCGCTGGAAGACTTGCGCGGCGGCACATTCACCATCACCAACGGCGGCGTCTTCGGCTCCATGCTGAGCACGCCCATCCTGAATCCGCCACAGGTCGGTATCCTGGGGTTGCACAACATCCAGGATCGGCCGGTCGCCCGTGACGGCGAGATCGTCATCCGTCCCATGATGTACGTCGCCCTGAGCTATGATCATCGCATCGTTGACGGCCGCGAGGCGGTGCAGTTCCTGGTGCGAGTGAAACAGTTGGTCGAAGAGCCCGAGGCGTTACTGCTCGATGGGTGAGAGGCAGCCAGCAATGGGCCGTCCGATCCGCAAGTCTAGAGATTGATAAAGACCGGCAGCAGAGCATCTACCTCGAAACGGAGGCAAGCGTGCGCCTGTCGCAAGGCGGCCTCCACTGCTTCAGGCGTCTCCCCTCGCGCGAAGATGAAGCCCAGATAACTGTCCCCCTCCGGCAGGGGCACGAGAGGGTAGTTGAGGCGGGCGGTGATCTCGATGCTCTCGACCAGGGGAACGGCCGCGGCTTCCTCCACACCCGACACCGCGCGCAACAATCCCGCCTCCGGAATGGGGATCATCATGACGCCCGCGGCACGGTCGCGGCGCGAGGCGTCGCCCGGCGGCAGCCCAGCCGCTTGCCGGATGAGCAGCTCCTCAAGCGAGACATCGACCCCGAACCGCAGTACCTGCGAGCACAGCCCGCCGATAGAACGTCCGGCGATCTCGATGATCCACACCCCTTCGTCGTTCACGCGCAACTCGGCGTGGATCGGCCCGGCGATCAGTCCGAGTGCCCGCGCCGCGGCGGCTGTCGCCGCCTCGATGGCCGTCTGCGTGGATGGGGGCAAGCGCGACGGCGTGACGTAGATAGTCTCTTCGAAAAAAGGCCCCTCCAGCGGGTCGGGCTTGTCAAACAAAGCCAGGACGGTGAGGCGTCCCTGATCCAGCATCCCCTCCAGCGCCACCTCGATGCCGGGCAAATAAGCTTCAATCAGGTAAGGCCGATCTTCGTCGGTATCGGCGGTGAGCAGGCGCGTCAGGCGGCCAATGGCGGCGATAAGTTCGGCCGGCGAATCGGCGCGCATGACGCCGCGACTGCCGTTCAAATTGACCGGCTTGATGACGCAGGGATAGGGCGCTTGCGCGGCGACGACGGCCGGGTCATCGGCTGTCGTGTATTGCCGGAACCAGGGCACGGCCACGCCACCGCGCTGCAACAACCGCCTCATCAATGATTTATCGCGCGCCGCGTCAGCCGCAGCGGGGTTGTTGTGCGGCAGGCCCAGCGCGGCCGATGCAGCGGCGGCGATCAGGCTACCGCTGTCATCAACCGAAAGAATGGCGCATAGCGGCTCCTCGGCGGCGTAAGCCACGATCCTACGGGTAGACTCGGCAACGTCGGTGAATGTCAACGGCAGCGAGCCGGGCCACTGCTCGGCCAGTTGTTCCGGTAAATCGATGCCGGTTATCATCCTGACGCCCAGTCTCTCGGCCGCGGCGCGAAACGCTTCCAGCCGGTAAGATCGAACTGTCGTCAGCAACATGATGCCGGGTTCCGCCACGCCTCCGTTTTCCATAAGCGGATTATAGCCCACAGATGCGCAAGAGGTCGATGAGAGCCGTCAGATATTTTAACGTTGCAAGGAACCGCATTAATGCAAAGTGCGCTATAGTAGGGCCACCTTGATGAAGCACGCGAAGCACGACAGGGAACTGTCCGGCATCCTGGGCAAGCCCGTCCTGTCGATCATACTATTCATTGCCGTGGCATTAGCAGTGGGTAGCCTTATAGTCGCCACCCGCGTTTTCGCCTTGGGCTATGCTTCTCAGTCGAGGCTGGCCGGCAAGGACGCTTCGTCCGACCCCTACCCTAACACCCTGACCTTTCCTCCGCGCGCTTTTATCCCTCTGATTCGAGCCGCGACTGTACCGCTGCCGCCGCCGTTACCACCGCCGCTGGTCTTGGCCGGGCAGGCGCCCATCGATTTCGCGGCCGAGGCGATAGAGTTGCAGGCACAAGGGTTAAAGCTGTCGTTCAATAAGATTGGCTTCCATGCCGGAGACCGCGGCCGGTGGGCCGACCTGGTAGACATGATGACCCAGCTTGACGCGGCCGGTGTTCCTTTCTTCCTGAAGAGCACCGATAACGCCCAACCCCTCTACATCGCCCAGGAGCTGATGAAAAAGAGCGGCGTGCCCCATACGCTCGTCTATCGGCGGGTGTCGGGCGTGGACAACGTGCCCAATTATGATGCCGACCCCAAGGCGGCGGCGGCCTACCATTGGGCGCAACACAAGGCCATCTTCCCGCCGGAACTGGATCCCGAATACGTGTGGGTGGAAACGGTCAACGAGGTCGATAAGAACCGCGCGGCGTGGCTGGCCGACTTCGCCTATGAGACGGCGCAATTGACGCTGCACGACGGGTTTCGCTGGGCGGCCTTCGGTTGGTCGTCGGGCGAGCCGGAACCGGCCGATTGGGAATCACCGTCGATGCTCAGATTCCTGCGGTTGGCCGGCGAAAACCAGGATCGACTGGCCATCGCCCTGCACGAATACAGTTACGACGTCGACGACGTCGGGGCGATTTACCCCTACCTGATCGGCCGCTTCCAGTTTCTTTTCGACGCCTGCGACCGCAACGGTATGATGCGGCCGACTGTCCTGATCACCGAATGGGGCTGGACGTACAACACCGTTCCGCCGCCGGCTCAGGCCTTGGTCGATATCCGCTGGGCGGCCCGCCTCTATGCCGCTTATCCGCAAGTTAAGGGCGCGGCCATCTGGTATTTGGGCGATACGCCGAGCACGATCGAGGATCAGACAGCCGAGTTGATTGACCCGGTCAGAAACTATAGCCTGAGCCACTATTTTGGCGTTGACCCCGGTTTTGGGCGGGTAGACCCGAGCATCTTCCGACCATCGCCATAAGCAGTGCAGGAGAGGTAACTTGACACGCCACGACCTGAAACCCCCAACTGAATCGACGCATTCATCCCCATTGCTCGGCCTGCTGGGTCTAGCGTTTATGTTGGCGATTGCCGGGTGCGCGGCCTTATCGTCGGCCACGCCCGGACGGCCGGCTTCCGCTTCAAGGGCCGAAGAGCTGATAACCTCTGCTACCACGCCGCAAGCGGCGTCCGGCGAACCGTCAGCGTATATCGTGCCCGTTCTGGGCAGCTCACTTGAACCGACGCCCGGCCCCACGTCGCCCCCCACGCTGGGAGCGCCCCTGCCGCCGCCGACCGTCGTGGTGGCCCTGCCGCCGATTGATTTCGAGGCTGCGCGCGCGTCCGCCCACTCTCGGGGTCTCGATATCGCCTTCAGCAAAATCGGCTTCCACACCGGCCCCGGTGGAAGTGCCTCCGGACTGGGCCAGTGGATGAATGACCTCAACGCGGCCGGCATTCCATTCTTTCTGAAAAGCACCGACGATGCCGGGCCAATTCTTGAAGCACAGAACCTCATGAAGGCCAATGAGGCCGCCGGCCGGTTCGTTCCCCACACGCTGGTTTTTCGCCTGACCGATCCACGCTTCGAGGCGCCCTTTTATAATCTCTCGCTTTCTCCGGAAGAGGCCGCAGCCGTGAGTTGGCAATTGAACCGCGACAACGTGCCGGCCGATCTGGAAAAGGAATACATCTGGCTGGAAACGCTGAACGAGCCGGGCCGCTCTGGCGACAACGACCAACTACAGATCGAACGTTTGGGCCGATTTTCGCTGGAGACGGCCAAGCTGGCCCTGGCCGACGGCTATCGCTACGGCGCTTTCAGTTGGTCAACGGGCGTGCCGGAGCCGGAAGACTGGGAACATCCGGCCATGCTCGACTTTCTGCGCTTCGCCGGGGAGCACCCGGACGAGGTCGCCGTCGCCATTCACGAGTACAGCCTGACCAACGATTTTATCGGTGCCATCTACCCCTATCTGGTCGGCCGGTTCCAGGCGCTTTTCGACGTCTGCGACAAGCATGGCATCCCCCGGCCGACGATCCTGATCACCGAATGGGGTTGGGAATACAATAGCGTGCCCCAACCCATCCCCGCCGTGGAAGATATGGCCTGGGCCTCGTGGCTCTACGCGGCCTATCCGCAGGTGAAGGGCGCGGCCGTCTGGTATCTGGGAGGCCAATTCGGTGGCATCGCCCAGAAAGCGCAACAACTGATCCTGCCGATGCGCGATTATGCCCGCAGTCATTACTTCATCATCGATCCGGGAAGCGGCCGCATCGACGCCGAGCTATTCCGTCCCAAGCCGCCGACCCTGTTGGGCGTCGAGCCGCTGACGCTGCCGACGCCGTTCCCCCGGCCGCGTACAATGCCCTAGTCGATAGAGCGGACAGGACTACGCCCATCTAAACGCGGCCGCCGGCCGGATTAATCTGGCCGGCGGCCGCGTCGAATTATCCTTGAAGGATATGCCGGGCGATGACAAGTCGTTGGATTTCGCTCGTCCCTTCGCCGATTGTCATGAGGCGCGTATCGCGGTACATACGCTCGACCTCGAACTCCGAGCTGTAGCCATAGCCGCCGTGAATCTGTATGGCGTTGCGACAGACCCGCTCGCTGACCTCCGTAGCGAACAGCTTGGCCATCGAGGCCATCTGCGTGTAGGGTCGCTGTTGGCCCTTTAGCCAGGCTGCCTTGTGGACCATCAGGCGCGCGGCCTCGATCTCCGTGACTGCGTCGGCCAGCATCCACTGGATAGCCTGGAAGTTAGCGATGGGCTGCCCGAAGGCTTCGCGCTGTTGGGCATATTTCAGGGCCTCTTCGTAGGCGGCTTGCGCCAGGCCCAGAGCCAGCGCGCCGATGCCGACGCGGCCGCTGTCCAGCGTGCTCATCGTCTGGTGAAGCCCGCGCCCCTCAACCCCCAGTAGATTTTCGCGCGGGACGCGAACCTCGTCAAAGGTCACTGCATGAGTGGGCGAACCATGCAGCCCCATCTTCTTTTCCGGCGGGCCGATGACGATGCCGGGCGTGTCCGTCGGCACCAGAATGTGGCTCAGGGCGTAACTGCCCTGGCTGCCCGTCCGGCAAAGGACGACCATCAGGTCGGAGATGGAGGCGTTGGTCATCCACATCTTGGCGCCGTCGATGATCCAGGAGTCACCCTCCGGCACGGCCCGCGTCCGCACGCCGTCTTTCAGGTCCGATCCCGCGCCCGGCTCGGTGAGGCTGAGACAGGCCAATTTGCCCTTGCCGCTAACGAGATGGGGCAGCCATTGCCGCTTCTGCTCCTCGCTACCGTAGGCCACGAGCGGGCCGAGGCCCAGGCCGTTGTGCGCGGCAATCGCCAGAGCTGTGGAGCCACAACCCCAACCCAACTCCTCGATCACGATAGCGACGCTGATCGCGTCCAGCGCCGCGCCGCCGTACTCCTCCGGCACTTCCAGGCCAAGCAGGCCCAGTGGCCCCATCAGGCGCACGGCCGGCCAATTGAATTCGCTCGCTTCATCCGTGTGGCGCGCGCGCGGGCGCACTTCGCGGGCGACAAAATCGTGGACGACCTCCTTCAAGGCGCGTTGTTCATCAGACAGTTCAAATTCCATGGATATTTCTCTTACGGTTGATAACTGGATTCGATCTTGTGTGGCAGCCGCTATCCGCTCCCGCCCGCTTTTGAGGCCCCTGTCGCTGGCGCGATTTAGCTCGCGGCCGCTAATGCCACCAACAGCAATTGGCCCATTCCCGCCGGCAGATGCGTCGTGTCGATGAACTCGTCGGGCCGATGGGAGTTGCCAGAGTGGGTGAGACCCAGGCACACTGCCTGATAGCCTCGACTGAGCGGGACGTTGGCGTCGGTGCTGCTAACAATATAGTGCACATCTTCGCTGCCCACGGCGCGCAAAGCCGCGTCGGCCAGGGCTACGACGGGCGACCGGCGGTCGATACTGCCGGCCGGGCGATTGCCGACCTGCTCCATTTTTATTTCGACCCCGTGACCCTCCAACACATACTTCCGATTTCGCAGGCTTACGATTTCCTCGGCCGATTTAACCAGTTGCTCCAGCGCCGCCGACCCTTCCGAACGCAGATCGAGCCACAGATGAGCCGAGTTAGCGATAGTGTTGATCGACGTTCCCCCCTGGATGATGCCGACGTTGTAAGTCGTCTTGGGTGTGGCCGGCACGTTCAGGCCATCGATATCGACGATGAGATGCCCCAGAACGTGGATGGCGCTGGCCGCGCCGAATCCGCCCCAGGAATGGCCGCCGGGGGCCGTCACCTCGATATGATAGCGGCGCACGCCCACTGCCTGATGGATCAGCTTGCCGAACAGACCACCCTCGACGACGACGTAGGTCGCCTCGCCGCCAAATCTGTCAACGACGGCGCGCATACCGCACAGATCGCCCAATCCTTCTTCGCCGACGTTGGCGACGAAGTAGATATCGGCCTCATGGGGCAAATCGCGCTCCCGAATCATCTCCGCCACCTGCAACAGTCCGGCCACGCCAGTCGAGTTGTCGCCGATTCCCGGCCCGTAGACCAGCTGCCCGTCATTACGGACAGCCAGGTTTGTCTCTATCGGGAAAACCGTGTCGAGGTGGGCAGATACGACGACCGGCGGCCGGATGAGCGAAGCGCCTTCCAGCTTGCCGTAGACGTTGTTCAGCTCGTCGCGGCCCACGTCCACCAGACCCAGCGCCCGAAACCGCTCCTCGATGAAGGCCGCCCGGCGCGCCTCATCGAAAGTTGGCGCGGGGATTTGCTGGATGGCGATGATTTGCGACAGCATGGCCGCCCGGCGCTCGTGGAAAGCGGCCAAAGCGGCGCGGACGGCCGGCCGTTTGGCAAGCTCGGTGATGGGTCTCATACAGGTCGATAGGCCTCAAATACGGGGATAAGACGCTTGGGAATGCGGCCAAACAGATGGACGCCGTCGCCGGTATGCTTTTCTTCGTCCACCTGGCCCCGCTCGTACAAGAGGGACAACAAATCCCCGCGCTCATAGGGCAGCAAGATTTCAATGGGTTGCAACAATTGCACCATCGCCGCCTCAATCAGGATTAAAAGTTCGTCAATCCCCTGGCCGGTCCTGGCCGATACGAAAGCGGCCGGGGAGGCCAAGTCGAGATCGCGGACAGTCTCCTCGCGGTCGACCAGCCGGTCGGCCTTGTTAAGGGCGATGACCAGGGGCAGGTGATCCACCTCCAGCTCGGCCAGCGTATCCTCGACGGCCTCAATTTGCTCGGCCGCGTTGGGATGGGTGACGTCGACGACGTGCAGGAGAATGTCAGCATCGCCGATCTCCTCCAGCGTGGCGCGAAACGCGGCGATGATCTGCGTCGGCAATTTCTGGATAAAGCCGACCGTGTCGGTGAACAATACTTCGCGGCCGCCGGGCATGTTAACCTTGCGCGTGGTTGGATCGAGGGTGGCGAAGAGCATGTCAGCCGTCAGCACATCGGCCCCGCTCATCTTGTTCAGGAGCGTCGACTTGCCCGCATTCGTGTAACCGACAATGGCAACAACCTGAAGCTCCGTTTGCTGGCGCTTGGAGCGATGGCGCTCGCGGTGGGCGCGCACGGCTTCGAGTTCATCCTTGATTTGCGAGATGCGCCGGTTGATCTCGCGGCGGTCGGTCTCCAACTGGGTTTCGCCCGGGCCGCGCAGGCCTACGCCGCCGGTGGCCCCACCCGCGCGGCCGCCGGCCTGGCGGGCCAGATGCGTCCACATGCGGGTCAGGCGAGGTAACCGGTACTCCAATTGCGCCAGCTCGACCTGAAGCTGTCCCTCGCGCGTGTGCGCATGTTGCCCGAAGATGTCGAGGATGAGCGCCGTGCGATCGACGACCTTAACGTCTTCGCCGAACGCCTCTTCCAGCTCACGTTGGTGACGCGGAGAAAGTTCATCGTCGAAGATGACGACGTCGGCCTGAAGCTCATCTACGAGCAATTTAACTTCCCCAACCTTGCCGGAGCCGATGTAGGTGGCGCTGTTGGGCCTGTCAATGCGCTGAATCGCCTGACCGACGACATCGATGCCGGCTGTATCGGCCAATCGAGTTAGCTCATCGAGACTATCCTCCACCGGCAATAGAGAAGGTTCGTCTCGTAGTTCCACCCCCACGAGGAACGCCTGCTCTCGCGGCGGCGCGGTATCATATCCTTTATTATTTGACGTAATCGTGACCTCCTACTTAGTCGACCAGCCCGGCAATCGGCAACGCCCGCGGGTGTTCAACCTGGTATTCAAACTGTATCGTCTTCTTCTCGCCCGGCGCCAAGGCCAACTGCCACTTCAGGATATGCAGCTCCGTGTGCTCCACCGGCTCCGGCGCGGCCCGATCGAGGCGAACCTTGATCTGGTCATGGCGCGAGACGGGATATTGATCCTGAACGGTAATGTTGGCGGCCGAGTCCAGCAGATTTTCCAACTTGATCTCGTAACCGTAAACCACCTGGCGCTGATCGCGCAGCAGACGCTTGTCCACCTCGCGGCGGATCAGCTCCCGCTTGACCGTGATGCGTTCTTCGACACCGAGGATGAGTTCCACTTCGCCGCCGTTTGGCGTGTAAACGACCCGATTCTGACCGATGAACTCCTCGCCCACGTAAAGGTTGATCGCCCCCGGCAACAGGGGTGCGCCGGTGGTGTTGGTCAGCTTGGTCCGGCGATAGACGGCATCTGTGTGTCGGGGAACTGCCAGAAAATCAAGCGCCGGCGTCAGATCATACTGACCGAGAGTCGTCTTTTTGGGCGTGCCGTCGCCGGGAATGTCCACGTCGCCGGCTATGCGAAAGGTCACGGCCGTGCCGCTTTCCTCGGCCTGGGCCGTCTCGACCTCGGCAGCCACGGGCGCAGCGGCCATCGCAGCCATAACCGGCGCCTCATCGGCCGCGGCCATCTCCATCGTATCCATCCGCGCGCTCTTGGCAGCCATCTGGGCCTTGTACATTCGCGGTTGCGGCTGGAGCACGTCGACGAACCACGGTTTGAGTTCCGGCACACGCTGGTTCAAAGCCGGGCGAGCTGTGGACACCGACAGTTGAACGGCCGTCCAGTCTTGCCCAGTGTTTTGGGTGATCTCCGCCAGGCTGGAAATCGCTACTATGGCTGAACCATCCGCCCCCGTCTCGCGTAACCGCATGTCGTACAGCGGCCGCCAACCCGCCCGGCCAACCACGTAGGTGATCTCCACCACGAAGTCGCCGGCCGAGAGCGCCTCGACCTCCAGCCGGACCTCATAGCGCTGGCGTGGTCGAGCCGACCGAATCTGATCCAGTTCGGCCTGCACTTTCATTAGTTCGTCATTCAGGCCGCGCTGCTCTTCATCCGCCTGACGCAGGTCGGCACGCAGGCGGGCCTCCTCTTCCTCGAAGAAACGGATGAGGTGGGTCTGATCCTCTATCGTGCTGCGCCCGCGGGCCAGACCGCGGGCATATTCGCTTGTCGCCTCGCGCATCCCGTTTAGATGATCGATTGAAGCCTGTTTGACAGCCTGGTGATCGGTCAATGTCCTTAATGACAGTTGCAGCTCCTCGATCTGTCGTTCCAACCCGGCGACTTCGGCCGACGGGGCGACGGCGTAGTGGCGGCGCTGTACATCGACGCTGCGCAGCCGAACCTGGGCCGAACCCGCCCCGGCCGCCCGCACGGAGTCAGGCTCCAGGGCCAGCGGCAATTCGCCCACGACGATCTGATGCAGCCCCTCTGTCAGGTCGCACCGGCCGTGGCTGGCAACCCGCGCGCGGTCGGGATAGACGACGACACGGGCGACTGTTGTTTCAACTGGGATTTCCATATTCTCCTTTGCTTGATCGGCCGCGCTCTCAGCCACGGGCTGACGAAACGGACGGCGGTGCGGCGACAACGGGATCGTAGCGCAGCCCGTGTTCACGCGCAAAACGACGCAGGGCCGTGAGGGCGCGTTCGGCGTAATATCGGCCGCGTTCCTCCTTGCCGGGCCGGGGCGGCAGGCTGGGCAAGATGCCAAAGTTGGCCTTCATCGGCTGAAAGTCCTTGACGGCGCTGTGGGTGACGTAGTGGCACAATGCTCCCAGCATGGTCGTCGGCGGCAAGATGACCGGATGAGCACCTTGCAGCAAGCGCGCGGCATTGACGCCGGCCAGCAGTCCCGTCCCAGCGTTACCCACGTAGCCTTCGACGCCGACGATCTGCCCGGCGAAAAACAGGTCGGCCCGATTGCGGTACTGCATGGTGGGCTGGAGCATGGCCGGCGCGTTGATATAGGTATTGCGATGCATCATGCCGAAGCGCGCAAACTCCGCCCCGGCCAGGCCGGGGATGAGGCGCAAGACTCGCTTCTGATCGCCCCACTTCAGATTTGTCTGGAAGCCGACAATGTTGTACAGCGATCCGATCAGGTTGTCCTGTCGCAGCTGAACGACGGCATGAGGTCGCCGCCCGGTGCGCGGATCGATCAGGCCCACCGGCCGCATCGGCCCAAAAGCGAGTGCGTCGTGCCCACGGGCGGCCAACGCTTCAATGGGCATACAGCCCTCAAAGAAGTGGGGATCTTCACGCTCGAATTGCTTCAGCGTGATCGTTTCGGCCGCCAGGAGCCCCGCGACAAAGGCCTCGTACTCCTCACGGTTCAGCGGACAATTGATGTAGTCCCCTTCTTCCTGTTCGCCCTTGTCATAGCGTGATTGCCGGAAGGCGATGGACAGATCGATCGTCTCAGCCTGGACAATGGGCGAGATGGCGTCATAAAAGTAGAGGTGTTCTCGCGTCGTTAGTGCGCCGATGCTTTGCGCCAGCGACGATGAGGTGAGCGGGCCGCTGGCGATGATCGTGGGCCCGTCGGGGATGGCTGGCATCTCTTCGGCCACCAGGGTGATACGTGGGTGAGCGCTGATGCGTTCGGTCACCAAACGGGCAAACCCCTCGCGATCGACGGCCAGCGAAGAGCCGGCGGGCACGGCCGTCGCCGTCGCGCATTCTAATATGAGTGATCCCAATCCACGCAACTCCGCCTTCAGCAACCCCGGCGCCTTGTGCGGCAAGTCGGAGCCGAGCGAATTGCTGCAGACCAGTTCCGCCAGCCACTCGGTCTCATGGGCGGGGGTGGTTTGGTCTGGCCGCATCTCGTACAGGCGCACTTCGATGCCCGCCTCGGCCGCCTGCCAGGCAGCCTCGCTACCCGCCAGCCCGCCCCCCACAACGATTAATTCCTTTACCATACGCTCTATTCTATCACAGGTAGAAGCTCCAGCCGGTTAAACGCATCTCGCTTATACTTGGCTTGCCGGATCGCTCACTGCTAAACAGCCAAAATTGTTATAATCCGGCAAATCCGCAAATTTCAGTATAGTTAACTCATGGACGCAACAACTTCACTCCCTGATGCAGAAGGTAAATTTGGCCCGTTTGGCGGGCAGTTCGTACCCGAAACGTTGATGCCCGCCGTTGAAGAGCTTGCCGCCGCTTACGAGGACGCGCGCCGGGACCCAACCTTCATGGCCGAATTTGAAGGCCTGCTGCGCAGCTACGTCGGCCGCCCCTCGCCCCTCACTCATGCCCGCCGTCTGTCGGAAAAGCTCGGTGGCGCACAAATCTACTTCAAACGCGAGGACCTCAACCACACCGGCGCACACAAGATCAATAATGCCCTGGGTCAGGCCCTGCTCGTCCGGCGCATGGGCAAGCAACGTGTGGTGGCCGAGACCGGCGCGGGACAGCACGGCGTCGCCACGGCCACCGTGTGCGCCCTGCTCGGTCTGGAAGGCATCATTTATATGGGCGAAGTCGATATCGCCCGCCAACAGCCTAATGTCCAGCGCATGCGCCTATTGGGCGCCGAGGTGAGGCCGGTAAGCTCCGGCAGTCGCACGCTGAAAGACGCGATTAATCAAGCCATTCGCGACTGGGTGACCAACGTGACCACGACCCATTACCTGCTCGGCTCCGTCCTGGGGCCACATCCCTACCCGGCCATGGTGCGCGACTTCCAGAGCGTCATCGGCCGCGAAGCGCGCGAGCAAATGCTGGCGCAATGCGGCCGATTGCCAGACACGGTAGTGGCCTGCGTCGGCGGCGGCAGTAATGCTATGGGTATCTTCCACGCTTTTCGGAACGATGAAAGTGTGGAGCTAATCGGCGTCGAGGCGGGCGGCGAGGGAATCGACGGAGGTCGCCATGCCGCGCGTTTTGCCGACCCCGACGTGGCCCGGATCGGCGTACTTCACGGCACAAAAAGTTACGTGATGCAGACGGCCGACGGCCAGATCAGGGAAACCCACAGCATCAGCGCCGGGCTGGACTATCCCAGCGTAGGGCCGGAGCACGCCTGGCTGCGCGATCAGGAACGCGCCTTCTATACCTATGCTACCGATCAGGAAGCGCTGGCTGCCTTCCACGAATTATCGCGAACGGAGGGGATCATCCCCGCCCTGGAGTCGGCCCACGCCGTGGCGGAAGCTTTGAAGCGTGCGCCCACCATGCGATCGGACCAAATTCTGCTTGTCAATTTGAGCGGCCGGGGAGACAAAGATCTGGATACCGTCCTGGCGGCGATGGGCGAGCAGCCACTGCGCTAACCCCGTTTCTTTTCCAGCCGGCGCAGGCGATGAGTCAGCTCGGAGCGCGTCAGGCGCGTGTTCGGGGTAAGCGGCAAGCGGTCGAGCAGGGCCAGGGCACGGGCCGTCCAATCGATGGCCGTAGAGATGTCGCCGGCGTGCCACTCATAATGTTTGGCCAATTCCACAAACGCCGCAACGTCAGCGGTGCTGACGGCCGCCAGTTGTTGCCAGGCAGTGACGGCATCGGGGCGGCGATTGGTGCGCTTATACAAGCCACTCAAGTTATGCAGCGCCAGTTGATAGGCTTCCAGAGACAAATCGCTGTCGAGAGCAGCCCGCAATGTTCGCTCCGCCTCAGCGTGCAGCCCCAGATCCGCCTGCCAACGCCCCAGGCTCACCAGATCGAGCGCGTCATCACAAACTGAAGTCGACAGCTGTCTGAAAATTCGCGCTGCCAGCGTCACCATGGACAACATGTCCATCTCATTATGGTAGAAAACGCGGATCAGTTCTCTGGCGTCTCCAGTGCGCAAATAGTTGTGGTAGAGCGAGGGGATGAGCCAGCCAGGGACGTCCTCCTGCGTTCGTCGCAGTCCAAGGAGGTTCTGCTCCAGCGAGCCGAGAGCACACGAACCAAGGCGCGCCCGGTAGAGCCGCCGCGCCGGCGGCAGGAGATCGATGTGGGGCACATCGAGCAAGCGGCCCCGCAGTCGATTCATCAAATAACGGTTATCCAGCAACGGCACATCGAACGATCGGCCATTGAAGGTGATGAGACCCGCCTTGTCGCTGAGCAGTTCGTCCAGCCGGCGCAACATAACCGGCTCGTCGCCGTGGTCGCGCAGGAAGTATTGCCGGACGACAAGCACCTCAAGTTCGACAGGGAGGCCATCGACGACGGCCGCGTGTGGCTCAAAGAAAGCCACGCCGACCATAAAAGCCAGCGCGCCCGCACCGGCCAGGCCGGTTGTTTCGGTATCGAGAAACAGAAAATCGCGAAACGTCTGCCCGGCCAGGCGCTGATCCAGCGCATACCGGGCACCCTCGCCCGGCGCGACCGCCAACAGATCGGCCAGCGTGTCTTGTCCATGTCGATAATGAGTCGGATAGACGCGCTCGACGACAAAGCAGGCCCCGTCCGCCGTCTCCATCAGCCGGCCGCCGGGCAACAGCAACTCCAGTGACGGCGGCGCGCCTTCGTCACGGGCCGGTCTTCCTTCGCGCTCGCGCGGGGCGGGCACCGTCCGCAGATGACGCGCGCCTTTTGCAACCCCCAGTTGTCGCAAGAGAGAGACAATTTCATCGTTCACATGTTCGATTTTACGGTCTTGACCGAATGATGGCAAGTCGCCGGACGGTGCGAATGATAGCCGGCCGCACCGGCGGGCGGGCTATTACCTTTTAAAGCCATTCGGCATTACAATAGGGCGCACTATGGGTGTAGACAATCCTTTTTTCCATCGTGGTGCGATTCGTCACGTTGAAGACTTTGTCGGCCGCGAAGCGGAGTTAGCACAAATGCTGGGCCTGTTGCGCAACGGCCAGAGCATCTCACTAATCGGTCCCCGTCGCATCGGAAAAAGCTCTCTGCTCCTGTATATCGGCAATGCGTCGGTTCGTGCCTCCTTTCAACTGGATCCACCCCGTAGCCTTTTTGTCTTGCTCGATTGCCAGGAGCTTGCCGGCTCGCCGCCGGAAGAAGTCTACGAATTGCTACTCGATGGGCTACTGGACGCAGCGAGTCAGGCCAACCTCACCGTCGACGCGGCCGAGCAGCCGGGGACGTATCGCGCCCTCGACCGCGCCCTGCAGCAAATCTACCAGCAAGGCTCCAGCGTCGTCGTGCTGCTCGATGAGTTCGAGCTGCTAGCCGCCAATCAACACCTGACACCCTATTTCTTTGCTCGCCTGCGCGGTCTCACGACGAAGTACGGACTGGCCTATCTGACGGCTAGCCAGAGACCACTGTTCGCTATCACCGCCGAAGAGACCGTCCTCAGTTCCCCGTTTTTCAATATTTTCGTCACCATGCCGCTGGGTCTTTTCACCGAGGCCGAAGCCCAGGAGCTATTTCGCCGGCGACTGGATCGAACGAATCAGACCCTGCCGCCCGAATTAATAGCTTATCTGATCGAGCTTGTCGGACTGCACCCGTTTTTCCTCCACATCGCCGGCTATCATGCCATCCAGGCCATTAACAACGGTGAGATCAATGCCTCTCTCGACCGGTACACGGAGGCCGATTTCCAGGTATTGGACGGCCCTATAGAGGTCGAGGCTGAATCCCATCTGGGCTATCTCTGGCAGAATTTGTCGCCGGAAGATCAACACGTACTGGCCATTGCCGACGGGCCAATAGAAAGCCTGCGACAACTGGAACAACAATGTCTGCTGGAAAAGGTGGATAACACTTACGTATACAGCAGCGAAATTCTACGGCGTTTCGTGCGCCGTCAAGAGGTTCCCGGCCTGATACAAGCCGGCCCCTTCGTAATCGACGAACAGCGGCATCAGGTATGGGGCAACAGTCGGGAACTCAGTCTGACGACTTCGCAATTTAGCATCCTGGTGCGACTGTGCCGGCACGTCGGGCAAGTCGTGCGCGGCGAAGACCTCGAGATGGCGGTTTGGGGTGATGTACTGGTGGATGATCCGGACAGGCTGAAAACGTTGATCAAACGCCTGCGGCGGGCTGTCGATCCGTTCGGAAACTGGATCATTAGCGAGCGCGGCGTGGGTTATGCCCTGCGCCAACCCGAAGAATAGGTCGGCCGTTCGCCGCCACTAAATTGAACGCGCTACGTCTCGCCCCCTCCCTACGCGGACTTATCAGTCGATGCATCCGCTGCTCCATGCAACCTGCCGGACGGTGGTGGATTGCCTTCCTGCTGCCCATCGCCGCGCTGGTAGTCACCCTGGCCCCGGTGGCCGCCCAGGGAGCCGCCCGCCCCCAAAGCTACTGGCAATTCGCCGCGTCCGGACGCCTCGAAAACATCGTGACGGCCGACGTCGACGGCGACGGGGTTGACGAATTTATCGTTCTGGATCGCAATGGACATTTGACGCTCCTGGCGGCCGACGGCAAGGAAGAGTGGACCTACGTCAGCCAGGAAGGTGTCACGGCCATCGGCACGGTGGACACCACCGAGCAGCAATTGTCGATCAAGGAGATCGTGCTGGCCGGCACCGACTACGTCATCATGCTGGACAAAAATGGCGAAGAACAATGGCGCGTCCCGCTCGACGTTGCCAGCGCCCCCATCAGAATCGAATCGTTCGACTATGGGACCGACGGCATTCAGGACATTCTGCTGCTTCTTGCATCGGGCGAATTAATCGCGCTCGATATCAATGGTGATCCGGTCTGGCAATTCGGCGTCGAGGATGCGGGCGGCGGCGTAAATCCGCAACTCATCGTCGATGATTTCGACGGCGATGGACAAAAAGAGATCGCCGTCGGCATCTTTACGTCCCGTCGTTTCAGCCAACTGGTCTATTTGGACAACGGAGCCGTCGCTTGGCAGCAAGCCATCTCCAGGCGAATTACCAGCCTGGCCAAGGCCCCTTTCGGCCCGACGGGCGCAGCGATTGCCGTCGGCACCAACTTTGGTCAGGTAGATATCTATGCCCCATCGGGCGAGCTGCTCTGGTACCGGACACTGAACCGGCCCATTACCGCGCTGGCTGCTGTGGAGCTGCCCGACGAGCCGGCATTGGCCATCGGAACGGCCGCGGGCAGCGTCACAGCCTATTCCGAGCAGGGGCGACGATTATGGACCAACAATCTGGCCCGAGACGCTAACCGGCATGTGCTGGCCTTGCTCCCGGCCGGCGGCCGCACCGCGCCCGGCCAGACGCCGCTGGCGGCCATTTTGGAGCCGCTGGCAACGGCCAGCGAACTGGCCGACGTTCTACTTCTGGGCAATAACGGCCAAACGCTAGCCAAGCTCAATGACACGGACTTACCTGAATTGACCCGTCTGGTAGACGTGAACAACGATAACCATTACGAACTCTTGCTGGCGCGGTTTGCCACACTGCAACTGATCGGCCTGGGCGTGGGCAGTAGTGAGTATATTCAGGAATGGGAGTACTTCCTCGACGCCGAGCCGACGACCATGCTCATCCAAGACCTGGACGAGGACGGCGAGGACGAAATAATCGTCGGTACGCGCGATGGCCGCCTCCACACTCTGGCCGTTGACCGCACCATTCGCTGGCTCCACGCCCCCGGCGAAATTATCTCCCAGCTGGGGCGCGTGCGTTATGCGTTGGGAAAGTCGCCCCGCATCGCCGTGGTGCGTCGCCAACGGCCGCCGGCCGATGAAACGGCCGAAAGTCAGACGACCATCAGCTGGCTGGAGCTTCGCGAGTCTACCGGGGAACGCCTTTGGGAGACGATCATCCCCAACCAGGTTACATCTCTCCTGATCGACGATCAGGTTGGTGCAGGGGAGTCGACCATCCTCCTGGGCACGCAATCAGGTAGTGTCATGGCCTTTAATCTGGACGGTAACCAGATTTGGGAGACGCCCCTCGACGGACAGATGGGGGCCATCGAGAGCCTCATCCCGTTTAACCATACGCCGGGCGATCCGGATGCCGTCTTGGCGGTGGGCGAACACGCTATTGTGCGCCTTTCACCGAGCAGCGGCGACGTGTTCTATTCCAGCTTTGCGACGCTGGAATCGTCCATCTCCGCGGTCTATTCTGTCCAGCAGCCCGGCAGCCAGGAGCTGTCCGTCCGTCTGGTGGTTTTCACCGACGACGGCCAAATGCACGGTTTCAACCATCGAGGCATCGAGATGTCCCAATGGGCGTGGCCGTACCCGGTGGGCGAGCAGCCGTTGGTGGTGGAACCATCCGACGTGGGCGCGGTCGAGGCGTTCCAGGAAAACGTAACCGCCTTTCTGGTAGCCACGGCGGATGATCAATTGAAGCAGATCGTAGTCACCGATAACCAGCCGGCTATCACCTGGACTCTGGACGAGCTGGGAGATGTAGAGGCTGTGAGTTGGGACGATCTCGATAAGGACGGCCGGCCGGATACCGGCTCATTCGGCACGCGCGAAGGCGACGTCTGGCTGTACGAGCAGCTCCAGACCCGCGAGCCCCGGCTGGTTCTACAGTTGCCCCTGGCCAGCAGCATCTTTGACCTGGCTCTTCTCAAGCGTACTTCTCGCCAATCGCCTGATCTGCTAGCGATCACGCAGAATGGCTTGATCCGGCTCTTTCGTGAAGAAGAAAATCGTCCGCCACTGCTCACTCACCCAGCCCTCGAAGTGGACCAAGGGCAATTCTCCGTCGGCGTGCAGGTGAACGACGTGGAAAACGACACGGTAGCCGTTCAGCTGGAAGTGCATGATCAAGTGATTGACGCCTGGCGGCCGATATCCGAGCAGCAGCTCGCCTCGGGCAACGGCCAACTGTTTTGGTCGGGCGTGACGATGCCGGCCGGCGCGGCGCGCATCAACTATCGCCTGCGGTTTAATGACGGTTTTTATCGCGGGTATGTGACGCCTCCGCTGGGGCCGACCGTTGTTGCGCCTGTGGCCGGCAACGTGACCTTGCCGGTTTTGGTCGGCTCGCTCGGCTTTCTGGGCCTCCTCGGCCTCTTGGCCTATTGGCGACAGGCACAAACGCCGGCCGCCCAGGCCAGCCGATTCTACAAGCGTCTGGCTCAGGCCCCAGCCAGCACCCTGCCTATGCTCGAACAACAGTATACGCTGGTGGGCGGCTCGCCCGATTTCCTGTTGCAGTTGGCTAACCAGGCTCGCCGCGCCGGCAATGCCGCGCTGGCGAATCTTTCCGACGGCCTGTTCTTGCTGGCAAACAGGCCGCAGGCGGGACTCCCCATCATCACGCGCACGCTGGATGATCTGGCAGCATCCAAAAATGTGTGGCGTAATCTGTCGCAGCGCCGGCTGATCTATCGTACGTGCCAGACGATGCTCGAAGCGCCGTCTATCATCGAACTGGGTCTCGTGCGGCCGCAATACGTGAAGATGCTGACAGTCCTGGAAGAACGAAAGGAATGGTCGCCCATTCTGGATACGCTATTGCCCGTGTTGACCAATATGCGCGATAGCGATCGGGTTGAAGCGATTGACGACAGGCTTGCCTATCTGACTCAGGCGGCCGTCCGTCTCCGGCAGATTCAGGATCAGTTGTTCGAGTTTTCGCCTAGCGTCGAGCGGACGCTGGTGCGGGCCATCGGCCGCCGATGGTCGGGTTTATTGACGGCGGAAATCGAAGAGCAGCGAGGTCGCGCAGAGCTAGACGTCTCCTTGAAAACCAAGCGGCTGGCTCTCAACGGGCGTCAGACTCACGTGGCGATGGAAATCCGCAACACCGGTCGGGCCGCAGCCGAGAACATCATCGCCGCCCTCAGCGACAATCCGGCCTACCTGGTGCACAGCGAGCCACAGGTCATACCGTTCTTACCGTCGGGCCACTCGCGACAGGTGCAATTCCTGATCGAGCCACAGGCCGAAGAACGATTCAGGATCGGTCTGTCCCTGACATACGATGACCGCAATCGGCGCGACAAAACCGCGGCATTCGGCGATATGGTTTATCTGCTGCCGCCCGTCAGAGAGTTCGCCCCGATCATTAATCCCTATCTGCCCGGTACGCCCCTGCGAAAAGACAATCCCTTGTTCTACGGCCGCGAGGAGCTATTCGACTTCATCGCCGAACATGCCGGGACGCACAGCCAGCGCAACGTCTTCATGCTGGTGGGCCAGCGGCGCACGGGCAAGACATCCCTACTTCTTCGTCTCGAAGACTATTTGCCGCCACATCTGATTCCCATCTATATCGATTGCCAATCTCTGGGCGTGTCACCCGGAATGCCCGCCTTGCTCCAGGAATTCGCCTGGCACATCGCCGACTCGTTGGGAGCGCGGGGGCTGAAGTTGGCGGTTCCGCCTATCGATGTCTGGAACGCCGATCCGGCGCGAATCTTCCAGCGCGAATTTCTGCCGGCCGCCCGGCGTCTGTTGCCTCCGGATGCCACGTTGTTGATGGTGTTCGACGAATTCGAGGCGTTCGAATCGATGGTGGCCGACGACATCCTGCCACGGACATTTTTCCCCTACATGCGTCATCTGATGCAGCACAGCAGTGGCCTGGGGTTCGTGTTCGTCGGCACGCGGCGGCTAGAAGAGATGAGCGCTGATTACTGGTCAGTTCTGTTCAATATCGCCCTGTACCGCAAGATCGACTTCCTCAGCTCCAAAGCGGCCGAACGGCTCATATGCGAGCCGGTCGCGCCCAATCTAATCTACGACGATCTGGCGATAGACAAAATATTGCGCGTCACCGCCGGGCATCCCTATTTCCTGCAACTGGTCTGTTACACGTTGGTCAAGCAGGCCAACCAGCAGAAGACCGGCTACGTGACCATCTCCGACGTCAACGTGGCCCTCGACGAAATGCTGCGCCTGGGTGAAGTCCATTTTGCCTATCTGTGGCAGCGCTCGAACCTGGCCGAGCGCGCCGTGCTCTCGGCGGCGGCCCACCTTATCGATCATAACGAACCGCTACACCCGGAGGAAATCATCGACTATCTGCGCACCTACAGCATTGAATTAAACCCGGCCGACGCCACCCAGGCGCTCAATTCGCTGGTCGAGCGAGACGTAATGCATGAGGTTACTGTGGAGGGCAAATCCCTATACGAATTGCGGATCGGCCTGGTCGGCCAGTGGGTGGCCCAGAATAAAAGTCTGAGCAAATTGCACATTCACTTGGAGAGCTGACAGGTAAGGCACTCGAAAAGATCGCCACCTTTTTGGGCTGCACTCTGAAAAATCTGGGTTATTTGGAAATCTGTGGATGCTCTCCACAGGAGCTATAACTCTCGCGGCCGCCACACCCCTTGTAACTCGTACTGTTCATCAGCGTCCAGTTCGGACCACACTTTGATCGGCATCGCCACGCAAGCCAGGTTAGCAGTCGCCATGCGCTCATCCTTGGCGGTTAAGAGGGCGACGAGTTCCTGGATGCCCGGATTGTGGCCCACCAGCATGAGGGTGTTGACCGCTTCGTCAACCCGCCGCGCGAGCGCGATGTAAGCTTCCGGCTCGGCAAGGTAAAGATTATTGGTGTAGCGCAGCTCGCCTTCGAAGGATGCCGCCTCAGCAACCAACTCGGCCGTCGAGGCGGCGCGCTTGGCGGACGAGGTGATAATCATATCGGGCACAAGATCTTCCTGCCGGAGCAACCAGCCCATGCGCGGCGCATCGTGCCGGCCGCGGTCGTTCAGCGGCCGGTCGTAATCCGCCAGGTTCCCCTCGCCCCAACTCGATTTGGCATGACGCAGCAGCAACAATCGCTTCATCCTGACTCCGTTTAAAATACCATCCGATGGGCAAAAGCAAAAAGGGGCACCTAGATCGTGCCCCTTGATTTGCCTGCTACACAGAATTCACATTGCTCGTCTAAAGTTCGGCGGTCGACTCGATGATGTGGCCCACAAGGCCATAAGCTTTCGCCTGCGAAGCCGACATCCAGAAGTTGCGGTCGGTATCTTCCTCGACCTTCTCAATAGCTTGTCCCGTCTGACGAGCAAAAATCTCATTGAGACGGCGGCGCATCTTGATGATTTCCTGGGCCTCAATGGCGATATCCGACGCCTGACCGGTGGCGCCACCGGCCGGCTGATGCAACAGGAAGCGCGTGTTGGGCAAGCTGTAGCGGTTCTCGACGTCGGCCGCGGCATAGATGAGCGCGCCGGCGCTGGCAACCCAGCCGGTGCCGATCACCTTGACCGGCGACTTGACGAAGCGGATCATGTCGAAAATGGTGTCACCCGATTCCACATGGCCGCCCGGCGAATTGATGAAGATGCGAATTTCGTCTTGCGATTCAGCATCCATGACCAGCAGCCGCCTGGTCACATCCATTGCCACGTCCATATCAATTTGTCCGTAGATCAAGATAGTGCGGTTCTTCAGCAGCCGCTCCTCTATTGATCCCGGCCCGTCTTTCCTGTCCTTGTCCGGTTCGTCACCATTCGGCTGCGGTACTGGCTCGACTTCCGGGAAGTCGTCGTCGTCGTCATCATCGTCCATTTTAAGGGTAAGCCCCATCATATTTCTCATACTGTAAATTCTCCTCAGAGCCGGGATGATGGCTCCTTGCGGATTGATTATAAGGAAACCGGCGGTGGCGCGCATCCTCCATACGGCTAGGGCGCAATCACTTTTCGCCGGGTGGGCGACCGTTAACTTAGCGACGCAAGTTAGAGAATGCCTTCATGCCCGGGTATAGGGCCGCCTCGCCCAGATCTTCCTCGATGCGCAGGAGCTGGTTATATTTGGCGATACGGTCGCTGCGCGCCGGCGCGCCGGTCTTAATCTGCCCGGCATTGAGAGCCACCACCAGATCAGCGATCGTGGCGTCCTCGGACTCGCCGCTGCGATGGGAGACCACGGCCGTCCAACCGTTGCGCTGCACCAGATTGACCGATTCGATGGCTTCCGTCAGTGTCCCGATCTGGTTGACCTTGCACAGCAAGCTGTTGGCCGCCTTGCGGTCCAAGGCGGTCTGGATGCGCTTGACATTGGTTACCAGTAGGTCATCGCCGACGATCTGGAGGCGGTCGCCCAGTCGTTCGACCATCAGCGCCCAGTTGTCCCAATCATCTTCGTGCAGGCCGTCCTCGATGGAGATGATCGGATACTTGTCCACCCACGACTCCCAAAAATCCACCATCTCGCGGCCTGAGAGCGTCTTGCCTTCCACCTTCAGATGATATTTGCCGTCCTCATAAAACTCGGACGCGGCCGGATCCATCGCCAGCATGATCTCTTCGCCCGGCTTGTAGCCGGCTTCCCGTATGGCTTCCAGGATCAGATCCAGTGCCTCGCTATTGGCCGAGACGCGGGGCGCAAATCCGCCCTCGTCGCCAACAGTCGTGCTGTAGCCCTTCTTGCCGAGGACTTTCTTGAGACTGTGATAAATTTCCACGCCCCAGCGCAGTCCTTCACTGTAGCTCGAGGCGCCGACCGGCATGACCATGAATTCCTGCATATCGGTTGCGCCGGCAGCATGCTTGCCGCCGTTCATGATGTTCATCATGGGCACGGGTAGCGTGCGGCCGCCTACGCCGCCCAAATAGCGATAGAGCGGCAGATCCAGGGCGGCCGCGGCGGCGTGGGCCACAGCCAACGAAACGCCCAGGATAGCGTTGGCCCCCAGCCGCTCCTTATTATCGGTTCCGTCCACCTCGATCATGGCCAGATCGATTCCGGCCTGATCGGTAATCTGCCAGCCGACAATGGCCTCGGCGATCTCGTCATTCACGGCATCCACGGCCTGCAATACGCCTTTGCCGCCGAACCGCTCTTTATCGCCGTCCCGTTTCTCCCACGCCTCATGCACGCCGGTGGACGCGCCGGAAGGGACAATAGCCCGGCCGGTGCTGCCTTCAAATGATGTCACCTCGACTTCTACCGTTGGGTTCCCGCGCGAATCAAGCACCTCGCGCGCATGTACTGATTCAATGTAGTCCATTGATATTCTCCTTGGATTTTAAAAAGATGAAATACGCTTGCGGCACTCCTGACTATACAAAATCCACCCCTTTCTCGCAAGCTTGCGAGCCGTCACTCATGACTGAATTAGAGGAGAACGTGCCGCCCGCCGCTCTGGTGGCCGATCAGTATAAATGCCGGTATGATCGTGGGTGTGCAGCCACAACAAAGCCACGATTTACATGAACTTTGGCAGGATGTGGTGGATGATTTGCGAGACGTTTTCGACATTCATTTCGTCTGCGCTCGCTTTTCACACCACGTTGCCCGCTACATGGGCACCCGAACCCTTATAGCCGTAGCCGACACGGAGTCGAAATGCTATGACTTGTGGCTGGCGAATCCAAACGGTCACACGTTTCAACATCGCTGGACGCAGGAGGAGGCCGGCTTCGAAGTCCTGATGGACTACACCCATCCCGTTTACATCGACAAGCTGGAGCGGCCGGCTTTAGAGGTCATCTCAAGTCGGCTGTGGCTGGAAACAAAGAGCCGGCTCATGGTCGTGGGACTGACGCGGGCAGGTCGCGCCGACAATGCCTTTCCAGCGGCGATCCTCGTCCTGATCGATCCGCCGGAGTCCGCTCCGGCACAGCCCCGGACGATTCAACAGATCGTCGATCTCATGGTCATTTTTCTGGACAGGGCCGGCTTGCGGCAGGAAGTCGACCGTCGCACCATCGAGTTTGCGGTCATCTCCGACGTCAGCCGCGCCCTAAGCTCGACGCTGAACGTGGAGCAAATTTATCAATTGCTCACCGGCCCCGTCCGGCAAACCCTGAACGTGGAGACGCTTTCCATCGGCCTGGTCGAGCCGATCACGGGCGACATCGTCTTCGTGGGAACCTTATTCGGGCCTGAGTTCCAGCGCCTGCCGCCGATTCGTCTTTCGCGCGGTGAGGGCATAGCCGGTTGGGTAGCCGAACATCAAGAACCGGTCATTATCAACAACACCTATTCGGACCAGCGATTTTTCTCAGGCGTCGACCGGCGTTCCGGTTTTCGAACGTCGTCGATGATATGTATCCCCCTGAGAGTGGATGACCGCACCATCGGCGTGCTCCAGGCCATCAACCGCCAGTTTGGGAAGTTCACCACTCATGACCTGGAGTTGATGCAGGGCCTGGGTGGGCCATTGGCGGCCGCCATCGAAAATGCCAACCTTCATGCCGACGTACTGGCCGAAAAACGTCGTATAGAAACCCTTTTCGCCAGCATGTCCGAAGGCCTGGTGACGGTCAACCGCGAGGGCATCATCACCAAGGCGAACAGCGCGTTTTCGACTTTGATAGCCGGACAATTTGACGAGTTGGTCGGCGAGCCGTTGCGCGAGCTGGTGCGTCTCGAAAAGGGAGAGATCGATGCCCTGATCAGCCGTATGCTCAATTCCACGGAAGCCAACATCCATCTCACGGCCGAAATTCCGCAGCCGGCGGGGCGATCACTGCCGATCCTGATCAGCGGCGCGCCGGTAGACAACGAACATGGATCGGTCAACGAAGCGATCCTGGTGTTCAGCGATCTGACTCAAATTCGCGAAGTAGAGCGAATGCGCGACGACTTGTTCCAAGGCATTGTCCACGAACTGCGCACACCATTGGCAACGATATTGATGTATTCCCGTTTGCTGCGCGAAGGAAAGGCTCGCGACCCGGAAAAGTCGGAGCGCTTTCTGGGCGTGATCGAGCGCGAAAGCGACCGGCTGCAACGCATGGTTCGGCAGATGCTGGACCTGGCCAAGCTGGAGGCGCGAGAAATGCGCCGCAGCCCGGAACCGGTGTGGTTGAATCCGGTCTTCGACGAAACGTTACCGCCGCTTGTTGACCGCGCCGTACAGAAGGGGCTGCTGTTCCGGCAACGGATCGAGACGGACCTGCCCCCGGTCATGGGCAATAGCGACGTCTATGATATGACCCTGAAAAACCTGCTCGATAACGCCATCAAGTTCACGCCGTCTGGCAGCATTCAGCTGGCGGCCTGGCAGGATAATGGGATCGTTATCGTCGAGGTGACGGACGAGGGCATCGGGATTCCCCCGGAAGCGATGAACAACTTGTTCAAACGCTTTTACCGCGCCCAATCGGCCGTCGAGCGCGGCATTGCCGGAACCGGCCTCGGTCTCTATATGGTAAAAGAGAATCTCAAGAACTATAATGGACATATCGCGGTCCAAAGCACCCTGGGAAAAGGCTCAACATTTACGGTTCGCCTTCCGGTCGCCCAAGTATGACCGGGGATAACAACATGCGACAAAATGCTATTTATCTTGATCACAGCGCTACCACACCGGTCCATCCGGCGGTCGTGGCGGCGATGGCTCCTTTCTGGAGCGAGCAATTCGGCAATCCGTCATCGCATCATCGCACGGGTTATCATGCCGCTCGCGCCGTCGAGGATGCCCGCCGGACGGTGGCCGACGTTTTGGGCACTGACGCGGAGGCAGTCGTTTTTACCGGTTGCGGTTCCGAGAGCAATAATCTCGCCTTGCGTGGGGTGATGTCCGCCGCGCGAGCCGCCGGACAAGGCGAGCATCTCATTGTCAGCGCCATTGAGCATAGCGCCGTGCTGGAGACGGCCCGCCAATTACGGGACTACTTCGGTTACGAACTGACTATTTTGCCGACGGATCGATTCGGCCGCGTGCGCCTAAGCGACGTGGAAGCGGCGCTTCGCCCGGACACGTCGCTAATCAGCGTGATGGCCGCCAATAACGAGATCGGCACCATCGAGCCCTGGGCGGAGATCGGCGCACTGGCCCGTTCGCGAGATATCCTCTTCCATACCGACGCCGTCCAGCTCATCGCCGCGCGGCCGTGGCAGCTCAACACCGAGCCGGTCGATCTGATGACCATCGCCCCACATAAATTTTATGGGCCGAAGGGGGTCGGCATCCTCATCGTTCGCCCGGGTGTAGACCTGATTTCGTCCCAGACGGGCGGCAGCCAGGAGGACAGTCGGCGGGCCGGTACGCTCAATGTACCCCTCATCGTCGGCGCGGCCGAAGCGCTCAGACTGGCCGCAGCCGAACGTGATGCCCGCCTGGCCCACGTCCTTCCATTACGCGACAGGCTGTTGATCGAACTGCCCTCCGCTCTGCCCAACCAATGCATCATCACCGGACATCCGACCGAGCGATTGCCACATCACGCCAGCTTCGCTTTTCGCGGGATTAGCGGCAATGACTTGTTGATCCATCTCGACGTAGCCGGAATCGCCGCCGGCAGCGGCTCGGCCTGTAGCAGCGGCGACCCCAAACCTTCGGCCGTCCTGCAATCAGTGGGGTTGTCGCCGGAATGGACAACGGGCGGGCTACGTCTGACGCTGGGCACACAGAACACGAACGCCGAAATCGATTATACGCTCGGCGCAATCATCGAAACTGTTCAGAAATTGTCGGCACTGGAGGCGGGTTATCAAGTCGCCGTTTGAGCTGATGAACGAATCACCACTTGATCCCCGCGACCATAGCCGGCCGCGCGTGGTCGTGGCCATGAGCGGCGGCGTCGACAGTTCTGTCGCGGCCGCTTTGCTCGTCCAGCAGGGGTACGAAGTCATCGGCATGATGATGCGCTTGTGGAGCGAATCGGGCAGCGGGCCGGCTACCCCGGCCAACCGCTGCTGCACTCCCGACCAGATGGCCGATGCCCGCCGCGTGGCCGACCGGCTGGGCATCCCTTTATACGTCGCGGACGTGCAGCAGCATTTCCGACAAACCATCGTCCAGTTTTTCCTGGATGAACATGATGCCGGCCGCACGCCTAACCCCTGTGTCGAATGCAACCGGCAAATACGCTTTACCTATTTGCTGGATCGGGCGCTCGCCCTGAATGCCGATTTCCTGGCGACCGGCCATTACGCGCGGGTAGTGCGCGAGGACGGGAGCTATCTTCTGAAGCAGGGCAAGGACAGTCACAAGGATCAGTCCTACGTGCTGCACACTTTTCGACAGGAACAACTGGCCCACGTGCTGTTTCCCATCGGCGAGTACACCAAGGATGAGGTGCGTCAACTGGCGCGCGAGCACGGATTGCCGGTCGCATCGAAACAGGAGAGCCAGGATCTCTGTTTTCTGAACGACGGGGATTACCGGCGATTCATTCGCGACTACAGTCCCCAAGACCATCCCCCCGGCCCGATCCTCGACCTGAACGGGCGCGAGTTGGGACAGCATGAAGGTTTGCCATTCTACACCATCGGTCAGAGAAAAGGCCTGGGTATCGCCGCCGCCGAGCCGTTGTTTGTCCTCGGCAAGGATACCACCCGCAACGCACTCATCGTCGGCCCACGCGCAGCACTGGGCGTGGGAGAACTAGTCGCGCGCGACGTCAACTGGATCGCCGGCCGCCCGCCGGCCGGCCCCATCCGCGCCGAAGTCAAGATCCGCTATATGGCCGCGCCGGTACAGTCTGTAGTCACACCGCTCGACGGGAATCAGGCCCATGTCACCTTCAGCACGCCGGTGCTTGGAGTGACGCCGGGCCAGGCGGCGGTTTTCTATGAAGGCGACACGTGTCTGGGGGGTGGCCTCATCCGCGACGGCGTTCAACCCAACGACGCGCGTGGGCAAACGGCCGCGGCCGAGGAAGCGGCAAACAAATGATCGCCATACCGGGGTCGGCATCAGGGTTGGTATTGGGGTTTCTGTTAGCCAGCATCTATGGGGCGGCTTTCCATTTCGTCTTCGGCGGGCCGGTGCGACGAATCATCGCCTATCTCATTGCCGCGTGGATCGGCTTTTTCATCGGGCAATTTATCGGCGATTTTCTGAACTTCGAACTATTAAAGTTGGGCAAGATTCATTTGGCGAGTGCCAGCGTGGGAGCATGGGTGGCGCTGCTGGCTGCCTGGTGGCTGGTAGGACAGGATTCATGAGGACAATTGGGACGGGCATACATTCCTGCTATACTAGTCATTTGGGGATCATATGATGAATGAAGCATCCTATGCGGTCTCGCCTATAACAACTGAAGAGATCGTTCAGCGTGAACCACTTGTTCCGATCAAATATATTATCGTCGGCGTAGTCGTCACCCTGATCGTGGCGACCTTGTTTGTCGCCTTGTTGGTCTATTTGGCTCTAAACTATGCCTCTACGATCATCGTCGTACGGGATATATTTATTATCACCCTGGGGATCATGTCTTGCTTGTCGGGCATCGTTCTCATCTTGTTGCTGATAAGCATTATTCGCCTGATCAACATGCTCGAGTTTGAGTTAAAGCCGATCCTGTTGAAGACAAACGATACATTGGGCACGATTCGCGGCACCACCGTTTTCATGAGCGAAAATGTGTTGGGGCCGGTGACAAAGGCCAGCAGCTATATGGCTGGTTTACGGCGCGGCGTGGCGACGCTATTTGGCGATCCACGACGGAATCTGGGTAAGTAGGCGATTCTAGGAGAATGGATATGCAAAATAACGAAAGTGAACTCGGCTCTTTCCTGGCCGGTTTTGTCATCGGCGCGCTTGTCGGTGCGGCGACGGCGCTCATTCTGGCACCGCAATCCGGCGAGTCGACCAGGCACCAGATCATGTCGACCAGCGATGAATTACGCAGCTCGGCCGACAGCTACGCGCGAGAATATCGCGACAAGGCAACCTCCATCCTTTCGGATACCCGTAGCCGCGCCCAGGGCCTCTCCGAACAGGTCCAGGACCAAGTGCGTATCGTGCTGGATGCCGGTAAGGATCAAGTTGACCAGACCAAGGAACACGTGGAACGGGCCGTCGACGATATGAATGCCGACATAGCCGACGCTTCGGCTTCCACCTGATCACCTGTTGTAGGGCGCAGACTCCCCGCGCTCAGCAACGGTCTCATCGCTCGGAGACACCGCCGATTCTTGTCCGGCCCCATCGCTTCTGAGCCAGCGGCCGCCAATCCGATCAGAGCGGTCTTTAATTGACGAACTAAATAGCATGAATAGACAGCCCCGGCGGCCAAACTGACGGCCGTCGGGCATTGATGTGCCTCATGATACAATTTGAGGAACTTGTCGCGGAAGGACTGCCCAAAAAGCTGGTCCCGCGTCAGGCTAATGACACCGAACGAGAACGCATTCACAGCGCGTTGCAGTTCGCCAAGAAGGCCTATGGCGACCAAGAGCGCGCGTCCGGGGAAACATACCTGGAGCACGGTCAACAAGTGGCCGCCTCTCTGGCGGAACTGGGCATTGAGGACGCGGACACCATTATCGCGGCGCTGCTGCATGATGCTCTCCAGCCCTTCACAGGCGTTTCGGAAAAGAATCTAGCGAATCAATTCGGCCACGAGGTCACCGGCCTGATCAAGGGCATCAATACATTAGACAACCATTCCAAGGAAGCCGGCCGCAAATGGTTGGAGAATGAAGCCCGAGGCGGAGCCGGCCCCAACCAGGAGGGATTGGAAGCGATCCGCAAGGCGTTGTTGACGATCATCGACGGGGATATTCGTATCATCGTGATTCGAATGATCGACTGTCTGCAAGACCTGCGCCGCGCGGACAGGCTACCGCCGGCCATGAAGCGCGAAGTGGCCTTTGAAGCCATGAAAATCTACGCGCCGCTGGCCAATCGGCTGGGTATCTGGCATTTGAAATCCCAACTGGAAGATAATGCCTTCAGTTATCTTGAGCCGGAACAGTACCTGGCTATCGCCCGACACGTAGACAAAGACAAAATATCGCGCGCGATGAAGGTCGAACGGGCGGCTACTCGCTTGCAAAAGCGCTTGAAAAACATGGACCTGAATACCACGGTCACCGGGCGACCCAAGCATATCTATTCGATCTATCGAAAAATGCAGCGCAAGGGCCTGGGGGTAAAGGACGTCAGCAAGATCTACGACATCGAGGCTATCCGCGTCATTATCGAGCCGCAGGAGGCGGCAACGTCCAAGGACGAAAACGACAAGCCTCACACGCCCGCTAACAAACGGCAAATCGCCAGAGCCAAAAAGGAGCGGGAGGATCTGGAGCGCGATTTATGCTATCAAGTATTAGGCGCTGTCCACAACCTGTGGACGCCGATTCAAGGCGAATTCGACGACTACATCGCCTCGCCCAAGGCCAACGGCTATAAGTCCCTGCATACGGCGGTCATCAATTCGGAAACGAAGCAGGTTCTGGAAGTGCAAATCCGCACGTTGCGAATGCACGAAGAAGCCGAGCGCGGCATCGCCGCTCACTGGGCCTATAAGGAGCAAAACGTAGTCAGCTCGGCCGCCCAAAAACAAATCCAGAATCTTCGCGACTTACTCGTGAATCTCCAGGAAGACGAGGAAGACGGCGAGGACTTCATCGAAGTCGATAAACCGGATGAGCGAATCCACGTCTACACCCCTACCGGGCAAGTAATCGACCTGGCGGCCGGTTCGACGCCAATCGACTACGCCTATCAAATCCATACCGAACTGGGCCACCGTTGTCGTGGAGCGCGGGTCAACGGCAAACCGGTAGGGATCGATTACCAGCTACAGTCCGGCGACAAAGTCGAGATCATCGAGGGTAAGCGAGGCGGGCCAAGTCGTGACTGGATGAGTCCCAGTCTGGGATACACCGGAAGCTCGCGCACCCGCAGCAAGATCCGCCAATGGTTCCGGCAACAGGAGCGCGCGCAAAATATCGCTCAGGGGCGAGAGGTCGTCCAGCGCGAGCTGAAACGTCTGGGCTTAACCGATGTTTTCACCGTCGAGGACATCGGCCGGGCGCTCAAGTTCAATAACCTGGATGAATTCTTGTCCAAGGTCGGCTTCGGGGATATTCACGCCGTCAAAATCACGGGCGCCATCGCCCTGATGCAGCAGTCCTTGCGCGCCGAGGACGAAGAACTGCTGCCGCTGTTCAAACCCCCTTCTCCCAAGCGGAAGGGCCTAACGGTTCGCGGCGTCGAAGGTTTATATACTCGCTTTGCCGGATGCTGCAATCCACTGCCGCCCGATCCTATCATTGGCTACATCACGCGCGGCCAAGGCGTCAGCATCCACTCGCAAAACTGCGACCAATTACAGAACATCCGGGATACAGAACGATTTATCGAGGTCGAGTGGGGAACGGAAGATGAACGGTATCCTATCCCGATCGTTGTTACCGCCTTTCGGCGTGGCACGCTCATCGAAGACCTGGTCTCCACGTTGCGCGGCCAGCAGATCAACGTGCCCAAGACCAAGCTGGTAACCTCGGATAATCTGATGACTGTTTATCTGATCGCTGAGGTGGCCGACATCAATCAACTCAACTGGCTGATGACCAAACTTGGGAATTTGCGCAAGGTGCTCAAGGTTGAGCGCCGGCACTGGTCATAGGCGGCAATCAGGAGCCGGCAGGCACGACAACGCCCATCTCATCCAATTGATAATGCTCCATCCGCTCGCCCTCGCCCAACGCTAGTTCCCAGGTATTCGTATCGAATTGGAAAGGGATGGAATCTCCACCATCCTCCTTTGGAAACGCCAGCCAACCCCATACCTGGTGACCATCACGACCTTGCAATCGAAGCTTGGCTCCTCGCCAGCGGCAGTAGTATACGAGTGGCGCCATACTTCTCCTAGCCGTCGGATAGCTCGTACTGCTCAAAAATGAGTCGATAGGCCGGCGATGTTTCCATCAAGGTCTGATGATCGCCCACCGCCTCCAGACGTCCCTTGCGTAACACCAACACCAGATCGGCCCATCGTATCTGCGACAAGCGGTGGGTGATGAGAAACGTGGTTCGGTTTGCCGAAGCGTGCCGAATGGCGCGCTGAATTTGATCTTCCGTCTCGCTATCGACGGCGCTGGTTGAATCGTCGAGCACAAGGATGCGCGGATGGGTCAGAAATGCCCGCGCCAGGGCAATGCGCTGGCGCTGTCCACCAGAGAGGGTAACACCACGCTCGCCGACGACCGTCTCATAACCATCTTCGAAGCCAAGGATGAATTCGTGGGCCTGAGCCGCGCGCGCGGCTGCCTCAATCGCTTCCTGATCGGCTCCCGGCGCGCCAAAGGCGATGTTCTGGGCAACGGTTCGCGAGAACAGGAAGATGTCCTGCTCGATAATCGAGATTTGGCGGCGCAATGCGGCCAGGCTCCAGTCACGCACATCTACCCCATCGACCAATACGCGGCCCTCGTTCACGTCATAGGTCCGGTTAATTAACTTGGTCAGGGTGCTCTTGCCCGCGCCGGTCTGTCCCACGACGGCAACCGTCTGCCCCGGCCGCACGGCGAACGATACCTCGCTCAGTACATCCACTTCGGGCACGTAGCCGAACGTCACATTCTCGAATCGTATTTCCCCCTCGATGCTTTCGGCATATCCGTCGGCATTCTCATGCAGATCGGTCTCGGTATTGATCAACTCCAGGATGCGCCTGGCTCCGGCCATGCCCAGCGACACCCGCGAATAGGCCATCAGGGAGATATTGGTGGGAAATCCAAAGAGCGACAGAAGGCCCATATAGGCGACAACATCGCCCACCTGAAGCTGCCCAGCCTGCAGAAGCAGCATGGCATGGGCAAAACCGATGCCCTCCGTGATACCCAACAACAACAGGGGCAGGAATTTGGCTTCCTCGCGCCCTTGGGCCACGGTCGCATCGCGAAAAGCATGGGCATTGTGCTCGAATCGTTCGACTTCGGCCGCCTCCTGCGCCGTGGATTTCACCATCTCGATCCCGTCGATTGCCTCAGCCAGCCGTGCGTTCAACACACCGAAAGTCAGCCGCACCCGGTCGGCAATGCGGGAGAGCACGTTCATGTACTGACCCAGAGCCAACACATAGGTCACTATAAAGAAAAGCGGGGCCAACATCAATTGCCAGTGGTAGCGCGGCGCCAGCAGGAGAGGCATGATCATGAAGTTGGCCGAGCCAACCACCAGGTTAACCCCTGGATACATCATCAGATTGAGCTCGCGCACGTCATTTGTGGCCCTGGCCATCGTGTCACCGACCGGTTGGAGGTCATGAAAGGTCATGCTCTTGCCCAGCAAGCTGACGTAAAGCTCATGGCGGGTATCCCGTTCCAGGCGCTCACCGATAACGGAACTGGCGAAGTTACGCCCCAGTTGCAGAATGGCCCGCAGCGTTTGGCTGGCGATAATGCCCAGCGCGGCCATGCCAATGGTATTGAGGTTAGGCGGCGAGGCCAGCGCGGCATCGAAGGCGATACCGATCAGAATGGGCATAACGGCCGCCAGCACGGCATTGCCGAAAGCGCCAACAGACATGACGATAAACAATTGCCACTGCCGCCGCAGATGAGATAGAACCCATCTGTTTGCCGAGCGGTGCTTGGTGGGCTTCAGCCCATCGATTGCGAATTCACCCATAGAATTTGTTTCAATCCCTATCTGCCGACGGAGCAGTCCTCATTGAGGACAGCGAATTATCCCACAACCGGCATGCGGGTCACATGAAGGAATTCGGGCTGTAAAAATTGGTTCCTCCCATTTTTTTGGTACTATTGCCGACGTCGGTCCGGATGCCGACGTCGGTCCGGACGCCGACATGGTGGCTGAGCCAATCCCGGCAGTTATAGCCAAAATAAATCATATAAGGTAGTACCAAATGAAAATCGCTCAATTGATCCATTTCAGCGTGTCCGTCACGCGCCAGCACGGTGGCCGGAGCAGAGTTGTTGGCCTGTCTCGTCGCGCTTATTTCATTGGCCTGGTCTCGCTGCTCGTTTGTTTTTTAACGGCCGGAAATGTGCTTGGAAACGGGAATGGCAAGAGTGGAGCCGCCGACGTTGTGATCGGCCTGGGCTCATTAAACGGGCCAAACGGCTACCGTATCACCGGGCGAAACGATGACGATCAGGCCGGACGATCGCTGCGAAACACCGGAGATATTAACGGCGATGGATTAGATGATTTTATCATCGGCGCGCCGTTGGCTTCTCCCAACGGTACGCAGAGTGCGGGCGAAGCCTACGTTATATTTGGCCGGACGACCAACCCCACGTCACTCTCTCTCAACGATCTGGATGGCAACAATGGCTTTCGCGTGAGTGGCCTGGCGTTCAACGATGAAGTCGGATACGCAGTGAGTGGGGCTGGTGATGTCAACAAAGATGGCTATGGTGACTTGATTATTGGCGCACCCGGGGTAGAGGCTGACGACGACATCGAAGACGCCGGCGCAGCCTATGTTATCTTCGGCCGAGCCACGTTTACCGCACAACTCGATCTGGAGACGTTGAGCGGCACCAACGGTTTTCGAATCGACGGGATTGTGGCCGATGCGCGGGCAGGAGCCGGCGTAGCTCAGGCGGGCGACATCAACGGCGACGGCTATGATGATATGCTCATCGGCGCGCCGGAGGCCACTGTCGGCGGCAAAGAGTGGGTGGGCCAGGCATTTGTCGTAATGGGTCGTCATTCGTTCTCACCGGTGATCGACCTGGGCACGCTGAACGGCTCCAACGGCTTTTTGATCAATGGCGTGGCCGCCGAAAGCTCAACCGGCAAGATTCTCCAATCGGCTGGCGATCTGAATCAGGACGGCTATGATGACATCGCCATTGTCGCCGGCAGCTATCTGACCGGCCGTTCGCTGGACACCGGAACCATCTACATCATCTTAGGTCAACCTACCTTCACGGATAAATTTAATCTGGCCGGCCTAAATGGCAGCAACGGCTTCCGCATTGAGGGCATCACTAAAGGCGATAATGCCGGCCGGTCTGTCGCCCCGGCGGGCGATGTCAACGGCGACGGTCGCTTCGATCTGGTCATCGGCGCGCCTTATGCCGCTGCCCATACGGGCGAAGCTTATGTCGTGTTGGGGCAAGCGTCATATCCGGCCACATTTAATTTGTCCGCCTTGAACGGCTCCAACGGGTTCCGGCTCGTCAGCAGCGAGGCCAATGGCGAGGTCGGTACGGCGGTTGGCGCGGCCGACGTGAACGGCGATGGATTGGAAGACGTCATTATCGGCGCATCAACCGCCGGCGCAGGCGGCATGCGCTTCGCCGGAAAGACCTACGTCGTATTGGGACGGACGAGTTTTGATGCGTCGCTATCGCTGGACGCTCTGGGTGGCGGCGGATTTCGACTGGATGGCGCCCTGTCGGGTGACCAAACCGGACAAACCATCAGCCCGGCCGGCGACATCAACGGCGACGGCTACGATGAATTTCTCATCGGCGCGCCGAATGCCGGCCCCGGTGTGAATAACGATATGGGCTACGTCTATCTCATCCAGGGTGGCCCCACGCTGGGCATCAGCCTGCCGGTGACACACACTGGTACGCCAGACGCCGATGCGCTCTCCGGCACGGCGGGCAACGATGTAATGCTGGCGCATCGAGGACATGATCAGGTCGACGCCGGTGCTGCACTGGACGTACTCAAGGGCGGAGCCGGCAATGATATCCTCACTGGCGCGGCTGGCGCCGACCGCCTGATCGGGGGCACCGGTGAAGATACGGCCTCCTATTCCGGGTCAACCAGCGCGGTGACCATTAACCTGTTCACCGGCGTCGCTGCAGGCGGGGACGCTGCAGGGGATTCATTGCGCTCTATCGAGCGCATCATCGGCTCACCGTTGGCCGACACTCTGGTGGGCGATTCTTTGAATAATCGGCTGGAAGGGGCCGGCGGAGACGATACCTTAACCGGCGGCCCGGGGAATGACGCCTTCTTTTACAAAGCCGGAAGTGGTGATGACAACCTGACGGATTTCACGCCCGGCCCGGAGAGCAATGATTTCCTCGACTTTAGCACCCACAGCGCCCTGAAACCTGGCGATTTGACTGTTCAGGCCCAGGGAGCTGATACGCTGATCAGTTTGCCGGGCGGGGATTCGATCCTGCTCAAGGGGGTTGCGGCCGGCTCTCTCCATGCCGACGATTACCGCTTTGCCGGCATGCCTCTGGCTAATCCCGATAACTTCAGCACGTCGATCAACAGCCAATTGAAGGTTAACCCGCCCGGCGTGCTGGGCAACGACGATAATCCGTCTTCCAATCCGCTAGCAGCAGTGCTTGTCGAATCGCCCGCCCACGGCAAAGTGACCCTACAGGCGAACGGCGGCCTGACCTACACTCCGGACAACGAATTTGTGGGCATCGATGAGTTTACCTACAAAGCCAGTAACGGTCTGGAGTCGAATGTGGCTCGCGTAACCATCGACGTGACGCTCGTTCCACCGACGGCCGTGGCTGACAGCTATACAGTCGCCATTGGCGAAACCTTGACAGTTCCGGCTCCGGGCTTATTGGGCAATGACAAAAGCCCCGGGCAACTGCCAATGGAAGCGATTCTGATCGGTGAACCGATCGAAGGAGTTGTGACGCTTAATGCCAATGGCTCGTTCAGCTACACGCCCTCCTTCGACTATTCGGCGCAGGACAGCTTTTCGTATCAGGCCAATAACGGGTTGTCATCGAATACGGCCACGGTCGTGATCACGATTCTGGACCCTAATGGGCCGCCGGTCGCCGTGGACGATGCCTACGAAATGAACGCCGATGAGACGCTAATAATTCCCGCGCCAGGCGTCCTCGCCAATGATGTCGATCCGCTGTCGGGGGTGATGACGGCCAAGATAGGCGCCCAGCCCAGCCACGGGAAAGTGACGCTGAGCGCCAACGGGGCATTTACCTACGTGCCCAATGCGGGTTATGCCGGTACGGACACTTTCACATACCAGGCCGACAATGAGCAGCTTTCGAATGTGGCAACTGTCAGCCTAAAGATCAAGGGGGTGACCGAAGGCGAGCAGAGAGTCCTGTTGCCGACGATCTTGCGCCATTAAACGCGAGGCGGCCGCCAACCGCTTCCATACCGGGGTCAGGATAGATGGGCGGCCGATCCGTTGGCGCCGTTCCCCAACACCTTCAAGTCAATCGTACTGGCCGGGGCTACACCCGGCCGGTACATTAATTTCGATTCTCCGAGCAATGCGTCCCAGACGTCGCCCAATGCGTCGGCCAGAGCCACGGGGCGATCTAGTTGATTGGCAACGTCCTGGGGAGAAATATTATCGAGCGAGATGACGTCGGGATGATCGAACATGACCCGCGGCAAGACGACCAGATCACCGATGCCGGCGTCGCGCAATTGTTGCAAGACGTCGCTGCCGTTGAGCAAGCCGGCGACCGTAATGGTCTCGCCCAGACGCACATTTCGAATTTCCAAGACCCGGACGTCGCAACCGGTTAGAGACGCGAATTCAGCGGCCGTCTGTCGCAGGGTAGGCGCGAACAAAGCGCCGGTGACCAGCGTCACCGCGCGCGGTGCGGGCTTCGCGGGGGCCACAGCGATTTCCCGACGAATGACGGCCCAGTCATCGAGAAAAGCACGCACCATGCCGAGGCCGTTCTCATGTAATTCATGGCCGTCGTAGTTATCGAGCGGCGGCACTTCCCGGCCGGTGACCAGATACCATTCGTCCGTTGGATAGATAAAGCGAATATCAAAGCGGTCGAGGAATTCGAGTTGCAGAGATTCGACGTAGTCCAGCGTGGCCGCGGCCTCTTCACGAGTGTGCGGCCGCATCCCGTACTTGTGATGGCGCGTTAGGCCGACCGGGACGACACTGACCGAGACCACGCCGCCGCCCCCATCCTGCGGCCACAGCGTAGCCAACTCGCGCACAGACCGGGCTAGCCATTCACCGTCGTTGAAGCCCGGAACGATGACGAGCTGAGCGTGGACTTCGATGTTCCATTCCGCCAGCCGTCGTAGCTGTTCCATGATGTCGCCGGCATGAGGGTTGCGCAGAAAGCGGCGCCGCACTTCCGTATCCGTCACGTGAACCGATATGTACAAGGGTGACAGGCGCATGTTCTCGATGCGCCACCAGTCGTGGTCGCTCAGATTCGTGAGCGTGACGTAATGACCAAAGAGAAAGGAGTAGCGATAATCATCGTCCTTAATGTAGAGCGTGCGCCGAAACTGCGGCCCCATCTGGAGGACGAAGCAAAATTCGCACAGATTATTGCACCGACGAATGTCAACGTCGAAAGTTGGGTGGGCAAACTCCAATCCCAGCATCTGCTCGTAGTTGCGGTCGGCCTCGAAGAGTAGTATCTCGCCGTCGCGGCGGACGCGCAGTTGGAGTTCCTCTTCGGCAGCATAGAATTGCACGTCGATGATATCTTCGACCGCCTGGTCGTTGATCGCCAACAACTCGTCGCCCGGTCGCAGATCAAGCCCAGCCGCTACGCTACCCGGCTGGATGCCAACGATCCGGCCGCCGGCAAAGGTCAACGGGTCAATTTCCTGGAACAGCGCCATCAGGCTCGTCCTTCAGGTTGAGAGTGATTGAGAATCGACATGATCTCCTCGATGACCATCTCGGCGTCACGGCCGGTCGTGTCGATGGTAATGGCGTCGGCTGCGGGCCGCATCGGCGAATGAACGCGGCTGCCGTCGATCTGATCGCGGCGAACGACGTCGGCCAGAATCGATTGATATGCATCATCATTGCCCTGACGTAGCCGATCGATCAACCGGCGGCGAGCGCGCTCCTCCGGGGAGGCGGTGATGTATAGCTTGAGCCCCGCATCGGGCATCACCACCGTGCCGATGTCGCGGCCGATCATGATGACTCGCCCGCGCCGCCCCACAGCACGCTGGCGCTCCACCATCCGCGCACGGACGCCGGGGAAAGTCGATACCTGCGAGACAGCGGCATCAACCTGCGGCAAGCGCAAATCCCAAGTCACGTCGACGCCGTCGAGCAACACAGTGTAATGGCGGCCGTCCGTCTCTTTAGACAAGGGGATAATGTCCAGATCGCATTCCGAAGCCAGGCGAGTGATGCGGGTCTCATCGTCGGGTGAAATGCCCTGCAGAATGGCGGCCAGAGTCAATGCACGATACATGGAGCCCGTATCGAGGCAAAGATAGTCCAAACGTTGGGCGAGCATCAAGCCAATTGTCGACTTGCCGGAAGCAGCCGGCCCGTCAATAGTGATGACATCAGGTAGATGATCGGGCTGCACGGGATTCCCTTTTCCTGTTCGGATAGTTGGGGGATGGATCGCGGGATGGTACGTCATCGACCACGCTTTGCTTAAGCTCAGTGACTTCGCGGCTGGTCAGAGAACGCCACTGGCCGGGCTGCAAATCGCCCAGGCTCAGCGGCCCGATGCGCTCGCGTATCAATCGCCGCACGGGATGACCTAACCCGGCGGCGATGCGGCGGATCTGCCTCTTGCGCCCCTCGCGCAGGATGATGCGCAATCGGGTGCTATCCGCGCCGCGCTCAACCAGTTCGATAGGCGCGGGGGCGGTAATGCGGCCGTCCAGCATCACCCCCCGCCGCCACTGCTCCAAAGCGCGCTCGGAGATATGTCCCTCCAGGATGACGTCATACACTTTTTCGTGTCCGTAACGGGGGTGGGTCAAGCGGTGCGCCAGCGCTCCGTCATTCGTCATGAGAACAAGCCCTTCGCTCGGCTTGTCGAGGCGACCGACCGGATAAATATGATGGGAATTGTCGACATCGATCAGGTCGCGTACCGTGGTGCGCCCCGCCTCCAACTCATCTTCCAGGGAAGAGATGACCCCGCGCGGTTTGTTGAGAGCGATATAGATGAGGTCATTATCCGGGCCGCCCTGCGCCTGCGACCCCAGTGGTCGGCCGTCTACCTCGACTCGATCCTGGGTCGGATCGGCCTTATCACCTAATTTGGCAATGCGACCATTGACGGTCACGCGTCCGTCGCTGATGATCGTCTCGCATGAACGGCGCGAGCCAAAACCAGCCCGCGCCATGATTTTTTGCAATCTTTCTTCCACCAAGTTCTCTCACGATGACCAACGCCGAAGCAACTGTTCGGCCGGTCGTCCAGGCTCTATTCTTCCTCGTCATCCAGCGGCGGCATTTCTGTTAGCGCGCCCAATCCAAAGGATTGCAGGAAATCGGGGGTCGTGCCATAGAGAATAGGGCGGCCCGGTTTCTCCAGACGCCCGACCTCTTCGATTAATCCCTTGCTGAGCAAGGAGCGTAGCGCGCCATCTGAATTAACGCCGCGCAACTGGTCGATCTGCGGCCGCGTGGCCGGCTGCAGATAGGCCACGATAGCGAGCACTTCCAGCGCCGCCTGACTGAGGCGGGTTGTCAACTCAAGCCCGAGAAAGCGTTCGACCGCCGCGCCGGATTCGGCCGCGGTCGTCAACTGCACCGCTCCCCCGCTCCACTGTAAACGTAGGCCACGGCGGCTGTAATCCGCCTCCAGTTCGCGCAATAGCTCCTGAACCGTTGCCGGCGATACCTCCAGTGCGGCGGCCAGCCGCGAAGGCGAGACAGGCCCACTGGCCACAAACAGGAGGCTTTCCAGCAGCATAATGGGCGAAGCAGTCGTTACCACTTCCTCTGACGGCCATAAATCTGTTATAGTCATTGACTCTCGAATGCGCGGCCGCTCTCATGACCAAACGGGACAATCTGCTGCCAAAGAGATATGATACCGATGATAACACATCCTGCTCTGAATGAAATAAATCATGCCGACCCCATTAGAATACGCCCACTATAATCACGACACGTTTCTGAACGAACTCATCGATTTTCTGCGGATTCCCAGCGTCAGCACACAGCCGGCGCGGAATGCCGACACGCTGGCGGCAGCGAACTGGCTTGGCCAGGCCATGACCCGCGCCGGCCTGGAACACGTCGAAGTCATAGCGACCAAGGGACATCCCATCGTCTATGGCGATTGGCTGCACGCCGGCAGCGAAGCCCCCACTGTTCTCATTTACGGTCATTATGACGTGCAACCAGCCGAACCGCTTGACCTGTGGGAAACACCGCCATTTGAACCCACCATTCGAGATAGCTACATCTACGCTCGGGGCGCGGCCGACGACAAGGGACAACTCTACGTCCACGTGAAGGCCGTCGAGTCCTATCTGCGTACCGAGGGTCGCCTGCCGCTCAACGTCAAATTCATTATCGAAGGTGAAGAAGAGATCGGCAGCGAGAACTTGCACGAATTCATCTCCCGCCATCCAGATCGGCTGGCGGCCGACTCCGCACTCATCTCCGATTCCTCTATACTGGGCGTTGGCAAGCCGGCGTTGGTGTACGGTTTGCGGGGCAACTGCCACGTGATGATCGATATCACTGGCCCCGGCCGCGATCTGCACTCCGGCTCCTATGGCGGCGGCATCAACAATCCCCTCAACGCCCTGGCCCATCTCATCGCACGTCTGAAGGACGAAAACGGCCACATTCTCATTCCCGGGTTCTACGATCGAGTACGGCCGCTCTCCGCGGAAGAACGCGAGTTGCTGGCCCAGTTTCCGCTGAATGAGGCTGCATGGCTACGCGAAACGGGCGCTCCGGCGGCCTGGGGCGAGCCGGAATATACGCTTGTCGAACGCCTGAGCGCCCGCCCTACTCTGGATATAACCGGCATGTACGGCGGCTACATCGGCGAGGGAACCAAGACCGTCTTACCGGCACGCGCCCACGCCAAGATTTCCATGCGCCTGGTGCCCGATCAGGACCCGGACGAGATAACCACGCTTTTCGAACAGTTCGCCCACTCCATATTGCCCCCCAGCGTGAACATAGACATCCACGTTGCCGGGGGATCAAGGGCCGCGCTGATCGAGCGCGATACGCCACCCATGCGCGCGGCCGCGGCGGCATACGAAGCCACGTTTAATCACCCCGCCGTCTTCATGCGCGAAGGCGGCTCTATCCCGGTAGTCAATCAATTCGAATCCGATCTGGGTTTGCCGACGGTTCTGATGGGGTTTGGTTTACCGGGCGACCGGATCCATTCGCCCAACGAACGCTTTTACTTGCCTAATTTCGACGCGGGCATCGCCACCAGCATCCGTTACCTGGCTCTGTTGAGCCAGGCCCAATAATCTCAATGGTGTGGGTGTTCGCGGCCGTACTGGGCGGCTTGCTGGCGGCATGGGCGCGATGGGGAAAACGCCGCCGGCGACGCCTGCTCAATACGATTGAAGTCGTCACCCTACCCGATGTTACCGCCACCAAGCTGGGCAACAAACGAGATATCCGGGTCTATTTGCCGCCACGCTACCGGGAACGCGACGGCGAACGATTTGACGTTTTATATATCAACGACGGCCAGGAACACGAAGCGCTTGGCCTGCACGAGACGTTGGCCCGCCTGACCGGTGCCGGCCGGATCAGGCCAATCATTGTCGTCACCGTGCCGACCAATGACAACCGCTTGCACGAATACGGCACGGCCGTGGCTCTCAATACGTTGGGGCTGGGTGTGCTCGCGCCGGCTTACACCGCCTTCTTCATGGAAGAACTCATCCCATTGGTTGACCGTACTTTCCGAACCAAAGATCGGTCGAGCTTGCTGGGGGTCTCCTTAGGGGGTCTCTCGGCCTTCGACATCGCCTGGAGCCATCCGGAACGCTTCGCGGCGGTGGGCATCATGTCCGGCAGCTTTTGGTGGCGCGCGGCCGATGAGGAGGAACGTATTGACGCCGGGCGGCGCATCGCCCATTCACTGGCACGAAAAGCCGGCCACCCCCCGCCCTTTCGTCTTTTCTTCGAAGCCGGTACGCGCGATGAGGTGAGTGATCGGGACGGCGATGGGGTGATAGACGCCATTCAGGATACGCTGGACCTGATCGCGACGTTGTCGGGTATCGGCTGCAAACCGGACCAGATCACATACGTAGAGGTTCCCGGCGGCCGGCACGATTTTGAGACATGGGCGCGGGTGTTGCCCGTCTTTCTGGAGTGGGCTTTCAGCCCCCGGCAGGCCCGGCAAGCAGAAGCAAGGTCGTCCGGTTCTCTCCCGCCTCAGTGATGACCCAGATGCGGTACTCGCGCACCGTGTAGGCCGAGATAATCGCATCCAGGCCGGTTAGCGTGTGAACCTTATTGGCCGCCCCGCGATCGGACAGACCGGGCGATTCAGCGGTGAGCATGGCGTCATCCACGTCCAGGTTGTAGAACTGGCCGAATTCCCCGTAATCTCCAGCGACATGGCGATCGAGCAAGCCGCGGATTTCGTCGTTCGTTAAGTAGTGGGAGGCGCCGGTGGTGACGACGATGCCGCCCGGATCGATCAGCCGTCCCGCCGCGGCATAAGGCGCCGCTTCGTTCGGGACGTTGAAGGTTTTCGACAGACGGAAGAAACCGATGTCACTGCTGTAGCCCAGATCGGCATAGGGAATGAATTCCTGGTCGACAAACTCCACGCCGATTTCTTCGTGCCGGATTCGGGGCCGAGGCAGGGCATAGCGGCCGTGGGGTCGAAAGTATATTTTCCGGGCTTCATCGGCCACGAGACGAACGATGTGGGGCTTCTGCAACATGCTGCCTCCAACTTTCGCGAGCGCCGACTGTCGAAGAAGAATATTCAAACAGTCAACTTGTTCAACGGTGCCTTTGCTTCCAGATTATATTGTAAAGGATAGTTAGAAAAATTGGAGAGGTTTCCACGAGTTTTTCACAGATCGCGCTGGCTGAAGCTCCACATAGCAAATAGCACGAGGGCGACGAGATAGCCGACCGAGTAAACGACCATCAACGTGCTGGGTTCCGTGCTAGCGGCGAACGGGCCGGCCATCATCTCGCTACTGAATGAGCGGGGTTGGAAGGCCGAGAGAGGGGCGAACGGCGATTTGTTTTTCGTGCCGGTCCGCTTCTTGTTCCACTATAGCTTCGTCGCCGGGTATCATGTATCCGTTGCGTTCGTCCATGCGCCGGCGGCTGCGCAAGGCGTTGTAGCCCAGATTCATCGCCACCCGATAGAGCCAGCCGCCGATGTTCTCATCCATCGACAGTGGACGCCCTCGATCAACGCGCTTATAAAGTCTCAAAAAGGTTTCTTGCGCCAGATCTTCAGCCTCTGCCCGCTCACCCACCAGGCGAAACAGGACGCCATACACCCGGTCGTAGTGGCGGTGGAACAACGCATCAAAGGCATGGGCATCTCCATGAGCCATCCGAGCGAGTAAGGAATAGTCACTTAAAGCCGTCAATTTATTATCCGGTGATGAAATGATCATTCTCCATCTACTAAACACCGCAACGCTTCATTTTGTGACAGGAAAAGAATCCGCCGAAATCAAACGCCAGCGTAGATAATAATGTCCATCAATTTCTTAATAGAAAACAGGGCGGTTCATTTCTCTCATCTACACCTTGGAATTTAGTGTGCTGTGGGTTATGCTAACTTCAAATTCGTTGGCTGACGTGGTCATAATCGGATTCAATCAGCCTTCAGCGGGAAAGCATTTCCCACACAGCCGCTCGGAATACCCGCCTCTCGTGCTAAGCATGGAAGACGGCCCTTCTCCACTCGCCACTTAAACAGGAGCTAACATGCCCAGCCTGACAGATCTCCACCAACTAGGCCAATCGACGTGGCTAAATTATCTGCGCAACAGCTTCATTCGCTCGGGTGAGCTTGCCGAAGAAGTGCGCGACGGTCTTCAGGGGGTGACAGCCAATGCCCTCGTCTACGAGAGGGCCATTGCCGGCAGCAGCGACTATGATGCCGGGATTCGCCAGGCCATGGCCGAAGGCAAGCCCGCGCGACAGGTTTATCACTTATTGATGGCCGATGACATCCAACGCGCGGCCGACGTCCTGCACCCCGTTTTTGAGAAAAGCGATCATAACGATGGCTTCGTGAGCTATGAAGTCGATCCGGCCATCTTTAGCGACGTGACGACCGCCGTGGCCGATATCCTTCACGTTTCTCATCTTATTGACCGCAACAACGTCATGGTGGAGATTCCAGCCACCGACGTGGGTATCGAAGTAATTCGCGCTCTGATCGCCGATGGTATTTCGATCAACGCGACCCATCTCTTTTCGCCGGACGGGTTTGAACGAGTCGCCCGGGCCTACGCCGAGGGGTTGGCGGAATACATTCGTCGCCACAGCGCCTGGCGCACGACACCCACCGCCGTGGCCTCCTTCTCGCTAAGCCCGATTGACGCGGCCGTCGATCCGCTACTGAAAGCGTCCGGCCGGCCCGATTTGACCGGTCGGACGGCCGTGGCCCAGGCCAAAATGCTCTACGCGCGTTACCGTGACATGCTCAAGGGTTCGGACTGGCTCGAGTTGGCCGACAAGGGCGTGCGTCCGCTGCGACCGAAATGGACGCGCGTCACCCCTCTCGATTTTCTCTACTTGCCCAATCACTACGTTAGTCAACTCATCGGCCCCGATACCGTCCTGACCTTTTCGCGTCTGACGCTCAACACGTTCCGGCAGCAGGGCCAAGCTACGGAGAGCTTGACGAATGAACTCGACGCGGCGCGAGCACATGTGGGCGAGTTGGCAGCGTTGGGAATCGATCTGGATGCTATTGCGGCCGAATTGCTGCAAGATCATCTGACTGCATCGACGCAACGCTTCCAGGCGCTGATTGATGCCGTGATTAACAAGCGAACCGAGATGGACAAGGAGTGGCGCTCCTGCTCGATGAAACTGGGGACAGACGAAGAAGAGGTCGAGCGCGGACTGCAAACGATGTGCCGGCAACAAATCGTCTGCCGCATCTGGGCCTACGACCACACGGTTTGGAAACCCAAACCGACGGAGATCACCAATCGGCTCGGCTGGCTGCACGTTATGGATGCGATGGCCGGGCAAGTGGAACGTCTTTCGAACTTTACCCGGCAAGTGGTGAACGAGGGTTATACCCACGCCATGCTGCTGGGCATGGGCGGCTCCAGCCTTGGGCCGGAACTGTTCCAAAAGACGTTCGGTCGCCCCGCTCGCCCGGCCAATGACTCCGTCCCTTCGTTGGAACTGCTGGTCGTGGATACGACCGATGCCGACGGCATTCGAGCCGCCGAAGCGGCCGTCGACCTAACGAAGACCCTGTTCATCGTCAGCACCAAATCAGGCGGCACGGTGGAGACGCTTTCGGCCTTTAAATACTTCTACAATCGGCTCCTGGCTCAGGTGGGAGCCAGCCGTGTAGGGCAACATTTCATCGGCATTACCGATCCCGGTAGCAAAATCGTCGCCATGGCCGAACGCTACCAGTTCCGCGATGTTTTTCTGAATGATCCTAACATAGGCGGGCGCTACTCTGCGCTTTCCTATTTTGGTCTGGTGCCGGCCGCGCTGGTGGGCACGGATGTGGCCGAGCTGCTGGAGCGCGCCTCGATTGCCGCTGCCAATGTGTCCGTCTGCCATTGCGAGGCGATCGGTGACAATCTGGCGGCCCGCATCGGCACAGCAATGGGCATCCTGGCCGGGTCGGGACGGGACAAGATCACCTTTATTACATCTTCCCCGCTAGACAGCTTCGGCGATTGGGTCGAGCAATTGATCGCCGAAAGCCTGGGTAAAGAGGGCAAGGGCATCTTGCCGATCGTCGGCGAACCAATCGCGCCGGTGGACACCTACCAGCCGGACCGGTTATTCGTCCATCTGCGGCTGGAAGGCGACGTACAACACGACGATTTCATCAATCGGCTGGCCGAGGCGGGACACCCGACGATAACCCTGAGACTGAAAGATATATACGACATAGGCGGCCAATTCTTCCTGTGGGAAATGGCGACGGCTATCGCCGGGCACTTCATGGGAATCAATCCTTTCGATCAGCCCAACGTCGAAGAGGCCAAGATTAAGGCCCGCGACATCGTCGCCGCCTATAGCGACGAGGGCGCGCTGCCGGCCGGGGAGTTCGCGGAGTTATCGCCTCAGTCGTTGAGCGATTTTCTGGCGCAGGCCCGACCGGGTGATTACCTTTCGCTCCAGGCCTATGTCCAGTCCACTCCTGACGTCGATGCCGCGCTGCAAGCCCTGCGACAATCGATCCATCTGAAAACCGGTCTGGCGACGACGGCGGGCATCGGGCCGCGATTCCTCCATTCCACCGGCCAGCTCCACAAGGGCGACCGGGGGAACGGATTGTTTATTCAGTTCGTGTCCGATGCGGTCGAAGACGTCGCCATCCCCGACGAGGCGGGGGCCGATGCGTCGAGCATGTCGTTCAACGTCCTGAAAAAAGCGCAGGCCTTGGGAGACGCTCAGGCATTACGCGACAATCACCGGCGCGTCATCTCGTTTGAAGTAAGCACGTCGGCCGCCCAGGCCATCGGCGAGTTGGCCGCCCATGTATAGTCGCGAGGCGGGCAGCCGCGGCCGAAAACCCTCTGCTGCCCGCTTCAGATTAGCTAGTCCAGGATTAATTGGCGCTAAACGTGGGCTGGTTCTGTTGAGCCCATTGCATGGTATACAGATTGAAATAGCGCCCACGCCGGGCCAACAGTTCCTGGTGCGTCCCCCGTTCCACGATGCGGCCGTGATCCAGCACCAGAATCTGGTCGGCATTGATGATCGTGCTCAGACGATGGGCGATCACGAAACTCGTGCGGCCCTCCATGAGCGTATCCAGAGCACGCTGGATAATGCGCTCGGTGGCCGTGTCGACGCTGCTGGTTGCCTCGTCGAGGATTAGAATACGAGGGTCGGCCAGCAACGCACGGGCAAAAGAGATCAATTGGCGCTGGCCCACGCTCAGATTGCTGCCGTTCTCGCCCACTTCGGAATCATAACCGTCGGGCATGCGCCTGATGAACTCGTCGGCGCCGACGGCCTTCGAGGCGGCCAGCACCTCTTCGTCCGTAGCATCCAGCCGGCCGTAGCGGATATTGTCGGCCACGGAGCCGGTGAACAGAAAAGTATCCTGCAAGACAATGCCCAATTGCTGGCGCAGACTCTCGCTGGTGACTTGGCGAATGTCGTGGCCGTCGATGGTCAATGCCCCCTCGGTGACGTCATAAAATCTGGACACCAGGCGAATAATGGTACTCTTGCCCGCGCCCGTCTCGCCGACCAGGGCTATTCGCTCGCCGGGTTTCGCCAACAGGTTAACGTCGTGTAGCACCTGTCGGCCGTCCTGGCGATAGGCAAAGGATACGTCCTGGAACTCAACTTCACCGCGAATGCGCGGCAGAGCATGGGCCCCGGGCGCGTCTGTCATGTCCGGCGCCAAATCCAGCAACTCGAACAGCCGCTCCGAGGCGGCCATCGTGGCCTGAAAGGTATTGTAACGCTGAGCCAACTCGCGAATAGGGTCGAAGAAGCGCTCGACGTAGAGGACGACGGCCACCAGCGTGCCCGCCGTCAGGGCATCACCCAAGACCAGCCACCCCCCGACACCGACGACCAGCGCGGTAGCCAACGATCCGACGAAGTCCACGCCGGGAAAGAAAATAGCTGAAAGACGGGTCGCCTGGATATTGGCATCGAAAAACGAAAGATTCAGGTCGTCGAAGTGCTGGAAATTGCGTTCCTCGCGCGTAAAACTCTTGGTAACCCGGATACCGGAAATAGACTCATTGAGATAACCGTTGATCAGGGCCAGGCGCTGGCGCGTGGCTCGGTAGGCCTGGCGCACGCGATCCCGCCAGTAGTTGGTCAATATAACCATCAGCGGCATCACCGCGAAGGCCACCAGCGCCAGCTGCCAGTTGAGCAGGAGCATGGCGACCACGATGCCGACCAGATTGAACACCGAGCGGAAAAGACCGGTGATCGACCAGGTGACAAAGTCAAGCAGAACGCCAACATCGCCGATTAGGCGACTCATGAGGCGGCCGACGCTAAAGTTATTATAGAAATTCAGTGTGAGCTGATGGAGGTGGCGAAACAATTCGCTGCGCACATCGGCCACAATCTTGGTGCCCACAAAGGCCATAATGTGAACGCGCGCGCGGTTCGTGAGCCATTCGCCCACGGTCGTGACCAGAAATACCAGCGTCCAAAACCGCAAGGTGTCTAGCGAACCGGCGCGGATGCCCCGGTCGATAGCGAAGCCGATAATCGCCGGGCCGGCCACGCTGAGAAGGGAACTGATCGTCATCAGGATAATGGCAATGATAAGGCTCGACTTGTAGGGTGACATATAGCCACCCAGCCGCCGAACCAAACGACTGTCATACGCCTTGCCCAGCAGCTCATCATCGTCGCGAAGAAGCTGACGAATTTTAGCCTCGCGCGCTTCGCGGGCGGACTGAGTCTCCTCCATGGCGAATCGCTCATCCGGACTTAAGTGCGTTCGTTCGTTAGTGGTCATGGTTGATTTCTCTAGCCCCCGGCGCTGGTGGCCATCTGGCCCTGTAGAGCCACAAATTCTTCCTGATCTTTCAGCTGCAAATCATAGATCTGCCGGTAAAGACCATCACTGGCCAGTAATTCGTCGTGGGTTCCACGTTCCGCGATGCGGCCGTCCTGCACGACTAAAATGCAGTCCGCATGTTTCAGTGTCAACAGTCGTTGGGCGATAATGAACGTCGTTCGCCCAGTCATTAGTTCGCCCAGGGCTTCCTGAATAAGATGCTCGGTCTCCGTATCCACGCTGCTGGTCGAGTCGTCGAGGATGAGGATACGTGGGTCGGCCAGCAGCGCGCGAGCAATAGCAATACGTTGTTTCTGGCCGCCGCTAAGCGTCACCCCACGCTCGCCCACCCGGGTATCGTAGCCATCTTCCAGTTCGAGAATGAACTCGTGGGCGCGGGCGACTTGGGCCGCGGCCACAATGTCTTCCATACTCGCATCCGTGCGGCCGTAGGCGATGTTTTCCCGCACCGTCTGGCTGAACAGAAACGGCTCTTGCAGGACGATGCCGATGTGGCCGCGCAGGCTTTTAAGTTGCAGCTCGCGTACATCGTAGTCATCTACAAGGATTCGGCCGCTCGTAGCATCGTAGAAACGCGGCAGGAGGTTCGTGATGGTGGTCTTGCCGGAGCCGGTCGGCCCGATAAGGGCGATCCTGTCGCCCGGTTTGGCGTGGAAGTCAACGTCGGCCAGCACGGGGAGTCTGTCCCGATAGGCGAACGATACGTGCTCAAACTTGACGTCACCTTTGGGCGCGGTCAAAGCCAAGGCATCGGCTCGGTCCACTACTTCCTGGGGCAAATCGATGATTTCGAAGACGCGTGTGGCGCTGGCTCCGGCCGTGGCCGCCAAATTCACCAGGAAGCCGAGACGTTGCACCGGCGAGTTCAGCATCAGCACGTAGGAGATCAGCGCAAACAGGGAGCCGACGGTAATATCTCCACGCAAAGCTGACGGCCCGGCAAACCAGAGCAGGAAAAAGATGCTCAGCATGATCAGGAACGTCATGAACGGCCAATTGTTAGCCCATTTTCGGATGAGACCCTGCCGGCGGCTGAACCATTCGTTGTTCTCGCGGTCGAATTTATCCAATTCGTGAGGCTCGCGGGCGAAAGCCTTGACGACATGAATGCCAGTCAGGCTCTCTTGCATGACATTCGACAGCGTTCCCATTTGCTCCTGAATGCGCTTGAACATCGGCTCGATAGTGATACCGAATCGCACCGTCGTGAAGATCAGGATAGGTAGAGGGATCATCGCTAACAGTGCCAACGGCACCGACTCCAGCAACATGGCGACAATGACACCGACCATGAGCAAGACGGTGGCTGTCAGGTCCATCAGCCCAATGCCGACAAATCGCTCGGACTCACTAATGTCGCTGGTGGCCCGGCTCATTAGATCGCCGGTATGGCTCTGGTCGTGAAAAGCAAAGGGCTGATACTGAACAGCGTTGTAGAACTCATTTCGCAAATCATACGCAACCCGATGGGTCAACCATTCGCCGAAGTAGCGCTGCACAAAGCCGAGCGCCCCGCGCACCAGCGCGATACCCATGATGAGAGCCCCGGCAGCGATCAGGGTTGAGGCCTGCCCCTGCGAAACGCCGTAGTCGATGGCCCAGGCAATGATCTGGGGGACGAGCAGGTTGAGACCAGTACCCACTAGCATGGCTATATAGGCCAGTGCCACATATCGTTTGTAGGGGCGCAGGTAACCCAAGAGTCGCGTCGTCGCAGACGCTCTGTGTGGAGCGCCACTTTGTTCATTCGTCACACGTCTACCTCCTCCTAAAATTGATGGAACCGATGGGGTGGACTGCTTACTGCGTTGTGATCGGTTGGAAGGATTAGGTTCAAATCAATACAGGGCAATTATAGCATATTATCCGATTTAGATTAGGTAATTATCTAATGCCTTCATGACGCTGGAACGATGATACCTGTTTGACAGAGCTGGCGACGGATGGGTTCCGTCGGGGCCGGCCGTCGGCTCCATTCGTCGAATCTGATGTCTCCTTCGGCCGCTAACCAGGCTTGCCGAGGAAAAGCAATATGCTACAATTAATCCAGTTTGTGACAGAACACACAACTGGAGGAAAGGACTTATGTTGGTGAAAAGGCTCACGCTGGCCGCCATTTCCATAGCCGTTGGTTTCGGATTAACCATCTTGATTACCATGCTCATCGGCACGACGCCGGCCGAATATGGTGCCATCTATATGATCTTCACGACTCTGTCGTTGGCCGTCGCCCTGGGTATCTGGCTCGACAAGTTCATGGGTACCAATCTCCTCCCTAAGTAGGAGCTCCCTTTCCCCCTGCGGATTAATATTCAAGCCTCTCAATTCAGGTAGAGGCTTTTTTGTTTTACAAATAGGAAGGTAAACAATATGACTGCATCTATTATCGACGGCAAGGCGATTGCCGGAACCGTTCGCGAACAAGTTCGCCAAGCGGTCGTTCAGATGAAAGAAGATTACGGCTACACGCCCGGCCTGGCGACGGTATTGGTCGGCGAAGATCCCGCCTCGTCGACCTACGTCCGCAGCAAACGGAAAACGTGCGAAGAGCTGGGCATCCGGTCAATCGGCCACGAATTGCCCGCCACGGCCACCCAGGCCCAGGTTGAGCAACTGGTAGCTTCGTTGAACGCCGATCCCACCATCAACGGCATTCTCGTTCAGCTGCCGTTGCCGAAGCACATCAACGAGGAAGCAGTGCTCAGCTCCATCAGCCTTGAAAAGGATGTCGATGGATTTCACCCGGTCAACATCGGCCGTCTGGCAATGAAAGGCCGCGAGCCGCTCTTTATTCCCTGCACGCCCTACGGCTGCATCGTCTTATTGGAAGAAAGTGGCATTCAGATTCGCGGGGCCGAGGCGGTCGTCGTCGGCCGTTCCAACATCGTCGGGCTGCCGGTTGCCATGCTGCTGCAGAAGCGCGACGCCACCGTCACCATCTGCCATAGTCGCACGCGCGATCTGGCCGAGCACGTGCGTCGCGCCGACATCGTCATCGCCGCCATTGGCCAGACGGAGATGATCACCGGTGACATGCTTAAACCAGGCGCGGCGGTCATCGACGTAGGCATCAACCAGAAGCCCGATCCGTCCGCCAAGCGCGGCTACCGTCTGGTCGGTGACGTGGACTTTGAATCGGCCAAGGAAGTCGCCGGCGCGATCACCCCTGTTCCCGGCGGTGTGGGGCCGATGACGATCGCCATGCTGATGAAGAATACGCTGCGCGCGGCCGAAATAGAATTGGCTAAACGTAATCAGTAGACGATCATAGTAACTGCGGGAGAATCCATTTGAGCCGCGAACGAGAGCGAGATAACTTTTGGCACGGGCGACGGGTGTTCATCACTGGTTGCACCGGCTTTCTCGGCTCCTGGCTGACGGCCGCTCTGCTCGAGCGCGGAGCGGCCGTCGTCGGCCTAATTCGGATGCGTGAGCCCGACTCACAGTTAGTGCGCACCGGACTCATCAGCCGCATCGACCAGGTTCAGGGCCATCTGCTGGATTACGATCTCCTGCAAAAGACATTGGTCGAGAAACAAATCGATACCGTCTTCCACCTGGCCGGGCAAACCATCGTCGGCATCGCCAATCGGGACCCGGCAACCACCTTCGAGACGAACATTCGCGGCACCTGGTTATTGCTGGAGGCGGTGCGCCGCACGCCCGCCGTGCGTGGCGTCGTCGTGGCCAGCAGCGAAAAAGCCTATGGCGAACAGACCACTCTCCCTTACCTGGAAGAGTACCCGCTGCAGGGCCGCCATCCCTACGAGGTATCCAAAAGTTGCGCCGACCTGATTGCTCAATCGTTCGCCCACACGTACGGTCTGGCTATCGCCGTGACTCGCTGCTCGAATCTGTTCGGCGGCGGAGATCTCAGCTGGAACCGGCTGATACCGGGAACCATCCGCAGCGTCCTTAACGGCGAATCCCCCGTCATTCGCTCCGACGGCTCCTTCCGGCGCGATTACTTGTACGTGGCCGATGCCGTGCGCGGCTACTTAATGCTGGCCGAAAAGCTGACTGAGACCGGCGTGCGGGGCGAGCCGTTTAATCTGGGATCGGGATGTGCGGTCTCGGCGCTGGAAGTGGTGCGCACCATCGTTGCCCTTTCCGGCAATCCGAAACTGGAGCCGGTCATTCTTAACGAAGTCGAGAACGAAATCCTTGATGAGTTCCTTAGCCCAGACAAAGCCAGGCAAGCCATAGGCTGGCGGCCGCAATATACGCTGGCCGGCGGGTTGAAAGAAACAATGGCCTGGTATCAGGCCTACCTGGACGCATGAACCGACCGCGCATTCTCATCACCGGCGCTACGGGCTTTATTGCCCGTTCTCTCGTTCCCTTCCTGCTGGACAAAGCTGACCTCACCCTGTTGGTGCTGGAAGAGTTCGGCAGTGGCCTGTCGCTGCCGCCGCCGCTGAACAAAACGCGGCCGGTAGTGGATGTGGTCTACGCCGATTTGCGCAACTACCAGCTCACGGCGCGCGCCATCAGGCAGGCGCGGCCGGACAAGGTTATCCACCTGGCCGCCGTGGGCGTCAGCGACCCGTTCTTACCGGTGAACACAGCGGTCAGCCACAACGTCACCGGCACGCTCAATCTGCTGCGCGCCTGCTTCGAGGGCGACCTTAACGTGCAACAACTCATCATGGCCCGCACACCCGGCGAACGAACGGCGATGAACGTCTACGCCGCCAGCAAGATGGCCGCCTGGGCCTTCTGCCGGATGTATGCGCGCACCGCCGGCTGGCCGATTCATGGTGCGATGATTTTCCAGGCGTATGGCGGGCACCAGCCACCCCACCTGCTCCTACCCGCTGCGCTGCAGGCCGCTCTGGCGGGAGAGGATTTCCCGATGAGCGCCGGCCAACAAGAAAAGGATTGGGTCTACATTGATGACATCGTGCGCGGTTTTCAGACGCTTCTGGAGGCCGATCTCCCTCCCGGAACGACAGTCGAGCTGGGTTGTGGCCGTTCCCACAGCGTCCTGTCGGCCGTGGAGGAAGTTTACCGCGTCGTCGGTCGCGGGGGCCGCCCCCGGCCCGGCGCATTGGCCGGCCGGCCGGGCGAAGAACTGCGGCAGGTAGCCGACGCCGAAAAAACGGCCGAACTGCTCGGTTGGCGAGCCGGCATCCCGTTGGCCGAGGGGATCGCGCGCCTGGTCGCCGCCGTCGCCCCGTGACCACCCTGTATCAACAGTTATTCATTGGCAAATACCCCATTCGCTACTAAAATCCGTTGTTGGCGCTGGGCTTCCACCTACAGATCTAAACCCCATCTCTCGCCCAATGGCTTGAACTTATTGACTATGCGATGGCCCCCATTTGAGCACATCTTCTTTGATTGCGATTCCACGCTGACGACGGTGGAAGGCATCGACATCCTGGCCGAAAAAATGGGCAAGCGGCAGGGCGTGGAGATGTTAACCCAGGCCGCCATGGATGGGACAATCGAACTGGAGGATATCTACAAGAAGCGACTAGACACCTTGAACCCCACCCGCCAACAAGTTCTGGACCTGCGCCATGACTACAAGCGCAATATGGTGGAGGATGCGGCTCGCGTGGTTGCCGCTCTTCAGGCATTGGGCCATAAGGTCTATATCATAAGTGGCGGGCTGGCCGAACCGGTTGAGGAATTCGGCATCTCTTTGGGCATCCCTCGCGACCGTATTCGCGCGGTCGAACTGGCCTACAATGAGTTATCGGGACAGTGGTGGGACAAATCCGACACAGATAGCAAGCATTATCTGAAGCACGCTGAAGGCGCGCTCACAGTGAGCAACGGCAAAGCTCAGATCGTTCGCGAATTGTTGGGCGACCAGCTCGGCCGCTCTCTATTGATAGGCGACGGCCAAAGCGATCTGGTAGCCGGTCATTCCGTCGACTTGTTCGTCGGTTATGGCGGAGTCGTCGCCCGCTCCAACGTCAAGGCAGAAGCACCAGCCTTCATCAATAGTCCCAGTTTGGCCCCCCTTCTGGGTTTAGCCGGCGGCCCGGCCGAGCTGCGTATACTCAGTACGTGGCCAATGCCATACCAATCATTAAGTTTAAAAGCTCAATATTTAATCCACAAAGGAGTCGTGACATTTAACGATGAACACCTCGAATCAAAATTCAGGCGAGCGTTCTTCGCCGCGCAGTAGCCAGCACGTCAAGCTCTTCATTCCCGGCCCCACCGAAGTACGGCCGGAAATCCTCGACGCCCAAGCCAATTGGATGGTCGGGCACCGTATGCCGGAATGCGCTGATCTGATCGGCAGCATTTTGCCGAAGCTTTCGCAGGTATTCTTCACCGAGCAAACGGTTTTGATCACCGCGTCTTCCGGCACGGGGCTGTGGGAAGCAGCCGTGCGTAATTGCATCGGCAAGAAGGCCCTGACCTGCGTCAATGGTGCTTTCGCGTCGCGCTTCAGCGACGTCGTCGAGCTAAACGGCAAAGATATGGAAGTGCTTTCCGTGCCCTGGGGCCAACCCATCTTGCCCGAACAGGTAGTCGAGCGCTTGTCGTCGGGCGAGTTCGACGCCGTGACGGTCGTCCACAACGAGACGAGCACCGGCGCTACCAGTCCTATCCGGGAGATAGCGGAGGCCATTCGCGCCATGCCGGGCGGGCAGGACATTATGATCCTGGTCGATTCGGTTAGCGGCCTGGCCGGGGCCAGGATCGAGATGGACGCCTGGGATCTCGACATGGTTCTGGCTTCCAGTCAGAAGGCTTTCGCGTTGCCACCCGGCCTGGCCTTTTGCGCAGTCTCCGACCGGGCGATGGCCAAGGCTAAGACCGTTCCCGCACGCGGCTATTATTTCGACTTCATCAGCCTGGCTAAATCGATCGCCAAGAACCAGACGCCGGCCACACCGGCCGTTTCCCTGCTTTACGCACTCGACCGCCAACTAGACGACATGATGGCCGAAGGAATGGAGAATCGTTTCACCCGCCATCTGGCGATGCGTGATCGGACGCTTGACTGGATCAAGGGCAAGGGTTTCGAGATATTCTCCGCCGCCGGCTATGAATCCCCGACGGTATCGTGTGCCTCGAACAACCTGGAGATCGATATCTCGGCGCTGAACAAATACCTGCGCGGCCACGGGATGATTATCTCCAACGGCTACGGCGACCTGAAGGGTAAAACTTTCCGCATCGCTCACATGGGCGACACCCAAATGCACGAACTGGAAGAGCTTTTCGTCGCGATGGATGGCTTCTTTGCCTGAGAAAGGAAACATCCAGCGATTTCACAAGCGACACAGATTCGCCGGATGCGAGATCGAGAAGGTTGTGACATTCCCAGGTACGTTATCCATGTGAGGCAGAAGTCCGCCCAAAAGGTCACAACATGACATATCGCATTCTGGTCTCCGATACATTGGGTGCCGCGGCGCTTGAGAAATTTAGAGAGTTTCCTGACGTTACGGCCGATGTGAAACCGGGCCTCAGTCAGGGAGAGTTGTTGGCGATCATTCCCGCATACGACGGTTTGATCGTGCGCAGCGGCACCCAAGTGACGGCCGAGGTATTGGCGGCGGCCGGGAAATTGCGCGTGGTCGGCCGCGCCGGTGTCGGCGTCGACAATATCGACGTCAAAGCCGCCTCGACCCACGGCATCGTCGTTATGAATACCCCCGGCGCCAACAGCATGGCCACGGCCGAATTAACGTTTGCGCTGATGCTGGCCGCCAGCCGCAACATTCCTCAGGCCCACGAATCGCTGAAGGCCGGTGAGTGGCGGCGCAGCGAATTCATCGGCCGCCAACTTTACCGCAAAACGCTGGGCTTGATCGGTTTTGACCGGGTCGGCAAGCTCGTAGCCGAACGGGCCAAGGCATTCGGCATGGAGGTCTTGGCCTATGACCCAACCGTCATGGAAGAGACGGCCCGCGAACTGGGCGTCTTGCTGGTCGAGCTGGATGATCTGCTGGCCGAATCCGATTACATCACGCTCCACGCCGCGCTCGTTCCGGTCACCACCAGACTCATAAATGCCACAACAATCAGCCAGATGAAAGAGGGAGCGATCCTGATCAATGCCGGACGCGGCAAGCTGGTCGATGAGGAAGCGCTGGCCGAGGCGTTGAAAAACGGAAAGCTGGCCGCGGCAGCGATCGACGTCTATTCCTCAGAGCCGCCCGCGGCCGCCAATCCCCTGATCGGGCTCCCCAACGTCGTTCACCTCCCTCACCTGGGGGCCGGCACGCACGAGGCCGAGCGGGAAGTTGGCATTCAGATCGTCAATCAGGTAGTTTCTGCGTTGCGGGGAACGGATTTCTCCTATGCCATCAACATGCCGTTCGAGGTAGAGGGAGAATTTTCGGCCATCAAGCCCTATCTGGAACTGGCCGAGACGCTGGGCCGGCTGCATGCCGGTCTGGCCGAGGGGCCAATCCAACGAATCGAGATCGAAGCGCATGGCGACATCGTCGGCAATCTGGTGCGGGCTATCGGCGCGGGCATTTTAAAAGGTGTGCTGAGTTCCGGCGGTGATGTTCCGGTCAACTACGTTAATGCCCCCACACTGGCCAACGAAAGAGGCATTACGACCACCCAGACGGTCGGCCTCAATAATCTGGATTACCCCAACCTGGTCGCCTGCCGCGCCGTATGGCCCGGCGGGCAGCGGCTGTTGGCTGGGGTGCTGTTTGGTGGCAGCAAGTCTCGCATCGTCCAGATCGATGAATATCGGCTGGAAGCGAATCCGGAGGGTATCGTGCTGGTCATGCAAAACCAGGACGTTCCCGGCGTCATTGGTCAGGTAGGGACCCTGCTGGCCAGACACCACGTCAACATCGGCGAGTGGCGATTGGGTCGCGTCCAACCCGGCGGCCAGGCCCTGTCCTTCATCAACCTGGATAGCGAGCCAAGCGCGGATGTCCTCCAGGAGCTGTCCCGCATCAGCGCGGTCACGAAGGCAAAGGTCGTCAAGTTGTGAGGTCATTCTTCCATCGAGTGATGGCAACAAAAAAGGGCTGGGCGCGTCAATGATGACGCGCCCAGCCCTTTTTATGTGCAGCAAGAGCGGCTTTACGACTTTGGAATGATGCGGACGCGCCGCTGCCTGCCCTCGCCCGTGCTCTCGGTGTAGACATCCGGCGCATCGCGCAGGGTCATATGGACGATCCGCCGCTCATAGGGCGACATCGGCTCCAAGCCAATTGGTTCGCCGCGCTGCCGCACTTTATCGGCCATCCGCTCGGCCAGACGGGTCAGGGCCTGCTCTCGCCGCTTGCGGAATCCTTCGACATCGACTACGAAGTTGGCCCGGCGGTGGAGGCGGTGGGCGGCCATGAGACGGCTGAGAAACTGCAATGAATCCAGTGTCTCGCCCCGCGGGCCAATGAGCACGCCCAGGTCGTCACCGCTGATGTCGATGATATTCACCCGCTGCCCGGTCAGATCGTCGGGCTCGGTCACGTAGCCGGCAACCTGCCCGCTCACGCTCATCTTTTGCAGCAGCTCGGAAATGATCTCAACCGCCACCACGCGCTCCTCCTCCAGGTTTTCGGAGGAGCCGGCGGAGTCGGATTCTTCATCGTCCACGTCTCTCGAGATAGGTTCGACTGGTTTCTTAGGCTTGTTCTCTGCCTTCGGCTCCGGCCGAGCTGGTCTTGGCGCGGGCAGTGGCGTAGATGGAACCGGCTTGACAACCGGCGCGGGCGGCGCAACGGGCGCGGGCGGCGCGGACTTGACGATCAGCCGCACGATAGCTTCGCGGCTACCGATGCCCAGCAGGCCGCGGCTGCCCTCGTCGATGACGATGAGGCTGACCTGATCGCGTTGGACGCCCAGGCGTTGAAGCCCGGCGGCCACGGCCGCGTCAACGCTCGCCCCACGTGATTCTATTTCGTTCTTAGAAGATGCATCCATAATCTTATCACCGTTTTGCAGACCGTTTCTTGCGCTTGGAAGCCTGTTGGCTACCCGACGATTTGCTCTTGGCACCGCCTGCTCCGTTGGCGGATTGCTTGGTTTTAGCGGGGATTGCTTTGGCCGGCTTGTCATCGTCGGCGTCGATCACGTAAGGCACAGCAGTGCCGTTCGCGGCGCGCTCGGCCTTTTCTCTATCGGTAATCCGCCGCATATAGAGGCCCTGAACAATACCAATGATATTGGCTAGCACGAAATAGATCGACAAACCCGCCGGAAATTGGAGCGAGAAAAAGCCGAACATCAACGGCATCGTATATTGCATCGACTGGGTCATGGCCGCGGCCGGATTGTCATCCTTACCTTGCGTCTTGGTGGCGGGGGCCAATAGCTTTTGCTGAATGAACATACTGCCGAAAACCAAGAGCGGCAGCACAAAAAACTGATCCGGCTGGCTGAGATTCAGCCAGAGAAACTTGTTTTCCACCGGAATTAACCCGGTCAGGTTGATGGCCGGATAAACGCGCGGCACCAGTTCAAAAAGCGCCTGGGGAGTCGAGCCCAACACGATGATTATCGCCTGATAGAGGCCGATAAGGATCGGGAATTGGATAAGCGTGGGCAGACAACCGGTCAGTGTATCGGCCGGGTTGTAGCCTATCCTGCGGAACTCCTCCTGCATTTTTTGAGGATTATCTTTATACTTCTTCTGGATGGCCTGGATCTGGGGCTGAATCTCCTGGGTCCGCATCATTGAGCGCTGTTGGCGCATGTTGAGCGGCAGCGTGATTAGCCGAATGACGAGCGTGAAAACAGCGATCGCCAGTATGAAGTTGTTGCCCAGCAAATCATAAAAGAAAAGCAGGGCGTTGATCATGGGGTTAACAATAAGGGTGTCCCACATGGCGGCTTTCCCTCGCGATCAATTAGCACTCTCTGGCAGCGAATAGCGCCAGAGTTCCTGGCCCGTCGCCAGGTCGAATCCGATAAGCAGGGCGTCCGCGTTCTGCAACCCCACCACAATAGTATCATCGCCCACCACAACCGGCGTCGCCAAAAGGGGAACGGCGGTGGGTTGTGTCCATTTCATCGTGCCGTCCGTCAGCGAGTAGGCGGTCAGCGAGCCGGCCGGCGTTTCGCCGCCCGTCTGAGAGGCGATGTAGAGCATATCGCCCACGATGACGGGCGTAGACTGAACGCGCACACCGGTAGACTGCGTCCACCTCTGCTCGCCGGTCTCGGCATCAGCGGCGTAAACGTTGCCCTGGATGTCACTATAGTAAATGGCACCATTCGCCAGAGCGGGGGCGCCCCACACCCAATCGGCCGCCGGCGCCGACCATCGAACGTCACCCGATGCGATATCCAGCGCGTGGACGTTGCCGTCAAAACTGGATACGTAGATCAGGTCATCCCCCACCACCGGCCGGCTGGGCAGCGCGCCCTCCAAGAGGGTTTCCCAGATGAGATCACCTGTCGCAGCATCCAGCGCATATACCGACCTGTCCATTGAGCTGACGTAGAGTATGCCGTCGCGAAATGAGGGTTGTCCCCAAATGGCGTGCCCGGTCTCGTAGTCCCATTCTTTGCTGCCATCAGCCGCGTCCAGCGCCAACACGTGGTTGTCCGACGTGCCGACGAAAACCTGATCGCCGACCTGGAGCGGCGGGGCGACGATCTTGTCTGTCGCGGCTTCCGGGTTGGTCCACAATTCGCGCGGTGTGCCGGATTCAACGTTCTCGACAGCATAGACCGAAACCGTGACGCGGGGCGTGAAGAACCCGCCCGCGCGGCCATAGTCGCCAAATACAACCCGATCACCTTCGGCCGAAGGGGCGGAATAAAATTGAACAGCGCCATCCTCAGCGGGAAAAATCCAGCTCTGGGACTGTGTGTCGGGATTATAGGCCAGCACGCGCGGGCCAAATGCCACATAGACCCAGCTGCCGTCGGTTGAAAGGCCGGCCCAGTTCGTATTGGCAATTCGCCCCCCACAGGCGCTCAATGATAAGACCCCGACTACCATAATAAGCAGCCAAAATGCGGACCGCCTTAGCGGCCAACTCATTCGTTGCAAGGAACACCTCCGTCACGGAACCGGATCATAGCCGCCGGGGTTAAAGGGGTGGCACCGGCTGATTCGTTTGACAGCCATCCAGCCGCCTTTGATAAACCCATATTTCTCAATTGCCTGATATCCATAAACAGAGCACGACGGCGTAAACCGGCAACTTGGCGGAAGTACCCGCGAGATCGTCTTCTGGTATAGCTTAATGAGTATTAACGCGACTTGTTTCACAATAGAGATTCTACACCCTCAGCTACGTTCGAGTCGCCATTCATTACCCCACTGCGAATTAAGAGCTGGTGTAACGCCGCTTCCAATTCGCTGTAGTTAGCTTGCACCGCACCGGCTCGGACGACGATGAGGCAATCGTACCCCGGCCCCAGCCGGCCCAATTGCAGGCGCACTATCTCGCGCACTCTGCGTTTGATGCGATTGCGCCGGGTGGCCTGACCGATATGGCGGCCGACGGCCACCGCAAACCGGCTGACCGACTTTGTGTCCGGTGGCTGCGTGTAAACGAACAGAATGAGTAATGGATGCCGCCAGCGTTGCCCCTGCTGCCGCACCAGACCGATATCGGCCGAGCGACGCAGGCGAGAGTGAGGCGGCAACATATGTCATGTAGGGATCACGTTACTATGAGGCGAATTATTTTCCGCCGCCATAGCGCTTGACCGAACGGTAAGCCGTGGCGGAGGTGCCGTTCCAGTTCACGCGCTTGACGTGGCTGTTCATGCTAACCGACAGCACCCGGCGGCCGTGGGCGCGACGCCGCTTGAGAACCTTCTGGCCACCCTTAGTCCCCATTCGCGAACGGAATCCGTGCACGCGCATACGACGGCGAATTTTTGGTTGATAGGTACGTTTAGTCATCTTATTCTCTCCAAAAAAACAGGGCGATACGCCCTGTGTCTCAAACTAACTGATTGAAACGTGTCCAAATGCTTCGCCGGAATGCAGGGGAAGCAATGCTACATTATAGCGTAATTCTAGTCTCAAGGTCAAATTGACCCTTGCTACGCCGGCCGGTTGGCCGATTTCCGGGCAGTTAGCGGAATTTTCTCATCAAAGACCGTACTAATCGTCTTCGCGAACAATCTGAGCCCCTAGCCCACGCAATTTATTTTCGATCTGCTCGTAGCCGCGGTCGATCTGTTGAATGTTGTGAATGGTACTGGTGCCGCGCGCGCAAAGAGCGGCCAGCACCATCGCCATGCCGGCCCTAATGTCGGGGCTGGGCACGCCGGCCGGGTTGGCGAACAGCTTGCACGGCCCCTGCACCAGCACACGGTGCGGGTCACACAACACGACGCGCGCGCCCATAAACGTCAGATGATCGACGAAAAAGAAACGGCTTTCGTACATCCAGTCGTGGAGCAAGACGGACCCGGCGGCCTGAGTTCCCAGGACGACGGCGATGCTCATCAGGTCTGGTGGAAACCCCGGCCAGGGCAACGGCTTGATCTCCGGGATACGGCCGCCCAGCCCCTCATGAATCATCATCTCCTGATTGCCGGGCACGATGATGTCCTCGCCGTCATCCTGCCAATGCACGCCGAACCGCTTGTAGACCAGGCGAATCATGCCCAGATTGCGCGGCTGAGCATCGCGGATGCGCACCTCGCCCCCCGTCACGGCCGCCGCTCCGATGAAGCTACCCACTTCCATGAAGTCAGAGCCGATGCGAAACTCGGTTCCATGTAGCTTGTCCACGCCGCGAATCGTCAGCCGATTGCTGCCGATGCCCTCGATCTCGCCCCCCATGCTGTTCAGGAAGTCACACAGATCGCGCACGTGAGGCTCGCAGGCAGCATTGCTGATGATCGTATCGCCTTTGGCCAACACGGCGGCCATTACCGCGTTCTCGGTGGCGGTCACACTGGCTTCAGCCAGGAGGAGATGCCCGGCACCCCGTAGCCGGGGGGCGGCCATTTCAAAAACACCCCGTTGGCTCATGCTCACGCTTGCCCCCAGCGCGGTCAGGGCCTGGACGTGGGTGTCCAGCGGACGGCCGCCGATGACATCGCCGCCGGGAATGGGCAAGACAACCCGCCCCATCCGCGCCAACATCGGCCCGGCGAAGACAAAAGAGGCCCGCGTGCGCGCCGCCAGGGCGGGGTCCAACTCGACCTTCTCTACATGGCGAGCGTGGATACGCCAACTGCCGCGACCCAGATCGGTCACGTCGACGCCTAGGTCGCGCAGGACGAGAATCGTGTTCTGAACGTCACGAATGGTGGGAATATTATGCAAGATCACCGGCTCATCGGTCAGTAAGCAAGCCGGCAGGAGTTTGAGGGCCGCGTTTTTATTGCCGCTGACGGTTACTTCACCACTCAGCGCCCGACCCCCTTCGATTATGAATTTGCTCATGGATTTGTATTCGGCCGGGGCAGCAAAGCCGGCACTGTATCATTGTATCAGCACGCTATCGGGCGGCAACCAGCTATAATATCTCTCATGCCAACTATAGTTATAGGGGGAGAGAGCATATTTTTCACCCAGAACAACAGTCAGGTTCTCGACCCGGCCGTCTTGTTCATTCATGGCGCGGCGAGTTCCTCTGCCGTATGGCCCTCAACACTAACTAATTTGTCGAACATTCACAGCATTGCCCTCGATCTGCCGGGCCACGGCGCATCGCTCCCACCGGGCCGGCGGTCGATTGAACAGTATGCTCAGGTTGTCGAACATTTTATCGTCGCCCAAGCGCTCTCCCGCGCCGTGCTGGTCGGCCACTCGATGGGTAGTGCCGTTGCCCTGAGTATTGCCCACCGTGCGGCCGTCGATTTGGGCGGGCTTTTCCTGCTGGGCGCGGCCGCCCGCATGCCGGTATCGGACGCGATATTGACCGGCTCGGTCAATTCTCTCAGCGTGGTCGCCTCGTGGATCGCCGCCAATGCCCTAATCGAGGCCACGCCGGCCCAGCGAGACACCATCCATCGGCAAGTCCTGGAGACGGGAGGAACGACGACCTACGGCGACTTTTTGGCTTGCAATCGCTTTGATTTGCGCGCAGAAGTAGCGTCCATTGCCAGCCCGGCGCTCGTCGTGGCCGGGACGCTGGATCGCATGACCCCGCTGCGGTATTCGGAATCGCTGGCCGCCGGCCTACCGAATGGACGGATGGCGACTCTGGAAGGATGCGGTCACTTCACGATGGTCGAACGCACGGAGGCGATCAAGAATCTCCTGATCGACTTCCTAAGCGAATTGAACGCCGCCTCTGACCTCTAGATCAATTACCTCCAGTCGATGCCGAGCCAGTCCACAGTTGTTCCAGGAGCGGTTGGATGGCCCGGACGGCCCGGCCGCGGTGGCTGATCAGATGTTTCTCGACGGCCGGCAGCTCGGCCATCGTCAGGCCGTGGTCGGGCAAGTAGAAGATGGGGTCGTAGCCAAAGCCCCCCATTCCCGACGGCGCCAGCGCGATGACACCTTCACACACCCCTTCGGCCGTGCCCAGGATGGTCCCATCCGGCCCCGCCAGTACGATCGCACAGCGAAAACGCGCCCCACGTTGCGCATCGGGCACGCCGGCCAACGCCGCGAGCAGTAGCCGATACCTGTCGGCCGGGGAAAGGCCGGGGCCTCCAAACCGGGCGGTCAGGACGCCCGGCCGCCCCCCCAATGCGTCGACCTCCAGCCCTGAATCATCCGCCAGCGTATACAGATTCGCCTGACGAGAGTAAGCGACGGCCTTCAGAGTCGCGTTTTCCAAAAACGTGCTACCCGTCTCCGGAACATCTTCGACAATGTCCGCCTCATCCAGCGTCAGCAAATCTGACCAACGCTCGGTCAAGATGTCGATATATTCCCCCAACTTCCCTTTGTTGTGCGTGGCGACCAGAAGTCGCGGAGCGTGAATCTTAACCATAACTGATACCTTGCCTAGCGTCTGCCCATAATCGGGCGGCTATGCTATAATCCCATTCTATCCCATCAAGTTGGAAGGTGTAACATGAAATTATCACGCCTGCGCTTTAATTTCGGTTTTCTATTAGAGGCAGACTACGGCACCATCCGGCACATTGAACTCGACTATCCCAGCATCCAGCTGAGTGAAGATGTCATCCTGACGCCTCTGGTGGGCGTCATCACAGCCACGCGGACGACCGAAGGGATTTACATTCAGGGTCAGCTCGAAAGCTCGATGAGCCTGGAGTGCGTTCGCTGTCTCGAAGAGGCTACTGTGCCGGTTCAAATCACGCTCGACGAGCTGTTCTATTACCCGCCCCACATCGCGCCGCCGGGCGAACATCGGGTGGGCGACGACGGTATGATCGATCTCGCGCCGCTGGTGCGCGAGCTAAGCCTGCTGAGCTTGCCCATCAAGGTGCTGTGCCGGCCGGATTGCCAGGGCTTGTGTCAGGTGTGCGGGACTAATCTAAATCAGGGCGAGTGCGGCTGTCCGCCGCTGGACATCGACCCGCGCTTCGCCCTGCTGGAATCCCTGCTAAAGAGTGACCGCCCCGGCGATTAATTTCGGAGATTGATTAACCCTTTATGTTCTACGATGAGGCAAAAATTCACGTCCGCAGCGGCGACGGCGGCGACGGCATGATCAGCTTTCGACGCGAAAAGTATGTGCGCCAGGGGGGGCCGGATGGGGGAGACGGCGGCCGCGGCGGTAACGTTGTGTTCGTCGTTTCCAGCCACCTAAACAGTTTGGTTACGTTCCAGCGCAACAAACATTATAGGGCCAAGAACGGCACCCACGGCACTGTGCAGCGGATGAACGGCGCAAGTGGTCAAGACTTGCGCCTGGAAGCGCCGCTCGGCACCATCGTTCGCAATGCTGAAACGGGCGAGATTCTGGCCGATCTGATTGAACCCGACCAGGAAGTCGTGATCTTAGCCGGGGGAAAGGGCGGCCGCGGCAACCAGCATTTCGCCAACAGCCGCCACCAGGCCCCGCGCATCGCCGAACGCGGCGAACCGGGCGAGGAATTGTGGCTGGCCCTGGAACTGAAGCTGATCGCCGACGTCGGCGTTGTCGGCGTGCCTAATGCCGGGAAATCGACTTTGTTGTCGGTGGTCAGCGCTGCCCGGCCCAAGATCGGCGATTACCCTTTTACCACTCTGCAACCCAACCTGGGCGTCGCGGCAATCGACGGCTACGAGACGCTCGTCCTGGCCGACATCCCCGGCATCATCGAGGGCGCCTCCGAGGGCGTGGGGCTGGGTCATGATTTTCTGCGCCACATCGAGCGAACCCGCGTGCTCATCCACCTGCTGGACGGCATGGCCGAAGATCCTTTGGCCGACTGGGAGATGTTCAACAACGAACTGGCTCTCTATAATCCCCAGTTGGCCGTCAAACCACAGATCGTTGTCCTAAACAAGCTCGACCTGCCCGACGTGCGCGAGCGCGAGGCAGAGATACGCGACGGCATTCGCAAGGCCGGCTACCCTTTCATGAGCATCTCGGCCGTCACCGGCGAAGGCGTCAAGCCGATGCTCTACGAGATCAAGCGCATGGCCGACGCCGCACCACGAACCGTCCCGACGGCCGCCGACGAGCCTGTCGTGATACGGCCGACGATCGGAGAACAGCCCTTCACGATCAAGCGCGAGAGCAACGGCGACTGGCGCGTGAGTGGCCAGGAAATCGAACGGATCGCGGCGATGACCTACTTCGAATTTGACGACTCCCTCATGCGCTTCCAGACGACGCTGATGCGCTCAGGCATCACCGACGCCCTGACTAAAGCCGGCGTCCGGGTGGGCGATACGGTCCATATCGGCGATCAGGAACTGGAATGGGGTGAATAGGGCTTCGCCCGCTGCCTCCTAATACGTACGCTGCCCATGTCCGATTCGTCTGAGACCCTGTTAAGTGCTGTCATCCTGAACGCCGGGAATTTTGTCGAGGCCGTTTTCCAGGGCATTCGTCAACCTGACCACGCTCACTGGCAGCGCGTCACCATTCGGCCGATCCTGCTCAGAGGGCAACGCTACCTACAATTTTCGTTTTTCGATGGCAGGCAAACGTTCGCCAGGAATTACCATGACCAGGCGGCCGAAGAAGCGTTGAAAGAACTGCTGGATGCGTCCTTCAAAAGTATCCAAGCCACCACAACCGAAGAGACCATTCGCATACAATACAGCAAGAAGGGCCGCCCCATCATCCATCGCCAACCGCTTGAAGCGAAACGGATTGAGTTGGACATGGCGCACAATCGCGCCAAGCCGAGCCTTTTGGATGAAGAGACCGGCCGGCCGTTCCTGACCGAGATCGGCGTAATGACCGCCGACGGCCGCATTCGCGCCAGCCAGCAGCGCAAATTTCGCCAGATCAACGAGTTCCTGCGCTTAGTCGAAGAGATAGATGAGATCGACGCCTTGCGCCCCGGCCCCCTCAGCGTCGTGGATTTGGGGTGCGGCAGCGCCGCTTTGTCCTTCGCGACTTATCATTACTTCAACGACGTCAAGGGCTTGCCCACGTCGCTGACCGGCGTGGACACAAAAGCGCATCTGATGGAACGTCATCAGGAGACGGCCGGCCGATTGGGCTGGGACCAAATCAAATTCGTGACCGGGCGCATCATCGACTTTGAGCCGGCCGAGAGGCCCGACATCGTGCTGGCCCTCCACGCCTGCGACACGGCCACCGATGAGGCCCTGGCCCAGGCGGTGCGTTGGTGCAGCCCATTCATTTTCAGCGCCCCCTGCTGCCACCATCACCTGCAAGCGCAATTGGCCACGGCCGACACGCCCGACCCGTTCAGACCCGTTATGCGCCACGGCATCATGCGCGAGCGACTGGGCGACGTCCTCACCGACGCCTTTCGCGCCCACATCCTGAGACTGATGGGCTATCGGGCCGAAGTGCTCGAATTCGTGGCCGTTGAGCATACACCCAAAAACCTGATGATTCGCGCCGTCCTGGTCAATGCCCCGCCTCTCGCCGCGCTCATCGACGAGTACGTAGCGTTGAAAGCGTACTGGGGTGTCACTCCTTACCTGGAAGAATTGCTCGGCGAGGACCTGCGATCCATCCTTACCTCAACCTGACTGGCCCATCATTGATTAGGGAGAAAGAATATGCCGGCATCGATTGCCTTGACCCACGGACGAATTTACACGCTGGACCCGGCGCGGCCGCTGGCGACGGCCGTCGCCATTCGAAACGGTCATATCGTCGGCGTCGGCGGCGACGACGAGATGAAAGCCTTGCTGGGCCAGGGAGCCGAATGGGTCCACTTGGGCGGCCGCTTCGTGACACCCGGTCTGGTCGATGCCCACGTTCACTTCCAACACTTCGCGCTTAGCCTGCGAAACGCCGATCTGGACGGCGCGTCTACCCGGCAGGCGGCGCTCGACCGCGTCGTTTCCTTCAACGATGGCCAACAGGGCACGGGTTGGCTGCGCGGGCGCGGCTGGTCGCAGGACGCCTGGCCCGATCGCGCCTTCCCGACGGCCGCCGATCTCGACGGCATCGTGTCCAATCGCCCGGTCTACCTCTCGCACAAGAGCGGACATGCGGCATGGGTCAACAGTCAGGCCCTGAAAATAGCCCGCATCGACGAGCACACGGCCGATCCGCCCGGCGGCCAGATCCAGCGCGATGGGGCCGGGCGGCCGACGGGTATCTTCTTCGAGGATGCCATGGACCTGATCGCCACCCACATCCCGCGCCCCACACCGGCCGAAATAGCCGACGCCATGCGCGCCGCACAGGCCTATTGCTGGTCGGTCGGGCTGACGGGCCTGCACGATTTCGACGGCCGCGATTGCTTTCTGGCCCTCCAGATGTTGCGCGAGGCCAACGAGTTGGGCCTGCGCGTCGTCAAAAACGTGCCCGTTTATCGTCTGGAACACGCGCTCGGCGTGGGCCTGCGCTCCGGCTTCGGCGACGACTGGCTGCGCATCGGCGGAGTCAAGATGTTTGCCGATGGCGCGCTCGGCTCGCGAACCGCGGCCATGATCGCCCCCTACGAGGGAGAGCCCGATAATTTTGGCATTGTGGTGACGGATAAAGAGGAAATGCTGGAGAAAGCACGTCTGGCCAGCGCCGGTGGACTTAGCCTGACCATCCACGCCATCGGGGACCGGGCCAACCACGACGTGCTCGACGTATATGAATTGCTGCGTCGGGAAGAGAAGGAGCGACACAGCCCCCGCCTGCGCCATCGTATCGAGCACGTTCAGGTGTTGCATCCCGGCGATCTCAATCGCCTGGCGGCTCTGGACATCGTCGCCTCCATGCAGCCAATTCATGCGACTTCCGATATCGACATGGCCGATCGGTACTGGGGCGCTCGCGCCCGCTATAGCTATGCATGGCGAACGATGTGGGATAGCGGCGCGCTGGTCGTCTTCGGCTCCGACGCACCCGTCGAGCGAATCGATCCCTTGCCGGGTATCCACGCCGCTGTGACCCGGCAGCAAGCCAACGGCTATCCCGATGCGGAGGGCTGGTATCCTCAGGAGCGGCTGGAGTTGGAAGAAGCTCTGTATGCCTTCACCCGGGCCGCGGCCATTACCTCCGGTCAGAAGAAAACCCAGGGTAGTATCAGCCCCGGATCGCTGGCCGACCTGACCATATTCGATCAGGATCTATTCGAAGTACAGCCCGATGAGCTTTTGGGGGTGGGCATCGCTGGAACCATCGTGGGAGGGGAATTCCGCCACCGCACGTGGTAGCAGTCGGAATCCAAGAGCCGTCCCCCTGCCCCCTCTATCGTGACACGTCGCGCTCGGCCGTCAGACAATGCCGCGTTTCGTTTCCACCACTAGGTGATCGACGACGGCGCGCAATGCTTCTTCACGGTTATCATCACCGCCATGTTCCCGGTAGACACGCAATTGCTTGTCGGCGCTTGTGCCGTCCCGAAGTATGTTGTGGACGTGTTCTACTTCCTTGCGGCTGCCCAGTTCATCGACGACATCGTCGAGTAGCTCCAGCAGTTCATTCATCAGGTACGCGAAGGGCACGGCCGACTCGATGCCGAAGTCGATCAACTCGCCTTCGATCCCATAGCGAACGGCGCGCCACTTGTTCTCGCTGATGTGAACGTGGCGGTATTGTCGCCAGGACATATTTTGTTTACGCAGTTTGATCAGCTTGGCGCAGATGGCCTGGAACAGGGCGGCGATGCAGATACAGTCATCGACGCTGGTGCAAATGTCGCTGATGCGGAACTCCATCGTGCTGTAGATCGGGTGCGGCCGCAAATCCCACCAGATTTTGGCCCGCTTGTCCACCTTGCCAAAGGCACCCACCCGCTCCAGCATCTGTTCGTAGCGTTTATAATCCCCCCACGAGATGAACGAGTGCGGGATGCCGGTCCGCGGCAGGGATTCGAAAACCACGCTGCGGTAAGACTTCAGCCCCGTGTTTTGTCCACGCCAGAAAGGCGAACTGGTGGACAGGGCCAGCAAGTGGGGAATGAAATAACGCGCCTGATTCATGATGGCGATGAGTAACTCGCGAGACTCCGGATCTTCACCGAAGCCGACGTGAACGTGCATGCCGAAGATCAGCAACTGGCGGGCAACCCCCTGCATGTCGTCGAGCAGTTCCTTGTAGCGCGTACCCTCAGTAATGATCTGGTCTTCCCAACGGGCGAAGGGATGGGTCGATGCCGCGGCGATCATCAGTCCATTCTCGTCGGCCAGCTCCAGCACATCACCGCGGAGGCGAATAATTTCGGAACGGGCCTCCTTGATGTCCTGGCAAATCCGGCTCCCGACCTCCACCTGCGACTGCATCAATTCCGGCTTCAGGTCGAGCTTTTTCGGCCGAACTTGATCTTGCGTCAGCAATTCGCTGATGTAGGTGCGCAAGTCGCGCGTTTTGGGATCGATGATCTGATATTCTTCTTCAATACCAAGGGTTAGCGGCTGAGTTGGGGCTGACATGATTCTTCCTCTCCAGACTGCGGCGTTCCAAGCGAGTTTCGGGCCGTAGCTGCGCCGATTGATTTGATGGGCGGGAATTATAGCACGACAGATAACGCCGGCACTAAAATACCCGCCCTTCGAAAACAAAACCTTTAGCCGGCGTCGGCCAACTGCTGCAAATAGGCTACCAGCAGGCGCACCCCAAAGCCGGTGCCACCCACCGGCGAATACTCACCGGCCTTCTCGGCCAGGGCCATGCCGGCGATATCGATGTGGGCCCAGGGATAATTCGTAAACTCCTGGAGGAAAACGGCCGACGTGCCCACGCCGCCGAATCGGCCGCCGCTATTCTTCATGTCGGCCACCTCGGAATTAATCATCCGGCGGTAATCGTCAAAGAGCGGCAACGGCCAAAGGCGTTCACGGGTTGAATCGGCCGCCGTCAGCAGCTGGTCGCGCAGCCCCTCGTCATTGCAAAATACACCCGCCGATACGCCCGCCCCCAGGGCGATGACGCACGCGCCGGTCAGCGTCGCCAGGTCAATCACGGCGTTGGGCTTGTAACTCTCCGCCAGAACCAGGGCATCGGCCAGCACCATGCGGCCCTCAGCGTCGGTGCTGATGATCTCGATCGTCTTGCCGTTGGAGGCGGTGATGACGTCGGCCGGGCGATAGGCATTGGCATCAGGCATATTCTCCGTGCACGGCGTGATGCCGATGACCCGGAGTGGGAGGTCGAGCCGGCCCACGACCTCCATCGCCCCCAGCACGGCCGCCGCGCCGCCCATGTCGGACTTCATATCCCCCATGCGGTCGCTTGGCTTGATCGATATGCCACCGGTGTCGAAGGTGATGCCCTTACCCACCAGCACCACGGTCGGCAAATCCGTGCGGTCGCCGTTGTGCTCCAGCACAATGAACTTCGGCGGTTCGCCCGCGCCCTGGGCCACGGCCAGATAGGCCCCCATGTGGCGCTCGGCGGCCCATTCCCGGTCGCCGATGGTCAGTGCGAGGCCGTGAACGTCGGCGATGTCCTGCGCGGCGGCGGCCAGGCGCGTCGGGGTAGCCACGTTGGGCGGCATGTTGACCAGATCGCGCGCCAATTCGACGCCGGCGACGATGGCCTCAGCCCTCTGCGCGCCCATCGTCACGGCCTCGATACGTGCGCCGTCGTTCTCGACCAGCGTTAACGAGTCGATATCATGAGCCGCTTCCTTCTTCTTCTGGGCGTCGAAGCGATAGACGGCCAGCAGCGAGCCTTCCACCGTAGCCTGCGCGGCGGCGGCCACATCCAGCCCGCCGATGCCGGCCCCGTGGACGATAGAGGCAACCCGCCGTGCGCCCAGGTCTCGGGCGCGCTTGATGCCAACGGCCGCGGCCCGGCGAACGCCGTCCAGATCGAATTTTTCGGCCTGCCCCAGGCCAACGACGAGAATTCGCCGCGCCCCAATCGTCCCGCGAGGATAGACCACAGCCACTTCGCCCGCCTTGCCTTTCAAATCGCCGCCGGCGATCAGGTCGGCTATCGCCCCGGCCAGGGCGCGGTCCAGCGCGCCGGTCGCCCCACCGGGAACGGCAACCCCTTCGAATAAATTCACGATCAACGTATCAGCCTCGGCCGCTACGATATCACCCTGCTTGACTAATATTTGCATGGAATCTCCTTAATCGCCTGAACATGACCGTCGTCGGTCGTTCTGAATATTACCCGTGATTCTCGCATTAGACAGGGTTATTCAGCAATCGGCCGATCTCTGTAGCGCCGGTTTCTTAGCCGTGGCCCCGGCCCACCTTGCCGTCGGATAAGAGTCCGGCGCACCATTTCAAATCGACTGCCAACTGAAAAGCTTTGTCTCCTTAGAGGATAGGCTAGACAACGGGTGCCGCGTTGGTTATCCTTGGCGCGGGGTTCGACCTGGTCACCCTAATCTTAGGAGACGCAAGCGCATGAATTTATTGATCCTGGGCGGTACTCGCTTTTTAGGCCGGGCCTTGGTAGACGAAGCCCTGCTGGATGGTCATGAAATCACCCTCTTCAACAGAGGACAATCCAATCCCGATCTCTATCCCCACATAGAGCAAATCCATGGCGACCGGAACAGCGATCTGGCGAAGCTCGGCCGCCGCCAATGGGATGCCGTCATCGATACCTGTGGCTACGTGCCCCGCGCCGTCCGCCAATCGGCCGAATACCTGGCCGATTCGGTCGAGCACTATGCATTCATCTCCACGATGTCCGTCTATGCCGAACCGCTGTCGAGCGGGATCGACGAGAGAGCGCCGGTGGGGACCATCGAGGATGAAACGACCGAGGAAATAACCGGCGAGACCTACGGCCCATTGAAAGCCCTGTGCGAACAAGCGGCGACCGAGGCGATGGACGGCCGCGTGCTCCATGTGCGCGCCGGCCTGATCGTCGGCCCCCACGATCTGAGCGACCGCTTAACATATTGGCCGGTGCGTGTCGCTCGCGGCGGCGAAGTGCTCGCGCCGGGCTCGCCCGACTACGGCGTGCAGTTCATCGACGTGCGCGATCTGGCCCGCTGGATCCTCAGCGCCACGGCCGCTCGGCTGACCGGCCCCTACAATGTTACCGGCCCGGGCCGGCCATTACCTTTAGGTCTCTTGCTGGACACGTGCCGCGTGATAGCGGGCAGCGACGCGCGCTTCATGTGGGCCGAAGAGTCGTTCCTGGTCGATCATAAAGTAGAGCCCTACACGGAAATGCCGCTTTGGGTTCCGGCCGAGCTGGGTGCGTTCAATTCGTTCAACGTCGACAAGGCCCTGGCGGACGGTCTGATCTTCCGGCCGTTCGCGGAGACGGTGCGCGATACGCTGGAGTGGGCACAGGGGCGCCCGTCTGACTACGTCTGGCGCAATGGATTATCGGCCGAGCGCGAAGCAAGCCTGCTGGCGGCATGGCGTCAAACACAGGTCTGACACCACTACGGGGCGTAAGGGCGGTGGCCTATTCGGCTTATCAAACCTGACTGACCGGTCAGGTGAACGAGGCGGGTGATCATTTAGGTTGACGAAGGGATTCGGGTACAATACGAGCGCCCACAGAATCCACCAAGGAGTTTCCCATGATTGTCGGTGTTCCCAAAGAGATAAAGAATAACGAATATCGCGTGGCTATGACGCCCGCCGGCGTGCAGCAACTCGTTGAGCAAGGCCACAAGGTGCTGATCGAGACCTCGGCCGGGGATGGCAGCCGCTTCCTCGATGAACATTACGCGCGCATCGGCGCGACGATCGTGCCCACGGCGGCCGACGCCTGGAGCGCGGAGATGGTCATCAAGGTCAAAGAGCCCATAGCTGTTGAGTACCCGTTCCTGCGCTCCGACCTCGTCCTGTTCACTTACTTACATCTGGCAGCCGAGGAAAGCCTGACTCGGGCGATGATCGATTCCGGCGTAACCGGCATTGCCTACGAGACGGTGGAAGCGCCCGACGGGAGCCTGCCGCTGCTGACGCCCATGAGCGAAGTGGCAGGGCGCATGGCCATCCAGGTCGGCGCTCACTTTCTGGAGCGGCCGCATCTGGGTCGCGGCATGTTGTTGGGCGGCGTCGCCGGCGTGCCCGGCGCAAATGTAGTGGTTATCGGCGGGGGTGTCGTCGGCACCAATTCGGCCCACATCGCCCTGGGCATGGACGCCAACGTGACTATCCTCGATACGAATCTGGATCGGTTGCGCTTTTTGGAGCACGTGCTGCACGGCCGGCTGACGACCGTCGCCTCCAACTCCTACAACATCGCCGAGGCCGTTCAGAATGCCGATCTCGTCGTCGGAGCGGTACTGATCAAGGGCGCACGCGCGCCGCGGCTGGTCACGCGCGAGATGATTTCGACCATGAACCTGGGCAGCGTCGTCGTCGACGTGGCCGTCGATCAGGGGGGGTGTGTGGAGACTATCCACGTCACTACCCATTCCGATCCGGTCTACATCGTCGACGGCGTGGTGCATTATGGGGTTGCCAACATGCCCGGGGCCGTGCCGCGAACCAGTACGCTAGCTCTCAGCAACGCGACCTTGCCATACGTGCTGCGGCTGGCTCGACTGGGCGCGGAGAAGGCCATGGCCCAGGACCCAGGCCTGCAAAAGGGGCTAAATACCTATGAGGGCCAGTGCACCTATGAGGCCGTGGCCCAGGCTTTCGACCTTGATTATTCCGCCTACGAGGCGTAAGCAACGACGTTATCCGGTTGCCTCAGGAAAACGACAGGTTCCCTGAGGCCGCCGACCTACTGGTAATCGCCCAAAACACTGTGGACTTACTCGCCATCACGGCCCAACTCTCAATCGTCAACGGCGTCATCGAGGACGAAGGAACCAGCGCGGGGATCCTGGCTCGTCCGGCTCCGCCCAAGCCAGGGCGGGGGCGAGAGCACGACTTCCTGTTCGTCCATCTGTCCCTCTCCGGCCCCCACGATGAGACGGATGACTTGGCGCGCGAACTGGTCGAAGCCTTAGGCACACGATTTTTTGCGGCCGCGGGCAGCGTGACATCAGCCTTGCGCCGGGCGGTCATCGAGACGAACGAGACCCTGCTGCGCCACAACGTGACGACTCGCTCCCTCCACGAAGGGGCGTTGAGTTGTGCCGTCTTGCACAACGGCGAGCTGTATTCCTTGCAAGTCGGCGAGGGGTTGGCTTTTCTCGGCCACAATTTCGGTATCGAGCGGCTGCCGGCCCGGCCGCCTCAGCATCTGACCCCTCTCGGCCGCAGCGCGGGCATCGATATCCGCTTCGCTTTCCACCAGCTACAACCTGGCGACATGATGCTCCTCGGCGATCCGCGCATGTCGTACCTGACCGGCGAGACGCTGGCCCCGGTTCTGGTCAACACGGAGATAGAGAGCGGTATGGACGCGCTGTTGGAAGTGATGGCCCAGGATAGCGCCCGGCTTCTGTTGGTTGAATTCGCCGACGAATTGCCGTCTACCCTGCCGTTGACCTTTCAGCATAGCCGGCAACCTGCCTCGCGTCCGCCGGCCAAGCCGGCGCAACCTGCCATCCGCTCGGCGCCGCAACCCGCGGCCAAGGCCATTCCCCAACCAGTCAGTTCTCCGGCCGATGCCGCCCCGTCAACCGATGACCTCCCATCCGCGCTCTTCGACGCGCCGTCGACCGTCGAGACCGGCGCACGGCGCGTGGCATCCGGTTCGGCGCGTGGTTTGTCACGTTTCACGGCCTGGCTGGCGGAGGTGCTGGGGCGTCTGCTGAGTCACAAGAGCGATGAGCCGGCCGTGCATTGGGCCGTCCCGACCACTGTGGCGCTGATCGTCCCGCTGATTATCGGCGCCGTGGCTACCAGCGTCTATATTCAGCGCGATATGGTCAACGAGCTATCGCAAATCAAGGAGCAGATGCTGGATGAGATGACGGCCGCCGAAAGCGCCGGCGGCGATTCGGCTGAGGGACAGGCCCACTATTTGCGCCTCTTATCGCTGGCGAGCGAGGCAGAAGTCTTGCGACCGGGCGATCTGGAAGTCGCCACATTGCGCGCCGACGCCCTGACGGCTCTGGACCGGATCGACGGCGTGAGCCGCCTGACGGCCGAGACGTTCTATCGCTATGCTGCCGGAACGAATCTGACACGCATTGCTCTGCGGCGTCAGGACGGCGGCATCGCCGTTCTCGATCAGACGTCCAATCGAGTCATGCTGCATGCGACGGACGACAGCTTCCGGAACCTGACGAGCGAAGACCCATCGACAATCGGTTTCGGCGGTCAGGCGGTCGGCGCCAATACAATGCGAACGATCTTCGATATCCTTTGGCTACCGGGAAGCGCTGCGGCCACCCGTGACAGCGTCAGTATGGTTGACACCACCGGCGGCTTCTTCAGCTTTTACCCCAACCTGGGCGACACCAGTGGCGTGATTCTGGGCAACAGCAGCAAATGGAATAATCCGACCGCGATGGCTTCTTATTTGGATCGGCTCTACATTCTGGATACGGAAGCGCGTCAGATCTGGAAGTATTATGCCTCCACCAACTATAGCCAGCTCGAAGGCGACGAGGCGATCTTCTTCGGCGGCGAAGCGGAACTAGATCAGGCCGCGGATTTCGATCTCTATGCTGAGGACGGCAGCCTGGTCATTGTGTACAAGGACGGCCGGATTCGATATTACGATACGCGCTCCGGGCGAATCCAGTGGGACGAAACAACGCTGGCCCAGAACGGCATGGTGACGCCGCTCATCGCCCCGGTAGCCGTCAAGATAGTGGGCAGCGGGTTGAACGCCTCGATCTTCGTCCTCGATCCCGGCAGCGGCCGTCTATTGCAGTTGAGCCGCGGGGGGACGGTGTTGACACAATATCGAATTTTCGACGAGACGGGGCGTGAAGTTCTGACGAAAGCGGCCGATTTTGGAGTGACGGATTCGCCGACGCGGATATTCGTTGTGGCCGGCGAGCAGCTTTTTGTGGCCGCCCGCGATTAGCCGGTCGCTTACCGGCCGCTGAAATGCGCCTCGCGCTTCTCCAGAAAGGCGGCGATGCCCTCGCGATTATCTGCGCTCCGGCCGGCAACTTCCTGTAGGTGCGCTTCGTACCCCAGCGCCTCATCCGGCGTCATCTCCCAGCCGCGAATCATAGCCCGTTTGGTCAATCCATAGGCCAGCGTGGGGCCGTCGGCCAGACGCCGCGCCCAGGCAGCGGTGATTTCGGGCAGCTGATCGGCGGGCACGACGTGATTGACCATCCCCCATTCCAGGGCCTGACTCGCGGGGACGCGATCGGCGGTGACGGCCATCTCGTAGGCGCGGGCATAGCCTATAAGACGGGGCAGGAGCCAATTCAGGCCGCTGTCGGGAATAAGTCCCAGGCGACTGAAGGCAAGCATGAAGGAGGCCGTGTCGGCAGCGATGCGAATGTCCGCGGCCAGGGCGATGCCACAGCCCGCGCCGGCGGCAATGCCGTTTATCGACCCGATGATCGGCTTCTCCAGGGCGAGCATTTGACGTATCAGACGATGATACCCGTGGCGCAGGTGCTCGCCCACGGAAACGTTTTCGCCACGCTCCCGGAAGTCGGCCAAATCCTGACCAGACGAAAACCCGCGCCCCATTCCGGTGATGACCACGCAGCGAACGGCCGTCTCTCGACCAGCGCTCTTGAAGGCGTCGGTCGTTTCGGCGATCATCCGGTCGTTAAAGGCGTTGAGCTTAGCCGGGCGATTGAGCGTAATGCGCCCCACGCCGTCGCTCACATCATACAGAATGGTCTCGTACGTCATGGGCCGTCTCGCTGAGAATTAACCTGTCTTGCAGATAAGCTACAAGGAAATGTCACAAACTTCCCCGGCGAACCTCTGGGAATCTGTGCCATCCAGCAGATCGATGAATGCGCAATTCCTTAGAATGGAATGTCCGGATCGAAGTCGTCGCCGGCCTCGTCCTCTTCCTCGACATCTTCCATTTCCCAAGGCATGGTAACCCACAGCAGCAGGAGTTGACCCTCGTCGATTTGCGTCAGGCGCAAGGCGACAACGTCCACCTGCTGGCGCAATCGCAAATCATCCGGGTAATCGAGACGAACAGGCCGTCCCTCCTCCCAGGCGTGCAGACAGCGTTCCCTAATGTCTTCGCCATTGCCGGTTCGCAACTGGCATAGGGCAACGTCTATCTCCTGTGGGCCTTCGTACACCGACTGCATCCAGCCTTGGGGGTTGGGCATGAATTCGGGTGTGGGGCCTTCGATAATCGTGATGAGTTCGGGTTCCATGGAGAATCAGACCTGTTGTGGATTTTCGCAAACGTCGAATAAGTCTACTGAGTATATGAGGCTCATGCAAGTATGTGCCCAGCTAGTGAGCACAATCATTCATCCGTGAGCGGGTCGATTGGTTGGCGGCTACGATCGAGGATTAACCAGGTGAAGGCATAGGGATGGCGCTCATCGGCCGCGTGTTCCTGGCGATAAATCTCTTGCCACTGAGCGCGGTCGTACTCAGGAAAGAAAACGTCTCCCTCGGCCGCGCCGTGAACCTGGGTCAGATAAAGACGATCCACCACGGGCATCAATCGGCGAAACAGATCGGCTCCGCCGACTATCACGATCTCCTCAACCTCTCCGGCGGCCCGCAGGGCGTCTTCCATCGAATGCACGACTATCGCCCCTGGCGCCTCGTAATCCATGTTGCGGGTGATAACGATATTGAGTCGCCCGGGCAGCGGCCGAAATCGCACAGGCAACGAATCGTAGGTCTTGCGACCCATAATGCAGGGCTTGCCCAGCGTCTGCTGCCGAAACCAGGCCATATCGTCGGGCAAACGCCACGGCAGAGCGTTATTGCGGCCGATGAGCCGGTTGTCATCCATCGCTACGACGTAGGCAATGCGGGAAGTGTGGGCCATCAGGGAACCTAAATCGCTATGGGGGCGGCAATGCGCGGGTGAGATTGATAATCCTGCAACTCAAAATCCTCGTATTGGAACCCAAGAATCGTATCCACGGCGGGATTGAGCCGCATGGTCGGCCGGGGGAACGGCTCGCGCTCCAGTTGCCGTCCGGCTTGCTCCAGATGATTGAGGTAGAGATGGGCATCGCCGAAGGTATGGACGAATTCTCCCGGCTCAAGGCCCGTCACCTGGGCCACCATTTGCAGCAAGAGGGCATACGAGGCGATATTAAACGGGACACCCAGGAAGATGTCGGCGCTGCGCTGGTAGAGCTGGCAAGAGAGGCGGCCGTCGGCCACATAGAATTGAAACAGGCAGTGACAGGGCGGAAGGGCCATCTCATCAATGTCGCCCACGTTCCAGGCGCTGACGATGAGACGACGGGAATCGGGCTTCGTCCGAATCTGTTCGACAACTTCGGTGATTTGGTCAATAGTCTGGCCGTCGGCCGCGGCCCAGGAGCGCCATTGTTGACCATAGACGGGCCCAAGGTCGCCGGATTCGTCGGCCCATTCATCCCAAATGGTCACGCCGTTTTCGTGGAGGTAGCGGATATTGGTATCGCCGCGCAAAAACCACAACAACTCGTGAATAATCGAGCGCAGATGCATCCTCTTGGTCGTCACCAATGGAAATCCGTCGCCCAGATCAAAGCGCATCTGATAGCCGAATACGCTGAGCGTACCCACACCTGTGCGATCCGTCTTCCGAACACCATTTTTCATGACGTGGGCCATCAGCTCGAGGTACTGTTGCATAAGTCTCTCCCGTTGCGAGATCGGCCGGATTATAACATTTCGACGGGCGGGCGGCGACGATGGTTGATGGGAGACTCATTGACGGCTACAATACGAGTGGCACCAATGATGGGGTGGTGGCGAAATGGCAGACGCAGCGGACTTAAAATCCGCCGGGTTAACACCCATGTGGGTTCGAGTCCCACCCGCCCTACTCAAAATGATCACCATGCAAGAGCAATATTGTGGAAATATGCGCGGCCTGACGGCCAGATATACGCGCTTTCCGCAAGACCACTATTTACATCCGACGATCCGCTCGTAGAAGGCTAACGTGAACCCGAGCGAGCAGGTGTCGGCCGCCCTAAGACGAGCCAACCAATCGAGTGGATTCGATCCGAAGCATGACCCTCTCGTCGTGGGCGTCTCTGGTGGCCCCGATTCCTTGGCCCTTCTCCACATCCTGCGCCAGCACATTCCCCACGACAATCTCGTCGTTGCCCATCTCGATCATGGATTGCGCCCGACCTCCGCGGCCGATGCCGAAACGGCCGGCGCGTCGGCTGCGGGCTTGCGTTTCTTCTCTGAGCGCGTCGACGTTGCTGAACGCGCCCGCGTGGACCGGCAATCGGTTGAAGAAGCGGGGCGCCTCGCCCGCTATACGTTTCTGGCGCGGGTGGCGCGACAGGTGGGGGCAAACCACATCGCTGTGGGACATCATCAGGATGATCAGATCGAGACGATCCTGATGCACTTTCTGCGCGGCAGTGGCCCGGCCGGACTGCGCGGAATGCAAGAGTCATCCAGGCTGATGGGCGAATCGAACTTGTGGCTTTTGCGGCCGCTGCTGGCTGTGACCCGCCGAGAGATTGAGCACTATTGCGATACCTACAACTTGGAGCCGATCAGGGACGAGAGCAACGCCGATCCGGCGTTCTTCCGCAATCGGCTACGAAACGCGCTGCTGCCCATCTTGCAGACTTATAATCCTCAAATTCATCAACGGCTGCGGGAGATGGGTCTCATCTTTGATGCGGAAGAAGAAGTGCTCTCTTCTATGGAGGAAGCGGCCTGGATGGATGTCGTCCTCAACGAAACTGAGTCTTTGGTGACCCTGAAGCGGAGAGATTGGCGAGAGCAGCCCACGGCCTTGCAACGGCGTTTGCTCCGTCGCGCCCTGGCTGGGCTCCGGCCCGGCCTACGCGACGTCAGCTTTCGAGCGCTCGAATCTGCCCGACTGGTGGCTATGAGCAGCCAAACAGGCTCGCGCGCTGAATTGCCGGGCGGGGTCATATTACTCGTGAACTACGGAGAGATCACTCTATACACGCCGGCGGCCGCCCTGAGCAGCGGGTTGCCTCAATTAGCTGATACGACAGTGATGTGGCTACCGACTCCGGGCCACATAGAGCTGGCGGGAGGGTGGAAGCTGACCGCCGAATGGTTGGATTCGGCCGCCGTTGAACGGGATGACATTCATCATAACCGTGATCCATGGCGCGCCCACGTAAGTCACGATGCAGCCGCATCGCTCACCGTCCGCCCTCGGTATCCGGGCGAGAAGATGCGCCCGATGGGCCTGGGCGGCGAAAGAAAGGTGAAGGAGCTCATGATCGACCGCAAGATACCCGCCCATGCGCGCGCGCTGTGGCCCATTGTCGCCGCAGACGGCCATGCGATTTGGGTCGTTGGGCATCTGATCGATCAGCGTGCCGCCGTCCTGGACAGTACTGAGCGCCTGCTGTGCCTGCGCTGCTTGCCTCCCGCCAGCCTCGAAGCCAGTTGACGGCTCATCCGTGACCGCGTATACTAGCCGATGAGGTCGGCTAGCGGGGCGTAGCTCAGCTTGGCAGAGCGCTCGGTTTGGGACCGAGAGGCCGCCGGTTCAAGTCCGGCCGCCCCGACTGATACGCGGCAGTGGTGTAGTGGTAACACAACAGCCTTCCAAGCTGTTTTCACGGGTTCGAATCCCGTCTGCCGCTCTCGTTTCCCGGAGGGCCTGTAGCTCAACGGCAGAGCGGTCGGCTCATAACCGATTGGTTCAAGGTTCGAATCCTTGCGGGCCCACTTCCCCCTTTCTTACGGCCGATACTAATTCAGCTTACCAATTTGCCTACTGCTCGGCTGCCTGAACCACGGCCCGACACAGTGGAATCCACGGGTTATCGGCCGTGATGCGTTCGTCGAGAATAGCCAATGGCCGGTTGGTGAAAGCATCGTATAAGGTCAACGCTCCGGTGAGTGTTTGCCCTGGCAAGGCCGATTCGGCCACCCTCACCCGATGCGGCGAGCGAACGAACGACCCGCTCACCCATTTGAGCGTCGGAATGGCCCCCATCGCCGGGATCGAATCCTGCAAATCCCACCACGCCCAGTGAATGCCATCCGGTTCGAGTCCGATGAGCCGGACGGAGACAACGTAGTCGCGATTGATCGGCCGCGCGCTATGAAATTCCTGATCGACGACGATTGAATCCCCCGGAGATAGGGCCAACCCGTTCAACGTCTCGCCCGTCCAGACGATGCCCTGACCCAGGGGAACATAGTGGCCGCTTTGTTCGCCCCGGGGAAAGCGCCACGCGCGAACAGGCACGCCCCAGGCCCCACGATAAGGCGGCAAGGTTAAATCGGCCGCCGCCAGATCATCGTATACCTGGGTCGTATATCCATCGGCCAATCGCCAATGCAGGTAAAGTCGCGAGCGGTCGGCCAACGTATGGTCCCAATCATAACCGATCAAAACAGCGGCCGACTCAGCGACTGGCTTGCGCTCTACTCGATGGCGCGTGTAGGGAGCAGTAAAAGACGGACGTACGGCCAGCTCGGCCAGCGCCTGGCGGCCGGTGATCGGGCCGCTCACACCGATGAAAATCGATATCCGGCCTAATGGTGTGCCGGGACGCAAAGTAGCGCGAAATTGGGTCAGGGTGATGCCCTCGGCCGCTACCGCCGGCCTGTCATCCTGCCCATACAACACACCATCCGGCCCGACGAGGTGGACGAACAGACCCATATCAGGCAACAGTTCGGCAACCGGCCGCCAGGCAATGGTCACCACCCCTTCTTCCCCGGCGGCGACGCCGTCTGGCGTCGCCAGTTGATAGCCCACTACCGCCACCGCGTCTCCCAGCATAAGGTCGGATTCCACGAAACTATCGGGAAGATCTATCCGTGTATCTTGCGGAAACAGCATCGCTTCACCGATAGGCTCCGGAACCGGCAGTCCCTCCTGCGAAACGGGCGGGATCCAGGTCGTTATCACCGGCCGGCCGGCGGCAAACGCCTCGCGCGTGCGGCGCTCCCAGGTGGCCTCGTACGATTCACCCTCCGGAAAGACGAACTGCACTTCGACATCGGGCCGCTGACCCTCGACCTCTTGCAGATACCAGAGCGGTGTGGCCCAGTGCCAGTGGCTTAGGATCACACTGCCCGCGGGCGCAGCCGCCAGCAATGTCCCGGCATAGTCGCGCGCCGAAGTCCCCTCGTGGGTTAGCCCGGACGCGGATTGGCTATCGACGATCTGACCGATGGCCGCCACGGCCGCCACCGCGGTCAATAAGGTCGTTAACACGGAACCCGGGCGGCCGAGCCGGCTCAAGAACTCCGCCGACGCAGCTAGTCCATAAGCCAGCAGAAGGACGGCGGCCACGTAGGCCGGGATCATGTATTCGACCGTCTGAGGGGCCCGGTAGGTAGCGGCCACCACGGTAAAGATAGCGAAAGACCCGCCGAGCAGCACGGCCAGGGGACGGTCGCGCTTGATGACCAGCAGCAGCCCGATCAGCATGATGACGAGCAGAAGAATGCTGAACTGAAAGGACATCACGTTGCCCATAACGCGCAGCCGCTGCCAGAAATCGGCTGGAGAGGTGAAATAGAAGAGGTCACCGCGAAATCCGGTCGCCAGGGCATGTTCCAGAAACCCCGACCACGTCGCCAGGCTGGGCAATGCTCCGCGCACGTCGGCCCCAGCTCGTAACGGCAGATAGAGCAGCGGCAGCAGACCTAACGCACCGGCCATGAGCGGCCGCACCCACCGTCGTGGCGAACGAATGAGCCCGGGTTCCACCATGAGCACAAAAATCAATCCCACCGAAGCCAGAAACATCAGCGAGATATGGTGAGTCAGACCGAAGCCCATGAACAAAGCCGCCAGCGTCAACCGCCGATCGGCCGCGCGCCGGTCTTTTGCCTCGGCGGCTGCACGATACCACACGAGGACGCCCAGGATCAGCGCGGCAAACAAAGCCGTCAGGCTGCGCACGTTGGCCGTCGTCGCCTGCGACCAAAACGTTGTGGCCGATCCGAGCGCAACGGCAGCGATGAGACCCGGCAGCGGCTTGCGTGTGATGAGCGCGGCTGTGACGTAGACCACCCCGACCGCAAGAGCGCCGGCCACGGCCGAAAACAGATTGACGGCATAAGCAGGAGAAACGAACGGCAGCAGCCGCGTGAACAGGTGGGCCGCGATCACATAGAGCGGGAATCCCGGCGGATGGGCCACGCCCAGTTGGGCGGCGACGATCTGAAGTTCGCCGCCATCGGCCGCCAGCACATCCGGGGCCAGGGTCAGCACGTAGAGGAAAAAGAACGCAACCGCCAAACCAATGGCCGGAAGCCACACAGCGGCCTGCCCGGCACGTATGGATGGCGTTCCGGTCGATGCCTCTCGGTGATAATTAAACGCGGCCCACAGGAAGGCGACTAGCGTGACAGCCGCCACGCGAGCCGCCCACTGCAAGTCGAGTTGGGGGTAGGCGACGTAAGCTATCAGGATGAGCGCGGGCCACGTTTGAGCCGACGGCCGTCGCGCCAGCGCCCAAGCGCCGCCGACGCCCAGCAACAGAGCCAGGCCGGCCGCCGCCCCTAGACCCGGCAATCCGAACCACTCCCCAAGCACGCGACTCAGAAACAAACCGAGCACCAGGCCGGGAGCGTACCGGATGAGGCTATTGATCGGGAGCGAATTCAGGCGATGGTGCATGACTTGGTTCGCGCGATACGCATGATGATCGAGCCGGCTTCGCTATTCACGCGGCACTTTGCGCCTTTCCAGTTCCTTTTCCACATCCGACCATGATAGATCGCGAGAAATGAGCAGGACGAGCAAGTGAAATATGAGGTCGGCCGATTCTTCGATCACCCGTTGATCCCCCTGTCCCTTGGCCGCCAAAATAACCTCGACGGCCTCCTCACCGATCTTCTTGATGATCTCATCCTCACCGGCGGCGAGCAGGCGAGCCGTATACGATTCTGGCACAGATAATTGCTTGCGGCGCAAGAGGGTGGATTCCAATTCGTAGATAGCGTCGGTCATCTATCGTCTTCCTTTGGCGAGGTCGTAAGCAATGTTCGGTGGAAACAGGACGTTTCGCCCGTGTGGCAAGCCGGGCCGGCCGGCTCGACCAGCAGTAATAATGTGTCGGCATCACAATCATACCGGATTTGTCGAATGCGTTGTACGTTGCCGGAGGTGGCTCCTTTGTGCCATAGAGTTCGACGGCTACGGCTCCAGAAGTGGGCTTCGCTCGTTGCCAGCGTCAGCCGCAACGCTTCGGCGTTCATGTAGGCCACCATCAAGACCTCCAAAGTAGTTGCGTCCTGCACCACGGCCGGGATCAGCCCCCGCTCATCGTAGCGAAGTTCAATCGTCATGGCGCACCGTGATCCCTCGTTCCATCAAATAGGATTTAAGATCGGCCACGGATAACTGCCGGTAGTGGAAAAGCGAAGCCGCCAATGCCGCGTCGGCCCGGCCCTCGGTCAATACTTCGGCAAAATGTTCCGGTGTGCCCGCTCCTCCGGAAGCGATGATCGGAATAGCGACGGCATCGGCCACCGCTCGCGTCAAGGCTACATCGTAGCCCTGTTTCGTTCCGTCGCCATCCATACTGGTCAGCAGGATTTCGCCCGCGCCCAAGGCCTCGACCCGCTGCGCCCAGGTGACCGCATCCATTCCCGTAGCCACACGTCCGCCGTTGATAAATACTTCCCAGGCGTTTTGTCCATCGGCGCGGCGGCGCGCATCAATGGCGACGACGATTGCCTGCCGGCCGAATTGGGCCGCACCGGCGGCGATCAGGTCGGGCCGGCGCACGGCGGCCGAATTGATACTCACCTTATCGGCCCCTGCCCGGAGGATAGCGCGCATATCCTCGACGCTGCCGATGCCGCCGCCGACCGTGAAGGGGATGAACACGCTGTCAGCCACCGCCCGAGACATAGCCTGTACCGTCTCGCGCGCCTCGTGAGTGGCGGTGATATCCAGAAACACCAGTTCGTCGGCGCCTTCGGCATCGTAGAATCTCGCCTGCTCCACCGGATCGCCGGCGTCGCGCAGTTCCACAAAGTTGATCCCTTTGACGACGCGGCCGTCTTTCACGTCCAGGCAAGGTATGATCCGTTTGGCAAGCATATTGTTTACCCTCTCGCCGCCAGTTCCAGCGCTGCCGCCAGCTTGACCTGTCCTTCGTAGAGCGCGCGGCCAATGATGACGCCGCCTATCCCCGAAGCTGCCTCTTTTACAATCGCGCCAACGTCAGCCAGGGAGTTGACGCCCCCGGAAGCGATGACCTCCAGCCCCGAAGCCTCGGCCAGAGCGACCGTCGTGGCGACGTTGACACCACTCAAGACGCCATCGCGACTGATATCGGTATAGATAATCGTGCGCACACCCAGATGGCCCATCTCTCCGGCCAAATCTGACGGCGTAACCGCCGTCTCGTGTTTCCAGCCCCGCGTGCGCACGCGGCCCTCGCGGGCGTCGATACCCACGGCCACGCACTCGCCGCCGAAACGTTCGATGGACTCGGCCACCAGCGCCGGTCGTTCGAGGGCGGCCGTGCCCAGCACGACGCGACTGACGCCGCAGGCCAGCGCCCGGTCGACCTCGGCCGTTGCCCGGATGCCGCCTCCAAATTGCAGCCGCACCGGTAACTTGCCCAGCCGCTCCAGGGCCGCCCAATTGGCGCTTGCCTCCTCGGCAAACGCCCCATCGAGATTGACGACGTGAATCCAGCGCGCCCCGGCATCGAGCCAGCGGCCGGCCACGGCCACCGGATCGTCGCCAAAGATCGTCTGCCGGTCGGGATCGCCCAATTGCAACCGTACGACGCGGCCCTGACGCAGATCGATTGCCGGGTAAATTGTGAAGTCCATATTATCCCGTCGCCATCTCGGCAAAGTTGCGCAGGATAGCCAACCCGATCCGGTGGCTTTTTTCCGGATGGAACTGGATGCCGTAGAGGCGGTCGCGGCCGACGATCGCGGCAAATTCCACGCCGTAATCGGTGGTCGCCAGCATATCCTCCGGGTTAGACGGCGCACAGTAATAGGAGTGGACAAAGTAGACATATGACCCATTGCCAACGCCCGCCAACAGAGGATGCTCTCCTTCATGGCGAATCCGGTTCCAGCCCATGTGCGGCACCTTCAGGCCTGGATTCTCGGCCGTGGACGGGCGGCCCACGAACGCCACCACTTGTCCCGCTAGAAGACCAAGGCCCTTATGCCGTCCCATCTCCTCGCTTTCTGCAAACAACAGCTGCATGCCCAGGCAAATACCCAGTAACAGAGTGCCTTTCGCCACGGCCTCAACAATGGCCTCGTCCAGCCCGCGCGACCGCAGGGCGTCTATCCCCGGTCTGAAGGCGCCGACGCCAGGCAGCACCAGCCGCGCCGCGCGACGAACTATATCCGGGTTGGACGTCACTTCAGGCGTGACGCCAACGGCTTCAAATGCTTTTTGCACCGAGCGCAGATTGCTGCCGCCATAGTCCACCATCGTCACCCGTTTTTCGCCGGTCAGGCCCGTCATCGTGACAGAGTCCCCTTCGTTGACGGGACACCGACGCGGCGCGGATCGACATCCACGGCCATGCGCAAGGCCCGCGCCAGCGCCTTGAACAACGCTTCGGCCCCATGATGATCGTTGCGATTGTTCTCGCATCGCGCGTGGAGCGTCAGCCGCGCATGAACAGCAAACGATTCGAACCAGTGCTCCACCAGATCGGTAGGAAATTGACCGACGGCCGGCGTGCGCCACTCGGCGCGAAAGACAGTGTAAGGACGGCCGCTCAAATCAATGGCCACGAAACCGAGCGCCTCATCCATCGGGACGTAGGCGTGCCCGACACGCTGGATGCCCACGCGCCCACCCAAGGCCTCGTGGACCGCCTGACCCAGGACGATGGCGACGTCTTCGATGGTATGATGCACGTCAATGTGCAGATCGCCCACGGCACTCACGTTCAGGTCGAAAAGCCCGTGAACGGCAAACGCGGCGAGCATATGGTCGAGAAAACCGATACCCGTCGCTACCTCACAGGTGCCACGGCCGTCGAGATCAATGGTGATAGTGATGTCGGTCTCGTTCGTTCGTCGTTTGATCGTCGCGCGTCGTTGATTCACAAGTTACTATCTTCCTGTGTCGCGGCTATTTTCTGCAACGCCGCCACCAGACGCTCCGTATCCTGCGGCCGCCCGGCGCTGACTCGAATACAGTTGGCGAGGCCCGGCTTGTCGAAATGGCGCACCAGAACGCCTTCCGCCGCCAGCTCCCGCTGGAGGCCGGCCGCCGAACGACCCAAGACGCGGAACAGGGTGAAATTCGAGTGACTGGGATACGGCCGCAAAAAATCGAAGTTCGCCAGCTCCCGCGCAATTCGCTCGCGCTCGGCCACCAGCAGGCCCAGCTTTTCTTTTAGCCAATCGACATCCTCCAACGCAGCGACGGCCGCCCGCGAGGCAGCGACATTGATGTTGTACGGCTGCTTGATCTTCCAGAGATGAGGCAGCAACCAGTCGGGAAAAACGCCATAGCCTACTCTTAGGCCGGCCAGGCCGGCCAGCTTGCTGAACGTACGCAACACGACCAGATTGTCGTATCGGCCGACCCATGATACCCGGCTTGCATACCCCTGCGGCTCGGCAAAGTCGATGTAGGCCTCATCCAGCACGACCAGAACCGGCAGGGCCAACAGGCGACCCAGCGTGCGATCACCGACGATGCTGCCGTCCGGGTTATTAGGCGAACAAACGAACAGCACTTTGGCGCGCGGTGTTTGGGCCACGGCCTTTTCGATAGCCTCAAGGTCGAGGCTGAAGTCGGCCAGACGTGGGACAGAGACATATGAGCCGCCGTTCACCGCCGTGGAAAAGGGATACATGCCAAAGGAGGGCGGGCAATCGATCACGGCATCGCCCGGCATGAGGATGGCCCGCAAGACGAGATCGATCAGCTCATCCGCACCCATGCCCGCTACCAGTGACTCTTTGGGGACGCCCACGTACCGTTCGATTCTTTCGCGCAGGACGCCGGCTTCCGGATCAGGATAGATATGGTAGTAAGCTTCGGCGGCCAACGCCGCGGCCACGCCGGGCGGCGGGCCATAGGGGTTTTCGTTGGCGTCCAGTTTGACGATGTCGGCTGCCGGGCGACCAAGCCGCGCCGATAGGACGTCGAACGGCACGATGGGCGCATAAGGTTCCATCTCGCGGATGTCGGGACGCAAAAGACGCTCGGCGATCATCGACTCACTCGCATCTCAGCCGCCGCGGCATGGGCGGTCAGCCCCTCGGCGCGCGCCAGCCGGGCCGCCACGGGGGCCAGTTGGTTGACTGTCCGCTCATCCAGATCGATGATACTGGTGATGCGCACAAAGTCCAATACGTTGAGCGGCGAAGCAAAGCGGGCCGTGCCGCCGGTTGGCATCGTGTGGCTGGGGCCGGCCACGTAATCGCCCAGCACCTCGAATGAGCGCTCGCCAAAGAATAACCCGCCGGCATTGCGCAGCGAATCCGCCAGCGCCTGGGGGTTCCGGGTGGCAATACAGAGATGCTCCGGGGCAAAAGCGTCGGCCATCTCGGCCGCCTCGGCCAGATCATTTGTGACGACTATCCCCCCTTGTCCGGCCAACGCCACGGCGATCACCCGGTCCCGGCTCAGGAGCTCCAGCTGTCGGGCAACTTCGGTCTGCACGGCCTCGGCCAGAAGGCGCGAAGGCGTCAGCAGAATAGCCGTTGCTAGTGTGTCGTGCTCGGCCTGGGCCAGCAGATCGGCCGCGACCCAGGCCGGATTGGCCGACGCGTCGGCAATGACAACCGTCTCCGTCGGGCCGTTCAGACCATCGATGCCGACCCTCCCGAAAACCTGTCGTTTCGCCAACGTGACGAACAAATTGCCGGGGCCGACGATCTTGTCTACCCGAGGGATGCTCTCCGTGCCAAAGGCAAGTGCGGCGATGGCCTGCGCCCCGCCCAGCGTGTAGATCGTCTCGATGCCCGCCGTCGCCGCCGCGGCCAGTATGATCGGCGGCACGCGGCCATCGCTCCCCGGCGGCGTGACGACAACGATCGCGTCCACGCCCGCCACCTGCGCCGGGATGACCGACATCAGCAGCGAGGACGGCAGCGACGCCGTGCCACCGGGGACGTAGACGCCCACTCGCCGCAACGGCGTCACTCGCTGGCCCAAACGGCCGCCCAATGTGTCGGACGTCCATGAAGCGATGGGTTGCAGAGCGTGGTAGGCACGGATTCGCTCGGCCGCCAGACACAAGGCATCGCGCAGGTCAGCATCGAGTGCCGCCGCAGCAGCCCGAATGTCGGCCGGATCCACCGCAAACGTATCAAGCCGCACGCCGTCAATGCGCTCCGTCCACTCCTGCAACGCGGCGTCGCCGCGCGTCGCCACATCGTGCAGAACACGCTCCACGGCCGCCGCCGGCGTCAGCGCCTCGCCAAATATTCGCGTGATGCCGTCGCGAAGCGCGGCCGGCACGCTGGGTTCCAGTGGCCCATCCCGGCGTAATATGGTCCGTCGAGCCTCTTCCACAGAATAGATCGTGATCATGATGAACTCGTTTGGTTGAGAACGGAAGCGCCATCCGGCTTCGCCAAGGCGTCTAGCATGGCGCGAAAACGAACCGGCTCCTCCTCGAAAATATAGGCGCAGGGCACGACGACGACACCACTGCCCCCAATGGCCCGCAGCTCGTCAACGGCCTCAAACAGTTTTTCCTGGCGGACAATGATGTTGATGGCGAACCATGTCGCCTCCGACCGCAGGTGTTCCCGCGCGACGACTGGGGCGACTGTCGGGCCTTGCAAGCCGCCCAGGCTGGTTTGGGCGAACATACGCTGGGCGATGGCCTCGGCCGAGTCTCCGCGCATATTAGCCGTGATCAGAAACGATCCCCTGGCCCGCGAGTAAGCCTCAATATACTCCAAAAAATGCCGGGCGATGGCCAGAACTTCGGGCCGCGCTCGCAGGGCCAGACGATTGGCGATGAGCACCGCCTGCGAACGCAAGACCTCCCCCCCATCTAATATCCGCAAGTGATTATCACGCAAGGTGATACCCGACGATACAAGGTCGCAGATGAGATCAGCATAACCGATAGCCGGGGCGATCTCCAGTGTTCCGTCAACAGTGATTAACTGGAAAGGGCCGATCTCATTCTGATCAAGGAAGGTAGCCGTCACGTGCGGGAACTTGGTGGCTATGCGAATGATCTGTCCGGCAGTAGCTGATTCTTGAGCCCATTGGCGCAGGTCGGCAATGGAGTGCGCCTGGGCCGTCTCGGGCACGGCCAGATTTAGTGTGCAAGCCCCGAAGCCAAGATCGTCGTGTATGACCAGCACCGGCCCCCCAGTCGCCGCCCCTTTCTCGGCCAGCACGTCATAGCCGGTGATGCCGAAATCAATGCTTCCCGCTTGCACACTGGTAACGATGTCGCCTGGCCGCTGGAACAACACGACGACGCCCGGCAGGCTGGGAATCGTCGCCGCATACTGTCGCGGATTTGGCCGGTAAACTCTCAGCCCGCAGGCCTCCAGAAACGCGATGGCTCCGTCCTGCAGGATACCCTTGCTGGGTAATGCCAGACGAATGTCGGTTCGTGTCATAATCCCTCATCAAATAAAAAAACCCTCCCCAGGAGCTGAGGAGGGTGCTGATTTCTCGCGTATGCCACCGGTTCACCGGTGGCCTCAACCCGGGCAACGTTCAACAACCATAGGGTGATGGTGGTGGGTCGGGCGGCCGAGCCAGCCAGTGGACGCACAGGTTAAGAGCATGCGCAAGAGTCTAGCATATCGATATGAGCGCGTCAACGAGACGATTACGCGCTTCAAGGGCAAGCCACGCGAGTGAGGCCCGAATTCCCTCGCCTCATCCGGCTTCCAGATTAAACAACGTTTCCACCGGCCGTCGGCCTGCTATAATCAGATTCAAGGATTAGCCTTAATGAGGGCGTTAACTTATGAATCCATTCTCCAAATTCCTCGGCACGAAGTCAGATGACCGGCCATTTCTCGCCTTCGTCGAGCAATGGGACATACTGGAGCGCCTCATCATCGACGTCTATCGCAGCAAAATATCCGTGACGGCGGCGACGGCCGACTATGAACAGGTGTGGCCGTGGCTCAAAGAGCAATATCCCCAGTGGGAGGCAGTGTTGCGGCCCTACTGGCAACTGACCCAGGCGGCCGGCAAAGCCACCGCCACCGATCCGTTTCGTCTGTTACTGGAAATTGATGCCCCCGCCAACATTCCCGGCGACTGGCGCGCTATGCAGCACTTGCCGGCGGCGCGCGAGGCGATTAATCGCTATCTGGTCAATTCAGGGAGCAAGTCTAAAGTTTGATGGCCCGCCATTATGGGCAGGGTAATAGAAACGCTTATGTGTAATTGGAGACGCTCGACTTTTATTATCGGCTTTATCATCGCATCATTGACCGCTCTGATCGTATGGTACTATCAGAAAAGCACTTCCTTGGAAGAAGGCGCGCTCGATCTGTTGGACAGGTATGCCCAGGCCCAGGCGCGCCTCAGCGACCTCGAAGAACACGTCATATCCAGGTTATGAGCCGTCCCGTCACGCTCTCCACAATAGCGCGGGATAATGGCCCGTCCGCCACTTAACCTACGTCCGTCGCGAAGCGCTTGTTGAAATAACGATCGGGGACAAAGGTATTAGCGAATGTAACGCAGGCTCGTTTGGGGTGTGCTCAGATAGTCGACGCCCGTTTCGGTGACGACTACGTCCTCTTCCAGACTCATCATCCCGCGCTCCGGCACGATGACGTGCAATTCCAGGGTAAAGATATTGCCCGCCTCGACTTCCAGGTCACAGATGCCTTTATATCGTTCCCAGCGGGGGCCAAGCACGGTAGCACCATCGTGGGCCGAGCGGCCCAGCAAATGCCCCAAGGCGTGCATATATTCGGGATAGCCATTGTCAACGATGAACTCGCGGGCCACCTCATCGACCTGCCACCCGGCCGCGCCACAGCGGAGGGCCACTTCGCCCGCTTGAATCGCCCCCAGCACCACGTCGAACGCGCGCTGGACGTCGGGTGGGGCCGCATCTTCACCCTCCCCCAGGACGTACCACATGCGTTGGATGTCGGAGCAGTAGCCATTCTGCTTGATGCCCAGATCGATATGTAAGGTGTGACCACGTTGCAGGGCGACGTCGCCCGGCGCGGCGTGGCCCCCGGCCGATTCAGGCCCACAGGTGACAATGGGATTAAACGGCTTGGGCCAGGCATAATCCAGTCCCATGCCGTCGATACGCTCGTGGACGAAATCGGCGATATGCTTTTGGGTCATGCCCGGCCGGACGAAGGCTTCGATCTCGTCGAATATCCGCTCCGTCGTCTCCACCGCCCGGCGCACACGTTCTATCTCGGCCGGCGTCTTGCGGCCGCGCAAGGCGGCGATGATGGGCGCGGCCGACACCAGTTTGCCGGCCCACGGCGTATCGGCCAGATAGCTGGTCAACAGCCGGTACATGCCATGCGTTAAACCGTCCGCGGCCACGTCGTCTTCGGAATAGTTAATGGCAATCGAGCGCGGCGCGTGGTCGGCCAGGGCCTGCAGGAGGTGCTGGGCAATGCCCTCATGGTAGTCAATGACGTTCGAATAGCCTCCCAACGTACGCACGTTCTCGGCGTCGAAATGGCCGATGATGGCTGTGCGGCGGCCGTCGCGGCCGATGAGAAATGCCGATTGCCAGGTTACGTCGCCGTCATAGATCAGTTCCAGCGCCGGATCGGCAACCAGCATCGTCTCGCGCACGAAGGTCAGCCACAGGTCAACGTCAAACTCGTCCAGAATGGCCGTCGCTTGCTCAAGCTTTTCGTGAACTAATCGGCGCTCGTCAGTCATATAGAAAGATCATTCGATCGGGCATTCATTCGCCCACAATCGACTCATAAATAGCGTTTAGATCTTCATCCGAATAAAAGTGAATCACCACCCGGCCGCCCTTGGCCCCCTTCTCGATGTTCACCCGAGTGCCCAGCGCCGCCTCGAACTGACCCTGAATATCGATCCATTCGGGCGGAGGCTGTAACCGCTGTTTGGCCTCCGGCTTCTTCTCGGCCATAAGGTTCGTCACCAGTGTTTCCGTCTGGCGAACGCTCAGACCCAGCTTGCTGATCTGATTCATGGCGGCAATTTGCATTTCGGCCGAGGCCAGCGGCAGCAGCGCCCGCGCATGCGCCCCGCTGAGCCGGCCGTCATTGACCGCGGCCTGAATCGCTTCCGGCAGGGTCAGCAAGCGCACCAGATTGGCCACGGTCGAACGGGCCTTACCCACGCGCTCGGCGACCACCTCCTGTGTCAGGCCGAATTCATCGAGCAACTGACGATAGGCATGAGCCTCCTCTAACGCATTGAGGTCGGCGCGCTGGACGTTTTCGATCAGAGCCAGTTCCAGCATGTCCTGGGGTGTGGTCTCTTTGACGACGACCGGGATCTGCTCCAGACCCGCGAGGCGCGAGGCCCGCCAACGGCGCTCGCCGGCGATCAGCACAAAGCCCTCGACCGTTTCCGTCACGATGATCGGCTGGATCAAGCCATGAATCCTGATTGACTCGGCCAGCTCGGCCAGCTTGTCGTCGTCCATCACCGTGCGCGGTTGGCGCGGGTTGGGGATGATCCGCTCAATCGCTACCTGACGGACGCCCTCGTCACGGGCCGGGCGTTCACCCGCCGACGAAAACAACGCATCCAGACCGCGGCCGAGAGACTGTCGCTTAGTCGGCATGATCCCCTCCATTGCGACGATCACCATTCAGCAATTCGGCCGTCAGCAGCTTGTAAGCCACCGCGCCCGGTGACTGCGGCGAGTAATGGTTGATCGGCCGGCCGAAACTGGGTGCCTCGCTCAGACGAACATTGCGCGGGATGATCGTCCGAAAAACCTTGTTGGGGAAATGTCGTCGCACCTCTTCCACAACTTGCCGGCTCAGGTTCGTGCGGCTGTCATACATGGTCATCATCACGCCGCGAATGCGCAGCGAAGGATTGAGAAATTCCTGGACGAGCTGAATGGTTTTCGTGAGCTGGCTCAAGCCTTCCAGCGGCAGATATTCGCACTGTACCGGGATCAATACCCCGTCGCGGGCGGCGGTCAAGGCGTTGATCGTCAAAAGACCTAGGCTGGGCGGGCTGTCGATGAGCACGTAATCGTATTCCCCCTCAACTTCTTCGAGCGCTTTGCGCAGACGATATTCCCGGCCGATGACGTGGACCAGCTCGATCTCGGCTGCGGCCAGTGACGGACTGGCCGGCACAATGTCGAGTTGAAACTCATCCTGATGGCGACTCACCTGGCCGACCGGAATTTGGTCCAGAAGCAGATCATACGTAGAAGGTTGCATCTGATTCTTGTCGTAGCCCAGGGCCGACGTGGCGTTGGATTGAGGATCCAGATCAACCACGAGCACGCGCCGGCCGCTGCCGGCCAGATAAGCGCTCAGGTTGACGACGGTAGTCGTCTTGCCGACGCCGCCTTTCTGATTGGCTATGGCGTAAATACGAGCCATCGCGCCCCTAGCCCTCCCCCGATTCATAGATGGCCGGGCGACTATCCCCGGTCAATAGCTGCCGGACAGCCTCCATTTTATCGACCAGGCCACGATACATGACCGAATGGGCCGCCACGCGGTTGGCAAACTCAGCCGCCTCCCAAAAGTTGCCATCGGTTTGGTAGAGGCGAACGAGATAGGCCGCGGCGAAAATGTCGCCCGCGCCCGTCGTATCGGCCACGGGAACTTCCGGGGCCGGAAAGTAGCGCACGCTTCCCTGATGATATACCTCGCACCCGTTGGGGCCATCGGTTACGATCAACAGAGGTGTCAGGCGCGCGTAGGCCTCTATCAGCGACGAGTCGGCCAAGTCTTCGGTGCTCAGAAACGTCACCGTCGCCATCGGCAAGACTCCGGCGGCCGACTCCCAATCGACCTGAAAAACCCGCCCCTCGTCGTCCCAACGACGCATCCACCCTTGTGGCCCGACGCCGATGATGCTGTTGGAGAACAGATGAATCATGTCGGCGTCGACTTCATTGGCGATAGGCCCCAGAAAGACGACGGGCGCCCTGGCCCACAACGGCGGGACGGCATCGGCCACTAAGCCACCGGCCACGGCATGAAGAATCTGAATGCGGCCGGTCGGCGTGTAGATATTCTCAAAGATGGTAGACTCATTCGCGCCGACGTTGTGCACGGCTATGCCCGGCAACTCCACTCCCCATTCCGCCTCCTCGGTCGCACTGGTCACAATGGCCGCGCGACAGCCAAGCGCCGAGGCCACGGCCGCGGCATAAGCCGCCGCCCCGCCAACGGTAAAACCGCCAGAAACCACGTCCCGGCAGATGTGGCCAATTGCTAAAAAGTCAACGGGAGGATAAGCGGGAGCTTCGCTGGACATCGATGCATTCTACCTTAGGCGAACCGGGATCGGCAAACCTGGAAGCAGTTGCCTTCCGACGCCTTTACGGCTAAGATTTCCCTGATGGCCAAAAGGTTGTTCGACTCGCCAGTTTTTCGTTCGAGACCGATCTTTAATGCGGCGCAAGTCGTGCTGGTGCTGGTGATCGCCGGGGCCATCGTCTTCGCCATTGATTACAACAACCGCGCCCAGGCCGGGCGATTGGTCGGCAGCGGCGAGGAAGCCCTGCAATCGCAAATCAACCGCGAGGCGACCCGTCAGGTCGAATTGGTCGTCACGCTGGAGTATGTTAGCAGCGACGACTATGTCGCTGCCTATGCGCGCAATGAGGGCGGGATGCTCCTGCCGGGCGAACGGCGCATTGTCCCCATGCTGCAAGAGGCGACGCCAGAGCCGACTGCGTCCCCTCCAGCCACACCCGACCCGGCGCTTCTGGCGCGTCCCTGGCAAGCGTGGTGGCGATTGCTGACCGATTCCCCGCAACCCATGCCCTAGGCACGGCATTAAAAAGACCGGCGTGACTGCCGGCCCTTGTCTCGTCTCTTAAATCGATTGCGCCGCATGGCGGGGCATCACGTCACCCACAACGATTTCATCAATTCGTAGCCGATCACCACTTCATCGCGCCCCAGTCGCAAGCGCATCGGGCCATTGAAGGGTGCGCGGGCGACGATTTCGAATCCCGTACCCGGCATCAGCCCCAGACTGGCGATGTACTGGAGTTTTTCGGATTCGTGGGTGCGGACGCGGCTGATGGTTCCCTGATGGCCGACGCCCAGATTCACCAGGCAGACGTCATTGATCTCCGGTAAGCGTCCCTCGGTATCTGGTATGGGCTCACCGTGGGGACAACGCTGCGGGAATCCCGTCATTTCGGCCATCCGGCTGGTGAGCGGGTCGTTAAGCCCGGCACCCAATTCATCGGCATGCTCGTGGGCCTCGTCCCAGGTGAATCCCATCACGTTGACCAGGAACACTTCCAGGATGCGATGACGGCGAATCTCTTGCAAAGCCTGTTCACGGCCCAACTCGGTCAGCTCCACCCCCTGATAGGGCACGTGCTTCACGTAGCCGACGCTCTGCAGGCGCTTCAGCATCCGGGGAATGGCGGGCGGGGACACGTCGAGACGCTCGGCCAGGCTGGTTGTGCTGACGGTTGGTGAGTCTTCCTGAAGGCGGTAGATCTCGGCCAAATATTGGCGCATCGCCGTGCTGGGTTCCAGGGTGTCCCGATTGTGTTCCATGTGTCTAGTTTGCGCGCTCGAGCTGGGCCACCGTGTCTTCTATCAGGGCCACCAATTCCGCCAGCATTGACTCATCGAAGCGGAAATCGGCCCCCGCGGCCGCGAAGAGTTCCGGCAAGATCTTGGTGCCGCCCAGCTTCAACGCATCACGATAAGTAGCCACGGCCTCGGCCTGATTGCGTAACGCGTTTCGCCAGACCTGGAGCGCGCCGACCTGAGCCATGCCGTATTCAACGTAGTAAAAGGGAATGTGGAAGATATGCAGCTTACGGTGCCAGCCGCTCTCCCGCTCGGCCTCATAGCCGCTCCAGTCGATGCCGCGCATGAACCGGACCCAAAGTCCATCCCAGGCCGCATCGCAGGCGGCCGCATCCATGGCCTGGTCGGGATGAGTGTATACCCAGTGCTGGAAGGCGTCAACGACGGCCATGTAAGGCAAAAAGGTGATGATGCCCTCCAGATGCTCAATCCGCGCCCTGGCCGCTTCGGCCGGCGAATAGAAACCGTCGTACGCTTTGGTCAGATAGGGCGCGGCCAACAATTCCATGCCCATCGATGCCACTTCACAAAACTCCATCGGCACGTCGGTTTGCCAGATATAGGGCAACGAGAAGCTCTCGAAGGCGTGGAAGGCGTGACCGGCCTCATGGAGCATGGTTTGCACGTCATCATGAGTACCGGCACCATTCATGAAGATGTACGGCCGCTCGCGCCACGGAAGATTGGAACAGTAGCCGCCCAAAGCCTTGCCGGCTCTGGTGTCCAGGTCGAGCAGCCCTTCTTCAGCCATTGTCGCGAAGTGGCGCGCCAGCTCCCCATCGACGTGCTCGAATATATTCAAGCTTCCCTGAATAAGCTTGTCCTGCTCGACGTAAGGACGGAGCGGAGGCTGGCCGCTGGCGTCTACGTTCACATCCCACGGGCGCAGCACTTCCAGCGCCAGACGGCGACGCTTGCGATCGTAGACCCGCTCAGCGGCCGGCACCACCACCGCCTCAATCGCCTCCTGGAAACGAATCGAGTCGGCCGGCGTATAGTCGAATCGATTGTAGGACTTATAAACATAGGCACGAAAGTCGGGCAGGCCGGCATTCTCGGCCACTTGCCGGCGCAGGGCCAGCATCTGTTCATAGATGTGATTCAGTTCGTCGCGCTTGCTTTGCCAGAGCCCCATGATCGTTTTCCAGGCGCGCTCACGAATCGTGCGCTCCTGATCCAGTAGGAGCGTGTCCAGTTGGCTTAGGTTCTTTTCCTCTCCGTCCCAATCCGCCTTCAGGCCGCCGGTGATCTTGTCGAACTCGTTACCCAGCTTGGCCAACTCGGTGAACAGGGGGACGTTGGCCTCGCGGAACAAGTCGGCCTGATTGCGCATCTTGCGCAGCATGACGGCCATATCCGGCCCCAATGCCTGATCATCGGACACGAGGGTTAACAATCTTTCCTTCAAGGCTTGATCGGCCCGACGGAAGTTCGGCTCAATGTGTTCGATGAAGTTGAGAAATGCCTTTTCCCTCGATTCGTCGGCCGTGTCCAGCGTGGAATCGATATAAGCGATCGCGCCCACTTCTTCGACGATGCGGTTTAATTGCGACCATTGGTCCAGCCAATGGGGCAATTCAGACCGTTCGAGGGCCATATTCAACAGGTGATCATAGCGAGACTCAAACGACGTCCACGTTGACGTATCAACCGAAAAGGGCAAATTGGGGATGGGGGACAAAGACATGCGGGTTACTCCAGCTTCAGATTGTGCGAAATCGACCGACTAACGGCCGATTATCGAAGATAGCCGATGGATTTTACCAAAAAAGAAAGCTCTTGCGAGTGCAAGAGCCCTGGGGTAAATCATGGGGATGATTCATTAATAGAGAGGCGACGACCGGATTCGAACCGGTGATGGAGGTTTTGCAGACCTCTGCCTTAACCACTTGGCCACGTCGCCATAACAAGACGGCAGGCCTTGCGGCCTGCCGTTTGGAACTAGAGCGGGCGACGGGATTCGAACCCGTGGCCTTCTCCTTGGCAAGGAGACGTTCTACCACTGAACCACGCCCGCGTGCTCGTCAATCTTGTTCGAATCAGAACCGATGCCAGGACCCAGACTCGAACTGGGGACACCTTCATTTTCAGTGAAGTGCTCTACCAACTGAGCTATCCCGGCCAGTGGGAATTGCCGTTGTTGTTAATGATAGAGCGATTCTATCGAAATGAGGGGCCGCTGTCAAGTGATTGTGTATCTCGTAACGGTCGGCCGGGTTCATTGACAATCCTATCTCATGTGACCACAATTGGCGTTGGGAGTGGTTGTGTCCTGGTGGATGCCCTCGTCTTCAAAATGAGTGGTCGGCTACGCATAGTAGGCGACGGTGGGTTCGACTCCCATCCGCTCCCGTAAGGTTTATTGTTCATTATTGAGCGACCTCCAGCCCATATTCGGCCGTCTGTAACGTGTCCGGGGCAGTGGCGGCAACAATCAGGATGGGCCGTCTCACCCCCGGTGTCGCCTCATACGAATAATCCAGGCGGCCGTCTTCGGGCACACTCAGCCGGCTAACCGTCGGCCGGCCATCAGCATCGAAGGTGATGAGCTGCAACCACCAGGTTTGTGGCAGCTCGGCCGTAGCGCGAGTAAACCCCTCAGCAAGCCAGCCCTCGTCCGCGGTTTCCGCATCGTCGCGGAAAGCAATTTCGGGAATGGCGATGTCGTCCAGAGCGAAACCCCCGTAGGTCAGAATCGGATCGGTGACATACTCAAAGCGCAATAGGATCTCCTGACCGGCGAAGGGCGAGAGGTCAATCGATTCAGTAACCCACGCTCGCTTGTGGCCGGTGTAAAAGCGGGGCGCCAGCGCGCTATCCGACGGGTCATCGGCGCCATCAAGACCCTGCATCCCCTCCGCCGTCAGCGATTGCCAAACCTGGCCGCCGTCGGTTGAGGCGGAGACATAGGCAAAGTCGTAGCCCTGCTCAGTGTCGGTGAAAACCTTGTATTCCAGTGTCGCCGCGTTGATCCCGCGCAGGTCAACAGCGCGGGTCAGGCGTGGATTGCTCTCGTTGGCCCGCTGGGCATACCAGATAGAGTCGCCGGAAGGGGCCGTGGTGCCCATGAGCGATACGGTTGGCGTGCCATTGAACTTAATCGTAACGTCACCGCTCGACGGGAGTTCGTAATAATCGGCCGCGAATTGTTCGACGGTTGTCGAAAAGGAGGCCGGCAGGTTGTTAACCGGCTCGGTCGCCAATTGGCCCAATTCCGGGCCTTGCCAACGGAACGCATCCGGCACATCTCGAGCGTCGCGCAGCGCCATGGCCGCCAGCCAGTCGAGCCACAGATCAATGCCCGTGAACTCAAGCTGGTTGTTCGCCGCCACTGCGTCGACCGCGCGAAGCCCCGCCTCCTGGCTGACAATGAACTCATGGTACAGTGCCGCGCCCAGGCGGTCATATAGATAGCGATTCACCAGGTAGCCCTGCCCATAGTATGGAATGGTGTCTTCTTCAGTCCAACTGTTCAACTGCTGGTCGGGATTCTGCAGGAACAAGCTACCTCGCAACTGAGGGATTTGCGTAAATCCTACCAGGTCTTCGGCCAGCATCGCCCCGCCCTCCACAAACCAGTCTTCCTCACCGAAGTCATAACTGTTGCCGAGCATGTGGCGCAGTTCATGGGCCAGCACGTCCAGGTACGTGGCCCCGTCGAACTGCTGGGTGTTCATCACGAACATCGTTCGTTCGTTAGACTGCGGCCGAATCGACTCAGGTAACAAGTCGCGCGATGAAAAATAGCCGGCCAGGCGGCAACGATCGGCGGCATCGCACAGCGCCGTGGGCGCTGCGTGAACGATGTGGACTCGGCCGCCCGGCGGCTCTGAGATCCCGAAATAAGCGTACAGCGTCTGAAATATCTCGTCGAAGGCGGCTGTGACCGCGGCCAACTCCTCGGCGTCAGGTTCGATAGAGGTCTCGCCGCGATCAAACCAGAAGTAGGCGTGTTTGCCGATGCTCAGTAATTCGGCGTCGATGGTGCTGAAGGTATTGCTGTCGACGTTGCCGATGAAGAACGCGTCGTGGTCTCCCACCTCGAGATCGGCCGGAAGCTGGGGCGTGGCGATCGCCGGGTCGGCCTGCAAATAGGCCACGGCCAGGCGGACGTCGTCGCGGAATGGAGGAACGATCTCGGCCAGCTCGCGGGCGGTGGCCTGGCGGGCATCGGCTATCGATGGGGCAGGGGCGGTTGAACTATCGACCGTGGGCGACAGAGGCAGCGGCACAGTCGTGGCCGGCGGATCGGGGGGTGTGGTGGCTGTGGGCGACGAACCGACCGGACCGGCCGTGGGCACCGTGTCGGCAATCGTCGCTGTCACCACTACGCCAGACTGAGTCGAGGGTGTGACAGTGGCGGATTGATCGTCCCCCAGGCCACGGCAGCCGCTCATCGATACGATCAGGATAACAAAAATGGTCAATAAACGCATGGGACGGGATTGTACAACGGGGCGCCGTTCCCCGGCGCCATGGGCTCGTGGATTCAGCCAACACTTACTATCGTGGCGACAATGGGCCACATTGGGTCGCCGGATCATTAAGTGAATGGCGCGACAATATGAGCGCAAACGGGCCAAAGATTAGCGCAACAAGAATGTGTCATTCCGGTGGCATTCAGGCGTCAATCGCATAAAATAGGGGAATGGATTCACTCTCAACCCCGCGACGCCTCTACTTGAATTATCTGAGCCGCGCTTATGCGACGATGTATATGCTTAACTACCGGACATTTCTGGGGATAAGACTGAGTTCGCTGGTCCGCTGGGTGCCCATCATCTTACTGGTGATAGGCTGGCTGCAACTGTGGCCAGCGCCCCTGCTGGTGGGTTTGTTGATCGTCGTCGTCTGGGTGAACTTTTCGCTCTGGCGGGCGAAACGCGATAACTACAATCGCTTTGTGCCCGACGGCGGATCCTTCGCCGACGACGCCGACCTGGGGGTACTGCCCGCGAACGAAAAAGTGAATGTGACGGCCACGGGCATATTCAGCGTGAGCGGCCGCGACAAGAGCCTACTCTTCCACCCGGCAACTTATTGGCGCGTGCCCTTGGGCGAGCACGTCGTGATGGTCGAGGAACAGGCCGGCAAATATCTGTATCAGTTTTTCAACGCGCGCAGCTTGCAGACGCTTCAATCGGGCTGGCTACTTTACGGCTCTCGCCCGGTCGAAGTGCTGGCCGTTACTTTTTTGGCGCGCTGGGGGCCGGAATTCACGCGATTTGGGCAATCGTTGGAGGACGTCGACGAAAGCGAGCTGCCGCCACCCAAGCGGGTGACGATCTATTTGAGCACGTCGGATGAGCCCTTGCGTCAGGTGATCCGGCAAACCATCGTCAGCGACGCGCGTCAGGCACGACTCGACATGCACGAGTGACACGTTCGCCCAACGGGATGATCGTGGATATAGTTAGAGGATCATGAACGAAACAGATGCCCTTCTCGTCGTGGAACGTGGGCCGGTGCCAACGACCCGGATACAGTTGCAGACTGAGCAACTGACCATCGGCCGCAGCGCGGGCAACGATCTGGTGCTGGCCGACGCCGAAGTATCGCGGCGACACATTCGAATCGTGCGTCGGGCCGATGGCTTTGCCGTGGAGGACACCGGTAGCACGAACGGCACGTTCGTCAACGGCCAACGCATCACCCATCTGACTCTCTTGCAGGACGGTGACACGATCGATCTGGGCGATACGGTCAGATTGCGCTACTTGTCCGCGTCGGAGCCGGCGGCGGCCAACGCCCCCGGCCCTGCTCCAGACCTGGCCGAACGGCCCACCCAACTCTATTCACCCCCTGTTTCACCTGTCCAGGCCAAACCCATTCAGCCGTCACCACACTTGACCCCACCCGCGCCACGGCCGCCGGCCGCCGCGCCTCAACCCGCTCCCGCTTACACACCGGCCCCTTCTTATGCTACCGAAGAGCCACGACGGGGCCGGGGACTGTTGGTCGGCTGCGGATTGCTACTGGCCCTGCTTCTAGTCTGCGCCGGAACCTTCCTGATCCTCGACGCCTATGATCAGGGGCGATTGCTTTACTGTGGACCCCTGGCGTCATTCTTCGAGATGCTCCTCGGCCCGTTCGGATTTGCGCCGCTTTGTCCCTAAGCCGGCCGGCCGCTGTTGGTCTGAAGCTATGACCCTTCCGCAATTAAGAACGCTTGATTTTCAGCCTGTATTCCACCACGGTGAACAGATGTGGTTGCTTCGGGATCCGTGGCAGCTAAGTGATCGTCAGCTCATCTTCCCACAGGTCCTGGCCCAGATGCTTCTCTTGTGTGACGGGACGCACACGCCGGAAATGATCCACCGCGAGTTATCCCGTCAACTGGGCGGCGACGTCCCCTTCGCCGCTGTCGAGGAAGCGTTGGCCGAGCTTGACCGCGCGTTCTTGCTGCAAAACGCGCGATTTGAGAGCGAGCGCGGGCGACACCTGCAGGCCTACCGCGCCCAGGCCTACCGGCCGCCGGCTTTGGCCGGATTAAGCTATCCCTCTGAACCTGGCGAACTAACTACATTGTTTCAAGGGTACGCCAACGGCACGGCACCGGGCGGATCGAACCAGTGGCGAGGCATCGTCTCGCCCCACATCGACTATCAGCGCGGTGGCTCGGTCTACGCCCGAGTGTGGCGCGCGGCGGCTCTGTCTGCCCTGGAAGCCGACCTGGTGCTGATATTTGGCACGGATCACAATGGCCGTTCGGGCAGCCTGACCTTGACGCGCCAAGCCTACGCCACTCCCTATGGCGTGCTCGACACCGATCGCGATCTGATCGATCAATTGTCCGCCGCCATTGGCGAAGCAGCCGCCTACCAGGAAGAGCTAAACCACCGCAACGAACACTCGGTGGAGTTATCGGCCGTCTGGCTCCACCACATCTTTCACCAGGCCGGACAAACGCCTTGCCCGATGATCCCCATCCTTGTCGGCTCTTTCCACCACTTCGTAACCAGCGGCACCCATCCGCAGGACGATCCGACGTATAACCGTTTTCTGGATGCCCTGTGCCGCGCGACGGACGGTCGCCGTGTCCTGGCCGTCGGTTCGGTCGATCTGGCCCACGTCGGGCCCGCATTCGGCGACACGTTCGACATGGACACTCAGCGACGCGCGGTCTTGCGGCAGGAAGACGAGAGGCTGATGGAAGCGATTGTCCACGGGAACGCGGCCGATTTTTATCAGCAGATCGCGCAGATCGACGACCGCAACCGCATCTGCGGCTTTGCCCCGTTGTATCTCATGCTGCGCTATCTGGAGGCGAGCGCGGGAGTTCAAGTGGCCTACGCTCAATGTTCGGCCGATCAATCGGACACCTCCCTCGTTTCCATCTGTGGCCTGCTCCTGGAATGAGATATGTCTGGTGCGCCGTGAATGATCAAAATACTCGGACTCTCCCATTTTACTGAGTAATGTAAAAACATTCTTCAGCCTGGCGGGGACTATTGACTTAGGCCAATTACTGTTGTATTGTTGCAATATGTTGTAGTATCCCGCATGACACAAACAGTTATTGGCATGGCTCATGGGGAAGATGGGCCACCGGATGTCAGCGGTGCTAATTATGAGCAAAGAGAACTTACTGGAAAATTATTCCGATGTGGATCAGGTTAGTAAGCGGCTGGGAATACATCCGGAGTCAGTGCGCCGACTCATCCGAGACGGCAAGCTACCGGCCATAAAATTCGGCAACAAGTGGTTGGTCGAGAAGTCGGTGCTGGAGCAATTTGCCAGCGGATACGACGGACGGCCGGGGAATAAAGCCACCCTGTTTTAAGCTTCTACCCTGATCGGCATGTCAGTTCTCTTTGCTCGCTATCGAAAGGAAGGGAAAAGAGGATGCAACAAACAACGAATACGGATAGCGCCGCCAGCATCCGTGTTATCGGTGTTGGAGGAGCAGGCAGCAACGCGATTAATCGCATGATTGCCGAAGGTGTGAAAGGTGTGGACTTTATCGCCGTCAACACCGATAACCAGGCTCTCTCCCTTTCCGATGCACCGGTACGCGTGCGCATCGGTGACAAGCTGACCAGAGGGTTGGGCGCCGGCGGCTACCCTGATCAGGGTGAGAAAGCGGCCAGCGAATCTCTTCATGAGATCGAATCCGTCCTGCGGGGAGCCGACATGGTTTTTGTGACGGCCGGCATGGGCGGCGGCACAGGCACCGGCGCGGCGCCGGTTGTGGCCCGCGTGGCCCAGGAACTCGGCGCGCTGACGATTGGCGTCGTCACCCGTCCTTTTCATTTCGAGGGCAGCAAGCGCGCGGCCTCGGCCGATCGCGGCATCGAACAGCTGCAAAAGCACGTGGATACGCTCATCATCATTCCCAATGACCGCCTGCTGGACATCACCAACAAACGCATGCCCCTGGAGGATTCCTTCCAGCTGGCCGACGATGTCTTGCGCCAGGGAATTCAGGGAATAACCGAGCTCATCACCGTACCCGGTCTCATCAACCTCGACTTTGCCGACGTGAAAACGATCATGACCAAAGGCGGCGCGGCATTGATGGCGGTGGGCAGAGGCTCGGGCGAGGATCGCGCCCGCATCGCCGCCGAACAGGCGGTCAGCTCGCACTTACTTGATGTCACCATCGATGGCGCGCAGGGAGTCCTGTTCAATATTACCGGGGGAAACACCCTAAGTCTGTATGAAGTCAATGAGGCGGCCGAAGTCATCCGCGAGACGACTCACCCGGATGCGAATGTGATTTTCGGCGCGGTCGTGGATGAGGCCATGGGCGACGAGATACGCATTACGGTGATCGCCACCCGTTTCGATCAGACGCACATGCGCCGGCAGTTGTTGCAGCGAAATGACACTGGGCTGTTCGAGACGGCCGCGCGCCAGGCCCACCCGCCGGCAAGGGCCGAAAAGCCGGCCGAACGGGCTGAAGAACCGGCCGCTCAGGAGCCGGCGGCGCGATTCGCGCCGGCCAACCTGGATGTTCCGGCCTTCCTTCGACGAAAGTAAGATGTCTTCCCGTCCGGGTCTGGGCCCGGACGTTTCAAACGCTTGCTCGCAGGCTACATCCCCTCTCTGCAGCTCCCCCTGTTTCGCAGGACAGGGGGAGCACCTTTTTTCACTACTCTCCACTTTCCAGCAAAGTGAACTGCGAACCGCCGGATACCCAGCACGCCGGCACATTGTCGTTCTCGGGGCATTTGATTTGCCACCACCCGCTTTGAGAATCCCGGCCGATCACGGCCACGCGTTCGTCCTTCAACAAGAAGCCCACGCGATCGAAGCGCACACCAGGGCCGGAGCGGATATTCAGATCGACCAGGATGCGCACCGTTCCCTGCACCTGTTCGATGGGCTCGTCGGCCGGCAGCGTAACCGTCGGGGCCAGATTCGCCTCGCCGGGCGTCGCCGCACTCTCCGGCGCAGCCGTGGGGATGGGCGGCGGGGGCAACGTGTTACTGCGTCCCGCGAAGGCGTTACAGGCCAAAGAAGTCGACAATAACAATACCAACCCTAATCCAACAATATGGCGATCGCCCATTTCACACCTCAACGTGCCTAAATATCCCAACGACTCGACGCAACCATTATAGATAATCGGACTGGCCGCAGACCATCGTTCTCGCAAATCGACCCCAAGGAGCCTCTTGGTTATAATCAAACCCTACACAAGGATCAAAAACTTATGAGTTTTCGCCGCTTCATCGAAATGGCCGCCGACACCGGCGACTTGATCAGCATCGACCAGCCTGTCGACACGACCTTCGAAATCGCCAACGTCGCCCACGCCCTGGAGGGGCGGCCGGTGTTGTTCACGGACGTCCAGGGCTACCCCGGATGGCGCGTATGTTCCGGCGTGTGCTCCCAGCGCCGCTACTTCAGCATGGCCCTGGGTATTGAAATACCGAGCCTGCTCCATCACCTGACTAATGGGCTTGAAAATCCGGTGCCGCCTCCCATCGTCGAGTCGGCCGCCTGTCAGGAGGTCGTGTTGGAACAGGTAAATCTTCTGGATTTGCCCATTCTACTTCATTTACCACAGGATGGGGGCCATTATATCGCCAGCAACGTCGTCATCGTCAACGATCCCGAGCTGGGCCGCAACATGTGCTACCATCGCTTGCTACGCCTTGACGAGCGACGCTTCACCGCGCGCATCGTCGAAAACCGCGGGACGTATCAGGCCATGCAGAAAACGGAAGGCGATCTGCCGGTGGCGATTTGTATCGGCGTCTCCCTCGGCGTCCATCTGGCCGCGTCGATGTCCCCTCCGCCCGGCGTCGATGAAATGGCTGTCGCCAATGCGCTGGAGCCGACACCCGTCGTGAAGTGCCTGACCAACGATCTCTACGTCCCGGCCGATGCCGAAATCGTGCTGGAAGGCCGCATCACCCGGCAATCGGTCAGCGAAGGCCCATTCATGGATTTGACGGAGACTATGGACATCACCCGCCAGCAACCCGCCATCGAAATAGACTTGATAACCCATCGCCGGGAACCTATCTTCCACGCCTTGCTACCCGGCGGACTGGAACACAAGCTGCTGATGGGCATGCCCAAGGAACCAACTATTTTCGCTGCCGTCAATCAGGTGACCCGTTGTACCGGCGCGACCATCACGCCGGGTGGCGCTTCCTGGCTCCACGCCGTGGTGCAGATCGACAAGCAGGGGCTGGATGACGGCCGCCTGGCCATTGAGGCCGCATTCCAGGGACATGGTTCGCTGAAGCACGTCTGGGTGGTGGATACCGACGTCGACATCTATGACCCGGCGCAGGTGGAATGGGCCATGGCGACCCGCTTTCAGGCCGACCGCGATTTGTATGTCTACGCGAATCAATCGGGTAGCTCGTTGGATCCCTCAGGCATCCACGTCCCCGGCCGCAAAAGTATGACCGCCAAGATGGGCCTCGATTGTACCATTCCGTGGGGCGCGGATCGCCGCCAGTATGAACGCGGAGAATACGGCACGGTGGATTTGGATCGATATCTGGACAGCAAAAGCCGGAGCTAGGATATGGGCATGCCGCTTCTGCCCGGTGTCGGCGCCCAGTTCGAGAGGCCGATAGAAGTAATCGCCTACAACTTCTTCAGGGCAACAATCGAGTAACAGGTAATTCAATATGACCCTCCATTCCCCCCCTCAGTTAAACGCCGAGCAGCGGGCCATGTTGGCCGGCGAGCAAGGCCGCGCCCGTCAGATGGGCATGCGCCTTTTGATGGATCTGGCCGCCATGGCCGGTGCCGAACGCCTGACGCCAATCAGCAGCGCCCACTTATCCGGTGTATCGCCACTGACCGGCGGCCTTGGCTTACGGCTATTCCTGGCACGACTGGCCGAAGACCCGGGCCGGGGCGTTGCCGTTCCCACCACGCTCAACGCGGCCGGCTGCGACGAAGCCCAGTTTCCGGCCATGCGCATCGTGGTTCCGGAATTCCAGGCCCACCATCGTGAAATTATCGACTCATATGCCGCCCTGGGCGTCAGTACGATTCAATCGTGTGTGCCCTACGAATGGGATGAAGTGCAACCCGCACTCAGCGGCGGGCCGGCCGCCTGGGCCGAATCAAATGCCATCTGTTTCGCCAATTCCTATTGCGACCTGCGCACCAATCGCGAGTCGGGCCTCTCCGCCCTGGCCTGCGCCCTCACCGGCTACACGCCGGACTATGGGCTGCTGGAAGATGAAGCGCGCCGCCCCAATCTACTCGTCTCAGTGAGCATTCCGCTGGCCGATCCAACTGACTTCTCAGTGCTGGGCGACTGGATCGGCAAGCAACGCCGCCCGAGCTGGCGCATGCCATACGGCCCGATACCGGCCATCATGGGTTTGCCGGCCGACCTGTCGCACGAACAGCGAAAAGCGCTCAGCGCGGCCGCGGCCAACTATGGCTGTGCGTTGCTCCACATCGTCACGTCTGACGAACCTGTGGAGGGAGACTATCAGGATCGTCTGTCTTTCGGGGCGGCCGAGCTCGAGCAGCGCTATCGGGAGTTGCAGCCCGTCGCGCCCGTCTCGCTGGTCGTGCTGGGTTGCCCGCAAGCGTCAGTAGGTGAGTTACGCGAGATCGCCCGGCACCTGCGCGGGCGCAGCGTGACAGCCGATCCCGTCCCGCCCGGAGCACCGCCTCCATTGTGGGTTTTCACCTCGGCCGCCGCCAAAGCTATCGCCGAGAAAACGGGCCTGGCCGACGTCATCCGCGCTAGTGGCGCGCTGTTGTTGGAAAATACTTGCCCGGAGGTCGTCCCCTACGATCAGAGTTGGGTCACGCGCATTCTCACCAACTCGATGAAGGCCGAACATTACATCAAGTCTGCTCTCAATGGAATCCCCACGTCAGTCATGAGACTGGCCGACTGCATTGCTATCGCCACTGGCGAATTGTCTCCCGTCGAAAATCAGCCCACGACGACGCCCACGCCGGGGGGAGCGGCCCCGCAGAGAAAAAACAGAGCCGCTCGGCCCAGTGAAAAGCGAGCAGCGGCCGATGCCGGCAAAGCCGCGGCCGGCCCTGTCACCGGGCAAGGGCTGCCGTCACAGAGTGACTACACGATAGTGGGCGAGGCATTTGTCACCGACACACCTATCACCTTCCTGGGCTACGTCAATCGCGAGACGGGAGTCATTGAAGAGCCGGACCACCCGGCAAACGGCCAAAGCCTGGCCGGCAAGATCGCCATTTTCCCCCGAGGCACGGGTTCCAGCGTCGCGCCCTATGTCTTGCTGGAGCTGTTCTATCGGGGAACGGCGCCGATTGCCGTCATCAACACGGAGATCGATCAGCAGATGGCCCCGGCCTGCTCGCTGGAAGGAATTCCCTACGCTCATAGCTTCGAAGCAGACGTTATCCAGTTAATAGCGACCGGCGATACAGTCGCCCTGGAGAAGCGAGGAGATCAGATCCAACTAAAGATGATCAAGCAGACCGCCCAAGATGTCTGAGCTGCTCAATTTTTTGCTGGCTGTCGCTATCATCCTGACTGCCGCCAAGGCCAGCGGCTACGTGAGCGTACGGTTGGGCCAGCCGTCGGTGCTGGGCGAACTATTGGTGGGCCTCCTTTTGGGGCCGACCGTCCTAAATATGCTCGGTTCGGTTACATGGTTTGCCGGTGATACGCATCTGGCCGAATCGCTGACCCTCTTCGCCGAGATCGGCGTTCTGTTATTGATGTTCCTGGCCGGCCTGGAGCTAGACCTCAAGGATTTATTACGTTCGGGAAGAGTGGCGGCATTGGCCGGGTCGCTGGGCGTCGTCGCGCCGCTGGCTGGCGGCTATTTGACCGCCCGATTGTTTGGCCTGGAATCGATCGAAGCGATCTTTGTCGGCCTGGCTCTATCGGCCACCAGCGTCAGCATATCGGCCCAAACGCTCATGGAGTTGGGCGCGCTGCGCAGCAAGGTCGGCCTGGGTTTATTGGGCGCGGCCGTCTTCGATGACGTTCTCGTTGTGCTATTGTTGTCGGCCGCCACAGTTGTCTTTGGCGTTGGCGGCGGCGGTGGAAGCGGTAGTCTGGTCATCATCCTGCTGCGCATGGTAATCTTCCTGATCGGGGCCACGGCCGTGGGGCTTTTCATCCTGCCGTCCTTACTCCGCCGAACTAGCGATCTGCTCATTCGCCAAGGCGTCACGGTGTTCGGCTTAATCACCTGCCTTCTGTTCGCCTGGTCGTCCGAAGCCTTGGGCGGCGTGGCGGCCATCACCGGCGCGTTCATGGCCGGCCTATTCCTGGCCCGCTCACCTCTGGTAGGGCGCATCGAGGAAGGCATCTCGGCCATGGCCTACGGCTTCTTTGTGCCCATTTTTTTGGTCAATATCGGTCTCCAGGCCGATCTGCGCGCCGTTAGCGGCAGTCTGTGGATTTTTGCCATCGTATTGACTCTTATCGCCGTCATCACCAAGATCGTGGGCAGCGGCGGCGGCGCGCTTCTAGCCGGGTTCAATCGCCGCGATTCGCTGCGCCTGGGCATCGGCATGGTCTCGCGCGGTGAGGTTGGCTTGATCGTCGCCTCAGTCGCCCTCTCCGGGCAGGTGATTCAGCGCGAATCATTCTCCGTGCTAGTCTTCATGATCATAATGGCCACCGTCATCACTCCGTTCATGTTGAGGTTGGCCTATCGAGAAGCAGACGCCGATGCCATAGCAGAAGCAGATGATAAATCACCAGCTCAAGGTGATTGATCTTAAAATACGGGAAGGTGCTTTCAATGTATTACCTAGTCACGCTGATACTGGACGACATCGCTCGCGAACTGGAGGTCTTCGACGCCTGGGAAAATACGGGCGTGGGGGGCATCACAATACTGGAAAGCACTGGTCTGGCCCGCATACGCCTCAAGGAAGGCTACCGTGATGACATACCACTCATGCCGAGCATTCGCTCGTTCTTCCACAGCCGTGAGGAACATCACCGCACCATCTTTTCGATCGTGCAAGGGGAAGCAATGGTGCAGCGGTTGATCGATGTCACCGAGTCATTGCTCGGGCCATTGTCCACCCCCCACACCGGCATCATGTTTGCCGTCCCTATCTCCCACGTAGCCGGCGTACCGCGCAAAGGGCAAGTGGAATGACGGCTAAACGAAACGGCTCGGCGACAAACCGAGCCATTCATGAAAAGTATTCGTTTTCCCGACCAGGCGCAGGCCAATTCTACCGGACACTCACTAACACATTATTGGCAATGCACTTTATCAACCTGACAAGACACAACCTAGGGTATAATGCTTGGAGTGGGCGCGGAGGGACTCGAACCCGCGACCTCACGGATGTGAACCGTGCGCTCTAACCAACTGAGCTACGCGCCCAAGCAAAAATAAGTATAGCAGAAACATAACGTTCGCCAAGCAAAGCGAGTCAAAATGATCCAGAAACGTAACCGAATTCTATCCCTCTTCGTGCTATTCTTTCTTATTATCGGCTTCATGACGCTGGCCGGTTGTCAAAACGGTAACACGAGTAATCTGCCGTTTAACGAATCATTCGATAACCCCGGCAACTGGAGCAGCGGTGAAGATGCCTATTCGATCGGCGGCGTCGTCGATGGCGTCTATGACTTCAAAGTGCTGGAGAATGATGTCAGCCGCTGGGCTTCGGCCGGAAAAACCTTTGGCGACGGCGTTTATGAACTGGAGGCCACCCCAGTCGAAGGCCCGCTCGATAACGGCTACGGCCTACTATTTCGCGCCGATGCCGATAAAGGTGACTTTTACTTGTTCAAGGTCTCGGCCGACGGCTACGTCTGGATAGGCCGCTATCAGGACGGGGCCGAAGAAGTCCCCATCATCGGCGACCACTGGTTTGAATCGTCGGCGGTCGTCCCCGGTCTCAACGTGACCAACAAGCTTCGCGTTCAGGCCGAAGCCGGCAACATGATTTTCTTCGTCAACGATCAGGAAGTCGGCCGGGTCACGGATAACACCTTTAAAAGCGGTGACGTCGGATTGTTGGTGCAAACGCTAGGTGGCGGCGGTGTGCGCGTGTTCTTCGACAATCTCAGTGTATCCCCCCTTCCGTAAAACGATTAGGTACACATAAGGTATATTCCTGCCACGCGTTTTTGTGCTATCATGGAAATAAGATCCGGGACGCTCGTGAAGAGTTGGCCGGGTAGGTAATGACCCACTCTGATTGCGCCATTCCGATGGTAAAACTGAATCGCAGGACGGCAACGCATCTGATCAATAGCGTTGCACAAACGACCGGACCGAAGGCTAACGGGGACTCTGGCTGAATCCAACAGCCTGTCGGCCGGCACTCTAAATAAGATATGCTCGAGACAAAAGAGACCAAACAAAAGACTTCCAAGCCTTCCCAACTGTATATGAGCACGGCCGAGGTATTACGCGATTACACGCTGGCCCTGCAGAGTAGGCAAGCCAGCCTGATTGGACGCCGCGAGGTGCTCAATGGACGGGCCAAATTCGGCATCTTCGGCGACGGCAAAGAGATTGCCCAGATCGCCATGGCTAAAGCGTTCCAACTCGGCGATTTTCGCGCCGGTTATTATCGCGATCAGACCTTCATGTTCGCCATCGGTGCGACGACGATACAGCAATTCTTTGCCCAACTCTATGCTCATACCGACGTATCGGCCGACCCGAATTCGGCCGGGCGGCAAATGAATGCCCACTTCGCCACCCGGCTGCTCAACGAAGACGGCACATGGCGCGAGCAGACGCAAGCCCACAATTCTTCAGCCGATCTGTCGCCCACGGCGGCTCAGATGCCTCGTCTGGTAGGGCTGGGCTATGCCTCCCGCCTCTATCGCGAGCTGGAGAGCCTGCACGATCTGACCCAGTTTTCGCGCAACGGCAATGAGATCGCCTTCGGAACTATCGGCAATGCTTCGACGGCCGAAGGAGTTTTCTGGGAAGCAGTCAACGCCATCGGCATCCTGCAAGCGCCGGTCATCATCTCGATTTGGGACGATGAGTACGGCATCTCGGTCCCCAACGAATATCAGATCACCAAGGGGAACTTGTCTGAACTGCTGGCTGGTTTCCAACGCCAAGCAGGCCGCAACGGCGGATATGAAATTTATACCGTGAAAGGCTGGGATTACCCGGCGTTGTTGGAGACCTATACGCGCGCGGCCGACCTGGCCCGCACCTCCCACGTGCCGATCATCATCCATGTCACGGAAATGACCCAACCGTTGGGCCACTCGACTTCGGGCAGTCACGAGCGCTATAAAACCCCCGAGCGACTGGCCTGGGAGCGAGAGTACGATTGCTTGCACCAGATGCGCCAATGGATCATCGAGCAACGAATTGCGCCGCCGGGTGAACTGGACAATCTGGAGCGCAACGCCGAAAAGTTCGTCGAGAATATGCGCTCCAAGGCCTGGAGCGCTTTCACGCGGCCCATCTACGATGAACGTCAGAACGTCGTGGCGATCTTCGAGCGCATCGCCGGCTCTTCCCCCCAGGGGGACCGGATTCAGGCGATCCGCCGGCGCTTGCTGGCCAAGGATGCCCTCATGCGGCGCGACATCTTAACCGCCATAAGCGAAGTGATCTTGCTGACTCGCCAAGAACCGCGCGAGCCGGGGTCGCCCATCGCCGAACTGCTCGAATGGCGAAAAGAAGAATCGACGCTCAACGAGGAAAGGTACGGATCCCACCTCTATAGTCAATCAGCCGATTCGGCCTTGAACGTCACGGCCGTCGCCCCTACCTATAGCCCGGACTCTCCCAACGTACCCGGATCGCAAATCCTCAACGCGGCTTTCGACGCGCTGCTCGCCCGCGATCGGCGCGTAATAGCCTTCGGCGAAGACGTCGGCTTGCTGGGTGGTGTCAACCAGACGTGGGCCGGTCTGCAAGCCAAATACGGCGAACTGCGCGTCGCTGACACCGGCATTCGCGAGGCGACCATCGTCGGGCAGGCCATCGGTTTGGCCTTGCGTGGTCTGCGGCCGATCGCCGAAATTCAATACCTTGACTATCTGCTATATGCATTGCAAATTCTCTCCGACGACCTGGCATCCCTCCACTGGCGTACGCGCGGCGGGCAGAAAGCACCGGTTATCATCAGCACGCGCGGCCACCGGCTGGAAGGCATTTGGCACGCGGGATCGCCCATGGGCGCAGTGGTCAATCTGTTGCGGGGCATACACGTGTGCGTCCCGCGCGACATGACCCAAGCGGCCGGCTTCTACAACACCTTGATGTTGGGCGACGAGCCGGGTGTAGTGATCGAAGTGTTGAACGGCTACCGGCTGCGAGAGCGCCTGCCCACCAACATCGGCGACATCACCGTGCCTCTTGGCGTGCCGGAGATTTTGCGTGAAGGTACGGACGTCTCTATCGTCACCTACGGCGCGGCCTGTCGCATCGCGCTGGAAGCGGCCGAAATGCTGGAGACCGTGGGTATCGATGCCGAAGTAGTCGACGTGCAAACCCTGCTGCCTTTTGATCGCTATAGCATCATCCTCGAGTCGCTCAAGAAAACCAGTCGCATCCTCTTCCTGGATGAGGACGTGCCCGGCGGAGCCACGGCCTACATGCTGCAGGAAGTGATCGAGAAACAGGGTGGCTTCCATTGGCTCGACTCCGAGCCGCGCACCATCACCTCCAAGCCCCATCGCCCGGCCTACGGCTCCGATGGAGCCTACTTCTCCAAACCCAACGCCGAAGATGTTCTGGCGGTGATCTACGATATGATGAACGAGGTCAATCCAGCCCGTTATCCGCGCTTCCAATAACCAGAAGGGGGAATTCAGTATGGCATCCAGGATAACGTTACCGGAAATGGGGGAAGGCGTCATCGAAGGAACGCTGTCTCGCTGGCTCGTCAAAGAGGGCGACCGCATCGAGCAGTTCGCCCCCATTGCCGAAGTCGAAACGGACAAGGTGACAACCGAGACGACCAGCGAATCGGCGGGGGTCATTCTTAAGCTATGCGTCAATGAGGGCGAAACCGTGCCCGTCGGCACAGTCCTGGCTTACATCGGAGAGCCGGGAGAGTCGGTTTCCGGAAACGGCGACCACCCGTCGGCAACCGAGAAGCCCATCTCTGAACCGCCGGCGGTGACTGCCGTTCCTACACCACCCTCTGTTGCCGCGCCCACCGAAAAGTCGGGGGTCTACACCGGCCGCATCAGCCCGGTTGTCGGTCGCGTCGCCGCCGAGCACGGCGTCGATCTCGGCCGCGTGACCGGCACCGGCCGCGATGGACGGATTACGAAAGAAGACGTGTTGGGATTTATCGAGGAAGGCAAGGCGGCCGCGGCCGAATCTTCGTCTACCGCGCCGACAACGGAGACCAGGAAAGAGACAAAGCCTGCGCCTATGACACCGCCGGCCTCGCCCGCCAGACCGGTCGCCCTCCCGGTCGCTGACGGGCAGGCCGAGCTAATACCTCTGACCAGCATTCGCCGCTCGATCGCCGAACACATGGTGCGCAGCAAGCAGACCAGCCCCCACGTCACCACTGTGTTCGAGATAGACTTTTCGGCCGTGGCCGCCCATCGCCGAGCGAACAAGGAGAGTTTCGGCCGCGACGGCGTGCGCCTGACCTTCACCGCCTACATCGTCGCCGCCACCATTCGGGCGCTCAAGGCCCACCCGATGGTCAACAGCAGCTGGTCGGACGACGGTATCCTGCTGAAGCGCGAGATCAACATTGGCATGGCGACGGCCATCGACGACGGGCTCATTGTGCCAGTGATCAAAAACGCCGACGGACTAAACCTGCTGGGGCTGGCGCGAACGATCAACGACCTGGCCGACCGGGCGCGCAACAAGCAACTCAAGCCCGACGACGTCAAGGGCGGCACATTCTCGATCACCAACCACGGCACGACAGGCAGCCTCTTCGCCACGCCGATCATCAATCAGCCACAATGCGGCATTCTGGGTGTAGGGGCCATCGAGAAGCGGGTGAAGGTCATCGATGATGCCATCGCCATCCGGCCGCTGGCGTTCGTCAGCTTCACGTTCGATCACCGCATATTGGACGGCGCGTCGGCCGATAACTTCGTGAGCACGATCAAAGCCGACATCGAAAACTGGCGCTAGACTTTATTGTTGCTGCCACTGCTCTCGAAGCTGCTGCGGCACGCGTACCGGCTTCAGCGTCTTCAGATCGGCGAAGTAGCCGCTCTGGCGCGCGGTCGTGCACACCTGATCATCGACTAGAATTTCCGATGCCAGCGTCCAGCGGGTGCGCGACAGGTCGGCTACCCACATACGCCCGGTCACAGCATCGCCAATGCGCACCGGCAGCCGGTAGTCGATCTCCGTCCGGGTGAGGATGGGGCTAATCCCCGTTAACAAAATCTCCTCGATGGGCAGAACGTCGGCCAGGATTTCCGAGCGCAAATCTTCGAGCCAGCGCAGGTAAACGATATTGTGGACAATATTGGCGAAATCGATATCGTAGGTGCGCACGACGATCGGCCGCTCGATTAGCAAGGCCCGCGATTTTCCCTCAGCCATGAGTGCTTCCGTCGTTGGGACGAGTTAAACGCGGACAGGACACGGGTTTAGCAGATAGAAATCATAAATCCGTGAAATCCGCTCTGTCCGTATAAGTCCGATGTAAATTTTCCCCATCATCCGAATCGATTTATCAAGTAATCCACGACGACGCGGTCGATGGTATCGCCCGTCCCATCCCAACGCTCCTCCAAGTTTTCGGCGCCGACCAGAGCCCGCAGCGCGGTTCGCGTCGTCTCGTCGAAAATCCCGGTGGCCGGGCCGCTATAGTGGCCTGTGCGACGCAGGATCGCCTGCAAATCGCCGGCAACGCCCGACAAGGGGATGAGCTGGGTCGGATCAACCTGGCCGAAAAGGAGATGATGCATAGTCACCAGTTCGGTCAGCTTGTCGATGGGTTCGGGATGGTCATCGACGCGCAGGTCGAGATAGCGGTCGTTGTTGCCGCCATAGCCGCCGTTGTGACGCACCACCAACACACCGGCCGCCTGTCGCCCGCGACTGTCGCCGCCCGCGGCCTGTCCGGCGGCCAGCGCGCCCACCAGCCAGTCGGCCAACTCGCCCGGCCCGCGCCGCGCTATCTCGAAGGCCGTGGCCATTGCCTCGACCGTGCCGGGAACGAGGATATTACCCTGACAAGCGAAGCCCTCGCCCACGATGTGGCCGGCCCACGCGTAGCAGCCATCGCCGGTGTAGGACGCCGCGCGGCCCTGTTTGTCCACCATACCGACCTGACGCTGGGCGCGCAGTTCGTCGGCGGCGGTCAGCGTATCGATGGCTTCGGCCGCGCTGCTGCCACTCTCCATCAAATCGAGGCCGTCTCGTCCATAGGCCACATTGGCAAATGACTGGGTAGCGACCGCTCCGGCATCGGCCCGCGCCCAGGACACGACGGCCGCGCACGCCAGGAACTTCGACTGCACGGCCACGCCCCACTCCCGATTTTGCGGATCATAGGCCACGATGGAGAAAGTCGCGATTGGTTGCACTAGAATTCCTCTTGCCGGTCGGGCGGCGGTCTCAGAGCCGCCTCCAGCACTTCTTCTATGCGGTCGACCAGGATGAACTTAACGTCCTGACGCAGATGTTTGGGGATGTCGAGCAAGTCACGCTCGTTCTTGCGCGGCAGGATGAACGTGCCGATGCCGGCCCGCCGCGCGGCCAGCGCCTTCTCGCGCACGCCGCCGACGGGCAACACCCGGCCGCGCAGGGTAATTTCGCCGGTCATGGCTACGTCATGGCGGATCGGCCGTTCCGTAAATGCCGATATCAGCGCGGTCGCCAGAGTCGCCCCGGCCGAAGGCCCATCCTTGGGCACCGCCCCCTCCGGCATATGGATATGGATATCCTGATGCTCGAAGCGTTCTGGCGGAATGCCCAACACATCGACCTGGCTGCGGGTATAGGTCAGCGCCGCCTGGGCACTCTCGCGCATCACCTCGCCCAACTGACCCGTCAGGGTCAGATTGCCCTTGCCCGGCATCAGGTTGACTTCGATGATCATCATTTCGCCGCCCGCCGCCGTCCAGGCGGCGCCGATAGCTACGCCAACCTCGTCCCGGTCGGGCCGGATGTCGTCAGCAAAGCGCGGGGGGCCAAGCAGTTCGCGTACCTTGTCGGGCGTGATCTGCCGCGGGAATCGTTTTCGCTCGGCCACCTGGCGGGCGATCTTGCGAGCGACGTTGGCCACTTCCCGCTCCAGGTTGCGAACCCCCGCCTCGCGCGTGTATTCGCGTACGAGCGTCGTCAGCCCCTCTTCCGTAAAGTGGATGTTCTTATTCGCCAGTCCATGCTGCTCGAGTTGCCGGGGAACGAGGAACTGATGAAGAATGCCCAGTTTCTCTTCTTCCAGATAGCTAGAGAAATCGATGACTTCCATGCGATCCTGAAGGGCATGGGGAATGGCGTCCAGATAATTGGCCGTGGTGACGAAGAGGACGCGCGACAAATCGTATTCGAGACCCAGGTAATGATCGACAAAGGAGTAGTTCTGCTCCGGATCCAGCACCTCCAGCAAGGCGGCCGATGGGTCGCCACGAAAATCCGCGCCCAGCTTGTCGACTTCATCCAGCATGAAGAGGGGGTTGCGCGTGCCGACACGGCGCATGGCCTGAATGATGCGGCCGGGCATGGCGCCGATGTAAGTCCGCCGGTGGCCGCGAATTTCGGCCTCGTCGCGCACGCCACCCAGGCTGATGCGCACGAACTCGCGTCCCAACGCCCGCGAAATGGATCGGCCGAGCGATGTCTTGCCCGTGCCCGGCGGCCCCACAAAACACAATATCGGACTACGCATGGTGTCGGGCGCAATGCGACGGACGGCGATGTATTCCAGGATGCGATCCTTGACTCGATCCAGCCCGTAATGGTCGGCATCCAGCACCTCGGCCGCGTTCTTCACGTCCAGGTTATCGAGCGACTCTTCGACCCAGGGCAAATCCAGAATCCAGTCAATATAGCTGCGAATGATGCCAATCTCCGGCGACATAGGCGGCATAGCGCCCAGGCGCGACAGCTCTTTCTCCATCTTCGCGCGCACGCCATCCGGCAGATCCTTCTTTTCCACCGCCTCGCGCAGTTCGTTCAACTCCTGGCCGAATACGTCCAGCTCGCCCAGCTCGCTCTGAATGATGCGCATTTGCTCCCTGAGGAAGTGCTCGCGGTGGGAGCGGTCGACCTCCTGTTGCACCTGGTTCTGGATGTCATCTTCCAACTCCAGAACGTCCAGTTCTTTGGCCAACAACAAGCTGATCGACTGCAAGCGCATGTGCGGGTCGAAGATCTCCAGGATTTGCTGGCGCGTCGCCACCGGGACCGGCAACGATGAGGCGACAAAGTCGGCCAGCCAGCCCGGTTCGTCGAGGTTTAATGCATAGGTATAGGCGTCTTCGGGCAGATTATGATTCAGCCCCACCACCTTTTCGAACAACGCCAGCACGGCGCGCATGAGGGCCTCGGTGTTGGGCTGCCACTCTTCGACGTCGATGATGACCCGTGCGCGGGCGCGAAGGTAGGGCGTCAGTTGGGTAAATTCGAGGATCTCCACCCGTCGCCGCCCTTGCGCCAGGACACTGGTCGATTCGTCCGGCATGCGCAACACACGGCCGATACTGGTTTCCGTGCCGACACCGAATATCCCCTCCTCTTCAGAATCATGCGCCTTGTCATCGCGCTGGGCGGCCACGATCAGATTTTCATGGTTCTGATTGGCGGCGTTGATGGCGGCCAGCGAGCGCTCGCGGCCGACGAATAGCGGCATGACCATCTGTGGAAACAAGACGACATCACGCAGGGGCAAGAACGGACATTCGATCAACCCGTCCTTGTCCTCGGTAACCGGTTGTTCGAAAATCTCGTTATCCAGAGCGGGGAAAAGTTCCGAAAAGTCGGGGAACTGGCTGAAATCAAAATCATCCATAGGTAAGGTCGGATTGTAAAGTGTCCCAGTGATTTAGCAAATCACCGATGACAATAATCGAGCCGGCGGCGACGATCAAATCGCCGGGTTTGGCCATTGCCAGGGCGTCCGTCACAGCCTCCGCAACGTTTTGGGTGATGGATACCGGCTTGCCCATTTCCGCAACCATGCCAGCCAACGCTTCCGGCGACGCCGAGCGGGGATGATTGGCAGTGGTCACGATGATGTGGTCGGCCAGCGGAACCAGACGGGACAACATGCCGGCCACATTTTTGTCTTCCGGAGCGCCGAAGATCAAGATCAGGCGCCGGTATTCAAAGTCGTGGGTCAGGGCGGTGACCAGACGGGCGGCCGAGTCATCATTGTGGGCGCAATCAACGACGAAGGCCGGCCGCTCCGGCCCCTCCTGCAACACCTGCAGGCGGCCATCCCACCGCACTGTCGCCAGCCCTTCATGAAGGGCGTTAAGGTCAAGCTGGGGGAAACGGCCGCGTGCGGTCGCCAGCGCGGCCAAGGCCACGGCGGCGTTTTCCAGTTGATGCTCGCCGGCCAGCGCGACGGTGAACTCCGTGCCGGCCGGGATCAGATCAGGCGCAGTAGTCGATTCGATGATGATACCCTGTCGCCCGCCGTGCGCTTCGCGGACGGCGCGATAGCGCCAATCGCGGCCGACTACCGTCAGCGGCGCGGCACGCTCGGCAGCAATCCGCTCCAGCGTCTCCAGCGCTTCCGCCTTCTGCCCGGCGACCACGACCGGAACGCCGGGTTTGATGATGCCACCTTTCTCGTAGCTTATCTGGGCCAGCGTGTCGCCCAACAGTTGAGTGTGGTCAAGGCTCAAACTGGTGATGACCGATACTTCCGGCGTCAGCACGTTGGTGGCGTCCAATCGCCCGCCTAACCCGACTTCGATCACGGCCACATCGACCCTCTCTTCGGCGAAGTGCATAAAGGCGATAGCCGTCACGATCTCGAACCAGGTGATGCCGGTCGACTGCTCGATGAACGGCCGGGCGCGCTCCATATGGAAGACGAAGGCGTCTTCGGGGATGCGGCCGTCGGCGTCCTGGGGGGTGATTATACGGATGCGCTCGCGAAATTCCCGCAGGTGGGGCGACGTATACAATCCGACTCGCAAGCCGGCTGCGCGTAAACAGGCCGCACACATGGACGCCACCGAGCCTTTTCCCTTGGTTCCGGCGATATGGATGGCGGGATATTGTTCGTGCGGCGAGCCGAGCAAGTCCAGCAAGCGACGCGGCCGATCGGCGTCGATCTTGCTGGACTGATAACGATCGAGTGATTTATGCTCGAAATTGATAAAACTATAGAGATAATCCAGCGCGCGTTGGTACGAATCCATCGTCAAATTGTAACCTATCCGTAGCGCACAGGCAGCGAGTACAGACGTATTCGTGGCTTTGACAATCCATTTTGGAAGGGCTACACTCGGCCGCCAAGGGGATACATTCAATGGTGGTTATTCAATCGATTCACAGCGCACTATCTAACACCGCGTGGCTATTTTTTCTCATCATCGGCTTGTGGGGGCTATTCCGTGCCATTCGCGGTCAAGCCGTCAACGGTAATTATCTGGGAGCGGCGTTCATTGGCCAATTGATCTTCATCGTCCAGGCTGTCCTGGGCACACTTCTGTGGTTGGGCGGCTACAGCGTGGGGATAAATCGACCGGGCATCCATCTGCTCTACGGGGTGTTTGCGCTGGTGTTTCTGCCGTTTATCTATCTATCGGTGTTGCGCGGCGATGATACAAATCGCGCACAATGGGTTCTGTCCTTCACCACGCTGTTCCTCTTTGGTATCGCTCTTAGATCCATCGCGACGGCCGTCTAGTCATTGACAAGTGCGTGCCCTTCACCGCCTATAGTCCATCGGCCGGCTCCATCAAAGCACTGAGGCGTGGAGCGTCCTCTGCGCCCACTTGAGGGCTATCATGCCGCTCACCCTCAATATTCATCACGGCAGGAATGAAGAACCCACCCAATCCCACCAAGACGGTGGCGAGGCCGCCGCCCAGAAACCAGGCCCGCACGCCGATGATATCGGCCAACGGCCCGGCCACGATCAGCCCCAGCGGCATCATGGCCGCCGTCGCGCTGCCGACCAACGTAAACACGCGCCCTTGCATGTCCGAAGCCACGTTGGCCTGGAATATGGCCATGATCGGGCCATTGCACAATGAACCCATTGCTCCGGCAAGGATCATGCCGGCGACGGCCAACGGAAAGAAAGAGGCCGGGGCCAAGCCGACGAGCATGATGCCCAATCCGATGCCGCTCAATCCCATGAGCGAGGTGACGACGCGCCTCTTGAAGCCGCCCCATAGGCCCAAAAGGATTCCCCCAGCCAGCACGCCAATGCCAAATCCAGCCTCGAGCAGTCCGAGATGCCAGGCCGTGCCGGCAAAATGGTCGGTCACCAGCAAGGGCATAAAGCTGTTGGTCGGGCTGAGAACCATGTTGACCATCATGCCCATCCCGGCCATCACAAGCAAACCGCGCCAGTTGAGCAGGTAGAGCAGTCCGGCCCGGAGATCGGCGAAGTAAGCGCTCCCCGTCGCAGCCGCCTGCTCGGCCGACGGTTGGGGTTGGGGAACGGCGACGAAGGTGATGATCGCAATTGCCACGGCGGCAGTCACGATGTCGATCATCAAGATGTTTTGCATCGGGAAAAGGGTCAGCAACAAGGCGCCCAGAGGCGCCGAGGCAATGCCCAACCCGCCATTCAATATCTGATTAAGACCCTGAACGCGCGTCAGGTGTTGTGGTGGCACCATGAGCGAGGTGGAGGCAGTCATCGCCGGCCAATGGAACGCGCCACCCAGGGCGCGTACGAACAGAGCGACGAAAACGTGCCACACCGCGATTGTGTCCGTTGCGAACAGGTAGACCAACGCTGCCGTCGATAAGGCTACGGCCAAATCGGCCACGATCATGGTTCGTTTGCGGTTCCAGCGGTCGATTAACGGGCCAACGAATGGGCCAAGGATAACCTGCGGCACCAACCCTACGATCGATGCAAAAGCCAGCACCGTGGCCGATCCTGTTTGTTGTGTCAGCCACCAGATGAGCGCGAACTGCACAAGCTGACTGCCGATCAAAGAAACGACCTGACCGGTCCATAAGACTAAAAACGGACGAATTGATCTCATGACATCATTTCCTTATACGGCATTCATTTAGCGCTATTCAAGGATTCACGAACGAATGACCCTTATTAAGGGACATCATACAGTTTATCATCCTTGTTGTCAATAATATTAATACTGATGTGTATATTATTCATATCGTCATTAATTTAGTGGTGATATGATATAGGAAGGATGAATTCATACATTGGCGGCAACGACTTCCTTCCTTTGCGTTGGATGAACAGACTGCATCAAGCCTGGAAACGGTTCTCGATATTGCCTAAGATGGCTGTGGGAATGGGTGCTCCGCTGTGGAGCAGGCTTGTTCAAAATTCGACGTCGGGACACCACAATAAGTGTAAGCGATGTCGGTACACTCGAATACCTACCATTCCCGATAAACAACGGAGGTTTCAATCAAATGAAAAGGAAGTTTTTACTCGCTCTGTCCGTCATCTCTATCCTCCTGGTGGGCATTGTGTCCGGCGTATCAGCCCAGGAAACGTTCGACAACATCGTCGACGTACTGGCCAAGGATAATCGCTACAGCACGGCCTACGATGCCGTAATCGCTGCCGGCTTGGCGGATACGCTGGCTTCGGCCGATGCGACCTACACCGTGTTCGTCCCACGTAACTCGGCCTTCGCCGCGTTGAGCAATGCCAATCCCGCCGCCCTGGATTTCTTGCTGGGCGATCCCAAGGGGGCATTGACCGACGTACTGCTCTACCATGTCGTATCGGGCAAAGTTATGGCGTCCGACCTTGAAGACGGGGAGACATTGACCACTTTGCAAGGTGGCGAATTGACGGTTAGGATCAAGGACAACGGTGACGTTCTGATCAACGGCGCGAAGGTGGTGACGGCCGACATTCCGGCCAAGAACGGCGTCATCCATGTTATTAACGATGTCCTCGTACCGGCTGGTTTAGAACTGCCGGAGGCCCCGAAGATGACGGATCCGGGCAGCGCTCTGCCCACCATTGCCGAGATCCTGACTGAGGACGGGCGCTTCACATCTCTGCTGGACGCGCTGGAAGCGACCGGCCTGACGGACACCTTCAGCTCGGCCGGCGATTACACCCTTTTCGCTCCGACCGACGAAGCCTTCGCGAACTTGGGCGATGCGGAGTTGACGCGGTCAGATTTGGAAGCCATTTTGCTATACCATGTTGTGGGCGATTCGTTGACTCGCGATCAGTTGGCGACCGATGACCTGGTGCCCACTATGTTCCACGGGCGGCCCATCATCGTCAATCGCGCCGGCCCCATGATCCTCAACCTGAGCGGGGCCAAGGTGGAGACCTACAATCTTGCCGCCTCCAACGGTATCATCCACGTCATCGACCGGGTGATGCTCCCCTAAATTAATCGCTCCAGATTCCGCCCCTCGCGAACTGTCACGATGAGCGGACATTCAAAAGGCCTATCGCCTCGGTGATAGGCCTTTTGTGCTATAATCACCCTCGATTATGAGACTAAAAACCCCCAAAGAGATCGCCAAGCTGCGGGCCGCCGGGCGACTCGTAGCCGAATGCTTTGCCATACTCGAGGAAAACGTGAAGCCCGGCGTTTCGCTCAAGTCTCTCGATCAACTGGTCGAGAATCATATCTACAAGATCGGCGCGGAACCTCTCTATAAGGGCTATCGCGGTAGCGCTCGCGAACACCCGCCCTTCCCCGGCGTGATCTGCGCCTCGGTGAACCACGAGATTTGCCACGGCTTACCCGACGATCGGGTGCTGGAGGAGGGCGACGTCGTCGGCATCGACATCGGCCTGCGCCTAAAAGGCTATTGCGGCGATGCGTGCGTGACCTATGCCGTTGGCAAGGTCGCCCCCCACGTCGAGCGGCTGTTGACCATCGGCCGCGAAGCCTTGCACGTCGGCATTGAAGCCGCTCAATACGATAATCACCTGAATGACATCGGCAGGGCCATCGAAGACTACGCCGATACGCAGGGCGTCACCGTCGTGCATGAGTGGGGTGGTCACGGCATTGGGCGCATTCTCCACGAGAATCTGTCCGTGTCCCATGTCCGCCAACCCGACCCCGGCCCCCGACTTGTGCCCGGTATGACATTTACCATCGAGCCGATGATCAATGAAGGAACCCACGAGTGGATTCTGTTGCCGGACGGCTGGACAGTGATCACGGCCGACGGCAAGCTCTCGGTGCAGTTCGAGCACACGATTGCCATCACCCGCAACGGCCCGGACATCCTGACCCGCCTGTAAACCCGACTGGCCCGTTACAGGTAATCGTGCTTCCTCTCTGGCTGCAAGGACTTGTCTTAGGCGCCACTGCCGCCGCGCAGCCCGGCCCTTTCCAAGCCTTCCTCTTGTCGCTCATCACCCGCGACGGCTGGAGGGCGACGCTGCCCGCCGCGTTCGCGCCGCTAGTCAGTGACGGCCCTATCCTGATCCTGGTGTTGCTCGTCCTGACCCGCATCCCGGACTGGGCGTTATCGGCGTTGCAGGTCGCGGGCGGCGTTTTCCTGCTCTACCTGGCTTGGGGGGCCTGGCGCTCGTTTCGACGAGGTTCGGCCGTCGCGCCGGGCGGTGAAGCGGCCGTTGTGAAAGACATTCGCGCCAACGTCCTTAGGGCCGCGCTGATGAATTTCCTCAGCCCATCGCCCTACATTTTTTGGGCCACCGTCGCCGGGCCTATCCTCATCGAGGCCTGGCGCATCCGCCCGGCCCACGGCGCGGCCTTTCTGCTCGGTTTCTATGCGACGCTCGTCGGCGGTTTGATGTTGTTTATCATCGTGTTTGCCGGCGCGGGACAGATCGACAGCCGCGTCAATCGTGCGCTCGGACTGCTATCGGCCGTGGGTCTGCTGGTCTTTGGTGTCTATCAATTGGCCATGGGGAGCAACGGGCTAGGGGCGACGCTCTTCCGATAAGCGCCACCCCTATAGTTCAGACACTAGGGGACGATGTTCACCAGCGAGCCGCGGGCCACAAACACCTTGCCTGGGGCTTTGCCATCCAGCAAGCGCTGCACTTTCTCGGATGCCAGCGCCAACTGCCCCAGACGTTCATCATCCAGCCCAGCGGGAACGTCGAACCTATCGCGGGTCTTGCCGTTAACCTGCACGATCAGGCTTATCATCTCCTCGCGAGCGGCTTCTTCGTCCCACTGCGGCCAGGACTGTTGGTGAATGCTGTAAGGTCGGCCGCGTTGTGCCCACAGCTCCTCGGTGATGTGGGGGGAAATAGGCGCGAGCAACAGCAAGAGCGTATCGACCGCCTCATCCCACGCTTCACGGCTCACCATCGCGGCGCGTTGTGCGGCCACGATAGTGTTGCGCAACTCCATGATCGCGGCCACGGCCGTGTTAAAGGAAAATTCGTCCAGATCCTGAGTGACCTTGCGAATCGTCTGGTGAGCCTTGCGGCGAAGAGCGCGCGTAGCCGATTCGTCCATCAGTCCCGGCACGTAATCAGCCTGGCCCACTTCCCAGACATCCTGCAGCAAGCGCTGCGGCCCCTTGATACCACCGTAGTTCCACGGCCCGCCCTGATCCCACTTGGCGAAGAACATCAGATAGGCTCGCACGGTGTCGGCGCCGAACTGGGCCACCAACTCATCGGGGTTGACCACGTTACCCTTGCTTTTGGACATCCGCTGGATCTCCAGATGATGGCGCAACTGATTGACATTGTTCTCGCCTTCAATGGCTGGAATATGGACAATGGCCGATGGGGGCACCTCAATGGTGACCAATTCCTGGCCGCCGGCATCGACTTGCAGGGCATTCTCGGTGCGCTTCATCAACTCGCCAATCACCTCAGAACCGTTTGCTCGCGGTTCAACCGTACCCGGTTCCAGGACCTCCACGCGCTCGGCTACCAACACGCGGCCCTCGCGCCGGCCGCGGGCCACGATGAAATCGCCCTTGCGTTCGGCGCCCAGGATTTGGCCCTGGTTGCGCAGCATGGTCATCGGCTCGTCGAACGCGCCGCGCGGGTCACGCCCATGCGCGGCCATCATGGACTGTGCGCCGGCAAACAGGCCCAGGTCGCGCATGGCCTTGGTGAAAAAGCGCGTGTAGAGAAGATGCATCGTCGCATGTTCGGCCCCGCCGGTGTAGACGTCGACCGGCAGCCAGTAGGCCGCTTCGGCCGGGTCAAACGGACCCTGGGCGTAGCCTGGACTGAGATAGCGATACTGATACCACGACGAGCACATGAACGTGTCCATCGTGTCGGTCTCGCGCCGCGCCGGTTGGCCGTCGGAGTCGGTCGTGTGCAAAAATGCCTCATCATACGTCAGCGGGCTGCGGCCGGTCGGCATGAACTGGACGTCGTCGGGCAACAGCACCGGCAGCTCAGTATCCGGCACCACCTCGATCCCGTTGGGGCCATAGACGGCCGGGATGGGTGCGCCCCAGTAACGCTGGCGGCTGATCAGCCAGTCACGCATGCGATAATTCACCGACTTGCGGCCGATACCTTCGTCTGACAACCAGTCGGCCACGGCGTTCACAGAGGGATTGGCCCATCCTTTGTCGGCTGTCACGGGAGAGTCGTCAAACGGCCCGCTGTTGACCATCCGGCCGGGGCCGACGTAGGCCGCCTCCATCGCCGTCCCGTCTAGCCTCTCGCCCTCCGGCTGAATGACGGGCACAACGTCGAGACCGTATTTTCGAGCGAATTCGAAGTCGCGCTGATCATGGGCGGGCACGGCCATAATCGCGCCGGTGCCGTAAGTGCTCAACACATAATCGGCGATCCATATGGGAATGCGAGCGTTGTTGACCGGGTTCACAGCATAGCCACCCGTGAAAACCCCCGTCTTTTCGCGCGTGTCGGAGAGGCGCTCGATCTCGGTCGCTTTGGCCGCTTGCTCGCGATAGACGTCGACGGCCGCGCGCTGCGCCTCGGTCGTCAAGCGCTCCACCAGATCGTGTTCCGGCGACAAGACCATGAACGTCGCCCCCCACAGGGTGTCGGGACGCGTGGTGAATACTTCGATAGGATCACCCTGCTCGGCGGCGAAGAAAACGCGCGTCCCTTCGCTGCGGCCGATCCAGTTGGTCTGCATGAGTTTGACCGGCTCCGGCCAATCCAGACCCTCGAAATTGAGGAGTTGATCGCTATAGCGGGTGATAGCAAAGAACCACTGCTCCATGAGCTTTTGGATGACCGGCTGGCCGGTGCGCTCATCTTTACCGTCGATCACTTGCTCGTTGGCCAACACCGTTTGCAGCGTGTCCGACCAGTTGACCATGCCTTCTCCTCGATAGGCCAGCTCGTTCTGGAAGAATTGGGAGAAAAACCACTCCGTCCAGCGATAATAGGCCGGATCACAACTCACCGCTTCGCGCTCCCAATCGAACATCGCGCCCATGCTGCGCAGCTGCCGGCGCATGCGCTCGATATTGGCGAAGGTCCACGTCTTGGGATCAATATTGCGCTGGATAGCGGCGTTCTCGGCCGGCAAACCAAACGCGTCAAACCCCATCGGGAACAGCACGTTGTAGCCGCGCATGCGCATAAAGCGCGCCCGCGCGTCGGAAGGAGTCATGGCGAACCAGTGACCGATGTGGAGGTCACCGCTTGGATAGGGAAGCATCGTCAGCGCATAGTGCTTGGGCTTGCTCCAGTCGACTACCGATCGATAGAGTTGATCTGTCTCCCAACGTTTCTGCCATTTCGGTTCCACAACCGCTGGATTATATGCATCACTCATAGCCAAGACTCCACGACAAGCAATATAAGATGAATCCAAAACAAAAGAACCCCTTTCGCTCAGAGACGAAAGGGGTTCCGCGGTACCACTCTGATTGACGGTACAAGGTGGACCTGAAGGGGTTCGAACCCTTGACCTCCACAATGCCATTGTGGCGCTCTCCCAATTGAGCTACAGGCCCATACCATCCACTTAAACACGTAACGGGTGTAAACCGATATCGGCTATTGTATCACCGATATAGCTCCGGGGCGAGTTCAGCGCAAGTTGCCGCCCTTACAGCCAAGAGGCGACTCTCTATTTTGCCACGCCTACTACTCCCACTCACAGCCTTTATATCTTCAATTGTAAGCTACAGGTGGACCTGAAGGGATTCGAACCCTTGGCCTCTACAGTGCGATTGTAGCGCTCTCCCATCTGAGCTACAGGCCCAACAGCAAGGATGAATTTTAGCCCAGGAAGGCATCGTTGTCAAGCGAGGCGAGGCTCCACGCGGCGCTCGCTGAACTCCGGCCGCTTGACCAAGAACTACTCTTTCTCTATCATAGCCTGTAGAGCAATTGCTCAGGAGCATTGATGGAAAAACACGTGATAACACTCGAATACTGCGTGCCCTGAAACTATTGGGCTCGGGCCGCCCGTGCGGCGGACGATATCATGTCAAATTATCACCACGTGATCGATAGCTTTACGTTCATCACCGGCTCGAAAGGTGTATTCCACTTCGTGGTCGACGGCCAGACGCTGTTCTCCAAGAAAGAAATCGGCCGCCATGCCGAACCGGGTGAAGTCCTCAAGCTATTTCAGGAATTCATCGGCCCCGATGTGGAGCCGTACCCGCGATAGTCCCAGGCCGCCTTAAGCGTCCTCGTAGGTAAAAAACCCGCGTCCGGTTTTTTGGCCGAGCATCCCCGCGGCGACCATGCGCTTGAGGAGGGGCGTCGGCCGATAGTGGTCGTCGCCCCATTCTGCAAACAAGCCGGTTATCACCCCCAGAACGGCATCAAGGCCGATGATGTCGGCCCAGGCCAGCGGGCCAATGGGGTAATTCATGCCCAACAGCATCGCCCGGTCGATGTCTTCGGCCGAGGCCACACCTTCCATGAGCATGCTCGCGGCTTCGTTGATCAGGCAGCAGACGGTTCTCGCCCGCACCAGCCCCGGCCCATCGTCCACAACAATCGTCTCCTGCCCCAAACCACGCCAGAACAAGTCGGCCTGAACCAGTGCCGATTCAGCCGTTTGCAGGGCGCTGGTCAATTCGATGATGCCTTCATCCGGCACCGGGGGGAGGACGCCGAAGCCCACCACGCGCTCCGGCCGCCGGATCCACGACGCCGCCTGGGTGGCACTGGTCGCCAGGCAGGCGGTGAGGACGAGGGCGTCGGCCGGCAGATAAGTTCCCAAGGCCAGCAACAGCTCCTGCTTGGCCGCAGCCGACTCGTTGTGCACTTCGATGGCAATCTCGATGTTGGCCAGCTGGTCGGCGGCCTGGCCCGCCTCGATCGCTCCCCAAAAATCCTCGACCAGAAAAACGCGCACGTCGTGGGCCGCCCGCCGACAAAGGCGCTCGATCTCATCGACAAATGGAATCTCACCAGCAATCGCGATTCTCATTACAGGGCCTCCCTGGAATCAGCTATCGATATGCGCTCCAGAAATTCAAGTACGCTCTCATCAAATTTATCTGTTTGGTCTATCGGGGTCGCATGGCCCGAATCTTCAATCACCACCAGATGCGCGCCACGGATACGAGCCGTATACTCGCGTTTCAACTCCAACGGCGTGTAGTCCCTGTCGCCGGCGATCACCAGAACCGGGCACTGAATCTCCCCGATACGTTCCAGCACAGTCCAGCCTACCAGCGCACGCAGAGCTGCCAGATAGGCATCGCGGTCATTTTGTGCCCAACGCTCGATAAACTGCGCTCTCAGCAACGATTGGTCCGGTTTTGGGAAAAGTCGCCGGCTCAGGAAGCGGCCGGTGCGAGCTGGGCCGAAAAGTTGGGCCAACCATAGCCGCTGCTGGATGCGCAGCCATTCGCCGGCCGTGCGCGCCACCAGCGCCGGCCCACTATTCACGATAACCAGGCTCCGCACCCGCTCCGGTCGGTCGACCGCCAACTGGAAGGCGATCATCCCGCCCATGGATAAGCCAACGATGTGGGCCGCATCGATTTGCAGGCCGTCGAGCAGGTCGAGCACGTCATGGGCCATCATCGACACGCTGTAGGGGCCGGGTGGTTTATCGGACTGACCGTGGCCGCGCATGTCGGCTGTGATGACCCGATAATTGCGAGCGAAGAACGGTATCTGGGCCGTCCAATCTTCGCCGCGCGAGCCGAGGCCGTGGAGGAAAAGAAGCGGCGCGCCCTGTCCCACAGTTTCGTAGTGGAGATTAATACCGTTGGTGTGGCGTGTGGGCATGGTCACTCTGCAGGTTGGTCTGAACGACCACGAGCGAAGGATATTCGGCGCGAAGCCATTCTACGAGCGACGAGATGGCCAGATGCACGCCGCGCGTTGGCCGCGGAAACCCGACTTCGGCCAGAGAGATGACGATCTCCCCCGTTGGCCGCGCGCGCACCTGCAACCCCAATCGCTGCAAAAGCGGCTCTTCGTTGATGTACGTCTCGATCAACAGCTTCCCGTCGCCCAAGGACTGGTAAGCATCGACAAAGCGAATTCGAGTCGAATCAATCGCGACGGCGTGAGGCTGAAAGCGGCGGCCGATCTCGGCCACGTCCGCGGGCAGCCGCAAGACAACGTGGGGCATGGCTAACTCCTTGGGTATCGGAAAGAGCTCCAGAACGACGGCCGCGTCATCGCGCCGCCACTTGTAATAGCGCGGCGTCCGCCCTTCAAGCAGTGCCACCTGCTCATACTTGGTCTGAACACGCCCTTCGTCCGCCAGCGTGAAGACCTTGGCCGCCCGGCTGGTGAAATAGGGCGAGCGCAATAAGCTGCTCGTGATCTGTACGGCGTACTCATCGTGATCTGTGGCGATATCGAGAACGCCACCCGGGGCCATGCGCGAAGCCAACAACGACAAGAACTGCTCATCAATGAGCCGGCGGCCAAGGTGATCCTTCTTCGGCCACGGATCGGGGAAGTTAATAAACACACCGACGATGCTATGCGGTTCACACAGCACTTGCAACGCCGAACGCGCGTCGGCTTGCAGTAAGCAGACGTTGGTCAATCCGAAACGCCGCACTTTGCGGGCGGCATTCCGTAGCGAGGGGATCGATATCTCCAGGCCGATGATGTTTGCCTGGGGCAATCGGCGGGCCAGCTCCACCAGGAAAAGGCCACTGCCAAAGCCGATCTCCAGCAGGAGGGGCGCATCGCGGCCATAAAGCGCCGCCCAATCGGCCGGCCAGGGCAGCTGCTCGACCTTATACCATTCTTGCGCAGACATTCATCCCATTATATAGCACTGCCCCTGACTCGCTAGCCTATGCGGTTGCGTTCGCAGACCACATGCGCCACAATACGCCGTCGATCACCCATCGGAGCAAGATACTATGCCACGCACCATACGAATTTTAGGCATCCCTATGGATTTGGGACAGAATCGCCGTGGCGTCGATACCGGGCCCAGCGCCGTCCGCTACGCCAATCTGAAAGGGCGACTGGAGAAACTGGGCCACACGGTACACGACGAGGGCAATATCGCTGTCCCCAATCCCGAAGAACACGTAGCCAAAGGCAGCGGCCGGCGCCTGAGAGCCGTCACGACTGTTTGTCAGACGCTCTACGATCGAGCATGTCCGTGGATGGACGCCGAAGATTTCACCATCTTCCTGGGCGGCGATCACAGCATCAGCATCGGCTCGGCGGCCGCCGTCGCTCAGGGCGGCCCTTTCGGGATGATCTGGATCGATGCCCACAGCGATTTCAACACGTCGGAAACGTCGCCCAGCGGCAACATTCACGGAATGCCCGTGGCCGTGCTGGTGGGCGAGGGGCCGGAAGCGCTGGTCAACATCGGCGGGAACGGCCCCAAACTCAAAAGTTCGCAGATCGTCCAGATCGGAATTCGCGATCTGGACCCGATTGAACGCGAACGGGTGATTCGCAGCGGCATCCACGTTTTCACCATGCGTCACATCGATGAACTGGGCATGGCCGCCGTCGCGCGCCAGGCGTTGGATCGCCTGCGGCATCTGCCGCGGCTCCACGTCAGCCTGGATATGGATAGCCTCGATCCGGCCGAAGCACCCGGCGTCGGCACACCCGTGCCGGGCGGCATGACCTACCGCGAGGCCCACCTGCTGATGGAGATTCTGGGCGATAGCGGCCGGGTGCAATCACTCGACATCGTCGAAATCAACCCGATTTTGGACGAGATGAACAAGACGTCCGAGCTGGCCGTCGAACTAGCAGCTTCCCTGCTCGGCCAACGAATCCTGTAGCGAGGCTAGGTTCAGATGGCAGCACTCACTCGTGGTTTGGGCGCCGAAAAGTACGACCGCGTTTATAGCGACCGCGCTCTAATATCGCGCATCCTGCGCTACTTCCGCCCCTACAGACTGAAGATCATCGTCATCACCATCGCCATTTTCATCATGGCCGGTCTGGGCGCGCTGTTGCCGATCATCATTGCCAATAGCCTGGATACGGGCACAGAGGGCACGCGCTATCCGCTGGGACTGGTCATTCTTGTCTTCGTGATCGGCGTCGCTACCTGGGGCCTCGCGGCCGTCCGGCGCTACCTGACCGCCCAGGTGATCGCCGATGTGATGATGACGATGCGAGACGACGCCTTCGACGCCTCCATGCGGCAAGACCTATCGTTCTTCGACGAATTCAGCACCGGCCGCATTGTCAGCCGCATCACGAGCGATACGCAGGAATTCGGTGAGGTGGTAACCATCGCCACCGACGTCATCAACCAACTGGCGGTAGCTTTCATCCTGATATTTGTGCTGGTGACAATTGATTGGCGACTGACCCTCGCCGTGCTGGCGATGACGCCGCTGGTAGCCATCGTGGCTTTGGCCTTTCGCCGGTTGGCCCGCGACGTCACCCGACAAAGTTCGCGAGCTTTGGCCGAGGTCAACAAGGCGATTCAGGAGGCGGTCAGCGGGATTCGAGTAGCCAAAAACTACCGGCAGGAAGGAGCCATCTACGAGGAGTTCGTGGCGGTCAACGAGCAGTCCTATGGCATCAATATTCGTCGCGCCTTTGTCTTGGCCAATATTTTTCCCACCCTCAACGCGCTGGCCGGCCTGGGCACGGCTACCCTGGTCTATTTCGGCGGGCGGAGCGCGGTGGCCGGCGCGATCACCATCGCGTCATGGTATCTTTTTGTCACCACCGTCGATCGCTTCTGGTTCCCGGTGACTAACCTGTCCGCCTTCTGGAGCCAGTTTCAGGCCGGACTGGCCGCCACCGAACGTGTTTTCGGGTTAATTGATGCCGAATCCAGCGTGGTGCAAACCGGCGACGAGAAAATCGACACGCTGCGTGGCGAAATCGTTTTTGACCACGTTTTCTTTCGCTACTCCAGCCAGGAGCAGGTGCTTAACGACTTCAGTCTGCGCATTCAACCGGGCGAGAGCGTGGCCCTGGTCGGCCACACGGGGGCCGGTAAATCGAGCGTCATCAAACTGGTGGCCCGCTTCTATGAATTTCAGCAGGGCCTCATCACCGTTGATGGGATCGACGTTCGCGATTTCAACCTGAAAAGTTTTCGCAGTCGATTGGGCGTCGTATCACAGGTCCCGTTCCTGTTTTCCGGAACAGTGGCCGATAATATCCGCTATGCCTCTGCGGAAGCCACGGACGAACACATCGAACGCGTCGCTCGCCGCATCGGGCATGGTGAATGGCTGGAAACCCTGCCCGACGGCATCCAGAGCGAGGTCGGCGAGCGCGGGGGCCGGCTGTCGATGGGCCAGAGACAACTCGTGGCGCTGACGCGCGTCCTGGTTCAAGCGCCGAGCATCTTCATCCTGGACGAAGCCACGGCCAGTATCGACCCGTTTACCGAATCACAAATTCAGCAAGCGCTGGACCTCATCATGGCCCACAGCACGGCGATCATCATCGCCCATCGCCTGTCCACCGTGCGCTCGGCCGACCGCATCATCGTGCTACAAAAAGGCCAAATCATCGAAGAGGGCGCCCATAACGAACTTATGGTGCAGTCAGGGCACTACGCCGAGTTATACGACACCTATTTCCGGCATCAATCACCCCAGGCCATCCACACACCCGCATGGTTGAAAGAGTAGCCCGAAAGCGCGCTAACAACTATCGAGCAGCGTCTAGGCTCGCGTGTTCTTTCACCGAAATGATAGAAGTCCTTGGACTGAAGCTCTGACCCATCAGGGGCCGGGTTCGCCGAGGGCGAGGAAATCGCTGGCTACCCAGCCTTCGACACCGCCTTCGGTGACGACCTGTTGCCACACCAGATCGTCGGCCGTCTCCTGCCCGCCCAGTAGGGTGACGATCGTGCCGTCCAGCAGCCACTCGATCTGTTCACCCGACGTGTTGGGCGCGCCGCGCAACCACACCCCCACCCCGCTACTAACCGTGGCGGTAACCGGCGCGGTGGTCGCGGTTGGGGCGGCTGTGGCTTCCGGCGAAGGGGAAGCGGGCGGCGAGGTAGGCTGGGGTTCGGCCGTGGGCTGAGTTGGCGTCAAGGTCACGGCTTGGGTCGGCGCGATATCCACATCGGAAGCCGGCAATGTGGGCGCGGGGGCGGGTGTCTGGCGAGGCGAGATCAGGGGGCGGACAGCAAAAACACCGACAAATATCAAGCCGATGATCAACGAAAAGGCCGCTCGTAGCCAGTTCACCTGGCTGTCGCGCTTGGCCTCGACCTGTCCTACGTTATACGCTTGCCGGTTGACGTTCGATCGCGCCCCTAAAGCCTTCGACACAAAGTAGAGGGCCACCAGAAGCGACAATCCCGCCAGCGACAAGAGCACAATATTGAGTACTGCTGTCACGATTTTTTAGAGGAGCCGGGATCAGGCCAGCTCATCGTCAACTTTATCAGGTACATCCGATTGCGCAAGGGTAGCCTTAGCTTCTTCCCATAGAGCATCCATCTCGGCCAGAGAGAGCGAGTCCCATTCCAGACCCCGGTCATGGATAAAGCGTTCGATCTGCTGAAAACGTCGCGTGAAACGGTCGTTCGCCTCGCGAAGCGCGCTCTCAGCCTCGATATCCAGCCATTGAGCCAGATGGGCAAGGACAAATAGGACGTCGCCCAGTTCGAGACGCAATTCGGCCGGTGTAATAGCCTCTTGCAGCTCCGCCAGTTCCTCGGCCAGCTTATCATACACGCCGGCTATATCCGGCCAATCGAAGCCGACCAAGGACGCCTTGGTCTGAATTTTCTGCGCTCGGCTCAGGGCAGGCAAGGCCGGCGGGGTCTTGCCCAGGCGAGAGGGAAATTCATCGCCGGCCCGGTTGGGCTTTTCCTGCCGTTTCAGAACTTCCCAATTGCGCAAGACGTCGGCCGAATCGTTCACTTCCCAATCGCCCCACACGTGAGGATGGCGGCGCTTCAGCTTGGCCTCAATCCCGGCAATCACATGGGTCAGATTAAAATCGCCGGCTTCAGCCGCCATCTGGGCTTGCATGACGATGTGATAGAGAAGGTCGCCCAACTCTTCGCGCAGATTATCCCTGTCGTCGGCGTCCAGGGCGGCCAGTACTTCGTAAGCCTCTTCCAGAAAGCCAGCGCGCATACTCTGGGGCGTCTGCTCCTGATCCCACGGACAGCCGCCAGGGCTACGCAGAACGGCCACCGTTTCGCCCAGGGCGGCCAGCCCGGCCTTCACCGGCAAGGGCGGAACGAATAGACTCGTCAGATGCCCGATGTGCTCCTGACGATCGATCTGGTAGAGGGGCAGCCATTCGACCAACTCATCTATCTGGCCGGCCGAATGGACGAGCGCCACCTCATGATCGGCTGGAAAGATCCCCAGCAGCGTCAGCTTCACTTCGCCCGCCACCAGGCGACTGTATACCTGACCCAGCAGGAGCGGCACGTCCGGGTTGAGCGGCGGATACAGATGGGCGGCGATCTCGATAGCGTCGAATATCTGTAGGCCGTCGAGCGCATCAAGGCCGACGGCGGCCAGCGCCGGCTCGACGAAGCTCAATCCGGGCAGGATACGAACGGCAATGCTCCGCTCGGCCGCACCTTTTATGATCGCCGCCACCGTCGACTCGCCCACAAAGGGACTGCCGGGCACAGCATAGATCACGTCCGACTCGGCACCCAGGCGCAAGACCTCATCGGCGATCAAGCGGTAGACGTCAGCGAATTGGTCGGCGCGCTCATAAATGTCGTCGAAAGAGTGGCGTATGAGGTGGGTGGGCAGTTCGGCAACCGCCGGATGACGAGCGGTGCGGAGATAAACGGTGTCGGCCGCAGAAAGGAGATGCCAGGTCTGACGAGTGATCAGACCGGCATCTCCGGGACCGAGACCAACAAGGGTGATGGTCATATTAGCCGGGCTTGCGCCGCCCCGCTGGGGGTGCGCAAGCCCGCCAAGCCTCGCCCAAAGCGAGATTTAGCGCTTGGTGTAAGTCGGGGCCTTGCGCGCGCGCTTGAGTCCCGGCTTTTTGCGTTCCTTCACGCGCGCATCCCGCGTCAGATGGTCACCGGCGCGCAGAGGCGCACGCAGATTCTCGTCATATTTGACGAGGGCGCGAGCCAGGCCCAGCCGAACGGCGCTCGTCTGGCCGGTGATGCCGCCGCCCTGCACCAACACGGTCACATCGACCTTACCCATCAGGCCGCTATCTTCCAGCGGGCCGATGAGGGTCTGATAGTCGCCATAGCGCGGGAAGAATTCCTGAACCGGCTTGTTATTGACGTAAAACGTGGGCCCCTCTTCCTGTTCTGCCTCGCGAAAGTAGATGCGCACGCGGGCAGATGCCTCCTTGCGTCGACCGATTCCCTCGATATATTCGCTCATATTTAATACCCTCTTACCGATCAGATGATCCGGTATTCTAAAGCTCCAACGGCTGCGGCAACTGCGCCTGATGAGGATGCTCATTACCGGCGTAGACCTTCAACTTCTTGAACATTTTGCGACCAAGAGCGTTCTTGGGCAACATGCCGCGCACGGCCAACTCAATCACGCGTTCGGGATGCTTCTGCAGTTGATCACGCAGGGTGATCTCCTTCAGTCCGCCGATGTAGAGCGAGTGGCGATAGTATTTTTTCTGTTCCAGCCGGCGGCCGGTGACAGAAACTTTGTCAGCATTCAAAACGATCACAAAATCACCGCAATCCACAGCGGGGCTATAGATCGGCTTGTGCTTGCCCTTCAGAATCGTCGCGATACTGGACGCCAGGCGGCCCAAGGTCTGTCCTTCGGCATCCACCACGAACCAAGCGCGCTCAATTTCCGCAGGTTTGGTTACGTAAGTTTTCATCTCATTCCTCCACCGGCGGGTGGCCGGATATTCAGATCCTCATCAATTATCATATTCCACAGACACCAGATACAGACCCTGGGCCGGAGCGGCCATCGCCGATCGATTTCGCTCGCGAGCCGCGAAAGCGGCCCAAAATTCATCAGGCGACCACTGCCCGGAACCAACCATTTTAAGCGATCCGACGATGCTACGCACCATCCGATTCAAGAAAGCATTGGCGCGGATGTCGAAGATGAGAAACTCGTCCTCTCGTCGCCACGTCGCCCCATACACCTCGCGAATGGTGCTCTCGCCGGTCGTCGGCCGGCCAAACGTCGCAAAATCATTTACCCCCACCAGCAAGGCGGCGGCGACATTCATTTGCGTCAGGTCCAACGACCCCACCACGTGCCATGCGCGCCGGCGCCACAAGGGCCGACGAACGGTCGCTGTCAGAATACGATACTCGTAGCCGCGGCGACGGGCGTCGAACCGGGGATGAAATCCCGGCGCAACCTCCATCACGTCGGCCACGGCTATATCTGACGGCAAATTCGCGTTTAGCGCGCGTTGCAGGGCCGCCGTTCCGTGTCTTTCGGGCCACTCGATTGTAAACGCAATGACCTGTCCCAGCGCGTGAACGCCGGTATCTGTCCGCCCCGCGCCCAGCACCCGTATCGGGCGATGGGCCAGGCGGCTCAGGGCCTGTTCAAGTTCCGCCTGAATCGAAGGTACACCATGCCGTTGTCGTTGGAACCCGTAATAGGCCGTCCCATCATACTGAACGGTGGCCCGATAGGTTCGCGCCGAGGCATCGGTTACTGTCGACTCCAATCTCACACGATTCGACTAATCTTCGACCAGCATCAGGACAGCCATATCGGCATTGTCGCCAGGCCGCCGGCCGATCTTCACCATGCGTGTATAACCACCAGGACGATTAGCATACCGTGGAGCGATCTCTTCAAAAAGCTTGCGGACGACGTCGACTTCCTCGAAGGTGCCGTCCTCCGCTTCCGTCGTGCGCGAACCGGGCAACCGCGCGGCCGCCAGGCGACGAGCATGAAGCGACGATGATGAGCCGCTTTCCGTCCTGGCTAGCCCGCGCTTGGCCAAGGTGATCATCTTTTCGGCCGCGGGGCCAATGGTTCGCGCCTTGGCCTCGGTGGTCGTTATTTTTTCAAATACCAGCAAGTCGGCGATCAGATTTCGCCGCAGTGCGTTGCGGTGGCCGGTGTCGCGATTTAGCCTGCGGCCGTATACTTTATGACGCATCGTTAACTCCTCTAGCAGCCATCGGAGGCCTAGGCCGACCGCTTGGCCTCATCTTCTTCCGCCAGGAATCCCTTGAGCCGCAGTTGTTGCTTCAGTTCATCCAGCGATTTATCGCCGAAATTGCGAATGGCCAGCATCGTTTCTTCGCCACGATCCAGCATTTCGAGCATCTCGCCGACCTTGGTGATGCCGGTTCGCTTCAATGAATTGAAGACGCGCACGCTCAGGTCGAGCTGCTCGATGGGTGTATCGTAGATTTCGTTGGGGATAGACTCTTCTTCTTTCTCTTCCTCAACGGTGACAAACGTTTCTTCACTGACGCCAGCAATCGGCCGCAGGTGTTGGTTCAGGATTTGGGCCGCCTGGGCCAGTGCGTCTTCGGGCTTAATCGTCCCATCGGTCCAAATCTCCATCACGGTCCGGTCATAGTCGGCGATCTGGCCCACACGGGTCTTCTCGACCTCGTAAGCCACGCGCCGGATCGGGCTGAAGATGGCATCGACCGGCAGCTCTCCGATGGGCAGCCGGCCCCGGTCTTCGGCGGGTGAATAGCCGCGCCCCGTCTCCGCCATCAGTTCGATCTCTAGATAGGCGTCATCGGCGTCAACAGTGAACAGGTACAGGTCCGGGTTGATGATCTCAACCTCCGGAGGAACCTGAATGTCGGCCGCGGTGACTGGGCCGGCACCCTGCACTTCCAGACGCATGCGTGCAATATCCGTATTGACCAGTTGCATCCGCAATTGTTTCACGTGCAGAATAAACTGCATCATGTCTTCGCGCACGCCGGGAATGGCCGAAAACTCGTGAGGTACGTCCATCACACGAATAGAGGTGACGGCCGCGCCAGGCAACGATGCCAGCAGCACGCGCCGCAGGGCGTTGCCAAGCGTGGTACCGTAACCGCGCTCCAGCGGGCCGATGACGAATCGTCCATACTCGGCCGACATGGCCGCGCTTTCGATCTTCGGCATTACAAGATTATTGATAGCCAAGGCTTTTACCTCCCTATTGGAAGCCCGCGAGTGGGTCGAATCATCCGGTGATTATCGTGACCCACTCACGGCCACTCTCATGAATCGGTATGTTTTCAGATGAGTAACTGCCGTTAACGGGAGTAGTACTCGACGATCAACTGTTCGTTGAGTGAGATGTCGATGTCCTCGCGAGCAGGCGCGTGTAGCACGCGCCCAGAGAGGTTGGCGGATTCCATAGTTAACCAGCGTGGCACACGGCGACCATCCAGATTCTGGCGCAAGTCCTTGAAGTAGGTCCGCCGGGTACTTTCCTTGCGAACCGACACGACATCGCCCGGAGCAACCAGCGCCGAAGGGACGTTCGTCTTGCGATTGTTGAGTGTGATGTGGCCGTGCTGAACTAGCTGACGAGCTTGCGGGCGTGAATCGGCCAGACCCAGACGATAGACGACATTGTCCAGCCGTCGCTCCAGGATAGCCAACAGGTTGTAGCCGGTCAGACCGGACTGCCGCGAAGCGCGCTCGAAATAGCGGCTGAACTGGCGTTCCAAAACGCCATAGATGCGGCGAGCCTTCTGCTTTTCGCGCAGCTGCAAAAGGTAGTCCGAAGCGCGCCCGCGCCGGAATTGATTTTCACGGCCGTGCTGCCCCGGTGGATAGCCGCGCCGTTCGACCGAACATTTGGGGGTCAGACAACGCGACCCCTTTAAGAATAGTTTTTCGCCCTCACGCCGACATAACCGGCAGACTGGGCCTGTATAACGTGCCAATTTAGGTACCTCCTATTAAGTACCAATCACGGGGTAAATTATTGGTAACCCGCGATCAGGGTTGGGAGAGGTTTACGGGCTTGGCCACCCTTCTTCCCTCTCCTCAACGCGGATGATTAAATGCGACGCTTCTTCGGCGGCCGGCAGCCGTTGTGCGGCACCGGCGTGATGTCCTGAATGGAGGTCACGCGAATGCCACTGGCCTGAATCGAGCGGATGGCTGCCTCGCGACCCGGGCCGGGGCCTTTGATGACAACGTCCACTTCCTGCACGCCATTATCAACGGCGATGCGGGCTGCGTTCTGGCCGGCCAGTCGGGCGGCATAGGGCGTGCTCTTGCGAGACCCCTTGAAGCCGGCCGATCCGGCGCTAGCCCACGAGATCGTATTCCCTTTGGGATCCGTAATCGTCACGATGGTGTTATTGAAGGCGGCATAGATATGCGCCTGCCCCTTGGGCACCATCTTTTTGACTTTCTTTCGCGTCGTTTGTGCTTGTCTTCTACGTCCCATTTTTCCTCTGAAAACGATCCACTACGAACGACTTTTGCGCTCTAGATATCTGTGCGCCAGATTCGAAGTTCGTAGCTCGTCACTCGTTACTCTAATTACTTGCCGCCCTTGCGACGGCCGCGTCCGGCAACCGTCTTCTTGGGGCCTTTGCGCGTGCGCGAATTGGTTCGCGTGCGCTGGCCGCGCGCCGGCAAATGACGGCGGTGACGCAACCCGCGATAGCTGCCGATCTCGCCCAGCCGCTTGATGTTCATCGCGATTTCGCGGCGCAGCTCGCCCTCCACCGTATACTCTTTCTCGACCAACTGGCGCAGCCGAGTCACTTCGGCCTCGGCCAGATCGCGAACCCGTGTATCCGGATTCACTTCGGCGTGCTCGAGAATTTGCTTGCTGGAGGTCCGACCAATGCCGTAAATATAGGTCAGACTAATCTCAACGCGCTTGTTTCGCGGAATATCGACACCTGCAATACGAGCCATTCTGTCTCTCCCTTATCCTTGGCGCTGCTTATGATTCGGATCAACACAGATCACGCGCACCACGCCATTTCGCTTGATGATCTTGCATTTCGGACAACGCCGCTTGACAGATGATGTAACTTTCATGATTCTACTCTCCGGCCCGGGCCACAGCCCAGGCTATGCATCAGGCGGTCTGCTCGATGACTCGGCGCAGGGCCTGCTGGACGGCTTCTCTGCTTTGCAGGCCATCCACGTTAACAACCAACCCTCGCTGCTGATAATAATCCAGCAAAGGCTTTGTCTGTTCCTCATAGACGCGCATCCGGGTACGGATGGTATCTTCCGTATCGTCGGCGCGTCCCTCTATTTGGGCGCGGGCCATCAGCCGTTGAACCAATTCTTCGCCATCCACCACGAGATTAGGGACGACGGTGATACGGCCGCCCCGTTGCTCCAGCAGTTGGTCGAGTGCATCAGCCTGAGCCTGCGTGCGCGGAAAACCGTCGAGGATCGCTCCATCGGCCGCATCCGCACGCGCCAGCCTGTCGCTGACCATCGCCACGGTAACCGCATCGGGAACCAGCTCGCCTCTATCCATGTAGGTGCGGGCCATCTTCCCCAGCTCAGTCTCATTCTTAAGATTGTAACGGAACAAATCGCCGGTCGACACCTGCGGCAGACCCAGCGACTGCTCCAGCATCTTGGCCTGGGTGCCCTTTCCGGCACCAGGAGGGCCAATCAAAATGATGAACCTCATGACTTGATGAACCCTTCATAATGACGCATGAGCAGTTGCGCTTCGAGCTGGCGCATCGTGTCGATGACGACACCAACAACGATGATAAGACCGGAGCCACTGATGACCAGCACGCTTCGCTCCAACCCTTCGATCTGCAGGATGACCGCCACGACAGCCATGATGCCGGGCAGCACGGCAACGAGACCCAAAAAGAGTGCGCCCACCAGCGTGATGCGGCGCACCACCGACATGATATAGCTCTCCGTGCGCTTGCCGGGCCGAATGCCGGGGATAAAGCCACCTTGGCGCTGCAACGTCTCCGGCAGATTTTGCTGACGAATCATGACGTCGGTATAAAAGAATGTAAAGGCCACGACCAGAATAAAGTACAGGATCCAGTAGGCCCCAAAGGCAATTGGCGAAACAGATGGGTCCTGTGACCGGCCGAACGTGCCGATTGTCGATGCGACCCGATCGATAAAGCTGCCGCTGCCGGAAATGAACAGACCGGCTATAAGCGGGAAAAAGGTCAGAATCGATTGGGCAAAGATAATCGGGATCATGCCCGCGGTGTTGACCTTTAACGGTATATAGGTGCTCTGACCCTGATAAATCTTACGTCCTCTCACACGGCGTCCATACTGAACGGCTATTCGCCGTTGCCCTTCCTGGATAATGACGATGACCAGCACCGTCAGAACCAGATAGAGCACGAAGGTGAAGAGCGAAAAGATACGCGCCGTTGCTTCCAGCGCGAACATTTGCGCCAGGCTGGGGATGATGCCGGATACGATTCCACCGAAGATGATCAGCGAAATGCCCTGGCCTACCCCTTCCTCCGTGATGCGCTCGCCGATCCAGATGGCGAACATCGTCCCGCCCACCATGGCGATCAAGGTTGTTAAGGTCGGCAGTAGCTGCTCAGCGCCAAAGCCAAAGTTCGGCATAATCGACTGGACGCCACCGGTCAGGCTGGAACCCACCAGGCGAATCTGGCCGATGCCCTGCAAAAACGCCAGCGGTACGGTCAGATAGTAAGTATAACGATTCAGCTTGTTGCGGCCCGACTCACCCTCCGACTGCAATTCCTCAAACTGAGGAATAATCGGCGTGAGCAACTGAATGATAATCGACGCCGTGATATAAGGATAAACACCCATCGCCATCACGGAGAAGTTGCTGACCGCGCCACCGGACAGGAGATCGAGGAAGTCGACCACCGCATTACCGGTCTGCTGCGACGTAAACGACAACCACGCCTGCAGGTTCACGCCCGGCACGGGAATGTTGGCCAGCAAGCGATAGATGATGAGCATCCCGATGGTAAAGAAAATACGACGCCTCAGGTCGGGCAAGGTAAAGGCTGCGCGTACTGATTCTATCATTACATTTCTCCCGCACGGTTCAAGTGTCGCTCGATCGATCTGCTATTGCAGACGGATCAGGCATTGAACGGAATAACCTCTGCCTTGCCGCCTGCGGCTTCGATCTTCTCTTTGGCGGTCGCCGAGAAGCGATGGGCCTGCACGGTGAGGGCCTCAGCAATCTCGCCCCCGCCCAGAATGGCGACCCGATCGGACGATTTCTTGATCAGACCGATAGCGGCCATCAGTTCCGGGTTGACGGTCTCGTCGCCGAATTCGAACTCGGCCAGCCGGTCGAGGTTGACGGCCTTATATTCAACGCGACGAATATTCGTGAACCCGCGCTTGAACGGCAGACGACGGGCCAACGGCAACTGACCGCCTTCAAAGTAAGCGCCTTTGCCGCCGCCACTGCGCGCGCCCTGGCCCTTGGTGCCGCGGCCGGCTGTCTTGCCCTGGCCGGCGGAAATACCCCGGCCAACGCGCTTGCGTGATTTCTTCGAACCCTCGTTGGGGCCTAAATCGTTGAGTTTCATCTCACTAGACCTTCTTGGACCGCGATTTTCCGGTCTCAACTTCTTCCACGGTCAATAGGTGGCTGATCTTGTTGATCATGCCGCGGATGGCCGGCGAATCTTCGTGTTCGATCGTCTCGTACAATCGTCTGAAGCCGAGAGCCTTGACGGTTGCTTTCTGCCGCTCGTTGTAGCCGATTGCGCTCTTGCTGTAGGTGATGCGTAACGTCGTCATGATTTACGCCCCCAGAAAGGCGAGACTTGATTCACATCCTTACCCCGGTCGGCCGCCACCTGGCGAATATCCATCAACCGATCGAGGCCGTCCATCGTCGCCATCATTACATTCAGGACGTTGGAGCTACCCAGCGACTTCGTCAGGATGTCGCGATAGCCCGCGGACTCGATGACGGCGCGCACGCCGCCGCCGGCGATGACGCCGGTGCCGGGCGATGCCGGCTTGAGCAGCACCTTAGCCGCGCCATGACGACCGATCACTTCATGCGGCACAGTTGTGCCATACATCGGCACGGTTCTCATGTTCTTTCGCGCCGCTTCCAACGCCTTGCGAATTGCATCCGGCACGGTTCGGGCTTTGCCGATGCCGACGCCGACCTTACCACGATTGTCGCCCACGACGACCGTTACGCGGAAAGAGAACCGGCGGCCGCCCTGCACCACTTTGGCAACACGGGCGATATCGATGATGCGCTCGTCGAAATCATCTTTTTGCTCGCGAAAGTTCTGTTGTCTTCTCTGACCCATCGTTGACTCCTGAACGAGTTATCGCCTCGTTCTACAGCTTCAGCCCGCCCTCGCGCGCACCTTCGGCCAGGGCTTTGACCCGGCCGTGATAGATATAGCCGCCTCGATCGAAGACGACTTCCTGGATGCCTGCGTCTAGTGCTCGTTGGGCGACGATCTTGCCCACAATCGCGGCCTGTTCTCGCTTTTTCTTGCCGGTCACCTGATCGACCACTTCTTTGTCCACTGTCGAGGCCGAGACCAACGTTTGCCCGGCCATGTCATCGATCACCTGGGCATAAATATGATGCAGGCTACGAAAGACATTCAACCGCGGCCGCTGAGCGGTGCCGGAGATCTTCAAACGGATGCGCCGCTGACGTCGCTTCCGAGGATCATTCATGTTCTTTGCCATAACGTCCCTATCCTGTTAGCGTGTGCGGTCTTCACCGCTACACGGCTTACTTCTAGACCTTACCAGTCTTGCCAGCCTTGCGGCGCACGATTTCGCCCTCATAGCGGATGCCCTTACCTTTGTAAGGCTCCGGCGGGCGCTGCTTGCGTATGCGCGCGGCGATCTCGCCGACATATTCCTTGTCGATTCCGCTGACGGTCACCTTGCGGCCGCGCTCTTCCACGGCATAGGAGATGCCGTTGTCAGGCTCAAAGTACACCGGGTGGGAATAGCCCACATAGAGTACCAACCGCTGGCCAGCCATCTCGGCGCGATAGCCCACACCTTCGATGAGTAGCACCTTGTTATAGCCGGTGCTAACGCCCGTGACCATGTTGTTCAACAAGGCGCGGGTCAACCCGTGGAGCGAACGGTGTTGCCGGCCGTCAGTCGGACGGGTCACGCTCAAAACACCATCCTCCAAGCCGATCGACATATCCGGATGGAGCGTCCGCGTGAGTTCCCCTTTCGGGCCTTTCACCGCGACCGTCGAGCCGGCGATGTCGATGCTCACGCCCTTGGGCAATTGTATTGGCGCTCTACCAACTCGAGACATACCAAACTCTCCCTGGCGAACTGCTGTCCGCCGACTTGTGTCGAATTCTACTACCAGACCTTGCAGAGCAATTCGCCACCCAGACCGAGTTGGCGGGCCTTCTGGTCAGTCATGACGCCTCGCGAGGTCGTCAGGATGGAAACCCCCAGGCCGCTGAGGACCCACGGGATCTCCTTCTTGCCCACGTAAATGCGACGCCCCGGCGAGCTCACGCGCTTGAGGCCATTGATGACCGAGCGGCGGTCGCGTCGTCCACCTACGTAACGCAGACGAATGACCAGGGTAGGAAACTTCTCCTGCGTCACAATTTCGTAATTCTCGATATAGCCTTCGTTTTTCAGCACTTCGGCGATCGAGACCTTCAATTTCGAATGGGGCATGGCGACCGACGGCTGCTGCCTTTCTAGGGCATTCCGCATCCGCGTCAACATGTCAGCAATCGGATCAGTCATTGACATTGCGCACCTCTACTACCAACTCGACTTGACGACACCCGGAATGTTACCTTTCAGGGCCTGCTCGCGGAAACAAATGCGACACAAGCCAAAGCGACGGATATATCCTCGCGGGCGGCCGCACAACTGGCAGCGGTTACGGACGCGAACCCGAAATTTCCGCTTCGTCTCTCGTGCGATCATTGATTTCTTCGCCATCTATATTCTCCAGGGCACTTAAGCCGCCTCGGCGACCTCGCGCTTGAAAGGCATTCCCATCAGGGCCAACAGTCGTCGGCCTTCCTCGTCTGTCGGGGCCGTGGTGACAATCGTCACTTCCATGCCCCGAATCTTGTCGATCTTGTCATAATCGATCTCGGGAAAGATCAACTGCTCGCGCAGCCCCAGTGTATAATTACCCCGTCCATCAAATGCATCCGGCGATATTCCCTGGAAGTCGCGCGTTCGCGGCAAGGCCACGTGGATCAGGCGGGTTAGAAACGCCCACATGCGCTCGCCTCGCAGCGTAACCTTCAGGCCAATGATACGTCCTTCGCGCAGCTTAAAGCTGGCGATTGACTTCTTGGCCTTGTTCAGCACCGGCTTTTGGCCAGTGATGATCGTAATATCATTCGTCGCGAACTCGATCGCTTTGGCGTTATCGAGTGCTTCGCCCAAACCGACGTTGACCACGACCTTAGTGATCTTGGGAGCCTGCATGACGCTGGAGTAATTAAACTCCTTCACCAGGGCCGGGACCACTTCATCGCGATACAATTCGGGCAGCGGCGTAAAATTCGTTGCCATACTGATTCCTCCAGGCTAAGTAGCAGATCGCCACGGTTCCCGCCTGCGCCACATATCGCGGGGCACGGTTCAGGAGTCGCTTGGGCATCTGGCTCGCCTAATTTAATAGATTGCCGTTAATCCAGCTCCGCGCCCGACTTCTTCGAGAAGCGGACGACGTGGTTATTCTCGTCGCGGCGCACGCCGACGCGGGTTTTATCGCCGCTATTCGACTCGACCAGCATCACGTTGGACACGTGAAGGGGCGCTTCAAATTCGATGATACCGCCCTGGGCGCGTGATCGGCCGCTGGCTCCCGTAGGTTTCTGATGTTTCTTAACAATATTGACCCCGGAGACGACAACCATCTGTTTCTTGGGATAAACGCGCTGGACCGTCCCGCGCACGCCCTTGAAGTTACCGGAGATCACTTCTACTGTATCGTTTACCTTAATTCGCATGACTTAACCTTATCCAGCCCTGTAATTCCATCGACTACAGAGATTCGGGCGCCAGGGACAAAATTCGCGAAAAGCCCTTGTCACGCAGCTCACGCGCCACCGGCCCAAAGATACGCGTGCCGATTGGGTTCTTGCCTTCAGCGTCCAGGATCACGGCGGCATTATCGTCGAAACGGATATAACTGCCGTCTTCCCGCTTGTACTCTTTGGTCGTGCGCACAATGACGGCCTTCACGACAGCGCTCTTCTTTACGTTCGAATTCGGCGTGGCCTTTTTCACGGTCGCGGTCACGACATCGCCCACGGTGCCATAGCGACGCCGCGAGCCACCCATCACCTGGATCACCAGGAGTTCGCGGGCTCCCGAATTATCGGCTACATTGAGACGACTTTCCTTCTGAATCATTGGGATGCCTCGCTTAGTCTGCTCGCTCCAGGACGGAAACAAGTGCATATCGTTTTTCCCGACTATAGGGGCGGGATTCAATTATCATCACGCGATCGCCAATGTGGCTTTCGTTGTTCTCGTCGTGGGCCTTATATTTTTTCATACGGCTGATGACCTTGCCGTATATCGGGTGTCGTTGAGTCGTTGACACGGCGACGACAATGGTCTTGTCCATTTTGTCGCTGGTTACCACGCCTACGAGACGTTTACGCTGCTCTCTCATCTTTTTACCTCGCGATTCCTGCTACACGTTTCCTAACGTGCCACCTCGTGGCGGATAACCATCTGTGCCTGTTGGGCGGCGCGACCCTTAGGACGCGCCTTGTTCAGGTTAACCCAAGCCGTCGCCAGCTTCTTGCCGCTCTTGTCGTTAAATTCAACCTGCCAGGCGCTGTCCTCGTAGACAAAACGAGCGTGGGCCTGCCATTCGTTGCCGTGCAGCCGTTGGGCGATTGCCGGTTCGGCCACGGCCGCTTCGGTCACCAAGTCTCTCTGGTGAAGGATGGTTTCCACCTGGGCGATTTGGCGACGAACCTGGCGCAGCCGGGCGGTGTTCTCCAGCCGGGCCGAGGCCACCTGGAAACGCAAGTTAAACATCTCTTCGCGCGCTTCTTCGAGCGTCTTTTCGAGCTTGTCTCGGCTCATCTGATTGAGTTCGACGATATTAGCCATTACAGGCCCTCCTCGCGCGTGACAACCTGGGTGCGGATCGGCAACTTGTAGCCGGCCGAGCGCAACGCTTCCAGAGCAATATCGTCAGGCACGCCGGACACCTCGAAGATAATCCGGCCGGGCTTGACGACCGCCACCCAATGATCAACAGATCCCTTACCCTTGCCCATGCGCGTCTCCGCCGGCTTGGCGGTGACAGGCTTGTCGGGGAAGATACGAATCCAATATTTGCCGCGACGGCGCATCTGACGAACGATTGACCGGCGAATCGCCTCAATCTGGCGGCTCGTGATCCAGCCCGCCTCAAGCGCCTGCAAGCCGAATTCGCCGTTCTGCAACGTGGTACCGCCCTTAGCCATACCCTGCATGCGGCCCCGGAATTGCTTGCGATACTTTACGCGTTTAGGCATTAACATGTGACATTCTCCGCTAGTTACTCAGTATGCGCTGTTCGTGGCGCCGGATGGCCGGTCGGCCTCCGTCTCCGAGTACGCTTACTCGCTAATATATACGTCCGTCGCTTCGACACGCTGCGGCAGGATCTCGCCTTTGTAGACCCATACCTTGACGCCAATGCGGCCATAAGTCGTCAATGCTTCGGCGAATCCATAATCCAGATCAGCGCGAATCATATTGCGCGGCACGCGACCTTCCCATAATTTTTCGTTACGAGCCATTTCGGAGCCGGAGAGCCGGCCGTTGGCCTCGATGCGAATGCCCTTGACGCCGGCGCGCATCGCCTGCAAGACAGCGCGCTTCATGGCTCGGCTATGGGAAATGCGCCGCTCCAGCTGCCCGGTGATATTCTCGGCAATGAGTTGGGCATTGGCATCGGGCTGAGTGATTTCCTCAACCTCGACGCGCACCGTCTTGCCGGTCATGTCCTTGAGCTTCTGCCGCAAATCTTTGACGGCGGCGCCCTTGCGGCCAATGACGATACCCGGTCGAGCCGTGTGAATGGTCACCTGCACCTGATTTGGAAAACGCTCGATGTCGACGTGGGCGACGCCCGCCGAGCTGAGGTCTTGCTTGATCATGCGGCGAATGGCCATATCTTCGAGCAGCAAGTCGCGATAGCGGGTCCCCTCGGCAAACCACCGAGCGTTCCAATCGCGAATCGTCTTTAAACGAAAGCCTACAGGATGTACTTTGCGTCCCACTTATTCCTCCATCCGGAACTCCGGATCAGTTTAGGCCGACTACGCGGCCGCCTCGCGTTCGGCCAATACGACCGTGATGTGCGACGAGCGACGAACGATCGGACGAAAGCGGCCACGCCCGGCAAAACGGCCGCCGTGGGGCGCCTTGCGGTGGCGGGGGCCTTCATCGGCCCAAATCTCGCTCACCACCAAATCGTCCATCTCCAATCCGTAGTTCTCTTCAGCATTGGCAACCGCTGAGGCGATCAACTTGAACACCGGCTCGGCCGCGCCCTGGGGCATGAAGCGTAAAGCATCCATGGCCTCAGCCGCGTCTTTGCCGCGTACCGCATCGACCACCAGGCGTACCTTTTGCGCCGACATCGGAATATGGCGAGCAATCGCTTTTACCTCAAATGTATCGGCCATGATTATCTCCGTCCCTTCTTCTCCGATTTGGCCACATGACCACGGAACGTGCGCGTCGGCGCGAACTCGCCCAGCTTGTGGCCGACCATATTTTCCGTGATGTAGATCGGAATATGGCGGCGACCATCATAGACGGCGATTGTGTGGCCGACCATTTGCGGAAAGATGGTGCTGGTCCGCGACCAGGTGCGGATCACCTGACGCTTCCGCACGCTATTCAGATCCTCAACTTTCTTGAGTAGTTTCGGATCGATAAAAGGCCCTTTCTTCAATGAACGTGACATATTCAGTCCTCACTTTCCAGCCGCCGGTCTACCGTTCAGCAACCGTCGTGCCGTATCCGACTAACGACGCTTCTTGCCGCGACGACGGAAGATAAACTTGTCCGTCGCCTTGTTATTGCGCGTCCGCTTGCCCAGAGCAACCTTGCCCCAGGGCGTCTTGGGCGCCGCCATGCCAATCGGGGATGTACCCTCGCCACCCCCATGAGGATGGTCCCGGGGGCTCATTACCGAACCGCGTACGGAGGGGCGAATGCCCTTATGACGATTGCGGCCGGCCTTGCCCAGCTTGATATTGCCGTGCTCGACATTGCCAACCTGGCCAATGGTCGCCATGCATTCCTGCGAAACGTAGCGTTCTTCACCAGATGGCAGACGAATCGTCGCATACTGCGGATGATCCTTGGCCATTAGCTGCGCCGACACGCCCGCGGATCGCACCAACTGACCACCACGCCCGGCATATATCTCGATGTTGTGAATGGTCGTGCCCAACGGGATGTTCTTAAGGGGCATGCTATTGCCGGGGCGGATTTCCACTCTGGCCCCGCTCAGGAGCGAATCGCCCACCTTGACCCCCAACGGAGCCAGGATATAGCGCTTCTCGCCGTCGGCATACACCAGAAGGGCGATACGCGCCGAGCGATTCGGATCATACTCAATGGTCGACACACGGGCCGGAATGTTGGCCTTGTCGCGCTTGAAGTCGATCTCGCGGTAGAGCCGCTTATGTCCACCACCGTGATGGCGTACCGTGATCTTGCCGCGAACATTGCGGCCGCCGCGCTTGCGCAGACCATGGACAAGACTTCGCTCCGGTTTCGTGCGCGTGATCTCTTCGAACGTAAAGCCACTCATATCACGGCGGCCGGGCGAAGTTGGCTTAAATAATTTTACAGGCATGATTCCTCCGGTCAGGCGCCAACTTATACGCCTTCAAACAGGTCAATCCGGCCGCCGGGCTGCAACGTGACGACGGCCTTCTTCCAACCAGCCTTGCGGACGGTGATACGTCGTAGACGACGAGCACGCTTAGCGGGCATGTTGGCGATGCGGATCTTCGCCACGCGCACGTTAGGCCAGGCCAGCTCAATAGCTTGTTTCACCTGCATTTTGTTCGCGCGGGGATGAACGACAAATGTATATTGATTATTAACGTCGGCCAGAAAGTTGCTCTTCTCGGTCACTACCGGCCGGCGGATGATGTCTCGCCAATGCATGTTACCCCTCCACCGCGGCGTCTTCGGCGTCAATCCATTCGTCATCCACATCCTGTTCCAGGAAACTGGAGACGACGTCGAGCGCCGCCAGAGGCATCACGATTTTGCTGTAGCCCAACAGATCGCGAATGTTCAGGTAGTTAGCCCGCAACGTCTTGACATCGGTCAGATTACGCGCCGACTTTTCCACTGTCTCGTTACGATCGGCCAGGAGCAACAAAGCTGTCTCGCCGTTCGTCAGTGTGCTCATCATAGCCGCCATACTCTTGGTCTTGGGAACGTCCATGCTGATCTGATCAAGCAGGACGATGTCGCCTTGATCCGCCTTGACGGACAGAGCCGAACAGAGCGCGGCCCGACGCATTTTGCGCGGCATATTCTTCGTATATTTGCGCGGCAGTGGCCCGTGGGCCTTGCCGCCGCCAATGAAGATAGGCGCCTTCCGGCTGCCATGGCGCGCGCGGCCGGTGCCTTTCTGGCGATAAACCTTGGCCGTGGTGCGATTGACCTCGGAACGGGTCTTGGCTTTATGGGTGCCCAGACGCGCGTTGGCCAACTGCCTAATCAAGGCCTGGTGCATCAGATCGCGGTTAACCGCCGCTTCGAAAATGGTGGCCGGGAGCTCAAACGTGCTCACCTGTTCGCCGGCCATGTTATAAACTGGAAGTTCCATCGTTGTGTCTCCCAAAACAACTCGTGTCCACACGGTGGTCGGTTGTCTTAGCCCTTGGCCGCATCGCGGATAATGACCAGGCCGCCTTTCGCGCCCGGCACCGCACCTTTAATTGCAATCAGATTCCGCTCGGCGTCAATCCGGATCACTTCCAGATTCTGGGCAGTCAGACGCTCGTTGCCCATGCGGCCGGCCATCGTCTTGCCCTTCGGAACACGAGCCATCTCAGTGGCCGAACCGATGGAACCGGGGGCGCGCCAGCGGTCCGACTGGCCGTGGGTGCGCACACCCCCAGCAAAGCCATGACGCTTGACGACACCCGAGAACCCGCGGCCCTTCGTCTTGCCTATCACGTCGACCTTGTCGCCTATGGTGAATTGCTCCACCGTCAGCGCTTGTCCAACCTGATAGTCGCCGGCGCTGCTCGTGCGGAACTCGCGCAGGTGGCGAACGGCCGGGATGCCTTTGTTCTTGCGGCGACCTTTCTTGTCGCCTTTCAGAACGCCCAGATGTCCCTGTTGACCCTTGGTCAGTCGCTTCGACGATACCTCACCAAAGCCCAGTTGGACGGCCGTATAGCCATCGTTCTTCGCATCCTTGACCTGGGTCACAAAGCAGGGACCGGCCTGGATGATGGTCACGGGTGTCACGACGCCTGCATCATCGAAGACCTGCGTCATACCCACTTTCTTGCCTATCAAACCTTTCACGAGTTAACCTCCCGGCGCTCGATGGCCGTTCGTGCCTAGAGCGAAATCTCGATGTCCACACCGGCCGGCAAGTTGAGCCGCATCAGCGTATCAATCGTTTTCGAGTCGGGGTTGATCACATCGATCAACCGCTTGTGAGTCCTGATCTCGAAATGCTCTTGCGAGTCCTTATCGATGAAAGGACTACGGCGAACTGTAAAGCGCTCCAAACGGGTCGGCAACGGCACAGGGCCGATGACCCGCGCGCCCGTGCGCTCGGCCGTGCCGACGATGCGCTTGGCAGACTGGTCTAGAACTCGATGATCGTACGCCTTCAACCGGATACGGATTCTCTGTTTCGACATAACTTGCCTCGTTACCGCCTGCCCTTTACTTAATGATCTTGGTAATGACGCCGGCGCCGACAGTCAGGCCGCCTTCGCGAATGGCGAAGCGCGCGCCTTCTTCCAGGGCCACGGGGGTGATCAACTCCACCTTCATGTTGATGTTGTCGCCCGGCATAACCATCTCCACCCCTTCCGGCAGGGTGATCATGCCCGTCACGTCCATCGTGCGGATGTAGAACTGCGGCCGGTAGC
>JAGOBF010000016.1 GCA_017983515.1 Promineifilum sp. | reverse complement strand
CCCACACCGGGAAGCGGCCGGGCACGAAGTCGGCCGCCTGAGGCGTGCGGTAATAGGTCACCTGTTCCTGGGTGATCGTCAGATGTAACCGGCGGCCGAAGTAGGCCAGGACGTGGTTCGACCAAGCCCCCGCGGCCACGACCAGATGCCGGCAACGGTAAGTCACGTCGCCCGCTACCAGTTCGATTTCGTCGCCCAGCGGCCGGGCGGCCGAAACTGGCGCGTTGTCGTGAATCTCCGCACCGTAAGCCCGGGCCAACCGGCGGTGGGCGGCATTACTCAGATTGGGCGTGGCGATGCCGCCGTCGGCCTGATAAATACCGGTCACGTCGTCGGTCAGCCGGAATTGCGGCCAGCGGCGCATGATTTCAGACGCCGATAACCGTTCGTAGGCCACCCCGCAGGCGTCCATGCTGCCGGTGTAATCGCCCATCGGATAGGCCGCACCGGCGGGCCACAGGTCAAGTCCGCCGGTCTTGAAGACCAGTTGCTCCCCGGCGTCGGCCTCCAACTCAGCCCAGGCGGCGTAGGCCTGCTTCGCCAGTGAGACGTAGGCGGGTGTATGGTAGGACAGGCGAATGATGCGCGAGTGGTCTTGCGAAGAGCCACGGCCGTGATCCAGGTCGAACTGCTCCAGTCCCAGGCAATCTCCGCCCATGCGCCGGGCCAACCGATAGAGTGCCGCGCTACCCAGCCCACCCAGGCCGAGGACGATGGTGTCGAACTGTTGTCTCATCAATAATTCTTCCGCTCACTGATGATGCGGCGCGCGCGGCGAGTGTCGCGTCCCCATCGGATAGCCGGCCATGATCTGAACCAGTTCCTCGGCCGGCAACCCATAGACCGTCCGTCCCTGCCAGCCGGTCATCGTCTCGGCCGCCACTACGGCATTCATGATCGCTTCCTCGACCGCGTCGGCCGCGGCGACGAACATGGCGTTCAGGTGTTGGTTAGGAACCATTTGCAGGGCCCGAAGACCGCTTGCCTCATCCAACTTGTTGCCGGTAGCAAAAGCCAGGAAGATGTCGCCGCTGCCGTTGTGGCCCACGCCGCCGGCGCGAGCGAACCCTACCGTAGCCCGTTTCGCCAGCCGGCGGCATTGAAACGGCAACAACGGCGCGTCGGTGGCGACGATGATGATGATCGAGCTGCTCTCGGCCGGCTCGGGCCACGGAACCGGCGTCCCGACAGGGTCGATCAGACGGCCGACGGGCACGCCGTTTACGCGGAAATCGTCGCGCGAGCCGTGGTTAGCCTGCACGAGCGCCCCGACGGTGTACGTACCGCTCTTTGTCTCGACCACGCGCGACGACGTGCCGATGCCGCCCTTGAATTCGTGGCAGATCATGCCTGTGCCGCCACCGACACCGCCTTCGGTCACCGGGCCACCTGCCAGGCCTCCCAACGCCGCGTAGACGTGCTCGGCCTTCAGGTGAAAGCCGTCCATGTCGTTGAGCCAGCCGTCCCACGTCTCGGCCACGACGGGCAGACTGGAGTGCTCGGTGTGGCCGTGTTCCTGAGCATAGGCGACCAGCGCCTCGTGGGCGGTACCCACGTGATGGGTGCTGGTCAAAGCGATGGGGTGGCTCAACTGGCCCGATTCCTCCACCCACAGCAGGCCGGTCATCTCGCCGCAGCCGTTGAACGAATGATAGGCGGCGAAAGTGGGGCTACGCCAGATATTGCCGCCGCGCGGCATGACGATGGTTACGCCGGTGCGCGCAATGCGCGGCTCGTCATGGATAATAGTCGTGTGACCGACCAACACATCCGGTACATCGGTGATGGCGTTGAAAGGGCCGGTGGGTAATTCGCCGATAGTGATGCCAAGGTCTCGCAGTCGTGTCATGGGTGCTCCTTGAGATCGTAAATGGTGGGCAGCGGTCAGCGGTCATCCAGGCTCTTATACCAGCCTTCGCGGTATCACCTTTGTCCAGGATTTAGTGAATATGCGCACGTCGCCCTCGTAGGCATCAAGGTGGTTGTTCAGATAGAAATGCGCGGCATCGGCCGTCATGGTACTGACCGTCTCCACGCGCACCCGCCACGCCTCGCGCCGCAACGCCAGAGTGCGTTCGATGTGGACCTCGAGCGACAGCGGTTCTCCATCCCGAACGGTGTAGCGTTCGAGGAGGCGATCATCCACCTCCATACCCGATCCCACGTGGCGGCTGCGGCCGGCGTCGTCCTCGATGCGATACTCGGTCACGCCGTCGATCAGGTCATGGCGGATGGTCTTGCGCGTTGCCGGCGTGCGCAACACATCTATCGCCAGGGGCGCGGCGGTTTCGGCCGGCAGAAAGGGCAATAAAGCGGCGTCGCCCTGATGAGGGGTGCGCACCGGCAGGCACAGCCGGCTCGTCGCGCCGGCATAGAGCGTCAGCATCACCGGCCGCGGCGATGGCCAGGCGTGGCGGGTGTAAGTCGGCGACACGGCCAGCCGCCAGCGATGCCCGGCGGGAAGGCGATAGCCGATCACGTTGAGTTGCACCGTCACCCGATAACGTTGGCCCGGCTCTAACAGTTCCGGAAACTCATGGCTGTCGCGATGGGTCAAATTGAGCAGCCCCCAGCTCACCAACGTCGACGCGCCGTCGGAGGCCACGTCACATAGGCGCACGGCCACCAAAGCCAGCGGCTGGTCGACGCTCAGCAGTAATTCCACATGGGGGTAGCCGAGGATGTCCACCGGCTCGTCAAGCGGCCGGCTGTCGAAGGTCAGCGATTCGCCGTCGGCCGCGCGCTGGTCGCCCGGCCACTCGCCCGGCGAGCCGTAGGAACCCCATTGGCCCACGTCCACTCCGTGGCCTTCGCGGCCGCGGATAGACAGGGCGACCTCCGCGCCTGGCGTTTCGTCCAGCCACGACGCCGCGAAGTTGCTCGTCAGATAAAGCATTCGCTCGCCCACGTAGGGCGACGGCCATGACGGATCGGCCACCCAGCGGCCGGGGCGTTCAGCATAGAACGTGGCCGGCGTCACGCTTTCCTGAATCCAGCAGCGCAGCATCGGCTCGTCCATGATGCCGGTGTCGATGCCCTTAAGCCAGTGATCCCACCAGCGTAAGCTGTCTTGTAGAAAGCCGATAGCCGGCTCGGGGCCGCCCATTTCGGGGAAGGTATGGGCCCAGGGGCCGATCAATCCCTTGCGGGGCACAGATAGCCCGGCCAGCAAGCGCGGCACAGAGTTATTGTAGCTGTCGGCCCAGCCGCCGACAGCATAGACCGGCACTTGAATCGCGGCATAATCCTCGCCCACTGAACCGTGCTTCCAGTAGCTGTCGTGCGTCTGATGCTCGAGCCACGCTTCCACGAACGGCGGCGACTTCTCCAGTCGCTCGGCCCACATGTCGCGCCAGCGCTCGCCCACCCAGCGCGGGTCGGGCGGCAGGGCGTTGTAGGCGAACATGACCGACGACCAGGAGAGCATCTGCGAGGTGATGACGCAGCCGCCCATGTAGTGGACGTCGTCGGCATAGCGGTTATCGGTGAAGCCGATGACCAGAACGGCCTTGAGCGCCGGCGGCCGGCGGGCCGCCACCTGCAAGCTGTTGAACCCGCCCCAGGAAATGCCCATCATGCCCACCTGGCCGTCGCACCACGCTTGACGGGCGATCCAGGCGATGGCGGCCGCGGCGTCGTCAAGCTCCTGGACGGTGTACTCGTCGTAGAGCACGCCGTCGGAGTCGCCGCTGCCGCGCATATCGACCCGCAGGACAGCATAGCCGTGGCCCGCGAAGTACGGTTGGCGCAGTGAATCGCGCAAGGTGGTGCCGTCGCTCTTGCGATAGGGAATAAATTCAAACAAGGCCGGTACGGGAGCCCTTTCGGCGTCCTCCGGCAGCCAGACGCGGGCGGCCAGGCGCGCCCCGTCGGGCATGGGAATCCACATGTTTTCGATTTCGCGGACGGATCGGGGGAAGTCGGTGCGGACAGTCATGAACGCTTTCCTGATCGGTTTGATTGCCGGTTGAGGCGATGTAATACGCGCCAGCGATAATTCGCTCCGAATCGTAGCCCGGCATGATATAATCGTCAACGCAATATGTACATGGTGTTCACAATATGAACATCACCAGGAAATGAGCCCCATGACCATCCCACCAACCAACGGCGACCGCATGGCGCGCACGCGTGAGCGAATCCAAAGGCTGCGCGCCCATCGCCGCCGCGAGGCCGCCGGACGCCTTATTCGCGACTACGCCATCATCATTTTCGGGAGCGTCCTGCTGGCCGTCAGCATGCATCTCTTTTTCATCCCCAATCAGCTCGTCGCCGGCGGCCTGAGCGGGACGGCCCAGATCATTAACAAGTTTACCGGCTGGCCCATCGGTACGCTTTCGTTCATTCTCAATATTCCCCTGTTCATACTGGGATGGTTCTATCTGGGCGGTTACCGTTTTCTGGCACGGACTGTTTTCTCGGCGTTCACATTCTCGGTTGTTCTCGACGGTTTACAGCTATTCTGGCCGGGGATCAGTCTGACCCATGATTTGGCGCTCAACACCCTTTACGGCGGCGTCACGGCCGGCGTGGCCGTCGGCCTCTTGTTCAGGGCCAAGGCCACCAGCGGCGGCACCGACATCCTGGCCCGCATTCTCGAGAGACGATTTGGGACGCCTCTCTCGCAAGCTTACCTCTACACCGATGGCCTGGTTGTCTTTCTGGCCGGACTAACCTTCGGTTGGGAGCTGGCGCTCTATGCCGTCATCGCCCTCTACGTGGGCGGCGTGCTGGTCGAGGTGACGCTCAACGGCTCCAACGTCATGCGCGTGGCGACGATCATCACCACCCAACCCCAGGCAGTGGCCGACCGCATCCTGGCCGATCTGGAGCGCGGTGTCACTGATTGGACCGGGCGAGGCATGTACACCGGCTCGGAGCGCCACGTGCTGCTCTGTGCCGTCAGTCGGGCCGACACGGTGTTGCTGAAGGGTATCATCCACGAGGTCGATCCGTCGGCGTTTGTCATCATCGGGCAGGCGCAGGAGGTATTCGGCGAAGGGTTCCGCAGTCTGAAAGAAAGCACGTCATAACGCTAGCTCAGACGATCCGGCTTGGCTCTGCCTCTGCCGGGACAAGTTGAGCGACAGTCTGTTTCAGGCTGCAGAAGACGCGCCCATAATTTGCGCACCCGCAGTCAATGCATTAATATTGACCACAACGTTCATAATGTGAACAAGCCACACCGATCATGCGCCCGCGACTACAGGTTCTTGACAACGACCTCCTCCAACGGATCATAGCCGAGGCCAAGCGCATCCTGGCAGAGGTGGGCATGGAAGTGCGCGGCGCGGAGTTGCGCCGTCGACTACTCGACGCGGGCCTGCCGGCCGACGCCGAGGCCCGCATCCTCTTCCCGCGCGACGTCGTCGACACGGCCATCGCGACGACGCCCCGCTCGTTCACCCTCTACGACCGCGACGGCAACCCCCACGCCGAACTGGGTGGCGACAACGTTCACTTCGTTCCAGCTTCCAGCGGCCTGAAGATCCTGGATCACCGCACCGGCCAGACCCGCCTGGCCGACACAACCGATTTCACCGAGTATGTGCGCCTGGGCGACGGTCTGAGCCACATCGCCTACCTGGCCACGGCCTTTTCAACCCACAACGACATCGAGGCGCAAATCTCTGACGCCTGGCGTCTGTACTTGTGCCTGACCAACTCGCGCAAGCCAATCGTCTCCGGCGCGTTCACCGAGAACGGCGTCGAACGCATGGCCGAGATGATGCAACTCTTCCGTCACGATCGCGCCGATCTAATCGCCCGGCCGATGTCGATCTTCACCATTACCGCCACCGGCATGTTTCGCTATAGCGAGGACTCCTGCCAGAATCTGCTCGATTGCATCGCGTGGGGTATCCCGGTGGAGATCGTCCCGGTGACGCTGATGGGACTTATCGCCCCCGTATCCCTCGTCGGGGCCACCGTTTTTCACACGGTCGATACCCTGGCCGGTATCGTCATGGCCCAGATCGTGCGGCCGGGCACACCGGTGCTCTTCGGCGGCGCGCCGGCCGAGTTCCACATGCGCGCCGCCACCTCGCCCATGCTCGGCATCCAGGCGCTGCATCTCGACGTGGCCTATGCCGCGGTGGGCAAGGCGCTCGGCTTCCCCACGCAGGCCTACATGGCACTGAGTGACAGTAAGTTTCTGGATGCCCAGGCCGGGGCCGAGACTTTCGGCAGCGCCTTGTTGGCTGCGCTGGCCGGCATTAACTCCGTCTCCGGACCGGGCATGCTCGACTACGTGCTTACTTTCAGCCTGCCCAAGCTGGTCTACGACGACGATCTGTGCGGGCAGGCGCTGCACTTCGTCCGTGAGATGAAACCGCTGGATGACCTGCCGACGCTCGATCTGGCGCGCGAGGTGATGGCCGAGCAGCATCTGATCACCGCCGAGCACACGATGGCCCACTGGCCACAGGAGCTGCACATGCCCTCGCCGGTGACCGACCGCGAGAACCGCGAAAACTGGGCCAGAGCGGGCAGCAAGGACCTGGTGCAGCGGGCGACGGACGAGGTCGAACGCCGTCTGGCGGCTTATGAGCCGCCTGAAACCGACCCTCACGTCGTCAGCGAATTGCAGGCGATTATCACGAGCGGCATGACCGCGCCCGCTCCGCTGCCGGCCGTGCCACCCCCACCCAAGCCCATAACCGCGCCGCCCGACAGCGACGGCCGCCGCCGCCGGAGATTCGCCCGATGAATACGGCCGCGGAACCACGCGCCGGGACGCAATCCATCCGCCGCGCCGTGGCGATGCTCGAGGCCTTCACCGACCAACGACCGCTGTGGAACGTTAGCGAACTGGCCGAACGGCTGAACCTCAATCGCACCACAACTTATCGTCTGCTGACGGCGCTGGAGAGTGCCGAATACGTCGAGCGCGACCCGACCACTGAGGGCTACCATCTCGGTTCGGGCCTCATCGCGCTGGGCGGGCGGGCTCAGCGGGCTAACCCGGTACGCGCGGTCGCCCTGCCAGAGCTAGAGGCGTTGGCCGCAGAGACGAGCGAAACCGCCACGCTGGAAGTTCTGCACGGCGGCGAAATGGTGATCATCGAGGAGATCCCCGGCGAATTCGTGACCAGCGGCAGCCAGCATATCGGCAGCCGTTGGCCGGTCTACGCCACCTCCACCGGCAAAGCCATCCTGGCCGCGCTAGCGGTAGATGAGCTGAGTGCTGCGTTGCCCTCACTGTTCATCTCTCTGACCGAAAAAACAATCGCTTCGGCCGACGAATTGCGGATCTGCCTTGATGAGATTCGACGCGCCGGCTATGCGGTGGTGGCCGAGGAACTGGAAATGGGGTTTGTCGCCGTTGGCGCGCCGGTGTTGGACGCGGCCGGCCGCCCCGTAGCCGCCATCAGTCTTGGTGGCACACTCACCCGCATGACCGGCGAGCGTATCCCGGAGATTGGCGCTCGCGTTCGCCACGCGGCCGGGCGCATCTCCCACAAGCTCGGCTACCGCCGGAACAAGGAATCTGCGAATCGCGGTAATCCCTGAACGGATTACCTGGAGGAACGCTATGCCGCTACCGACCCCTTTTCATACCCGGACGTCGGCCGCCTGTGAAAGCTATGAGTGGCGCAACTGGTCCGGTTTTCTCTCGGCCGGCATCTATGAGATGTCCCACGACCGGGAATATTACGCCATTCGCAACAGCGCGGCGCTGATCGACGTCTCGCCGCTCTACAAGTACGAAGTTACCGGCCCCGACGCGGCCCGCCTGGTGGATCGAGTCATCACGCGCGACGTGACCAAGCAGCGCATCGGCCAAGTCTATTACACGCCGTGGTGCGATGCTCACGGCAAGGTCATCGACGACGGCACCGTCTCGCGGCTGGACGCCAACCATTTCCGCATTACCTCCGCCGACCCCAACGGCCGGTGGTTCCAGGACGTGGGCTTTGGCCTGAACGCGTCGGTGACCAACGTTACCGACGATCTGGCCGCGCTGGCCGTCCAGGGGCCGCTCAGCCGGGCCATCCTGGAGCACGTTGTCGGCGGCGTGGACTTCGGCAAGTTATCCTATTTTCATCTGGCCCAGGGCAAAATAGATGGGTTCCCGGTCACTGTCACGCGCACCGGCTACACCGGCGATTTGGGCTACGAGTTGTGGGTGCGGCCGGAATATGCCGAACGACTGTGGGACTGCCTGATCGAGCGCGGTTCGGGCTACGGCGTCCTGCCCGCGGGCATCATGGCGCTCGACATCGCCCGGATCGAGGCCGGCTTAATCATGATCGCCGTGGACTACGTGTCCAGCGATCACGCCGTCATCGAGAGCCAGAAGTCTTCGCCTTTCGAGATCGGGCTGGGGTGGGCGGTGTCCCGGGGCAAGGGCGACTTCATCGGCCGTCGCGCCCTCATGGCCGAGCGCCAGAAAGGTTCGACGTGGGGGTTCGTCGGCGTCCAGTACGACTGGAATGCGCTGGAGCGGTTGTTCGCCGAGGAAGATTTGCCGCCACACGTGGCCGGGCGGGCGTCGCGGACGGCCGTGCCGGTCTACGAATCGGGCAACCCCGGCCGACACATCGGCCAAATCACCAGTCACACCTTTTCGCCCATCCTCAAACAATACATCGGCATCGGCACACTATTGAATCCCCACGCGCGGCTTGGCGAATACGTGGATGTCGAGGTGACAGTGGAGTTCAAACGCAAGCTATGTCCGGCGACCGTCGTCGCGACGCCGTTTTTCGATCCGCCGCAGAAGAAGGGCTAGATGCAGGAGTGTATGTCCAATGAATAACCACTACGACGCCATCGTCATTGGCGGCGGACACAATGGACTGGTCGCCGCAGCCTACCTGGCGAGAGCCGGCAAGAAAACGCTGGTGCTGGAAAAACGCTATCTGGTCGGCGGCGCGTCCGTCACCGAGGAAGTGTTTCCCGGCTTCAAGTTCACCGTCTTCTCCTACGTGGTCAGTCTTTTCCGGCCGGAGATCATCCGCGATCTGAACCTGCCGGCCCACGGTCTGACGATATTGCCGCTGGAGAGCACGCTGACCCCCACGTATGATGGCCGTGACTATCTCTACCGCGACGGCGACCACTACCAGACGCTGCGCAATATCGCCCGGTTCTCCCCCCGCGACGCTGACGCCTACGACGAGTACGCTCGCTACATGTATTTCATGGCCAAGGCCGTGCGCTATATCCTGGGTATCATTCCTCCCGACCCGACGGCGCTCAGCCCCAAGGACATGATGGGCTTGCTCGACATGGCCCGCCACTTCCTGGCCCTCAGCCAGGACCAACTCTACGTCCTGGCCAAACTGATGACGATGAGCGCGGCCGATTTCGTCGAGCAGTGGTTCGAATCCGAGCCGCTGAAGGCCACCCTCTCGGCCAGTGGCATCATCGGCACGTTTCTCGGCCCGCGCTCGCCGGGCACGGCCTACGTCCTGCTCCATCATTACATGGGCGAGATCGACGGGGCCTATCGCGCCTGGGGCTTCCACAAGGGCGGCACGGGCGGATTGGCCCAAGCACTGGCCCGCGCCGCTGAAGCTCAGGGAGTCGAGATTCGTTGCAATGCGGGCGTCTCTCGCGTCCTCGTCAAGGACGGTCGCACGTCAGGCGTCGTGCTGGAAAACGGCGACGAGATCTCCGCCCCCATGGTCCTTTCCAGTCTCGACCCCAAGCAGACCTTCCTCAATCTCGTCGAGCCGGGGAATTTGCCCGACGATTTGGTTGGAGCCGTGCGCCGCTTCCAGACGCTCGGTTCGTCGGGCAAGGTCAACCTGGCGCTTGACCGCGCGCCGGAACTGGCTTGCCGGCCCGGCTTCGGCCGCCATCTGGCCGGAGCCATCTCCATGAGTCCCGATCTTGATTACATCGAGCGGGCCTACGACGACGCCAAATACGGCGACTTCTCGCGCGAGCCTTACGTCGATGTCATCATTCCATCGATGATCGATCCCGACATGGCCCCGCCCGGCAAACACGTCATGTCCTGCTTCGTCCAGTACGCGCCCTACAAGCTGGCCGATGGTGAATGGACCGACGCCAAGCGCGAAGCGTTCGGCGACGCGGTCGTCAACGTGCTGGAACGCGCCTTCCCCGACATCAAGGATATCATCCTCCACCGCCAGGTGTTGACCCCGGTCGACGTGGAGCGGATGACCGGCATCACCGAAGGCAATATCTTCCACGGTGAACTGAACCTGTCCCAACTCTTCTTCATGCGGCCCGCGGCCGGTTATGCCAAGTATCGCACACCTATCAAGGGTTACTACCAGTGCGGCTCCGGCACGCATCCCGGCGGCGGCATCATGGGCGCACCGGGGCGGCTGGGGGCGCTGGAGGCGTTGAAAGACGCCAGGTGAACACTATGAACCAACAATACGATGCCATCATCATCGGCGGTGGGCATAACGGTCTCGTGGCTGCGGCGACGCTGGCCGCGGCCGGCAAGCGTGTCCTCGTCCTGGAGAAGCGCGATGTTCTGGGCGGCGCGGCGGCCACAGAAGCACTGTTCCCGGGCTATCAGGTGGATACCGGCGCGACCGACGCTGTCCTGTTCCAGGACGAGATCATTCAGAAACTCAACCTGAGCCGGCATGGTCTGACGTTCCGCGAAAACCCGGCGCTGCTCTTCGCGCCCCAACCCGACGGCCGCGCCCTGACTATCTGGCGCGACGAAGCCCGAACAGTGGTTGAGATAGCCGCATTCAGCGAAAGCGACGCGGCGCGTTGGCCGGCGTTCAAACGCCAGGTCGAGAAAATGACCGGCCTCATGCGCGGCATGATGCTGTTGACTCCACCCGACCTGGGGGGGCTGCGGGGCGGCGACGTCATGTCGTGGGCGCCGCTGGCCCTGCGACTGCGGCGCTTGGGCGGCGACGATATGATGGAGCTCTTTCGCATCTTGCCGATGGCCGTCCAGGCCTATCTGGACGAATGGTTCGAGAGCGACGTGGTGAAGGGCGCGCTCGCCGGCTCGGCCGTCACCGGCTCGGCCTTAGGCCCGCGCAGCGCTGGCACCAATCTAATGTTCCTCTATCAGAATCTCGGCGGGTTGCTGGCCCATCGCTTCGTGGTTGGGGGCGTCGGCCGCCTGTCGGCGGCGCTGGCCGGCGCCGCCCAGGCCAATGGAGCGACCATCCGCACCGGGGCCGGCGTCGCGCAGGTACTAATCGAGGGGGACCTGGAACCGGCGGCCGTCGGCGTGCGGCTCGATTCGGGCGAAGAGCATCGCGCCGCGACCATCCTCGCTAACACCAGCGCCCGCCGGACGTTGTTCGACCTGGTCGGCCCGCAATATCTGGAACCCGACGTCATGCGCCACGTTCGGAACATCATGTATCGCGGTGTCACGGCGCGGCTCAACCTGGCGCTGCGCGGGCGGCCGTCGTTCGTCGGCCTGACGGACGACAGTCAACTGGGAGGTCGCATCCGACTGAGTCCGAGCCTTAACTATCTGGAGCGGGCTTATGACGCCTCGAAGTACGGCCGGTCCTCGGAGCAGCCCTACCTGGAGATGTTCCTCCCCACGCTCCATGACCCCTCACTCGCGCCCAACCGTGGCAACGGCTCCAGCCCGGTTGCCCACATCCTGACCGTCACGGCGCAATATGCGCCTTATGCCTTGCGAAACGGCGATTGGGCCACCCACCGGGACGCATTTACAGAGACAGTTCTGTCAACACTGGAATCCGTCGCGCCGGGCATCCGCTCGCAGATCGTCCATAGCCAGATGATCACGCCTCTGGAATGGGAAAGCGACTACGGATTGACCGAGGGCAGTATTCATCACGGCCAGATGGGGCTAGATCAGATGCTGGTGATGCGGCCCATTCCCGAATGGAGCCGCTACGAAACGCCGGTGAAGAACCTCTATTTGTGTGGCGCGGGCGCTCACCCCGGCGGCGGCATCACCGGCGCACCCGGCTACAATGCCGCCCGCGTCGTCCTGGCTGCCCGTTAAGCGCCGCCGCTTGAGCAAGCACTGCGCCCCGGAGGTTGCAACCATCCGGCCGATCGCGCGTAGAGAAAATAGAGTGCGGACGTCCGGCTGCCGAACCACCACTCGTAACCGTCGGCGCGCCGTAGCCCCGTCCGCGCCAGGAGTGCATTTAATGGTTCGCAAATTGTCACTGGGCCTTTTGCTATGCATGGCCCTGCTCTTGTTTGTAGCCGCCCAGGGCGACAAACGCTACAGCGCCGACCGTTTCGACGTTGACATCGTCGCACAACACGATCGTTCCTTGCTGGTCGAGGAGACGGTCGTGTTTCGCTTTCAGGGCGGCCCCTTCAGCTACGTCTTTCGCGAATTACCGACGGATCACACCGACGGTATCACCGGCATCACAGCCGGGGTAGACGGCGAACCCTGGCCGGAAGGCACAGGGCCGGGTCAAGTAGAGATTACCGGTAAAGACCCGATCGTGGTGACGTGGCATCTGTCGCCGACGGCCGATACGGTGGAGTCCTTCAACCTGTCCTACCAGGCTCATGGGGTCGTTCGCCAGGACCAAGAGGTCGACGTGCTGGACTGGCAGGCGCTACCCGACGAGTATGACTATGACATCGCTGCCAGCCGTGTGACCGTTAACTATCCGACCAATATGACCCAAGTGAGCGCGCCGGAAGTATTGACCGGGAAGGCCGACACCTCAGCCGGCGACGGACAGGTGCTCTTTACGCAGGGCAACCTGTCGTCGGGCGACCCGCTGGTCGTCAGGCTCAATTTTGCGCCCGGCTCTTTCAGCGACGAGCAGCCGCTCTGGCAGGTGGGGCAGACGGCGCAGAACCGCTACGCCTGGGTGTGGTTTGTGGCGGCGGCGATCATCCTGGCCGGTGGATTGGTAGCATTCATCCGCGCCGCGCAACCCTATACGCGTTCGACTCCGAAAGCCACGACCTACCTTTACAAACCACCCCTGGAACTTTCGCCCGCGCTGGCCGGGTACCTGGCCGATACGGCGGTCGGCTGGCAACATGGCTTGGCCACACTGTTCGACCTGGCCGCGCGCGGCCTCATCGAGATCGAACAAACCCGCGAGCAAAGCACTTTTCGTTCGCCCGAGTTCGACCTCACCCTGTTGGAGCGGCCGGGGGGCCTAAAATCCCACGAGCAGGCGCTCCTTGATGTGCTGTTCAGCGACAAGAAGGGCGTCGAACACGACGTCATTACCCTGTCGGAGATAGGCAAACTGGTTACGTCGTCGCGCTGGAAGCAGTTTACGGAGGCGCTTCAGGATGAGGCCGACCTGGAAGGGTTAAACGATAGCGGCGCCAAAGCCCGACGAAAGCAGATGATGGGCTGGGGAGCGGCGCTCTTGCTGTTGTCTGTCCCCCTTGTCTTTCTGACGTTCCTGCTGCGCGCCACGTTTGGGGCCTGGCCGCTGGTGGCCGTTGCCGCCGTGGGGCTGAGCGGCTTCGTGGGGCTGCTCAGCGGTTCGATGCTATCACCCCTATCGGAGAAGGGTTATCGATATGCCGCCGCCTTCGAGCCGTTCCGCCGGCTGCTCAAGGATGTTGCCAAGGGCAAAACGACTTTGCCCGACCTGACCTACTACGAAGCCTACCTACCTTACGCGACTGCCTACGGCATCGCCGAGCCGTGGGTCAAGGGACAGGCCAAGTCCGACTATCAACAGTTGCCGGCCTACTTCCGCGCGGCGGCCGACGGCACAGGCATGGCTGCGTTCGTGGCCGTTATTTCGACCGCATCCAATTCCGGCGGCGCGGCTGCAGCCGGGGCGGCCGGGGCGGCTGCGGCCGGAGGCGGGGCCAGCGGCGCGGGTTAAGGAAATCGAAGCGTCCCATTTGAGAGCGAGCCGGCCGGGCTCGCTCTTTTATATAACCGGCATTGAAGCCCCCGGAGCGAAGCGAAAGGTTTCCCGAAAGCGGTAACCTATGATAATATCCCGTCCGCCCCAGATCGATTAGAATCCGGGGTCTTCAGATGTACTGTAAGCACGCCACGGTAGTATAGACAGGTTATCTATGAACGCTTCGACAGCTTTTGGCTGTCTACTCTTAAGGACGTCGCTATGAAGAATGACCTTCAAGACAGTGATCTGGGGACGGTGGTCACTGAGTTATCCGATGCGGCTGAACCGACGCAACGGCTGTGGCAGCGCATTTCGTGGCCCAAGATCGCCCTGTTCATCGTCAGTCTGTTTTTGTTTATCCTGGCTCTGACGCTCATGAAAGATGGCGCGAGGGGGCTCGCACCCGTTGTGGAGGAACGTTTCTCGCTCAACAACGCTGCCAACACGATGGGCTTCGGCTGGATTTTTGCCTATGTTGTGATGAGCGGCTCGCCGGTGGCCGCCTCAGCCTTAACCTTTCTCGACGCCGGAATCATCTCCGCGGTGCAGACGTTTACGATGATCATCGGCAGCCGCATGGGGGCCAGCTTCATCATCCTGTTCATCGGCTTCATCTACGTCTTGCGCGGCCGCAACCGTTCGGCCAGCCTGAGCATGGGCCTGCTCTCATTCACCGTGACGGGCACATTGCAGGCGGGTTCGCTGATCATCGGCACACTCTTGTTGAGTTCCGGTCTGCTGAATCGATTCGATTTTGGCGACGGTGTGGCCCTGATGGCGATCACCGACCTGCTATTCGATCCCATATCCCATTTCCTGCAGGGTATTCTGCCGACGTGGGCACTCTTCGTGGTTGGTCTCGGCATCATCCTGGTGACCTTTAATCTCTTCGATAAATGTCTGCCAGAAATGACTATCAAGGAAAGCCAGGTGGGGCGCATGTCGCGGCTGGTGTATCAGCCGATGATCATGTTTCTTTTGGGGTCGGCCGTCACGCTGGTCTCCATGTCGGTCAGCGTCTCGCTCAGCATTCTGGTGCCGCTGAGCCACCGGGGATTTGTACGCCGTGAGAACGTCATCCCCTACATCATGGGCGCGAATATCACCACCTTCATCGACACGCTTCTGGCGGCCATGCTGCTGAACAACCACGCCGCCGTGTCAGTTGTCCTGGCTGAGATGCTGGGTGTAGCCCTGGCTGCCCTGGTCATTCTCTTGGTCGCCTTCAAAGCTTATGAGCGCAGTTGCCTTCGCTTTGTCACGTGGGTGACGGAGAAAAATCTTAATCTGGCTCTGTTCATGTTCACTATTTTCATTGTCCCTCTCATACTAGTGTTCATCTAGATGAAGAGGATGTCACCAAGGACTAAGTCGTGGACATTACCAAGCTACCGCCGGACAAGTTGAATGTGGTACTATTTACGCAGTCACCCCTCATAAAAGAAGATTGGACTCGACGAAAATCATCAGGAGTTTTGTCTATGCGTGTCTTGCTCGCCACTGGAGGCCCAGGGCAAACGGAAATTGGGATTCGGCAATTAATGCTGTTGGCAGAATCGGCCGCGCTCAAGCCGACGGTGCTTACCGTTGTCAAACATGCCCAAGAACAACAGGAAGGGGACGAGATTCTGGCCCACGCGGCCAGGCTGCTCGACCCGGTTTTCGACACTGTGCAGTATAAGACACGCGTTGGTCAGCCGTGGGAAGAGATCGTGGCGGAGGGAGAATCGGGTAATTACGATCTCATCATGATGGGCCAGCGCGTCTCCCGGCCCCTATTGGCTCGCATTCGCGGCCTGGTGACGCAGAAAGTCGTCGCGCGGACGACGCTGCCGGTATTGATCGCCAAACGGGAAGCCCGGCCGCTACAGCGCATACTCATTTGCGATAGCGGCGCAAAGTCGCCGTCCCTCCTGAAGCTGTTCCGGATGCACCTGCCGACCATTCTGAAAAACGCCACCGACGTCACCGTGTTGCACGTGATGTCCCAGATTAGCGCGGCTCCCGGAATTCGTGGCGAAGACCTGTTGTTCACGGCCGAACAACTGATCGAGGCCGGCACGCCGGAAGGCGCTCTCCTGGAGCAGGACCTGGCTTATTTGGAAGAGATGGATCTGCGCCTTCATGCCAAGGTCCGGCACGGCCTGGTCGTCGATGAGATCGCCGACGAAGCTCGCTCCGACGAGTATGATCTGGTCGTCGTTGGCACGCATCGCGATGAAGGTCTACCACGCTTTCTGCTGGATGATCTGGCTCATGAGCTGGTGCTAGACGTTGATCGGGCCATCCTGGTCGTGCGCTGATCGAGGCTTATTCGTTTGCCCGCCAGATAGCCACTCCCGTCAGAAAGCGGCAAACGGCAGCGAAGGCCAGTCCAATCGTCAGTCCCCACCAGCCGGACATGACCGGGGCGATAAGCGCCCCTAGCAGAATACCCGCCTGCAGAGACATATTGTACCAGGCCAGATAGGAGGGCCGCCTATCGTCGGGCGTCTTCTCCAGCACGAAATTGCCCACGGCGCCGCCGGCTAGCGCCCATCCGGAGCCGCCCATGATAGATGCGACCAGGTATAAGGTCGCATCATCGGCCAGCGAGAGGAGGGCCGGATACAGGCTGATAATGAGCACTCCCAAAGCCATCGTTCGCCTGTTGCCCAACCGCCGCGTGACTGTATCCAGGCGTGCCGAAGCCAGGAACAGGGCAACATAGAAAATACTGTTTCCCAGGCCTATGCTCTGATCGTTCAGGCCCAATTCGCGCACCAGGTAGATAGGAAACAAAGGGACAGCCAGGTATAGCGCCAAATGGACGGCGAATACCAGAAGCAGCACGCGACGATATGAAAAGTCCTTTAACGGATTAAACCAGTGACTTTCGAGCGGCTTCTGACGCATCAGGAAACGCAACCCGACAGTCATCCGCAAGCTTTGCCACATGCTCATCGACCCTGGTTGCGCCCAGTCGCCCAAGCTTTTGCCGTTGGCGGGCGTGCGATGTTCGTCGGCCGGGCGCACCAGCCACAGGTGCAGGCTGCTCATGGCCGCGCCGACAAACCCTAAGAGGAAAACGAGTTGATAGCCGAGAGGAAACGACACGGCATCGAGCAACCAGCCGGCGATCAACGTGACCACGATTGATGTCAGCGCGTAGGCGGCATTGCGAACCCCCACGACCTGCGCGCGCCACTCCGGCGGCACAGTGGCCGCAAACATCCCGTTGAAACCGATTGCCAGCGCAGTGCCAGGAATGCTCATGAGAACCGTCAACAGCACCAACAACCATACCTGCTCCATCGGCCCAAAAAAGAACGGCAGAAAAACCCAGACCAGATAGAACCAGCGATGAGCAACAGACGAGTAGAACGTTGCCCGGCTGATCGGTTGGGCCTGTAACCAACGGCCGGCCGGCAAGGCGAAGAGCAAATTAACGACGGCCGGCATGGCATTCAGCAAGCCCAGCTGGAAGGCGCTTGCGCCCAAGCGAGTCGCATACACGGCCACAAAGGCCACGGCGCTGCCATTGAGCACGCCAAACCAGGCGATATCCAGAATCAGGTGGTTGAAGTTCCGACGATGCGCCTCCGGGACAGCGCGAGTTTTAGAAGATGCAAATGAAATAGCCATAAATGATATCGTGATGGGCCGGTGAGTGCCCCATTTTCGAGTTAGATAATCGTCTATTCTACCACATGGCAAGCGGCGAAATGTAAACCAGATTACGGGTACTTAGACAATAGTCGGCGAGCAGCATACGTTTTCAATCTGCGCGACTCATGATTATAATGGCGATCCGAATTCGCTTGTCAATTTCGTCGGAGGCAAAAAATGGATCGCACCGAATTGCTGAGTCACATACGCGATGGCCGTGCAGAACTCGAAAGTGCACTCAAGTCTCTTAACAAGCATGATCTCACGGAGCCGCTCCTGGAAAATGGCTGGTCTATCAAAGACGTCATCGCCCACTTCGGGTTTTGGGAGCGTCGCATGGTGACGCTTTACGAAATCCTCGCCAGCGGTGAAAAACCTGAGGACCTGATCAGCGATGACACCCTGGACAAGCTCAATGCCCATGTCTATGAGGACAACGAATTAATCCCCTTGGGGATTGTTCAGGTGAACGAGTTGGAGGCTTACGAAGCACTGCTCGCGATAGCGGAAACGGCTCCGGAAGAAGATCTGTTTGATCCGCAACGATTTGCGTGGACCGAAGGGGAACCGTTCTACAATTGGATCGCCGTCAATACCTATGGCCACTATGCTGATCACATACCCGATCTGACACGAATCAGCAGCATTGAATAAGGTTCAGACGCTGGCTCATGACGCAAGCATCGCGACTTGAATTGTTGCCCGCCCGCGTCCTGGATGCTATAATTCGGCCACATTGAGGGCTAGTTCAATTGGCAGAACGTCCGGCTCTGACCCGGAAGGTTGGTGGTTCGAGTCCACCGCCCTCAGCTCTAAGAAAAGGCGGAGACGATTATAGTCCGAATTATAGAGGTTACGGAATTATCTGTAACCTCTTTCGTTTATCCCTCGATCCTCACCCTGTATCCGTAAATTAAACTGACGTGATGAAGACGCAAGTAGGCATCATTATTCCGTAGAAAATCAATGGATGAATTCAAATGGCGTTGTAAGGCGCTGGGCATCCAAGCCGGTACCTATGAAGAAAGATTCCATCTCGGCGGCTCGCCGGCGACACATCTGCGGAAATTGACTTTTGCGAAGCCAGTTGCAGCAACTGCCACCACGGAAGGCCCTATCGCGAAGCAGAAGCCCGGCGCGGATGATTTTCAAGGCCAATATCGTTAGCTTCGCTGAAACAGTCTAAAGATGAACATACGACCGGCCCGCCCCGAGGATGTCCCCGAGATCTTGTTCCTGGTGAACGAACACGCGCGCCGAGGCGATCTATTGCCGCGGACGGCCGCTTCCATTCACCAGACCCTGATCGACTGGCTTGTCGCCAAGGATGATGCGGGGACGATCGTGGCCTGTGTATCGCTTTACAACTATTCCCCGGCTCTGGCCGAGGTGCGCTCGTTGGCCGTCCATGACCGGGCCAAGGGCGGCGGCTGGGGAAGTACCCTGCTCAAGGCGATCATCCTGGAAGCGCGACGACGAGATATCCAAACGCTGTTCGCGCTGACTCGCGCCGTTCGGTTTTTCCAGCGCGGTGGTTTCGAGATCAGCAGCCGGGAACGGTTTCCGGAAAAGGTATGGCGAGATTGTCGCCATTGTGCCCTGATTAATCGTTGTGACGAGACGGCCGTCGTGCTAAACTTGGCGCACCCACTAAATCCTCAAGAGCGAAGTCATGCGGCCGGCATCCGGCACACGGACGGCAGCTCTGACCGCCACCCCATGCCTGCAACAGTAAGAAATTATCCATCTACAGGAGTCAAGTCAATGTCAAAACCGGTCGTGGAGAAAGTCGTCCTCGCCTATTCCGGTGGTCTCGATACGTCGGTCATCGTTCCCTGGCTGCGCGAGAATTATGGCTGCGAAGTCATCTGCTTCTGCGCCAACATCGGCCAAGGCGATCATGAATTTGTAGGTCTGGAGGAAAAGGGCTTAGCCAGCGGAGCCAGCAAGGTCATCATCGAGGATTTACGGCACGAATTTGCCAAGGATTTCCTGTTTCCGATGATGCAAGCCGGGGCTATCTATGAGCGTCAATACCTGCTGGGCACGTCGGTGGCGCGGCCGCTCATTGCCAAATGGCAAGTGGCCGTGGCCGAAGCAGAGGGAGCCGACGCCGTGGCCCACGGTTGCACAGGCAAGGGCAATGATCAGGTGCGCTTCGAGTTGACCTATAAGGCGCTTAACCCGACACTCAAGGTGCTCGCCCCCTGGCGCGAGTGGGACATTCGCTCGCGCGAGGATGCCCTGGCTTATGCCCGCGCCCACAACGTGCCCGTAACCCAAACCGAGCGCTCTATCTACAGTCGCGACGCCAACATGTGGCACCTGTCCCACGAGGGCGGCATTCTGGAAGATCCGGCCAATGAGCCGGAAGAATCGATGTTCCAACTGAGCGTGTCGCCGGAGAACGCCCCCGACGAAGCGGAGGTCGTGGAGATCACCTTTGAGCGGGGAGTTCCCTTAGCGGTCAATGGCGTCCAGTTGCCACCGTCGGCGATCATCGAAACATTGAACGCGCTCGGCCGCAAGCATGGCATCGGCCGCATCGACCTGGTCGAAAACCGGCTGGTGGGAATGAAGTCGCGCGGCGTCTATGAGACGCCCGGCGGCACGATCCTCTATGCCGCCCATCGCGAGTTGGAATCGCTCTGCCTCGACCGCGAGACGCTTCACTTCAAACAGCAGATGGCGCTGCGCTACGCTGAGTTGACCTACTTCGGCATGTGGTATCACACCCTGCGGGAATCGTTACAGGCGTTCATCAACGAGACCCAGAAGACCGTTTCCGGCTGGGTGAAGCTCAAGCTCTACAAGGGCAATGTGATTGTGGCCGGCCGTTATAGCCCCCACAGCCTCTATCGCGAGGACTTCGCCACGTTCGGCCAGGAAGATGTCTACGATCAGGCCGACGCCGAGGGGTTCATCACCCTGTTCGGCCTGCAAATGAAGGTCAAAGCGATGATGGAAGTCAGCGACGGCGGCCGCACCCATTACGCTTCGCCCGATTACTCCAAATTCAAGCGCGACTAGCTTAAAAAACCGAACCGACGAGACGACTATGACCTATCGAATCCTACCCGACGGCAGCGTGACGACACCTCGTGGATTTTCGGCCGCGGCTGTGGCCGCGGGCCTCAAGCAGTCCGGCCGGCCCGATCTGGTCTTGGTAGTCTCTGACCGCGATTGTTCGGCTGCCGGCGTTTTTACCAGCAACCGCGTGGCCGCCGCCCCGGTGCTTCTCGACCGCGAGACGCTGGCGGCCAATGCCGACGCTCAGCGCGGCGTGGTCATCAACGCCGGTAATGCCAATGCCTGCACCGGCGCGGCGGGATTGAGCGCAGCTCGTGACATGCAACGATATGCCTCACAATTGCTCGGCGGCCGCCCCGAACAGTTTCTCGTGATGTCAACCGGTGTCATTGGCGTGCCCTTGCCGATGGAGCGCGTTCGGGCGGGCATGGCGACGGCCGCGCCACTCCTCTCGCCCCTAAATGGCCGCGCCGCGGCCGAGGCCATCATGACCACCGACACCCGGCCCAAATTCCTGGCGATCGAGGTCGATCTACCCGGCGGCCGGGTGTCGTTGGGCGGCATGGCTAAAGGCGCGGGCATGATCCACCCCGACATGGCGACGTTGCTGGGAATGGTGACAACCGACGCCGCGATCACCCCTGGCGAGTTGAACGAATGCTTGCGCCAGGCTGTGAGCGGCAGCTTTAACGCCATCTCCATTGACGGCGACACGAGCACCAATGATACCATCTTGTTGCTGGCCAACGGCGCGAGCGGCGTGCCGGTCGATAATCCGGCCGGGCGGGCGGCCTTCGGCGCGGCTCTCGACGAATTGTGCCGCGCCCTGGCGATGAAGGTCGTGGCCGACGGGGAGGGAGTGACGAAGGTCGTCACCGTGCGCGTGACCGGCGCGGCCACGGCGGCCGACGCCCGGCGCGTGGCCGATACGATCGCTACTTCCCCGTTGGTCAAGACCGCCTTCGCCGGCGGCGACCCCAATTGGGGGCGCATCATGATGGCGACAGGACGCAGCGGCGTGGAACTCGACCCCCTGCGACTGGCGCTATGGATCGCCGCATCCGACGGAATGCCGCTGCAAATCGTCCGCGAGGGCACGCCCACGGACTACCGAGAAAAAGACGCCGCGGCCGTCTTTGCCGCGTCCGAATTCACGGTCCACGTCGATCTGGGGAGCGGCACGGCCGAGGCCACTCTGTGGACAACCGATCTGACCCATGAGTACGTGACGATCAACGCCGATTATCGCACCTGACATGCCAGCGCATCCGGCAACGACAAAAAACATGACCAAATTATGGGGCGGCCGATTCACCGGCGACACGAATGCCCTGGTACAACGCTTCAATGCCAGCATCGGTTTCGATATCCGGCTCTACGACGAGGATATCACCGGCAGTGTGGCCTGGGCCGAGGCGCTGGCCCACGCCGGGCTTCTAACGTCGGCCGAGCGGGACACGCTGATCGATGGGCTGGAGCGCGTGCGCCGCGAGTTCAGTGACGGCGAGTTCATCATCCAACCGGGCGATGAAGACATTCATTCGGCGGTCGAGCGCCGCCTGACCGAACGGGTAGGCGCGATGGGCGGCAAGCTCCACACCGGCCGTAGCCGCAACGATCAAGTCGCCACTGATTTCCGCCTGTGGGTGATGCGTGCTTGCGAGCGCCTGGATGCGCACCTGACCGACCTGCAAGCGAGCCTGCTGGACAATGCCGCCGGAGCGATAAACCTGCCTATGCCGGGCTATACGCACCTTCAGCATGCCCAGCCCGTCACCTGGGCCCACTGGATACTGTCCCACTTCTGGCCTCTCGCCCGCGATCGCCAACGGCTGGCCGCCGTGCGACAGGCGTCGGCCGTCCTGCCGTTGGGGGCCGGAGCCTTGGCCGGGACGGCCTTCCTCATCGATCGGGAGTGGCTGGCAGCTCGACTGGGCTTTCGTTTGGTCACGCCCAATAGCTTGGATGCTGTTAGCGATCGCGATTTTGCGGCCGAATTCCTGTTTGCCGCCGCCCTGCTGGGTGTGCATCTCAGCCGCCTGTCAGAGCAGTTGATCCTGTTCAGCAGCGCCGAGTTCGGTTTCGTCAGTCTGTCTGATGCTTACAGCACCGGCTCCAGCATCATGCCGCAAAAGAGGAACCCCGACACACTGGAATTGACACGCGGCAAGAGCGGCCGCCTCATCGGCCATCTGACCGGCTTCCTGGCGACGCTCAAGGGCTTACCGTCCAGTTATGACAAGGATTTGCAAGAGGACAAAGAGCCTGTCTTCGACGCCTTCGACACACTCGAGCTGGCCCTGCCGGTGATGGCCGGGTTGATCCGCGCGCTGGAGTTGCGACCCGAACGCATGGCCGCCCAACTGGAGGCCGGACTGCTGGCGACGGAGGTGGCTGATTACCTGGTCCGGCGCGGCGCGCCGTTTCGCGAGGCGCACCATGCAGTGGGCCAGGCCGTTCGCCTGGGTGAGGAGCGCGGGCTAGGCCTAACCGATTTGACGCCGGAAGATTGGCAAGCCATCTCCCCCCTCATCGGCGAGGACGTGGCCGGTGTACTAACCGTGCCCGCCGCCCTGGCCGCGCGCGCCGTCAGCGGGGGCACCGCTCCGGCGGCGCTGGAGGCTCAATTGGCCCTGGCCCGTCAAACAATGGGATGAGGACTCAACTCAGCCAAAAGCCGATAGCGACTAACAGAACGACGAAGATCCCAACTCCGGTCTCCAAAAAACCCAACGCTTTGACCGACGAGCGCCAACGATAGCCGGACAGCCCCCAGAGCGCCCGACCCCACAGGAAGAGGGTGGCAATGACGGCCGTCGTGGGCAGCCAACCCGCCCACACCAGCAGCGCCACCAGTCCAACCGCCAGCATATGGGCGGCGGCAACGCCCCACGGCGACACAGACTTCTGCTTATCCAGACGCAGCCGGGCGCGGACAAACAGCACGGCCGGCACCGCCCTGGCGATCATGAACCCCCACAAGGCCGCGGAGACGATCCACGAGAACCCGCCGGCCAGCGCCACGGACGACACGATGGACGCGAAGGCCGCCGGCGCGAGCAGCTCGGCTTGCCAATGGCGGCCCGGCCGTTGGTCATAGTACATGAATATCAACAGGAGAGGCGCGGCCACGGCGAACGGGATAAACGGCCGCCAGCCGCCCAGAATAAGGGCCGCCACTCCCCCGACGACGGCTACGCCACCATAAATCAGTAGGAAGCGCCCCGCCATCCGGGTTCGCTGATAGCGTCGCCCACGCCGGGAATCGGCCCAGAATATCTTGAGCGGCCGGTTGAGAAGAAACAGAGTGAAGGCCGCCACCACGAGCGCCACGCCGGCCCACGACGGCGCGATCAGCAGTCCCAGTAGAATCGGCTCCGATACCAGGCTCCAGCTGCCGTGCTCGGCCGGCAGCGCCACACTCTTGTACGATACGGAGCGACCGGCTTGCGGTTCTCTGGTAACGGGTTCTTTGGTGGATAAAGACGAATTCATGTTTCTCTCGTCGCAGTGGGTATATCGCTCTCTGAGGAGAGCGAATAGCTTTTGGGTAAACGTGCCAGGAAAGGGCAATTTACATTGTCTGTGGCCGAACCACACGAGCAACGTGCGGGCGTCATGTCGCCGGCGCAGGCCGTTCCCGTGACCCCGTCCACGACCAGTTTGCCCCGCCGTGACCAGTGCTCCAGCATACCGTCCAGCACGCGCGGATCCAGTTCCAGCCGCCGGCTCAATTCATTGAGCGTGATCGGCCCTTTGGCCGCTTCCACGGCTTGCAATACTTCGCGCAACATCAGCCACCTCCAACCAGAACACCCAGCCGGAAAACGATAAGAGCTGCCACCCAGGCGATGATGAGTTGCCCGGAGAGACTCAACCCTGTCCAGCGCGCCCCCAACTCGTGACGCTCGGCGGCAATGGTCGCCATGCAAGGCGTGTAGAGCAAGACGAACACCATGAAGGCCAGCCCGGCCGCCGCGGCATGGCCGCCGCTCGAAGCGTTAAAACTGGCGCGAATGGCCCCGGCCAGGCCCGGTGCTGTCTCGTCGGCTCCACGGTTCAGGTTGATGCCGACCAATCCGGGCACAGCTTTGAACGTATCAACCACCGCCCGGACAAACGAGACGACGATCTCCCGCAGGTCGCCGGCAAAGCTCGGCGCGCTCCCGTCATCGAGCGGTGCGCCGGCCCCATAAGTCTGGGCCATGGTGCTGATGACCACCTCTTTGGCGACGAGACCGCTGATGAGCGCGCCGCCCGATTCCCATGAGCCAAAGCCGAGTGGTCGCAGGGCGGGCGTCAGGGCGCTCGAAACACGGCCGAAGAGGCTATCGCCCATCGGCACAGCCCCGAATGCGCCGCCCCGGCCGGCCGGAATCGCCATCAGCAGCCAGATGAGCAGCGACGTAACGAGGATGAGCGATGCGGCGTGCTGCAAAAAGGCGCGTGTCCGCAGCCACATCTGGTAGCCAATGCTGCGCACGGTGGGCAGGCGGTAGGGAGGCAATTCCATGACCATGCCCCCGCTGGCCGGCGACGGCAACAGCGTTCGCTGCAGCAAAAGGCCGATCGCGATGGCGATGAGAATTCCCAGCAAGTAGAGTCCCATGATGACCAGACTGGGAAAGCGAGGGAAGAAGATAGCTGCGAAGAGCACGTAGACCGGCAAGCGCGCTCCGCAACTCATGAAGGGCACTAATAGGGCGGTCAGGATGCGGTCACGCTCGCTAGTCAGCGTTCGTGTGGCATAAATAGCCGGAACAGAGCAGCCGAAGCCGACCATCAGCGGCAGAAAGCTCCGCCCGTGGAGGCCAATGCGATTCATCAACCGATCCATGACAAACGCGCCGCGCGCCATGTAGCCGGAATCCTCCAGCACAGCCAGCGCCAAATAGAGCGACAGGAGCACGGGGATGAAAGCCAGAACGCCCCCAACCCCGGCGATGACACCGTCAATAACCAGTGAGGATAGCCATGTATGGCCCAGGCCGAGCACTGACAGGCCGGCCGATGCCCAGCGGCTGAGGGGGCCGCTCAACACGCCGCTGATCCAATCGACCCACGGCGCGGACAGGTCGGTGGTGATCTTGAACACAAGCCACATCGCCAGCATGAAGATGGGAATACCTAACCAGCGATGGGTGAGGATGCGGTCGATGCGGTCTGAGGACGAGAGACGCTCCAGAGGATCGGCCTGAAGCACACGCTCGATCAGAGAATGAATCCAGGAATAGCGCCGATCGGCCATCACTAAATCGACGTCTTCGCCCAGCGCATCGACCAGAGCGCCGCGCCGGCCGTCGGCCAGGGCCAGCAGGGAGCGCCCGCCGGGCACCGCTGCGATTCGGCCGGCCACGTCATCATCATCCTCTAGTAGACGGACGGCCAGCCAGCGCGGAGCATATCTGGCCGATATAGCCGGATCGCCGGCCATGGCGGCTTGCAAGTAATCGATTTCAGCTTCGATTGCCGGGCCATAGTCCAACCGGCAACCCAGAAACGGTTCCGTTGGCACTCGACAGGCCGCAGCGGCGATCTCTTCGATTCCCTGCTCGCGGCGAGCAACGGCGGTGACGACCGGTACGCCGAGGGCCAGACTGAGTTCATCGACGTCGATTTGCAGGCCTTGCTCGGCGGCCACGTCCATCATATTCAGGACGACCACAATGGGCAGCTCAAGCTCCAATAGCTGGACGACCAGATAGAGATTGCGCTCCAGATTGGTGGCGTCGGCCACGGCGACCACGACATCGGGCCGCTCATGCAGCAGAAAGTCGCGGGCGACGATCTCTTCAAGCGAATAAGCGCTCAGGCTATAAGCGCCGGGCAGGTCGGTAATGGCGATGAGGCGACCGTCGCGCCGCATTTCGCCCGTTTTCTTCTCGATGGTCTTGCCCGGCCAGTTGCCGACGTGCTGTCGCGCGCCGGTCAAAGCATTAAAGAGAGTGCTTTTCCCGGCGTTGGGATTGCCGGCCAGAGCGATGGATAAAACCTTTGGTTGGGTGGAAACGGCATCAGCGTGGATCATAACGGCTCAACGGATTGACCACGCCTAAGGAAGATCAATCGCCTCCAGTTCCGGCAGTTCCACCCACATCCGTTCCGTCAAATCGCGGCCGAGGGCTACGCGAGAGCCACGAACGGCCAACAACATCGGGCCGCCAGCATCCTGCACGACGCGTACCTGGGTGCCGGGCGTCAGACCCAGTTCCAGAAGGCGATGGATGACGCAGCGATCCACCTCAAGGCAACGCAAGCAGGCATCACGGCCGCGCGGGCATTCGGCCAGGGGAAGCAGCCCGGCGGCCAACAGGGCAGCCGTACGCTCATCAACGGGGGCGCGTTTGTCTATTGCCGGGCGCATCCTGACCACGATACCCGTGGTCAGCAGGAAGCCGGCGATCAGCAAAGCAACCAGCCAAAAGACGATGATCATTACCTATCCTCAATCTTGCGGATGAAAACAAATGCGGCGGCTTCTTGTCCCAGATAACGCTGTTCGCCCTCGACGTTCAGGACGATGGGGCCGCCGAACGGCACAACGTCGAGCACAGCGAGGCGGCTGCCGGGCACCAGTCCCAGTTCGTACAGGTATGAAAGTAGTTCGCCCGTTTCGGGATGAATGTTTACTACAGCAGCCTTGTCGCCGGCGTGCAGCTCGGCCAGCGAGCGATGAGCGGCTTCGCCAATCCGTTCGTCGGCCGGCGAGATCGGGTTGCCGTGGGGACAGGTCGCCGGAAAACCCAGAAAGCTATCCAGGGCATCCGTCACTTGCGAAGCTGAAGCATGCTCCAAACGACAGGCGAAATCATGCACTTTGTCCCAGGGCAAGCCCAGATGATCGACCAGAAAACATTCCCAAAGCCTGTGGTTGCGAATGACGTCGGCCGCCTGCCGGTAGCCGTCATCGGTCAGCAAGATGCCCTTGTAGGGACGATGGGCCAGGAGGCCGTTGCCTTGCAGGCGATGGACCATTTCCGTGGCCGAGACGGGCGACACGCCTAAACGGTCGGCCAGCGCGGAAATGGGCACGGGCGCGCCGCTCTCGGCCAGCTCGCTGACCGTCTTCAGATACATCTCGGCGCTTTCGTTGAATGAATCGTGCTTCACGTAGTTCTGCCTTCTGGACACGACCAATAAGCCATAGTTTCAGGTTAACCTTATCTTACATGATGAGGTAAACCCTATGAAGTGACATCTATCACCTTCGGTGGTGACATTCATCTGCTTTCGGTTGGGGAAGGCAGCAGGAAGCAATCGGCGAGGATCTATCAGAGTGTCTGGCCGTCAATTCCCTCGTCGTATACGTCGGCGACGGCCAAATGAACAGCATTGAGGAGGGCATTCACGCGCCGAAGCAGGCGCACGTTGGCTTCGGGGCTGATGTTGGCCGTCTCGGGCAATTGCAGCGCCGTCTCGACCAGGCTATCACGGAAGAAGATGGAGGCTTCCAGCGTAGCACGCAGCGGCAGGCCCTGTTCCTTGGCGTTCATGGCATATTGCCGGCCGATGCGACGCGCTTCTTCCAGAAGGGCCAGGCTAACGTCTTCCTTCGCCTCGCTGGAAAGATACTGGAGGGTCAGGCCCATAAGCTGTTGACCGAGCAAGCGGTTACGAGTGCGGGCTTCTTCATCATAGAAAGCCAACCAGCTATCTTTGTGGCGGCTCATCGACTCTTGGCGCGAATGGGCCAGCGCCTGGGTGGCCCACAACCCGGCAAACTCATTGACGTTTCGCAAGGCGCTGCGCTCGCGGGCAAAGCGGGCCAGGTCGCTGGCGGCAAATCGGCGGTGGCCGCCGGGGGTCACTAGGGCGGGGATGTGGCCGCTATTGGCCCATCGCCGCAGCGTGGTCGGATGGACAGCTAGTAACTCGGCCGCCTCGCTGAGCGTCAGCCACGTTTCGTCGTCTGATAATGCCATCATTCACTCGATGAGAATCTGCATAAATCTAAGCAGGTCTCACCTAATTTAACGTCGCATCCCTTGCCCGTCAAACGAATACGGACGGCAACGTCGGCACAACGGCTAGCTGACCAGTTCCTAAAAAGTGTGGTGTACCTAAGGTGTCTGCCAAATCACCTCAGATAGTGGGCGCTTACGGTCGCGCACTGGAATTTCAGCGGGGTAGCCGATGAACAGAAAGCCGATTATTTCAAACTGAGTCGGGTTGATGTCCAACAGGTCGTAGGCCAGTGGATCACGAATCAAGCCGGAGGTACTCCATTTGACGCCGATGCCCTCGGCCCAGGCCGTCAACTGAATATTCTGGATAGCACAGGCCGTGGCCGCGAAATCCTCGCGACGGCCTATCTCGTCGGCGCCATTGGCCGCGGCCACGGCGACGATGGCCGGAATCGATTGAAACTTGCGCTCGTGTTCCGCGCGAATTCGCGCCCATCGCGCAACGTCCTCCGCCGGAACCTTGTTGGCTTTCAAGTCGGCGAAGCGCCCGGCCAATTCGCGCCGCGTTTCCGGCCCGAGGATCACAAAACGCCAGGGTTCGGTCAGGCGATGATTGGGAGCCCAAATTCCGGCCGAGAGTAGTCCGACCAGGGTGTCGACGGAAACGGGATCATCCGTGAACTTGGCAATTGTCCGGCGGGTGCGAATGGCCTCATTAACATCCATAACGAATAGGGTGAATTATAACGCTTGTCCGTGGTAGAAGACAGGCGGAGAAGCCTCAGCGGTGAAGTGCACGCGGACGGCCGTCCCTTCTTTCACGCGCATTTCGTGTGGCTGGAGACTTTGGACGATTGTCCCGTCGGGCAGGCCGATCTGATAGAGATAGGAGATGCCTGTGAACCGGCGCGAAAGGACGCGGCCGTCGCCATCTTCATCGGCGGCAAAGGTCACATCATCCGGCCTGAGCGCTATCTCCACCTCGCTGCCTACGGGCGACGAAGCGCGCCTGGATAAATGACCCAGGACGCAGCTGATTCCGTCGGCGGCGACGAGGCCATGCATAAAGCGTGTTTGTCCCAGGAATTCGGCGACGAAACGCGTTTGCGGCCGGTGGAAGATGTCTTCGGGTGTGCCGATCTGCTCCAGCTGACCATCACGCATCACGCCCACCTGATCGCCCAGCAATAGGGCCTCTTCCTGATCGTGGGTGACAAAAACGGCCGTCGTGCCGCTGCTTTTCAATAGAGAGCGTACCTCGGAACGCATTTCCGCTCGGAGAGATGCATCCAAATTCGAGAACGGCTCGTCGAGTAGCAGGATGGCCGGCCGGGTCGAGAGCGCCCGCGCCAACGAGACGCGCTGCTGCTCGCCGCCGGAAAGCTCATGGGGCATCTTTTGCTCCTGGCCGGGCAATCCGACAAACGTCAACAACTGGGATATCCGCTCCCGGTCAGGCTGGCTCTTTCCCAGCGCAAAGCCGACGTTTTGGCCGACGGTCAGGTGGGGAAAAAGAGCATAGTCCTGGAATACCATGCCCACCCGGCGGCGCTCCGGCGGCAGGTGACGCTCATCATCGGCCACAATGCGGCCATCGATCTCGATAAGGCCGCTATCCAAGCGCTCAAACCCGGCCAGGAGACGCAATGTCGTCGTCTTGCCGCAACCACTCGGCCCCACCAGGACAAGAATATCGCCCGGAGCAACAACAAACGACACACCACGAACGACGGGTTGTTGGGCAAAGTGCTTGACCAACCCACGGCAGCGCAGGGCCACCGGTTGCGGCGTCGTGACCTGTTCGCCGGTTGGGTCGGAGACGGTAACGGCGTTAGGAGTCATCCCGCAACATGAATAGGGCCAGAGGGACGGAAGAGAGCAGGATCAGCAGGAGCGTCGGCGCGGCCGCCCGGGCAAAGAAGGCTTCACTGATATTGGCCCACACCTGGACGGCCAGCGTATTAAAGCCGATGGGGCTGAGGATCAGCGTCGTCGGCAACTCCTTCATGGCCGTCAGAAATACCATAGCCCCGGCGGCTACTAGCCCCGGCCGGACCAACGGCAAGGTGATGCGCCGGAAGACCTGGGACGGCCGTTGACCCAGGGAGCGTCCGGCCTCTTCGAGCTTGGGCGACACTTGCAGCAATGAGCTGCGCTCGGCGCCAACTGCCTGGGGCAGGAATAGCACGACGTAGGCGATAAGAAGCATCGGCAACGTCTGATAGAGCGGACGCGCATAGTTGACGCCCATGAAGACGAACGCCAGGGCTATGACGATGCCGGGCAGGGCCGATCCGGCATAAGCCAGGCGCTCCAGCCAGTGGGACAAAGAGCTTGGCTTGCGTACGGCCAGGATCGTGACCGGCAATGCCAGTCCGATAGTCAACACGGCCGCGCCCAAGGCCACAGTTAACGAGTTCCAGGCCGGGCGAACCAGGTTAAGCAACGGTGTGACGTTCTGCGAGGTCTGCGACAGATCGCGCACAAGCCAATCCTGGTTCACGCCACGCCACAGCCAATAGGCTAATCCGCCTGCGGGCAGCACGAGCGCGAACAGGACGATCACTCCCACGAACAGCAACGCCGGCCATTTCCACAGGCCCAGCCGCGCCGGCGAGCTTACGCGCGCCGCCCCGGCCGACAGCCGCGCATACCGGCTGCGTCCGCGGCTGCGATGGTCGAGGAAGAGGAACACACCCGTCAGCCCGACCAGCAAAAGGGCCATGGCCGCGGCCTCATCCAGTCGATAGGCCTGATAGCGATTATAGATAACGCGGGTGAACGTTCCGTATTGGAGCAGGTTGACGGCGCCGAAGTCGCGCAGGCAATATAGAGCGACGAGCAAGCTGCCGGCCACCAGCGACGGCCGCAACATGGGCAAGGTGATGCGCCCAAAAGCCCGCACCGGCGAATGCCCCAGGCTGCGCGCGGCCTCCAGCAGCGAGGGGTCCAGGCGCTTCATGGCCGAGCGGACGGTCAGATAGGTGAAGGGATAGGTGATGAGGGTCAGCACCAGCCACGCACCGGGAAAGCCATAAATCGGCGGCAGGCGTTGGATGCCCGTAAATGGGGCCAATAATTGCTGGACGACACCGACCGGGCTGAGCAACGAGACATAGAGATAGGCGGCCACGTAGCTGGGAACGACCAACGGCAGCGCGACCAGAACACCCCAAATCCGACGTCCCGGCAAATCCGACGATGTGACAAGCCAGGCCAGCGGCAGGCTAATGGCGGCGGTTGAGACCACCACCGCTCCGGTCAACAGCAGCGTATTGCCCAGCGTGACCCACGTGCGCGCGGAGAGCAACGTATCGACCGTAGCCGAACCGGCTTCGGCGGCGCGCAGCATCAAATAGCCAGGCACCAGCAGGATGAGGCTAACGACTGTAGCTGCCAGCAGGAAGAGAAAGAAAGAATGGGAAACCGTCCAGCGCCGGCGGCCGTCTGAGATCGAACGTTCTCGCGCCCTCCGCGCGCCCCAGACGCCCCCATTGACCAGTTCAAAAATACTCATTTGCTTAAGTAACGATTCGAAAGGCTCCCTCAACTAAACCCGATAGGCCGGCGCGTTCCATTAGTTCTCAACGGCATAACGCGCCGACCTATTAGCTCAATTTTAGGAATAGGTGTAACTATAAGATGGGCCTTAAGGTTGGGTCAATGGGACGTGTTAAACTCCAAGTTTCCGGCGATCAGCTTTGTTTTTAACCGTGGTTCACTCCAAAGTCCACCGCCCTAAGAACGACAATCTAATCGATAATCCCAAGCTCGATGAGTAAGTCTTGCGTACCCTGGAGGTCGCCCAGATCACTCATGGGGATATGGGCCGCGCTGGCTTCCAGGTCGGCGATTGGTGGCAGATCGACCGGCAGACTGGCGCCCGCGTGGCTAATGGGGTACTCAAAGCTCTGCTCGGCAAAATAATGCTGGCCCGTTTCAGACAGCAGGTATTCGAAGAAGCGTTGGGCGTTTTCGCTGTTCTTGGCCGAACCAAGGATGCCGGCACCCGACACCATGACGAGCGATCCCGGCCCGCCGCCCGGCAGAAAGTAGTTGCGCGCGGCGAACGATTCGCCCTGCTCGGCCAAAAAGCGGTAGAGATAGTAGTGATTAACGAAACCGGCATCGATCTCTCCCGCGCCAACCGCTTCGACAATAGGCGTATTGCTCTCGAAGATCAGGGGATGATTGGCCTGAATTCCCTCCAGCCACGTACGTGTCTTTTCCTCGCCCCACACGTGGCGCATGGCGGTGACCATCGCCTGGAAAGATGCATTAGTCGGCGCCCAGCCCAATCGCCCGTCCCACTGGGGATCGATGAAGTCATAGATGTCGGCCGGAAGTTGCCCGGCCGGATCAGTAATCACGTCGGTGTTGTAGACAATCACCCGCGCGCGGCCGGAGACCCCCACCCATGTTCCGTCAGTGGCCCGGAAGCGCTCCGGGACAGCGTCCAGAATCGAATCCGGCAATGTCTGAAACAGACCAGCCTTCTGTACGGCCGCCAACCCACCGGGGTCCTGGGCATAGAAGATGTCGGCCGGGCTACGGTCACCTTCTTCCAGAAGGACACCGGCCATCTCCGACGTGCTGCCGTAGCGCACATCAACTTTTATGTCGGTGGCGGCCTCAAATTGAGCGATGAGCGGGCCGATGAGGCTTTCGCTGCGGCCCGAATAAATAATGAGCGAACCAGATTCGGCCGCAGCATCCCCGCTGACGGTTGTGTCCGCCGCGGCCGCGGGCTGTTCGGGCGGCGCGGCTCCACCACAGGCGACACCAATGCCGGCCAAGACAACCATGAATAATGTGACAAGCGAATAGCGAATTTTCATATCATTTCCCTCAATCATTAGACAAAATCGGTCGAATTATCAAGTAGATAAATAGGACTAACAAGGGTTGGGGTTCAATCGAAACTTAACGGCCGGCGAGATAAAAGTTGAGCGCAGTTAACGCCGGTGTTGCACAATAAAAAACTCCCGACTTCGTTCAGTCGGGAGTTTCATCAGTCAGAGAAGCGTCGAAGGTGTAGAGGCTATCGGCTGCGGAATAATTCGCGGACGATAATATTGCGCTGAATCTGACTGGTACCCTCGTAAATCTGGTAAATCTTAATGTCGCGCATGAGCTTCTCGACCGGGTACTCGGACATATAGCCATAGCCGCCGAAGACCTGGACGGCGTCGGTAGTTACTTTCATGGCCGCGTCGGCGGCAAAAGCCTTGGCCATGGCCGCGTGAATCGTGTTACGGTCGCCGCGATCATAGTCCCACGCCGAGCGCCAGACAAGCATCCGCGCCGCCTCGACCTGCATCGCCATATCAGCAATCATGTGGCCGATAGCCTGATGCTGCCAGATGGGGTGGCCCATCGTCTGACGCTCCTTGGCATACTTGATGGCTTCGTCGAGGGCGCGCTGGGCGACGCCAACCGCGCCCGCCGCCACTGTGGGGCGACTCTTGTCGAAGACCTTCATCGTGGTGCCAAAGCCGGTTCCCTCTTCGCCCAGCATTTGCGTCGCCGGCACGCGCACGTTATCGAAGACCACTTCGGCCGTGTCGGAGGCGTGTTGCCCCATCTTGTCGAACGGTTTGCCCACGCTGACGCCTTCCCAGTCGCGGTGGACGATGAAAAAGCTCATGCCCTTGTAGCGCTGTCGATGGTCTTGGCGGATATCCGGCTGAGTATAGGCCAGGACGGTGTAGAAGTTGGCGTTGGTCGCCCCAGTGATGAAAGTCTTGCCGCCGTTGAGGATGAAATGATCGCCGTCGCGCACGGCCGTCGTCTTGATGCCGGCCACGTCGGAACCTGCTTCCGGTTCGGTGACGCAATAGGCGCACAGTTCACCGTCGGCCATGCGGCCGCCGTACTCGGTCTTTTGCTCTTCGCTGCCGGAGATCATAATCGGCAGAATCCCCAGGCTATTGACGCCGATGGCGGTGCTGATGCCCGAACAACCCCAGGCCAGTTCTTCGGTGACGATGCTCTCCTCAAACAGGCTCAGCCCCAGGCCTCCATAAGCCTCGGGAACGGCCATAGTTGTCAAGCCCAGTTCCTGGGCCTTGCGGATGATCGGCCAGGGATAGTCGTGGGTTTTGTCGTAGTGCTCCGCCTTTGGCGCGATCTCATTGCGAGCAAAGTCGCGCGCCAGCTTTTGAATCATCTGATGTTCTTCATTCAGATGGAAGTTGACCGAATCTCGCCCGTTGGCACTCATACTTACATTCTCCTGTTCCTGGCGTGGTTAAGTCCGGATCAATTGGGACGATTGGCCCAGCTTCTCGCGACGAGCGGGCCGGCAATCTGCCATAACGCGTTGCGTTATACAGGCATTTTAGCCCACGGAGATAGCGGCGTCAAGTGTTGGCTATTTGGCGCGGAAACCGGGCGGCAAAGGGCCGAAGTTCAGTTCGGAACTATAGCGCAAAGCATTGAAAGTTCCGTTAAGGCAATTAATGACCTCGCGTTTGTTGTCCGGCCGCTGGCCAGGGGCGTGGATTTCATTGATGTAGCTATAGCCCCTGTCCGCGCTTCCCCAGCCGACCAGTCCATATGATTCGGCATAGAAATAGCTTTCGATCGGTTGGCCTTCTTTCTGCAAGAGCCAGGTCAATTCGATCACGTTGGTCAGGCGGATGCCGCTCTGGAAAGTGTAGGTAGGATAGTAGCCCTCGAAGCGAAGCCAGCTACGCTGGAACCCGCTGGCTACGATCTGGCAATTATCCTTGCGACGAAAGACGACGTAGGGGTTCCGCTCGTACAGATCGCCCACGCTCCAGTAGCGAGGACTCCAGGCCGAGCCGGCAAGTCCGTTTTCATAGAGCGTATAAAATTGATTATTGCCCGGACTGGTGTCTGTGCCGCGAAAGACGTTGTTGCCTTTGATCCATAGTTCTTCCCATTCGGCCTTGATCTCGTTCCCTTTGGTATGAAAAAAATGCCCCCCGCCCAACTGGGTCTGATGGCGGGCCTGCGAACCACTGTTGTGGCGCACTTCATAGAGGCGACCATCCCCAACCATGAATTTGGCCAAGTCAAAAATCGGGCTGGTCCTGGAACCGAAAATAGCCGGGAGATAGGCGGCTTTCGAAGAGCTTCCCGTCTGCAAGGCAGGCAGGGCACTGACCTGCCAACTCCGTTGCTGGGCCGTCAGCGCCGCGAGCAATAAGAAGACGGCCATGAGGCTGATATGTTTTCTCTTTCTTGCCGACGGCCGGTGCAATAAAGGCATGGAAGGTTTTCGCCTTGTCATGAGTCGATTATGATCCAACCTGCTGATCCTGCTACGTTTTGACGTTTATTATTCAGGTGGTGTTCATGCGGTATAATGTACCCATTATATGGAGATTGTCCCCATGATGACTACCCCAACCCTTGACCCGACAATATTACGATCCCAATTTCCCGCGCTTCAACGCATCGTCAACGGCCAACCGGCTATTTTCCTCGATGGCCCGGGCGGCACCCAATCGCCGGAGCGCGTCATTGACGCGATGGCCGGGTACCTGCGACGAGGTAGCAGTAACCTGGGCGGGCCGTTTCTGACCAGCCGCGAGGCCGATGCCACAGCCGACGCCGCACGAGCGGCCATGATGGACATGCTCAATGCCCGGCGGCCGGAGGAAATCGTCTTCGGCCAGAATATGACCAGCCTAACGTTCAGCATGAGCCGGGCTATCGCCGCCGAATGGCAGCCGGGTGACGAGGTTATCGTGACGCGGCTGGACCATGACGCCAATATTTCTCCCTGGCTGCGCGCGGCCGAGGATCACGGCGTCACCGTTCGCTGGCTGGACTTTCAACCCGAGGACTGCACCCTCGCCTTGGACGCCTTGTCCGACTTGTTGAACGAACGGACGCGGCTTGTGGCGGTCAACTACGCCTCGAATGCTGTCGGAACGATCACCGACATTAGGAGGGTGGCCGAAATGGCCCACACCGCCGGAGCGATGGTCTACGTCGACGCCGTTCACTATGCGCCGCACGATGTGGTTGACGTCCAGGCGTTGGATTGTGATTTTCTGGCCTGCTCGGTTTATAAGTTTTTTGGCCCGCACACCGGCGTCCTCTATGGGAAGTACCAGCATCTGGACCGACTGAGAGCCTATAAAGTGCGCCCCGCTGCAGATGAACCGCCACACAAATGGGAAACGGGCACACAGAGCTTCGAGAGTTTGGCGGGGGTCACGGCGGCCGTCGACTATCTGGCCGCGCTGGGCGGTCACGAAGACTCGCGTCGCGAACAGTTGGTGCGCGGCATGAAGGCCATTAAGCAGCACGAGGCCGAGCTGAGCGAGCTATTTTTGCGGGAAGCAACGCAAGTGCCGGGGCTGCGCGTCTACGGTATCACCGACGTCGAAGAGCTGTCGCGGCGCACACCGACGTTTGCCATCAGTTTGGCCGGCCACTCGCCCGAAGCAGTGGCTACCTATCTGGGCGACCGAGGGATATTCGTCTGGCATGGGCATTATTATGCCATCGCGGTGATGGAGCGGCTGGGCGTGCTCGAAAGCGGCGGCCTCGTGCGCATTGGCTTCACTCACTACAACACCGAGGATGAACTCGCTCGTCTCATGAAGACCCTGCGCGAGCTGGCATCCTGAGTACCACCATAAATGAGTGACGGTTGACAGGTGCGGGTTCATATGCCATAATCTGCCCATATTATTCGCGGCCACGCCGCACAGCCATCTTTAATCTGAGGAGGTGGTGCTTATGAGTAGTTACTTATTCACCTGCACCGTAGCGCTACCTCCTCGTGAGAGCAAGTAGCGCTACGGTGCAAAACCAAAGGCCCTCTGTGTAACCACAGAGGGCCTTTGACTTTATATTGGTTTGTTGGCTCGGCGTGCGCCGCGCCTAGACTTCTTCAGGCGTGTGGGTGTAATCCAGAGGCGAATCAGAAACGCCCTGCGGCGCTGGCGTTGAAATCGTGTCGACGGCCGGCACGTATTCGCCCGACTGCCGGCGAATCCACTCCTCATATTTCAGGCCGTCGGGCATGGTGGCGTTGGCCAGTGATTTGGCGGCCGACAGCGATTTAAGCGATATCCTCGCGCCGAACAAGAAGGCCCCGGACAGGTTAGCGCCGTGCAGGCGAGCATCGTCAAGGTTAGTGCCGCTCATATTGGCCTCGGCCAGATTTGCCTTTTCGAGGTTCACCTTGCTCAGATTTGCCCAGCCCATATTCGCGCCGGTCAAGTTGGCGCGCTCCATATTGGCATAGGCAAAATTGCTCTCGACCATATTGGCGCGTTCCAGATTGACGCCATTCAGCGCTATTCTCTCGCCCTGCACCTTGGACAGATTGGCCTCGACCAGGGTCGCGCCGCTAAGGATGGCCCCTTCCATCATCGCTCCCGACAAGTCCGTCTCGTTCATCGAGCACAGGCTCAGATCGGCCTCCTGCAAGGCTGCCTCCGTGAGGTTCGCCAGGTCAAGATTAGCGCGCGCCATGTTGGCCTCGCGCAGATCGGCCGAACTGAAATTCCCATAGCTGAGATCGGCGTCCTGCAGGTTGATACGGCTTAGAAACGCGCTGCTCAGGTTAACCCAGCCCAGCCTCGCGCCTTGCAAATCGGCGCCGGTTAGATGGCTGTTGGACAGCGTGCCGTCCGTCAGCCAGCCCTTGGCGTCCAGTTCGCGTATGGCTCGGCCCGCCAGACCGGGATCACCGCTGGCGATCTCGCGAATAAGTTGTGTCTTGGCCAGCTGGCTCTCGCGGGCCAACTGCGCGTCTTCCTGGGCCGCGCGCTGTTCTTCCAGGTAGGCGAGCAATTGTTGCTCGCGCTTGCGGCTTTGCGCGTCGGTTAGATAGACAACCAGCGCCACGCCCAGCAAGGTTAACCCCAAGCCTCGTGCGTACTCGTTCAATAAGGTTCCCGGCTGATACCCCAGCCATCCGAAAAAAATGGCCAGTACGAGCAGGATGATAACAATCACTTGAAGGCTCAGGCCTTTTTGTTTACCAGACATATCGATGCACTACCTCCGTCTCATGACCGCGATCGGCCGTTATTAAGCTCCAGCGGGTCACAGGTCAAGCCCCGGATCATCATTGTAATCAATCGTGATCAGCCCCTGTTCGATAGCGTCCACGACGCTCATATCGGCCCGCGGAGCCACGGGCGTGGTCAGCCGGCGATTGGGGTTTATCTCGACCGCCTTTTCGACCTCTTCCATCAATAACCGCGGCCATTTCTTAATCGCGTCGGCCTGTGCCGTCTGGACGCGCCAGATAAGATTGCGATTATCCTGTTGCATCTTTTGGATTAACTCGTCGATTGAGGCCAATTCTTCGTGCCTCATTTGCTCGCTCCGACGAGCGGTCGACCATTTTTGCTCATTCTCCATTTCGAAGGCTTGCCACTTTTGGTTCAAGTCCAACTCGAAATTCTTGAGCTTTTCTTGGATCTCGATCAGGAATCCATCCCAGCGCGTTTGCATACGATTGGACTCGATGCGCAACATCTCGGACGCCTCGCGCTTCTGCTGCTCCAGTTGCTTCTGCCAATGGGCAAAGTTCTGGACGGCCATCCGCGCTTCTTTGTACTGATTGCTGAGGGTGATCCATTGCTGCGTGAAGCGCTCGATCGTCTCTTTATTTTCGTCCAGGGTGATTTGCCACCCTTCCAGCCGGCGGCCGACGTCGCTCTGGTTGCGACGTACGTCGTCGTCGAGATTGACGACGATTTCGCGCAACTCGGTGTGCTCGCCAGTCAACGCCTGAATGCCGGCTTCGGCCTTCATAATACTGTTGCTCAACAATGACATCCGCTCGGTAACTGGCCTAACACGCCGATCCAGCTCGATGAGTGACGGCTTCCAGTTGTCGTTGAAGTCCTGGACACCGGTCTTAAGTTCTGCGATCGACCGCTCCGAATCGGTCACTCGATTTAACAGGGCCTGGGACGATTCGTTCAGTTCTTCCAGCGAGGCGGCCAACGGGGCAAACCGGTTTTCCTGCGTTCCAATGAGGTTCGACAGGCGCACTTCTTCTGCCTGGCGCAGTTCAAGTTCCTGCTCCAGCCGGTCGAGCAGCGGCATGATCGTCCCCACATGACCGAGTTTATTGAGGTTTTCTTCCAGCTCGATCTGTCGCTCATTTAAGGGAGTCAGTAAACTGTGGAGTTCTTCGTAGTGCTGTGCCAGAAGAGTCGTCTGCTCACTTAACGGAGTCACCTGCCCATGGAGTTCTTCATAGTTCCGTGTCAGAAGGGTCGTCTGCTCGCTTAACGGAGTCACCTGACTATCCAGCTCTTCATATTGCCGTGCCAGAAGAGTCGCCTGCTCCTCAAAACGAGTCCATTTCAATTCCCAGGCATATTGTGCTTGCCGAAGTTCGTCCACTTGATCATCGAGTTGAAGGAGCTGCGTGGAAGGTTCATGGGGCTGAGCGGCGAGCTTCTCTTCCAAGAGAGATTGCCATTCCGCCTTGGCGTTATCCAGTTGTGACCGAGACCCAGACGCCAAAACATCCAATTGTGCCTGAGTATCTGTCTTTATGACAACCAGCTGTGACTCGGTTTCGGCCTTTATCGCGTCCAGCTGGGCCTGATTCGCAGCGGTTATGGCATCCAGATGTTCCTGTAACCCGGCCGCCAGAGAGCTTAAGTTCACTTGTGATTCGGCAGCCAGGGTATTAGTCCTTTCGCGCAACTGCGCGGACAGAATGCCCACACTTTCCTGCAGAGCGGCCGACTGTTGATTCATCTCGCCGATCGTGTGAACTTGCTCTTCCAGCCTCTCTTCTAATCCAATAAGCTGCATCCGGTACTCATCGTTTTCCCGAGCGGATACGATCTCCGAACGCAGGCGAGTTTCCAGCACCGATCGTTCGGATTCTGCCTGCTCAAGCGACGTGTTGACGGCACGAGCGATCGCTTCCTGTAGGCGGGATCGTTCCTCCTCCATATTCGGAATGCGCGTCAGCTGGGCATTCATATTGGAAAGATGCCATTCTAAATCCTGGAGCCGCTGCTCGGTGGTGGCGACGTTGGCGTCCACCTCGGGTATGCGCTCGAAGCGCTCCGAGAAGCTGGCGACGTGCCACTCCAGATCTTTTATCTTTTGATCGCGCTCGACCAGGTCTCGCCCCTGTTGGGCCAGGCGTTGTTCCAGCTCGGCCATTTTCCGGCTCGATTTACGGCGCTCCTCATCCAACCATTTCAGATGATCTCGCAACTCCGTCAGTTCGCGCGTCTGTGCAGTATTAGAACCGAGAGACATCGGGGGAACTCCTTGGGCATCTAGGATGTCGCATTAGCTAAAAAGTATGATGACCTGTGCAAGAGTCACACTGTGTGGCGTAGCAATAATTTTATTGGGCAGGTCTCGGCAATTGCGAAACAAAGTTAGCCGCCAAGACCATGATGCACTCGGCGGTTACTCATACGACAAAATAGTGCCACATGAGAGCGGATCAGAACATGAATAGGACGTGAAATGTCCGGGGAATAGGCAGTTAAGGCGTCGTGAAATCTTAGCCCTCGATGCAATGGACCAGATTTCCAGGTGAAGAGCGCCTTGTTCCTGAAGTTATAGCGAGGGAAGCAGGGTGAATGGGACGCGGATCGACCGATTCTCACCGTCTTTCAGTTCGACGTCTGCCCCAGGCACCTCGAACTCCTCAACCGCGCCGAGATCTTGATACATGACTAGATAGAGCGTACCCGCATCCGGACGGCCATCCAGCTCGATGACCACATCCCGGTTGACCCCGGCAGGCACCCACGTCTGACCCAGCAGAGCGCCCGGCACGCCGTCTTCATCCTGGTAGACCGCCGCCCAGGCCGGCACGGGGCTGATCACGACGTCGATGGCGACGGCCCCATCATCCGTCAGGCGTTGATCTCCGACAAAAACGTGGGCGCCGTTGTCCGTGCGAAACGCAGACGCGTTCGGCAAGCGATTATTGAAGAGAACAGGCGGATCCTGACCGGGAAAATTGAACGCATCGCCCGGCTCTGTATCGTGATGGAGACGGGCGAAAAGTTGTGTTGTAATGGCTGCATTCAGCAGCGTCACGCGAATCTGTTCGTTAAGGCCATCCTCAAGCGCGGCCGTGCCGATGATGAACCCGGGCTGGCCTTCAACCTCGTTATACACCGCGACATAGCCCGGCCCATCGCTAATGGCGCGCTCGATGGAGATCGTGCCGTCGATGATGGGCTGGTCATAGACCAGGACTTCCGGCGGAAAAGTGGCCCGGAAGTCGGCGACAATGGGCTGGCCGCCAGTGAGGATGGGCATATCGCCGGCCGGAATATCCAGCACGCCGGCCACATCTTCGTCCTCATGCAGGACAACGTGCAGCAAGGGTGTGGCTCGCCGCCAGTCGATCGTGATCGGCTCATTCTCGTATTCCCCGGCCGGAAACAACCGGCTGCCTACGACGGCTCCAATTTCACCATCCACGTCCGTGTGAATCACCACCCAGGTCGGCTCGAGCAGTTCGGCCGCGGCCAGGAGCATCACCCCGTCTTCGGCGATGGCTTGATCGGTCACTTCGACCTGTGGCTTCGGCAACAAGAGTTCGACGCTGAATTCCGCTTCCGGCTCGCCGGGGAAGGGCCTGTCGACGCCCGGATAGTCGAACACCCCCTCCGTGCCGGCGTCAATATGCACCGCGCCTATGAGGTGCTCGGTCGCCATTTCCGTATCGACTGTCACTTCAACCTGATCGTGGACACCGGCGGCCAACGGCAGGCGGCCGATGACGTCATCGGCCCCACCGTCCACAACGCGATAAATGACTAACCAACCGGGTGCCGGCAGGGCAACTTGCTCGGCGCGCAGAATACCGCTCTCATCCAGAGACTGGTCGCTGATGGTGACTGATGGCGAAATGGGGGTTGGTTCGGGGGTCAAAGTGGCGGTTGGCGAGGGCCTGGGAGAAGGCGCCGCCGTAGCCGGCCCGTTCGCCGTCGTGGCCGTTGCCAGGGTCGTCGCACCCGGCGCTTCATTGGCTCGCGAGCATCCGGCAACGACCAGCAGAATCAACAGAAAGGAAAGCGCCCAAGGGCGTTGAGGTTTCAAGTTCAAATAGTCACCTGAAGCATGATGGAGGCCGATTGTAGCCGCGAATCGCAGGTCTGCCACTCCTCTTTGCTATCGCTCAGCGGCCGTTGGTTACGTGATGGAGCAGCGTCAAGGATCGTTTGAGCCCAGTTCATCCGTGCGCAGTACCGCTGCACCCACGGCCACGGCTCCCGCCCGCACGGCCGGGCGTGATTACAAACCAAACGGCACGTAGTTTTCCGACTGGAGGGAAGGGTAGGGGAATGGGGAAATCGGCTATGGTTGGCTTTGGGGATACAATTGCAGGCATTGCGCTCAATTTCGGGTGTACGATCGCGGGAGTTGCTGATTAGAGGTTCTATGACTAATCGTTTGCGGGTGACCTTAGAAACCGGGCCAAAGGGCAAGAAGGTGGTGGCGGTGGCGCCTGATTGGCCTGGCCTCGCGCGCGGGGCGAAGACGGGGGAACAGGCAATCGAAAAGCTGCGTGCCTATATTCCACGATATTCACAGGTGGCCAAGCTGGCTGGAATGGAAGCGGAGTTCGACACCATTGGGAACGTCGACGTGGTTGAGCAGTATCCGGGAACGGGCTCAACTGATTTCTGGGGCATCTCGTTCGCGTTTTCGAGCATTGACCGGCAAGACATGTCGGGTGACGAATTGGAGCGCGAGTTGATGCTGATGCGGGCCTGCTGGGCGTTTTTCGACGATGTGCGCGGGCGGGTGTCGGCTGAGTTGCGGAAGGGCCCGCGAGGGGGAGGGCGAGATCGAGACCGCATCGTCCGCCATACGTTGGCCGCGGAGCAGGATTGGGCGAAGGGGGTCGGTGTGCTCACCCCCGACGACGTGATGCTGACCGACGAGGAGCTGAAAGCGTATCGCGATGCCTATTGCCACGCGATACAGGACTACCACTCACAGGGCAAGTGGGCCGGCACGAGGGCGAAGTGGCCGCTCCGCTATCTGATTCGGCACACCGCCTTTCACACCCTGGACCATGCCTGGGAAATGGAAGACAAGGACCTGACCGGCGAAGAAGCTTGAAGCTGACTGGCTTATTTGATCTATCTTCCTAAAAACTGTAGCTGTCTGCTGTGCGGACAGGACATCGGCCGGCCCAGATGGGGGGGTTACCTTACTCGCACGACCGACGCGCCAGCGCCGACGAGCAGGGCATAGAGGCCGATGAATACCATGATCAGGACGGCCGCCGTGCGGCGCGGCAACAACGGCGTGGTCAGGGAGTCCGGCAGGGCGATGTTGATGGCGATGTTGAGGCCCTAGATTGCAAAGCAAACGGGATGTGAGGTTTCGGGTTATTGGGATGCTTTAGTGAGAGTAGCAACGGTATGGGTATCAATGAATTTCCCGTCATGCAATCTAGTAATGCGTGGTACTCAATTGGGGAAGGTTTCATGGTCACTTCAGAACGCGGAAGCGCAGGTGGATCGCCTCCTTTGTATCGATCACTTCGACCGATTCAAGCGCGATGTGCTCGCTTTCCAGATCTCCGAACAACTGTATACCACTGCCGAACAGCACAGGGACGAGATGAATCGAGATTTCGTCAACGAGGCCAAGCTTGAGGAATTGTTTCGCGATGTTCGCGCCGCCCATGATAGCTACCTCCTTATCGCCCGCTGCTTTTTTCGCCGTTTCCAGCGCGGCTTCAATCCCATTCGCGAAACGGTATACCCCACCCTCGGGGATGTCCTGCGGTATCCTGTGCGAAACGACTACCGTTGGTATCCGAGCAGGACCGGTTGGTCCGTCGGCTCCCCAATAAGGTATTGAAAGCTCATAATTATGTCGGCCAGTAATAATCGCACCCAGGCTCGCCCCCTTTGCCAGCAGTTCGTGGTTGCGCGGGTCTGCGCTGTTAAATGCCCATTCGTGTAATCGCTCACCGCCATCCCCCAAGCCTGCCTCTGGGCGAACGTTGGCAGCGGTAATGAAACCATCCAGGGACATACTGATGTCATAGATAACTTTTCCCATTGATTTCTCCTTGGTCAATTGGAATTGCTTTTCATCGTACAACAATCATCCGCGAAGATTCGATAGCTGCCTAATCCGCAGTTGATTTCATACTTATCTTAACGCTGTCTCCCTCTCGCATGATATCCCTCATCTTCCAGGAAACAAAATCGTATTGATCAACATCTTCCCTTATAGACCACAAACACAAACACCGTCGCCAGCACCTGCCAATAAGGAAACCGTCCCGGTGTCTAAGCTAGATAATGGCTTGGATGAATGGGCCGCTCCAGATAGACCTCCTCTTGGCCACGTTGATGGGCCTCGTCTCCAGCGTCTACCGGGCGTTCAGCGCAGCGATGTTGCAGCCCTAAATTACAATCCAAAATGGATGTTTATTTCCGACTCGAGGGGCGGTTGCTTAGTATCTGAGAACTCTTTCTATCTGCCAAATCTTAACACAGCAGATGGAGCAGTTTCGGGGCTCTTCATCAATCTCTGTAGTTTCATGCATGAAATAGGGTACGTTGGGGTAGAAGATCCAGGTTCGCCCTGCCATACATTTGTCGCTTCAATAACTTCAATCGATTAATTTGCCCTTCAGTTTGGCCGTTGCTCCAGCTGGTAGCTAGAGCAGCCTCCACAGCGGCGTGACATGTCTTGTGTCCAGGTCTGTCCATTCACGTTAACTCAAGGTGTGGTTCAATGATCGCCGCAACGTTGAGTGCCCACTTGACGATATCGCTGCCACCAAGTTCGAGCCACCAACTTGCGTTAAGGCAGGCATATGCATAAGTGAACGCCAGTACGCGCCACGGGTCGAGACAGAGTCTTTCCGCCAGAATTGCTGCATTGGCCAGTAGGCGAGTTTCGTTGTGGACAAGTTCGGGTATCACCGGGTTGCAGAGCGTGTTTGCACAGTCATAGGTGCGCTCCCCCACGAGACCTTTCGGGTCAAAGGCAAGCCAGCCGCGCGATGACTGCCGGATATTATAGTGATGGATGTCACCGTGCAGCACTCGAATGTCGCCCTGGTCAGAGAGCAACCTCTCGGCGAGAGAGGCACTCCGCACAAAGACAGACTCGATGCCCATTTGCTTGTCCACCGCAGCTTTGTCGAACAACGCCCTAAACCAGCGATCAAGCATAAACAAACCGTCGCGTGGGGCTTCCTGAGGGACGCTGTGAAGTTGCTCCATCAGCTGCGCGATAATTCGCGTGGCGTTTTCGTCCTCACCACGATTGACCAGCACTACAAGTTCGTCACCTGCGGCGTATTCCAGCAGGTGCGCGCCTTCGTCGTAACATAATATACGCACCGCTCCCCGACCGTCAAAATAGCGCAGCGCCACCGCGCCACTTTGCTCCACTGTCTCAGACGGGGACAGGAGTTTTAGGATAACTGTCTCGGTGTCGTGCGTGACGGTGTAGATGTGACTGGTCATCGTCTGCGTGAGAAGCTGTGGGTTCGAAAGATTCCACGCGGCCAAATAGTAGTCCAGCTTTTTGTTGTCGCTCACGGTTGATATTAGAGCGCCGAAGTGCGTAAACCGACGTTGCCGGATACGGTAACCATCCCCAAAATAGCACCAATCATAAGTAGAATTGTCGTGTCAAAGCATCGCCTGGTCAATAGCACGACAGCCATCGGTCACGATTGATAATCATAGCTCTGATATATCTCGAGATGGCGATGACATGAGTCATGCCCGTCTCGCGAAAATCCTGGCTAAGTTCGCGCGGCATACCGCTGTCATAACCCAGCAGGATGACGCGTGCCAATCGTCTCTTGAACCAACCGGCCGAGATGCCGTCCCTATGGCACCTCTAGTCCCCCGCCCTCTCCACCTCCCACCACATCCGCTGCCCATCGCTAACTACCTCGATCGTCCCCATATCATCCGTGCGCAAAACGGCCGCGCCAACGGCCGCCGCCCGGGCCAGCATGGCCGGGGCCGGATGGCCGTAGCTGTTGTCCGCGCCGGCCGAGATGATGACGATCTGCGGCGAGATGGCCGCCAGAAACGGCGCGCCGCTGGATGTGTTCGCGCCGTGGTGGCCGGCTTTCAGGACGACGATATCGTGCAGGACGCCCCTTTGCAGCATGGCCGCCTCAGCCGCCTCTTCCGCGTCGCCGGTTAACAGCACGGAGAGCCGGCCATACGTCAGCAGGCCGACGACTGAGGCGTCGTTGCGATCGTCGCCCGCCCCCACCGGCCCGGCGTGGAGGATCTCCAGTTGCACGCCCTCGTCGAGGGCGATCACTTCGCCCACCTGCGCCGCATGGACGGCCGCGCCACGCTCTGCGGCCACTTCCAGCAATTCGGCGTAGGTGGTTTCCGCCTCCTGGCCCGCGCCGTTGGTGATCAGCCCCGACACTTCATAGCGCTGCATCACGTCCACCAACCCGGCGACGTGGTCATCATCGGGATGGGTGGCGATCACGATGTCGATTGACCTGTCCCAGAACGGCATTTGCCGCCCCAGTTCGTCCAGGGTAACGCTGGGATAGCGGCCGCCGTCGACGAGCACCTGGCGGCCGGTGGGCGTCTGGATGAAGATAGCATCGCCCTGCCCAACGTCGAGAAAGGCGACGCGCAGCCGACCGTCCGGGCGGTTGTCGTTCCAGGCGAGCAATAGCAGGGCCAGCACAGCCACGCTGGCCACCGCCCGCACTAGTGCCGTCGGAGCCCGCTGGATCACAACGCCGGGCGATTGCCCTTCCTTGCGGAGGGCCGGTAACAGCGTGACGATGGCTATGAGAAGGTACGTCGCGACTAATCCGGCCGCGGAGAGCGGCAGCGGCAAGGAGGCGGCCGGCATCAACGCCAGCAAGCGAATGACGGCGATGGTATAGTTGAGGAACAGCCAGGCCACCCAGCCGGCCACCTGGCCGACGAACGGCAGCGCCGACCCTAGCAGCATCGTCAACCCGCCCGTCGCCATGACAGCCGGCTGCGCCGGCAACACGAGGAAGTTGGCCGGCAAGCTGGCCAGCGACAGACGGCCAAAATGAAACAGGATCAGCGGCAGCGTCAGCACCTGTGCGGCCAGCGTGACTACCAGCACGTCGGCCACGACTCCCACCACCCTGCCTCGCACTTGGGGCGCGAAAACCAGCCCGGCCCCGCGATCCAACCGGCGCGTCCAGGGGCCGGCATAGAGCATCAGGCCCAACGTCGCGGCAAAGCTCAGTTGAAAGCCAACGTCCCAGAGGGTATCCGGCCGGGCTGCCGTCATCAGGAAGGCAGCCGTGAAGAGGCCGGCCACGGCCACAGTCGGCCGGCCCAATAGACGGCGGCCGACCAGATAAGTGATGCCCATGATCGACGCTCGCACGACTGACCCGCTAGCGCCGACGAGCACGGCGTAGAGGCCGATGAATACCATGATCAGGACGGCCGCCGTGCGGCGCGGCAACAACGGCGCGGTCAGGGAGTCCAGCAGGGCGATAATAATGGCGATGTTGAAGCCCGAGATGGCGATGATGTGGGTCGTGCCTGTCTCCCGGAAGTCCTGCTCCAGTTGGCGAGGGATGCCGCTGTCATCACCCAGCAGGATGCCCGTCAACAAGGCGGCATGGGGCTCGGGCAACGAGGCGGCGATGACCCCACGGCTGCGGGCCTTAACCCGCAACAGCCAGCGATAAACGGCCGAGCCGCCCCCTTCCGCTTTCACATCAATCCGGGGAAAATCCATCACGCTCAGAACGCCGTGGCGCTCAAGATAGGTGGCATAACCCGGGCTGCCCAAGGCGATAGGCGCGGAGACGTCGCCCACCAGGCTGACCGCCGTTCCATAGGAGATGATCGGGTATCGTCCTGTCTCAACTTGAATCGTACCCCTGACGGGATGCGGCGATCCGTCGAGGGTGATCTCGCGAACGGCCACCAAAAGTTGGGTGTGCGTGTCGTGGACGGCCGGCTCCTCAACCACGAGACCGGCGATTTTGACGTCCCTGGCTCCGTTATAATAATGAATGTGGCCCGGTTCAAGCGGCGGTTGGGCAAGGGCGTAGCGTCCCGCTCCCAGCGCCACGGCCGCCCCGAAGGCCATCGCCAACCCCACCCGGCCGCGCCGCCACAGCCACGCCGCCGCCACCAACAGGGGCACCGTCAGGCCGAACCACACGAGAGAGTCCAGGGTGGTGGCGCTCGCCAACCAGATGCCCATCAGCCAGCCCGTGCCGCCAACCGGCGCCAGAAAATATCGAGAGTCGATGGTTGATGACGGGGCCAGTTCGGTCGCGATGATTGGAGAGCCACTCATTGCCGTTGTCCGCGAAGAAGATGTCTCCCGCAAACGAGTCTCTTGGCGAGCGTGTTCGTAACTATAGCGACGTCGGCATGCTTGTCAATCGGCCGTGAGGTAGCGAAGAGGACGTGAAATTAGCTTGAGGCGAAACGCCGCCTCTGCTAAAATGGATTCGGGAGATAGAATGAGGGTCATTATTCGCTGGTCAATGACCAGGCTGGCCTCGGTGCGAAAATGGTTGTCCAATTAACCAAAGTACGAAACCATGTAGAGCCTGTCGTCATGAACCGGCGTAACAGGAGATTTGGTGTTAGCGGTATGAACTCCATCCCTGAACCCAGTTCTTTCCGAATTCTTGTCCTGGATGATAACTATTCAATGCAGCGCCTGGTGGCTACCGCATTGCAAAAATCCGGTTTCCAGGTCTCGACTGCGTCCTCGGCCGAGGAAGGACTCGACAACATCCAGCGCTTCGGTCTGCCCCATCTCGCCCTCGTTGACATCCACATGCCCTACGGGATGAACGGCCTGGAGTTCTGCGACTCGGTTTTGACCTATTCCGATCTGCCGATCATCATGTTAACCGCCGTGGATGAAGATGATACGATCATTCAATCCATCGACCGGTTTGCCGAGGATTACATCACCAAGCCGTTCAATCCGGCGGAGATGGTCGCCCGGGTGCGGCGCGTTCTGCGGCGAATCGGTGACTTTGCCTACACGCTAAGCACGGATACGGTCGTAGATAAATTCCTGACGGTTAGTTTTCCCAATCAGAAGGCCTATGTCAACGGGCGAGAGATCGCGCTGACACCCACGGAAACCAAGCTTCTCTATATCCTGATGCGACATGCCGGGCAAACGGTGACGGCCGATTTCATCCTGCGGCGACTTTGGCCCATGGAAACGGTCTATGAAGATCGTCTGCGCGTCTACGTCCATCGTCTGCGCCGCAAGATCGAACAACTTCCGGAGCAACCCAAGTACATCCTGTCGCAGCGGGGCATCGGCTATCAATTCGCCCCGAATTGAATCGATCAGTTGGCCAGCTGCTCTGAGGCCGCGGCCTGGGCAAGGGCTTGCTGATCAGCCTCCACTTTCTGCATGCCGTTCTGCACGACCTTGAGCGTTCGCGTCAGGTCTTCCTCCAGCCTATTCAGGACGTCAATGATATACACGTCGGCATCCTGCCGCAGCGCCTCGGAATCGCGGCGCGCGCGTTCGACGATGTTCTCGGCCCGATGTTGGGCAGCGTTGACGATCGCATCACGCTTCACAAGCTCGCCGGCCTCCTGGCGGGCCAAATCGCGGATGCGCTCGGCCTCTTCCTTGGCCTGGGCCAGGATGCGATCCTTCTCCGCTTCGATACGGTTGGCCCGTCTTATCTCCTCGGGCACGGCGACACGCATCTGATCGAGCAGGCTGTACACCTTTTCCTCGTTCACGATTAAATACGCGCTCAATGGAACCCGGGTGCTATTGTTCAGGGCTTGCTCAAGGCTATCGACAAGATGTTGAATATCCATACGTGTTCACCTAATCACGAAGAGGCAAGCTGCCGGAGAAAGCCATATCCCCGGCATCGTTCTCAAAGCGCGCGTACAGGAGCCCGGCGACATTGGGTGGAACCATGCTGGTAATATCCCCGCCTAGCGAGGCGATCTCCCGCACCGTGCTACCGCTGACAAAGGAATTCTCCTCGCGTGTCATCAGACTAATCGTCTCGATCTCCGGGGCCAGGCGCTGATTAGCCAACGCGGAACGAAACTCGAATTCGAAATCGGAAAAGACGCGTAAACCGCGCACGATGATCCGGGCTTCGATACGACGGGCAAAGTCGACCAACAGCCCGGTAAAGGGTATGACGACGATATTACCGGGATTCGGCAAGGACTCTAGAATCATCCCAACTCGTTCTTCAACAGAGAATAACACCGACTTCGTCGGGCGTCTATGATCGTAGACGCCCACGACCAGTTCGTCGAACAGATTGGCCGCTCGCAGGATCAGGTCCAGATGCCCGTAATGAACAGGGTCAAAAGTTCCCGGATAAACAGCACGTTTGACCAAAGTCGTCTCTCCTCAAACCATTCCTTGATTATACAACGTCCACGTGGCTCAGCTCACATCGGGCGCATTGTCCCAGAAGAGGGCCAAACTTTCACGCAGGTACTGATGTTCCGGCCGCTCCAGATAGGGATCGGTCGCAAACAACGCCGCCGCGTCCTCCTGAGCCATAGCGAGCACCTCGCTGTCGTGGAGCAACGATGCCAGACGCAACTCCGGCAAGCCGCTCTGGCGACGACCGAAAAACTCGCCCGGCCCGCGCAGTTCCAGGTCGCGCTCGGCCAACACAAAGCCATCGTTCGTCGCCTCCAGAGCCGCCAGACGTTGTTCTGCCTCGGCCGACACATCCTCGGCGATGAGGATGCAATATGATTGATGCTGCCCGCGGCCGACCCGGCCGCGAAACTGGTGCAATTGGGCCAGCCCAAAACGATCCGCGCCCTCGATGACGATCACCGTGCTGTTGGGTACGTCTACGCCCACCTCGATCACCGAAGTCGCCACCAGCATATCCGTCTCATGGTTCACAAATGCGCGCATGGCGGCTTCTTTTTCGTCAGATCGCAAGCGGCCGTGGATCAGACCAACCTGCTTGTCGGGGAAAACCTCACGCCGCAGGCGCTCGTGCTCTTCCACGGCGGCGCGGGCGTCGATCATCTCCGATTCTTCGACCAGCGGATAGATGAGGAAGGCCTGACGCCCCTCGGCCGTCTGGCGACGAATGAAGTTATAGGCGCGCTCGCGCTCCGACGCGCGCAACCAGCGGGTCTTGATCTCCTGGCGGCCGGGCGGCATCTCGTCAAGGATCGACATATCCAGATCGCCGTAGAGCGACAAGGCCAGCGTGCGCGGAATGGGAGTCGCCGACATCACCAGTAAATGGGGGCTGAGTGCATCGCCATTGTCCGCCGGCCCCTTCTCGCGCAGGGCAGCGCGTTGGTCGACGCCGAAGCGGTGTTGTTCGTCGATGATGATCACGCCCAGGCGACGGAAACTGACCGCCGGCTGGATGAGGGCGTGGGTACCGATGAGTATCTGGATCGCGCCGGAGGCCAGACCTTCATGAATCGCCTGACGTTCGGCGGCCGGTGTGCTCCCGGTCAACAAGGCCACCTTCAGGCCCAGCGGCTCCAACAGACCGCACAGGCCACGGTAGTGCTGCTCGGCCAATATTTCGGTCGGCGCCATCATGGCTGACTGCGCGCCGGCCCAGGCGGCCGTCACCATGGCCGCGGCGGCGACGATCGTTTTGCCCGACCCGACGTCTCCCTGTAACAAGCGGTTCATCGGCCGGCTCAGTGCCAGGTCGGCCCGAATCTCGTCGATCACGCGCTGCTGGGCGCCGGTCAGCGCAAACGGCAAGGCGCTCATAAAGACGTCAAATTGCTCCGGCTCAACCAGTAACGGTAGACCGTTATGTGCTTGCCATTCGCGACGTTGCCGCTGCATGCCTAGTTGCAGCAGGAACAACTCGTCATAAGCCAACCGTTGGCGGGCGTGGCCCATCGATTCGTGGCTATCAGGGAAGTGCATTTGCTGAATGGCGCGGGAGAGCGGATAGAAGCGGCGGCGCTTGCGTATCTCCACCGGCAACGGATCGGGCAGGCGCGGCGACCACTCCTTGACCGTGCGCTGCATCAATTCGCGCATTTTGGCCGAGGCCAGCCCTTCGGTCAGAGGATATATCGGCACGATTCGCCGGGTTCGCAACGGTTCCAGCTCCACTGGCTCCCATGCCGGCGAGTTGAAGACCAGACGACCGAGGAACATCTCGACCTTGCCGCTCAAGACGATCTGCATCCCCGCCGGCAACTGCTCAGCCAGCCAGGGCTGGTTGAACCACGTCGCCTGGACAGAGCCGGTGCCGTCGTTGACGATGCACTCGGTGATGGGCTGATTGGTGCGCGTGCGCCGCACCTTCGTCTGCCAAATCGTGCCAATGATCGTCGCCTGCTCGCCATATTGCAGCTTGTTGATCGGCCTCAGTAATGAGTAATCATCGTAGCGCCGCGGGAACAGGTAGAGCAAATCCCCAATCGTCTCGGCCCCCAGCTTGTTAAGCTTCTCGGCAAACTTCTGACCAACCCCTTTCAGGGTCGTCACGGCCTTAACCAACGCCTGGGGATCGGCTGCAGTCTGGTGCGTATCATCCTCGTATACGTCGTCAACCGCTCCCGCATCCACGCGAGCTGCGTCCTGGTCATTGTCCCGATGAAAGACGTCCTCACTTCGCGCGGGGCTTTGCGGCGTGGTCGCCTTTCTTTCGGCCGGTTTTGGCGGCCGCCTCTCGCTCTCTGGCTTGGGGGGAGGCTGCGGGGCAGACGGACGCGGTTCCGGGCTGACAGGCGAATGGCTGCCCGTCGTGGCACGCCGCTCCCGTCGTCGTTCCAGATTCACCTTCAGTGACTCGATGGCCCGCGCCCGCGCCTGCGCGCCCGATAATTGGCCGTAGTCCATCAAGACCTCGGATACCTGCTCGGCCAGGGCCAGATCGGCCTCTTCCGTGGCTTCTTCGCGCGCCTGCGATATCCAGTAGACGGCGAACTGACGGATGCCTCCCACAACAGCTTTGTTCTGGTAGCCCTGTTGTTTTTCCAATTCGAGCACCCGCTCGAGTCTGTTTAGTGCCCGGTCCATAGGTTATGTATCAATACTCCCGCTAACTCGTGGCCGTCTTAAGGTTAAGCCGGCCCCGGCCTTGATGGATGATCCGCCAGATAGCTTATTCAGCGCCCAGGATGTAATAATAATGCGCCTGCCCGCCTTCGACTATCTCCACTTCTACATCGGGGTAAAGCCGGCGAATGAAGGCGGCCGTTTCGGCCGCTTCTTCCGGACTCACGTCAGATCCATAGTAAAGGGTTACGATGCCACAATCGGCGATATTCATCCTCTCCAGCAACTCATCAAGGATCGACTTCTCATCGGGGCCGCATTGACATAAGTGTCCGTCAACCAGGCCGATAATTGAGCCTTCCTTTACATCGATACCGTCGAGTTCCACCGTTCGTGTGGCCCTCGTGATTTCTCCTGTCCGCACCAGGCCCAACGACCGCTCCATGGTCTCGGCGTTAGCGGCGACGTCCCGGTCGGGGCGCAGCGCCATGAGGGCGGAGATGCCCTGGGGAATCGACCGGCTAGGGACGACAGCTACCTGTTTGGCGCTCAGGTCCCGCGCCGCCTCGGCCGCCAGGAAGATATTTTTGTTATTGGGCAACACGATCACCTTGTCGGTTGGCACCTGTTCGATGGCTCGATAGATCTCTTCCGTGCTGGGGTTGTTCGTCTGGCCCCCGTTGATGACGTAGGCCGCGCCGAGGCTACGAAAGACGCCGGCCAAACCCGACCCCGATGCCACAGCCACCACTGCGACCTGATCGGGCGTGATCATGACCTGCGGCTCCGGCAGGGCAACGCCGCCATGAACAAGCTCTTCCATCTGCTCCTGCATATTCTCGACTACTACGTCGGTGATGTGGCCGAGGCCAGCGCCATAGCTGAGCGGCTCACCCGGATCTTTGACGTGAATGTGAACCTTGATCGTCGACTCATCGCCAACGACCACAGTTGAGTCGCCCATGGCATCGATGCGCGAGCGCACTTCCAGCACGTCGAGATGACGGCCCATGATGATGAACTGCACGTCGTAGGGGTAGTCGAGCGAGCCGCCCTCCGGCATCGCCCGGGCCTGAGCGGAAATCGGCTCGGCCGTCGGTGCGACCGCCGGGCTGACCGGCGCTCGGCCGTCCAGCGATAGGCTTCCCTGCGCATAACGCATCATCCCTTCCAGGATGTAGACCAGCCCCTGCCCACCCGAATCCACCACGCCGGCCTGGCGCAGGATCGGCAGCAATTCCGGCGTGCGCTCCAGGGCCTGCTGGCAGCGCTCCAGGATGCGCTCCAGCATGAAGCGAAGGTCTTCGCTCTTGCGCGCGGCGTCGGCCGCCTCGGCGGCCCCCTCGCGAATCACGGTCAGGATGGTACCCTCAACCGGGCGCATCACACCCTTGTAGGCCGTATCAGATGCCAGCTGGAACGCCACAGCCAGGTCGGCAGTGGTGAATGTTTCCACAGCACTCAAACCGGCCGCCAACCCGCGCCAGATCTGGCTGAGAATGACGCCGGAGTTGCCTCGCGCGCCCATCAGCGCGCCCTGGGCCAGCAGTCCGGCAACCTTGCCGACGTGATCATCGTCGCTGCTCTCAATGCGCGCATAGGCCGAGCGCATGGTCAGCAACATGTTGGTGCCCGTATCGCCATCGGGCACGGGAAAGACATTGAGCGCGTTGACGTGGTCGCGATTTTGCTCGAGCCATAGCAATCCGGCGTGCGCCATCTTCCGCAACTGTGGCCCCGTGCAGTGCAACCATTTACCGCCGGATAGCGGCGCTACTGTCATTGTTTCTGATGCCATAGATAAAGTGTTCAATTCCTCCGCCATGAGGGCCATTATTGTTCGCCATTCATGCGTAGTCCCTGAATATAGACGTTAACCGCATGAACCGGGAGGCCTAAAGCTTTCTCGACGTGAAATTTGACCGTATGCTGGATGCTCTCGGCGACGACGCGAATGCGCACACCATACTGGACGATCACGTACAGGTCGATGACGATCTGCTCTCCATCGACTTTGACATCAACGCCGCGGCGGTTATCACGTGACAAGAGCTGCGCGATGCCGTTGACAAGGTTCTTGCTGGTCATCCCCACCACGCCGTAGCATTGGTGCACGGCCTGGGTGGTGATGGTCGCGATGGTAGCCGAGGAAATGTCGATTTTCCCCTTGGACTCCTCTTGAACTGGCATAAATCGTTTTGCTCCTGACGTGCGCTTGCAATCGACACGTCACTTGTCTATAATTGGGGGTTGTTCTTGATAATATTGAAAGTTGGGGCGACCATTCGGTCGCCTTTGATTTGGACGCTGATAGGAGCGTCGGGTAAGGTGAAATTATGGCGAAATGTGAAGTATGTGGCAAGGGGCCGATGAGCGGCCACAAGGTTAGCTTCTCCCAGCACAAGACCAAACGGCAATTCCTGCCGAACATTCAGCGGACGACTGTCCAGCAGGGCGGTCGCCGCGTGCGCCTCCACGTCTGCACCCGTTGCCTTAAGACAATGGCCAAAGTTTAGCGCATATCGGCGCTCCATCGCCTGCTTTAGCTTGCCGGGCGGCCGGTTGGCGCCGTCAATCAAATATTGTAACCTTGCCGGCGCGTTGCGCCGGCATTTCTTTGCGGTATTTGGCTTCGCGTTCAATGGCCGGATTCTATCCGAAAAGCGCGCGGCAACCCACTTCCCCGCCTTCCTTAACCCACGTCGCTCCTATAGACGCGAATCGCACCGGCGGCCGTCAGGCGCTCGGCGACGTTTGCTTCAGTCCCCTCCGTGACCAGGGCGATCATATTCCCGCCCCTGCCCGCCCCGCTGAGTTTGGCCCCCAATGCCCCCCCATTGCGCGCCGCGGCCACCAGGTTGTCCAGAGGCGTGGCAGAAACGGTCATGCGCACCAGCCATTCGTGGTTTTCATTCATCAACGCGCCCACCGTGGCCAGATCGCCCGCGGCCAGGGCCGCCCGCCCTGCTTCAGCTATCCGGCCGCAGGCGTCGAAAATGGAATCGAAATAACGGGCATCGGCTGCCCGTTGACGGCCCACGTCACCAACGACGTCCTTGGTCGCGCTGCGGACACCCGTATCGCCGATCAGCAACCGCAGCGGCCGCCCTAGCATAAACGGCTCAATCACCGGCTGAGGGTCGCGGCGCACAAAATAAACCGGCTGCTCGAAGGCGATGACCGTATTGTCGACGCCGCTGGGCGTGCCGTGGTGCAGCCGCTCAACTTCGTAGGCGAGGCTGGACACAACTTCGCGCGTGAACGCCTCGCTTTGGCCCAGACGGATCGCCAGGGCGCGGATGACGGCCACGGAGATGGCTGCGCCGCTGCCCAACCCGCTGGCGATAGGAATGGCGCTGGTGACACGCAGGGTGTAGCCGTCGGAGAGCGAACAACCACAGTACTGCTCCACCGTGCGCACAGTGACCGCTAGCGGGTTATGAGGATTAACGTTGGATAGCAGAGCCGTCCGATTCAAATCGGGCGCGGTGAGGGTCACGTCCGGCGCGCCGGTTTCCTCGATGGTAGCCCGCGCCCGCAAATGACGAATCGGCGCGGCCAGCGCCGGGCGGCCGTAGACAACCGCGTGTTCGCCGAACAGGATAATCTTACCCGGAGCCGTCGCCGCGATCATCACCCCTCCCGTTCAATTCAATAGATAGCGAGCGGCAAATACCATGAGGAAGTAAGAGACCAGGGTAACTTGCAGCGGCCGGTCGCGCAGCAAGATTTCCTCCGGCGCGCCGCCTTCGTTGCGCACGTGAATCAGGTACAGATAGCGGAAGACCCCGTAGAGGACGAAGGGAATTGTCAACATCATCGCGTGATTCTGGGGCAGTCCCTCCGCCAGAAAGGTGTAGAGACTGTAGGCGACGATGGCGCTGGTCGTCACGATGCCTTGCAGCCGGTCGATCAGGTCCAGGTTGTAATCGTCAAGAATGGCGCGGTGGACGCCGGCCTCGCCCCCCAGCAGGGTCAACTCGGCGCGCCTCTTGCCCAAGGCCATAAATAGGGCCAGAAAACCGCCGAACACGTAGAGCCACGGCGAAAAGCGTTCCACCTCGATCACGACCACGCCGGCGGCGATCCGCAGGACGAAACCCAGAGCGATGGTTAAAACGTCGAGCAGGACCACGTGTTTCAGCTTGAACGTGTAGGCGATCTGGGAAACCAGATAGAGGAGCAGTATGACGGCCAGAGCCGGCGAGAGAAGGTAACCGGCGATCAGGCTGGTCGCCGCGAACAGAATGGACGCTCCTATCGCGATGCGCGGATCCAATTGACCGGCGGCCAAGGGGCGGTTCTTCTTAAGCGGATGTTGCCGATCACTCTCGATGTCGGCCAGATCATTCATGAGGTATACCGCGCTGGACATCAGGCACAAAAGGAAGAACGCCGCGCTTACCGCCAGCACACTGGTCGGGTCGAACAATTTTCGGTCGAACAGGAGCGGCACAAATACGAAGCCGTTCTTGGGCCATTGGCGCGGCCGCATCGATTTGATCAGACTGCTCAGCACACATTACTCCATGAACGCAGCATGGCCGTTTTCTATCACGAATGAGAACGTTAGGCTAGTGAGCAGCACCCAGGCCACGGCCGGGGAGCCACAAAAAAGGTCTTCCCCTTCCGGAGAAGACCTTGGTTATGTTTTACCTAGCGCGCGGTAGACGAAGGAATGTCGCAGATTTCTCCCACATCGCTGAGAAATCTGCCAAGTATTCCTTCTCTTAGCAAACAGTGGCTGTCGTATTATAGAACCAGTTGTAGGCAAAGAACGGATAGGCCTGGCCCGATTGAAAGCGTATGGCGATGCGGCCGGCGCCGACAAGCTGGGGCGGCAAATTGAAAGTTGCCGTCAATGCGCCCCCCGTGCCGGAATTCAATGTGCCGACCTCATAACCACCGATGCCCTGCGTACCAAAGGCACCCATCGTTATTTTGAACGTCTGGTTCGCCGGGAAATCCTTGGTCTTTACCGTCACCGACGTATTCTGGACAACCGCACAGACCGTAAAGGTTGGCGTGCCGGTAAAGACGGGCGGCGGAACGGGTTGCGGCAGGGGGGTGGGTTGCCCACCGGTCCCCGGCGTTCCCGTTGACGTCGTGTTGTTATAGAACCAGTTATAGGCAAAGAACGGAGCCGACTGGGCCGTCTGGGCGCGGATCGCCACCTGATAGGCGGTCTGTAGCTGGGCGGGGATGTTGAATGTCGCCTTCAACACGCCGCCGACGCCGGAGTTCAACGTGCCGACCACGATACCGTTGACGCCTTGGGTGCCCATCGGCCCCATCGTGACGGCAAATGACTGATTCGGCGGAAAGTTGTCAGTCTGAACGGTGACCGTTTTGCCCGCTTCAACACTGACGATGCTAAACGTCGGAACACCGGCATAGCCGGGGATGCCGCCGGTTCCGCCCGTCGTGTTGTTCCAGAACCAGTTGTAGGTGTAATAGGGATAGGCATGAGACGTTTGCAGGCGGATGGCAACCCGCTCCGAGCCCTTGAGTTGAGCGGGAACGTTGTACGTTGCGCTAAACGAGCCGCCGACGCCGGAGTTCGTCGTGGCGACCACATAGCCGTTGACGCCCTGCGAACCCATCGGCCCCATGGTGACGACAAAGTTCTGGTTGGCCGGAAAGTTTTGGGCCTGAACCGTCACCGTCTGGTCGGACAAGACGCTGGAGATGCTGATGGTGGGGATCGTGGCCGACCTGGCTGGCACTGCCCAGGCGAATATGGCCGCGGCCATGATGATAAGACCGACGACAAGCATGAGCGGCCGAGCAAACGAACGGCGGCCGACCTTGCTTTGGCTTTCTGCTGACATATAGGCGTTCATTCGATACCTCCTGAGTATGTACCTGTTCAACTTGGCGGAGACGATGATCCCGTGCCTCAAAGGACGCAAGCCGAGTTTTACAAAGGGGCCGACCATCATGCTGCCGATAATTCAGTCCCAACAGTATACATAACTAACCTACGGATATCTATAGAACACAAGTTCTTTCTTGTCATAATCGCGTCAATTTCGCCTCGTTTTCACCAGGTCTGAAAGTGATATTTCCCGATCCTACAGTTTACCGGTCACGAAGCGCCGGGCGGTTTCGGCCAGAACGGCCGCGCCAGGCGTGAGCACCGCCTCGTCGATGTCGAAAGTGGGGGTGTGGTGATGGCGGGCAGGCCCCTCAGGCATGGCCGCGCCCAGCATGAACATCGCCCCTTTGGCTTTCTGGGTCATGTAGGCGAAATCCTCCGCGCCCATGCCAAACTGGGCTTCCACGACGGCTTCCGGTCCGATCAAATCGCCGGCTACCTGCCGCATCCAGCTGTTGGCTTCGGGATCGTTAATCATCGCCGGATAGCCCTTGACGATGTCGAGTTCGTAGCGGCCGCCCATCAGTTCCGTCATTCGCAAGGCATTTTCCAGGTCAAACCAAAGCTGTTCGCGCACTGCTGGCAACATGGAGCGCATCGTACCGCGCAGTAATACTTTGTCGGGAATGACATTGCTCGCCGCCCCACCACTCACCTGCCCCAAGCTGACAACCGATGGGAACAGGGGATTAATACGCCGCGACGGAATCGCATAAATTGCGGTCAGGATGGGCGCCAGCATAAATATAGGGTCGCTGCCGGTGTGGGGGTAAGCGCCGTGCGCCCCGTCGCCATAAATCCAGGCGTCGAACGAATCGACCGCGGCCAGGCTCGGCCCATCCTGGAACATGAAGTTACCGGACGGGCTGTCGGACGATACGTGCAAGGCGATAACCGCGTCAAGCCCGTCCAGGGCGTCGTCATTTAGCATCGCCGTCGCCCCACTGATATTGTTTTCGTCGAATGATTCTTCGGCCGGCTGAAACAGCAGCCGCACTCGCCCATCCCAGCGTTCTTCGGCATAGCTTTGCCGCAACAGGTGAGCCACGCCGAGAAGGATGGCCGTGTGGGCGTCATGACCACAAGCGTGCATGACCCCGTCGTTTTGGGATGCATAGGGCACATTGTTTGCTTCGTGGATGGGCAGCGCATCCATATCGGCCCGAATGGCAATGATCGGCCCCGAATCTCCTAGCTCGGCCACGACGCCCGTCTTGCCCACCTGTGTCCGCACGCGATAGCCGCCGATCTCGGCTAACGTATCGGCCACCAGCGCCGCCGTGCGGTATTCCTGAAAACTCAACTCCGGGTTGGCGTGAATCAACCGGCGCAAGCGTATAATTTCATCATTGAGGGCCGTGGCTTTTGCCAACATATTTGATTTTCTCCTTGTGGTTAAGTGTCAAAGTTAATAGGGTCAGGAAGAGCTGGTTGTTCGCCCACGAGACATACGTAGAATGAAAAGAATGCCGCCGAGCTGGTGGAAGCTCGGTCAGGATTCTGCGGCTCCGGCGGCCACGGCCAACGTCACAACCTCATCCGCCCGCAAAGACATGCAGGCAACCCCCTGCACTACGCCTTCCTTGGCGGGGATTTCATCGGCCGCAAACCGGATTAGCTTGCCCAAGCGGGAAATGATGAAAACGTCATCGTTAGCAGCTACACGGGCTGCGGCGACAAGGCGCTCCGTCTTGATGGCGACTTTCCCGCCGGCGGCTGGTGCCTTGTTGGCGGTAAAGCCGCTCATCAGGCGAATCGTTCCCTGGCCGTCTTCGCCCAACAGTAGCACGCCGTCGTCGGCGCGCACCGCCGTGACGGCAACGGCCTCATCGGCCGGATCGACGCGGATCCCCAGGCAGCCCCGCGCCGGCACTTGCCGCTCCATGAAGCGAATTGCCTTGCCTTGGTGCGTAGCCAGGAACAGGTCGCCATCCCCCGGCGACCAACAGGCGGCTACCAGCGGGCCGCCTTCTTTCAAATCATGGAAGCTGGTTCCGGGAATGAGGTTCTTTGCCATATAGGAGGCGAGAATGCGGCGCACCCAGCCGCGTTGGCTCAGCAGGACCACATATTGGCCACCGCCATCGGGCAACAGACCGATCACGCGCTCATTTGGCCGCAGGGGCAATAGTTCACGCAGCTCCTGTCCCCGAGCACGCACCGGCGATCCGGGCAAGGAAGCCACTGCCAATCGAAAAGCCCGCCCGTCGTTGGTCAGTAACAACACGCTGTCGCTCTCATCCGCCTGAGCTAACTGGCTGGGCGCGTCATCGCCCTGGGTATCGAGATCAAATACCCCCATGCCTCCCCGGCGCTGGCGGCCATAGAGGTGACGCGACGTGCGCTTAATCATCCCCAGACGACTGAGGGTAAGGATGACCTTCGTCGTCGGCGGTTCATCGGGTAGCGCGGTAGGCCGGTCGGGCGGTGTGGCTACTGGGCCTCTTTGGAGCGCGGCCTCGAGCGCCTCGATGTAGGCCACGACTTCCGCCGTCAGGCCGCTTAAATCCGGACGTTCGCCGATCATTCCGCCTCCCCGTTCGCCACGACACACACCGGCAACAGGCGGCCCATATCGATCACCCGTTCGCGGAAATTGTCAAAGGTGAGGTCCGTAAACGGCAAGTCGAACGTGCGCCGGCACAACTCCATCAGCTCCAGATAATTAGTCAAAAGGCGTCGCGACCAATCCAGACCCAGCGCCGCGGCAACCGTTTTCAAGCCGGGTTCGTCCCCTTCCAACTCGACAAACCGGCCGAAGGGCATTTCGTCCAGAACGATTTCGACGGCGCGCCACTGGTAAGTCTCGCGATATTTCTCGTAGACCTGGACGGGCCGGAAGCCCAAGCGCTGCAAGATAGCCGACATCCGGTCGAAATCCCCCACTTCGATTTCGATCTCTTCCCGTATTTTAGCTTCGCTCTTCTCGTCTTCGGCCAACAGCCCTTTGAAGGTCAGGCGCGCGCGAGTGTCCTGGCGCAGGCGCAGGAGTTCTTGCCGGGCCAACAAGCGCTCATCAACCGTGTCGAAACGGACGTTGCGCTCGAAAACGCGCGGGGAAACCAAGGGGGCACCCACCTGGGCCAGACGCCGGCGAAGGGCGGCGAAGTCATCCAGAAGGAATTTGACCTCGACCTCCACCAGATGGTTGTCGTTGTCCGTGGCAGTTGTGGTGATCATCGGGACGGCACAACTCCATCAGCAGCTGGCCGGCCGTTCATTCGGCGTCGGCCCCGATGTTTACGTCCTGCGCGGCTTCACCTTCCTGGCTGATGCCAACCAGGGGTTGATCTTTCTCGACTGCTCCGCCGGCGGCCACGAATACGTGCGTCACCAAGCCGTCGCATGGCGCGCGCAATTCGTTCTCCATTTTCATGGACTCCAGAATGATGACTTTGTCTCCCCGGCGAACGAAATCACCGACGGCCACCGGGACGGCCACAATGATGCCCGGCATGGGCGAGGTGACCAGCGCCTCGCCATCCACGTCCAGGCCCGAAGAGCGCATCCGTTCCAGGCGGTAGGCGCGCTCGTCCTGTACGCGTACAGCATAGAGTTCGCCGGCGATCAGCACGTCCCAATAATCGCCCATCTCCTCGATGACCGCCGATATAGAGCGATTGTCCATGAGCAGCGACGTGACGCCGCCGGACGGCAACCGTTTGAAGTCGATTTCATGGGGCACGTTATCGATCAGGATGCCCTGGTCGGGATCGATCTCAATGGTGTATTCCTGATCCTTCACAATGGCGATGTACTTCATATCACGCTTCCGCCGGCTCCCCTAGCGGCGCAGCCGTTCCCAGCGGCTGAGCCATTTCCAGTTACTGGTATCGCGCGCCCCAGGAGCCACAATTTGGGCCGCGCGCTGGTTCTGCTCGTGGGCCGCCAGCGTCGCCAACAGGGCCGCTTCCAGGGCGTGGGACGCCTCGCGGTCGTCCATGCTGAACCGATCCTCGACGAACTTGGTATCGAATTGGCCCGACATGAACCGGTGGCTATCCATCATGTGCTGGTGGAACGGGATGTTGGTCTTAACGCCCAGGATTCGATACTCCTCCAACGCCCGGCGCATTCGCAACACGGCCTCCCCGCGCGTCTCGCCGTAGCAAACGAGTTTGCTGATCATCGAATCGTAATAGGGAGTAATCTCATTGCCCACGTGCACGCCGGTGTCTACTCGCACGCCCGGCCCGGTCGGCAGATGGGAGACTGTGATCGTGCCGGTCGACGGTAAATAATTGTTATACGGGTCTTCGGCGTTGATGCGGCATTCGATGGCCCACCCCTTGATGCGGACATCCTCCTGTCTGAGGCGCAGACGACGGCCGCGGGCGATACGCAGTTGTTCCTGCACGATGTCGATGCCCGTCACCAATTCCGTCACCGGATGCTCGACCTGCACGCGCGTGTTCATCTCCAGAAAGTAGAAGTTCTTGTCGCGGTCGAGCAGAAACTCAATTGTGCCTGCATTGACATAATTGACGGCGAGGGCGGCGGCCACGGCTACCTCGCCCATGCGGCGACGCAAGTCGGCGTCGACAGCGAATGAAGGCGCTTCCTCGATCAGCTTTTGATGGCGACGCTGGAGCGAACACTCGCGCTCGCCCAGATAGATGGTATTCCCCTGGCTGTCGGCCAAAAGCTGAATCTCGATGTGGCGCGCCTCGGCAATCATTTTCTCGATGTAGACCGTATCGTCGCCGAAGGCCGCCTGCGCCTCACGACGCGCAGAGGCGAATGCGTCGGGCAAATCTTCGACGCGGCTGACCGGGCGCATGCCCTTGCCCCCACCGCCAGCGGCAGCCTTCACCAGCACCGGAAAACCCATAACGATGGCGGCGGCCGTCATCGCCTCATCCGATTGTCCCGGCTCCGTGCCCGGCACGACGGGCACGCCGGCGGCGATCACCGTCGCGCGGGCCATGAGCTTATCGCCCATGATGCCGATGGCCCGCGCCGGGGGGCCAACGAACACGATGCCGGCGTCGGCACACGCCTGGGCGAAGGACTCGCGCTCGGCCAAAAAGCCGTAGCCAGGATGGATGGCCTCGGCGCCGGAGCGACGCGCCACATCCAGCAGCTTCTCGACGACGAGATAGCTGTCGCGTGCGGGTGGCGGCCCAATATGATAGGCTTCATCCGCGAAGCGCACGTGGGGCGCATTGCGGTCGGCGTCGGAGTACACTGCCACGGTGGCAATGCCCAGTTCTCGTGCGGCGCGCAGAATACGCACGGCGATCTCGCCCCGGTTGGCGATCAGCAGTTTATCGAATTTTCGAATCAGGAGACCGTCATCTCTCAACATCATGCGCTCCTGAAGAGTCTAAAGCGGAATATTGCCGTGTTTTTTGGGCGGATTCTGATCGCGCTTGTTTTGCAGCATGTTAAGCGCGTTGATCAGCCGCGGCCGTGTTTCGCTGGGTTCGATCACGTCGTCGATGTACCCACGCTGAGCGGCGATGTAAGGGTTCGCCAGGTGGTCGCGATACTCGTCCACCAGTTCAGAGCGTTTGGCTTCGGCCGCTTCGGCGTCGGCGATCTCGCGCCGGTAGATGATGTTGACCGCGCCCTCCGGCCCCATGACGGCGATCTCGGCCGACGGCCAGGCGACGTTGAAATCAGAGCGAATGTGCTTGCTGTTCATGACGCAGTACGCCCCGCCATAGGCCTTGCGGGTGATGACGGTCAGCTTGGGCACGGTCGCCTCGCAAAAGGCGTAGAGCAGTTTGGCCCCGTGCCGAATGATGCCGCCGTGCTCCTGGTCGAGGCCGGGCAGGAAGCCGGGTACATCTTCGAAGACGATTAGCGGGATATTGAAGCAATCGCAAAAGCGCACGAAGCGGGCCGCCTTTTCGCTGGCGGCGATGTCGAGTACCCCCGCCAACACCATCGGCTGATTAGCGACGATGCCCACGCTAAAGCCGCCTAGCCGGGCAAAGCCGACAACGATATTCTGGGCATAGTGTTCCTGAATCTCGTAAAAACGGCCGTCGTCGACGATCAGGCTGACCACTTCGCGGATGTCATAGGGCTTGTTGGGATTGTCGGGCACGATGTCGTTGAGCGCTTCTTCGCTGCGCAGGCTGTCGTCGCCGCCGGCCCTGAACGGCGCGTCCTCCATGTTGTTGGAAGGCAAATAACTCATTAACTCGCGAATTAGAAAGAGACAATCCTCTTCCGACTCGGTCGCCATGTGGGCCACGCCGCTGATGGCGTTGTGGGTCATCGCCCCGCCCAGTTCCTCGAAGGTCACATCCTGGCCGGTTACCGCCTTCACAACGTCGGGGCCGGTGATGAACATATGGCTGCTGTTCTTGACCATGAAGATGAAGTCGGTTAGCGCCGGGGAATAGACCGCACCGCCCGCGCACGGCCCCATGATGACACTGATCTGGGGGATAACGCCCGAAGCCAGCGTGTTGCGGAGAAACACATCGGCATACCCGGCCAGGCTGACAACGCCTTCCTGGATGCGCGCCCCGCCCGAATCGTTGATACCGATCATGGGCGCGCCGTTGCGAATAGCCATATCCATGATCTTGCAGATCTTCTCGGCGTGAACACCGCTCAGGCTGCCGCCGAAGACGGTGAAGTCCTGGCTGAAGACATAGACCAAACGGCCGTCTATCGTCCCCCACCCGGTCACCACACTGTCGCCCAGGACCTTCTTTTTATCCATCCCGAAGTTCGTTTCGCGATGAACCATGAGGGCATCGACCTCCCGGAAAGAACCCTTGTCCAGCAAGACCTCAATCCGTTCGCGGGCCGACAGTTTGCCCTTTTCCTTGCGCACGGCCATTTTGTCCGCGCCGCCGCCCTCGTGGGCTTGCCGCTTCAGTTGCCGAAGTTGTTCGATTTTAGGGTTCATAAGGTACCTGGTTGTGCCTTCTCCTTAATGTCGAGCGTGAGAAACCTTGCCTGCTTTTGTCTTCCATACTGCCCAACCCGAATAACTGCCAAAGGCAGCGCAGGCGACAATGGGCAGTTTCGTCGGTGGCAGGTCAGAAAACGCCTTCATGATTCCAAGTACATAAACACCGTAGACGATCAGAAGAAGCGGAATGAGCGGCCGACGGCGCGGATGTCTTCGCCAATGGAGGACGGCAGCGGGGATCGGGTATCGATGACTGTTCAACCAACCCGCCCTGTTGCAGAAAGAGAGCGATGGCCTGTCCAAAACTCCACAGCGCCAGAAACCGCACCCCCCACAAGACGATATGGATATTACGCGGGCGAGTGGTGACCGTGGGGGCGCTCATCAAAGTCATTATATGCGATGCAAGGATGGCATCCAAATAGATGACGACGCCTGATGTGCCGCCTATCTCTTCGCTAGCAGGGGCTTCGAGTGCTCCTCCAGCCGCGCAAGTTATATCTGCGATACTTGCCGGCCCATTTGAAAACAGTTACCTTTCGAGCACGATGGATGATCGCAATACTAACTGGGAAGAGGCGTGGCAGGGTATGGAGCCGGACCAGCCGCGGCCGCGGCGCGGCCGATACGCCGTCGCGCTGCTCGCAGCGGCCTTCCTGTTCGCGGGATCCTGTGCCCTGGCCTACTTCATACTGCAACAGCGTACAGCACCGGAGCCGGGCATCTTGCTGCCGGCCGAAGCGACGGCCGCGGCCGAAGTGCAAGCTACCAGTGCGCCGGACGTGGCGGGCACCGAGGTGGACACTGGGGCGGGACTGGCGCCGACCGTCACGCTGCCAGCAGCCTTCGCCACGCCGCCGCAACCACCCCCCGCCTCCGACGTCGTCGCCCCGCGAACGGCAACCGCGCCGACTATCGACGGCAACGCCGCCGAATGGCTCGACCTTCCCACCTACTCCTCGCCCTACATCGCCTTCACCAGCGACTCGTGGGACGGCAGCGACGACCTGGCCGCCTCGTGGCAGGTCATGTGGGACGATGCCAATCTTTATCTGCTGGTCAACGTCGCCGATGACATCCACGCCCAGAACCAGACCGGCAACCAGACCTTTCGCGGGGACAGCGTCGAGCTGCAAATCGATGCCGACCGCGCCGACGACTACGGCCCATCGCTCAGTCCCGACGATTTTCAGATTACCATCTCTCCGGGCGATTTCGCGACGATCCCACCCTCGGCATTTCGCTTTCAGGGCACGTCCGACGGGTCGATGCTCGACGCGGCCACGCCTCACAGCATCGTGCTGGCGGCCGTTTCGACCGGCAGCGGTTATTTACTGGAGGCGGCTATCCCCTGGCGCGATGTCAATCTGACGCCGGCCGCGGGTCTGGTAGTTGGCCTGGCCGTCAACGTGAACGACAACGACCGGCCGGGCGTAGCCTTGCAGGAAATGATGAAGTCCAGCGTCGCCGGCCGGCGATTCGGTGATCCGACGACGTGGGGGACATTGACATTGCAATAGCCAGCGATTGGATTGCCAGCAGGCGCGTCTCAATCCTAACAGGACTATTACGAAGGCGGCCGATCTAATGACTCTCCAACGCGCGGATCGTATGATCGGGGCAGCTTAACCAAGGAGTATAAGATGCCCTACGAAGTACAAAAAACAGACGCCGAATGGCGCGCTCAATTGACTCCGGAACAATATCGCGTCACCCGCGAGAAGGCGACCGAGCGCCCCTTTACTGGCGCGCTTAACTACAATGTGGACAGCGGCGTTTATACGTGCGTAGCCTGTGGCGCGGAACTGTTCAGTTCAGATCAGAAGTACGATGCCGGCTGCGGTTGGCCCAGCTTCTGGGCCGCGCTCAACCCTGAGAATATCGGCGAAGAGAAGGACCGGAGCTTGTTTATGGTGCGCACGGAAGTCCACTGCGCCAAGTGCGGCGCGCATCTGGGCCACCTCTTCGACGATGGCCCCCAGCCGACGGGCATGCGCTACTGCATCAATTCCGCTTCGCTCGGTTTTAAAAAGTCAGAAGTCAAGTAATCAGGCTTATCCCGGATTCCACTGTTCGCTCAACGGCCGTGGAATCCGCGTTGACCTTTCCCTCTCCAATTCAATAACCAATCCCCTCGAGCAGAGCGGTCACTGCCGGCCGGAGGGATGCCAGACGATAGCCCCCTTCCTGCACCAGCAAAATGGGTAACCTCGCTTCGGCCAATGTACGGCCGATCAGGCGAAACGAAGAGGGGTGTAATTTCATTTCCCCCTGCGAATCGCCCGCCAACGTATCAAAGCCCAGAGAGACCAGCAGCACGTCGGGCCGAAAATCGATGATAGCCTTCATGGCGTGGTCCAGCGTGCGCAGGTAGGCAACCTCTTCGGTCGCTGGGGGCAGGGGCAGGTTCAAAGAATAGCCCTCGCCCTCGCCACGGCCGACTTCGTGGGCAAAGCCACAGTAGTAGGGATATTCCTCTTCCGGGTTCGCATGGAGCGAGCCAAAGAACACGTCGGCGCGCTCATAAAAGATAGCCTGTGTGCCGTTGCCGTGGTGGTAATCGATGTCGAGAATGGCCGGACGGCGACCGCGGTCCACCAGGATTTGGGCGGCGATTGCGGCGTTATTCAGATAGCAAAAGCCGCCATAGAGATCGTGGTAGGCGTGGTGCCCGGGCGGCCGACACAACGCGTAGGCCAGGCGCGCACCGGAATCAATAGCCAGAGCGCCGGCCACCGCCGCTTGGGCCGACCAATAGGCGGCAACCCACGTGCCTTCCATGATAGGCGTGAGCGCATCGCTACAGTAGTGGCCCAACTGCCCCCAGATACTCCGGGGAATATGGCCGGAAAGTTCGCGCACGGCGAAGCTGTCGGGGACGGCCGGGCGGGGGCCTTCCTTCAGTTGCGCGAAGCGCTGATAGGCTGTCGGGAAAAACGAGAGCAGCGCCGGTGAATGGACGGCGGCCGCCGCCGCCAGGCCTGAGTCGGCCGGTGTCCGCCAAACCAGACCATAATCAAGCGCCCCCGCCAGTAGTTGCGCGGCCCGCTCCGGTGTTTCCGGGTGGTTCGCCAGATGATGCCGGTTCTGTTGCTTCGCGTAAAATACGGAAAAGGCACTGTCGGCCATCGATCAAGCTAATTCGCGCTTGAACTCCAGCTTCATGACGTGCTCGTCATCCTGGACTTGTCCTGTCTCAACAAACCCCATACTTGTGTAAAACGGACCAGGATTGCCCTCTTCCGGCACATAACTGACCAGCAGTTCCTCTGCCCCCGGAACGGCACGCACGTAATCGATCAGCTGTTTCAGTGCCTGATGTCCAAAGTGCAGGCCTTGGTAGCGTTGATCGATCATAAAACGCCACAAAAAGTAATCGTTCGTCTCCGGATCGTCGTAGAGCATCAAAAAGCCCACCGGAGTTTCGTTGGCATAGATAGCTCGAAACCAGGCCTTGTCCTCAAAGTGGGCCTGGGCAATTGACACGGCGTTGCTGGCCACGAATTTCTCCTGACCCGGTTTCACCTTCAGCCGCAGGATGTTGTCCAGGTTATCCGTAGTGATCTTGCGCAAACTGACCACAGCATCTTTCGTGAGTTGAATGTCCTGTTCGCTCATAAATATGGACAATATCGCAAACTGCCGCCGGTGCAAGCGCCGATACCTTAAAAACTTCGGCGTTATGGACGGCAGATAAATTTTCCTTGTCAGCCGCCCCGAACTGTCCTATAGTCGATGATCGTATGGCGCGTCGAATGAGTGTAGCCGCCTTGTGCGGGATGCTGCTTATCGCCCTTGTCCTCACGGGAAGAGTCGAGGCCCAGGGAAGTCCAACTAACGATATTCTGCAACTGGTCAATCAGGTACGCGCGGAATATGGTTTGCCTTCGCTTTCCTATAACGCGGCTCTGGCTACCGCCGCCCAAAACCAGGCCGGCTTTATTGCCGCCAACGCCATTTATAGTCACATCGGACTGAATGGCAGCACCTGGCAAGATCGCGCCCAAGCGGCCGGTTACACGGGCTATGCCGGCGAAAATCTCGTCGGCGGCACGCGACTGACTCCCCAGCAGGGCGTCATCTGGTGGCGAAACAGTGCCGTCCATTTCAGCAACATGCTGAACCCACGCTGGACCGAAGCCGGTATCGGCTACGCCGTCGGCAACGGCCAGAACTTCTACGTCATGGTCTTTGGCACGCCCCACGATGCTCCGCCCCCGCCAGGCGAGCAGCCGGTCGTCGACGTGCCTTTCATCGTCGCGCCCATTGAGCTGGCACAACCCAACGAGGACGGTTCGATTATCCACACGGTTCTGGAGGGCCATACGCTGTGGGCCATTGCCGCTCGCTACGAGGTTTCGCTGGCCGATCTCTATCTGTTCAATGGCATGAACGACGACAGCGTTCTCAATCCCGGCGACAAACTCACCATTCGACTGGCCGACGGCCAGCCCCCGCCGCCTACCCCCACCCCACCGGCCTACCACGTCGTTCGCGAAGGTGAATCGCTATGGGTCATTGCCGCCTATTACAAAACGGACCTGGCAACCCTGCTCTGGCTTAACGGACTGCCGGAGGACGCCGTCGTCCACCCTGGCAACGAAGTCAAGGTGCGGCTGGTGCCCGGCGAAGCCCCACCGCCCACGCCCACCCCGCAGCTGACCCACATCGTGAAAAGCGGCGATACCGCCTGGGGCATTGCTCTGTCCTATGGCCTGACGCTCGATGAACTGGCGGCGTTCAACCATATAAGCCCCGACACCTTGCTGCAAATTGGGCAAGAGTTGCTGATTCGGCCGCCCACGGCCACCCCGGAACCAACGACAACTCCCACACCGACCACCACTCCAGAGCTTGTCAATCTGGCCGCCGCTGCTTCGCCGATCATCACAAGCTCGCCGGTGGCGACGGCCGTAGCGATGATCACGCCCAAAGAGGACGTCGTCGAATCCACAGGTTTTGGCCTGGGTAATGTCCTCGGTATTGGGGCGATGATTGCCGGGCTGGCGCTGGCCGTTCTGGCTGGGGTAGCCATCCTGATCTTGTGGCGAAACGACACGTAAGCCCGGAAAAGCGGGTGTGTGCATCGTATCTGCCTGAACAGTTGTCTTATCTTGGAGGAGCCAACAAATGAACCAGTCCGTGAATCAATCTGACCTGATCAGTTATGGTATGCGCGTGCATCTCGATGTCCCCTTTGAGGAAGCTGTCGAAAGGGTGACGGCTGCGCTCAAGGTTGAAGGCTTTGGCGTGCTGACGCAGATCGATGTCCAGGCCACTCTGAAGCAAAAGCTGGCTGTAGATTTTTGTCGCTATATCATCCTCGGCGCTTGCAATCCGACGCTGGCCCATCGCGCGCTCTCCACTGAGTTGGAGGTTGGCCTGCTGCTGCCGTGCAACGTGATCGTCTACGAAGACAAGGATAGTCCCGGCTCGGTTGTATCGATCATCAATCCCAATCTGATGTTCAGCATCGGGATCAATCCCGATCTGGCGGCCGTCAGCGAGGAAGCATTTGCCCGGCTGCAGCGCGTGCACAGCGCGCTCTCGTCACCCTAGGAACGCACGCCGGCCGTTCAGTGTGCCATCCTGCTCCCATCAGGTGATAGCCCTAATTTGTAGATTGACCCTTAATTGGGCACAATACGGTCACTTGTCTCCGGCGACTTTTGACAATAGGGAAGTACACCAACTCACCATCCTAATAATGCGACCCCTAAGGCGGGGCGTGTAGTTGGAGCACGAGGTAATCTGATGGCCGAATCGTTACGCATACTCTACCTCAGCGCCGAAGTGGCGCCTTTCGCCAAAACGGGTGGTCTGGGCGACGTGGGCGGCTCGCTACCCAAGGCGCTCCACGCCATGGGCCACGATGTGCGCGTCTTCATGCCCGCCTATCGTGCCATCGAGGCCGGCTACCCCGGCGTCAGCAGTATGCCGCTGCAACTTAACGTGCCGACCGGCTCCGGCGTCATCCAGGCCGGTGCGTTCGAGGGCAAACTGCCGGGCAGTGACGTGCCCGTCTACTTCATCGCCCAAAGCAACCTCTTCAACCGGGACAATATCTACGGCTATTGGGATGACCCCTATCGGTTCGCCTTCTTCAGCCGAGCCGCCCTGGCGCTAACCGAGTCCATCAGCTGGCAGCCCGACCTGCTCCACGCCCACGACTGGCACGCGGCCCCGGCCGTCACGTGGCTGGCGACGGCCGGCCAGTCCAACCCGCGCTACCGCGACATCGCCAGCGTCTTCACCATCCACAACCTGGCCCATCAGGGCAAGACGAGCTGGAACGTCTTCGACTACCTGCAACTCTATACCCACTCTCTTAGCGAAGAGGGGTACGGCGAAGTCAACTTCATGGCTCGCGGCATCTATCATGCCAACATCATCAACACCGTCAGCCCCTCCTATGCGCGCGAAATCATGACCCCCGAAGGCGGGGCCGGACTAGACGGGCTGCTACGCTATCGACAAGGCGACCTGCACGGTATCCTCAACGGCATCGACTACGACGATTGGAACCCGGCGACCGACAAGCGCCTGGCCGCGCCGTTTAGTCGCGACGCGCTGGAAACGCGCGACGAGAACCGTCGCGCGCTGCAAGCGGCCGTCGGCCTGCCGCAGACGCCCGATATCCCCATCCTGTCCCTCATCTCTCGCCTCGACTGGCAGAAAGGGCTGGACATTATGGGCTATCCCATCCACCTGCTGATGAACGGCTACTCCGGTCCGGCGCAGTTCGTGGTACTCGGCACGGGTAACCCGCAGTACGAGAACATGTTTAACCAGCTGGCTAGCTACCACCGCGGCAAGATGGCCGCCTACATCGGCTATCATGCCGAGTTGGCGCCGCTCATCTATGCTGGCAGTGACATGTTCCTGATGCCTTCGCTCTTCGAACCGTGCGGCCTGGGGCAGATGATCGCCATGCGCTACGGCAGCGTGCCCGTCGTGCGAGCCACCGGCGGGCTGGCCGATACCGTCCGCGATGGCACCACCGGCTTTTCATTTTATGACTTCAGCACCGCGGCGCTGTGGGACACCATCCAGCGCGCCACCTACACCTATAACGTCGATAAGGAGGGGTGGCGGCGCATCCAGCTGAACGGGATGAGCACCGATTTCTCCTGGCAGCGTTCGGCTCAAGACTATCAACGGTTGTATGAGTGGGCCGTGGCCCAGAAGCGTTATCGCGGCTAGCGCGCCCGGCCGCCAGCTCAATCAGCCAAACATCCCAAAGTCGACTGTCGTCGTTCAGGTAGGAAGTATCAATGCCGGACAGCAACTCGACGCGATTTTCGCTCATCAATCCGGTTACGACCGGATTTTCCATCACCGATCCATTCAATAGTCCGCGCGCCTATGCCAACGGCCGCCATGAGGGCGTTGACCTGCGGGCTACCCTGGCCGGCCGGCCGGCGGAAATCGTCGCCGCACAACGAGGTACCATCGACCGTATCCGCACGGGCAGTAGCGGCTACGGCAACTACGTGCGCATCCGCCACGACTGGGTAGACGGGACAACTTGGGTGACGTGGTACGCTCATCTGTCGTCGATCAACCCGGCCCTACAAGTCGGCGAGGTCATCGAAACGGGTCAGCGGCTGGGCATCGCCGGCACGACCGGCAACTCAACCGGCGTCCATCTGCACCTGACGCTGCAACACCTCGATCACGGCCTTCAAGGGTACGTTGTCGACGATGTGGTCGATCCGACCCGCTACTTCAGCGACGTCACCGTGCCGGTCATTGACGAACTGGGTTACGTCGCCGACGTCACCATCCCCGACGGTTCCAGAGTTGAAGCAGGTCAGACATTCATCAAAACCTGGCGTGTGCGAAATTCTGGCACGTCCACCTGGACGAACTTTACGCTGGAACATTTCAGCGATGAGGGCATGGGTGGGCCGAAAAGCGTGCCGTTACCGGCGCTGGAACCCGACGAGATCGGCGAGGTCAGCGTTTCCCTCGTTGCCTCAACCACGCCCGGCCGCCGGCGCAGCACGTGGAAAGCGCGCAACAGCCGCGGCCGTCTGTTCGCCTTCGAGCTTTTTGCCGATGTCGTCGTCTCCCCGGTGGCCGGTCGCTACGACGCGGTCTTTGTGGCCGACGTCACCCTGCCGGACGGAGGGGAAACCCAGGTCAATCGACGGGTGCTGAAAACGTGGCGCGTCCGCAACACCGGCGACACCACCTGGGACAAAACCTGTAGCCTGGTCAACGCGAGCACCCCTTTGGGCGCGGCCGATCGGGTGGCCCTGTCGACAACCAAACCCGCGGCCACAACCGACGTCTCCGTGGCCCTGACGACGCCCGGCAAGCCGGGCATCTACCGCTCCACCTGGCGCTTGCAATCGCCCGACGGCCGACCGTTCGGGCCGGAACTTTTCGCCGAATTGCGCGTCATCTCCCTGCCCGGCCAGCCACGGGACAACGCCGAGCGCGTCGCCGATGTCACCATTCCCGCCGCTACCCGCCTGGCAGCCGGGGCGAAATTCACCAAGGTTTGGAAGGTTCGCAATACCGGCGGATCGCCCTGGGGCGAGGGCTACCGGTTGGCCTTCCTGGGCGACAATGCGATGGATGGGCCGGCGGCCGTACCCTTGCCCCACACCCCACCCGGCCACACGGCCGACCTCGTCCTTGAGCTGATTGCGCCGTCCTTGGCCGGCCGCCACCGCTCTTCGTGGCAATGTATCTCCCCTACCAATGAATACTTCGGCGACGTCCTGACGGTGGAGATCGATGCCGAACCGATGGGTGCAGTGGACATGGCCATTTTCGTCTCCGACGTGACCATCCCCGATGGCGACGTAGTGGCCGCCGGGACAGCGATCGGCAAAACGTGGCGCATCCGCAATGGCGGCTCATCGTCCTGGTCGGCGGGTTATACGTTGGCCTTTGCCGGCGAGGAGCAGATGAACGGGCCGGACAGCGTTCCCTTACCGGCCGCGCTGCCCGGCGAGTCGGTCGAGGTGAGCGTTTCACTGGAGGCCCCCTTGGCTCCGGGTATCCACCGCAGCCTGTGGCGAGCGCGCAATCCCGAAGGCCAACTCTTCGGCGATTTGCTCGATGTCGATATTCGCGTGCCCGTCTCCTCTACTCCGGGATCAACGTCTCTGGAAGATGCTCAACTGGAAGCGCACGTCACCTATCCGGATGGAACTGAAGTGCGCATAGGGGCGACTTTCGAGAAAACGTGGGCCATCCGCAATACCGGCTCGATACCGTGGACGACGGGTTACACGCTGGTGCGCGTTGGCGGCGCGGTGATGGACGCCGGCGGACAAGTGATCTTCACCGGCATCACCACACAAGGCGTCGCGCTACAGGGTGTCGCGCCACAAGGTGTCGGGCCACAAGGTGTCGGGCCACAAGGTGTCGGGCCACAAGGTGTCGGGCCGCAAGGCGTCGGGCCGCAAGGCGTCGTCCACGCCTCGATCAAGATGACTGCGCCCCAGGAACCCGGCCGTTACATCAGCCGCTGGCGCATGCGCAATCCGCGCGGTGAATACTTCGGTTCGACGTTCTTTGCTTCCATCGTCGCCGTCGAACTGCCGACGAAATTCGATCTGTTGCCCTACTTGCGCGGGGACGGCCGTTTGTATGAGATGAAGTATATTTTCGACGCGCCCAATGGCCCGCTTATCGGCCAGCAGCGTGCCCAGACCCAACACGATGACGCCCGGTTCTATCAGACAAAGAACAGCGAATGGGAAGAGATGTGGGCCGACGACCGCTTTATCTATCGCGGCACCGATACCTCGCCGGGGTCAGGCAACTTCTATACCCTGATGGATGGAGAGCGCTACGGCACGACTTGGGTACCGCGCTTCATGGCCGTCGATCAAGTGTATCGGCGAAGCGTCACCGTCGTCAGCCGGCGCAAGGGCAACTGCGTAATGAATTCGCATCTTTCCGGGCGGCACATCACCTGGGTTCGTCTGGAAGCCATCCACAATCGCTTGACGTTGCCCGACGTGGAAGGCCGGCCCGGCCGCGGCTATCAGGTCGACGACGTAATCGTTCTGGCGGCGTATAATGAGTTGCAAGGTCGCCCGGCGGAAAAGCCTTTCGAGCGATATTATTATGCGAAGGGGTTCGGGCTTGTGATGTGGGAAGGGATCGATACCGATCACCGCGGTTACTCGTTTCTTGTTCAGGTGCACAAGCCCGGCGATCGTCCCGATAACGTACGCGAGCGGATTCCTTGCCTCGAAAGCCTGAGACCCTGATAATCTATTGGCGGACGATGGAATGGGGTCGTGGATGTATTTTTCCCAACCTGTGTCATTACTCCCCTTCCCGGGAAAGTCGGCCAACGCAATTTATCTAACAGGAGAAGCCATTCATGAGATTTGAACGCGCCGCGGGGGTCTTGCTCCACCCAACCAGCTTGCCCGGCCGTTACGGCATCGGCGATTTGGGTGATAACGCCTATCACTTTGTTGATTTCCTGGTGGCCGCCAGACAGCAACTATGGCAGCTTCTGCCGCTTGGCCCCACGGGCTACGGCGACTCGCCCTACCAATCTTTTTCTGCGTTTGCCGGAAATCCGTTGTTGATAAGCCCCGATCGTTTGGTGGCCGAAGGCTACCTGCCGGCCGAGGCCATCGAAGACGTGCCCGACTTCCCGGCCGGCGAGGTCGATTTCGGGCCGGTGATCGATTATAAGAGGGCTCTGCTGAATCAGGCCCACGACCACTTTCTGACCGTTGGCGATGAGGCCCAACACGAGGAATACAAACGATTCTGCCAAAACACAGCCTACTGGCTCGACGACTACGCCCTGTTCATGGCCCTCAAAGAGCATCACAAGGAACAGGACGGCGGCGTCTGGAACACCTGGCCCAAACAAATCGCCAGGCGACAGGTCAGGGCCATGAAGCAGTGGGCCACCCAGTTGGCGAACGAGATCGCGGGCCACAAGTTCCAGCAATTCCTGTTTTACAAACAGTGGCTGGCGCTGAAGGCCTACGCCAACGGCCAGGGCATCAAGATCATCGGCGATCTGCCCATCTTCGTCGCCTATGACAGCGCCGACGTTTGGGCCCATCCGGAACTGTTTTATCTGGACAAGGATGGCGCGCCATCGGTGGTCGCCGGCGTACCGCCCGACTACTTCAGCGCCACTGGCCAGCGGTGGGGCAACCCCCTCTACCGCTGGGAGGCCTTCACCGCCGACAACTACGACTGGTGGGTGCGGCGTATCCATATGAACCTCGTCCAGGCCGACATCGTGCGTATTGATCACTTTCGGGGCTTCGAGGCCTATTGGGAGATCCCGTCCTCTGAGCCGACGGCCGTCATCGGCCGTTGGGTCAAAGGGCCGGACGCGGCCGTCTTCGAGGCCATCCAGGGCAAGTTGGGCGAACTGCCTATCATCGCCGAGGATCTGGGCGTCATCACGCCGGAGGTCGAAGATCTTCGCGACCGCTTCGACTTCCCCGGCATGCGTATACTGCAATTCGCCTTTGGCGGCACGCGCAACAGCAGCTTCCTGCCCTACAATTACATTCATAACACCATCGTCTACACCGGCACCCATGATAACGAGACCACCCTGGGCTGGTATCTGAACGCCACCGAAGACGAGCGCGATCACCTTCGCCGTTACACGGTCTCTTCCGGCCGTGACATCGTGTGGGATTTGATTCGGCTGGCCCATGCTTCGGTGGCCGACATGGCGATCATCCCCATGCAGGACCTGTTCGTGCTGGGCAACGAGGCGCGGATGAACTACCCCGGCCGGGAAGGCGGCTGGTGGCGGTGGCGCTACACGCGGGCGATGTTCAGCGCCCGCGCGCCGGGCATCGCCATGGGACTGGCCGAGCTGGCCCATCTGTATGGGCGCGTGCCACTGGAAACGGTCAAACCAGTGGAGAGCACCAGCCCATAGACCTAATTTGCGGCCCTCATCCGGCGGGCATCCACAACGAATAGGAGCGAGGCGACACGGCCGAGGTTTCGTTTCGGCAGGCCGCCCCGCTCATTTGATTCGCTATTGACTAGTTTCCAATATTATCCATAATCTTCGTATTGGTGAATTGATGCCCACATCGTCGCAAGGCCACCTCGCAACAATGCCCGTGTCTTGCATGACAAGTAAATATGGGAGAGTGGTTCGAGCCGTCTAACGGGTCAGGTCGATAGATCAGGACTCGGATGATTCAGGTGGCTAAATGACTGACGACAGAGTCGTAGCGTTCGACCCGGGACAACTGCCAATCAGTGAGTTCTTTGGCGAGAAACCTGATTCCCCTGGGTGAGGCTGAATATAGCCAATCCTTTTCAATGCCGATGCCCATCAGGGCTGATGACAGGGTTCATTAGCGGGCAAGCGGGAGTCTATGCATTTACAGGAGAGTAGTCATGTCCGACTTGAGCGATGCTGCGCGCCAATATGCTCGGCAAAATGCCGAAAGATTCCAGCACGAACTCATCGAGATGCTGCGTATCCCCAGCCTCAGCGGCGATCCAGCCCACGCCGGTGATATTCGCCACATGGCGGAATGGCTGGAAAGCCACATGCGCGAACTGGGTCTGGACAACGTCCAGATAATGCCCACGGCCGGCCACCCGGTGGTCTACGGCGAATGGTTGGGCGCAGGCCCGGACCGTCCCACGGTGCTGGTCTACGGTCATTACGATGTCGTGCCGGCCCTGATGGAAGACGGCTGGCATACGGATCCGTTCGAACCCGTCGTGAAGGACGGCAAGATTTATGCCCGCGGCGCAACGGACGACAAGGGCCAACTCTTCATCCACGTCAAGGCGCTGGAGTCCTATCTGAAAACCGCCGGCCGCGCGCCGGTCAACGTGAAAATCCTGCTGGAGGGCGAGGAAGAAATCTCTTCACCCAACCTCGTGCCCTTCATCGAGGAGCATCTCGACCTGCTGGACGCCGACGTCTGCATCATCAGCGACTCGTCCATGCGCAGCATCGACGAGCCGGCCATCCTGCACAGCCTGCGCGGGATGACCTATATGGAGATCGAGATCCAAGGCCCGTCCGACGATCTGCACAGCGGGCTCTGGGGCGGCGCGGTGCACAATCCCGCCCTGGCCCTGGTCGAGATCCTCGGCAAGCTCTACAACTCCGACCACACCATCGCCGTGCCCGGCTTCTACGATGACGTCGTGCCTCTGACGGGTGAGGAACGGGCGATGATCGCCAAGACCGACCTCACCGAGGAACAATACAAGAATTCGACGGGCGTCCCGGCTGTGTGGGGCGATGCCCAGTATAACATTCGCGAGCGAATCTCCGCCCGGCCGACGCTGGACATCAATGGCTTGTGGAGCGGCTGGTCCGGCCCCGGCCCGAAGACCATCGTTCCGGCCAAGGCGGGAGCTAAAATCAGTTCCCGTCTGGTGGGCAATCAGGATCCGCATAAGATCTTCGATCTATTCAAGGCCTATGTCGATTCCCTGGCCCCGCCAACCGTCCAGGTCGAGTTAAAGTTAATCACCACCGGCAAGCCGGCGCTGTTCCCCTTCGACATCCCGGAAATGCAGGCTGCTTCGCGCGCCTACGAGAAGGGTTGGGGAGCCGAGCCGGTGTTCACGCGCGGCGGCGGCAGCATCCCCGTCGTGGCCGAGATCGCCGCGATGATGCATATTCCAGTCGTCATGATGGGCTATGGTTTGGACGACGACGGGCTGCATTCGCCCAACGAACGCTATAGCATCGAGATGTTCGAGCGAGGGATCGCGACGGCCATCGTTTATCTGGAAGAACTGGCCGAGGCGGCCGGCTAAGAACTTGACTTTTGGACCGAGAGATGGGCCTGGCAGTCGCAAAAGCGCCGATTTGAGGAAGCCGGCACTCCGTCCATAAACAGCTTAATCATCGTTGACAACATAATCGGCCTAATTTAGGTGGAGGAGAATAATGGCAAACGCGGCCGCAGCAACCGAGAAAAAACCGGGGTGGCTTGGTACTGTTGAAAGAATAGGGAACAAAGTACCCCATCCGGTACTGATGTTTCTATATCTCATTATCGGTGTCATCGTCCTGTCCCATATCCTGTACGTGATGGGCGTCAGCGTCACTGAAGACATCGCCGTGCCCAACACCGTACCGTCGGAACTGAATTTTTATGAGGACACAGTCGCGCCCGGCGAGAGCTATCCAACCGATCCCTACGGCGTTGAGTACGAGATCAAGACGCAGACCATCCCTATCCGCAGCCTCTTGACGGTGGAGGGGATTCGTTTTATTTTCACATCCTTCCTCCCGAATTTCGCCGGGTTCAGTGTCGTAGCCGTCGTCTTTGTGGCGATGATGGGCGCGGGCGTGGCCGAGGAGTCGGGGCTGATGACGGCCCTAATCCACAAATTGGTAGCAATATCGCCACGGTGGGCGCTGTCCTTCATCATCATCTTTGTCGGTGTGCTGTCGAGCGTGGCGACGGACGCGGGATACTTGATCCTCATACCACTGGGCGCGGCCGCCTTCCTCAGCGTGAAGCGACATCCACTGGCCGGCGTCGCCGCCGCCTACGGCGGCGTCAGCGCTATTTTCGCGGTGAACCTTCTTATCACGCCGCTCGACGCCATGTTGACCGAAATCACCAACGAGGCCATCTCGTTGGCCGGCGGCGAGCCGATCACGATCGTCGCCAACTTCTACTTTCAAGTCGTCATGGCGCTCATCTTGAGCATCGTGGCCGCTATCGTCACCGATCGCATCGTCGAACCGCGACTGGGCAAGTATGAGCCGGCGGGTGATCAGGTCGATGGAGCAGCGACTGACCAACCTATCGACAAAGCCGCGCAGGCGCGGGGCATGCGCTTCGCGGGGTTGGCTACGCTGGTCTTCGTCGCCTTGATCTTGCTTCTGACCCTGCCGTCGGGTGCGCCCTTGCGCGACCCGATGACCGGCGGCATCATCGGTGCGACGCCATTCATGGACAGCTTGCTGTTCATCATCATGCTGGTTTTCCTGATCGCCGGCATCGCCTATGGCATGGGTGCCAAGACGCTCCAGGGCAGTGGCGACGTCATCAAGGCCATAACCAAGACGTTTGCCAGTCTGGCCGGCCTGGTCTTCATGCTCCTGATGATCGCCCAGTTCATCGCCTATTTCAACTTCAGCAATATGCCCAGCGTCCTGGCTGTCACGCTGGCGGGATGGCTGGAGCAGGCCAACATTGGCGCAATACCCCTATTGATCGGGTTCATGGTCGTGATCTTGCTCCTGGACATCATCATTCCCGGTTCAATGCCCAAGTGGGCCATCTTCGCGCCCATCTTCGTCCCGCTATTTATGCGATTGGGCACGGCGCCACAGACCGTCCTGGCCGCTTACCGGGTTGGCGACTCGCCCATGAACGTCATTACGCCGTTGATGGTGTATCTGCCCTTCATCATCATCGTGATGCAACGCTATCAGAAAGACGTGGGCATTGGTACGGTCATCGCCCTCATGTTGCCCTACACACTGATCCTCACCGTGGTGTGGATCGTGCTGTTCGTCCTCTGGTACCTTTTGGGAATTCCGCTAGGGCCGGGCTACCCGGTCGGCATTTAACCATCCGAAATGAATCGGCCGCGCGTTCGGCGAGTGGCAGCGGCCTTCGGGTTACTGTCACTCGTTGAGTGTCGGGTCGATTTGACGATCATCGCAAGGCCATTATGAAAACAAATTTCGACAAAGAACTTGAGGAACGCCTGGTGCGCTACGTTAAGATCGACACCCAGGCCGACGAAAAATCGCCGACATCGCCCAGCACGGAGATACAGTACGATTTGCTTCGCCTTCTCGTCGACGAACTCACCGAGATCGGCGCGCAGGACGTGCATATGACCAGCTACGGCGCGGTGTTGGCCACTCTCCCGGCCACCGTCGAGAAAGATGTCACCCCCATCGCCTTCCTGGCCCATGTAGACACCGCGCCGGGCTTCAACGCCACCGGCGTCAAACCCATCGTTCACCACAACTACGACGGCGGTGACATTGAGCTGCCCGACGATCGGGAGCAAGTGTTGTCGCCGCGCAACTCGCCCTACCTCGGCCAAAAGCGGGGTGACGACATCGTGACCGCCTCCGGCACAACGCTGCTCGGCGCCGACGACAAGGCCGGCGTCGCCATCATTATGACCGCGGCCGGCCACCTGCTGCGCAACCCCGACATCCCCCACGGCCCCATTCGCATCGGCTTCACCCCTGATGAAGAGATCGGCCGCGGCGTCCATGCCGACCTGCCCGGCGATCTGGGCGCGGAATTCGCCTACACGCTGGACGGGGCCGAGCTGGGCGAACTGGTGTACGAGACCTTCTCGGCCGACAAGGCCACTGTGCGCGTCCAGGGTGTGTCAATCCACCCCGGCCAGGCCAAGGACAAGCTGGTCAACGCCCTGCATCTGGCGGCCAAGATCGTGGACACGATGCCGCAGACAACGCTGACGCCAGAGACGACCGCCGGCCGCCAGGGGTTCATCCACCTCTACGCCATGAACGGCACGGCGGCGGCGGCCGAACTTCACTTCATCCTGCGCGACTTCGAAATGGACGAGTTGAACCGCCAAGGGCAACTCATTAAGCAAGTATGCGCCACGATCCAGGCCACAGAACCGCGCGCCCACATCACCTGTGAGGTCACGCCACAATATCGCAATATGCGCTACTGGCTGGAAAACGACATGCGGCCCATCGAACTGGCGGTCGAAGCCTATCAACGGGCGGGCATTGAGCATTTCTTCTTGCCCATCCGCGGCGGCACCGACGGCTCGCGCCTGACCGAGAAAGGCGTGCCGACGCCCAACCTTTTCACCGGTATGCAGAACATCCACGGCCCGCTGGAATGGGTCAGCGTACAGGACTTGGCCCGCGCCACCGAGATGTGCGTCAAACTGGCGGAACGCTGGAGCGAGGGCTAGCCGATGAAAACACCTGTCCGGTCGGCGTGCGAGGCTCAGGCTAAGCAACGCCCCTATCGTTGACCTGTCAGGCCCGTCAAGTCTATCTCCGGGCACCATCATAATTCTATGAACAAGCAACCCACCCCCAACACCACGGATACGGCCCAACAGGTATCCTGGTTAGCCATGGGCGTCATCGTGCTGGCGCAAATTCAGATGGCTTTCAATGTCAACGCCATACCGGTTTCAATCGGCCCCATCGTCGAAGAGCTCAATATTCCCTCCACGAGCGTGGGGACGGCGCTGGTCGTCTATTCCCTATTCGTCGCCGCTTTCGTCATGGTGGGGGCCAAGCTGGGCAAGATATTTGGCGAGCGCCTGGTATTTCAGGTGATGGTGCTGGCGCATGGAGCGGCCATGGGCATGATGGCCTTCAGTTCGAGCGCGGAGATGATGAATCTGTCGCAGGCGCTGGCCGGCCTGGCCGCGGCCGCGCTGGTGCCCACATTGGTGGTGCTCATCGCCTTCAACTACCAGGGCAAGCAAAAGGCGCAGGCATTGGGCATATTGGCCGGATCACCGGCCCTGGCGGGAGCATTGGCCTTCTTCATAGCCGGCTTCCTGGGCACGGTTTTGAGTTGGCGCTACTCTTTCGGGCTGCTCCTGTTCCTGTCCGTTATTATCTTCGTCCTGAGCTTCCGCCTGAAGCCGGTTCCGCGCCAATCGGGCGTGAAGATCGATTTCATCGGCGCGGCGCTGGCGGCGATCGGCATTATCCTGATCAGCTTCGGCTTCAATAACCTCAACATGTGGGGCGTCGTGTTGGCCAATGCCGATGCGCCGTTCAATCTGCTTGGACTGTCGCCGGCGCTGCTGTTCATCATATTCGGCCTAATGCTGGGGCAGGCCTTCTTCGCCTGGTCGCAACAGCGAGTGGCTTTGGACAAGCCGCCGCTTCTGCCCCTGGAAGTACTCAACACTTCGCACGAGCGCGCCACCATCGTGGCCTTGCTGATCATCGGCGCGCTTGGCCCAGCAGTCAACTTCCTGATTCCCCTGTACATTCAAATCGTGCAGGGACAGACCAGTCTCTTCACGGCCGTCGCCGTTGTCCCCTACACCTTGTCAATTGCCACGGCGGCTATCACCATCGTCCGCCTATATGACCGCCTAACCCCGCGCCGGATAGCTGTCGTCGCCTTCTTCCTGGTCGCGGTTGGGCTGACTTCCCTCGCCTTTACGATCAGCAACGAATGGGGCACCCCGATGGTGATCCTCAGCCTTATCGTGCTTGGTCTGGCCGAAGGCGCGCTGTTAACCTTGCTGTTCAACGTCATGGTGTCTTCATCGCCCAAGGAAATGGCCGGCGATGTCGGCGCACTGCGTGGCGTCGCCAACAACTTGTCCACGGCGCTGGGTACCGCTTTCGCCGGCCTTGTCGCCGTCGGCTTGCTGGGCCTGATCGTGACGACGAGCCTCGTTCAGGCCCCCATTCCCGACACACTGAAGCGCCAGGTAAATCTGGACAGTATCGACTTCATCAGCAACGACCAATTGGACGAGGTGCTGGCGGAGACGACGGCCACGCCCGAACAGGTGGCCACGGCCGTACAGATCAACGAAGCGGCCCGGCTCCGGGCGTTGCGTGCGTCCTTCCTGATCCTGGCCGGCTTCTCACTGCTGGCGATCTTCCCGGCGCTGGGTCTACCGGACTACAATCCAGACGATCCTCCCGCCCCGCGGCCCACTGCCAAACCCGACAAGCGCTCCAAAAAACCCGCACGCGCCAAGGGAAGACAACGTTCCTCTTTTAAATCCCATGAATGATTTCCTACTCGTCCTCGGCGTCGCCCTCCTGGCCGCTTTTCTCACCTATCTCGGTGCGCCCATCGCTGAGCGCTTCGACGCACCGCCACGCATCGTCAGCGGCGCGCTCCAGTTCGCGGCGGGGATCATCACCGCCCTCGTAGCCCTCAGCTTGATGCCGCCCGCCGTACGCGATGGCTCCCTGGTGGCCGTCGCCCTGATGTTTTTCATCGGTGGCGCGCTATACGTCGTTTTCGAATATTATTCGGCACAAAAGATGGCCGATCGGGCGGCGAAATCCGGCTCAACCGCGATCTCGCTGGGGCTGTACGTCGGTATCCTGGTCGACCTGGTGATCGACGGCATCGTGATCGGCATTGGCGCGACGCTGACGGTGATGACTGGCCTCTTGCTGGCTCTGGGTATGGCGATTAGCACCCTGCCACTGGCTTTCGTGACAACTTCGACCGCCAAGCGCCAGGGCGTATCCAAAGAGAATCGCCGGCTGCTCTCAATTGCCTATTTCTTGTGCGTCCTCGTGGGAGCCATGGTCGGGTTCCTGCTGCTTCGCAACGTAGCGCTAGACTTGCGTTTGGCCCTGATCGCCCTTGCTTCCGGCTTTCTGATCACGACCGTTACCCAGAGCATGATCCCTGAGGCCAACAAGGCCGGCGAACCGAGCTTCGCCGGTATTCTATATCTGGCCGGGGTGCTGATCTACGCGCTGTTGACGATCTTCGTGAAGTAGAGTGGAGAGCGTCGCTCACCCCAAGGAGAGACTCGCTGAGCAGGAAAGTGGGTTAGCGGGGCCGGCCGAGAGACCGGCGCTACAGGGGCGGCCGATGACCCAGGGACCCTGGTTTAATTAACAGCGAAATTGACAACTGCCGTCCCCTATGGGAAAATCCACCCACATTAAGCCCCCGTAGCTCAGAGGATAGAGCACTGACCTCCGAAGCCAGGTGCACAGGTTCGAGTCCTGTCGGGGGTACTCTCCTCTATGACACATCGCGTTATGCCTTTTGCCTTTATTTTCCATTACATTTGTCACTAATAGTCAAC
>JAGOBF010000015.1 GCA_017983515.1 Promineifilum sp. | reverse complement strand
GGGCGACACAGCCAGGCCGTCGGCGTCGATTACCTGACGAGCCTGGCCGTCAACGCGGCCGATATCGGCAATGACGTCGCCGTCGATAGCCAGGTCAGCATAGTAGGGAGCCTGGCCGCGGCCGTCGTAGATGAGTCCATTGCGAATGAGGATGTCGTGCATCGGGGAGTTCCTATAGATGATGACTGGCCGGTGGGTCGCCGCGTCGGAATTATACCATAAGGCCTTAGAAACGGGGCGCGGGTGGCATCGTTCGCACCCGCGCTCATGACGCTAAATGACCGGATCACTTTCCGGCGTGCGCCAATAGATGCCGCCTTCGCGGGCCATGTAGTGACTGTCCACCAGATAGCGCCGCAGGAAAGCATAGTCCTCGTTGAACTGCTCCAGCCACTCGCTGAACTCCTTTTCCGTCCAGCGCCGTTCCGGGTCGATCTGTCCGGCCAGCCAGCGGATGAGGATTTGCTTCTTCTTTTCCTGGGCTGGGATGTCGACGATCCGGCCGTCCTTCACCCACGTCCGCAAGATGCGCTCTTCGTCGGTTCGTTCGCTCGGCTTCACTAATGCCGCCAAATTGCCTCGCGCAAAAACGTCCTTGCTCATCGCTTCCAATTCCTTGCTGTTCAATCGGTAGATGCGCATGGTGCCTTCGGCGCGCACATCGACCAGGCCAATATCCTTCAGCTGGGACAGATGATGCGATACCGTCGGCTCCTTGAGGCCGAGCAGATCGGCTAACTCGCCCACGCTTCTTTCGCCGTTCGCCAAATGGCCGATGATCTTCAGGCGGCTTTCGTTGCTGAAGACCTGAAAGAAGTTCAGTAGTTGATCAAATTGCTGCTCCGATAAAGCGTCTCTATTCATCTTATTCATTTCTACGTACCTCTAATTAGATAGAAAACTAATTAGAATTATATCTAAATACCTTATCCTGTCAAGGAGCACAGTTGATTAAAAACATGGATCATAGAAGCAATCTTGCTACAATCCGCATATGATCTGCCTGAGTTTGGTCATTCGTTGACCGACGAGAGTAAACGGAAACTGGATATCCATGAGTGATTTACCCTCTTCTTCCGATGCCGCGCGGCTGGTGACCCATCTGGCGCAGGCCAAACCCGGCCGGCGCGAGATCGTGGCAAGCCGCGAATTATCGCCGGAAATGACGCTTCTGCGAGCTTTCCAATCCCAGCGCCTGGCCGCGACCCACGCCGACTTTCTGGCCGACCCACGTTACCGGCCGGCAACCGAGTTCTTTCTCAACGACGTCTACGCCCCCCAGGACTTCAGCCAGCGCGACGCCGATATGTTGCGGTTCTATGAGGGTATCCGCAAGGTATTGCCTGAGCGGGCCGCCTCGATTCTGGCCGACGTCGTCACGCTATCCGAATTGACCAACGAGCTGGATGACCAATTGTGTCACGCCCTGTTCGAAGTAGTGGGCGTCACCGACGCCATCACTCCTGCACAGTACGCCGAGGGCTATCGCGTCTGTGACAATTATGCCGAGCGCGCCCGCCAAATCGAGATGATCGGCCGCATCGGCCTGGGCATCGATCGCCTGGTGCGCATCCCGTTTGTCGGCGTCTCGCTGCGATTGGCCCACGCCCCGGCCGTCTTGACCGGCTGGGAAGATTTGCAGCGTTTCCTGGAACACGGGTTCAGCGCCTTCAAGCACATGAAAGGCGCAACCAAATTTCTGGAGACGATCCACCGCCGCGAGATGGCTATCCTGGATCGCATCTTTGCCGCCGCCCCCGACCCATTCGACATCCGGGATGCCGGCTGACCACCGTCCCCTAGCCACTGCTCTCTAATCCCATGCGTTTTCTCGTCACCGGCGGGGCCGGTTTCCTGGGAACGGCGCTGGCAAACCGGCTGGCGGCCGAAGGCCATCGGGTTTATGCCCTGGACGACCTGAGCAACGGCGATCCTGGCCGGCTTGACCCCCGCGTCGAATTTACCCAAGGGGACGTCGACAATGTCCCCTTGCTGTGGTCGCTACTTCAAAACGTCGATTGCGCTTATCACCTGGCGGCGCGCGTGTCGGTGCCGCAATCGATCCTCTACCCCCGCGAATATGCCCGCGTCAACGTCGGCGGCACGGTCAGTCTGATGGAAGCCATGCGCGATACGGGCGTAGGCCGCGTGATTTTCACCTCATCCGGCGCGGTCTACGGCCGGCAGGCTCGCCAGCCCGTGCGCGAAGAAGATACCCCGCAGCCTGACAGCCCCTATGGCGTCAGCAAGTGGTCGGCCGAGCAATACATCCGCACCATCGGCGAACTTTGGGGACTGGAGACCGTAGCCTTGCGCATTTTCAATGCCTATGGGCCGGGGCAGAGTCTGCCGGTCTCCCACGCACCCGTCGTCCCCCGCTTTCTGCAACAGGCGCTAACTGGCGGATCGCTGGTCGTGTTTGGCGGCGGCCGGCAAACTCGCGATTACGTCTACATCGATGATGTGATCGACGCGCTGGTCAGCGCGGCCACGACCACCGGGCTGGGACATGCCGTCATCAATATCGGCCGTGGTCGAGAGACGAGCATCGACGAGTTGATCGCCCACATAGAGCGAGCCACTGGCCGTCCCGTCAACGTTATCGATCATCCCGAGAAGCCGGGCGGCGTGCCACGGCTGGCGGCCGATATCGGCCGGGCGCGAGAGTTACTCGAGTTCGAGCCTAAAATCGATCTGGAGACGGGCTTGCGGTTGACCCTTGAACGGGATGCGCGCTTCGGTCAGGCTAAAGCGTGACCCGTACTTCGGACTCGGCATCGGCCGACGCCAGCCGCAGCCGAACAAATACCCACGGCGCAAAATAGGTGACCCACAGCAAGGTCAACAGGTAGCGCAGGAAGTGAAGTGGCATCCCCAGCCACAACGGCTGCGACGGGAAAATAGTTCGCAGTCCGGCCCAGATGCCAACGGTCCCGCCAATGCCCAGCACAAAGCGCAGGATGCGCTTCCACACCGGCCCGTCAGCGTGAAAACGAACGCGACTGCTCTCCAGCATGATGCCCACGCCGAAGCCCAGCAGCGCGCCGAAGGCCGACACAACCGCCTCATGGCCGCTTAACTCGGCCGCGGGGACAAACGCCGCCCAGGAAACGTCTTCCGACGCCGGCCCCAGCAAAAGATAAATGCCCACGTAGACGGCGGCCAGGATCGTCGGGATCAGCACCATCAGCAACAGACGACGACCAAGGATTTGCTTGTTAAAGCGCGCAAAGTAGAACTGCTGCCACACCAGTAAAGCGATCAGAATAATGAGGCCGACGGCAAATCCAACGACGATGTCCTGCAAAGAGTGGACCCCCAGATAAAGGCGGCTGAGGCCCATCAGGACAATGAACAGAATGGCAGCGATCCAGACCCAGGTGCGGCGAAGGGTGGCCGCCAGGAGCAGGAAAACGGCCGTCGTGTTCTGGACGTGGCCGCTTGGAAGGCCGAACCCTTCCACCTCGTATCGCTGGATGTCCGGATCGAGCCAGTAGGGGCGCGGCTGACGGAGCAGATTCTTGAGGATGTTATTGGTGAAGGCCGACAGAAGATAAATGTAACCCAGTTGGCGGCCGAGCCGCTTGTCGACGCACCAGTAGATGGCCGGCAGAAACACCAGGAAGAACTCCGCGGTGCCCAGCGCCGTAATTAGACTCATCACCCCCAGGAGGCGCGGATACGCTTCCTGCATGAGAGTCGCCAAGGCAATGCTCAACTGATATAGTTCTTCCATACCCCTTCCCTTAAGGTTCGCGGTCAATCGGCCGACCGGCGGGAATTGTAGCCCAGGCAGTGAGGGTCAACAACGTTTATTAACAACAACGGCCGACTGCATCATTCCGGGTAGTCGTGTTTGCCGGACAACCACGGGGGACTATAATGATGAGATTAGTTAATTGGAGGTTTATCCATGTCGTCAACCATACTCGTCGTCGAAGATGAGGAACGCATCCGCCAATTTCTGCAGCGCGGCCTCGGCTTTGAGGGGTATCGCATTGAGGTGGCTCCCGACGGCCCCACGGCCCTTGAGTTGGCCCGCGACACGCCGCCCGACCTGGTGCTGCTGGATCTGATGTTGCCGGGCATGGATGGTCTGGAGGTTTGCCGCCGGCTGCGCGCCGTCAGCGATGTGCCGATCCTCATGCTGACTGCCAAGGAAGCGATTGATGATCGCGTCGCCGGGCTGGATGCCGGGGCCGACGATTATCTGGTGAAGCCCTTCGCATTCGACGAACTCATGGCTCGCGTGCGCGCCCTGTTGCGCCGCGCCCAACCGGCCCAGCCCCAGGTATTCCGCTTCGCCGATCTCGAACTGGACACCGGCACGCGGCAAGGCCGGCGTGGCGGCGCGACTTTCGATCTGACCGCCAAAGAGTATGAGCTGCTCGAGCTTTTCATGCGCCACCCACGGCAGGTACTTACCCGCGACGTGATATTTGACCACGTGTGGAACTACGACTTCGGCGGCGAGAGTAACATCATCGAGGTCTACGTTCGCTACTTGCGGCAGAAGACAGAACAGGGGGACATGGCCCGGCTGATACATACCGTGCGGGGAATAGGCTACGTCCTGCGCGAGGAGTCATAATCTCTACTTGTCCATCCAAAACCGGCTGCTGCTGGTCTATGCCCTGATTTTCAGCATCGTCTACTTCCTGTCGTCGCTGGTTATCTATATCCTGCCCCGTAACCAGCTTCTTGCGCAGGTCGACGGCGATCTCTATTCGCTTGCTTCCGAACTGGTGACCGGCAGCATCGAAGTCGGCGCCGACGGCATCATCCGCATGCCCTTGCCGTCGGATCTGGCGACGCTGCAAACGGCCTCGACCTTTCTCATCATCGTCAACCGGCAGAACGAGATCGTCTTCCAGTCCAGCAATCTGGCCGGGTTTAACGATCTGCTCGACCCCGAAAGCCTGGGCGCGGCCGAAGTCTATCGCCTTGTCCAGCGCGAGGATACGCTGTTGCGCGTCCTGACCGTTCCCGTGTTCGACGACGCCAGCCAACCCATTGGTCATATCCAGGTCGCCCGCCTGCTCGACAATTTTGAGATTTTCAACCGCGTGCTTAGCCGGGCCTTACTCATCAGCCTGGGCGCGGCCTTCGCCTCGTTCATTATGTTAACTATCCTAACGTCCAGTGTGTTCCGGCCGCTAGAGGACATCGCCACTGTCGCCCGGCAGATCACCCGTGCCGACGATCTCAGCCGGCGCGTGCCCCACAGCAACCGCTCCGACGAGATCGGCGATCTGGCCCGCGCCTTCAATCAGACGCTCGAACGGCTGGATCGTCTATTTCGCAGCCAGCAGCGCTTTCTGGCCGACGTCTCCCACGAGTTGCGCACGCCGCTGACCAGCGTGCGCGGCAACCTCGATCTGATGAAGCGATTTGGCCGCTACGACGAGGAATCGATGGACGTCATCCAGGACGAGATGGAGCGGATGAGCCGTCTGCTGGGCGACCTGCTGTTGCTGGCACGGGCCGACACCGGCGGGCTGCCGCTGCAAACCAGGCCGGTGGAGCTGGATAACATCCTGTTCGAGGTGTACCGCCAGGTCAGGCGCATCGAGAAGCCGGTCTCGGTCGAGTTGACGGCCGTCGATCAGGCCACCATCCTCGGCGATGAAGATCGCATGAAACAACTGCTGCTCAACATGGTGGATAACGGCATTAAATATACGCTTCCCGGTGGCGCGGTGCGGCTCAGTCTGACCAAAGAAAGCGGTTGGGCAAATCTAATCGTCAGCGACACCGGCATCGGCATCCCGCCCGAAGATCTGCCCCACATTTTCGACCGCTTCTATAGGGTAGACAAGGCCCGCAGCCGGGCACAGGGCGGCTCGGGGCTGGGGCTGGCTATTGCCAAGTGGATCGTCCAGGCTCATGGCGGCGCGATTCAGGTGGACAGCACCGTTGGCCAGGGCACAACGTTCCGCATCACCTTACCCCTCCATGACCCCCCCCGGCAGCTAGCCGACCGCCCGCAGGAGACGGACGAGGAAGCACTAAAGACCCGAGCGACCCCGCGCGCCCGCAGCCTGTCGGGAACCTTGCGGCGCGGCCAGTCTACGAGCGAAAAAGAAGGCCACTAGGCCGGATAACGCGAACGGAGGCCGGACGACGCCCAGGTGAAATCTTGATTCACCTGCCCCGTCGTCCGGCCTCCGCGTCATACCGGTTCGGCCGGCGTCTTAGTCGCGAGCGCGTCGGACCAGGTAAAATACCCCGGCACCGATCAGGATAATCGGCCAGATAAATCCCGGCACATCCCCCATTTGGCTCAGCAGGAAGAACCCGCCGAACAAAATGAGCAACACGCCCACGGTGGCCGCCGGGCTAAAACGCGCCTTATAAGCGGCCGGGTCCTCAAACTCGTCCTCGGACACGATGCGAATCCGCGGCTGGGCACGTGACGGCGTGGGCATGACGATCCACAAAACGACGTAAATGGCAAAACCAACGCCGCTGGCCAGGAGCAAGAGGACGAATGCCAATCGCACCAGCACCGGATCGATACCCATATAGTCGGCCAGGCCGCCGCACACCCCAGCGACCATCTTGTCTGTTTCGCTGCGCATCAGCCTTGTTTGCTGCATGCTGTTACCTCCACAATCAATCTTTACACGCTATACGCCCTCGTTTCCGGAAAGTTGCGCCCCGATTTTTGCGGCCGCCCGGACTTTTAACTCATATGAGAAGAGGATGACTGGGAAGGATGACCTATGGAATCAGTCACCCTTTTTGTTATACTGTGGGACTGTAAGGATGTTTCATTCATTAGGGAGCGCGTCTCGGTGGGCGCGCGGGTGATAGCAACCACATTGTGACTGTCCAATTGACCGACACCTGGAAAGAGGGCCTGGCGCGCATCGTGCGCCGCCGTCCCTGGGCCGGATTAATGGGCTGGGGAGTTCGTCTGGTGGTGCCCCGCCAGCGGGTCGGGGTTGCTCTGGTCACCTTCAACGACGACGAGGAGATATTGTTACTTCGCCACGTATTCCATTCGCCTAACCCCTGGGGGCTTCCCGGTGGCTGGCTGGGCCGCAACGAAGCGCCGCAGGCCGGTCTAATCCGCGAATTACGCGAGGAAACCGGGCTGGCTGTGACGCTGGGTCGGCCCATTCACGTGGCCCACGCCGGATCGCCACCGTTCATCGTCATGGCTTATAGCGGCCGACTCCATCCCGGAAAAATGCGACTGAACACGGAAATTCTGGAGGCGCGCTGGTTCAGCATCGATCACTTGCCTGGCCCTTTTGCGCCTTTTACCGACGCGGCCATCACCGCCGGCCTGTCCCTCCACCGGCTGGCCGCCCAGCCCCCAATCGGCGGCGACCTGATGCCCGAGGCATTTTAATCATTCCATATGAATCGTAATGCGTCACCCGGACTTGGACAGTGGATCACCGTTTCCCTCATGGTGGCGGTTTCGCTTTTCCTGCTGTACAAGCTCTACCAATATGCCGGCACGCGCACCAACTTCCCCACCGGCCTGAAAATCGGTTCCGTCGATATCGGCGGCATGAACCCCGAAGAGGCACGGACGGAGTTGACGACGAAATATCTCGACGCGCCCGTCACCTTGTACCACGGCGAGAACAAGTTCGATCTGATGCCCTCGCAGGCAGAATTCACCCTGGACTTCGACACGATGCTGTCCCAGGCTGATGAGGAACGCACGCGACAGGATTTCTGGTCCGGCTTCTGGGGCTTTTTATGGGGCCGGCCGGTCGAGATCAACGCCGTTCCTCTGGCGGCCACGCATAATCGCGAATCACTGCGCAACTATCTGGAAGAGATCAAAAGTTTGGTCGATTTGCCCGCCCAACCGCCACAGCCCGTGCCCGGCAGTATGAGCTTCCAGTATGGCACGCCGGGCACAGAAACCAACATCGAGGCCAGCTTCGCCGACATCGAGGCCGCGCTCTATCGTCCCGGCACGCGAGAAGCGCGGCTCATTGTGGAACCAAAAGACCCCCAGCGGCCGAATATCAACTTGCTGTCTCGCCTGCTCGTGAATCGATTGCAAGTTTTCGAGCAAGACACCAACGGCATGGCCGGTGTGTTCATCATGGACCTGTCCACCGGCGAAGAAGTCAACATCAACAGCGACGTGCCCGTGACGGCCATCGACCTGATGAAACTGCCCATCGTGCTGGAGACCTACCACGTGCTGGATCAATTGCCGACGCTCTCCCAACGGCAACTCATCTCCGACACGCTGATCATCAACCCCGACAACAGCAGCGCCAACGAACTGTTGGCATTTGTCGGCGGCCAGGAAGGGCCATACGTGGGCGCGGAAAAAGTCACATCGACTCTGCAACGGCTGGGCCTGGTCAACTCCTTCATCATGGCCCCCTATGACGCAGGAATGCCGGCCGGCAAACAAACGCCGGAAACACCGGCCAATTCGGTCGAAGCGCTACGCACCAATCCCAGCGCCACCATGCAAACGACGGCCGAAGACATGGGCACCCTGTTGTCGATGATCTACTATTGCGCCACCGGACAGGGCGGGGCGCTGGTGGCCGCTTTCCCGGCCGACGATTGGCAGCGCGAATGTCTGGAAATGCTCGATTATATGGAGCGCAACAAGATCGGCAGCCTGATCGAAGAGGGCGTGCCCCAGGATATCACCATCGCCCACCGCCACGGCTGGATCGGCGATACCCACGTGGACGCGGGCATCATCTTCGGCCCCAGCGGCGATTACGTCATCGTCGAGATCATGTACAAACCCGAATGGCTGGAATGGGAGTTGAGCGCGCCGCTCATCGCCGACGTCTCGCGCGCGGCTTACAATTACTTCAACTTCGACGCACCCTATCTGGGCCAGAGTAACGCGGCCAATAACTAGGGCTGACCGATGTTAAAGGCACTTCGCCACATCCTGCTGATCGCCCTCCTCGTCGTGGGCGCCGCCTACCTCCTCTACCAGGGCTTCCTGTTCTGGCGGGCGCTCGATAAATACCCGCCGACGACGGTCGTCGCCGGCGTGCCGGTGGGCGGCCTGACGCTGGATGCGGCCCGCCAGGCAATAAACGAACGCTATCTTACCCCGGTCTCCGTCTACAACGGTGATGAGCGCGCCGCCGAAATCATGCCCGCCGATGTGGGCTTCACCATCGATACCGAGAGCATGCTGGCCGACGCCCAAACCCAGTGGCAAGAACAGGAGATGTGGCTGCGCTACATCGAATTCGTCGTCGGTTTGTCGCCCGAACCCATCGTTGTGGACATTCGCGCCCAGCACGATGACACCGCCCTCAGTAATCAACTGAAGTTGGTGGCCGATTTCGTCGACCGCCCCGCCCAGGGGCCGCAACTCCTGGCCGACACGAGCGAGATTCAGCCGGGGCAACCAGGCAGGATCACCGACCAGACGACGACCCTCGATGCACTGCGCGTCGCGCTCGATAGTCCCGATAGTCGCCGCGTCAATCTGACGATGATCGACGTACCCGCCCCGGAATGGGACATTCGCGTGCTCCAGGATGCCATCGAAAAACAATTGGCTTCGTTCGACGGATTCGGCAGCGTGTTCATTCTCGATCTGCAAACCGGCGAGGAAGTGCGCATCAATTCCGACGTGGCTGTATCCGCGCTCAGCATCCTGAAGATCGCCATTTTCGTCGAGGCCTATCGCGCCCTCGACAATCCGCCCACAGACTTTGAGCAGGAATTGTTCATGAGCACCGCCACGGCCTCGAGCAACCACAGCGCCAATCTGTTGTTACACGTGATCGCCGGCCAGGATAATACCTATGAGGGCGCGGCCGTCCTGACCTCAGAAATGCATGATCTGGGTATGATCAACAGTTTCATGGCAATTCCCTATGACGCGACCGTCGTCCCCTCGCGCCCCAGCACCTACACGACCCCGGCCAACGCCAATCCCACCATCGACACCCGGCCCGACCCTTCCATGCAGACGACGGCCGAGGACATCGGCGGCCTGCTGGCGATGCTCTACTATTGCGCCAAGGGTGAAGGCGGGCTGTTGGCCGTCTATCCGGGTGAGATTACCCAGGAAGAGTGCCAGGCCATCGTCGACCTGATGGTGCAAAACGTCGAAGGCAATCTTATCCGCTTCGGCGTGCCCGACGGCGTGCCCGTCTCCCACAAGCACGGCTGGAGCTTCAACGAGCATGGCGACGCGGGCATCGTTTACTCGCCCGGCGGCGACTACGTGATCTATACCCTGCTGGCCCAGCCGGATAGCGATTGGCTTTCCTCGGAGTACAGTTTCCCCATCCTGCGTGAGATCGCCCGCGCTGCCTATAACTATTTCAATCACGACAATCCCTTCGCCGGCCGTCCGCCGCATCAAGTCGAGGAACTGGAAGCGATCCGCGCCGGCGGGAATTAACATTTTTAGCTGCGAATCAGACGCAAAAAGCGGATAGCTTCTGATTTTGTCCATAGCTGCCTGCCTGTTCCCTTCCGTCCGCGCAACGCGGTAGCTATTTATTAGCCATTCATTGTTCGCAACAAATAAGGAGAGTTTGTTATGGAATATCGCCGCCTCGGCCGCACTGGTCTGAAGGTCAGCACGATTTGCCTCGGTACGATGCAATTCGGCTGGTCGACCGACGAGCCGGAATCCCACGCCATCATGAGCCGCGCCGTAGAGCTGGGCGTCAACTTCATCGACACGGCCGACGTCTACTCTCGCTGGGTCGAGGGCAATCCCGGCGGTGTAGCCGAGACCCACATCGGCAACTGGTTGGCCGGCAGCGCCATCCGCCGCGACGAAATCGTGCTCGCCACCAAGGTCCGCGGCAAGATGGGCGATGGCCCCAACGACCAGGGCCTCTCCCGCGGCCACATCATCAACGCCGTCGAAGCCAGCCTGCGCCGCCTCCAGACCGACTACATCGACCTCTACCAGACCCATTCTCCCGACAAGGAGACGCCGCTGGACGAGACCCTGCGGGCGATGGATGACCTGGTGCGCAGCGGCAAGGTACGCTACGTGGGCTGCTCCAACTACCCTGCCTGGCTGCTCGCCAAAGCGTTGTGGCTGAGTGACGTGCAAAAGGTGGCCCGCTACGATAGCCTGCAACCCCACTACAGCTACGTCCACCGTGACGAGTTCGAGCGCGAGCTGCAGCCGCTGTGCCTCGACCAGGGCGTCGGCGTGATCCCCTACAGTCCGCTGGGCGGTGGCTTCCTGACCGGCAAGTATCGGCGCGACACGCCCTTGCCGGAGTCAAAGCGGGCCGGCGGCGTGCAGAAGCGCTATATGAACGAGCGCGGTTTCGCCGCCGTAGACAAGTTGGAAGAGATCGGCCGAGCCCACGACGCCACCATCGCCCAGACGGCCATCGCCTGGATTCTGGCCAACCCGGCAGTCACGTCGGCCATCATCGGCGCGACGTCGATCGCCCAGCTGGAGGACACGCTGCGCGGGGCCGAAGTGGCGCTGTCGGCCGAGCAGAAGGCCGCGCTGGACGAAGTGACGGCGTGGGGCGAAAACAGCTAGGCCCAGCTTGTTGATGAGCCGGAAGAGAACGCAGCTAGCTTAATTGGCGGTCATTTGCTATGGTATAACTACCGACGGCGCGAATAACTACTCCTGAGCCAACTCAACCAACGTCACAGCCATACAATCCGGCGAACTTCTTGAGAAGGCGACCGCCCGGGCAATAGCCTCCACACCGCCGTCGCCACGAGAAACATGGATACGAAGGAACTGACGCCTACGACTGACCGGATCGCATTCATCGGCAACTATCTGCCGCGCCAGTGCGGCATCGCCACCTTTACCACGGATCTGTTGCAAGCCGTCGCCGGCGAATTCAGCCACACTCACTGTATCGCCCTGCCCGTCAACGACATCGAGGGCGGCTACACCTATCCGCCGCCGGTCCGTTTTGAGTTGGTCGAGAAGGACGTTGAGTCCTATCGTCGCGCGGCCGACTTTCTGAACATCAACAATATCGACATCGTCTCCCTGCAACATGAGTACGGCATCTTTGGCGGTCGCGCCGGCAGCCACATCCTGGCCCTGCTGCGCGAATTGCGCATGCCTATCGTCACCACGCTCCACACCGTCTTGCAAGACCCCACCGTGGATCAGCGCCGCGTCCTGGAAGAGATCGCCGGCCAGTCCGACCGGTTGGTGGTGATGAGCGACCGCGCCGTAGAATTTCTGCACGAGATTTACAGCGTCGATCCGGCCAAAATCGACATGATCCCCCACGGCATTCCCGACATGCCCTTCGTCGACCCCAGCTTCTTCAAAGATAAATTTGGCGTGGAGGGCAAAACCGTTTTGCTCAGCTTCGGCCTTCTCTCAGCCAACAAGGGTTACGAGAACGTCATCCGTGCCCTGCCGGCCGTTCTGGACAAATATCCCAACGTCGTCTACATCATTCTCGGCGCGACGCATCCCCACGTGCTGCGCCGCGACGGAGAGACGTACCGGCTGTCGTTGCAGCGGCTGGCCCAGGAAAAGGGAGTGGAAGGTCAAGTCATCTTCTACAATCGCTTTGTCGATTTGCAGGAGCTCACCGAGTTTATCGGCGCGGCCGACATCTACATCACCCCATACCTCAATGAGAAGCAGATCGTCTCCGGCACGCTGGCCTACACGGTCGGGGCGGGTAAGGCCGTCGTATCAACGCCTTACTGGTATGCCGAGGAGATGTTGGCCGACGGGCGCGGGGTGCTCGTCCCGTTCAACGAGCCGGCGGCGCTTGCTGGCGAGCTCATCCGTTTGCTGGACGATGAACCTCAACGCCACGCCATGCGCAAGCGGGCCTACCTCTTTGGCCGGGATATGATCTGGCCGCAGGTCGCGCAACGCTACATGGAGAGTTTCCAGCGCGCCCGCACCGGGCACCGCCACCTGGCCCCCACCGACTTTGTGGTCAAGCCACTCGATCAACGGCCGCTCGAGTTGCCGCCCCTGAAGCTTACACATCTGCGCCGCATGACCGACCACACCGGCATGTTGCAACACGCGCTGTTCACCGTGCCCAATTACCACGAGGGCTATTGCAGCGACGACAACGCCCGCGCGCTCATCGTCAGCGTCTACCTGGACGAACTAGGCAACGCCGGAGCCTCGGAGATGGCCGCCGGCTACATGGCCTTCATCGCCTACGCGTTCAATACCGAGACAGGGCGCTTTCGCAATTTCATGGATTATGGCCGCCATTGGTTAGAGGAAAACGGCTCCGACGACAGCCACGGCCGCACGCTGTGGGCGTTGGGCACCGTGCTTGGCCGCACCAATACGCCGGCCCTGCAGAGCATTGCCATCTGGCTGTATGAGCAAGCCTTACCCGCCATCCTGGAGACGACCAGCCCCCGCGCCTGGGCCTTCGCCATTCTGGGCATCAACGAATACCTGCGGCGCTTCGACGGCGACCGCCGCGCCCGACAGGTGCGCGAAGAACTGGCCCAGCGGCTCCTGGCCCTCTATCAGGCCTGTCGCACCGACGACTGGCGCTGGTTTGAAGACGGGCTGACCTATAACAATGCCGTGCTGTCGCAGGCCATGATCATGTGCGGCCAATGGTTGCCCAACAACGAGATGAGTCACGCCGGACTGGAATCGCTCATCTGGCTGACCGAATTGCAACGCTCGTCGCCCGACGGCGGTCACTTCGTACCCATCGGCTCCAACGGCTTCTACCGGCGCGGCAGCCAGCGTGCCCGCTTCGATCAGCAGCCGATTGAGGCCCAGGCCACGGTCTCGGCCTGCCTCGAAGCATTTCGCAGCACCGCCGACGCGCGCTGGCAAGTTGAAATGCGTCGCGCCTTTGAGTGGTTCCTCGGCCGCAATGACCTGAATCTGTCGCTCTATGACCCGGAGACAGGCGGTTGCTACGATGCCCTGCATCCCGACCGCCTGAACGAAAATCAGGGGGCCGAATCGACGTTGGCCTTCCTGCAATCCTCGCTCGAATTGCGTCTGATGGAGAATACACCCAAACGCGCTCATGGATAATTATATGAATCCCCTGCACCCTGAACTGTTTCGCCGGCACAAGCTCAACCCGATCTTGACCGCGGCCGACTGGCCCTATCCCATCAACAGCGTGTTCAACGCCGCCGCCGTGCTCATGCCCGACGGCACGACGCTGCTGTTGTGCCGCTGCGAAGACCGGCGCGGACATTCGCACCTGTGCGTCGCCCGCTCCGACAATGGTATCGATGGCTGGCGCATTGATCCCCAGCCCACGATGCCCGCCGACCCCGAAAATCACCCCGAGGAACTATGGGGCATCGAGGATCCGCGCATCACCTTCGTGCCGGAATTGGGCAAGTATGTCATCGTCTACACAGCCTACACGCGCGACGGCCCCGGCGTGGCCCTGGCACTGACCGAGGATTTTCACCAGTTCGAGCGCTATGGCCTGATCATGCCGCCGGAAGACAAGGATGCCGCCCTGCTGCCCCATCGCATCGGCCAGTATTGGGCCATGATCCACCGGCCGGTGGGCGGCCCCCGCGCCCACATGTGGATCTCCTATTCGCCTGACCTGCGCCACTGGGGCAGCCACAAGCTGATGCTCGAAGCGCGGCGCGGCGCGTGGTGGGACGCCAACAAGATCGGTCTCTCCCCGCCACCCATCGAGACGCCCGAAGGGTGGCTGGTCATCTACCACGGCGTGCGCGTGACGGCCGCCGGGGCCATCTACCGCCTGGGTCTGGCCCTGTTCGACCTGAATACGCCCGAACACCTGATCATGCGCGGCGAGGATTGGGTATTCGGCCCCGAAGAGCCTTATGAAATGCATGGCGATGTGGGCAACGTCGTGTTTCCCTGCGGGTACACCATCTTGCCCGACGGGGATACCATGCATCTCTACTACGGCGGGGCCGACAGCTGCATCGCCCTGGCTATCGGCAGCATCAGCAGCATGCTGGAGTGGCTCCACGCCTACAACGGACAGACAAAGTAGCCGGCCGCGCTGCGATAAATCCGGGCCGCCGGTGAGATCTGTGGTTGCTTCAGCAACGAGTGATTCGCCTACCCTTCCGGCCGCAACAGCAGCACATCGTTGGGCACATCCATGGCGATGTCCCGCTCCTTGAACAACTCCCAGATGCGCAGCCGCACGTCGCTGGTGATGTAGGGCGCGCGCGCCGGCTGGGGGATCCAGAACTCCAGATCGTAGCGGATTGTCGATCCTTCCAGTTCAGCCAGAAGGGCCCTCGGGCCCGGCTGCCGGAGCACTTCGGGGTGTTCGGCGGCCTGGAGCAAGGCGGCCTGCACCTCGCCCGGGTGAACATCCGCGTCGGCCGACACGCCGATGTGGACGCGCATCTCCGGCGCATCGTGGGTGTAGCTCATCACCGTACTACTCAGCAGGTAGCCGTTGGGAATGATCAGTTCTACGTCGTCGGGCGTAGTGATCTGCATTGTGCGCAGGCCGATACGCTGCACCGTGCCGATGTTGCCGTCGACCTCGATGACGTCGCCGGGAGCCAGACTGCGCTCGGTCAGCAGAATGAAGCCGCTAACGAAATTGTTGATTAGCTCCTGTAGTCCGAAGCCGAGACCGACCGACAGACCGCCGATGATGACCGTCAGGTTCGACAGGTTGATGCCCATCACCGACATGGCCAGTAACAGCCCGGCGACGACGATGCCGTAGCCGCTGAAGGTCGTCACGACCTGATTGACGGCCGGCTCTACCCCTGCCCGTGGCAGCAGCGTCTCGCCCAGCAGGCGGCGCACGACGCGGTTGAGGAACAAGAACAGGGCCAGGATGATGATACCGGCCAGCACCGACTGCAAGGTCAACAGCACATCCGCCCGCGACAGCAGGCGCAGGTTGAGCAAGTTGTCGAGCAGACCGCCGGCGTGCAGCAGCATCAGCAGGAAGATGAGCGGCCGCCAGATCTGCCGGTGCCAGACGCGGGCGCGCTCCGGCTTCAGATTGAGGTCCATCAGCGTGCCCACGAAGCGATAGAGCGACCACAGCCCGAACAGGGGAATGGCCCAGCGCAGCAAGTCGGCCGGGCGTTCGCCGGCTTCCAGCACGCCGGTCGCGATTGAACCGAGCAGCCAGACGACGAAGGGTAGCACGGCCGCGCCGAAGGCCACCAGCAGATCGACCGTCCACGGGAACTGCTGGGCGACGATGCCCACCGCGCGCAGCCGGGCCTCGACCCGCTCCACCTGCCGCCGCAGCAGGTTGCGCGTCGCCAGGGCGACCAACAGGATGACGGCGAAGAGGCCGACCTGGAGGAGGAAGTCGATAGTCAGCAGTTGGCGCTGCAAGTCTATGAGGAAGGTCTGGAGGTCATCGAGCATGGGCTTGTCCTGATGGGCGTTGTTAGGTCATGGGATCATCCGCTCAATTGGCGACGCGACTATTATAGAAGATTTCGGGCGAACCCTGTAACCCCGCCTGGCACAGATACGGCCCCTTCAATCTGACCATACAGTGCGTATGCGCCAATCGTTTTCGACACTGTCTCGACACCGACTATCCAACCGACGCCGACAGCGACGTTGGAAATTGAACCGACCGAGACTGTGGCCCCGCCGCCGACGATTCCGGCCCCGGGGCACGGACACGCCGCCGCCCGGTTCAACAGCGACGTTCACGCCCACGCCCTCAGCGACCATCCCGCACGATGCAACGCCGACAAAGTGGATTACTCCCACTTATCCGGCACCTTGATCGACAACGCCAAATAAAAACAGGGCGCGAAAGGCTTTTGTTAAGCCCTTTGCGCCCTGGCGTCCTTGTGGCAATTTCCTTATGCCCGCGTCAACTTGCGATAGCTAATCCGGTGCGGCCGCTCGGCCGCCGCCCCCAGCCGCTTGCGCTTGTCCTCTTCGTACTCGCTGTAGTTGCCCGGATACCAAAAGACCTGGCTGTCGCCCTCGAAAGCCAGGATGTGGTTGGCGACCCGGTCGAGGAACCAGCGGTCGTGGCTGATGACCACGGCCGACCCGGCGAAGGTCAGCAGCGCCTCTTCCAGCGCCCGCAGCGTGTTCACGTCCAGATCGTTGGTCGGCTCGTCGAGCAGCAGCACGTTGGCCCCGCTCTTCAGCACCTTGGCCAGATGCACCCGGTTGCGTTCGCCGCCCGATAGCGTGCCGACCAGCTTCTGCTGGTCCGCTCCGGCGAAGTTGAAGCGCGACACGTAGCCGCGCGAATTGACCTTGCGCTTGCCCAGTTCCAGCGTCTCCTCGCCGCCGCTGATCTCTTGCCAGACCGTCTTTTCGGGGTCGAGAGTTTCCCTGCTCTGGTCGACGTAACCCATCTTCACCGTCTGGCCGACGGTCAGCGCGCCGTCGTCGGGCTGCTCCTGGCCCACGATCATGCGAAAGAGCGTGGTCTTGCCCGCGCCGTTCGGCCCGATGACCCCGACGATGGCCCCCGGCGGAATGTCGAAGGTCATGTCATCGACCAGCAAGCGATCGCCGAAGCCCTTGTCCACTTTCTCGGCGCGGATGACGATATCGCCCAGGCGCGGGCCCGGCGGGACGTAGATCTCCAGCTCTTCGCGGGCTTTTTCGCCGCCTGCCTCCAGCAGCTGGTTATACTGGGTGACGCGCGCCTTGGACTTAACCGTCCGGCCGCGCGGCGAGGCGTGGATCCACTCCAGCTCGCGCTCCAGCGTCTTCAGGCGCTGGGTCTCGGAGCGCTCTTCCTTGGCCAGCCGGTCCTGCTTTTGCTCCAGCCACGAGGAGTAGTTGCCCTTCCAGGGGATGCCGTGGCCGCGATCAAGTTCCAGAATCCAGCCGGCCACGTTGTCGAGGAAGTAGCGGTCATGGGTGACAGCGATGACCGTGCCCGGGTATTGCTGCAAATGTTTCTCCAGCCAGGCCACGGACTCGGCATCGAGGTGGTTGGTCGGCTCGTCGAGCAGCAGGATGTCGGGCTGCTTCAGCAGCAGCCGGACGAGGGCCACGCGCCGCCGCTCGCCGCCAGACAGGATGGACACCGGCGTGTCGCCCGGTGGGCAGCGCATGGCATCCATCGCCAGGTCGAGCCGGCTGTCGAGGTTCCAGGCGTCCATGTGGTCGAGTTTATCCTGCAGCTTGCCCTGGTTTTCGATGAGCTTGTCCATCTCGTCGGCCGACAGGTCTTCGCCGAAGCGGGCATTGATCTCGTCAAACTGGCGCAGGGCATCGACGACTTCCTGCGCGCCCTCCTCCACCACTTCGCGGACGGTGCGCGTCTCGTCGAGCAGGGGCTCCTGCTCCAGATAGCCGACGGTGTAGCCCGGAGCGAGGACAGTCTCGCCCAGGTACTCGGTGTCGACGCCGGCCATGATTTTCAGCAGCGAGCTTTTGCCGGAGCCGTTGAGGCCCAGCACGCCGATCTTCGCGCCGTAAAAATAAGACAGATAGATGTCGCGCAGAATGGTGCGATTGGGTGGGACGGTTTTGCCCACGCCGATCATGGAGTAGATTACTTTGTTATCGGTCATAATTTAATAGTATTGTCGGGCCAAGCGTATCGCTCCGCCCGCGGGTCGTCGCGGATTTGTTCTATTTGTAGCACGGGATGAGTCAATATCCCAACGGCCGCCTCCTTAGGGCCAGTGACCGGCCTGGAAACCGGGTTCCTTCTGAGAAACTCGGTTTCCCCAATAGCATCGCTCAGGAAGCGGGCGTTACATGGCCGTTCAGCAGCGGCCGCAGGAACTCGCCGGTGTAAGAAGCTTCGACCTCCACCACTTCTTCCGGCGTACCCTGGGCAATAATCTCGCCGCCCAGATCGCCGCCTTCCGGCCCCATGTCGATTAGGTAGTCGGCCACCTTGATGATGTCGAGGTTGTGCTCGATGATGACGACCGTGTTGCCCTTGTCGACCAGCTTGTTGAGAGCCAGGATGAGCTTGCTGACGTCATGGGCGTGCAAGCCGACCGATGGCTCATCGAGCACGTAGAGCGTGCGGCCGGTGGCGATCTTCGACAGCTCGCGGCTCAGCTTGACGCGCTGGGCCTCGCCCCCGCTCATCGTCGGCGCGGGCTGCCCCAAATGGAGGTAACCCAACCCCACATCGGCCATCGTCTGCAACTTGCGCCTGATGGGCGGGATGTTGGCGAAGAACTCCAGCGCCTCGTCCACGGTCAGATCGAGCACCTCGGCGATGTTAAGGCCCTTGTAAAGCACCTGCAATGTCTCGCGGTTATAGCGCGCACCCTTACAGATGTCGCAGGGCACGTAGATGTCGGGCAGAAATTGCATCTCGATACGGTTCTGCCCCTGGCCCTGACAGGCCTCGCAGCGGCCGCCCTTGACGTTGAAGCTGAAGCGCCCCGGCTGGTAGCCGCGCAACTTACTCTCCGGCATGTTGCTGAACAGGTCGCGGATCGCGTTGAACAGGTTGGTATAGGTGGCCGGGTTGCTGCGCGGCGTGCGGCCGATGGGACTCTGGTCGATCTCGATGACCTTGTCCAGATGCTCCAGCCCACGAATCTCCTGATGCTTGCCGGGCAAAACCTTCGAGCCGTAGAAATGCTGGTTGAGGCGCTTGCTGAGAATCTCGACCAGAAACGAACTCTTGCCGCTGCCGCTGACGCCGGTGATACAGACAAACCGGCCCAGAGGAATGCGAATATCGACGTTCTTGAGGTTGTTCTCGGCCGCGCCGATGACTTCCAGCCACTCCCCGTTGCCGGGGCGGCGCTTCTTGGGCACGGGGATTTGCTTGCGGCCGCTCAGATAGGCTCCGGTCAGGCTCTTCTTGTTGCGGGCCACCTGCTCCGGCGTGCCCTCGGCCACCAATTCGCCGCCGTGCTTGCCCGCGCCCGGCCCCAGGTCGAGCAGCCAGTCGGCGGCGCGCATAGTCTCCTCGTCGTGCTCCACCACCAGAACCGTGTTGCCCAGGTCGCGCATGCCTTTCAGGGTCTCGATGAGCCGTGCGTTATCGCGCTGGTGGAGGCCGATGCTCGGCTCGTCGAGCACGTAGAGGACGCCCATGAGTTGGCTGCCGATCTGGGTCGCCAGCCGGATGCGCTGGGCCTCGCCGCCGCTCAACGTGCCTGCCGTGCGGTCGAGCGTCAGATAATCCAGCCCCACATTGATCATGAAGCTCAGCCGCTCGCGAATCTCCTTGAGGATAGGCTTGGCGATCATCTGCTGCCGGGGGGTCAGCGGCGTGCGCTCCAGGTCTTCCAGGCATTGGGCCCAGTCGAGCGTCTTCACGACCGGCCGGCGCACGGCGTCGACGATGGTCTGGCCGCCGATGTCGACGGCGCGGGCCACCGGCTGCAAGCGCGTGCCGCCACAGGCGCGACAGGGCTGGTCAACCATGTACTCTTGCAGCTTCTCGCGCACATAGTCGGACGTCGACTCGTTGTAGCGCCGCCACAGATTAGGGATGACACCCTCATATTTAGTGCCGTATTGGCGCGTCTGCCCTTCGCGATTGCGATAGCGGACGGTTACCGACTGATCGCCGCTGCCGTGGAGCAGGATGCGCATTTGTTGCGGAGAAAGTGTGCGCACCGGGACATTGAGCGGAATGGCGAAGTGTTCGGCGGTGGCCTTCAGCAGCTGCCAATAGTAGCCGGCCTTGTCGTCGGTCGGCCAGCCGCTGATGGCCCCGTCAGACAGCGACAGATCCTTGTTGGGCACGATCAGGTCGGCATCGATTTCCTTCTGCACGCCCAGACCCTGGCACTCCGGGCAAGCGCCATAGGGTGTGTTGAAGCTGAAGGTGCGTGGCTCGATGGGCGGGATGCTCGTGCCGTCGTAGGGGCAATAGAGATGCTCGGAATAAAGATTGTCGACCGGTTTCTCCGGGTCGCTGACGTCGTTGATGATGACGATGCCGCTGCCCAAAGCCAGGGCCGTTTCGATGGAGTCGGTCAGGCGGCTGCGGTCGGAGGCGGCTTCCTCGCTCGGGTCGTCGGCGGCGTGGCGAATGACCAGGCGGTCGACGACGGCCTCGATGGTGTGGTTTTTATAGCGGTCGAGTTCGATCTTGTCGTCGACGGCCTGCACTTCGCCGTTGACGCGCACGCGCACGAAGCCGGCCTTGCGTACATCGTCGAAGATGCCCTGATGGTGACCCTTGCGATCTTGCACCAGCGGCGCCAGAACCTGGATGCGCGTACCGGCGGGCATGGTCATGACGTTGGCCACGATTTGCTCGGCCGACTGGGGGGCGACGGGCCGGCCGCACTGCGGGCAGTGGGGCGTCCCGGCTCGGGCATAAAGCAGACGCAGGTAGTCATAAATCTCGGTCACCGTGCCGACCGTGGAGCGCGGATTGTGGCTCACACCGCGCTGGTCGATGGATACCGCCGGGCTGAGGCCCTCGATGTTGTCGACGTCGGGCTTCTCCAGTTGGCCCAGGAACTGCCGGGCATAGGCGGAGAGCGATTCGACGTAGCGACGTTGCCCTTCGGCGAAAATGGTGTCGAAGGCCAGCGACGACTTGCCCGACCCCGACAGGCCGGTGATCACCACCAGCCTATCGCGCGGGATTTCCACGTCAATATTCTTCAGATTGTGTTCGCGCGCCCCGCGCACGATGATCTTGTCGAGCGACATCTTGCCTCTTCTTGCTGCGCGAAGGGAAGACATGACGGAGACCTCCGCGCGACCGACCGATAAAGCCAACTCGCTATTCTAGCATAGGGGCCGGTCGCGTACCATTAGCGTTTGGTTGGATTGCGTCTGATGACGACTCTTTAGACTAGCACAGATGGTCTAATTTGTCTAGAGGGCAAAGCCATCGCCCACCCCTCTGCCGGCAATGTCTGTAGAGATAGCGATGAACGATTTACACCGGTAGCGCCGGATTCTTTTCCGAAGGCTGGAAAACTGCTCCGGCGCTACCTGGTCAGGGGGTGACGGTCAGGGGATTTGGCAGGTAGCCGGGCACGAGTTGCACCCAACTGTTGCCGATTTGCAGCGGAAAGGGAGCGCCGGCGGCGTCGGTAAAGGTGAGCATGTCGTTGCGGCCGTCTCGATGCCAGGTAACATCGAACTGTTGCCCGTCGCGGAAAACGACAGCCGGGCCGGAACCCCATAGCTGTATCTCGATGGACAGCGCGGCGCACACGCCGTTATTGATCTGCTCACAGATGTTGGCGTCGTTGACGTGGTAGGGAGTCAGGAAGATAACGTTGGCCGCCGTGACCTGTTCCTCGGTGTTGGCGTCGAGATGTTCCTCGAAGTCCATCCAGCGGCGGTATTTGCCGATCGCGGCATCCCACCGCCACTCGACTTTCTCTGTCTTGTAGTCGATGAACACGGTCGATGCCGGCGCGCCGCCGGCCGGCGGGACTTCGCTGAAGGCGTTGTACGTGCCGAAGGTCGGCGGGGTGTTCAGACCTTTGGCGGCGACGGTTTCCCACAGTTGATCCATGCGAATATAGAGCGTGTGCTCGAAGGGCTTACTGGTGTCGCCGGTACGATAGAAGCCGGAGTCGGCGGCGCGCAGCAAGCGGCCGGAGAAGTCGGAGGCGTTGAGCTTCTGGTTAACGCCGACGCTGGCCCCGGAAAAGGCAAGCATGGCGTCGTACATGGCCGGTAGCTCCATATCGATGAGCCGGGCGCTGCGAACAGGGCCGACGTTGGGCGGTATGGTATCGTAGAAGATGGCCGTGAAGCGGGTGACCGCCCCCTCGGTCCAGTGCTCGAAGATGATGTCGGCGTCGTTCAGCCCGGCCTGGGGCCGCGTGTAGTCGGCCGGGGCGTTGGCGATCTTGACAGCGATGGGACGGCGTTGCAGGTCGGCAGGGTCGGCCTCTTCCTCGCCGGTCAGCGGGTTGCGGCCGGCGAAAGCGGCGGCGTCGGCGGCCAGGACGACCGTGTCCGGTTCGGGCGTCACTTCCGGCGTGGGCGGCGCGGCGGTGACCTGGGGCGACAAGATGGCCGGGGGCGGCAGCGTCGCCGCCACTGCCACGGTCGGCGTCGGCGGCACGGGCGAAATGGTGGCGGCGACTTCGGCCTGGGCGGTGGCCAGGGCCGAGGTAGGCGGCGGGGGGATCTCGCCCGGCTGGGCCGCCCGGCCGCCGCAAGCGGTCAGCAGGACGATGATGAGGATGAGGGCTGATGAGCGTTTCATAGAAGGTAGTCCACCGATAGAGAAATAGAATCTGCGGATATCGCAGATCATCAACAGGATATTATAGGCGATTATTGTCGGATAGACGTTACGGTTGGGTGACTGGTTCCCTATTATTGGGCCACGCATGGCACCGGTGGTCCCGCGGCCGTCGGTGGTTAGCGCCCCAGGGTTTCCAGCAGGAAGTACTCCTCCAGCGGCTCGTGGAAGTCGCGCGGCCGGTATTCTCCGGAGGCCCGGTCGAGCACGTAGTCGCCGCGGTACTCCCCGCGGGCGATGACTTTCAGCATCTCGACCAGCCGATCCACGTCATCGGTGTTGTTGTAACAGCCGAAGCTGGCCCGCACCATGCCGGGCATCTCCGACTTGTCGCCGGCCAACATCTGGTCCTTCCAGTGGGACATCTCATCGTCCTGAAGATGCAGCAGATGGACGACGTAGGGATGGGCACAGAAACAGCCGCTGCGCACGCCGATACCGCCCTCATAGCCCAGGATAGCGGCGGTCAGAAAATGGGAGACGCCGTCGAGGTTGAAGGGGATGACGCCGACTTTTTCGGCGGCGCGGGCCGGGTCAGTCTCGCCAAAGATGCGGATACCGGGCACGTCGCGCAGCCGCTCCAGCGCGTAGGCGATCAGGTGCTCCTCATGGGCAGCCACGGCGTCCATGCCGACTTCCATGAGCGTGCGGGCAGCCACGGCCATCGCCACGGCCCCGACGACATTGGGGCTGCCCGCTTCCTCGCGGTCGGGCAGGCCGGCCCAATGCACTTCGTCCAGCGTGACCACATCGACCGTGCCGCCGCCGCGATACTCCGGCGCGTCATGGAGAAATACGTCCTTCAGCCCGATGAGCGCCCCCGTGCCGTAGGGAGCATACATCTTGTGGGCGGAGAGGGTGACGAAGTCGAGGTGCTCCGGGTCGTCGTCGGGCCGCATATCGACGCGGCGGTGGGGGGCCAACTGGGCGGTATCGACCAGGATGCGCGCGCCGGCGGCGTGGGCCTTACGAGCCAGGCGATGAATGGGCTGGATAAAGCCGCTGACGTTAGACGCACCGGCGACGGCGACGAGGGCGACGCGCCCGGCATAGTGGGCCAGCAGGCGGTCGAAGTCGTCTTCGTCGAAGCGCCCGTCGGCCAGGGCCCGAACGTGGACGACGTGGGCGCGCGGCCGCCAGGGCAGATCGTTGGAGTGGTGCTCCAACTGGGAGGTGATGACGACAGCGTCGGGGCCGAGGGGGTAGCGCCAGGCCAGCTTGTTGATGGCCTCGGTGGTGTTTTTGCCGAAGATGACGGTGTTGGTGCGCAGATCGGCGCCGACAAAACGGCCGATGATCTCGTGGGCCTGGTCGTAGGCGACGGTGCTGAGGCGCGACTTGAAGCCCGTGCCGCGGTGGACGCTGGAGTAGTAGGGCATGAAAGCGTTGACGGCGCGCACGACGTCGACGAGCGGCGGCGTGCTGGCCGCGTTGTCGAGGTTGACATAGGGCACGCAGCGGCCGTCGAGCAAGGGCACTTCATGGTCGAGGCCCAGGATGCGGGAGCGCATGTCGATCAGGGCTGGATTGGCGATCATCGGCTTCTACTCCAGGAGAACAGGAAAGAATCCACAGATTTCACGGGTTTCGGCGATGTTCTTCATCTGTGCCAACGGCGGATGATCTCAAAAGCTCTGTCGCCCCTCAAAGGCGCGGCCGAGCGTGATTTCATCGGTGTATTCCAGGTCGCCGCCGACGGGCAGGCCGCGGGCCAGACGGGTCAGGCGGACGTCGCGGTCGGCCAGCCGGCGCTGCAGGTAGAGGGCGGTCGATTCGCCTTCGAGCGTCGGGTTGGTAGCCAGGATGATCTCCTGGAAGTTACCCTGAGCGACGCGGTCGAGCAGCTCAGCGATGCGCAGATCATCCGGGCCGATGCCCTCGACCGGGGAAATTGCCCCATGAAGGACGTGGTAGCGGCCGCCATACGCGCGCGAGCGCTCGATAGCCAGCACGTCGAGCGGCTCCTCGACCACGCACAGCAGCCGGGCGTCGCGCGCGTCGTCGTCACAGATAATGCAGGGGTCATCTTCGGTAATGTTGAAGCAGACCGAGCAAAGCTGGGTGTGCTCCTTCAGGTCTTGCAGCGCCGTCGCCAGGTCGAGGGTCTGGTTGTCAGCCGCGCGCAGCAGGTAGAACGTCAGGCGCGAGGCCGACTTGGGGCCGATGCCCGGCAGGCGGGCGAATTCGTCGATGAGCCGCTGGACGGTGCGCGGCAGCACGGAGACAGCCATGAGTATCAGCCCAGCCCCAGGCCGCCGAGCAGCCCATCCATGCCGCCGATGCCACCGGTGATGCCTTCCATACGCTGGGCGGCCAGGGCCTGCGATTGCTCAATGGCGGCGTTGACGCCGGCGACGAGCATATCTTGCAGGAAGTCGGCTTCTTCCGGGTCGAGCAGTTCGGGGTTGATGGCGATACTCTGAAGGCGCTGGTGGCCGGTGATCACGACGGTGATGGCCCCCCCGCCGGCGGTGACGCTGACGGTTTCGCTCTCCAGCGCGGCCTGGGCGGTAGCCATATCCTGTTGCATTTTCTGAACCTGGCCCAGCATGTCGTTGGGCGAGGCGGTCTTCTTCTTGGTTTTATTGTGGAAAGATCGTTTGGTCATGGTTCCTCTAGGGGAGTCGTGAATAGGATTCAGTATCCACTATTCGATGGACAGTGGGCGGCAGCCGTTAACTGCTCACTCCTCACTCTCATATCTCCTCACTCCTCCCTGACAACGCCGCCGAGTTCGTCTGCCAGGGCCTGGAACTCTTCGCGGGGGATAGGGACGGGGTAGTCGGAGGTGGTGACGGTGCGCACGGCGCTGTCGGTAGCGCCCAGGGCGCGAAAGGTGTCGGTTACCAATTCGAGCGCGCCGGCCGTTTTGTCGAATTTATCCTGGAGCAGTGGATAGTCGAAGCCGAGCACAATGGTGTGGCCCTCAATCGCCAGCGGCTTGCACATGGTCAATAGCGCGGGCAGGTTCTTCATATGGCGGCCAACGCGCTGGGTCATCTCCGGCCACATCCCGGCGATGGCAGCGACGGTCAGGGGAGCGGAGGGCGCAGGGGAAGCGGAGGGCCGGGCAGACGGCGGGCGGGCGGGCTGGGCAGTACGAGGGGTGGTTAGCGGAGCCTGCTCGGTGACCGCCGGAGCGTGGTCGGCCGTCGAGTGGACTTCAGCACTCATTCCTCGTCCCTGATCCCTCATTCCGATCCCTTGTCCGGCCATCGGCGCGTCGGGCAGCAGCTCCATAAAGGCTAGCTCGAGGGGCAGCTGGGGCTGCCAGCTGCCGGTGGGTTGCAGGGCCGCTTCCTGGAAGCGGCGCACGGCGTCGATGAGAGCGCGGCGGGGGGCGCGTTGGGCCTGGGCCAGCAGTCCGGCCCGGCGCTCCGGCGGCCCCTCGATCGCCAGATTGCCGGCGGCTTGCAGCAGCAGCAATTGTCGCAGATGGGCCACCATCTGGCGGCAGAACTGGCGCGGGTCGGCGCCGGCGCTGAGGGCATCGTGGATGGTGACCAGGCCACGGGCGCTGTCACCGTCGAGCCAGGCGTCGGTCAGGGCGACTACGGTGGCATCGGCGGCCGTGCCCAACACAAGCTGGGCTTGTTCCAGCGTGATGAGATCATCGGGGGCGACGACCAGCTGGTCGAGCAGGCTTTCGGCGTCGCGCATGCTGCCCGCGCCCTGCCGGGAGATGAGGTCCACCGCCGCTGGTTCGATGGCCAGGCCTTCCTGCGCGGCCAGCCAGTTGAGGCGGCCGGCGATCTCCGGCGTAGTCAGCAGGCGAAAGTTGAACTGCTGGCAGCGGGATTTGATGGTCAGCGGAACTTTGTGCTCTTCGGTGGTGGCCAGGACGAAGATGGCGTGGGCCGGCGGCTCTTCAAGCGTCTTCAGCAAGGCGTTGAAGGCGGCCGTGGAAAGCATGTGGACTTCGTCGATGATGTAAACCTTGTAGCGGCCCTGGCTGGGGGCGAAGTTGACCTTGTCACGCAGGTTGCGGATGTCGTCGACGCCGGTATTGCTGGCGGCGTCGATCTCAATCAGGTCCAGGAAGCGGGCTTCGTTAACGGCCAAACAAATGGGACAATTGTCATCGGGGCGGTCGGCCGGATCGTCGGCGGCGCAGTTGACGGCCTTGGCCAGCAGGCGGGCCATCGTGGTCTTGCCCGTGCCCCGCGGGCCGCAGAACAGGTAGGCGTGGCCCACGCGCCCGACAGCGACGCCGGCTTGCAGCGTGTGGGTGACGTGTTCCTGGCCGATGACCTGGTCAAACCGGGCCGGTCGCCATTTGCGATAGAGGGCTTGTGACATAAGCTTCCCTCAGCCCCCAGAGGTCTCGGAAGACCTGTGAGGTCTGACGATCTGTGCCAAGTTTAGCACTGATGGAAGGCCGGCACAAGCCGGATGAACGGCCGCTAAAAGCTATTAATCTTGTCGCTGACCGAGACAAATACACCACGGGAAGCACAAGGGCGCAGCCGATAGTGACAGGAATGTAGGCCGCCTTACGTTCTCGTCAAACGGGGTCTTAATCGTCAACCGGCCCGCATCCAGCGCGGCGCGCACGTCGGGTCGAAAGCGCATGGCTTCGAGCGGGCGGGGGCCCACACCAGCCGACCCGGCCCGCGCAGCAGGATAGTGAACGCTTCCTGCTCAACTGGGGAGTGGAAGCCGCTGATGAGGACGACGTCGCTATGGCGCCAGGCCTGGGCCAGGTCATGGACGGCCGGCAAGACGCCCGCCGGAGCGCGTACGGAGCAGAGGAGGGCCAGAAGCACGACTGTTTCTATCGCTTGCCGAATATAGATCGCAGAGAAGCCCAGAACCCCGCCGGCTGCTCCTCAGGGTCTGGTTCAATCTTGACCACTTTTGGTTTCGACTGGCGAGCCGGCCGGGTTTGATCACTACCTTTCTCGGCCGCGGCTTTTTTGGAAGAAGGCTTAGAACTTGTGCCATACTCCGGGCCGATGCGGATCACCACGGGTTTTTCTGCGGCTGTTTTTGTTTGGGGGGGTTTCTTTTTTCGGTACGTTGGATTGTTTTGGCCCCCCGCGCTCGATTCCTGCTCAGCCATGCGTCGCTGCCACGCCGGATCGTCGGAAGGATAAAGACCTTGATTGCCGATGCGCTCGCCGTTGACCCGGGTAAGCATTTTGTAGGCTTTCAGATCCTCCAGTTCATCATCATTGATATAGGTGGGCAGTTGGCCCGGCCGGATGACGTTATTCCTGGCCAGGTATTCGACACCATCGCGGGTGATGTGCCAGGTCCAGTGGGAACTGCTGCCTTCCCTTTCAAGTTTGTAGCCGTAGTTTTTCTCGATGATGTATGGCCGGCCGTCGGTGGTGTGGTGAATGGTGAAATAAGCCATCGCCCTGCCCTCCTCGTCATGAACCAGGACTGACGCCCTCGAAGACTGTGATACCCAGCGTGTTATGCGCCGCGACCAACTCGTTGGGCAGCGCGCCCTCCAGGACAAGCACGCTGGCAATCGCCACCGGCCGGTCGGTTACCCTGGCCTCGGCCTCCAGAAGGGCCTGATACTTGACGCACTGGAAGAGGCCGCGCAGGATGTCGGCCGTCCCGGCGTTAGCGGCCTTCACTTCGACCGCTAGCCACGTCCAGGGTGTCTGGAACAGCACGTCGATAGCGTCGGATGAGGGCAAGTGGTACTCGGTGCGGCCCCTTACCTTCCAATCCGCGTGGCCAACGACCTCCGGGTGGGCGGCGACGTACTCCTTCAGGCGGCGGTGGGCTTCGCCTTCGCCGCCTTTACCACGAGCAGTATCAACCAGCGCCGGGGGAACGGCCGGCTCCAGCGGCTTCAGCCTCAGCGCGTGGAGGACGGCCGGCCACATGTCGTAATGGAAGCATTCTTCGCGGGCCTTATTGGCCACTGTCTTTTGCTCCCACGCGCGCATGTCTTTATAACCGTCCATGTCAGTGACAGCCCAGCCAAAACCTGGGCCAGGCACGCCGGTGGTCGCGTAGATGACCATGCTGGTTAGCGCGGGAATTGGCTCGCCCCATTGCTTGCTCAAATCCTGAAGCGCCTCGGCCACTGTCCCCAGGGGATAGGAGAATCCGCGTTGATGAATTCCCGTTTCCCGACTCAGCCCCATGTAGGTGATCGTCTGTCCGGCCTGGGCCTGCCGAACGAGAATCGGGAGAATCAACCGCGCCCGCTGCTCATATTGCTTATTACCGTGGATGTTACTCATTCAAACTTCTTCTCTCCACCTATTTCCTTTTCCATCCGATACCAGAGGTTATCATTGATCGCTTGCCGAGCTCACAACTTCCCCGGCCCAGGCCATACCTGAATTGCCAGATTTGCCAGTTCCAGACTGCGCTCCCTGATCTGCGTCTCCTCAAACGACGCAGCGCTCCATTTCGCCAGTAGATCTTTGTTCAGAAACAGCGTACTATGCTTGTTCAGTTCTTCTTGCTTGCCTTTCCAGTGGGTATTCGAGAGAGCTGGATTTAGCTTATTGTTAACCAGTGTGAGATTGCCGATCGTGTGCTTCATCCGCTCGCGCGTCTCGTACCTACGGTGATATTCATCGGGGTTTTCTGCCATGGCCAATGGTTCCAGCGGCCAGTGCGCTGTCCACTCCTGAGGCAGAATATGCTCAATAGTCAATTTTCCTCTTTTAACCTGGGGCTCTTCTGCCTTGGGGGTTCGCATTTTTTCTTCCACACCCTCCAGAATCATCCGCATGCGCCCTCTGGTTAACAGCCGGTAGAGCGGTAGATCCAACATTGCCTGAATCACCTTCTCATTGCTTGGCCATTCTCTTGACTCGGCAGTTTGCGATGCCAGGAATTCAACAATGACTCCGTCGGCATTACCAATTTTCCCGGCTAGCCGAGAAAGGAGTTCCTGGGTCAGTCGATTGTAATCCTTGGTCGTCATCCGGCACACTGTTCTTCTTACCAGGAAACTCTCCAGGGCCCGCAAGGCGCGCTCTCTTTTCCCCTGCGCCAATAGACTGACATCAGCCGAAAAAAGCTCCAGCAGCAATGGCGTAACAACACCCGCCTGCATCGTCTGCCAGCGGTAGAGAAATGTTTGCTCTTCCGGCGTGTGGCCGTTGGTCTCTTCCAGCCTTCGGTAGGTCTCGCCGTGGTGATGTATGTCCCTGGCAATATCCGTAAGGTCTGTCTTTTTATCCTTGTTATCCAGAGTAGTCGCGACGTAATCTTTAAAGAGCGGAAACACGTTGTAGGACGCGACCTCTTCAAACCGTCGGGCAGTCAACCAGTAATTGAGGAAAACGTCGATCCGCGGCCGGGTAATCCGCCCTTGTTGGACATCCTCGCGCCACCACTTTTTTTCAAACTCTGCCCAATAGGTTTTGTGCAGATTATCCGTATCGTAGCCCTTCTCGCTGGCGCTCTGTAGGATGAAATTTTTGACCAAATCGGATGCCAGCAGGGGAGTTCCCCGGGCGTTCAGCGTCTCGAATATAACATAGGCATCGTCGCCGGATTTCAGGTCGATGACTACCAGGATGAGCAGCCCGATCAGCGCGGTGTGTAGCGCCTCGGCCAATTGGGCCCGCATCCGCAGTTCCGCGCTCTTTAGCCATTCCCGAATCTGGAAAGTAAAGAATTCGTGGGCCTGTACGATCAGGGATGTCGCAAATTCGGTGGTCGCATTCCCGTTGGTCATGGCCGCCCGAAACGCGCCCTGATCACCGGACGTGGGCCATAGCTTGAAGCGAACATCTCCTTCGGCGAAATCTTCGTCGTTGAGCACCAATTTTCCCAGCCGCTTCGCTTCCCTTTCGAACCCCTCCTCCTCCAACACTTCCTGAGCGGCGTCGAGAAGGATCTGCAGCGTCGTCATACGCTGCTGGCCGTCAATGACGTTGCGGCGATCGATCTCGGCCGTAGGCGTGTGCTCCTGTTGCAGCACGATAGCCCCCAGGAAGTGGGTTCCCGCTTTCGCTTCGGCGTCGGCGTGGCTGCCCTCTTCGGCTAACTTTTCGGCATACTCTTCGGCGATATTGCGCACATCATCCCAAAGCGGCTCCCATTGCTTTTCCTGATTCCAGACGTAGGGGCGCTGGAAGGTAGGGATGACGTAGCGGACGTCTTTCTGGAATAGTTCCTTAATATTGTGTTTTCCTGCTTCCATGTTTGATCCTTACCACCAGCGGAATGGAATTTTCTCCAGCGAACATATTGATTGACAGGACACGTTGTACGTGATCGAATAAGCAATTAATCTCGTAGCTGACCGAGACAAACACACCACAGGAAGCACCGGGCGCAGCCCAGCGCTCATGCTTTGCGACAGGGTCGACAGTTACCCCTATCGCGCTTGTCTACCGCCCCAACACCTCCCCCAACGCCCGCAGCAGCACCGCCACCGTCTCCCGGCGCGCGTTATAGCCCATGTGACCCACCCGCCACACCTTGCCCGCCAGCTCCCCCAGACCGCCGGCGATCTCGATGTTGTACTCCGCCAGCAGCCGCCGCGACACGGCCGCCGCGTCCACCCCGTCGGGCACGCGTACCGTCGTCAGGCTGGGCAGCCGGATTTCCCGCGCCACATAGGGCGATAGCCCCAGCCCCTCCAGCCCGGCCCACAGCGTCTCGGCTATCGTCTGATGGCGCGCCCAGCGTGCGGCCAGCCCCTCCTCGGCCACCAGCCGCAGCCCCTCGCGCAGGGCGTAGAACAGGTGCATCGGGGCGGTGTGGTGATAGGCCCGCGGCGATCCAGCCCAATAGGTGCCCAGCAGATTGGCGTTCATATACCAGTTGGCGATGGGCGTGCGGCGGTTGGCGATCTTGTCCAGCGCCCGCGGCCCAAAGGTGAGCGGCGACAGCCCCGACGGCGCGCTCAGACACTTCTGCGAGCCGCTGTAGGCGATGTCGATGCCCCAGGCATCGACGAAAAGCGGCGCGCCGCCCAGGCTGGTCACCGTATCGACCAGCAGCAGGCAGTCGTGGGCGCGGCACAGCTCGGCCAGCCCGTCCAGCGGCTGCCCCACGCCAGTCGACGTCTCGGCCTGCACCAGCGCCAGCACTTGCGGCCGGTGAATCTCCAGCCCCTGCTCGATCTCTTCGAAGCTGAACGCCCGGCCCCACTCGGCCTCCAGGCAACGCACGTCGCCCCCATAGCGCCCGGCCATGTCGACCATGCGCCGGCCGAAGTAGCCATTGACCGCCACCAGCACCCGATCGCCCGGCTCCACCACGTTGGCAAAGGCCGCCTCCATGCCCGCGCTGCCCGTGCCGCTGATAGCGATGGTGTAAGGGTTGTCCGTCTGCCAGGCGTAGCGCAGCAGTTCGCCGACCTCGTCCATAACCCGGATGAAGGTCGGATCGAGGTGGCCCACCGTGGGAGCGATCATGGCCGCGAAGACGCGCGGGTGGCTGTTCGACGGCCCGGCCCCCAGCAAAATGCGCGGCGGCATGTCCAGTGTCGGCAGGTTCAGGCGGTGATTGTCGTTGATGGCGAAGGTGTCTATACTCATGATTGTCCTCGGTCCCCCCAGACCCTAGAGGTCTTCCGAATGACCTCTGAGGTCTGGGAGCAAGAGGTCTCGGAGAGACATCATGATAGCACCTAACCTCCTGCGCGGCGAAAAAGTACGGCTTACGGCGGTGACCTCGGCCGACATGACCGCCATCACCCGCTGGTGGGGTGACCCCGACTTCATGCGCCTCTACAACACTGCCCCGGCCATGCCCCGCAACGACGACCAGATCAGCCGCCGCTTCGACCTCGGCCGGGCCGGCGACGACGCTTTTCTCTTCGCCGTCCGCCTGGTTAACGATTCCGCCTCGGAGGCAGATGACGACCTGATCGGCCTGCTGGAGCTGGACGGCGTGGCCTGGGCCCACCGCACCACGTTCGTCAGCATCGGCATAGGCGACGCCCGCTATCGAGGTCTGGGCTACGGCCGCGAGGCCATGCAACTGGCGCTGGCCTTCGCCTTCAACGAGTTAAACCTCTACCGCGTCTGCCTGACCGTCTTCAGCTACAACGACCAGGCCATCGCCCTCTACGAGCGACTGGGCTTTGTCCGCGAGGGCACCTATCGCGAGCACCTGGAGCGCGACGGCCGCCGCCATGACATGTACCTCTATGGCCTCTTGCGGCCCGAATGGGAAAAGGCAAAGTCATCCGCTGTTTCGTAGCCGGGCGCTTCAACGCCGCCGGCCGGCAGGCGTTCGCTCCGAGGAATACAACTCAACTGGCGGACTACGGACATTAGAATGCCTCTGCTTTTCAATGAACGACAAGAATGACGATCGCCAAAAGCACCAGTTCCGAAGCGATGCCATAGGCAATTCGCCGGCGAACATTCTCGGTATTCTCCACTTTCATCATTTGCCGCATCAAGTAATAGATCACGTTGCCTGATTGGTGCAGCCCAATGACAAACCACAGCGAATGCGTTTGGGCCAGCGCATAGGCCAGCGTCAATCCGGTAAACGGCAGATGGTACCAATCGGTAACAGGTTTGGTTGCCAGCCTGAGCGTGTGATTTATCACGTAGAGGAAGCTGGAAAAAACCATGAAGACCACCAGCGGCGCAGCCTGCATATAGCGGAAGGGATACCCGCGAGTGATCAGGTCTTCGGCCGCCGCCGCCGGAAAGTTGGCGAAGAGAATCCAGATGAAACCCCTGGCCAAGCTGGTCGGACTAAAGCGGAAGTCCGAAACGCTTCTGATTCCAAATGACAGCCCCACCCACTCCAAAACGCCCTGCACCACAACTCCCAGCAGCACGCCCGCCAGATAATATTGCCACCACCCCGTGCCCAGCCCCAGGCCATAGGCCGCCAACCCATCGGCCCCTTGTACATAAGCAACAAGAGCGGCGGCCAGGATCACCCCGATAAACAGCAGAAAGGTCGAGAGCGGTTTGCGGGGAATGTGCAGCATATCCAGCCCATTCGCTTCCGCGATCTGGTAAAGCAGAAACAATGTCAGAAAGCCGGCCAAAGCACCCAAATTTATAGCCATTGAGCAAACAGTTCTCCCTGGGATGTCGCCATTATACCCTCGATTGTTCGGTCCTGAATCAGCCGGAAGCCGCAGACCCATTATCCGCGCCGACACCTCTTGCCAAGCTGCGAAAACTGCGAAAAAAACCTCTCAAAAATCTGTACCATCTGCGAAATCCGTGGATAATCCCTCTTGATAGTCCTTGTCATCCCTGAAATCTGTGAGCCGTTCAAGGAGATAAAATGCTTAACCTAGCCGTCCTGCTGGAAGACAGCGCCCGCGAAGCGCCGGCCGCCACCGCCGTCATCTTCAACGATCTAAAGCTCAGCTACGCCGCCGTCAATGCCGCCGCCAACCAGGTCGCCGGCGGACTGGTGAACAGCGGCATCAAACCCGGCGACAAGGTGGCCCTCACCTGTCCCAACCTGCCCTTCTTCCCCATCGTCTACTACGGCATCCTGAAGGCTGGCGCGGTCGTCGTACCGCTCAATGTCCTGCTGAAAGGTCGCGAAATTGCCTACCACCTGGCCGACTCCGACGCCAAGGCCTACTTCTGCTTCCAGGGCACGCCCGACCTGCCCATGGGCCAGTTCGGCTATGAAGGCTTCCAACAGACGCCGGCCTGCGAGCATTTCTTCATGATCACCGCCGACCCGGCCGGGCCGTCGCCCATCGAGGGCACGAACACGCTGGGCCGCCTGATGTACGGCCGCCCGCCCACGTTCGACACCGTTGGGACTCGTCCCGACGACACGGCCGTCATCCTCTACACCAGCGGCACCACCGGCAGCCCCAAGGGCGCGGAGCTGTCGCACAGCAACATGCTGCTCAACGCCCGCCTGTCCGACACCATGTACCTCGCCGGGCAGGACGACGTGCATCTGGTCGCGCTGCCCCTGTTCCATTCCTTCGGCCAGACGGTGCAGATGAACGCCGGCTTCTACAATCGATCGGCCATCAGCCTGCTGCCGCGCTTCGACCCCGATACCGCCCTCAGCATCATGGAGCGCGACAACGTGACGATCTTCGCCGGCGTGCCCACAATGTACTGGGCCATGCTCAACCATCCCCAGCCGGAAAAGTTCGACCTGGCCAAGATCGCCGCTAATCTGAGGCTGGCCGTGTCCGGCGGCTCGGCCATGCCGGTCGAGGTGCTGCGCGCTTTCGGCGAAAAATTCGGCGTGCAAATTCTGGAGGGCTATGGCCTGTCGGAGACCAGCCCCATCGCCACGTTCAATCGCCTCGACCGCCCGGCCAAGCCCGGCTCCATCGGCTTGCCCGTGTGGGGCGTACAGGTGCGCCTGGTCGATCCACTGGATAGCGACGTCGCCCCCGGCGAGATGGGCGAGATCGTCCTCAAGGGCCACAACGTCATGAAGGGCTACTATAACAAGCCGGAAGCCACGGCCGACGCGATGCGCGGCGGCTGGTTCCACACCGGCGACCTGGCCCGCATGGACGAAGACGGCTATTACTTCATCACCGACCGGGTGAAGGACATGATCATTCGCGGCGGCTTCAACGTCTACCCGCGCGAGATCGAAGAGGTGATGATGACCCACCCGGCGGTCAGTCTGGCCGCCGTCGTCGGCGTGCCCCACGACAGCCACGGTGAGGAAGTGAAGGCCTACATCATCCTGAAGCCGGGGCAGACGGCCGGCGAAGACGAGCTGATCGACTGGTGCCGCGACTGCATGGCCGGCTACAAATACCCTCGCCTCATCGAGATCCGCGAATCACTGCCCATGACGGCCACGGGCAAAATCCTGAAGCGCGAACTGCGCTAGCTTCCAGACCTCAGAGGTCTTCGAAGACCTCTGAGGTCTAGCCGGAAATCAGCCCATTGAGGAACGGCAGAGCCGTCAGCGCCCACGTCGCCAACCCACAAACGAGCAGCAACAGCGCCAGCAGCAGCCCCGCCAGCCACAGCGGGATCGGCGGCGCAACTGTCAGCTGTCCGTCCATTCTGTCCGCCGCTGGGCCCATCGTCGTCGAGGGGGAGACGCGCACGACGAACGGCCACGCTTTGGCCCGCCCCACCGACCGCTGCTTCATCGGCTGCAGATAGAAATCGACCACTCCCTGCTGCCCCGGTGCCAGCGTGATCTGTTTCTGCGCCGCATCCACGTACAGCCCGCCTTGCGGCGTCTCCACCGTCAGCCCCACTGTCTGCATCACCGGCGATTGGTTGCGTAACAGCACGCGGCATATGCCCTCGCCGCGCAACGCGCGCGGCCGCATGTCCCACTCCAGCCGCCGCGCCGGGGTCGGAAAGGCAGTCACGATGCTGACGATGGTCGAGTCGCTATCTTCGGCGAAGGTCGCCGCTTCTTCGTCGCCCAGTCCCCCGGCCGCGCGGCGCAAATCGGCGGCCAGCTCCTCGGCCGACTGATAGCGCTGCTCCGGCTGGCGGTGCAACGCCCGCAGGATGATCATCTCGACCGCCGCCGGCACGCCGGGGGCCACGGCCCGCGGCGGCGGCACCGTCTCATACTGGTGGGCCTGCATCGCCCCTTCCGGCGAGCGAATGTCCAGCGGCAGCCTGCCCGTCGCCAGTTGGTAGAGCACCACGCCCAGCGAATAGATGTCGGAGCGGCCGTCGACCGGCCTGTCCAGCACCTGCTCCGGCGACATATAGGGCAGTGTGCCCATCAGCAGCCCGGCCTGGGTGTCGGCGTCCGCTCCCAGCAGCCGGGCCAGCCCGAAGTCAGTGACCATGGCCCGCAGCGGCGGGTCGCCCGGCCGATCGGCCCGGTCGAGCCGCTTGATGAGGATATTGTCGGGCTTCACATCGCGGTGGATGACCCCCTGACGATGGGCATAGCCCAGCGCGTCGGCCGCCTGGGCCACCAGCGCCAACGTCTCTTCCAGACGCACCACCTGCTTAAGGCCGGCCAACCGCCGCAGATAGGCTCCCAGACTCAGGCCATCGATCAGCTCCATGACGATGTAGAGCAATCCGCCCTCGCGCCCAAAGTGGTAGACGCGCACAATAGAAGGATGGTCGAGGCGGGCCGCGGCCCGAGCTTCCTGCAGAAAACGCCCCTGGAAGGCGGGATCCTCGGCCAACTCGGCGTGCATCACCTTGACCGCCACCGGCCGCATCAGGTTGACGTCAGTAGCGCGATAGATGGTGCCCATGCCACCCTCGCCGATAACCCCGTCGATGCGATAGTTCTCGATTTCCCGGCCTGGTTGGATCATGCCGACAATCATCGCCCACGTTGGCCGCAGAGGCAAATCAATCCCCTGGAGTAGCGGTTCCCTGACCCGCACCTCCCCGGCCGCCGGATAAGAATCCGGCACGACGTTCAAGTGAAATATAAATTGAAACAGTTGTCCATATAATAGAATTATCATCCGTTGTGCAGGAGGCTCAATGTCCTACGCTCAACTGTATTACCATCTGGTCTGGTCAACTTACCGCGAAGAGCCGTTGCTGACCGCGCGCGTCGAGCCGATTGTCTATGACGCCATCCGCTGGAAAGCAGTCGAATTGGACGGCCTCATCTTCGCCCTCAATGGCACGGCCACCCACGTCCACGTCGTCGCCGGCATCCTGCCCTGGCTGTCCGTAGCCGCCTTTGTGGCCCAGCTCAAGAACGCCGCCGCCGCCCGATTCAATCGCCTCTCGCCGATGGATCCCCTGCAATGGGCCGAGGAATACGGCGTGCTCACCCTTGACGGCAAACGCATGCCCCACGTCATGGCCTACGTCGAGCGGCAGAAGCCGTACCATGCGGCCGGGACGCTCATCCCCATCCTGGAGCGCACGAACGACCAGCCGGTCAAGCCCATCACCCTGCGCGAAATGGTCCCCGGCTATGCGGTAGAGGATGAGGCGGAAGCGTGGTGGCAAGCGTTGCTGATGACCGTCGATTGACCTAAGGGTGTCCCGCCGTCTTCATTCATCCAACTGCCGCCACACACCGTCCTCGCCCACGAAGACGAAAGGACGGCCGAACGGCGCGACGAGGATCGCCCCGTTGATGAAGTCCTGCACAGCGGATGCGCCGTCGCCGATCTCGGCCGCCGTCGCCGCGCCCAACGCCTCGCGCACCTCCGGATGATCGCACCATACCCGGCCGAAGCCGCGAACGGGCGTCGTCAGCGGGTCGGCCTCGCCGCAGCTGAATTCGGGATCGCCCGACTGCCACGCATTGGGATAGCTCGCCCAGGTTCCATCCTGATACAGGACGTAGATCATGTCGGTGTCGCCCCGCCATAGCATCTGCCCGCCCGCGAAAGGCGCATAGGCCGTGCTGACGGTCGCAGCGCCGGGCGTGATGGCGCAGCCCAGTTCATCGGCGTTCCAGGCGTCACTCAGGGCCGGTTGCACGAGCAGCCGGCAGGGGGTAGGAGAAGGCAGCATGGTGACCGTGGCCGTCGCCGGGACAAGTGTAGCCGCCGGCACGGGGCGCGTGGCGGCGATTGTCGGCCGGGTCGTCGCTACAAGAGCCGTCGGCGCGAGGGTGGGCGCAGCCTCCCCGCCGCCCCGCGCGCAAGCGCACAGGCCCACCACCGCCGGCCACACGATAATCATGAGTAGCCGGTTGAATGGTTTCATCGCGCGCTGCCCGTCTCTCCCAACCCGATCAATCCGACGCCGGCCGCCGGACGACAAGCAAAAATATCCGGCGTCAATCCGGTTGCCTGCTCATACGCCTGGAAGACATTGTTGATAAAGGCCGCCACGTCCGGCTCGGCCACCAGGGCAATCGCGCAGCCGCCGAAGCCCGCGCCGGTCATGCGCGCGCCCCAACAGCCCTGCTGCCGCCGGGCGGCGGCCACCATCGTATCCAGTGTGGCCGACGTCACTTCATAGTCGTCGCGCAAGCTGTCATGGCTGGCGTTCATCAGCCGGCCCAGTTCGGCGGCGTCATCGGCGCGCATGGCCGCCGCGGCCAATAGCGTTCGCTCGTTTTCGGTGATCACGTGCCGCGCCCGCTGGAGAAGGACGGGGGCCAATGGGTCGCCCGGCCGTTCCAGGTCGGCGCGGCTCGCGTCCCGCAGCGAGGCTACGCCCAGCCGTCGCGCCGCCTGCTCGCACTCGGCCCGGCGCTCGTTGTAAGCCGAATGCACCAAACCGCGCGGCGTCCGGGTGTCCATTACCACCACGACTGCCCCCGACGGCAGCGGTACCGGCTCCAGCGACAACGAACGGCAGTCCATCAGCAGCGCCTGCCCCTCCACTCCAGTCGCGCAAATCAACTGATCCATGATCCCCGTGCGCAGCCCGAGCCATTCATTCTCGGTTTGCTGGGCCACCTGGACCATGCGCCGGGCTTCCCATGCGAAGCCGGACACGGCCGCAAAAGCTCGCGCCACGGCCAACTCCAAGGCGGCCGAGGAAGACAGCCCCGAACCGATGGGGATATCGCCGCTCATCATCCCTTCCCAGCCCGACAGCTCATAGCCGTTGCGCTGCAAGGCCCAGGCGACGCCGGTCACATATTGATCCCAGCCCGCTGGGCCGGGCGACAACGCTCCCAGGTCGAACGTGATGCTTTCCCCCATATCCAGCGCCTCGACGCAAACCCGCTGGTCGGGGCGCGGCCGCAAGGCGATCCACAGCGCCCGGTCAATCGCCATCGGCAGGCAAAAGCCGTCGTTGTAGTCGGTGTGCTCGCCGATCAGATTGACCCGGCCGGGGGCGCGCACGACGAATGCGGGCGGCTCGTTAAACCGTTCTTCAAAGGCCCGTATCACCCTTTCCCTCACGGGCGAGCCTCCTTGTAGTGCACTTCCGGCAACGACCGCAGCCTTTCGGCGGCCTGTTCGGCGGTGATGTCGCGTTGCGCTTCACTCAGCAGTTCAAAGCCCACCATGAATTTCCTGACCGTCGCCGAGCGCAACAGCGGCGGATAGAAATGGGCGTGCAACTGCCAATGACCTTGATCGCCCGGCCCGAACGGCGCGCCGTGCCAGCCCATAGAATAAGGAAAGCTGGTGGCAAACAGGTTGTCGTAGCGAATCAACAGCCGCTTCAGGATGGCCGCCAGCGCCTCTCGTTCCGCGTCGATAAGGTCAGGCAGGCGCAGGACGTGACGGCGCGGCAGCAGCAGTATCTCGAACGGCCACACCGCCCAATAGGGAACGACGGCCAGCCAATGCTCGTTGGCGACGACTACGCGCTCCTCAGCCTCTATTTCCCGCGCCAGATAATCGAGCAGCAATGGCCTCTGGTGCTGTCCGAAGTAGGCGCGCTGGCGCTCGTCCTCCTTGCGCGGCTCGTTGGGCAGCGCGTCCAGGGCCCATATTTGGCCGTGGGGGTGCGGATTGGAGGAGCCCATGGCGGCGCCCTTGTTCTCGAACACCTGCACCCAGCGATAGGCGGTGCCCAACTCGGCCGTCTGCGCCGCCCACACGTCCACGACGCCGCGTATGTCGCCGACGGCCATCTCCGGCAGCGTCAGATCGTGGCGTGGCGAAAAGCACATCACCCGGCAGACGCCGCGCACCGGCGTCGCCTGCAACAGCGCGTCATTCTCGGCCTCGATCTCGCCCCGACCCGGACTATCCTGCAATGCCGCAAAATCATTGGCGAACACGTAGGTCGTGTCGTAGTCCGGATTGCGGATACCCCCGGCACGGGTGTTGCCCGGACACAGGTAGCAGTCGGGGTCAAAGGAAGGCAGCGTCGCCGCCGGCCGCTTCTCCACCTGCCCCTGCCAGGGCCGCGCCAGTCGCTGCGGCGAAACGACCACATATTCCCCGGTCAATGGGTTCAGTCGCCGGTGGGCCTGCTCAGTAACGTCACTGCTCATATCGTCTGTCCTGGCGGTCCGTTGCTGGTTGATCTCGTCTCTAAAGTGCCCGGAAGGTTCACAGACTTCCCTGGCGAACCTCTAAGGAACCTTTTAGCGCTTCCTCCACAAGTCTCTCTATTCTACTCAAAAAACGCCTGTCGTGTCGCCGCCCGTGCGAGCAGCCTGTGCTCCCACGAGCGGCGCACTTCAGAACACGCGTCGCCCCACAAGATCAGTCTAATTCATTTCCGCCAGCAACCCCACCCGCTCATTAAACTTCTCGATCAGCACGTCTATCTCTTTATCCATCCCGTGCAGATTCGTCCAGTAGGCCGGATCATACCACTGGGCATCGAGTTCTTCCGACGTCTTGCCCTGCTGCTCGATCCAGGTGTAGTACTTCAGATTGTGGATGCGCTTGCGCTCGGTGTAGGTCAGCTCCAACAGATTGTCGGTGCGCTCACCCAGCAGATAGCGGTGGTAGATGCCGGCCGCGTCCAGCATCGACAGCGGCCCCGCCTCGTCGCGCGTCTCTTCCACGCGGCTCTGGTACATCTCCATCGAGTCCGTGGCGATAGTCATGAGGATGTCATCCGGCCCCATCTCGTAATACTTGGCCATCTTGATCGCCGACAATACATTGCCAATGCCGGAAATACCCAGCAGCGGCAACTGCTCGATCAGCGCCGGCGACACACCCTGCTCGGCCAGGTACTCCCGCCCGCACTCCTCATTGAACAGCCGCATGATGGCGATAGTGGCCTCGTCGTCGATGGCGACGACCATGTCGGTATTCTTGACGTTATGGACCCACGGCACGTGTTTGTCGCCGATGCCCTCGATGCGGTGCGCGCCGAAGCCGTTGTTGAGCAGCGTCGGGCACTGCAACGCCTCGCTGGCGCAAATCTTGCTATAGGGGAATTGTTCCTTCAGATAATCGCCGGCGGCAATCGTCCCGCCCGAGCCGGTAGCCGAGGCCATGCCGCGATAGACCGACTCCGGCCCCATGACCGACTTCAACACCTCGTGCATGGCCGGCCCGGTGACGCTATAGTGCCACAGGTAGTTGCCCATCTCGTCGAACTGGTTGAAGATGACCAGGTCTTGCCCCGACCGGCGCAGCTCCCAGCACTTGTCGAAGATCTCTTTGACGTTGCTCTCCGTGCCGGGCGTGCGAATAATCTCGTCCGCCACGTTTTCCAGCCACTCGAAGCGTTCGCGGCTCATGCCTTCCGGCAGGATGGCGATCGACTCGCAGCCCAGCAGGCGGGAGTCATAGGCCCCACCGCGGCAATAGTTGCCCGTGCTGGGCCAGACGGCCTTCTGCGTCGTCGGGTCGAACTGGCCGGTCACCAGCCGCGGCACGAGGCAGCCATAGGCCGCCCCTACCTTGTGCGCGCCCGTGGGAAACCACTTGCCGACGATGAGGACGATACGTGCATCGACGCCGGTGATCGCCTTCGGCAATTCAAGGTAGTTCACATCGCCATACCCGCCGCCCTTCACCACCGGCTCATTGCGCCAGGTGATACGGAACAGGTTGACCGGGTTCAGGTCCCACAAACCCACTTCGCTCAGTTCGCGTTTGATCGCATCGGGGATCAGCTCCGGGTTGCGCTGCTGGGCATAGGTGGGGATGATAATGTTCTGCTCGCGGGCGCGTTGAATCGTGCGTTCAAGGGCCGCTTCGTGAATGGACAGATCGATCATGGTTTTCTCCTCAGGCGATTTCGCTGAAATGGTGGGCAAGCGGAGCTAATCAGGGTGCGTGACGGCCGGGCCTGCCTTCGCCAACCCCGCCAACCCAGTGATTAGCCCATCTTCCCCAGTATATCCCGGACACCAACGGTCAACGATTGACGTTTGTCACTCGTTTGGGTGCAATATGTCATTATTGGTCATATTGTAGGACAACATAACCAATCATGGCAAACTTGTGCCGCCCCTTCCGTGCTTTGTGGTCGGCCGCCTCTCTCGCCTTCCCCCTGCTGGAGATGTTCCCGATGAAGGGCACGGCCGGCCGGCTAAGTCTGCTTAATCAGCAAGGTCGGTGCGACGCACTCCGTGCAGCACGTCGCAACGGTTTAATTAGTTCGAGCGACTCCCCGGCCGCACAATCAGGAAAGCCAACGCGCCGAAAAACGGCACGACGACGATGAAAACGGCCCAGATCGCTTTCGCTGTCTCCGACAACGCCCGTTCGCGCAACCGGAAAAGGACGAACAAGGAGAGCAGCAGCCAAAGCAGCACGGGGACGCACTGGATAAGCAGATAATTGGTATTGATGCCGTACGCCGTCATTCAGTTTTTCGCTCCGGCCGATAGGGGGCCTTGTCGTCGATATTGCCCACAAACACCGGCAGCCGCTCGTGGCCCAGCAACTGCCGGACGGCCATATTTTCGCCAGTGTGATACCAGTAGTGATAGATCACCCGCTGCAACAGATTGCCATAGGTTCGGGCCAGGGGCTGGCCGTTGCTAATCACGTTTTGCGTCAGCATCTCCGTCGTCAACGTCTCCAGCCACGGATCGGCCGCCGCAGTGATCGTCTTCCAGGCGGCCAGCATGGCCTTCAGCGCCGGCGTGCTGCCCGGCGCGCCATAAGTAAACTCCCGGTCGATCTCCGGCAATAACAGACGTTGCGCCGAGCCATAAGCAAGAAAGTAGCGTTGCTCCTGCCAGGCCAGATGGCCGACATTCCAGGCCAGGCAGTTCATCGGCAGGAAGCGCTTCCGGCCGTCTTCGTCACTGACCCCCTTGACGGCCCGAATGAATTCGCCGCGCGTGAAACGCAGTTGGCCGACTAGTGGATGGGTCATCAAAATAGCTCCTTCATGAACCGCCGTTCCGCCCCTCATCCCGACCAGCCAGGCCAGCTCACTCCCACTCCAGCTCCCCGAACATCACCACGTCCTTGCCCAACGCCTGATAGTGCGGCCGCGCCAGACGCGGCATCGCCTGTCCGTTGAGCCGGCCCAGGTCGGCCACGGCGTTCAGACCGCCCAACATCATCGGCGCTATGGTCAGCACCAGCCGGTCGGCCAGGTGTGCGGCTAGAAAGTTGCTGATGACCGTGGCCCCGCCCTCCACCATCAGGCTGCGGATGTGGCGCCCGTGCAGAAAGTCCAGCAGCGCGGGCAAGCTGACCAGACCATTCGGCCCGCTCGGCAGCCGCACCACCCGCGCCCCGGCCGCCTCCAACGCCGCTTGGCGGGCCGGGTCGGCCGCCTCCGTCGTGGCGATCCACGGTCGCCGCTCGCCGCGCAACAACTTGGCCCACGTGGGAAAGCGCAGCCGGGTATCGACGACAATCGGCTGCGGGTCCGGCCCACGCACCAGGCGCACCGTCAACTGCGGGTCGTCGGCGATGACCGTGCCGATGCCGACCAGGATGGCGTCGTGGTGAGCGCGCAGCCGGTGGGTGAGCCGACCTGCCTCCGGCCCGCTAATGATCGTCTGCTCGCCGCGCCGCGCGGCGATGGAACCATCCAGACTCTGGGCATAGCTGAGAGTGACGAAGGGGCGGCCGTCGCCCTGGGGCCGGGTCGTGAACAGTTCCTCCAGCGCATTATCCGTTTCGCCGTTCTTCCGCACCGGATCGGGCCTGGGCGCGCTGGAGAGCGAGCGGGCCGGCCGCGCGTCGCCGGCCTCAGGGCTGGCCAGTTGTAACAGATGCCGCATCCGGCGCACCTTGGTATCGAGGTAATAAGCATTTTCGGCGTGGACGGCCGTCTCCAGCGGGATGCGCTCGCTGACTATCAGCCCTTCGCGTTCCAGCGCGGCGATCTTGTCCGGGTTATTGGTCATCAGCCGCAAGGAGCCGACGCCCAGATCTTTCAGGATGGCCGCGGCGATGCGATAGTCGCGCAAATCAGGCTCATGGCCAAGAAGCAGGTTGGCATCCACGGTGTCGTAGCCGACATCCTGCAAATTATAGGCGCGCAGTTTCTCCAGCAGGCCGATTCCCCGCCCCTCCTGGCGCAGATAGAGAATGATGCCGCGTCCTTCTTCGGCGATACGACTCATGGCCGCCGCCAGTTGCGGCCCGCAATCGCAGCGACGGGACCCCAGCACGTCACCGGTGAAACACTCTGAGTGGACGCGCACCAGGATGGGCGGGTCGGTCCCGTTATCGCGTTCGTCGGCCGCGCCGCCCAGGCCTGCTTCCCGCGCGATAAGCGCCAGGTGCTCCTTGCCGTCCAGATTGTTGTGATAGACACACAGGGTGAACTCGCCCACATCGGTGGGGATGCGCGCGCCGGACATCTTGTGAACGGAGATCGCCTCGGTCATTATAAATACATACGCAATGCCGGTTGTCATAGATGAACCGGACAGTGTCTCTTAATAGAATTCGAGCATAGCCGTTGTTTTGTTGCTAGCCAGGCGCTCCAGCGCCGCCGGCGACATAAGTTCGCCCCCATAACGCGACTGAAGTCGCTGGCTACGAACTATTGTTGGAACCCCCGCGCCTGCCAGGCGGCATAGAGAAGGATCGAACCGGCAACGGCCGCGTTTAGGGATTCTACTTGTCCGCGCATGGGCAGGCGAATGATGAAGTCGCAGCGCTCGCTGACGAGGCGGCGCAACCCGTCGCCCTCGTGGCCGACGACGACGCCCAGCGGCCGGTCGAGATCGATCCGGCCCAATTCAACCGCCTCTTCGTCCATATCCAGTCCCGCCAGCCATACCCCCGCCTCCTTCAGCCCGCGCATCGTCTGCACCAGATTGGTCACCTTACCAATAAGCAGATGCTCCGTGGCCCCGGCGGCATATTGCACAACGGCCGGCGTGATCTCCGGCGCGCGCCGGTCTTGCATGATAATGCCGTGGACGCCACAGGCCTCGGCCGTCCGCAACAGCGCGCCGATGTTCTGCGGCCCGTGCAGCAGGTCGAGTAGCAACAGCAGCGGCTTCTCGCCCCGCCGCTCGGCCAGCCCCAGCATCTCGTCCGGCTCGGCATAGGGGTAGGGGCCGACTTCGAGCAGCACGCCCTGATGCCGGGGGTCTGCGCCCAGCCGCTGCGCCAGCCGGTCGAGCGTCTGCTTGTCGTCGGTCGCCACGGGCACATTGGCGGCGCGGGCCGCGTCCAGGATCGGCCGCAGCTCCCGTTCCTCAGCCCGGCCGTCACGCTCGCGGGCCACGTGCAGACGGTAGAACGACCGCCGTCCGGCGCGCAGCGCCTCCAGGACGGGATGACGCCGGACGAGAGCCTCAGCCGAGTTTCCAGATGGTGCCATCAGTTCTGTCTTCCAGGACGACGCCCAATTCCTTCAGCCTGTTGCGGATGGTATCGGCCGTGGCCCACTCCTTGTTGTCGCGAGCCTGTTTGCGCAAATCGATCAGCAGCCGCACCAAACCATCCTCGCGCCCCGCGTCGCCGCCGCTGTCGGCGCTGTCGGGCACAATACCCAGCACGCCGCCGCCCAGCTCGCGGAAGAGGGCGTCGATGGCCGCCAGCGTACCTTGCGTCTGTGGGCCGCCCTCGTTGATCAGGCTGTTCACCGCCCGCGTCAGGTCTTGCAGCACGGCCAGCGCGCCGGGGGCATTGAAGTCGTCGTTCATGCGCTCGATGAATTGCTCGCGCGTGCCGTCCAGCAGCGCCGTGGCCTCGGCGCTCGGCTCGCCCGGCGCGGCGTGGCGCAGTTGATCGCGCACCAGCGTGACCGCGCCCCAGATGCGCTGCCAGCCCTTGTAGGCCGCCTCCACCGCCTCGTCGGAGATGTCGACCGGGTTACTGTACTGGCTGGAAAGGATGAAGGCGCGGATCGCCTCCGGCCGCCAGCGGGTCAACGCGTCGCTGATGTTCAGCGTGTTGCCCAGGCTCTTGCTCATCTTGACGCTGTCGAGCGTCAGTGAGCCGGTCAGCATCCAGTAGCGGGCAAAGGTCGCGCCGTGGGCGGCCTCGCTCTGGGCGATCTCGCATTCGTTATGGGGGAAGATGTTGTCGATGCCGCCGCCGTGGATATCGAACGTCTCGCCCAGATACTTGGCGGCCATGGCCGAGCATTCGATGTGCCAGCCGGGAAAACCTTCGCCCCAGGGGCTGGCCCAGCGCAAGATATGTTCCGGCTCGGCCTTCTTCCACAGGGCGAAGTCGGCCGGATGGCGCTTGTCCTCGCGCACCGTCACGCGCGCCCCTTCTTCCAGGTCTTCCACGATGCGGCCGCTCAGCTTGCCGTATTCGGGAAACGACGCCACGCTGAAGTAAACTGAGCCGTCGTTAACGTAGGCGTGTTCTTCTTCGATCAGCCGCTCGATCATGGCGATCTGTTCGGGAATATGGGCGCTGGCGCGGGGGCTGATATCGGGACGCTGCACGCCCAGGGCATCCATGTCGGCGAAGTAGGCCCGGGCGTAGGTCTCGACCACCTGCATGGGCAAGGCCGACGCCTGGCGCGCTTTCCTCAGGATACGATCCTCGCCCGTCTCCAGCATGTGGCCGACGTCGGTGATGTTCTGCACATAGAGGACATCGTAGCCCAGGAAGCGCAGATAGCGGACGACGACGTCAAAGCTGACATAGGTCTTGGCGTGGCCGACGTGGGAGTAATCGTAGACGGTGGGGCCGCAGACGTAGATATTGACCTTTCCCGGCGTCAGGGGCACAAATTCTTCTTTTTGCCGCGAAAGAACATTATAGATCCTGAGTGACATAGTTAACTCCGAGATACGAGATCAGAGATACGGATTCGAGATAGGAGGCACGAAACCAGGGGCGCGTGCTTCACTCGTATTTCGTATCCTGAATTTATAGTTTAGCAAAGATCATCCGCCCGGCGGCCGTCTGCAACACCTTGGTCACGACGACATTCTCCGTGCGGTTCAGTACCCGCTGCCCGTCCTCAACGACGACCATCGTGCCGTCATCGAGATAGCCCACGCCCTGACCATACTCCTTGCCTTCCTGGATAATGGTCACGCGCAGTTCCTCGCCCGGCAGCAGCGAGGCCTTGACGGCGTTAGCCAGGTCATTGATATTGAGCACGGTGATACCCTGCAACTCGGCGACCTTGTTGAGGTTGTAGTCGTTGGTCATGATCGGACAACTGAGACGACGGGCCAACACCACGAGCTTGCTGTCAGCGTCGCGCGTCTGGGGGGCGTCCAGGTCGGTGATGCGCACCGGAACGGGCGACTCGTTCTGCAACATGCTCAGAATGTCCAGCCCGCGACGGCCGCGATTGCGCCGCAGGCTGTCGGCGCTGTCGGCAATGTGCTGCAACTCCCGCAGCACGAAGTTGGGCACCAGCAGCGTGTGGCGGATGAAGCCGGTGCGGCCGATGTCGAGAATGCGGCCGTCGATGATTACGCTGGTGTCCAGCAGGATGACGTTAGTATCCTCGCTCTCCTCGATCACGGCCACGGCTGCGGCCGCGGCCTTGTGCTCGGCACGCGGAAAGCGGATATTGCCGGCCAACTCACGCAGGTCGCGGTAGCGGTTCATCATCAGCACTGCGCCCAGATAGCAAAACCCCAGCGCCGTTGCCAGCGGCAAAATCTCCTTGAGCGGCGACGGCAGTTGCGACAGGGGAATGGCGAACAGGGCGGCAGCGATGAGGCCCAGGAAGACGCCCAACAACAAGGCCACCAGGCGCTCCAGCGGCATGGCCGACAAGGCTTGCCGGATGTAGTTGATCGGTCGGACGGTCAAATAGGGCGTGAAGAGAAAGCCCAGCACTGCCCCCAGCACGCCGCCGCCGACGCCAAAGGCGATGCCGTAGCGCAGCGGATCGAGGTTGAGCATGTTGGCCAGCTGCACGCCGATGATGGCCAAAGCCGTCGCCAGGACGAGCGCCCCGATGAGTCTTGAGATGAATTCAATACGTGATCCCATGATGAATGAATGACTCCAAATCAAAGATGATCAATGAAAATGAATGTTAACGGCGGGAGCGACGAACTTCCCTGATAAAACGAAAAAGGTGAATGCATGTCATGCATCCACCATTCACAATCGATCGGGTTGCCGGCCCCCGTGGGTCGCGGCGCGCTCGCAAGGTCTTTTTGTTTACCTGATCCCGTGATGATTAACGCATGGCACGAAGCGGCCTGTGAGTCAGGCGACACACCCCAGGCGGCAGAGAAACCAAATCAACGCGAGTAATAAAATGAGTCACAATAAATAAGACCAATCAAGCGCATCGATGAATGAAGGATAATGCGCAGATAGTAGCATAGCGGCCGCGAATGGACAACTAGAGAGGGTTGCCGGCGTAATCCATGTAGGAGGCGGACAAACCAGGCTCGTTCTGACCAAACCCGGTTTCCGGACGCAGCCTAAAATAAGTCGCGGTTGGCATCTTCCCGCGTGTAGCGCTTCTCGGGCGCGGAGGTGGCCGCCTGCCCGCGCATCTCGTCATAAAACTTCTTGTCATAGCGCCGCGAGCGGACCGGGATGGGCATCTTGACGCCCCAGCCCAGCAGCAGCACCTCTTCCTTCTCTTGCAAGCGGGCCAGCATGCCGCGCAACTGGTCGCGGCCGGCCAGCCCGCTGAGCACGGCGCGAATGTCGTCCTCGTCGCCCAGCCAACCCGTGACCCGCGTGCCCAGTTGCGACATCACCTCGTCGTCGATGCCCGACGGCCGCTGGTCGACGATGAGCAGCGTCACATTGTACTTGCGCAGCTCGCGGGCGATCTTGCCGAAGGCCGTCTGGCGCGAGACGCCGGGGCTGAGCAGCTTGTGGGCTTCCTCCACGACGATGACCAGCGGACGTGGCGCGGCCGTCGTATGGCCCCCTTTGTGCTGCTCCGTGGCCTCCACCCAGCGATCACGGATGCGGCGGGTCAGGATGTTGGACACCAGCAGGTAATCCTCCTCCGACTCGAAACGGCCGAATGACAGAATAACGTGGCGGCCGTGCTCCAGTCGGTTGACGATCTCCGTCACGGCGTCCACCACCGGCTTCTCGACGATATAGGGCTTGTCGTAGATCGGCTTCAGGCGGCGGTAGAGGCCCTTGGCCGCTTCCTCATTCACGTTAGCTTGCCTGGCCCAGAAGGCGACCGAATGCACCGCAGGATGCTTCTTGCCGGTGTCGGGGTCAAGTTCCTCGGCTGTGGGATCCATCGCCATGAACTTGCTGAACCATTTGTCGCCAAACGACCGCTCCAGTGCGCTCAGGGTCGCGGCGCTGGTTTCGGTCAGGCTCAGCTTCTCGCTGATGAGCAGGATATCCTGGATCGTGAATTCCTCGGCCGCCAGTATCACATCGAAGTCGGGGCGATTGCTCCCGGCCATCGAACCGGGGCCCAACGCGGCCACCTCCACTTTGGAGCGGAAGAGGCTCTTCAGGCCGTTGACCCGCTCGTTGCGGTCCGAGTCGGCCGCGTCGAAGCCATACTCGTTATGCATGTCGAACACCAGCGCCGCGGCCACGTCGGTCTTCATCAGCCCGGCCAGTACCATGCGCGTCAGGAAGCTCTTGCCCGTGCCGGTGGCCCCGAAGATGCCGCTGCTGCGCTTGACAAAGCGCTCCAGGTCGAGACAGACCGGGTAGCCCTGCTCGATGGTGTGGCCAATGACGAAGTTGGCCCCCCCTTCCCGGCCGAAGATAGCCTCCACGTCGGCCACGTCGGCTGGGCGCACCGGCGCGTGGTGGGCGGGCACGGTCTTCACCGGCTTCGGGCCGGGGTTCTCCTCGCCCTGGTCGACGCGCGCCTGCCACGCTTCGCGCTCCGCCGACATCAGCTCCGGCCCCAGATCGACCAGCAGCGTCGAGTACATTTCCAGCGTCGTGTACAGTGTCTTGCCGTACAGCGCGTCGCGGATGGCGGCGGGCAGGCGGTCAGACTTCTCGTCGGCGAAACGGGGGTCGGTGGCGCCGAGTTGCAGGTCGGTGACGAGACCGTAGTAACGGTAGCGCGGTGTCTCGCAGACGACGAACCCGCCTTCCTGCACGGTGTCGGCCGGGACGGTCAGGCGCACGCGCAGGCCGCTTTTCAATCCCCCGCCAACGATATAGCCCAGCGGGCCACTGTCAGCGGCCGAGCCGTTGGCGCCGAGCCCATCAGGGGTCAGTGACGGCAAATCAAACATTAAAAGCCTCCCACTGCGGTGGCGTCGCCGGCCAAGCCGGGCAGCGCTTCGCCCAGCGCTTCGAGCACGGGCACAAGGGTGTCATAATCACTGCGCAACAGTTCGATGACCTCATTAATGACGGTCGCCGCCCAGTCGACGTCGTGGCCGCGCAGCCGATAGACGTCTTGCACATGGGCCACGAGAAGCTGGTCGACGGGCACCCCCGCGTCGGCCGCGCGCAGGATGAGCCGCAGATAGCCGAGGTGGTCGGTGAAGCGGACTAGCTCGTCCGTATCGTGACACAGGTGCACGGGGTCAAGGTTGAGCGGCGGCCGGGGCGGCAGGCCGTGGTAGAAGCGGCTGTTGAGGCAGTAGCCCACGCACAGCACACTCATCTCAATGGGCAGCAGCCGGTTCTGGCGCTGGTCGTTGATCACTTCCTCGCGCGGGCTGTCGGCCAGGATCAGCCGCCGGACGAGAGGATCGTCGGCGACGTTCATGTCGTAGATGAGGCCGAAGATAGCTTCGCGCTCGTCCACTGGCTGGGCTTTCACCAGACAGCCGAACGACGGCCCGGAGAGCTGCTGCACCTGGCAGCCGATGATGAAGCCGACCGTCCCCGCCCGCAGCACGCGGCCGATGGGCGCTTCCGCCCTGGGCCACCCTGTTCTCAAATCCGACATAATATCCTCTCCAAGAAATTTCATGCAGTTGAAGTGGACAAGAGAAAAAGCCTTGTCCGCAGATTAGGCAGATCTTCTGTTCCTCGATCTGCTAAATCTGCGGAGGCTTCCTCCCTGCTCCCCATCCGGAATCAGACGCCCATCTTGTACGGCGTGCGAGCGCCGCGGGTGCTGTCCTTACCGCTTTGTTTCGACGTCTCGCTGCCGCTGACACCGGCGCGCTGCATGGCCAAATCGATCATCACGTTGAGATTGACTTCGTCGTCGCGCCCCACGACGGCCAGCTCGTCGGCTCGTGCCAGGGCATAGGGGTAGCGGCCGAAGATGCGGCACTGGTCGTAGATCAGCGCGTGCACATCGGCCACGGCCGCCGGGTCCTCGGCCACCCAGCGCGGGATATCCACCCGCGCCACCGCCCGGGCCTCGCCGTTGGGATCCAGTCCGTCTTCCACAAACAGATTACTGGCACCGGCGTTCAGGTAGAAGAAGCACACCTCGATGTTGGGGTCTTCCTCGGCGAAGCGGTGGTTGGCGGGCGAGATGTCGACGAAGACCGGGCTGCGCTGGCCGGGGCCCAACAGGGTGGCATAAAGACCGGCGTCGGTCAGTTCATTGCCCACCGGCCGCTTGCCCAAAGACTTCCAATCCATGTCCGGCTCGTCGAGCAGCGTCTGGAGCATCGTCACCACCGAACGCTTGCCAGGGCGGTCGATGTAGCCGGCCATCAGCGCGCCCGTCTCATAGATGTGGCGCATGGCCCGCGTCCAGTCGGCGACGACCTTATCTGCGCTGCCCCGCTCGCCGAGCATGGGCCAGTAGAGCAAACGCTGGTCCAGCAGAGTAAGCACGCGGCCGGAAGCGCCGCGATACGCCGTCGATAGATTAGCCAGGGTCTCGATCTCCGCCCGGTCGCGGGCAATTGTCACCTGGCTCTTGTCAAAGACGGGTTCGTCCTCAGTCAGGTCATCGTCGATCTGGGGATAAAAGATTTGCGGAAACGTCTGAGTGTGGGGCGCGCGTCCTTCACCGTGATGATAGACGATGACGCCGATGTTGATCAGATAATAGAGAAAAGCGGCGTGACGGTCGGGCATGATCTGCGAGCCGTCCCCGGCGATGATGGTCGCTTGCGGCGGGGGCAGGCCGGGCGAAATGGGCCGGTCAAGGGGTTCACGCTCAGACAGCGGCGCGGCGGCGCGGAAATACTTGCGGTCGGCCGCCGTTTCGGCCGCCTTCAGTCCAGCGCGGATGCCGGCCCAGTCCGTCGCCCGTTCGACTAACAGTTCGCGCAATTGCTCGGCGCGACGAAGTTGGGATTGGCGCAGCGCCGCGGCGGCCATCGCCATTTGCTGCAACTCAGGGGCCAGGCGGTCAAGTTCCAGGGTCATGGCGCGTGAGTGTAGCACGCATGAGCTAGCGACGCGAATTAGTCCGGTTTCGACCCCAGCGCGGCCAACTCCTGCTCGGCCAGCGCCGGCTCCAGCTTCTTGAACATCGGTTGCGGTGGCGGCAGTTGCCGCCCGACGGGGATGTCGGCCCGCTCCCAGCGGCCGGCGGCCGGGCCGGCGTCATAGGTCAGCGCCATATGGCTGCGCGTCGCCTCATCGTAGCGGCGCACGACCTGCTCGCCGAAAAGCGTCCCCGCCTCGCCCAGCATCTCGTGCAGCGCCTGGCTGGTGAACGGCAGCACCGGCGCCCACAGCACCTTCAGGCCGCTAATGGCTTGTAGGGCCACGTAGAGGGCGCGGCCGGCGGCCGCCGGATCGGTCTTGAAGGTCGTCCACGGGCTGGTCTCTTCCAAATACTGATTGACCAGCGACGAGAGACGCAGGATTTCGGCCACGGCGGCGCGGAACTTGCAGCCCTCATAGAACTCGCCCACGGTGATAAAGCCCACATCGAGGGTCGTCAGAAGTGCGGCGTCGGCCGGGGTCAATTCGCCCGGCTCGGGCACGACGCCGCCAAAGTAGCGCCGGGTCATGTTGAGCACGCGATTGACCAGGTTGCCCCAGTTGGCAACCAGTTCGTTGTTGTTGCGCTCGATGAAGCCGGTCCAACTCCAGTCGCTGTCGCGCGTCTCCGGCATGTTGGTCGTCAGATAGTAGCGCAGCGGATCGGGGTCGTAGCGGTCGAGGGCATCGAGCATCCACACGCCCCAGTGGCGGCTGCCGCTGATCTTCCGGCCCTCCATGTTCATGAACTCGTTAGCCGGCACGTCGTAGGGCAGATTCAGTTTGGCTTCCGGATTGCCGCCATAGAGACCGCGCGCGCCCAGCAGTTGGGCGGGCCAGATCACGGTGTGGAACGGGATGTTGTCTTTGCCGATAAAGTAAAGGGTGCGCGCGGCCGGGTTATACCACCACTCGCGCCAGGCTTCGGGGTCGCCGGCGTTCTTGGCCCACTCGATGGTCGCCGAAAGATAGCCGATGACCGCCTCGAACCAGACGTAGAGCACCTTGTCGTCGTAGCCGTCGTCCACCGGCACGGGAATGCCCCAGTCCATGTCGCGGGTAACGGCACGGCCGATCAGCCCCTGGTCAATGAAGTTGCGGGCGAAGTTGATAACCTGCGGCCGCCAATCCTCCTTGTCGTCGTGGATCCAGTCCGATAGCGAATCCGCGGCGATGGCCGGCAGGTCGAGGAAGAAATGCTCCGTGTCCCGCAGCACCAGCGACGTGTTATCCCGCTTGCTGCGCGGATTGATGAGTTGCGCGGCGCTCTCGAAGAGAGTGTTGCAGTTGTCGCACTGGTCGCCGCGCGCGCCGGTGTAGCCACAGTTAGGGCAGGTACCCTCCACGTAGCGGTCGGGCAGAAATGTGCCAGTCTCCGGCGAATACATCTGCGGCGTTACCTTGCGGTAGAGATACTCGTTTTCCAGGAGCCGGGTGAACATGTCCTGCGAGACCTGGAAGTGGTTCTCGGTGTGGGTGCTGGTGAACAGATCGTAGCTGATGCCCAGCCGGCGAAACAGATCCAGGAAGCGGGCGTGGTAATGCTCGTAGACTTCCAGATTGCTCTGGCCCACTTCCTCGGCCTTCACCGTCACCGGCGTGCCGTGGCTGTCGGAACCCGAGACCATCAGGACGTAATCGCCTCGCAGACGATGATAGCGGGCGTAGATATCGCCCGGCAGGTGCGAGCCGGTGACGTTACCCTGATGGATGTCGGAGTTGGCGTAGGGCCAGGCGACGCAAACCAGCACAAATTCGGCCATTGATTATTCGACCTCGTCCTCGTCGTCGTCTTCGTACTCTTCGACGTCCTCTTCCTCGTCCTCGGTGATCTCGGTCAGGGCTTCGGCCAGCAGTTCGAAGTCATCTTCGCTGATGCGATAGAAAGACTCGCTCTCGATGTGGAGCTTGCCAAAATCGGGATACGTCTCCATTTCGACGGAGTCGATACTGACGCCGTGTTCCAGGTCGGGCACGGTCGCGTCCACGTCGGTGGCGAAAAAGGCGGCTTTGGCCAGTTCCGTCGTATAGGTATGCTGCTTGGGGTTGGCCTCGAACATATCGCCGGTGATGGTGACGACGGCAAAGAAAGTCTGGGCCTCGATGGCATAATAAATGAAGCGGTCGCCGGGCTTGATTTTCTGAGCCAGCTCCGGCGTCGGGACCATGACGATGCGCTCCTGCCAGCCGGGAAAAGCCAGCTCCTCACCCGGCGGCAGACTGACGGCCTTGATATAATGGGTGGTGTCCTTGTTGGACTGGCGCATGTGGCGGCTGCTGGCGGCGCGGGCCTCCTGTTCGGCCACAATATTTTCCCAGATGCGCGCCTGAATGTTGACGTTGAGTTCGGCTTCGCTGCCGTCCGCATAGCGTACCGTCATGCGCGGGCCGTTGACGGCGAGCACAGTATATTCTCCCGTGCGATTACGATAGACCCCGTTTGGTTCGAACATCGCTATTTTTCTGCTCCTCTGAAATTCGGCAGCATAGTATCTGTTTAGCCGATGGCACGCAAATGAACGCTCCGGCATTTAGTTGAAAGAAAGGCTGGCAAGATCACACAACTTGCGAGCGCAGAGTTTAGCCGATTGACCGGTGATATTCAATATCCCGTTCACTCATCCGTTTCCCTCCCCCCGACCTGAGTTATAATGACGCGCGATGCTGTTGGCGCAACTGGCTTTCTTCGTGTTTCTCGTTCATGTGGTGCTCCGGCCGCTGATGGCCGCGTTCCTCTTCATGCGACCGCCCCGCCTCCGGGTCACGTTTCGCACGCCCGCCGATTGGGGGGCCAACTACCGCGACGTCCTGTTCCCCGGCGCCGGCGGTATCACGCTGGCCGGCTGGCATGTGCCCTCGCGGAACGGTGCCGCCGTCGTGTTGGTCCACGGCCACAGCGGCAACCGGCTGGCGATGGCCTATCACGCCGAGGCGCTGACGCGAGCCGGGTTCGGCGTGCTCATGTTCGACCTGCGCGCCCACGGGGACAGCGGCGGCCGGCGGTTCGGGCGAGGCCTGGAAGCGGTCGATGACGTGCTGGCCGCCGTCGCTTTTCTCATGCGTCAACCCGACGTCCGTTGGGGCGTCGGCCTGATGGGCGTGTCGGTGGGCGGGATGCTGGCCCTGCAGGCCGCTGCGCGCAACGTGGCCATTCGCGCCGTCGCCGTCGACGGGCCGATCCTGGGCACGGTCGATGATCTGCCGCCGCCCGCGGGCGCGCTCGACCGCTTCTATCACTACCCCCTGGAACGCTACTACCAGGCGGCCATCGACCGCCTGTCGGGCGACGAGCGGCCGCCGGCCAACACCGCCGCCCTGGCCCGGCTGGCGCGACGGCCCATCCTGCTCATCAGCGCCGGCCGCGGCCTGGAGCAGCGCATGACCCGTTTCCTCTTTGAGGCGGCGCGCGATCCCAAAACCCTGTGGGAAATCCCCCAGGCCGCCCACGCCACCGGCTGGGCGGCCGAGCCGGTGCAGTACGGCCAAAAACTGGTCGCCTTTTTCGGGCGGGCGCTGGGCGTCGATGAGGCCGGCGAGGGGACGGATGAGCCATTTTCGGACTCCGCCCACGAGGAAGAGGCGAACAACGTCCAGGTCACATCACCGGCCGCCGAAATTCAGCCCGTCGCCGAGCGCACCCTCGCGCCGCCCACAGCGATGATGATCGCCTTCACCATGATCCCCCTGGGCATGATATTCCTGATACTACCCTACCAGCTGCGCTGGGGAGAATTCGCGCCGCGGCCGCCGGCGGGGCAGGGGCCGCTCATCCTGCTGGGTCTACTCGGGGCGCTGGCTGCCGGGTTGTTCCTCCACGAGCTGGGCCATCTAATTGGTTATCGCCTCTTTGGTCGTGTGGGGCCCGGAGCGGCCCGGCTCAGCTTCGGCCGCGCCCCACTCGCGCCCCAAATACAATGCGATAGTCCCATGGCCGCGACGGCCTTTCGCCGCATGTTGTGGCTGCCGGGTCTGGCGCTGGGGATCGTGCCCGCCGTGGTCGCCATCGCCGTCGGCTCCTGGGTGCTGCTGATTTGGGGGGTGTGGATGACGATCACCGCCGGCGGCGACGTGGCCGCCCTGTGGGCCATGCGCGACCTGCCGGCCGCTACGCCCGTGCGCGGCCATCCCCGGCGCGTGGGCTGCGTCGTGCTCCCTATCACAGAACCCGTGCAAAATCTTGACAAATAGTTGCATTCCGGTTAGAATTGTCGATATTGAACGTGGTTTATCCGAATGATGGCCGGTAGCAGGTTGGCCCGGCAGGGGAGCAATAAGCAGTTGGCGAAATTAAAACAATTGGAAGCAGGGGATCGCGCACCCGAGGGGACGGCCCTCGATGTTGACGGTCAGGAAGTATCGTTGTCCAGCTACTGGGCCGGCGGCCCGGTCTTGCTGACGTTCCTGCGCCATTTCGGCTGAATTCACTGTCGCGATTGGCTAGCTCAGTTGGAGCTGCACCGAGACGACATGGAAGCGGCCGGGCTGCGAGTGGTAGCCGTGGGCCTGGGGCAGCCCAAACACGCCCGGCAGTTCGGCGATCGGCTGGCCCCCAGCGTAGACTGTGTCACCCGTGAGGAGCCGGCCCTACATGCCGGCTACGGCATCGGCCGGGGCAACATGCTACGCCTGATAGCCCCCGACGCGATCAAGGCCGGGATGGGTGCGGCGGCGCGTGGCCATACCCAGGGGCAAGCGACCGGCGACGCGCAGCGTTTGCCGGCCACATTTATCGTTGATGCGTCCGGCATCATCCGCTATGCCCATTACGGCAAGTTCGCCGGCGATAACCCTGACCTGACGACGGTCGTCCGTTGGTGGCGAGCGGCCAACGAAACGGATTCGGCCTCCGCCTGATCCCTAGTTCGCAAAAGGAGACGCTTGGGGCGTCTCCTTTTTGATCGCGCTAGGCAGCCATAGCCAGCACGCTGGCCTGGACGATCCATTCCTCCGGGTCAGTCATGGGCGGGGCCTGCGTTACCTCGCGCAAATGCTCCGGGGTCGCCGCGGCCAGAGCGGCGTAGGTGGTGATCCCCCCCTCCGTCAGCCGCTTGGCAAACGTCGGGCCGATGCCCTTGATTTCGGTCAGGTCGTCGGGCGTAGTCGCGGCCGCCTTCTTGAGCGACGCAACCGCCGTCTCGACCTTCTCCTCTACTTTGTCCCCGGTTTCCTCGATCGCGCCTTCGGCCTTGCCCATGACCTTCTTGACCGGCCTAACGGCCGCCCGGGTCACGTCGCCAACCTTGTCGCCCACATCTTCCAGCGCATCTCCGGCCTTATCCGCGGCTTTTTTGACCGGCTTGGCAACCGCCTTGGCCGCGTCGCCAACCTTGTCGCCCACGTCTTCCAGGGCATCCTTGGCCTTGCCGGCCGCTTTCCTGACCGGCCTGACGATCGGCTCGGCCTGTTCCTCAACCTTGATCTCGAATTCCTCGAAGGTGGCCTCGGCCTTCTTGGCTCCCGACCGGAAGGCGGCCGGCACTGCTTCCGGTATCACCGGCTCGCCCCGGCGGCGTCGCCTGAGAATGCGCCGCGTGCCGTCGACGGCCAGCGCTGCCGCGCCGGCGGCCAACAGATACCATGCCTTGGGGTTCAGAATTTTGTTGGACATACTTTTCCTCACTCGTGTGTTTTGCGGCCGAAGACGGCCCGTTACGACCTGTAATGACGCAATGCATTATACCAGATAATAGAGCTAATGATGCGCCAGGCCGGATTTTGCTCGCTCAACGCTCCGCTCCTGCAAGAACGTCCTGCCGATGACCGGACTCAAGCCCAGCTTTTCAGTTGTACGGGATTGGAAACGTAGCGCCGGGTTCTTATCCGGCGGCGGGATGCGTCGGCGAGCCGTTCAAGAAACCGGCGTTACCGAGATCGGCCGATTATTGGAAAGCCCTTCTGGCTCAAGCATATCGACGGCAACTATGATATAATGGAGCGATTAGGAAATTATTTTATATCCCATGAGTTCAGCAAACTATCCGCCGGCGTCGCAGTTACCGGCTACCGGTAGGCCGCGAGCGACGACAACCCCCGATCCGCTCGCGAGCGATTGGCCTGTCGCCCACACTTCCCGGACAACCTACAGACCCACCACCGAGCAACTGGCTCGCGATGAAGCACGACGGCGATATTTACGCCGCAACGTTTACACGCCGGTCATCATCGCCGCCATCATCGCTGTCGGTCTGTTTGTGCTGCTGTTTGTGCTGGCCTTCGCCATCCGAACCCCACAGGCGGCGTCTTTCATCGCCGGCATGTCGGCCCTGGTCATCATCCTGATCGCTACGCCGCTCATCGCCCTGATGGCCGTCGCGCCGATCGCCTGGTTAGCGTTCAAGCTCAACCGCCGCCAGCAGCGCAAGAATAATCCGGAGACGGGACCGATGGCCTACCGCAGCCGAATTCAGATCCTGTTGTGGCAACTGGACGGTTTGCTCGACGGCCTGCAGGATGGAGCCATACGCATCGGCGAGCGCGTGCGGCGGCCGCTGATCGCCCTCCACGCCCGCGCCGCCTACCTGCGCCAATGGCTCAACGGACTCTGGGATAAATTCACACGGAGTAACGATTATGGACACAATTAACAAGACGATGAACCACGAAATCGCCGCCATGGACCGAAAGGGAAATTGGCAAACAAAAGTGCTCGTCACTGGCGGAGCCGTCGGCGCCCTACTTGGCCTGATGACCTCGTGGTTATTGATACGAACCGCGCGCGAGACGCGCGGCGGCCCCCCGGCCATTTCTACTGGCGATGCCATCAAGGTTGGCATCACAACTATCGGTCTGGTGCGCGCGATTGCGGCTCTGGGTGACAGACCCTAATTTCAGGAGCACATCGCAATGACACAAGATCAGGGATCGAGCCGGCGCGGCCGATCCAGAGGCACTTCCGCCTCATCCCAAAATTCAACCCCGAAGATCAAACGCTCATCGCCCCAGTGGCGGCGGATGGATCTTCATTTACACACCCCCGGCTCCAGCGACTATCAGGAGCCCCACATCAGCTATCTGGACATATTGCGCCAGGCGGCCGCCCGCGGCCTTGATATTATCGCCATCACCGACCACAACACCGTGGCCGGCTACGCCGCCATGCAGAAAGAGGTCGAGCAATTGCTGTGGCTGGAGAGTCGCGGCCGCATCGACCCCGCCGAGCAACGCCTGCTGGACGAGTACCGGCGCGTGCTGGGCAAGCTGTTGGTCCTGCCCGGCTTCGAGTTCACCGCCACCTTCGGCTTTCATATTCTGGGCATTTTCCCGCCCGAGACGCCGGTGAACTATCTGGAGCATTTGCTGCTGACGTTGCGCGTGCCGGCCACCTCCCTGCGCATGGGCGGCCAAACGGTCGGGGCCACGTCCGACGTGCTGACCGCCTACCAGATCATCAACGAGGCCGGCGGCCTCGTCATCGCCGCCCACGCCAATTCCGGCAATGGCGTCATGCTGCGCGGCATCGACTTCGGCGGACAAACGCGCATCGCTTATACCCAGGATCACAATCTCCACGCGCTGGAAGTCACCGACCTGGAAAAGCGCGGCAACCAGACCACGCGCCGCTTCTTCGACGGCTCCAAGCCAGAGTATCCGCGGCCGATGCGCTGCATCCAGGGGTCCGACGCCCATCGCCTCATGCGTGAATCGTCCAGCTCGCCCTATTTGGGCGTGGGCGACCGGGTGACAGAAATATTGCTGGAGGAAGTGACGTTCGACGCCCTGGCGCAGGTGATCCGCGGCAATGACCACTCCCTCACCCGCCCCTACCGCGGCACAGCCAAAGCGGTAGACTTCGTGCAGTCGGCGCGCGAAGAAGGCGAATCGCTGGTGCAGTCGTTCCACCCCAGCCTCAACCAGCGCGGCGGCTATCTGGACAATGTCCTGCGGGACATTGGGGCCATGGCCAACACCAACGGCGGCACGATCTACGTCGGCCTACCGGCCGACCCCAAGGCCAAGCCGGAGGGCGTCCGCGATTCGCAAAAGGTGATTGAGTCACTGAAAGGGACGATCACCAAGCGCTTCAGCCCTGAGCCGCAAGTGATGATCGACAGCCTGCCCACCCAGGGCACGACCGTGGTGCGCATCACCGTCACCCCCGGCCCCGATACGCCCTACGCCATCGATCACAATCTGTTTTATGTGCGCGATGAGGCCGAGACGACGCTGGCCGTGCGCGATGAAATCGTTCGCCTGGTCGACCGCGGCCTGGGGCGGCGCATCCCGGTGCAGGAAACCAGCCCGGAACCTTCCCCCCCGGCGTCCACGCCACAGCCCGCCCCGCCCTCCCGCAGCGAGACAGCCCGGCCGGCAGCGGCCGGCAACAACGGTCGCGGCGGCTTCGAACCGCCACGCACCGGCGTGGAGCACGTCGACAGCCAGGAGCGCGACGGCGTGATCTACCACACCTTGCGCGACCTGCGCAACGGTAACCTGATCAACAACGTCACTCGCTCGTCGGCTCGCCGCCTGTGGCACTACGCCATCACCCAGGTCGAGACCTCGCCGCCGGACCTGTCGACCGCGCAGTGGCGTCACAACGTCGCCGTCCTGAATCGTCGCCAAAAAAGCAACATGACCCTCTACGATCTGGCCGCGCGCGAGGGCGACCGCGTCCACCTCTACTACGGCGTCACCGACGGCGGGTTGAGCGACGCCATGCTGGCGCTGGTGGGCGATTCCAGTCGGACCGAATAGGGCCATGCGACGGGTCGGGATCCTGACGATCAGTGACCGCGGGGCGCAAGGCGTCTACGAGGACAAGAGCGGGCCGCTGGCGGCCGACAGAGTGGCCCGCCACACCGGCTGGGCCATCGAGCGGCGCGATGTCATCCCCGACGAGTTCGAGGTCATTACCCAGACCCTCCTCGACTGGTGCACCGCCGGTCTCGACCTCATCCTGACCAGCGGCGGCACGGGCTTCGCCCCGCGCGACGTCACCCCGGAGGCGACCCGCGCCGTCATCGATCGCGACGCGCCGGGTATCGCCGAGGCCTTGCGCGCGGCCAGCCTGAGGGTGACCCAACACGCCATGCTCTCGCGCGCCGTGGCCGGCATGCGCGGCCGGACGCTGATCGTCAACCTGCCCGGCAACCCCAAGGCGGTCGGCGAGAACCTGGAGGTGTTGCTGCCCGTCTTGCCCCATGCCCTCGACCTGCTGACGGGCGGCCCGGAAAGCGGCCAGGATCATCGCGACGTTTGATGAGAGCAGAGCCCAGAGGCTTCACGCGAACTCCAAAAGACAAAGTGCTTAGCAATGCTACCGACTTCCCGGATGCGTCTCCAAAAATCTGCGAAATCTGTGGCTGCTTTCTCCATAAGGTCTTTACCCATGTACGAACACCACCTGCTCCCAACCAACGGGATAACCCTGCACACTGTGACCGCCGGCCCGCCCGAAGGCCCGCCGGTCATTTTGCTCCACGGCTTCCCCGAATTCTGGTATGGCTGGCGGCGGCAGATTCCGGCGCTGGCCGCCGCCGGGTTGCGGGTGTGGGCGCCCGATCAGCGCGGCTACAACCTGAGTGACAAGCCGCCCGGCCGAGCGGCCTATCGCCTGGACACCCTCACCCAGGATGTCATCGGCTTGATCGAAGCCACAGGCCACTCGCAGATCTATCTGGCCGGCCACGATTGGGGCGCAATGGTCGCCTGGTCGGTCGCGCTAACGGCCCCGGAACGCGTCCGGCATCTGGCCATCCTCAACGTACCCCACCCCCAAGTCGCCCTCAACCATTTGCGCCGCGACCCACGCCAGATGTTGCGCAGCACCTATGCCGCCTTCTTCCAGTTACCCTGGCTGCCGGAAGCGCTGCTAAGCGCCGCCGGCCACCGGCTCCTGAGCCAACTCTTGCGGCGCAGCTCCCGGCCGGGCGCATTTAGCGACGACGATCTGGAGCAGTACAAGCTGGCCTGGTCCCGGCCGGGAGCGGTGAGTTCGATGTTGAACTGGTACCGCGCGTTCCTGATGTCGCCGGTTCCTCATGGCTCACCGCGCGTGACCGTGCCGACGACGATCATCTGGGGCGAAAAAGATGTGGCCCTGCGCAGCGTGATGGCCGAAGAGAGCGCCGCCCTGTGCGACAAGGGCGAACTGATCCGGCTGCCGGGGATCAGTCATTGGGTGCAACACGAGGCGGCCGATCAGGTCAACCGGATACTGCTCACCCGTTTCCGTCCAGGACGGCCGGGGGTTGCGGAAAACTTCTGAGGTCTTTACCCCAAGGTATGTCTACCGCCTCCCCCCGCGCCCGCGCCAATCTGCTTCTGCTGCTCACGGCCGTCATCTGGGGCTTCGCCTTCGTCGCCCAGCGGTCGAGCATGGCCCACATTGGGCCGTTCACCTTCAACGCCGTCCGCTTTTTAATTGGCGGTTTGGCGCTGGTGCCCCTCATGATCGTCCTCGACCAGCGGCGGGCGGCGACCCAAGCGCCGGTCGTTGCCTTTGGAAATCGCGCGCTGCTGATCGGGGGCGCATTGGCGGGCGCGGTGATCTTCGCCGCGGCCACATTCCAGCAGATGGGCATCGCCTCGACCACGGCCGGCAAGGCGGGTTTCATCACCAGCCTCTACGTCGTGCTCGTGCCCCTGCTGGGGCTGACGTTGGGCCATCGTCCTTCGGCCGCGGTCTGGGCCGGGGCGCTGCTGGCCGCGGTCGGTCTCTATTTCCTGACGATCGAGGGCGGCTTGCGCATGGCCTGGGGCGATGCCCTGGTGCTGGTCGGGGCGTTTCTGTGGGCCGGCCACGTCCTGCTGATCGGCCATCTGTCGCCCGGCACAGATCCGGTCAAGCTGGCTTTCCTGCAATTCATGGCCTGCGCCGCCCTCAGCACCATCGCCGCCGTGCTGACCGAGACGACCTCGATGGCCGCTCTGCGCGCGGCGCTGGCCCCTATTCTCTATGCCGGGATCATGTCGGTCGGCGTGGGCTACACGCTGCAGGTCATCGCCCAAAGCCACGCCCGGGCGGCCGATGCGGCCATCCTCCTCAGTCTGGAGGCGGTCTTCGCCGTCATCGGCGGCTGGCTGCTGCTGGGCGAGCAATTATCGCTGCGTGCGCTCTTCGGCTGTGCGCTGATGCTGACCGGCATTCTCATCTCGCAATGGGTCGGCCGCCCGGCCGGCACAGGGGTAGAGATAAGCCATTGAGGCGCGACGGGCGAAGAGCGGGCTGAACCTTCCTCTCGAGCGCCGGATTCTTATCCCGCTCCCCGGCGCTACATCCCGGAATCACACTGGACACGGGTCACTGAATACCGGATACTGACGCTCATGGAAAATCCGACCGCTACACTCATTCTGAAACCAGGCCGCGATAAACCCGTCCACAACCGCCACCCGTGGATATTCTCCGGGGCCATCGGCCGGGTGCAGGGCCAACCCGCCCCGGGCGACCTGGTCACCGTCGCCGACCAAAAAGGCGTGCCGCTCGCCACAGCCTATTACAATGCCAAATCGCAGATACAGGCCCGCATCCTCTCCTGGGACGCGGCCGAACCGATAGACGAGGATTTCTGGCGCCGCCGGCTGCGACTGGCGATCAACGGCCGAGAAGCACTTACAAATCCAGAAACAAGACACGAAATACGAAATACGACTGAAACGACCCTGCCCACTGCCCGCGCCCCACTGCCCACCGACGCTTACCGTCTCGTCAACGCCGAGGCCGACGGGCTGCCCGGCCTGGTGGTCGATCGCTACGGCGACTATCTCGTGATGCAGTGCCAGACGTTGGGCATCGACCGGCGCAAGGAGATGCTGACGGCGCTTCTGGTCGAATTGCTCCAGCCGGTGGGCATCCTGGAGCGGTCGGACGTCGACGTGCGCGGCAAGGAGGGCCTGAAGCCGCTCGTCGAGTTGCGCCACGGCGCGCCGCCGCCGGCCGAACTGACCCTGCGCGAAAATGGCTTCTCGTTCCTCATGGACGTTCATCACGGCCACAAGACCGGCTTCTATCTGGACCAGCGCGACAATCGAGCCGCCGTCGCCCGCCCGCCCTACATGGCCGGGCGCGAGGTGCTCAACGTCTTCGCCTACACCGGCGCGTTCGGCGTCTATGCCGCCGCCGCCGGCGCGCGTGCGGTCGTGCAGGTGGACAGCTCCGCGCCCGCGCTGGAGATCGCCGAACGCAACATGCGCCTCAACGGCTTCGAACGGCCAACCGACGAATATATCGCCGGGGACGCCTTCGAGGTGCTGCGCTATTTTCGCGAAGAAGGACGGCAGTTCGACGCCGTGATCCTCGACCCGCCCAAGTTCGCCCACAACCAGGGCCAAATCGACCGCGCCGCGCGCGGCTACAAGGACCTCAACTGGCTGGCGATGCGGCTGCTGCGGCCGGAAGGCGTGCTGGCGACGTTCTCCTGCTCCGGCCTCGTCAGCGCCGATCTGTTCCAGAAAATCGTCTTCAGTGCCGCCGTCGACGCCAGGCGCGACGTGCAGATATGGCGTCATCTGAGCCAGTCGGCCGACCACCCGGTGCTGCTCTCCTTCCCGGAATCGGCCTACCTGAAGGGGTTGCTCTGCCGGGTGCTCTGATGCGCGTCTCGGTCATCATCCCCAGCCTCAACTCGCCCATCCTGGATGACGTGCTGGCCGCCGTGTCGTCGCAGGCCGGCGCGGAGGACGTGGCCGAAATCCTGGTCGTGGGTAAAGACGACGCCGGGCTGCTCACGCCCGACGGCCGCGCCCGGCTGATCGACACCGGCCATCCGGTCAATCCGGCCGTCGCCCGCAATCGGGGCATCCGCGAATCCTCGTCGCCGCTGCTGATCTTTCTGGATAGCGACTGCCTGCCCCAACCCGGCTGGCTGCGCGCCCACCAGTCGGCCCACGTCGCCGGGCATCCCGTCGTCGGCGGCAGTGTGCTGCCGACGGGCCGCAACTACTGGAGCCGCGGCTACAATCTGGGACTGTTTCAGGCCTACCTCCCCACCCGGCCGGCCGGCCCTCGGGCCATCCTGCCGACACTCAATCTGTCCGTCGAGCGACGAGTCATCGAGAAAATTGGAGAGTTGGACGAGGCGCTGCCCCGCAGCCAGGACATGGAATGGACGGCGCGCATGGCTCAGGCCGGGTTCCCACCCTGTTTCCAACCGGACGCGGCCGTCGAGCATTGCCACAACCGCGACACGCTGCGCGCCGTGTGGGCCGACTGCGCGCGCAGCGGCTACTACTCGCGCCAGGTGCGCCTCAGGCACAGCGACCTGTTGCACACCCCCACTCTCCTGCGTCACCCCCGGCTGCTGCGCCTGCTCAGTCCGGGCATCGCCGCCGCGGCCACCGCCCGTCTCGTGGTCGAACAGCCCGTCATCCTGCGACGCCATCCGGCCGATCTGCCGGCAATTTACCTCACCAAACTGGCCTGGGCCTGGGGCGCGGGCGGAGAAGCGGCGCGTGACTGACAACCTGGGGCAACGGCCGCCCCCCCGTGTCCTGGCCGTCACGCTGAATTGGCAGCAAGCGGAGCTGACGCTGGAATGCGTGCGCGCTTTGGGAGCCATGACGGCGTCGGCTGCGCTCGATATCCTGGTCATCGACAACGGCTCCGGCGACGACTCGGCCGAGTTGCTGCGCCGGGAACTGCCGCCGGGCGTGGAAATGTTAGCCTTGCCGCAGAATCTGGGCTTTGGGCGGGGCAGCAACGTCGGCCTGCGGCGCGCCCTCGACGGCGGCTACGACTACGCCCTGCTGATCAACAACGACGCCTTCGCCGCCCCCAACATGCTCGACCGGCTGCTGGCCGCGACAGGGCCGACCATCGCCCTCGTGTCGCCCAAAATCTACTACGAAGCGCGGCCGGACACGCTGTGGTTCGCCGGCGGCCGTCGCCGTCGCCAATCGCTCGACATCGCCGATATGGCTCGCGACGAGAAGGACGGCCCCGAATGGGCGGCCGATCGCGACGTCGACTATTTGCTCGGCACGTGTCTGCTGGTCAATCTGGCGGCAGCCGCCACGGCCGGGCTGTTCGATGAACGATATTTCATGTATTTTGAGGATCTGGACTGGAGCTTGCGCCTGCAGCAGTCCGGCTACCGCCTGAGGCTGGCCGCCGACGCCCACCTCTACCATCGTGTGGCCGCCAGCAGCGGCGGGCTGGAGTCGCCCTTTCGACGCTATCACCTGGCGCGCAGCGGGGTCATCTTCTGGCGAACCCACCGGCGAGTGGGGAATCCGCCGGCGATCCTTGTTTTTCGCGCGGCCAGCGCGCTCAAAATGTTGAGCCGCCTGCTCATGAAGGGTAAATTCGCCGTGGCGGCCGCCTATTGGCGCGGACTGCGCGACGGGCTGCGCCAGAGTGCGCCGCCGGCCGACAAATTAGCAACAGGATGACTGCTACGGATGACAGTGTCATGGACTAAGAAGGAGATTGCCCTGTTGGTGGCGCTTTTGGGGCTTGCCGCGGCATTGCGCCTATGGAGCATCGGCTATGATCTGCCCTACGTGTTCCACCCCGACGAACCGGCCGTCGTCGGCACCGCCCTGCGCATCCTGAAGAGTGGTGATCTGAATCCCCATTTCTTCCACTACCCATCCCTGGTGTTCTACGTCCATGCCCTGGCCTACCTCGTTTACTATGGGGCCGGACACATGACGGGCACATTCGCCGGCCCCACGGAACTGGCCGATCTGTCATCCCTGATATTGGGTACAACCCTCGCGCCCGATCCGGCCATCGTGATGATCGGCCGCCTCCTGACGGTCGTCCTCGGCGTCGGGGCCGTCCTGTTGGTCTACCTGATCGCCCGGCGGCTGACCGATGATTGGGCCGTGGGTGCTGTCGCCGCGCTGTTGACGGCCGTCTCGCCCACCCTCATCTATAATAGTCGCATCGTGACGCCCGATATGTTCGTCACCTTTTTCGCCCTGCTCACGCTCTATTTCGGCGTGCGCATCTTCCGCCAGGGCCGCACGCGACACTACGTGGCGATCGGCGTCGCCATCGGCCTGACCGCGGCCAGCAAGTACAACGGGGCCATCGTCGGCCTCATCCTGCCCGCAGCCCACTTTCTGCGCGCCGGCTGGTCGGGCTGGCGCGACAAACGGCTCTATCTGCCGGCCTTGTTGGGCGGCCTGATCTTCCTGCTCGCCACGCCCTACGCCGCCCTCGACTACCCGGCTTTTTCCGAGGCGCTGCGGTTCGACGCCACCCATTACGCCACGGGCCATTCCGGCATGGAGGGCGACAGCGTTCGCTGGTACGCGATCTTCCTGTGGTCAACGACCACGCTCATGCCTCTGCTGGCGCTGCTCCAATTGGGGCGGGGCATTTTGCTCAAGTCAAAGGTGACGCTCCTGTTGGCCTCATTTCCCGTGGTCTACTTCATCTTCATCAGCCGGTTCATCGTCCGCAACGACCGGACTATCCTGCCCATCTTGCCCTTTCTATTCCTGCTCTCGGCCGTCCTGTGGGTCGAAACGAGCCGCGCGGCCCGGCGCCTGCCGGATCCGAAGCGGCGCGGGGTCGTCTCGGCCGCGCTCCTGCTTCTCATGGTCGTCCTGGTCGGTTTTCCGGCTCGAATGTCGATAGCCGAGAACGTGCGTCGGGCAGGGGAACGAACCATACCAGTGGCCGCCGAATGGATCACCGCCAATATCCCGCCTGGCAGCCACATCGCCCTGGAATCCTACGGGCCATACATTGACCCCGATGTGTATGCGCTTGAGGTGTTCGAGCAAATCATCGATAATCCGCCGGAGTGGTACGCGGAGCAAGCGTTCGACTATCTGGTGCTTAGCAAAGGGCGATACGGCCGTTATCTTGATGACCCAGAGCGCTATGCGAAGGAGGCGGCCGACTACAAAACAGTATTCGCGTCTTTCGAGCTTGTTAAGACGTTTAGCTCCGAGCGAGCCGAGATCAGGATCTATGCTCTTCCAAGCCCATAATCGGCTACGGCCACAAACCAGTCAACTGAGGCCGATATGAAAAAGCTTGACTGGCGGCCGCTTGGCCTCGTCCTGTTGCTGTTCCTGGCCCTGCAACTGCCGCCGATGCTGCGCGTCTCCATCGCCCAGTACGACGAGAGCATCTTTCTCGACATCGCTCGCAACATCCACACGACCGGCCTGCCCCTGCGCAGTCTGGGGCCGCAGGGCCAACTCGAACTGGATCAGACGCCGCTCTACCTCTATCTGCTCAGTGGGCTGACGCTGATATTCGGCGAGAACCTGTTCCTGCTGCGCCTTGTCACCCTGGCCGCCGCGGCCGGCTGCATCCTGATGGTCTACGTCATCGCCGGCCGCGCCCGGGGCTGGCCCTCCGGACTGGTCGCGGCGCTGCTACTGGCGCTAAGCCCGTTCTTTAACCTCTACTCGTTCTTCCTGCGCATGGAGGTCTTCACCAACCTCTTTCTACTGCTGGCCATCTTCTGGCTGGCCGAAGATCAGGCCCGTCTGACGAGTCGACGGGCAGCAGCGGCCGGGACGGCCATGGCGACGGCCGTCCTGCTTAAAGTCGTCGCCGTCACCTTCTGGATGGCGGCGCTGCCCTGGGCGCTGTGGCGGCTGTGGCGCGCCGCCGGCCGCTGGCCCAAGCTCGTCTGGCTGGCGCTGCCAACCCTCGTCGGGCTGGGGCTGTGGGTGCTGGCGCTGTGGCTCGACCCCGCTCGCGCGGCATCGGCCGGGCGCTGGGGTGCGGCGCTAGGCGTGGGCGGTAACGCCGTCGACGTTCGGCTCAACGTCCAGTTGTGGAACTGGATCCTTCTCATCGTGCGCACCGTTCTGGGTTGGGAGATGGTCGCCTTGCTGATTGTCGCGCTGGTCGCCTACGCCGCCGCCTGGCGCAAACAGCATCCCCTGGCCCACCTGCTGGTAGTCTATATCGGCCTGACCGTCGGGCTGTCGCTGTTTGTCCAACTGAAAGAAGCCCGGCATCTCTTCGGCACGATACCGGCCGTCACCCTGTTGATCGGGATCGCCATCCCCTGGCAGTCGCTGCTTGGGCGGGCACGGCGACGGCCAACAACGGCCGTCGTCGCCGGCTTGGCGGCTGCTGCACTTTTGTGGAGTCTCTCGCCGCTGCGCCTGCCGGCCGCGGCCGAGATGGGCCAGGGAGAAATGTGGTGGTCGCCCGTCGTGCGCGACCGCTACTTCCACAACGACGCTCGCCTGGCATCGTTGCGCGACGCCGGCGTCCATCTGGCTGCCGCGTCGCCCGACGACGCCTTCATCCTAATCGCCCGGCAAGGGCCAATCGTCGGCTACTATGCCGGCCGCCATTACACATTCCTGTACACCGGCACGTTCGACCGGAATATGGCCTTGTTGCGGGAAGGGGAATTCCTGGTCATGGATCCGCCGGTCGACTTCTGGGCGCAGACGCCGGAAGAGTCCGAGGCCCTGCTGGGCTACGTGGCCGGCAACTACACCGCCGTCCGTGTGTTCGACAGCGGGGACAACACCGTCACCCTCTACCGGCGCAACCCTGGCCCACCCTAGGCAATTGCTGCCCATCCGACAATGGAAGCGATACGGTGATTCTCTAAGAAATCCGCGAAATCTGTGGCTTTCCCCTCTTAAACGATCTCAATCGCCCCCTGCCGAAAATTGTCGGCTCCGCCCAGCACTTTGTACTTCAGGCCATAGGCCGACTCCACGTCGTTCAGCGCGCGAAACTCATGCGTCACGCCGTAGCCGGAGCCGATCTCGTCGAACAGTATCACGTCGCCGGGCTTGAGATAATTGGCCAGCATGGTCAGGACGTAGAGCGTGGCGCTGTAGAGATCGGCGTCGAGGTGAATAACCGTGCGTCGCGCCAGAGGAAAGCGGCCGATAAAACCGACCATCGTCTCCTGGAAGTAGCCTATCTCAAAGCCGACGCGCGGGTCGTCGAACTGCGGCACCTGGCCGCCGGCCGAAAACGTGCCCGGCGGCAAGCCAACCCACGATTCCGGCAGGCCGGTGAACTTGTCGAAGCCCACGAAACGGGCCGCCGGGTCGCTGTTGTGCTCGGCCCACCAGCGCAGCGACTCTCCGAAGAACACGCCGAACTCCAGGAAGTCGATGGGGCCGCCCAGGCCGTGGGCATCGACCAGATATTGGTAAAGCCCGTAGCGTGTCGGGAAGTCGGGCGCGCCCGCGGCCCGCGTCCGGCACCACTCATTGAAGCGCGGTGCATAGGCTGCCTTCAGGAACTGTTCACCCAGCGAATGGGCGAGATCGTAGAGACGAGATTTGAACGTCGGCCGCCAGGTCGTCGGAACTTCGGCCGCGGCGTTCGATGGATTACGATTCGTGTTTGCCGTGGATACCATATCGAGTTCGCTAGTATAACATAAGCCCGGTATGCCGGCGCACCGAACACCCGCGCTGTCGTGCCGGTGTCTTGACCGGCTCTCCGACCAGCGGCCACCGGAAAAGAATCCGGCGCTACATTTCGTCCTGAAACCAGGGTGGTCACGAGCCTGAACGGGCCCCCGTTCTACTCCTCATCCACCGGCGTGAACAACTCCGCCTCGCGGCGCAAGCGCTGCAGAAAGTCGGCCGACTTCAGATCGCGCTCCAGAATATGGGTCAGGTAGTCGTGCATCACCCGCTCAAGTTCGTGCAACACCGCCGGGCGCAGCCGCAGTTGGCTGACCGCATCCCACGGCCGCGTTTGCAGATAGCGCATCACCTTGACCGCCACAGCCGAGATAGGACGCGCGCGCGCATCGATCTCCAGGCAGTTGGGACACAGCAGGCCGCCCAGATCAGCACTGAAGGCCTGATCCTGCTCGCGAATCGGCTCGCCGCAATGGAGGCAGTTGAACAGGCGCGGCTGGAAGCCGGTCAGCGACAGCAGGCGCAGCTCATAGTAGCGGGCCGGCAGCAGCAGCTCGTCGGCCGGCGCGGCCGACAGCCAGCCCAACACGGCGACCAACAGGTCGTAGATATCGCGATGCGGATCGTCGTCGACGGTGAAGCGGTCGAGCAGTTCCACGGCATACGAGGCATAAGTCGCCCGCACCAGGTCGTCCCGCAAGGCCGAGTAGCCTTCTACCATCTCTGCCTGGGTCACGATGTCGAGATCACGCCCTTCGGCGATGAGGAACTTGCTGCACATGAACAGTTCCACATGGCCGGTCTTGCGGCTCTGTGGCTTGCGCGCGCCCTTGCCGATGGCGCGCAGCTTGCCGCGGTCGGCGCTGAACAACGTCAGCAGGCGATCGGCCTCGCCGAAATCGCTGCGGCGGATGACGACGGCTTCGGTGCGATAAGTGCGTTCGCGTGGCATAAAGAAAGTGTACCCGAAAGCGGCCCTCCGGTCGCGTGATTGGGGCAAATTATCAGACTGGATACGTCAGGCACCTCAACGGAACGCCCCGTTTGCCGCCTCACCTCGGGGCAGCTATAATTCCTGCAATCGATCCAATCGACCGGCCGACTCCGTAGCTCAATCGGCAGAGCAGGGGACTTTTAATCCCAAGGTTTTGGGTTCGATTCCCAACGGAGTCATCGCAGAAATTAGCCACGGATTTTCACGGATGATATGGAAAGGGAGGGGGTGAATATCAACCCTCCCTGGCCCTGGAATCCATGTTTTCCGTGGTTAATTCGTTAATAAGGGATAGCGATCATAAAACAAAACAGCCGCCTCTTGCGAGGCGGCTGCCAGTGGATCCGATGCCAGGAGGGGAGCATCTAGACCCGTCGGTCGAATCCCGTTCGAGGAGGGGGGTGGGAGACAACCTGGCCTAGACGGGGTGTTCCAGTCGCGTTTCTCTCGTGCCAGTTTGGGGGAGGAGTTCCTCTTAAACCCGCTAGACTTAGACAATAGTATAATCAACCCTATAGGAATTTGCAAGCCATATTAACAGCAATTAAGTGCCATTTTATGCACATTTCTATATGATTGCCGCTGCTCAACATTCTTTTCTGTCTGTATTTAAGAGTGAAGAGCAAGCCTGTGCACTTTCCCGCGGCCGGCGTCATTGAGGAAATTGAGAAGAAATACTTATGTGGAAAACGTCTAAAGGTCTATACAAGATAAGTCGCCCGCTGTCGACGTTGACGGGCGTGCTGGCCGTCATCCTGGGGGGCTATGTGGCCGGCACGGGCGCGTGGGACAAGATCGCCCTGGCCGCGCTGGCGACGTTATTCGTCTCGGCCGCCGCCAATGCCTGGAACGACTACCGCGACATCGACATCGACCGCATCAATCAACCGCAGCGGCCGTTACCTTCCGGCATGGTCAGTCCGCGCGCCGTCCTCATTTTCTCGATCGTCCTGGCCCTACTCTCCGTCGTCCTGGCCGCGCTCATCAGCCCCACCGCCCTGCTCATCGCCGTCGCCTCGAATATCCTGCTCTACGTCTACTCCATGTGGCTCAAAAGCACCGTATTGCTGGGCAATGCCACCGTGGCCCTCATTTCGGCCATGAGTCCCCTGTTCGGCGGCGTGGCCGCGGGCAACGTGCGGCCGTCGCTCTGGCTGGGAGCGATCATCTTTGTGGGCATCCTCGGCCGCGAAGTGCTCAAGACGCTGGCCGACTACGACGGCGACCAGGCCCACCACGTGCGCACCATCTCCACCGCCATCGGCCCCCGCGCCGCCCGCACCGTCTTTTTCTTTCTGCTGGGGGCCACGGCCATTGTCATGCTCGTCCCCTATTTGGCCGGCCATTACCACGCCGTCTACGCCTGGATCGTGGCCCTGGGCGTCTTCCCGGTGGCGATCTACGTGATCATTCGCGTCACGCGCGAGCGCACCGGCCCACAGCTGGAGCGCCTCAGCCAGTTACTCAAGTACGACTTCCTGATCTGGTTCATCGCCGTCCTCCTTGGCGCGGCCGTATAATGGAATGAACAACGACGCACGAATTGACACGGCCCAGCGGCAGTCCGCCTAAGCCGCGGCCTGCCGCGGCCTATTGTTTAGTGAGAAACCTATGACTTATTACGCCCAAACCATGCCCGGGGTTGAAGAGATCGCCTGGCTGGAGATTCGCAAGCGACTGAAGGACGCCCACTTCCAGCGCTATCTCTTCGCCAAGGAACAGAACGGCATCGTCGTCTTTGACTACCCCGGCCCGGCGGCCGATCTGCTGAAGCTGCGCACGACCGAAGACGTCTTCATGCAAATCGCCTATCACGACGAACTGACCCGACTCCGGCGCGACCTGCGCGGCCTCCACGACCTGATCGCCAACTCGGAAAGCTTCGGCCGCACCGTCAACGATTATCTGCGCGTGCGCCGTCTCAGCACCCCGCCCACCTATCGCGTCATCAGCCGCCAGTACGGCAAGTTCGAGTATTCGCGCAAGGATCTGACCGCCACCGTCTGGCGCAGCCTGAAGGAACGCTACACGCGCTGGACACCGGTGGCCGACGACGCGCAGATCGAGGTCTGGGCCAACCTGCTCGGCTCGCAATTGCTGATCGGGATGCGCCTCAGCGACCGGACGATGCGCCACCGTTTCGAGCGCAAGGTCGAACTGCCGGCGTCGCTGCGGCCGTCGGTGGCCGCGGCGATGGTCTTCCTGACTGACCCACAGCCCAACGACGTCTTTCTCGACCCAATGTCCGGCAGCGGCACGATCCTCTACGAGCGGCAGCAAGCCGGCAAGTTCGCCGCGCTGCTGGGCGGCGACATCGACCCAGAGCGCGTCGACGCCGCCCGAAAAAACGTGCGCGGCAGCCGCAAGAAACCCACCGCGGCCGACAAACTGCCCGACATCCGCCAGTGGGACGCCCGCCAACTGCCACTGGCCGACGCCTCGGTCGACAAGATCGCCACCAATCCGCCCTTCGGCAAGCAACTCCGCGGCTCGCAAACCCCGGCCAAGCTCTACCCGCCGATTCTGGCCGAGTTACAGCGCGTCGTGCGTCCCGGCGGCCGCATCGTGCTGCTGACCAGCGAGTACGACCTCATCAAGGAGGAAGTGCGCAAGCTGCCGCGCCTGACCATCACGACCGGCTATTCCGTGGCTGTGCTGGGGGTCTGGGGCCGCATCTACATTATCGATGTGGCCTAATCGCCGATGAACCCGCCCACCGATTCGCCCAATCCCGTCCAGCACTTCATGCGCGGCCTCATCGCCACACGCCCGGCGGCCTGGCTGCTGGCCAATACCATCCACCATCTCGACCAGGCCGTCTTTCGCCTCAGCGGCGGCCGGACGACGGCTGCCGCGCTGTTCACCGGCTTGCCCATCCTGACCCTGACCACCACCGGAGCCAAAAGCGGCCGGACGCGCGCCGTCACGCTGGTCGGCGTCCCCGACGGCCGGAACATCATCCTCATCGCCTCGAACTGGGGCCAGAAAAGCAATCCGGCATGGTACCACAACGTCAGGGCCTATCCACGGGTTGCCGTCAGCCAGGACGGCCAGACCCATTCCTACACGGCGCACGAACTGTTGGGCCGGGAAAGGGACGCCGCATGGAGCAAGGCCGTGGCCATCTATCCCGGCTATCGCGGCTACGCCGCGCGCACCGGCGGCCGGCCCATCCCGGTCATCATGTTGGAACCGGAGGCGGAACAGTAGATGTCCTGGGAACTCCTGATCGAAATCGGCGGCTGGATCGGCACGGCGGCGCTGCTGCTGGCCTATGGCCTTGTTTCCACGCGCCGGCTGGCCGGAGACAGCACCCCCTACCAGGCGCTCAACCTTGTCGGCGGCGTGCTGGTGCTGGTCAATTCATTCTACCACGGGGCGATGCCGTCGGTGGCGGTCAACGTCTTCTGGGTCGCCATCGCCGTGTTCGCGTTGAGTCGGGTCTTCCTGGGGCGAAAAGCCGCTGGTCGCGAATGATGCGACCTACATCGCTGACAGATTATCCCGCCTCGCGCGTGCCAGGACCTCATCCACCCCCCACAGCGGCACTCGCAACAGCCGCCTGGCCAACCCTACATCCATGCGGCAATCCAGCGGCCAGCGCCCGCTCTCGTCTGACCCCAGCGACAGCGTCGCCCGCTCCTTGATACCCCACCAGTCGAGCAGCCGCAGCCCGAACGCGGCGCGCGTCATCGCCTGTCGCCCGGCGACGTTGAGAACCCCGCGGTAAGGGTGCTCGACAAGCTCCAGGCAAGCCTGGCACAGCGTCTCGACCCAAACCGGATTGCGAATCTGATTGGTGAACAGCGTCACCGGCCGCCCGGCCCGCAGCGCCTCGACCATCCACGCCGTGCCGTTGTCCATCTCCTCCAGCCCATAGATGAGCGAGGTACGGACGGTGACGGCGTTGGCCTGCTCGGCGACGAGCGCCTCGGCCGCCGCCTTGGCCCGACCGTAGTCGTTGAGCGGCGCGGGCGCGGCCGTCTCGTCGTAGGGCGCGTTCATGCCCTCAAAGACGGAATCGGTCGATAGGTGGATTAGCCGCGCCCCCACGGCCGCCCCGGCTTCAACGACGTGGCGCGTGCCCTCCACGATGACCGCCGTCATGTCCGGCGTGCGGTTGGAGCCGGCGGTGTGGATGACGGCCGTGGGAGCGAACTCGGCGACGAAGCGGGCCACGGCCGGGCCGTCGCGCAGGTCAAGCGTCGTGCCCTGCGGCCAGTTCAGGGGATCGGCCGCGAAAGTCGTGTAGGCGAATGGGCCGCTTCCTTGCGCGGCAACCATACGCACCAGATGCCGCCCCAGATAGCCGCTGCCACCCGTGATGAGCAGACGACGATTCATTTAACGCCCTGGCGTTAAGAATTCTGCCTGTCAGGGAAAACTTCGGCCCGCGACAGGGCCTCGGCCGCCGCCGCCTGGGCCGCCGCCTGCTTGCTGCGGCCGCGCCCCTCGCCCCAGTCGTCCTTGCCGACCATCACGCGCACGGTGAATGTCTTGGCGTGGTCCGGCCCCTCGCTGTCGACGACGCGATAGTGGGGGGTCGCGTTGAACTTCGCCTGGGCCCACACCTGGAACTCGCTCTTGGCGTCCTTTTGCAAGTCTCCCGCCCGAATCCGCTCCAGCATCGGCTTGACGTAGCCCTCGACGATCGGCCGCGCTCGTTCCAGCCCGCGATCCAGATAAATCGCACCGATGACCGCCTCAAAAGTGGCGCACAACAGGGGCGTCCGGTCGCGGCCGCCGCTCTCCTCCTCGCCATAGCCCAGCCGCAGATAGCGACCCAGGTCCACCGCCCGCGCGAACTGGGCCAGCGTCTCGGCCCGCACCAGCGCCGCCCGCAGCGCGGTCAGGTCGCCCTCATCCAGCTCTGGATAGCGGTTATACAGATACCCGGCGACGATGAAGTCGATGACCGCATCCCCGAGGAACTCCAGCCGCTCATTGTCCTCCAGGCTGGAGTCGGCGTTCTCATTCAGATAAGAGCGATGGGTCAGGGCACGCGAGAGCAGCGAAAGGTCGCCGAACTCCACGCCCAACTGCCCGCTCAACTCCAGCAAATCATCCATAAGGTTGGCGTGGACTTATTCTTCAAAGGCCTTGATGACCAGCACGGCGTTGTGCCCGCCGAAGCCGAAGGCGTTGTTGAGGCACACGCGCACGCGGCCCGGCCGGGCCACGTTGGGCACGTAGTCCAGGTCGCAGGCCGGGTCGGGCGTGATGTAATTGATCGTCGGCGGCAGGATCTGGTCGCGAATCGCCAGCGTGCAAAATACGGTCTCAATGGCCCCGGTCGCGCCCATGATGTGGCCGGTCATAGACTTGGTCGAGCTGACGGCCGTGTGGTAGGCGGCTTCGCCCAGCGCGGCCTTGATAGCCGACGTCTCGGCCGCGTCGTTGAGCGGCGTCGCCGTGCCGTGGGCGCTGATGTAGTCCACATCTTCCGGCCGCACATCGGCATCGGCCAGCGCCTTGCGAATGGCGCGGGCCGCGCCGGAACCGTCCTCGGGCGGCGCGGTGATGTGATAGGCGTCGGTCGTCTGGCCATAGCCGGCGATCTCGGCCAGGATCGTCGCCCCGCGCGCCTGGGCGTGCTCCAGACTCTCCAGCACCAGCATCCCCGCCCCCTCGCCGATGACCAGGCCATCGCGATTGGCGTCGAATGGCTGCGGCGCGCCGCTCGACCGGGTGGAAGCCGCCCCCGCCCGCTCGAAGCCGCCGATGGCGATGGAGGTGAGAATACTCTCCGATCCGCCGGTCAGCACGACGTCCAGTTCGCCATAGCGAATGGAGCGATAGGCGTGGCCCACGGCGTCGTTGCCGGCCGCGCAGGCAGTCGTGATCGTCGTCGACGGCCCGATGATGCCGTAGTCGATAGCCAGCATCCCTGCCGCGCCGTTGGGCATGATCATCGTGATGGCAAATGGACTCAGCCGCCGCAGCCCCCCTTCGTGGAGGACAGCCTCCTGCTCCACAATCGTCCTCATGCCGCCAATGCCGGTGCCCAGTGTGATGCCGATACGCTCCGGATCCTCCTCATCGAAGTTCAGATTCGCCTGGCGCATGGCCTCGTTGGCCGCCACCGTCGCCAGTTGCTGGGAACGGTCGCGGCGGCGGGCATCTTTGCGGTCCATGTAGACCGCCGGATCGAACTCCTTAACCTCGCACAGGCCGCCGATGGTGTGGTGGGGGTTGTCAACCAGCGTGATCGGGCCGAGGCCCGACTTGCCGCTCAGGATGGCCGACCACGTGTCGGGCACGTTGTGGCCCAGGGGGGTGATTAGCCCGACGCCGGTCACCACGACACGGCGGCGCGCTCCATCGCCATTATTCATAAATAAACTCCACATCGAAACAAGATATGCATCCACAGATGACCCAGATTTTCGGAGCCGCACGTGTGACGTGGGCGTGATTTCCTATTGATCTGTCAATAAGGATGCGTTGCTGTCATCCGTGGCTGTTAATTGTCTTCCACTGTCGGCCGGTAGTGGCCCTCGACCCACACGCTGCGGTCTGCGCCGACTTCCTTCTTCCAGACCGGCACGATCTCCTTCAGGCGGTCGATGCCATACCGGGCGGCCTCGAAGACGCCGACGTCACGGTGCGCCCCGGCGCAGGCCACGAAAGTGGTATTCTCGCCCACGGCCAAACGGCCGATACGCTGCACCATCGCCACGCCCCGCACTTCCGGCCAGCGGGCCCATATCTCCTGGGCGATCTGGGCCATCTTTTCCTCGGCCATCGTCTCGTAGGCTTCGTAGTCCAGATGCAGCGTCTCCGGCGGCAGCCCGTCGCGTTGCGTCCGGCCGCGCACAAATCCGGTGAAGCTGACCACCGCGCCGATCTCCGGCCCCGTCAGCCGGTCGTGGATAGCCTCCACGTCCAGCGGGGCGTCCGTGACGGCGAAATAGGTCGGGTGCGCCGGCGCGTCGCCCGGCTGGTCCGAACCGTTGCCGCCACTGACCGGCGGGAAGAGCGCCACTTCGTCGGCCGAACTGACCGGCGTCTCCGACCCGGCAAAGGCCCGATTGACGGCCACCAACACCGATCGCAAAGCCGGGGCCAGCGCCGGATAGTCGGCCCCCACGGCATCGAGCAGGGCGGCGACCGTCGTCGGGTCGGCCGGCAGCGTGACCCGGATGCGGTCGCTCTGTGCCCGATCCTTCAACGTGGCGAACAGGCGGATCTCTATCTCCATAAGCCCAGTACCGTCATCCTGTAGTAACCCTCAACTGCCGATCGGGATGCGCCCGGCCCAAAGCCCTCAGCCGCACCTTCTCCATAGTTGATTCCTAATCCTCTTCCGCCCGCCATTCCCCGCTGCGGCCGCCCGATTTGCGGATCAGCCGCACGTCGGTCAGACGCATCTGGCGATCGACGGCCTTGGCCATGTCATAGATCGTCAGCCCGGCCACGGTGACGGCCGTCAGCGCCTCCATCTCGACCCCCGTCTTGCCCGACACGCGCACCGTGGCCTCGATGTCGATGGCATTCTGGGCGATGTCAGGCGCGCAGGTGACGGCGATCTGATTCAGCAGCAAGGGGTGGCACAGGGGGATCAGCTCGCTCGTCCGCTTGGCGGCCATGATGCCCGCCACCTGGGCCACGGCCAGCACGTCACCTTTCTTCAGGTTGCCGGCGATGATGAGGGCCAGCGTGTCCGGCCGCATGACGACGCGGCCGCGGGCCACAGCGACGCGCTCAGTCACGGCCTTGTCGCCGACATCGACCATCGTCGCGCGGCCGGTCTCATCGAGGTGAGTCAGGCGCTTGGTCATAGTTGTGATATTATAACTGCAATGCGCCGTCGCCGCATAACCCTTGATTGTCCGGGCGCAGCATGAAACGACCGCCGACGGCTGCCAGCGTCTGATTCGTGCCCTATGATTCAATTACAACCATCCTACGATTCCCTCTACCTCTCCCCCCACTTCGATGACGTCGCCCTGTCGTGTGGCGGGCAGATTTTCCGGCGAACGGCCGTCGATGATTCCGTCCTCGTCGTCACCATCACCGGGGCCGAGCCGCCCGATGGCCCACTGTCCGAGACCGTGCAAAGCCTGCACCGCCGCTGGGCCGACAGTCTGGGCCAAACGCCGGCCGCTATGGTTGCCCAGCGGCGCGCCGAAGATCGCGAGGCGTTTGATATCCTGCGCGCCGACGTGCTCCACCTGCCCTTTCTCGATTGTATCTACCGCGCCGGGCCGGACGGCCGGCCGTTGTATCCGGGGCCGACGGATATGTTCGGGACGCCCCGCCCCGACGACGCCGGCACAATTGACCAACTGGCCGCGGCGCTGGCCGCGCTGCCCCCGGCCGACCACATCTACCTGCCCCTGGGCGTCGGCGGCCACGTCGACCACGGCCTGACGCGCAGCGCGGCCGAACGGGTTTTCGACGACGTGGCTTACTACGAAGATTATCCCTATACCATGACTCCCGGCGCGCTGGCCGCGGTGTTGCCCGCCGCCGGGCGCGGCCAATGGCGGGCCGAAACGATGTGGCTGACCGAGACGGCACTGGCCGCCAAGATCGAATCCGTCGCCGCCTACCACTCCCAGCTCAGTTCGTTCTTCACCGGACTCGATGACCTGGCCGACAAATTGCGCCGGGAAGGTCGCCGCGTCCTGGACGAAGCACGGGCCGGCAGCGAGGAAGTTCCCGTCTGGGCCGCGGCGGCCGAGCGCCTGTGGCGGCGACGCCCAACTTTCACACTTCCTTCATTTGAAGAATAGGGTCACCCGGCCTTATAATTGGCGCAGGCGGGGATACACGCGCCACACACGACAACAGCCCGGCCCCGGCCGGAGATTATCAAGAGCGAAACGACGGAGCGGCCGCGCGGTCTAGCCCACGGTTCCCGGAGTTTCCTCTTCACTCAGGCACGCTCATGGAATTCGGCACGAAAGAGATGCCATCCAAAAGACAGGACGAGGACAGCCAATCGGCCGCCTCGATCAATGGTCAGACATTGCCCACGGGCACGGTGCTGCAAGGGCGCTATATGGTGCTGGGCGGCCTGGGGGCGGGCGGGTTCAGCTCCGTCTACCGGGCGCGCGACCTGCGCTTTCCGTCAGTCACGCGACTATGCGCAGTAAAAGAAATGCTCATCGGCACGGCCGACCCCGAGATGCGCGAGTTGACCATCAAGTCGTTCGAGCGCGAAGCCAGTATGCTGGCTATGCTCAACCACCCGGCTATCCCCGACATCTTCGACTACTTCACCGACGGCAATCGCAGCTACCTGGTGCTGGAGTTCGTCCCCGGCCAGAACCTGCAACAATGGCTCGACGAGACGGACGAATACCTCGACGAACAGAAGGCGCTCGACTGGGCCTTGCAGGTCTGTGAAGCGCTGGCCTATCTGCACAGCCAGAAACCCCAGCCCATCGTCTTCCGCGATCTGAAGCCGTCGAACATCATGCTCGATCCGTATAATCACATTCGTCTCATCGACTTCGGCATCGCCAAGCTGTTCGAGGCCAACGAGGACAAGGGGACGATGATCGGCACGGCCGGCTACACCCCGCCGGAACAGTACCGCGGCGAAGCCACCCCGGCCGTTGATGTCTATGGCCTGGGGGCCACGCTCCACCATCTGCTGACCCGCCAGGACCCGCGCCAGGAAACGCCCTTCACCTTCCACGAGCGGCCCATTCGCGCCGCCAACCCGACGATTTCCCGGGCTTTCGAATCCATCATCATGCGCTGCCTGTCCTACGATCCGAAAGATCGTTTTCCCGACGCCATGGCCCTGCGCGAGGCGCTGCTCGTCCTGTCCGAGAGCGACCTGGACGAAACCGACCTGGAGCACCGCCTCAGCCCCAAGGACAGCGGCCGCGGCCTGGACGACGCCGCCGGGCCGGACACGCCGGCGGCCACGCTCAAGGCCGGCATCAGCCAGGTCAAGCCGCTGTGGATTTTCCGTTGCGAAGACGAGATACGCACCCGCCCGGCCGTCGCCAAGGGCATCGTTTTTGCCGGAGCCTACGACCACAACCTCTACGCCGTAACGGCCGACAAGGGCGAATTCCTGTGGAAATACCCCACGGGTGGAGGCCTGGCCGGTTCGCCCGTCGTCCACGAGGATGCGGTGATCTTCGGCTCGGCCGATACGTCGCTTTATTCGCTGCAACTGCGCAAGGGGCGGCTCAACTGGCAATTCAAAGCTGAAGGCCCGGTCTATTCCACGCCCGCCGTGCGCTTCGACCACGTCTTCTTCGGGGCCGACGACGGCTTTTTCTACGTCGTCAACGCCATGCGCGGCCAGCTCTACTGGAAGACCAACATCTACAGCCCGGTTCGCTCCACGCCCTACGTCTCCGAAGAGCTGGTCTATTTCGGCACCGAAGGCGGGCAAATCCTGGGGCTGGAGCTGGGTGCGGGCAAACCGAAGTGGCAGGCCAAGGCCCAGCGCGCGGTCACGTCGTCGCCCAAGGTGGCCGACGACATTCTCTACGTCGGCTCGTCGGACGCCAACATCTATGCCCTGGATGCCAGTTCCGGCTGGCCCATCTGGCGCTTCGCCACCCAGGGGCCGGTCGTTTCCACCCCGACGTTATTCGAGGACACGCTGTTCGTCGGCTCGGCCGACGGCAATCTCTACGCCATCGACATCACCCGTGGCCGCCGACTGTGGGTCTACCCGACCAACGGCCAGGTGGTCTCCGCCCCGGCCATCTGGGGCAACACGGTCTACTTCGGCTCCACCGACGGCAGCATCTACGGCGTCAGCGCCCGGCGCGGCGAATTACAGTGGCGTTTCGACGCCGGCAGCCCCATCATCGGCTCGCCGACCATTCTCAACGGCGTTCTCTACATCGGGGCCACCGATCATTGTCTCTACGCCCTGCCTCTCTAAGCTACCATGAACTCCCCCCTCATCCCCACGATCACGAATGGCTACCGCTGCGAGAGCGGCGCAGAACGCGCGCGCAACGAGGATTCCTGCCTCATCCTGTCGTCCACGTTCGCCGGGCACTTTCCCATGCCGGCGGTCAGCCTCTACGCCGTCGCCGACGGCATGGGCGGCGAGCGCGAGGGGCACACGGCCAGCAACGCGGCCACGCGCACCTTTGGCGAATACGTCCTGACCAGCCTTTACTTGCCTCTGCTGCGCCAACAGCCAGAGCCGCGCGAAGCCGCCGTGCTCGACACGCTGGAGCGGGCCGTCTTTGCCGCCCACGACGCCATCCTGCAGCCCGAAATGCCGGCGCCCCCCGGCGGCCACGGCGGCACCACGCTGACCGCCGCGCTCGTCCTCGGCCGCCGCCTCCACATCGCCCACGTGGGTGATTCGCGCGCCTACTTGCTGGCCGGCCGCGAGCTGCGCCTGCTGACCGAGGATCATTCGCTGGTGCGCCGCCTGCAGGACACCGGCCGCCTGTCGGCCGAAGACGCGCAAAATTTCCAGTATCGCAACGTCCTCCTCCAGGCCGTGGGGCAGGAAGGCGCGCTGACGGCCGACACCTTCGCCCTCGACCTGCCCGACGCCGGCAAGCTGCTGCTGTGCAGCGACGGCCTGTGCGGCCTGGTTCCTCTGGAGGAGATGGCCGATATTTTATGCGGCGCGGGAACGCCGCAACAGATGGCCGACCGCCTCTATGAGGCGGCCATGTCGGCCGGCGGCTACGATAATATCACCGCTATCGTCGTCGACTTCGCCTACTGATGGCGGGGGAACAGCCAGTCCCAGCTTATGGAGCCGGAATTCACTGATCTGTACACCATCCTCGGCGTTAGCCGTGGGGCCGCGGCGGACGAGATCGAAGCGGCCTTCAGCCACTGGAATAACCGGGCCGACGCGGGCGAAACCATCGGCGATGCGCAGTGGGAACGGCTGCGCTACGCCTATGACGTGCTGAGCAGCCCTTCCCGCCGCGCCGTTTACGATTCGCTGGTCGGCGAGACAGCCGGGGACGCGCCGGCGCTGGACATGACCGTCAGCGCCGAATCCCTGCCTCTGCTCGATACCGCGCAGCTCATCTACGCCCTGCTGACGTTGAAACCCGGCCAGAGCGACGGCGAGCGGCGGCCGCTAAACATCGGTCTGGTCGTCGACCGCAGCACGTCGATGCGCGGCGAGCGCCTGCAGCGCGTGACCGCGGCCGTCGAGCTGCTGCTCAACAAGCTGGCCCCGGACGACATCCTCTCCGTGGTCAGCTTCAGCGACCGGGCCGAAGTGGTGCTGCCCGCGGCCCGCGTGGGGTCGGCCGCCCAGAGCACCCACACCGACATCGCTGCCGCCTGGAGCGATCCGCGCCGCACCCTGCGAACCATGTCCGCCTCTGGCGGCACCGAGATTTACCACGGCCTGCGGGCGGCGCTGAATCAGGTGACCCGCGCGGGACTGGAGAATCACACCAGCCATCTCATTTTGCTGACCGACGGCCACACCTACGGGGACGCCAACGACTGCCTGCGGCTGGCCGACGAGGCGGCTGGGCGCGGCATCGGCCTGACCGCTTTCGGCCTGGGGGCCGACTGGAACGACGCCTTCCTGGATGCCCTCGTTGCCCCGTCCGGCGGCCAGTCCCATTTCATCGAAAGCCCGGCCGAGATCATGCCCTATCTGGAGGGCCGTCTGCAAGGCCTGAGTGAAATCTACGCGCGCAACCTGACATTGCAACCCGCCTGGCCGGAGTCGTTGTCGCTGCGTGGCGCTTTCAAGCTGGCGCCTTTCCCCCAACCGCTGCCCCTCACTGCCGGCATTCTCCCGCTGGGCGATCTGGAGGGCCGCTCGCCGCTGATGGTTCTGTTGGAGTTTCTGGTCGCGCCCCAGTCATTGCCTGCCCGCTTCCGGCTGACGGCCGGCATCCAGTACACGAGCGCAGGCGGGGCGCAGGCGCGCGTGGAACGGGCCGCGCAACTGATGATCGGCGGCCGCGACGTCGCTGATACGTTCATCCCCACGACGCTTGTCGAAGCCGTCCAGCGACTCAACCTCTACCGGATGCAGGAAAGAGCCTGGGAGGATGCCCAGTCGGGCAAGCTGGACACAGCCGCGGCCCGCATGAGACAATTGACCGCGCGCTACATGGAAACCGGCGATTTGCGCCTGGCCCGGCAAGCCCAGCTGGAAGCCCAGCAGCTGGCCCACCTCGGCGCCATGTCGGCCGAAGGGCACAAACTGCTGAAATACGGCACGCGCTCCCTGATGGGGCAACTGGACTCATGAATCACTGTCCGGCCTGTGGCGCGGAGCATTACCCGGGCACGCTGTTCTGCGAGATGTGTGGCGAGGCGGTGCACCCGGCGGCGCAGGCCCACGTGGCGGCCGCCCGGGCGGCCGCCAACCGGCCCGTCCGCCCTCGGCCCAGCCCGACGAGCAATCCCCCTTCGGCCGCCCCGCCCGCGGCCGAAGCCAATGACATGCCCGTCCGGCCCATGCCCGCGCTCCACGTCCATCTGCCCCACCACGACGCGTCCTTCTCCCTCAGCAGCGCGCTTATCCAGATCGGCCGGGCCGACCCCGACGACGGGTTTGCCCCTGAGCTTGATCTGACGGACTATGGCGGGCAAGAGCGCGGCGTCTCGCGCCGCCACGCCACCATCAGGTGGGTTGAGGGCGGCTACGTCATCATCGACCAGCACAGCAGTAACGGCACGTGGCTCAACGGCGTGCGGCTGGTCTCCGGATACGCCTATCAGATCCCGCCCCAGGCCAACCTTCGCCTGGGGGGATTACTGGTACAACTCTCGATCGCGGATTAAACTCTATACAGGTGCGCCATGCGACTATCAGCCGTCATTCAATTGCTCGAGGAAGATCCCATTATCGGTGAACTGGAAGGCTTGCCCGATCCGGCGGCCTCGTTCGTCGCCGTCCATAATCCACGACGACGCGACGGCCGCACGGTGGCTTTCCTCGACAGCAACGTCGAGCAGGTGCTTTTCGCGTGGCATCGCATCAGTTATATTGAATTACTGCCGGACGCTGAACTGGAGAAAGTGATCAGCTTCGTCCGCGAATAACGGCCGGGCCGCCCGCCCGCCCGAAACGGCTCCCATTATGGTCGAACAAATCCCCGCCACCCTGCAACCCACAGCGCCCCAACTGATCCTGATCGTTGATGATGAACTGCGCATGCGTCGCTTCATCCGCATGAATCTGGAACTGGAGGGCTATCAGGTCATTGAGGCCGAAAACGGCATCCAGGCCCTCGATCAGATTCGCCAGTTCAACCCCGACCTGGCCGTCATGGATATCATGATGCCGGAGATGGACGGCTTCGAGACGTTGCGCCTGCTGCGCGAAATATCGACCACGCCGGTCATCCTGCTGACCGTGCGCAGCGACGAAGAAGACATTACCCGGGGCCTGGGGCTGGGCGCCGACGACTACATCACCAAGCCGTTCAGCCCGCGCGTGCTGACGAGCCGCGTGGGGGCCGTGTTGCGGCGCGCCCACTGGCCCGCGCCGCCGCCGCGCACCGTTCTGGAAATCGACGACCGCCTGTCAATCGACTTCAACCGCCACCAGGTCATCGTCAACGGCGAACGGATCGATCTGCGGCCGACCGAGTACCGCCTGCTCAATCACCTCATCCAGAATGCCGGCTGGGTCGTGCCCCACGACACCCTGCTGGCCAAGGTCTGGGGCTACGAATACCGTGACGAGACCCACTACCTGCGCCTCTACATCAATTACCTGCGAAAAAAGATCGAAGAAGATCCGGCCAATCCTCAATACATCCTGACCGAGCGCGGCGTTGGCTACCGATTCGTGAACTTCAAGAAATAACCCCTGAGGGATATTGATCGGGTCGGTCATGCCAATTTCCTAGTGTTTGGCTTCCTAACTGGCTATAATCAGGCGGATATACCTATGGGATTGCGTTTCGTCGTTCCGCGCTAGCGGCCGTCTCCGGGCTCTCCTGCGGTATCACATAACCATATGCCTGATCGCCACGTTGCCCAGCCCGAGCAACTGATTGCTCTTACCAATGCCTATCTCGACAAGGCCGATTGTCTCCAGATCATGGCGGCGCTCGAATTCGCTCGCCAGCAACACGGGAGCCAACGCCGCCGAACCGGCGAGCTTTTTTTCACCCACCCCCTGACGGTCGCCATCTATCTGGCCAGTTACCGGCTCGACGCCGCGGCCATCTCCGCTGCCCTGCTCCACGACATCGCTGAGGACATCGGCATCCCCATCCATGAGATCAGCGAATTGTTTGGGCCGGAAGTCGCCCGCCTGGTCGACGGCGTCACCAAGTTAAAGGAAGTCACCCGTGGGGTGGCCAAGGAGAAGCGGACGCTTTCGCAGGACGAGTTGCAGCAGGCGACGCTGCAAAAGTTGCTCCAGGCGATGACGGCCGACGTGCGCACGGTCATCATCAAGCTGTTCGACCGGCTGCACAACATGCGCACCATCCACGGCATGTCGCCCCATCGCCAGAAGGCCAAAGCCGAGGAGACGCTGGCCGTCTATGCCCCGCTGGCCTACCGCCTGGGCATGTGGGAAGTCAAGAGCCAACTGGAAGGGCTTTCCCTGCAAGTCCTGCAACCCTACGTCTACGAATCCATTCGCGCCGAACTGGAGCGGCTGGCGCGGGCCCAGGCGCCTCTCTTCGAGATCGTCCGCGCGCAGATCAATGACTATCTGAAGCAAAATAATTTACCGGTGGCCGAAATCAAAATGTCGCCGGAAAACATCTACACCGTCTACAAAGACCTTGAAAAACTGGCCGAGGGCTACCGGGGCGTAGACCGCATGCTGCGCGTCACTATCTTGCTGGAAGACGTCATCGACTGTTATACCGCCCTGGGCCATTTGCACCAGCTATGGCCGGTCGTTCCCCACCGCTTCGACGACTACATTTCCGTCCGGCGCGAGAATCTCTACCAGTCCCTGCACACGACACTGGTCCACACCAACGGCCAACCCCTCAAAGTACGCCTGCGCACCGTGGATATGGATCGCATCGCCCAAATGGGGGTGCTGGCCAAGTGGTATTATGCCAGCACCCCGCTGTGGTCGGCCGGCCTGGCCGCGCGCGTGGAAGAGTTCTTCGCCAACATCTCGCAGAGCATCGGCGTGGAGCCGCAGAACCCGGTTGAAGGTGCACGCACCGCCGTCGTAGACGTATTGAGCGAGCAAATTCGGGTCTACTCCAAGGACGGCGACCCGTTTGAATTGCCCCAGGGCAGCACGCCGCTCGACTTTGCCTATAAAGTCCACACCGCCCTGGGCAACCAGTGTCGCGAGGCCCTGGTGAACGATTTGCCGTTCCCGCTCAACAAGCCGCTGAAAACCGGCGATCAGGTGCGCATCATCAAGAACGTGCGCGTCCAGCCGCGGCGGGCCTGGCTGGATGAGGACCTGGGTTATATTACGACCCACACCGCCCGTTCCTACGCGCGGCGCTGGTTCCGCAAACTATCGACGACGCAGGCCATTCAGCAGGGCCGGGACATCCTGCACCATGAGTTGACGATGTTGGGGCTGGCGGATCTATCCCACGAACACATCGCGACGCTGTTCGATTATGAGGATGCCCGGGAACTCTATTACAATCTCGGCCGGGCCGAACTGCTGCCCACGGTGCTGTCGACGCGCATCATGTCCGATCGCTGGAACGACGGCCCGGCCCTGTCGAAGGGTAACGTGGTGGCCGCGGCCGACGGCTCAACCTACATCATCACCGACGCCAACAACAGCCGGCTGCACCTGTGCGGCACGTGCGACCCGCGGCCGCGCGATCCCATCGTGGGCTATCTGCGCCGCGACGGCGTCCTGACCATCCATCGCGATGGCTGCCGCACCCTCAACGCCGACCGCGACCGCCCGGAGCTTAACTCGCGCCTGCTCCGGCTGGGCTGGGGCGAAGCCGACAAACGCGTGGCCCGAATCGTCCCCATCCATGTCGACGTCTACGACCGGCCCGGCCTGCTCTACGAGATGACGGAACTCATGGAGACCCGAGACGTCAACATCCGCCATATCTGCACCTTCCGCCAGGATATGAACAGCGAACTCTACATCGAGATGGAACTCGACGTGAGCAGCCCGCGACAGATGGTGCGCATCCTGCATCAGATCGAGTCGCTGGTCAACGTGCGGGCCGTTCGCTGTGTGCCCAACGGCTTCCATAGTGGCCCTCGGCCGGGAGGCACGTCACCCTTCTACTGGCCCGAATAGACACCGGACGTGGCCGGCTGGAACAAGGCCATCCCCGGCCCGCGTCCCGCCCGAAGACACGATTTCTCGGCATCCGGCCGCGCTTTCAGCCTGACAGGGTGATAATTTGCTGAGGAAACCGCCTAAAGGTTGCCCGATCGCCGCCCGGCGCATTGACACCCACCGGCCTGCCTCTATAATTTTAACAGGTTTCAATACCGGGCCGAGCCCGGTCAATCCCGAATATTTACCAAAATTGAAAGGAAACACACTACCTTATCTGAAGGAGATAATGCTATGTTGAAGAAAAAATATGTGAAGGCCAAGGACGAGTACGAAGTCACCTTCGAACTACCGGCCGATGCCAAAGAAGTTACGCTGGTGTGCGAGGCCAACGGCTGGGAGCCGGTGACCATGAAGAAGAGCAAGGGCACGTTCGCGGCCAAGCTGCGCCTGCCGGCCAACGGCCGCTATCAGTACCGCTATCTGGTCAACAACGCCGAGTGGGTGAACGACGACAACGCCGACGGTTACATGCCCAACGAGCACGGCACGACGAACAGCGTTGTGGAGACCTACAGCGCCAATTAAGTATCATCCCCAGATTTTCCGGCGTTCACGGATTCAACTCAGTTGAATCCGTGAAATACGCCCATGCGGTCTGCCCAATGGCGGGCCGTTTTTGTTTCCCGGCGACGTCGCCCAAAACTGCCAACCGAACCGGCCAACCGGGGCGGCCCGTTCAAATAATCCCGAACGCGACGCAGGGCAGCTAAAGACAGACGGGTCGGGAAGTCTGTTCGCCCGGCCTGGCTTGCGCGTATAATTAGATTGATGCTCACCCCTCTGGCGAAACATCAGGTTGCCCAACGACTGCGCAGCGTCCCGCTCTTTGAAACGCTGGACGATGCCATCATGACCGAGATCGCAGCTTCGGCTCAATGGCGCGAGTACGGCGCGGGCGAGGTGATCGTTCTGGAGGGCGAGGCCCAGCCCGGCCTCTACTTTCTCGACTATGGCTACGTCAAGGTCGTTAAGGTCTCGCCGGCCGGGCGTGAACAAACGCTGCGGATACTGGAACCCGGCGAAACTTTCAACGAGATTGGCGTCTTCACCCGGCGACCGAATCCGGCCACGGCCATCGCCCTCGATCCGGCCGGCGTCTGGCTCATCCGGCGCGAGGCCCTTGCCCGCTTGTTGCAGGCACACCCGGCTTTCGGCCAGAGCGTCATGGAGAAGATGGCCGAACGGATGCTGTTTCTCGTTTCCCTGGTGACCGATCTGTCGCTGCGGCCGGTCACCGGACGGCTAGCCCGCCTGCTGCTGGAGAGCGCCACAAGCGACGTGATGCCGCGACCGCGCTGGTTCACCCAGGCGGAGCTGGCCGCGCGCCTCGGCACCGTTCCCGACGTCATCCAGCGCTCCTTGCGCAGCCTGGAGGCCGAGGGCCTGATCACCGTCGACCGGCAGCAGATTCGCATTCTCAACCGCCCCGCCCTCGAAGACCTGGCCGCCTGATTTGGCGCAAGCCGACAAAAGTCGGCGACTCACGCTCGCTTCCCGGCTATCCTGTTTCTCATGCACGACAGTTTTGCACGAGATAAGGGAGACGCTCCCATGACCACAGTCAACCTGCCGGCCAAACGCTCGGCCTGAACAATGACCCATCGACAGGTTGTCCCCGGCCGAACTGCGCGACGGCTCAAAATCGTTGGTCGTATGGGATCGGTCGAGGTGCGGCGCGGCATGACCGTCATCGACCAGACCGGCGAGCCGGTAGGTCTGGTCGCCGGCGTCGTTTTGGCGGCCGAGGGCAAGCAGATTAGAGATGTGGTGCTCAGTCGCGTACCGCCGACCGGCGATTACCGGCTGGTAGCCGCGGAACTGATAGCGGCCGTCGACGAGGAGCGTATCAGTTTAACCCTGGCCGCCGCCGATCTAAAGTCGCTGCCTCGTCACGATCCCGAATAAACCCAACCCAATCAAGCACTTGGAACAAGGAATCCTATGTCTCAGGTAAATTATTTCCCCGACTGGCACGAAAAGATCCTCTACAACCTCAACGGGCCGCAGCCCAGCATTCTGATGGCCGACGAGAAGGTCAAGATCCTGATGGCCGGCCTGGAACCGGGTCAGAAAATCCCCGCACACGCCGAAGGAGCTTCACTGTACCACTTTCTGGCGGGCAGCGGCCGGATGTCGGTCGACGGGCAGTCATACGACGTCAGTTCCGGCACGACCCTCATCATGCCCGCCGGTTCGGTGCGCGGTCTGGAGGCCATCGAGCGTCTGGCCTTCCTGGCCGTACGGATCGCCTGATCGGCCGCCCTAACGAACGGAGGAATCGCGATGAATCTTTACTTTCTAATGTCGGCGCTCTTCGTCGTCTTGGCCGTGCTCGTCGCCGTGGATACGTCTCTCACCAGCCTGAACCTGATCCCCTGGTTCAATGGCTTGCGCTGGGTGCGTGTCCATCTCATCACCCTGGGCGCGATGACCGAAGCATTATTCGGGGTTATGCCGCTACTGACGGCCATTCGCTATCACCGGCCGCGGCCGTCGTTTCGCTGGGACATCTGGCTCTCTCTTAACGCGGGCCTGCTTACCCTGCTGATCGGCATTCCCATCGTCAATCAGGCCCTCATCTATACCGGCGGCACGCTGATCTTCATCGCTACCGTCCTCTTGATGCTACAGTTGCGGTCGCTGCGGCCGACCGAAACGCCTCGTCTCGCGGCCCTGGACAGCCAGGAGGCCTTGGATGGCCACCCCACCGGCCGTCGCTTCTATATGGCCGGACTTAGCTTCTTTCTGTTGGGCATCATTCTGGGCACGGGATTGTGGTTCGGCTGGAGTGAATGGCTATTCGTCTCGGTCCCGCTGGAAGCTCACATTCACGCCAACAACTGGGGGCTGATGTCGCTGGTCTTCGCCGGTTTAATCGTCGATACCTATCCCCGGTGGGCCGGGCGGCCGCTGGCCTGGCCGCGTTCGATAAACCCCATTTTCTGGTTGATGGTTTTCGGCGCGCTGGGGCTGGTGCTGGGGCCGTGGTTCAAATCCACGTTTTTCACAGTGCCGGGACTGATTATGCACCAGATAGCCACGCTATGGCTGATGCTGAACGTCATCCGCCCGCTGTGGCGCGATCGGGGCGCCTGGCGACAGCCGGGCATCTGGCACGTGGTCACCGCCTACATCTGGATTTCGGCGCCGGTGCTCATCGCGCCGCTTATCTTGCTGGGCATTCAAGGTATCCCCGGGCCGACGATCGAAGCCAATGCCCCGCAAGCGCTCGTCTACGGCTGGGTTTTCCAGTTCGGCTTCGCGATGCTGCCCTATTTCTTCCGGCGCTTTTTTCTGGCAGAGCCGGCCCCGCGCCTGGGCGGCAGTTGGATCAGCCTGGTGGCGGCCAACCTGGGCGGCGTGTTCCTGTGGGCCAGCATCTTCGTCGAGCCGCTAAGCGCCACACTGCACGGCATCGCCTACGCGTTGTGGGCCGTGGCGGCCGTGCCGGTCGCGATCGAGCTATGGCGGATCGCCGGGCAAGGTCTGGCGCAGTTGGAACCAGCGGGGGAACGAGCGGCCGAAGCCCCGACGGATTAGTTGATAATAGTCGTGGTCACTGTCACAACGGTAGGAGCGACACCCAAACACAATCAATCGCTCAGATCACGCCACTGCTGCGCAATTCATCGATCTCCGCGGCTGAAAACCCCAGCTCATCCCGCAGGATAGTCAGGTTATGCTGCCCAAAC
>JAGOBF010000025.1 GCA_017983515.1 Promineifilum sp. | reverse complement strand
GCGACGTGGCGCAACTGCTCTTCGTCCAATGTGCCTGTGGCTTCCTTGCGATAGCGCGCGATGAAGGGGATGGTGTTGCCGTCATCGAGCAGGCTGACGGCCGCGGCGACCTGTTCCGGCCGCACGCCTAGTTCGGCGGCGATGTGACGTTCGTGTTGCATGATGGTATTCTCCGATTGCGCGTCGATCATACGCCGCATTTTTGGCGTGTCCAGAGCTACGCGGTCGGAGAGCGGGGTCAATGCAAAGTCCGAAGAAGACCTCACGCAAAGATCGCCAAGGGTGCAAAGAACGCCAAGAAAAGTTCTATTTGCGTCCTTTGCTCCTTGGCGATCTTGGCGTGAGGCTCTTACTGACTCTGCAAAGCCTCTAGCCCGGAAAGGGAAAGTCCCCATGCCCTATCAAGTGCTCGTCGTTGAAGACGATGAAACCCTGCGCGAGACCCTGGAGTACAACCTGCGCAACCAGGGGTACGACGTGCTGACCGCTGACAACGGCTATGCGGCCCTGGAAGTGGCCCGCGCCCGCCAGCCGGACGTGCTCCTGCTCGACTTGATGCTGCCGGGCATCGACGGCTTCGAGGTTTGCCGCATCCTGCGCAAGGAGATGAGCCTGCCCATCCTGATGCTAACGGCACGCACGGAAGAGGTCGATAAAGTCATCGGCCTGGAGGTCGGGGCCGACGACTATCTGACCAAGCCGTTCAGCATGCGCGAACTGCTGGCGCGCGTCAAGGCGCTATTGCGTCGGGTCGAGTTGATCCGCGAAGAACTGGCCGCCCAGCCGGAAGTCGGTCGTCCCGCGCTCGACACGCCACCGAGGGAAACGCTAGTCTTTGGCAATCTGGCTATCGACGAGACGCGGCGCGAAGTGCGCATCGACGGCCGGCCCATTCGCGTCAAGCCCAAGGAGTTCGATCTGCTGATCTTCCTGGCCCGCCACCGCGGCATCGCCCTGTCGCGCGATTTGATTCTGGAGCGCGTTTGGGGCTGGTCGTTCGACGGCAATAGCCGTACGGTGGACGTCCACATCCGCTGGCTGCGCGAGAAGATCGAACCGGACCCGGCCAACGCAACGCGCATTGCCACCGTGCGCGGCATCGGCTATCGGTTTGATGGCTAGACCATGGTCACGCCGGTTTTTCGTCGCATTGCCATCCCGTTTGGTCTGCTGGTTGTAGCCCTGGCCCTGGGCTTTGATCTCTACGTGACGCGCTCCGGCTGCGCCGCCGTGCCGGGTTGTCCGACGCGGGCGCGACTGGCCGTTGCCGCATTGGGGTTGTTGGCCGCTTTCGTGTTGGCCTATCTGGTGGCGCGGCGCACCGTCCAGCCAATGGGGGACGTGGCCGAGGTTGCCCGCCGCATCGCCGCCGGTGACGATACGGCGCGCGTCCTCTCCAGCCGCCGCGACGAGTCGGCCCCCCTGATCGACGCTTTTAATCAGATGGTCGAAAGCCAGCGCGAGCGCCTGAACGACCTTGTACAGGATCATCGCCAATTCTCGACCGTGTTGGAGCACATGGCCGACGGCGTCCTCATTACCGACGGGCTGGGCATGGTAACGCTGATCAATCCGGCTGCCTGCCGTTTGCTGAAGTCGACTGAGGAGGAGGCGCTCGGCCGCCCATTTGCCGCCGTCGTTCGCCATCACAGCCTGATCGAGTTGTGGCAGCGCTGCCGCGCCCAGGGGCGCGAGCAGGTCGAGGCGGTCGATCTGGGGCCGGAGTTGTTCCTGCAAGCGGTTGCTACGCCGTTTCGGGAGCGCGGCGCGGCCGGCTACGTGGTCATCCTCCAGGATCTGACCCAGGTGCGCCGCCTACAAACCATGCGCCGCGACTTCATCAGCAACCTGTCGCACGAACTGCGCACGCCGTTGGCCTCTCTACGCGCTGTGGTTGAAACGTTGCAAGACGGCGCGCTGGCTGACCCGCCGGCCGCCGAACGCTTCTTGCGCCAGGCTGAGAACGAGGTCAACACCATGACCCAGATGGTCGAGGAGTTGACTGAGCTATCCCAGATCGAGTCGGGCCAGGTTCGGCTGCGGCTTGTGCCCGTGGCCGTGGAGCGTCTCATCGACGTGCCGCTGGAACGGCTGCGGTCGCAGGCCGAACGCGCCGGAACGCAACTCAGGGTCGAGATTGCCGCCGATACGCCGCGAGTGCTGGCCGACGAAGAGCGCGTGCAGCAGGTCGTCACCAATCTAATGCACAACGCCATCAAGTTCACGCCGTCGGGCGGACGTATTCGCCTTATTGCCGGCCGGTCTGACGCATCAGGGCATGAGGGTGAGGTACTGTTTGAGGTGCAGGACACCGGCATCGGTATCGCCAAGGCCGACCTGCCACGCGTCTTCGAGCGCTTCTACAAGTCCGACCGGGCACGCACCCGCAGCCAGGGCGGCACCGGCCTGGGCTTGGCCATCGCCCGCCACATCGTCGAGGCCCACGGCGGCCGCATCTGGGTCAAGAGCAAGATCGGTAAGGGCAGTAGCTTCTACTTCACCATGCCAATTGCCGGCGATTGACTACTCTCCCCAGCGCCCGTTAACCGGCTGTTAACACAATCTTAGCCGGGTGTTAACCGGACGGTGACTACTCCTTAATAGCGCCATGATAACCTTCAGTGGTATTTGGAGTACGTCACTCTGTTCCTGAACAGCCCGACTATGTGAGCCACGGTCGGCTCCCCCGACTTCAATAAGTTTCCCTGGTGGGAGTCATGCCTGCTTGCTGCGGCAAAGTGATAGGAGCGGAAGACAAAATTTTCACTAATAGAGGAGAGGAAAACAATGCGGATTAAGTTGTTAGCTTTGCTTGTTTTGGTCGCGCTCATGGCCGCGGCGTGTGGCGGAACGACACCTGCCACGACGGAAGAAGTTGTCGCCACGGTTGAGACTGCTGTCGAAGAGGTCGCGCCGACGACCGAAGCGGCGGCCGAGGAGCAACCCGCTGAGGCGACCGAGGAACCGGCCATGGCCGAAGGCGACGGCACAATGCCGATGGCCGATCCGTTGGCTGTGAGCGGTGATATCGTGACGGCGGGCAGCTCGACGGTGTTCCCGCTGACGGAACGGATGGCGGAGCGATACCAGAGTGAAGGGTACGCGGGCCAGATCACGATCGACAGCATCGGGACGGGCGCGGGCTTCGAGCGGTTCTGCGAGGCGGGCGAGACGGATGTCGCCAACGCGAGCCGGGCGATCCGGGAAGAGGAAGTGGCGCTGTGTGAGGCCATCGGCCGGACGCCGCTGGAGTTCCGCGTAGGGACGGACGCGCTGGCGGTGGTGGTAAACCCGGCCAACGACTTTGCGACCGACCTGACGCTGGAGCAGTTGGCGCTGGCGTTCTCGACGGCGGAGACGTGGGCGGATGTGGATCCGTCGTTCCCGGACGAGCCGATCGCGCGCTACAGCCCGGGGACGGACAGCGGCACGTTCGACTACTTCGTCGAGGCGGTGTTCGACGAGGATGACGCGCCGATTCTGTCTTCGACGAACACGCAGTTTAGCGAGGACGACAACGTGCTGGTGCAGGGCGTCGAAGGCGACACCTACGCCATCGGCTACTTCGGCTACGCCTACTACATCGAAGAGTCTGACCGTCTGAACATCCTCAACATCGAGGGTGTGGAGCCGACGGCCGAGACGGCCGAGAACGGTGAGTACCCGCTGGCCCGGCCACTGTTCATCTACAGCGACGCGACCGTCATGCAGGCGAAGGCGCAGGTCGCCGACTTCATTAACTTCTACCTATCTTACGTCAATGAGGAAGTCATCGATGTCGGTTACTTCCCTGCCAGTGAAGCCGCGCTGAGCCAGGCTCGTCAGACCTGGCTGGACGCAATGGGGCAGTAACAGCCACCCGTTTGAGTAACGACCCGACGGGCACGCGATCTAAAAGATCGTGCGCCCGTCGGGTTTGTCTATACTTCATCGAACCCAAAATCCTGCTAAACTTAGCATGAAGGAGTTTATGGATTCGGCCGCTCGGAGTGGCCGCCGCGGCCCAGTGCCCGGGCATCCGGCCGCGGGGGAAGTGGACTTACATGGAGGAGGAAAGCCATCGCATGGGTAGCGAAACACTGGGCAAAAAGCAGGTCGCCCTGCCGACAACCGACGACGTTGCTCGCAGCCTTGCCAAGCGTCCCCGCATCGGGGAGTCGATCATCGAAGCCGGTCTCTTCCTCGCGGGAGCCGTATCAATTCTGACCACGCTGGGCATCGTCTACATTCTTGTGCGCGATGCGCTGGACTTCTTCCTGTTGCCTGAAGTAACTCTGATCGAATTTCTGACCGGTACGACGTGGCTGCCGCAGATTGGGAATTTCGGCGTGTGGCCCCTGCTGCTTTCAACGCTGATCATCAGTTTCATCGCCATGCTGGTCGGCGTCCCCTTAGGTTTCTTCACCGCTATTTACCTGAGCGAATACGCCTCGGCCCGATTTCGGGCTTTCCTGAAGCCGGTTCTCGAAATCCTGGCCGGCATTCCAACGGTTGTCCTGGGGTACTTCGCGCTGACCTTTGTTACACCGGCGCTGCGCGGTGTTCTGGGGGATGATGTTGTCAAGATCTACAACATGGCTTCGGCCGGCATCGTTGTGGGTATTCTGACCATCCCGCTCATTGCTTCTTTGAGTGAAGACGCTCTCCACGCTGTGCCCGACTCTCTGCGCCAGGCGGCCTACGGGTTGGGGGCGACACGGATGGAAACGAGCCTGCGCGTGGTGTCCCCGGCGGCGCTCTCCGGCATTTCCGCGGCCGTTGTCGTGGCTGCCTCGCGGGCCATGGGCGAGACGATGATCGTCGCCCTGGCCGCTGGCGCGGGGCCAAACTTCACCTTCAATCCTTTCGAGTCGGCCGAAACGATGACCGGTTACATGGTGCGCATCAGCGGCGGCGACCTGAGCTATGGCTCGATCGACTACCAGAGCATCTTTGCTGTGGGTCTGGTCGTTTTCACACTAACTCTCCTGCTGAACATCATCAGCCAGCGAATCGTGCGCCGCTTCCGCGAGGTGTATGAATGATCGGCCAGGATTACATCGCCAACAAGGTGGAGGCCGACCTTTTCCCGCAGGGCGAAGAGGCCAATAAGAATGTTGCGCGCCGCCGTCGCAAGGGAAGCCTTTGGCGCGGCGGGTTTTTCGGCTCGACGATCGTGACCATCGTCATCCTGTCCATCCTGCTGCTCAAGATTTTGAACGACACGTCAGGATTGGTGGCCGAAGAGAGCGAGATCCCGGAACGCGAGCTGCTGCTCACGTTCGGTGAGGCCCAGGTCATCGGCGCGCCCAATATTGTCCTGGCCAGTGAGCAGGACCTGGAGCTAGCCGCAGGCGTGGCCGAGGATCCGAATGGACTGGGATTTGTGCCCTGGAGCGCCTATCTCTCCCAGGCTGACAACGTTCGCTTGCTTGCCGTCGACGGGGTGCAACCGGGCGCCGACACAGTTGAATCGGGTGCCTACCCGTTCACCCGACCCCTCTACCTCTACGCCGCCTCATCCGTTCTGGAACAAAAGCCCCAGGTTGCCGCATTTCTGTCCTACTACTTGCAGCATATGGACGAGGTGGTAGGCAGCGCCGGCTACTTCGCGGCCGATGAAACGGAGTTGGCCGAACAGGCCTCGGCGATTGCCGCCGCACTCAACGCGGAAAGCCTTCCGGCGATCAACCCCGCCGACTACGAAGGCGATATCCTCATCAGCGGCAGTTCGACCGTCTTTCCAATCACTCAGGCAATGGCTGACCGATTCATTGCCGCGGGGTTTCGCGGGACGATTACGATTGACCCGGTGGGCACGACGGCCGGATTACGCGCCTATTGCATTGACAACGATCGCTCACTCGACATTGTCAACGCCAGCCGGGCCGTGTTGCCAACCGAGTCCACTGCCTGTCGGCAGAACCAACGGGCCCTTTCGGAGTTCCTGGTTGCTCGCGATGCGCTGAGTATTATCACCAACAACGCCAACGACTTCACCGAGAGCGTCAGTCGTGAGCAGGTGCAGCAACTCTTCACAACCGCCATCACCTGGAACGAGGTCGATTCAGCCTGGCCGGCGGCAACGATCAACCGCTACATTCCATCGGCCGACAGTGGCACAATGGACTTCTTCGTCGAAGCGGCCCTGGCGCTTGAATCTCTGGATGCCCTGGATGATGAGTCTCTGGTCGCTATGTATGCGGCCAATGTCTCGCGGGGTCGGTGTCGGGCGGTGGAACGAGAGCAGCGGTTCTTTGCGGACACGCTCGTCTGTGAAGACCCCAAAATCTTTGCCGAGGTTTGTGCTTCCGAAAACCCGCCGACCGCTTGTACGCTTGAGCCGCGCGATGCCGCCTCTGTGCAGCAACTCATTCAGTCAGACGTTGTTCAGCCGCGCGTCCTGGCGACGTGGAACGCACTGGAGTCGATCTTCAACCGGGAGGAAATACTGCTCGAGGCGGCCGAACGGTATCCAAACGCCGATGTCTTCTTCAAGAGCTGGCTGACTCTCGACTTCATCACCAGCCCGCAATCCAGCTATCCGGAAATCGCCGGCATCCGAACGGCGATCTATGGCACACTGTGGGTGGTCGGCATCGCCGTTTTGTTCAGTTTCCCGCTGGGTGTGGCCGCCGCCGTCTATCTGGAAGAGTATGCCAACCGGCAAAGTCGTCTGACGCAGATCATCCAGACCAACATCAATAACCTGGCCGGCGTGCCGTCGATCATCTATGGCTTGCTCGGTCTGGCGGTCTTTGTGCGCGCGCTGGAGCCGATTACCAGTGGGGCGCTGTTTGGCGTGGTGGAGGCCGGAGCGACGGCCAACGGCCGCACGGTCCTCTCTGCCGGGCTAACCCTGGGCTTGCTTGGCTTGCCGGTGATCATCATCAGCGCCCAGGAAGCGATTCGAGCCGTGCCGCCTTCTCTGCGGCAAGCCAGCTTCGGCCTGGGTGCGACCAAGTGGCAGACGGTGCGTTATCACGTTCTGCCAAATGCCATTGCCGGCATCCTGACCGGGGTCATTCTGTCCATGTCACGTATCATTGGCGAGACAGCGCCCCTGGTTGTCGTTGGCGCATCCACGTTCATTACCACCGATCCAACCGGGCCGTTTTCGAAGTTCACCACGCTTCCCTCACAGATCTATCAGTGGACGGCCCGGCCCCAGGACACT
>JAGOBF010000014.1 GCA_017983515.1 Promineifilum sp. | reverse complement strand
GGCTATGACTTTGCGGTCTAACTATCATCTTGTGTTAAACCATAAAACAAATGGGCCAACTTACCATGAAGTTGACCCATTATACTCCCACGGGAGCGACGGGGATCGAACCCGCGATCTTCGGCTTGACAGGCCGACGTGTTAACCGCTACACCACGCCCCCAGCGTGAATCAGGATAGTATCAGATGTGGCTCAGCCTGTCAATAAAATTGCGTTGATATTTCGCCCGTTCAGGGCCAGCGCAACAAGCGATTCTCAAGTCGGCACCCAGCTGAGGAACTGGATATTGCGGGCCTCGAACTTGCCCGTCGGATGGCGCGATTCGACCAACTCGAACTGAAAAATGTGATTGTAGCTGGGCAGATTCAGCGGATCGACGTTCTCGGGCAGGTTGGAGTCGTTGAAGTAGGCCGTCTCATAAGGCGAGTCCGGATTCTGGGTGTCGGTCAGCCACAGCTTCGGCCCCGGGATGCGCAGGAAGCGCATAAAGCCATAATTCTGCTTGTGGAAGTAACACGTGCCGCGCACGACGGAGCCGATCTCGCCCCAGGCCGTTTCGTCACCGACGGGGCCGCCGTTGCCGAAGGCCGGCACCAGATCGGGAACAAGATAGCCCGAAACGAATAGATCGGATTCGCGTCGCAGATCGGCCGAGGCATTGTCCAAGGCCACGACTTCCACCCGACAACCCCGGTTTTGCACGGCGCTGACCACGCGGGTGAAGTCCCCGTCACCGGTCACGAGCAAGACCCGATCCAGGTTCTCCGATTGCAGCAACATATCGACCGACAAATCGAGGTCGGCATTGGCCTTGCCATACCGTTTGCCGCTCTCATCCTCATACCAACGCACTTCCTTGATCATGACTTTATAGCCGAAGTCGCGCAGCAGGGAGTAGAACCGTTGTGCGCTCTTCTGATAGACAACATCGGCTCGGGCGCGATCGGCATCGAAGCTAACATAGGCGTTGAGCCGCACCGGCTCCGCTCCGTCGCGACAGGCGAAATCGCGCAGTACGTCGTAGCGCATGCGAAAGCCACCATTACGGTACATGTTGGCCGTGTCGACGTAGACGCCGACGCGGGAAAACGAAATAGAGTCTCGCTTACTCAATATCTTTGCTTCTGCCCTCGTAGTCCTTTTTCAATCGGTCCATCGCGCGGGTCAAACAGCGCCCGCTCTCCGGCCGCAATCCAGGCTCGCACCGAACAACCTATTTTACAAGTTTTCTGCGCCGTCGCGAAAAAGACGTGACAACCCTCGTAGCCGGTTGGGCTTGACAGGCCGAAAAAACCATATTACACTGTACTTTGTTAGTTCATTTAACTTACTTACGCATTCCTACACGATCCACATACCGGTATGGAAAAGGCGACCCGCCAACACACCAAGGACCACAACACGCGACTCGTCCTCAATACGATCTACGAGCGCGAGGTCAGCCGGGCCGATGTGGCCCGGCACACCGGTCTCACACGTCCCACCGTGTCCGCGATCGTCGCCGAACTGCTCCAGGACAACCTCGTCATCGAGACAGGTCAAGGGCCGTCGGCCGGCGGCAAGCGCCCCACGCTTCTCTCTATCAACGGCGACGGCCGTCACCTCGTCGCTATCGACCTCAGCGGCCACGAATTTCGCGCCGCGCGCCTGAATCTCAAGGGCGAGATCGAAGCGCGCGCCACCCATGAAGCGGCCGGCATCCACGGCGACAACGTGCTTGCCCTGGTCTACGAACTCGTCGAATCGCTCGGTCTGGCGTCGGATGACATGCTGGGCATCGGCGTAGCGACGCCCGGTCTGGTCGATCCCTACAACGGCATCGTGCGGCGTGCGGTCAATCTGGGCTGGGTCAACTTGCCCCTGCGCGATCTGCTGGAATCGCGCTTCGGCCGGCCGGTCCACGTCGCCAATGACAGCCACATGGCCGCGCTGGCCGAGTATACCTATGGCCAAGCCGCCGGCGGCGACAATCTCATCGTCATTCGCGGCGGCCGGGGCATCGGCGCAGGCATCATCCTGAACGGTCTGCCTTTCTATGGCGACGGCTTTGGGGCCGGGGAGATCGGCCACGTCGTCGTCAACAGCGGCGGCGCACTGTGCACCTGTGGGAATCGCGGCTGCCTGGAAACCACCAGCAGCGTCCGTTCGGTCCTCCAGCGGCTGGCGGCGAGCGACCGCTCCCATTCTCTCCTGGCCGGCGACGAGCGGCCCTCGTGGTCGCGCTTTGTGGCCGCGGTCGAAGCCCACGATCCTTTGGCCGTCGAGATCGCCGTCGATGCCGGACGCTATCTCGGCGCCGCCGCCGCGGGACTGGTCAGCAGCCTCAACATTCAGACAATCGTGCTGGCCGGTCGTATTGCTGATCTGGGCGGCATCTTGCTCGACGCGATGATCGCCGAAATGCACCAGCGCGTGCTACCGTCCATGGCCGAGGCTACGACCGTGCGCTATTCATCCATCGACCCGCATCGCGCGGCAGACATCATTACCCTTGGCTGCTCCGCCCTGCTCCTCCAACGCGAACTGGGGGTCAAATGAAGCTGCGCGTGGGGCTAGACGTCGGCGGCACTAAAACAGCGGCCCTCATCGTCGACGAGGCCGGCCGTCCCCTGGGCCGGGCCGTGCGGCCGACTCAATCCGACAGCCCCCCCAGTCTGGTCAGTGGAATACGGGCCACGATCGACCAGGCGCTGCACGATGCCGATCAATCGCTGGAGTCCCTGGTGGCGGCCGGCGTTGGCATCCCCGGCCAGGTCGACCCGACCAACGGCACGGTTCGGTTGGCGGTCAACCTGAACCTGACTGATCCATATCCGCTGCGTGACATCCTTCAGGAAACCCTGGGCATCCCCGTGGCCCTGGAAAATGACGTCCGCGCGGCGGCATGGGGAGCTTATCATTGGGCCGGCCAGCAAGCGCCTTTAAACAGCCTGGCCTACCTGAGTATCGGAACTGGCATCTCCGCCGGACTGATCCTCGACGGCCATCTTTATAGAGGCGCGCACGGCATGGCCGGCGAAATAGGCCACATCCCGTTCGAGGTCACCGGGCCGCGCTGCGTTTGCGGCTCCTATGGTTGTCTGGAGGCATTTGCCGCCGGGCCGGCTATCGCCGCCTCGGCGGCGACACTTGCCGACGCCGGCCACAACCTCACTACCGACGAAGTATACGCATTGGCCGCCGCCGGCCACCCCGCCGCCACTCAGATCGTTGAGCGCGCTGCCGGGTATCTGGCGCGCGCCGTCTATCTGCTGGTGATGACCTATGACGTTGAGAAGGTCGTCCTGGGCGGCGGCGTTACCCGCGCCGCCGACGCCTTTGAGCAACCGCTCCGACGCGCCCTGGACACCCTGCGCGCCGCTTCGTCACTGGCGTCGTCGATGATGCCCGACGAGAAAGTCGTTATCATCCCGCCCGATTATAATGCCGGGGTCATGGGCGCTGTTTTCCTGGCGCCTGCCCCCATGCCGGCTGACCGGCAGGAGGAAAATGAGAAGAGTACAGAATCAGCTTCCCCAATCGCGGTTAAACAATAGTTTTGTTGATTGGAAACACATTATTCGGAGGAAAGAATGAAACGTTTGATGCTTATGGTTGTTCTGCTGACCCTGACGGCCCTAATGGTCGCCTGCGGCGGCGCCGTCGAAACGCCTGCCCAGGAAGCCGCACCAACGGAAGCGGTCGTTGAAGAAACCGCCCCGACCGAGGAAGCGGCCCCCGAGGAAGTCGTCCCAACCGACGTGCCGGCCACCGAGGAAGTCGTGGCCACCGAGGAAGTCGCGCCGACCGAAGAGGCGGCCACTGAAGAGCCGGCCACGGCCGAAGGTAGCTATCTGGAACGCGCTGAAGCCGGCGAGTTCACCGGCACGACCGTGTCTTTGTTCGGTGTGATGGTCGATGAAGAGGCCCAAAAGATGAACCTCGCATTGGCCCCCTTTGAAGAAGCGACCGGGATCGACGTGGTCTATGAAGGCTCGAAGGAATTCGAGACCCAGATCAACGTCGCCGTCGACGCCGGCGCGCCGCCGGACATCGCCAATATCTCCCAGCCCGCCATGGCCCAGCGGTTCGCCGCCGTCGGCGCGCTGGTCGACGTCAGCAGCTTCCTGCCGCGCGAAAAGCTGCAGGAAACCTACATCGATAGTTGGCTCGACATGGCCACCATGCCCGGCGCTGATGGCGAAAACATCATGGCCGGCGTCTGGCAACGCGCCTCCGCCAAGAGTATGGTTTTCTACCCCAAGGCCCAGTTCGACGCTGCCGGCTATGTAGTCCCGGAGACCTGGGATGAGATGCTGGCCCTCACCCAGCAGATCGCCGACGACGGCGACCCCGCCTGGTGCATCGGCATCGAGTCCGGCGCGGCCACCGGCTGGGTAGCCACGGACTGGATGGAGAACATCATGCTGCGCACGACTTCGCTGGAGAACTACGACAAGTGGGTCGTGGGCGAACTGCCGTTCGCTTCGCCCGAAGTGAAGGCCGCGGCCGAAAAGATGGCCGAGATCTGGCTGAACGACGACTACGTCTATGGCGGCGTTCCCTCCATCGTCTCGACCTTCATCGGCGATTCGCCGGTGCCCATGTTCGCCGACCCGCCGGGCTGTTGGTTCCACTCGCAAGCGGCGTGGATCACCAGCTTCTTCGGCGACGAAACGCTCGTTGCCGGCGAAGACTATGATTTCTTCTATCTGCCGCCCATCGACGAGAGCCTTGGGCGTCCGGCGCTGGTGGCCGGCGACATGATGGTCATGTTCAACGACCGTCCCGAAGTTCGCGCCTTGATGGAGTTCTTCAGCAAGGCCGAAGGCGTTGAGGGCTGGGTACGCGCCGGCGGCACCCTGTCGCCCCACAAGGATGCCGATCTGGACTGGTACACCACTTACACCGACCGCAAGGTGGCCGAGTTGTTGTTGAACGCCACGAGCGTCCGCTTCGATGCCTCCGACCTCATGCCGGCCGAAGTAGGCTCCGGCTCATTCTGGAAGGCCATGACCGACTGGATCAGCGGCTCGACCGACCTGGACACCGCTCTGACCGAGATCGACGCCTCGTGGCCGCAGAAATGATGATGGCTACAGCTTTCGGGGATGCATCGCCGAATGCCGGCAGGCAGCCGTCGGTGAATCGCTGAAGTCCATAGCCCTTCGTCAAGCTTGTTTCAAATGATTGATCCGAAAAGGTGGGCGGCAGATTCGTGCGCCCACCTTTTCGGATTGACTTATGGGTTCGACCGATGAAAAGAAATATCTCACCTCCATCCGAAGATTTAATCGGCTACAAGCTCATGCTGGCCTTCGAGGGCCTGACGCCTCCGCCGCGTATCCTCGACTGGATCGCGCAACGGCGCGTGGGGGGCTTTTCGCTTTTCCGGCCGGCCAATTACGATAACCCGGCTCAATTGCGCGAGCTGACGGCCGCTTTGCAAGCTGCCGCTCGCGCCGCCGGCCAGGCTCCCCTGCTCATCGCCACCGACCAGGAAGGCGGGCAGCTGGCCGCCATGGGCCAGGGCATGACGCAGTTCGCCGGTAATATGGCCCTCGGGGCGACGCGCGACCCGGAACTGGCGCGGCGCGTCGGCCGGGCCATCGGCCTGGAGCTGGCGGCCATCGGCGTCAATATCAACTACGGGCCGGTGCTCGACCTGAACACCAATCCGCGCAATCCATCGCTGGGCATCCGTTCCTTCGGCGACGAACCGGGCCTGGCGGCGGCGCTGGGCGCGGCCCTGGTGGAAGGCCTGCAATCGGCCGGAGTGGCGGCCACGCTCAAGCACTTCCCCGGCAAAGGCGAAGCGGCCGTCGATTCTCACTACAAAATGCCCGTCATCGCCCACGGCCGGGAGCGACTTGATGCTATTGAGTTTCCACCCTTCAAGGCAGGCATCGACGCCGGGGCCAAGTTGCTGATGACCGGCCACTTCGCCATCCCTGCCCTGACCGGCACGAGCGCCTACCCGGCGACTGTCGCCCGGCGGGTCATGACCGACTTCGCGCGGCATGAGATGGGCTTCGACGGCGTTATCATCACCGACGCCCTCGACATGGGGGCCATCACCCAGGGAGCGGGGCAGATCATCGACGTCATCGCCGCCGTCCGCGCCGGGGTCGATCTGATGCTTATCATGCTCGATGAAGAGACGCAGGAGCGTCTGTACGGCGGACTGACCCTGGCCTATTCGCGCGAACTAATCGATGACAGCCAGATCCAGCCCTCGGTCGAGCGAATTCTCGCCCTTAAGACCTGGGCCGCCGCGCAAGCCCAACCAGCTCTCGACGTCGTCGGCTGTGCCGAGCATCGCGCGCTGGAGGCCGAACTAGCTCGCCGGTCGATCACCCTCGTGCGTGATGACGCCGATCTGCTGCCGCTGCGCCTCGCGCCCGATGCCCGCATCGCTGCCGTCATGCCCACGCCGCGCGACCTGACCCCGGCCGATACGTCTTCCACCATCCGACCCCATCTAGCCGCGGCCCTGCGCGCCCATCACTCGCACGTCGACGAGTTCGTGACCAGTCATCTGCCGGACGACGATGAGATCGCCGCCCTGCGGCAACGCCTGGCCGGCTACGATCTGCTCATCCTGGGCACGATCAACGCCTCGATGCAGCCGGAGCAGGCGGCGCTGGTCAACGAACTACTGGTGCTGGGCAGACCGACCATCACCGTCGCCCTGCGCACGCCCTACGATCTGGCCGCCTACCCGGCAGCGCGGACGTACTTGTGCACCTACAGCATCCAACCCGCCTCGCTCGATGCCCTGGCGTCGGCCCTCTTCGGGGAATTTATCCCAGAGGGTCAGTTGCCGGTGGCGGCCGGGTTGGTTGAAGGGGAAAACAAGTAAGCAGGGATAGGACACGGGTTGAACAGAGATAGCGGACTGAGTTTTTCTGTTATCCGCAGGGTCTGTGTTCCATCTGTGTTTAACTCATGACCTATCAGGATTAGAGACCAAAGTGTTTGCCATACGCCACGCTTCTGTCGTCACCGCGAATACTGTCTTCGAAGACGGCACAGTACTGGTCGCCGACGGCCGCATTCAGAGGATTGGCGACGCCACGATGCCGCTGCCGGCCGGCGTCCCTGCGCAGGACGCGACAGGCCTGTTTCTCACTGCCGGATTCCTCGATCTCCAGGTCAACGGCGGCTTCGGCTTCGACTTCACGGCCGATCCCGCGACTATTTGGGACGTGGCCGCCCAACTACCGCGCTACGGTGTCACTGCCTTTCTGCCCACCATCATCACCTCGCCACCGGAAACCGTGCGACAGGCCCAGACCGTTTTGCGTAACGGGCCGCCCGCCGGCTGGATCGGGGCGCAACCGTTGGGCCTTCATCTGGAAGGGCCGTTTCTCAACCCAGTCAAAAAGGGGGCGCACAACCCCAACTATCTGCGCCGGCCGGCGGTCCACGACGTCGCCGGCTGGTCGCCCGATACGTTCGTCCGGCTGGTGACGCTGGCCCCGGAGTTGCCGGGAGCGCTCGACATCATTGCCGCCCTGGCACGGCAGGGCGTCGTCGTCAGCGCCGGGCACTCGATGGCGACTTTGGAGGAGGCAGCCGCCGGTTTCGACGCCGGCGCACGCTATGCCACCCACCTGTTCAACGCCATGCCCGCCCTGCACCATCGGGAACCGGGACTGGCCGCCGCGGCGCTGGCCGATCCCCGCATCGTCATCGGCCTCATCCCCGACGGGCTGCACGTCCACCCGACGCTAGTGAAACTAGTGTGGCAACTGCTCGGCCACGATCGACTCAATCTGGTCACCGACGCGATGGCGGCGATGGGCATGGCTCCCGGCGAGTACCTGCTGGGCGACTTTCGCGTGAAAGTCGATGGAGTCTCGGCCCGCTTGCCCGACGACACGCTGGCGGGCTGCATCCTGTCGCTCGATGCCGTCCTGCGCGCCTTCCGCGCCTTCACCGGCGCGTCGCTGCCGGATACACTGGCGACGGTGACGTCGACCCCCGCACGGCTGCTGGGCCTGAATCACCTGCATGGGCATATCACGCCGGGCGCACCGGCCGATCTGGTATTGATGACGGCCGGCGGCGAGATCGTCGAGACGCTGGTGGCCGGGAAATCACTTTACCAGCGCCCGTAGCTCAACCTTTCAGGTTGAGTGAGTGGATCGCGCCGCGCCCTCGTGGATTGGAGGTTTACGACTCTCAAAGGGACGGCTACAATCTATAGATACGGTCGCTCCCGCGCCCTGGCGACCTCGGCTGCAGAACTTATCAATCCCGGAAGCAGCGGGGTGCTTCCGTGCAGGCGGGGGTCGATGAAAACGACAAGACATCTATTAATCGGCGTGTTCCTGATCAGTATGGGAGCATTGGCGCTGGAAGTCGTGCTGACGCGCATCTTCTCGGTCACGATGTGGTATCACTTCGCCTTCCTGGCGATCTCGATGGCGCTCATGGGTAGCGCCACGGCCGGCGTCCTGCTCTACTTTTTCCCCCATCTGACCCACGCGGAAAACGCCCGAAAGTGGATCGGCCGCGCCTCGGTCGCTCTGGCCGTTGCCGTCCCTCTCGTTTTCCTGATCTATCTGCGAATCCCCTTTCGTCCCGTCCTGATGAACCGGGACGGCGCTTTTTCGTTTGAGCAACTCGGTTGGTTGGCGCTCATCTACGTGTTGCTCTCCATCCCGTTTTTCCTATCCGGCACGGTGCTGGCCCTGACGCTGGCCGGCTGGCCCAACGAGGCCGGCAAGGTCTATGCTGCTGATCTCATCGGCGGGGCGATGGGCTGTCTGCTCAGTGTGGCCGCGCTGGCGCAGCTGGGGGGAGTCAACGCGCTCTTGCTGTTAAGCCTGATCCTGGCCCTGGCCGCGTCGGCGTTCATCTACGGCCGTCGCGGCTGGACGATCACCGCTGGGGCTATCATTCTGCTCACCGGCGGCTTGCTGGTCAGCAACATCTCGTCGCCCTGGGTGCGCATCGTCGTCAACAAAGCCGGCGGCGAGGAACCGCCCATCGTCTATGAGAAGTGGAATATCCACTCGCGCGTGACCGTCTATGAGCCGGAAGTCTTTCCGTTCTTCTGGGGCATCTCCTCGCAGAAGTGGGAAGAGACCATCGCCGCCGGGGGCAAATGGGATCACGCTCTGCTCCTGATCGATGCTGTGGCCGGCACGCCCATCCAGAGCTTCAACGGTGATCTGGCGACCATGCAGTTTTTGCGCACCGATCTGACGGCCATCGCCTATCATCTGATCGACAAGCCGCAGACCCTGGTCATCGGCCCCGGTGGCGGCCGCGACGTGCTGGCCGCCCTTGCCAGCGGCGCGCCCCACGTCACGGCCGTCGAGGTGAACCCGGCCGTCATCGAGGCCGTCAAAGGGCCGTTCGCCGAGTTCGCCGGGAATCTCTACGACCGGCCCGACGTCGAGGCTGTCGTTGCCGACGCTCGCGGCTACATCGACCGCAGCCCGGGCGGCTACGACGTCATCCAGGCCTCCCTCATCGACACCTGGGCCGCCGGGGGCTCGGGGGCGTTCGCTCTCTCGGAGAACAGCCTGTATACCCGCGAAGCCTTCACCAGCTACTTCGATCACCTGAGCGACAACGGCATTCTGAGCATCTCGCGCTGGTACTTGCCGAGCCGGCCGGCGGAAACACTCCGTCTGGTGACGACCGGCCTGGCCGGATGGCAGGCCGCGGGGGTGGCCGACGCCCGCGACCACATCGCGGTCATCGCCATGCTCGACCCGGCCCGTGCCCAGACGGAAGGGTTGTCCACGACCCTCTTCAAGCGCGAGCCGTTCACGCCACCAGAGGTGGCCCGGTTGCAGGAAGTAGCCGAATTTTACGGCTACCGGGTGATCTACGCGCCGGGATTGCAGCCGTTCGAGGAAGTCGGTGAATTTATCGCCGGCGACGACCATGCAGGGTTCATCGCCCATTATCCCCTCGACATCTCGCCGGCCACCGATAACCGGCCGTTTTTCTTCAACCTCATCCAGATCGGCGATCTGCTCGATCCGGCATTGAGCGGTAGTGGCGTCTATCGCACCAGCATGGAAGCGATCTACATTCTCTTCGCCGTCATTGGCGTCACGGCCGCGCTCAGCGCCCTGTTCATCCTCGTCCCGCTGTGGATGGGGGCCAGGCGGCGCAATCTGGCGCGGCCGTCCACCGCGACGCTGGCCTATTTCGGCACGCTGGGACTGGCTTTCATGATGATCGAGATTCCGACGATGCAAAAGCTGACGGTCTATCTGGGCCAGCCCGTCTATTCGCTGGCCGTCGTCCTGTTTTCGCTGCTGCTGTTCAGCGGTCTGGGCAGCTGGTGGAGCGGGCGCTGGCCCATTGGTTCAGTCGCCGCCAGGATGGAGCGGGTCTTCCCCGCGCTGGTCGCCTTTCTCTTGCTTCACGCGCTGTTCAGCAGCGCCGTTCTGGAGCAGACACTACAGTTCGCGTTGGCCGCCCGCCTCGTCGTTGCCGTTCTGCTTCTGTCGGTCCTGGGCTTTCTGATGGGCGTCCCCTTCCCCACGGGGCTTCGCTGGGTAGGCCGCCAGCAGGCGACGGTCGTCCCCTGGTTGTGGGGCATCAACGGCGTGACCTCAGTCCTGGGTTCGGCGCTGGCGACGGCCCTGTCCATCCACATCGGTTTCCGTCTGACGCTGGTGATCGCTACCCTGACTTATGGCGCGGCGGCCATACTATTCCAAAGCGTCCTGAAAACCACGACTCAACCAGCCGAAATCATTCGGCCAAGCGGGCCGGATGCCCCCGGTCTGGAGCCTACCTGATGGGGAAAGAAAGCATCGACAAATTGCACCGATGACACAGATTTTCCAGAAGCATATCCGGGGTTGTGGACTTTCTCAGGGCTCCATCTGTGAGTTTCCCGTTCAGCCAAGTCGCCTGTCAACCCAGTCTCTTATTTAGCTATGACCTTACTTACTGACACAAACCTTTACCGCGAGATTCACGAGCAGCCGGAAGCCTTGCGCCGCCTGCTGGACAAGGAGGAGGCGACCGCGCTGGCGCTGGCCGACCTCATCCACGGCCGGGCAATCGACCACGTGGTCATCGCCGCCCGGGGCACCAGCGACAACGCCGGGCGCTATGCCCAATACGTGCTGGGGGCAATGAACGGCCTCTCCGTGGGGCTGGCCGCGCCCAGTTTGTTCTCGATCTATAATCGCCCGCCCCGTTTCGGCAACGCGCTGGTGCTGGGCATCAGCCAAAGTGGCAAAAGCCCTGACATCGTCTCGGTGCTGACGGAAGCCCGGCGACAGGGGGCATTGACGGTCGCCCTCACCAATCGCCCCGCCTCGCCGCTGGCCGACCAGGCCGACGTGGTCATCGACCTGCAAGCGGGCGACGAGCACGCCGTGGCGGCCACCAAGACCTACACCGCCGAACTGGCGGCCATCGCCCTGATCAGCGCCGCCCTCAGCGGCACAGCCCCGGAGCGCGAGGCGCTTCTGGCCGTGCCCGATGCCGTGGCCGCCACGTTGTCCATGAATGAGGCTGTGGCCGCCATCGCCCCACGCTACCGTTATATGCAGCGTTGCGTCGTCGTCGGCCGCGGCTACAACTACGCCACCGCCTTCGAGACGGCGCTCAAGCTGAAGGAAATGACTTATACCATCGTCGAGCCGTACAGCAGCGCCGACTTTCTCCACGGCCCGCTGGCGATGATCGAGCAAGGCTTCCCGGTCATCGTCATCGCCCCGTCGGGCATCATGGCGGCCGAGATGGTCGACTTCGCCCGCACCTTGCACAAGCGCCAGGCCGAAGTGATCGCCGTCACCGACGTCGACGATCTGCTGGCCCTGGCGCGCGTGCCGCTAGCCCTGCCCGCGCCCCTGCCCGAATGGCTATCGCCCATCACGGCCATTGTCCCCGGTCAATTGCTGGCCATGCACCTGGCCCAAGCGCGCGATTACGACATTGACTCGCCACGCGGCATCCACAAAGTGACGGAAACCCGCTAGATATAATCTCATAGAAAGGAACTATCCATGACCGAACCCACCCCCGAACAACCCAAGCAGGCCCGTATCACCATCGATCTGCCCAAGGAGCTGCCCACGGTTTACTCCAATCTGGTTTTCATCAACTACACGCCGGCCGAAGTGATCCTCGATTTTGCCCAGGTGCTGCCGCGCACCCCGCGCGGCGCGATCGTGGCCCGCGTCGTCATGAATCCCATCCACGCCAAGCTGCTGCACGCGGCGCTGGGCCAAAATCTGGCCAAGTTCGAACATCAATTTGGCGAAATCCGGCTGCCCAACCCGCGCCCCAACATCGCCGACAATTTCTTCCGCTCTTCTGAAGACGGGGACGAAGAGGACGGTGCGCAAGATGGATGAACTCGATGACACGGCCGAGGCCATTCGCCGCCACATGGAACAAGTGGACGGCGCGCGCGACCTGGCCTACAAACGCTCGCGCAGTCTGATCGCCCTGTGCGCCCGATCCATCCGGGCCATCCACCGCGAGGAGTGGGCCACGGCCGAAGCGCTTCTGGGCGAGGCGCGCGCCGCCACCGACGACCTGGTCAGCGGGGTACGCGGCTATCCCGAGCTGTACTTCGCCGGCTACACACAGGATGCGGTCAAGGAGTTCGTCGAGGGCAATCTGGTCTACGCCATGGTGCGCAATCGGCCGCTGCCGCCGCCGGAAGCATTGGGAGCCGAGCCGAATACCTGGCTCAACGGCCTGGCCGAGGCGGCCAGCGAGTTGCGCCGCCGGATTCTCGATCTGTTGCGCCACGGCCAGACGGATGAGGCCGAGCGCTTGCTGGACGCGATGGATCACATCTACAGCACGCTGGTCACGTTCGACTTCGCCGACCAGATCACCGGGGGATTGCGCCGCCGCACCGACGCGCTGCGGGCCGTTTTCGAACGGACGAATGGGGATGTGGCGAATAGTATTCGCAGCAATCTGCTGGAGGAAGCACTCAAGGCTCTGGAAACGCGGCTGGAAAGCCTATGAGGGCCCGCCGCTGAGGAGAGTCTGGGCAGCCAGCAATTCCCCGGCCGCGGCGCTCGCTTCTTCGACCGATGCTCCCGCGTCCCAATCGAATGGCTCCTCATAGGCGCGCCACAGCGTTTTTACGCGCCCATTGACCATGTAGGGGGCATTGATCCCCGGATCGGTCGGGCCATAGATCGCCAGCGTCGGGCAGCCGGTCGCCGCGGCCACGTAAGTCGAGCCAACGTCATTGCCCACGTAAAGACCGGCCAACTCACACAAAGCGCCCAGTTCGCCCAGCCCCAGATAGCCGGCGCGATTGGCGACGGGAAATGAGACCATCCCCGCTACGGCTTCGGCCAGGCGGCGGTCTTGGGCCGTGCCGACGATCACGACCTTCACGTTGTGGGTGCGCGTCAAATAATTGGTCAGGCGGGCAAAGCGCTGAGCCGGCCAGCGCTTGTTGGGGTTGGTCTCGGATGGGTTCTCGCCGCCGCCGGGGTGCAGCACCAGCAAGGGCCGATCCCCTAGCCAATCCAGGTCCTCCACCAACCAGCGCGTGACCGCCGTTCGGTCGCTGTCGGTCGGGTAGAACTCCATCTCGGCCGCGGCCAGGGTGGACTCATCCACGCCGACGGCCGCCGCCAGCGACAGGTAAAGGCGGGCGATTTGTCGCTCCCCGGCCGGCGGGCTGACGGCGACCGTATGGGCGAAGCCGCGGCCCGCTTCGTTGATTCCAACGCGTTGCGGGATACCCGCTTCCCAGGCCACACGCGCCAACTCGCTCGACCGGGAAGGGACGAAGCACGTATCATAGGCTTCGCCGCGCACCGTCTCGAAAAACGCCCGCATTTCCTCGCGGCTATTATCCGACATATCGCCCGCGCCGCTGTGGATCGTGCGCGTGATGCGCGGATTGCTGCTGACGGCTTGCAAGGCCCACTCGCTGATGGCCCAATCGAAACGGGCATCGGGAAAGGCGTCGCTGAGCGCGGCCAGCAGAGGCGTCGTTTGCATCACCCGCCCCAGGCAGCAGGGTTGCAGGATGAGCGCCTTGCGCGGCGGGGTGACCGGCGGCCTCGACCTGAGCCGTAACGGCCAACGTGCCGCCTGGTAGCGTGCCGTAGCCAGCAGATTCCCGGCCGTCGCCATAATCTCTAGCCTTTCACCACGGCCACGGGCACGATGCGAGCCACCTTGCGTGCGATTCCCGCGCCGTGGACGATCTCGATCACCCGATCCACGTCCTTATAGGCCTGCGGCGCTTCCTCGGCCAGGCCGGACAGGCTTCCGGCGCGGACGCGGATGCCTTGCGCTTCCAGGTCCTGGCGCAATTCGTTGCCGCGCACTTCTTTCTTGGCTCGCGACCGGCTCATCGTGCGCCCCGCACCGTGACAGGTAGAACCGAAGCTCTGGGCCATCGAGCCTTCCGTGCCCACCAGCACCCAACTGGCTGTGCCCATCGAACCGGGAACCAGCACCGGCTGGCCGATGTCGCGGTAAATTTCGGGCAGAACCGGCGAACCGGGGCCGAAGGCGCGCGTGGCCCCCTTGCGATGGACGCAGACGCGCATCCGATGTCCGTCCACCTCATGTTCCTCGATCTTGGCCATGTTGTGGGCGATGTCGTAGATTTGATAAACGCTGAAATCATCAACCTTGCCGGCCAGCGCGCCCTCGAAGCTGCGGCGAATGAGATGGGTCAACAACTGCCGGTTGGCAAAGGCGAAGTTGGCCGCGCCTTTCATGGCCGCCAGATAATCCTGTCCTTCGGGGCTGCTCAACGGCGCGCAAACCAGTTCGCGGTCGGGCAACACAATGCCGTATTGATCAACGACCCGCTGGAAGCGGGCCACGTAGTCGGTGCATACCTGATGGCCAAAGCCGCGCGAGCCGCAATGAATCTGGGCCACGATCTGGCCCGGAAAAAGCCCCATACGCGACGCGGCCGTCTCATCGAAAATCTCGTCGACCACGTCGACCTCGATGAAGTGATTGCCCGAACCGAGCGTACCGAGTTGGTCTGTGGCGCGTTCGTAGGCGCGCGCGCTGATCTTGGCCGGGTCGGCCCCGGCGATGCAGCCGCTCTCCTCGGTGCGTTCCAGATCGGTCTCGGTCGCATAGCCTTTTTCCAGCGCCCAGCGCGCGCCCTTGCGCACCACGTCCTCGAGTTGCTTGCGGCTCAGCGCGAATTCCCCACCGCGGCCTACGCCGTGCGGACAGTTACGCTGGAGTTGGTTAGCCAGCTCATCCAGCCAGGGAGCGACGTCGTCCCGGCTCAGCCGCGTGCCCAACAGCCGCACGCCACAATTGATGTCATAGCCAACGCCGCCGGGAGAGATGACCCCGTCGGGCACGCGAGTGGCAACCACCCCGCCGATGGGAAAGCCGTAGCCCTGATGGATGTCGGGCATGGCCAGAGCATAGGCGACGATGCCGGGCAGGGTCGCGCTATTGGCTAACTGGTCCAGGCTCTTGTCACCCAGGGCCTGTTGCAGCAGTTCGGCGTCGGCGTAGAAGCGGGCAGGCACGCGCATGTCCGCGCGGTGCGTGGCCGGAATTTCGTACAGATAGGGAGTCAGTTTCTTGAAGTCCGAGCTTTTCATCATTACCTCCTAAACGTCAAATACGACTGTCACCTCCAGCCCCCCCTCGGCCGGCCGGATTTTCAGGTCATGATAAGTGACGGCCTTGATGTGCTTCTGCATTTCAGGGGGTCGCCCGCCGCGCACACTGCCGATCAAACTCGTCGGCGACACTTGCGCCAGTTGCGCCGCGGGGAACACCAACCCATCCCGCTCGGCCCAGTAGGCCAGCTCTCCCAACCACATCACCAGCAAATCCTCGGCGTCGTAGGCTTCCAGAGCGACCTCTCGCGTCTCGCCCAGAGGCACGGCCGACAGGTCGCCGGCCAGCAAATAGGCCATGCCCTCGGCCGCGTTAGCAAACAGCTCGGCCAAATCACGCCCGCGCAGGCGCAAAGCCCAATCGGCCGTGTGCTCCACAATGCGGATAGCGTCGTTATCGGGAACGTTGTTCATAGCATCGATTTTAGGTACAGGGTAGATCAGTATTCCAGAAGCTGGAAACTATCGAGAATGCCATCCAGATCTTGTTTTAAAGTCCCGAACTGAGCCTGCGGAGCACAGGCGGCCACCAGATAGCCGGGTTTTTCATCAGCGGCGACGAAGAGATGGCGGCATTGGTAAGCATTGGCCCCGTCAAGGACGTTGAAGCGAGCTTGCGTCTGGCCGGCCAGGTGCGTATCAATGGCCTTCTCAGTCACCTGAAACGGCTGTTCATCCAGCCGGTCGAGGACGTCCTGCGGAGCCAGGCCGCGCAAGCGCTCGCTTCGTCCCACGATGACAAAGGGCTTCGGATCGGTATCGTCCAGGAGGCGGGTTCCCACGGCCACCGCGGCTATCTCGACATCTGCGGCCAACTCGCCCAACGGCCGCAAGGCGCGGTCGATGTAAGGCTGGCGCTCGATTACCTGCGTCAGCAATTCGCTTTGCGCGCGCGCGGCCGCGTCGATCCACTGCCAATCGGTCGGAAAACTCAACGTATAGCGCAGGTCCGAATCGGTAACGATCACCCACTCGCCGCCCAGATCAATCCCGGCGCTACGCACCAGAATCGGCTGGCGGTTCAATGAGCGCATGACCAGTCCCAGCCCCACCACGATCGCCAGCGTCAGTAAGCCATAAACCGCCAGCGCTCGCCAATCATACGCGGTCGGCTGAACCGCCGCCTCCCCGGAGTTGGAGGCCCGGCCGCCGGGCGTGGCCGAGGGCGGCGCGCCGGCGGGCCGGGCGTTGGTCTTCCGGGGGAGTTGGTAGCCGCAGTGCCAGCAGGTGACGTCGGTCGCCAGCACCGGCCGGTCACAATTGGGGCAACTGTTAGCCAAAACGGATTTTCTCCAGCGCGTGCCAGCGAAGTGTAAAGAAGGTTACACCTTTTCTGTAGCGTAGGGCTGCGACAAGGGCGATCATCGCCGTTATCATATCCTTATCATTTAGTAACACCAACAGTCCTCCTTTTTTCTCCTCTTCCCGCAAAAAGCCCGGCGCTCCCCCGCAGGGCTTTTTTGTTGTCGCGCCGGTTTCCTAACCAGCAAAATGAGCTAATATCGACATCATGCAAGATATGCTTGAGCTCATTCGCGTGCGCCGCTCGGTCCGTCGCTACGACTCCCGGCCAGTCGCGGCGACGCTGGTCGATCAACTGCTGGAAGCGGCCATCTGGGCGCCGTCGGCCCACAATCGGCAACCCTGGCGCTTCGTCGTCATGCACGGGGCCGCGACAAAACACCAACTGGCGACGGCCATGGGCGAACAGCTGCGGCGCGATCTGGCGGCCGATGGTCAGCCGGCCGATTTCATCGAACGCGACGTGGACCGTTCCTACAATCGTCTGACCACCGCGCCGCTGCTCATCCTGCTCAGTCTGACCCTGGCCGACATGGACGCCTACCCCGACGAACGCCGCGCCGGCAACGAGGCGCTCATGGCCGCCCAGAGCACGGCCATGGCCGGACAAAACATTCTGCTGGCCGCTCACGCGTTGGGTCTGGGGGCGTGCTGGCTGTGCGCGCCGATCTTCTGCCCCCAAACCGTGCGCCGGACGCTCGACTTGCCCGACGACTGGCAGCCGCAAGGATTGATCACGGCCGGCTATCCGGCCGAGAAAAAAGAAAAGACGCGCTATCCCTTGGGGACGCGCGTCCTGTACCGCTAAGGCCGGGCGATTTCTCCTAGATCACGATAGCTTCGATAACCGGGCGCTTGCGGGTCTCATCATACAAATAACGATTGAGCGCCGACTCCACCTGACCGTCGGTCAGATCGCGCCCCGCGTTGAAAGCTTCACGCGCCACGCGGGCAATCGTCTCTTCGGCGCCCTTCAATAGTTCTTCGGCTTCCTTCTCGTTCACAAAGCCGCGCGTGTTAAGTCTAGGGCGGCCCTGCAACTCGCCGTTGCCGTTGGTGCGGACGACGGCGAAGAAGTAGCCCGCCTGGGCCAGCCGGTCGCGGTCGCGCACTTCCGCCCAGCCGATGTCGCCCACGCCGGCGCCGTCGACGAAGACGTAGCCGCCGGGCAAGCGGTCGCACACGGTCATACTATAGGGCGTCAGTTCGATGGGCGTGCCGTTTTCGACCACGGCGATCCGATCCTCCGGAATACCCAGACTCTTCGCCATTTCCGCGTGCAGCTTCAGATGGCGCAGCTCACCGTGAACGGGAATGAGAAACAGGGGCCGGATCATGTTGATCATCAGCTTCATCTCTTCCCGGCTGGCATGGCCCGACACGTGAACGTTGGCGATACGATCGTATAGCACCGTCGCCCCACGCTGGTAGAGTTGGTTAATCGTGCGATAGATCAACTCTTCGTTACCCGGAATGGGGTGCGCGGAGAAAACGACCGTGTCGCCTTCCTGGATGCTCAACTGGTTGTGTCGCCCACGCGCCAGACGGCCCAGCACGGCCGAAGGCTCGCCTTGCGACCCGGTAACCATGATCACGACCTTGCTGGGCGGCATCTTGACTGCCTGTGACAAATCAATAATGAGGTCGTCGGGCAGATCCAGATAGCCCAGCTTGCGAGCGATTTTCACCGAGTCACGCATCGACCGGCCGGCAATAGACATCTTGCGGTCGAACTTGATCGCCGCCGCGGCGGCGATAGTGACGCGCGAGATAAGCGAGGCAAAAGTGGCGACGATAATCCGCCCCTCCGCCTTGCGAAAGACGTCTTCAAAACCTTCCAGCAGTTCCATCTCCGATTCCGTCCAACCAGGACGGTCGGCGTTGGTGCTGTCGGCCAGCAGAGCCAGCACGCCGCGCTGCGAAAATTCGGCCAGCTTGGCGAAGTCGGGCGGCCAACTGTCGATGGGCGTGTGGTCGAATTTATAGTCACCGGTGTGGACGATCAGGCCGGCCGGGGTCGTGATGCCGAATCCCACGCAGTCGGGGATGCTATGGGCCACATGGAACGGCTCCACTTTGAAGGGGCCGATCTGCAGCACTTCACCAGCGCGAAAGGAGATCAACTCGATCTCGTGCAGGTGCTTGGCCTCGCGCAGTTTATTTTCGATCAGGCCCAGCGTCAGCGGTGTGGCATAGATGGGCGCCCGGATGTCTTCAATGATATGCGGCAGGGCACCGATATGGTCTTCGTGCCCGTGTGTGATCAGGATGGCGCGGACTTTGGAAAGCCGGTCACCCTCCATGAGATAATTATAGTCGGGGATGATGAGATCGACGCCCAGCATGTCGTTCTCGGGGAACATGACGCCGGCATCGACGATGAGGATGTCGTCCCCATACTCGATGACGGTCATATTCTTGCCGATCTCGCCTAATCCCCCCAGGGGTAAAATACGTAATACATTTGTCATACTATCTTAAATTGTAGGAGGTTTTGTGGTTTATGTCAAAAACGCTCAGAGAGAACGCGGGTTCCACGAGTCAAATAGCCGTAGCTTGCTGGATAAATATCCACAGCAAAAATATCAGGATGATCATAGCCGTCGTCAGCACGAGCAGCAGCGGCCACAGCCGAGGGTGCGCCTCGGCGGCCGCGGCCACGGGCATCGCTTGCACGGCCGGCGCCGGCCGCGGCCGCGCGATGGTCTGAGTCAAGAGCTCATCGGCGACATCGGGTACGGCGACAACCTCTTCCACCGCCGAGCGCGGCCCGTGCTGGATGACGGCCACGGTGATGTTATCCTCGCCGCCGCGCTCGCGGGCCAGCTGCACCAACACCTCGACAGCCTTGTCCGGCAGCTCGCGCCCGGCGATCTCGGCGATCTCGGCGTCGGCCAGATGGCGCGTCAGGCCATCGGAGCACAGCACCAACAGGTCACCCGGCTCCAGTTCGACCTCGAACAGATCGATCGGCGGCCGTTTCTCCGACCCCAGACTGTAGAGAATGACGTTCTTGTAGGGATAGCGCAACGCTTCTTCCTGCGTTAGCGCTCCTTCCTCCACCAGCCGCGCCACGAGACTCTGATCGCGCGTCACTTGCGTCAGCGCGCCCTGCCGCCACTGATAGGCACGGCTGTCACCCACGTTGCCGATGTAGGCCCGCGTGTCACGAATGACCACGGCCACCATCGTCGTCGCCATGCGCCGGCTATCGTCGCGCTCGGCCGCCAACCGGCGCAGGTCGGTGTTGGCCGCCTGCATGGCCTCGATCAGCCGCGCGCCAGGGCCGTCGCTGTCGTCGGAGGCCAGGTAGTGGTGCAGCGTGCGCTCGCCGGCGTACTGGCTGGCGACTTCCCCGGCGTCTGCCCCGCCGACGCCGTCGGCGACCACGTAGAGGGTGCCGTGGAGGAGGTAGTCGTCCGGCGAAGCCGGCTCATAGACAATGACGAAGTCCTCGTTGTGACTTCGCACCAGGCCAGGATCGGTTCGCCAGGCGGCCGATAGGGGAACGGTCGCTTCCATCCTGGGCACTATAACGACATTGTGGTGGGGTGACAAGCCTTTTAACCTGACGATTGCATAACGATATCGTGAAAAATCGGCTAATTGTGCCTGATAGACGAGAACCAGGCCGGGCGAATCGTGCCCACAAGTGATTCGCAAGTTGTTTAGCTTAGGGCTATAACACGTTCTCATCATCCGAAAAACGAGGAGACACTATGTCCCAGGAACCCAACGACAAGCCGTATCACATTGAAACCCGGATCATTCGCGAGCGCACCACCGCCGGCCCCCACCGCGAACAGGTCACGCCTCTCTACATGGCCTCCGGCTTCACCTTCCCCGATGCCGAAACAGCGCGAGCCGTCTACAGCGGGGAACAGGCTGGCTACGTCTACAGTCGCTGGGGAAACCCCAACAACGACGAACTGTTCGCCCGGCTGTGCGTGCTGGAGGACGCCGAGGCCGGCATCACCACCGCCTCCGGCATGGCGGCGATTTTCAGCGTCCTGGCCGGGCTGCTCAACAGCGGCGACCACGTCCTCGCCTCTCGCTCCCTGTTCGGGGCCACGCACCAAATTCTGACCAGCACCCTGCCGCGCTGGGGCATCGGCCACACCTACGCCGACAGCGAGCGACCCGATACGTGGGCCGATCTGGTGCGGCCGGAGACGCGCCTCTGCTTGCTGGAGACGCCCTCGAATCCGGGGCTGACCTTGGTTGATCTGGCCCAGGTCGTGGCGCTGTGCCGCGAACGAAACATCTACCTGGTCGTCGACAACACCTTCGCCACCCCGCTCGGGCAGAGGCCGCTCGACTGGGGCGCGGATCTGGTCGTCCATTCGATCACGAAGTTCCTCGACGGCCAGGGGCGCACCATTGGCGGCGCGATTCTGGGCGACTCGTTCCTGATCAAGGAATTGACCCAGTTCGTGCGCCAAACGGGCCCGACGCTCTCGCCGTTCAACAGTTGGGTGGTCAGTCAGGCACTGGAGACACTGCCCCTGCGCATGGAGCGCCACTGCACCAACGCGCTGGCCCTGGCCGGATGGCTGGAAGGCCGGGCAGGTGTGGAAGCCGTTCGCTATCCCTTCCTGCCGTCGCATCCGCAATACGAGTTGGCCCGTCGCCAGATGACGGCCGGCGGCGGGCTGGTCACGTTTGCCGTCGCCGGCGGGGTGGCCGGCGGCCGGCGCTTCCTGGACGCGCTTAAAATGTGCGACATCGTCGCCAACCTGGGGGACACGCGCACCACCGTCACCCACCCCGCCAGCACGACCCACAGCGGTCTGAGCGAAGACGATCGGCAGGCGGTCGGCATCTCGCCGGGGCTGATTCGCGTCTCGGTCGGTCTGGAGCACATCGACGACATCATCGCCGATATCGATCAGGCGTTGAGGTAAGTATGGGCCATCGCGCCCAAGCGAAAACGCCGCGTCCGACTAGTCGGACGCGGCGTTTTTGCTAAGGAGGAAGAAAATGAGAACCGCTTGTTGCTGTGGTTATCTCTACTATCCAGATAACCGGGCGGGCCGTTTTCTTACCCCGTGACGGCCCAATTCCTTGGCGGAATCGGGCCGTGCGGAACTGATGTTAATCCAGGATCCAGGCCTTGGCCTCGTTGTTGGGCGGGGCGCCGGGGCCGTAGAGCCACAACAAACCGGTTTCCGTCTCGTTCAGCGGACCGCCGAAGTCGAAGACGAAGAAGCCCAGGGGGCCGGACTTGGCGGGCAGCTCGGTGTAACCCGCGTCGCCGTTGGCGAAGACGGTGAAGTAGCGCTCGCCCAGCGGCACGACATTCATATCAAGGATGAAGTCGCTGGGGCCACCATAGTAGAAGTCTTGTCCTTCAACATCCACATCGAACGATTCGCTCAGGAAATCGTCGGCATTCATACCGATCTGATCACCACAGAACGTCAGGACAGTGTTGCCGCTGTTGGTCTCGTGGGTGGTGTAGAAGAACGCCTCGGCATCGCCGGTCACCAGATCGAGCACAAAGGTCAGGTTACGGCCGTCCGTAACATTGTTGAAAGATGCGTCGCGGTTCAGCACGGCATAATCATCCAGCCCGTCTTCATTCATGTCCAGATAGAAGATGAAACTGGTGGAGATGGCGTGCGACTGCCGCTCCCAGGTGTTGACGGCAAAGCTCATGACGAACGAATCAACGTCGCTGCAGAAGCCCGCCGGAACCGGGTAGGTCTGAACGCCCACATAGCGCAGGTCCACTTCACCGGCGTTACCGCCGGGGGTCGGGGATGGCTTGTTTTCGCTGGTGCCGATCAGGGAGTAGGTATCGATGTAGGAGGCCGCGATACCCGTGTTGCGCACCCAGTTGAGGCCGTTCTGTCGCACACCGGTCACGATGTTGCCCGCGCCGCGCGGCAGGACGTGCCACGGTACGTGGATCTGGCTGTTGGTCGCGCCGACCGTCTCGAAGTAGATGTAGCCATCATATTCGTTGAAGGTCAGCACGTCGGGATTCGCGCCCTGCGAACCGCTGTTCATCATCCAGTCGTGCAACGGCCGGTTCGTGCGCGGCCGAATGTGCATGTGCACCGGGACCGTGACGCTGCCGCGGCCGGGGACAGTGAACCAGGTCGGGACCGACAGGCGCACTTCGCCGCTCGAATCCTCATCGTAACGATATTCGACCCAGGAGCGAACGGTGACAGGCTGCCCATTGTAGTTGCGAACGGTGACCCGCTTGACCAGCGTCTCGCCGTTCCACACGTCGTTGAAGCCATAGGACAGAGACCCACTAAGGGTGTCGCGATCCCAGGCCGCCAGCGACGAGTTGAGGGCATCGTCTACGCGCACTTCGCCGCCGCCGATGCGGCTGATGGCCGCCAGGTAGCCGCCGAAGAACTCCGGCTCGTTCATGATGTTCGTCTCGCCGGTGTTCATGAGGACGGCTTTGATCTCCGCCCAGGAACGATCCGGGTAGGCATCCATCAGAAGCGCCGCCGAACCGGTGACCATCGGCGCAGCGCCGGAAGTGCCGCCGAAGGACTCGGTGCCGGTGCCGGTGCCGTAGAGCGCCGAGACGGACGCGCCGGGCGCGCCGATGTCAGGGCCGGACTCATTCGTGCCCACGACGGGGCCGCGGCTGCTGGAGCCAACCATGTGCATGACCAGCGGGATGCCGTTGGCCGGGTCGAAGGAAACGATCACCTCGCCGGCGGCCAGACCGCTTTTCAGCCTGTTGGAGTCCGCCTGGCTGATCATGTAGCCGGGGATGTCGATGGGGCGATCGCCGCCGTCGGCGCCGGTGAAGGGGTCGCCCGGGGCGACCAGGCCGATGATGCCGACTTCGCCGCCGGCCACGCTGATATTCTTGATCTTGAGCGTGAAGTTACACGCACCCCGATCGACCAGGACGATGTAGCCGCTCAGGTCGCCGCTGAACGGGGCGCAGCCGTTGAGGTTGTCGCCGTCGGTGTCACCGTAGATCAGCGGGCCCTGGATGGCCGTGGTGAGCGGGGCCGACCACGGTTGGAACACGGCCGCATACAAGCCGGCGATGCTCGGCGGAGAGAGAACTTCCATCAGCCCTTGCACGTCGGAAGGCATGGATGTTTGGGCCACGCCCAGAGCCGTTGTCGAGCCGCTGGGGGTGCCGGTGGCGTAGGGCTTGTCGCCGCTGTTGCCGGCCGAAGCCACGGTCAGGATGCCCAGAGCGCTGGCATTATCCACCGCCGCGGACAGATCGTCCCAGCGCGGATCGCCGTAGGGCGAACCCAGGGACATATTGATGATGTCGACCGCGTCGTCGGTATGGCCGTCCATGTTCGGGTCGGCCGCGAACTCCATACCCTGGAGCAGCGCGATGCCTGAACAGGAAGTGCTGACCGAGGAGCAGACCTTGACCGCGTACAGATCCACGCCAGGGGCCACGCCGATCTTGCCGCCGATGATGTCGGCCACGTGCGTGCCGTGTCCCCCATCAGTGCCGGCATCCAGCGGATCGGGATCCGGGGCCTCGGGGCTGTTCGGCCAGTCGCCGCCGACGAAGTCGTAGCCGCCGACAACCTTGTCGGTCGGGAACGTACCCGGCTCGATGATGTCCGGATCGTTGTTCAAATAGTCGTTGACGTCACCGGAGCCGCCGAGCGCGGCGTGGGTGTAATCGATGCCGCTGTCGAGCACGGCCACGCGAATGCCCGTGCCGTCGAAGCCCATATTCTGGACCGCGGTCGCGCCGATATAGGTCACGGTCTCGGTCAGATCAAGCTCGTAGTTCACCACGGGGTTGATAGAAACGACATCGGGGTTCTGGGCCAGGACGTTCAGCGCCGAGGCCTGAATGTCGAGTACGACCGCATTCAAAACCAGTTGCGTGCGGGCCAGAACTCGGGCTTGCGAATCAACGGCGCGCGCGCCGGCGATAAACGCCGACTGCTGGGTCATGGCCGCCTGTCGCTGGAGCGAACGGTCCGTGCCGGCCGCCGCATTGGGCGCAGTTTCGCGCAGGCGAACGACAACTTGCACGCGGCCCGTTTGCCCGCGCAAGGCGGGGCTAAGGGTCAGGCCGGTCAGGCCATCGATCTGCGCCTGAACAGCGACGTCCAGCTTGGCGCCGGAAATTTGAGCGGGTAGGGGACGCTCCGTGTGATCGCCCCGCGCGGCCGGAGTCGTCCAGGGACGCTCCAACTGTGCAAAGGCGACGGAAGCAGTGAGGGCCAGCACACCCAGCACTACCAGCAATTTCATAGTACGCTTGAGAGAATTCTTCCTAAACAATGCTTGCCTCCTAGGCAGAGTGAAATCGAAGTGTATCGGGATTAGCGTGATACGAACTGCGCCGGTCAATGGACGCAGAGATCAGCTAGCGAGAGTTAACAGTCGCCTATTGCGCTTCTCTTGTATAAAGCGGCTCCTCCTCGGCCGTCTCAGAATAATCTGAATCGGCCACAAGACAGAACGTATTTAATTGATTTGAAAACCAACCGACGCCCCCTTGCATTTCCGGAAGGGTCTGTTGATTTCACAAAGTACACGACGGACTTATTCTAAAACACTTGGCTTACGAATACGCTTACGATGGATTCACGCTTTCTTCACGGCAAATCATACAAGAACTGTGCGGCAACTCCAAATAGCTTCGGCCCACATTGCTCGCCTTTTGGACATAAGTCGAAAGTCACGTACAATTTTGCCAAATGATTCGCCGGCCGCGCTTTTCGGGCGTGTGCGGCGTAAAAAATGGGGCTTTGTAGGCTTTCGGGCCGATGCCGGATGGTCGGCCGAAACAGGAGGCTGGAGGAAACAATGGAACGTATGAAACGCGACTTCAGCACGATCTCGCTGGCGATGATCCCGGTGGCTATTGCCATCAACATCGCCATCGGCCAACTCGTCAAGGCGCTGAGGTTGCCGCTTTACATGGACTCGATCGGCACGGTCTTTGTCGGCGCTGTCGCCGGGCCGTGGGTCGGCGCGTTGACGGGCCTGCTGTCAAATATTATCTGGGCCCTGCTTTTTGGCGACGTGACGAACACCATCCCATACGCGCCGGTAGCGGCCGCGATCGGTTTTCTGGCCGGTGTGTTCGGCCGGTACGGCTGGTTCAAGGTCTGGTGGCGGGCCATACTGGCCGGGGCCATCACCGGGGTTGTCGCCTCGCTGCTGTCCGCGCCCATCACCTTCTACCTGTTTGGTGGGGTTGTCGGCACCGGGATGGACATCATCACCGCGGCCTTCCGCAGCCAGGGCGTTGACATGCTGGCGGCTAACTTCCTGCAAGGTTTGGCGACCGATCCGCTAGACAAAGCTATCTCGTTCTTTATTGTCTTCCTGATCATTCGCGCGCTGCCGGACAGGTATATCGACCGTTTCTCCAGAGCAGATGACATTCGCTAATCAGAGATTCGGGATAATTTCATGAGCGGCAGGTATGGTCTGTATGTTATCCGCCAAACGGCAATACATCGGCTCCATCCACTCACCAAACTAGCCTATGTTTTGACCTGCCTGCTCCTGGGTTGGTTAATACCTGGCGTCTGGTCGCCCTATTTCGTGTTCCTGATAGGCATCGTCCCGCTTGCGCTGTTCGCCCGCGTGTTGCCCACTCTCATTCGCAGCACGATACTAACGACCCTCCCCTTCGCGATATCCTTATTTATCGTGCAGGGTCTGTTCTGGACGGGTGGGACGGTGCTCCAGCAAATAGGGCCCCTTTCCCTGAAAGAAGAGGGGATCCTGTTTGCTATCCGGGCGACAGGTCGGATCATCATCGCTGTCAGTGGCTTCTTGCTTCTAAATTATACGACTCGCTCCGACGAGCTGATGCTTTCGCTCAGCCAGAAAGGATTACCCAACAGCATCTCCTACGTCATCTTGAGCACGCTCCAGGTCATTCCCCGCTTCCAGCAGAAGGCCAACACCATCCTCGATGCGCAACGATCGCGCGGGCTGGAGACCGAGGGCAGCCTGATGATGCGTATTCGTGCGCTGCTGCCGCTCATCCAGCCCTTGCTGCTGGGCAGCATCGTCGATATTGAGGAACGGGCCATCGCCCTGGAAGTCCGCGCTTTCGGCCGCGCCGGCCCCAAGACCAGCCTACTCACCCTGCATGATACGCCCGCGCAGCGTGTCGTCCGCTGGCTGCTGCTGCTGGTCTCACTGGGCGCCATCATCTGGCGCTTCTATATATGGCTGGCTCCGAGATTTGCCGCGTGATCCGGCTACAGAACGTCACCTACTCCTATCCGCGGGCCACGGCCGCCGCGCTGAGCGACCTGTCGCTGGAGATTCCCGCCGGCCAATTCTGCGCCGTCATCGGGGCCAACGGCGCGGGCAAGTCGACGCTCTGCTCGGCGCTGGCCGGTTTCGTGCCCCATTTCTTCCGCGGCACCCTGACCGGGGAGGTGGAGGTAGCCGGCATCGACATCGCCACGACGACGCTGGCCCAACTGGCCGGCACGGTCGGTCTGGTCTTCTCCAACCCGTTCAACCAGATCACCGGCGCTCGATTCACCGTGCGCGAAGAGGTCGCCTTCGGCCTGGAGAACATGGCTGTGCCGCCGGCCGAAATGGAAACGCGTATCGACGCCATGTTGACCTTTGCCGGGTTGGATGGTTTGGGCGACCGTTCGCCGTTCGCTCTATCGGGCGGCCAGCAGCAGCGGCTGGCCATCGCCTCCGTCCTGGTCATGCGACCCAAAGTGATCGTCCTCGACGAACCGACTTCCCAGCTCGACCCTATCGGCTCAAAGGAAGTATTTACCGTGCTGCGCGATCTGGCGGCCACCGATGAGGCGACCGTCTTTTTGGCCGAGCAAAAGCTGGAGTGGGTCGCCGCCTTCGCCGATCGCGTGCTGGTGCTCCACGAAGGACGGCTCGTGGCCGATGGGCCGCCGGGCGAAATCCTGGCTTCGCCCACCCTGCAACAGTACGGTCTGGAACCGACGCGTTATACGCAGGTGGCGCGCGCCGCGCAGGCCGCGGGGTGGCGGCCGGCCACGGCCGCGCTGCCGGTCACCCTGGAGCAAGCGCTGGAGTTCTTCCGATGAACCTGGCCATCGAAAACGTCAGCTTCACCTACCCCACCGGGGCCGAGGCGCTGCGCGACGTCTCGTTGCGTGTCGAGCCGGGCGAGGCGGTGGCCATCATCGGCCAGAACGGCGCGGGCAAGACGACCCTGGTCAAGCACATCAACGGCTTGCTCAAGCCGACGCATGGGCGGGTTCTCGTCGGTGAGTGGAACACCCGCGAGCACACCGTCGCTCAAATGGCGGCGCGCGTCGGTTTCGTCTTCCAAAACCCGGATGATCAAATCATCGAACGGAGTGTAGGGGACGAGGTCGCTTTTGGGCCGCGCAAGTTGGGCCAGCCGGCGGCCGAAGCGCTGGCCAATGTCGCGGCCGCGCTGGAGATGGTCGGCCTGGCGGACAAGGCCGGCACGCACCCCTACGACCTGACCGCGCCGCAACGCAAGCTGGTAACGCTGGCCTCCGTCCTGGCCATGCGCACGCCGATCGTCATTTTTGATGAGCCGACGATGGGACAGGATGCCCGCGGCGTGGCCCTCATCGGTGGGATCATCGAAAGCCTCAAGGCCGAGCGCCGCACCGTCATCATCATTACCCACGACATCGACTTCTGTGCCGCCCACTTCGAGCGCGTCGTGGTCATGGCCGACGGCCGTGTCCTGGCCGACGGGCCGGCCGGCGACGTCCTGGCGCGAGCCGACTTGCTGGCGACAACCAACGTCGAGCCGCCGCAGCTCATTCGCCTGGCGCAAGCCATCGGTTTGTCCGCCGCGCCCCTGACCGTCGACGAGTTCGTCCGGGCCTGGGGGCGGGGTAACGAACCGGGGAGCCATTCTTAACCGGGCGGCAATCATGGACTCTCGATAATTCCACTCTATAATCGGCCAAATCGTCACGCACAGCACGGAGCTTTCATGGTCATCATCCTCGGCGACATTCTGGCGGACTATGCCATTCGCATCGAAAAATTACAGATTCAGCCCAAGGACTTGCAGCGCGTCTCCTATTTGGGTCTGGGGCCGGGCGGGGCATGTAATGTGGCCATCATGGCCTCGCATCTGGGCCTGTCCGTCTGCGCCCTGGGCGAAGTCGGTCAGGACCTCTTCGGCGAGATCGTGCTCGAAGGGCTGGTGGCCGAAGGCGTGGACGTTTCCCACGTGATCGTGACCCCCGAAGCCCGCACGCCGGTCGCCAATGTGCTGGTCGACGACCAGGGCGAGCCGGCCTACCTGGGCTTTCCCGGCACGTTGCAGGTCATGACCCTGCCCGACAAATGGCGGCCGTTCATCGCCACCGCCCAGGCGCTCTATGCCGACGGTTGGGTGGATCAGCCGGGCGAGACGATTATCATCCTGGAGGCGCTGCGCGAAGCCCACGCCGCCGGCGTCCCCACATTCTTCGATCCGGGGCCGGGCAACCCCAAGATCGACAACAGCTGGCACACGGAAGCCGCCGGGCTATCGACGGTGCTGCTGGCGACGGAGGAAGAGGCGCGACGGCTATCGGGCGAAGCCGACCCGGTTAACTCGGCCCGCGTTCTGTTGGGCCGCGGCAGCCGGCTGGTCGTCATCAAGCGCGGCATGGCCGGCTGTTTTCTGCTGACAGAGGAAGACCTCCACATCGCCCCTGGCCTGCCGGTCATGGCGCTCGACGCCACCGGCGCGGGGGACAGCCTGGCCGCGGCCGTCATGTACGGCTATCTCAACGAGTTCAATCTGGAGGCGCTGGGGGATTTGGGCAATGCGACCGGCGCGGCCAAAGTGTTGAAGCTGGGCACCGGCCACAACATGCCGACGATCGGTGAGGTAAACACCATGTTGCGCCGCTTTGGTTCCAGCGTCGTCCTGGAACCGGCGACGGCCGCCAAGCAGGGCACGCTAGCCGAATAGCAACTGCAAGCCCAGCAGGAGCAGCACCCACAGCACCAGCTTGCGAAAGCGTTCGCCTTCCACGTAGCGGCACAGGCGCGCGCCCACCATCTGCCCCACGACCAGCGCGGGCGCGGCCCACAACACCATCCGGCCGATGTCGGCCGTGAAATGGCCGCTCAGCGCGTGACCGATCAGCAAGAAGATACTGACCAGCAGGAAGTAGGTTTGCAAGTTGCCCCGGAAGCGATCGGCCGACCACGAGCGCGCCGAAGCGTAGATGATCACCGGCGGGCCGCCGGCGTTGAAGGCCCCGCTGAGCACGCCCGAGCTGAAGCCCGCCAGAACCGCCCAGGCCGGGTGAGCCAGGGGCGGCACACCCCAGCCCCGCAAATTATACAAAGCATAGGCGATCAGGATGATGCCCAGCGTGGCGGTAACATAGGTCGGATCGACGCGCGAGAGCAACAGGATGCCCAACGGGATGCCGGCCAGCGCCGGCAACACCAGCCGCGCCAGATCGCCCGGTGTCGTGTGCCGGCGCAAGCGAATGGTGTTGAGCAAGGTTGAGATCGCCCCCAGCAGGGCATATGCGGGCGTGGCGGTCTGGATGCCGATGATCATGACCAGCAGCGGCATGGCGATCAGCGCGCCGCCGAACCCCAGCAGTCCCTGGACCATCGCCGCCACAAAGACGATCAGTCCGACGATCATTCACGTTCGTAACAGACGAACTGCTGCCCCAGCCCGTCCAGCGCGTGGGGATCGAAGTAGTGGGCGTGCAGGCGCATACCGACGGCCGGGCGCAGCAAATCGCCTTCCACCAGGCTGCTGAACGGCTCGCCACCCAGCAGGCGGTGGGCAACCGTGGTATAGAGCCGGTCGAGGGCGTTATCGGCCAGCAGCAGATGGTGAACGGACGGTCCGGTCGCCATGTAGATCGTCCGGTAACCTCGCTCGCCCAGGGCGTCGATGGATTGCCGGCCGGACACGTCTTCCTCGCCGGTCACGATGACTTGCGCCCCTTCGTCTTCCAGCTTGCGCCGGCGCTCCTTGTCGGACTTGGGGTGGGTCAGGATGAACACCTGGCGGCCCGATTGGACCAGGAAGGCGGGGATGGGAAAATCGAGGCTGCCGCTGACGATAGCCAGGTCGGGATGGTCGGGCAGGCCGCGCTCGGCGCGCCAGCGACCCAAATCTTCGTAACGGGGATCGTCATAAACGCTCAAAATTTCTTGCGTCTTACCCTCGGCGTAGTCGCGCAGATAGCGGCCGCTGCTGATGATGATATCTGACTGAACGGCCAGCTCCTGGAACAGTCGCCAATCGCGGTCGTTTGCCGTGGCCTTGGGCACGGTCATACCGCGGCCTTCCGAGCGGGGAATGGCAATGCGGCCGTCGATGCTGGTGACATAATTGGTGTAGACAAATGGCCGGCCCGACTCCTGGCTGATCCGCCGCAACTCGTGCCGCAGATACAGTCCCTTGAGGGTGACCTCGCGCGCGGGCATCGGGTAGAGTTGCCATATCGTCTCGGTAATCATGCTGCTTCCTTCGTCCCCTGTTGGTTGGCCTGAATATGGACAATGAACTCAGTCTGGCCCAGTTGCAGCCGAAAGCCGTCCTTGAGCATGTGGACGGCGGCAACCTGGTCGTCATTGACCCACGTGCGGCGGCTGCCCAGATCGTAGATGAGGTAACGGCCGCTCTCACGCCGGATCTCGGCATGTTGCGCCGCCAGGCCGGGTAAGACGATGTCGTTTTCCGGTGCGCTGCCGACACGGGTCACGTTGTCTCGCAGCAAGCGGCGCTCCCCGCCCGGCGAAGTTAACCAGGCCGCCGGCACCGGGACGGGCGGCACGAAAGGCTCGGGGCGCGGCCGGGGCGCAGCCACCGGCACAGGGGCGGGCGCGGGTTGGCGAGCGGCCGGCACCGCGCTCGGCGGCACGGCGCGAGGCTCGGCAACGTCCAACGCCTCCAGCTTCATCTCGAGCCCGCCAAAGACACTGGCAAACAAATTATAAAATATGGCTGCCAGAAAAGCCGTCAGGCCGGTCAGCAGCATGCCCGCGGCGGCCGTGCCCAGCGCCACGGCCAGCACCAGCGTCAACTCCTGCCCCGCCAGCGCCGTCAGCCGCGTCTGAATGGTGGCGAGCGCCGGGACGGAGCCAAGATCGAGCGTAATCCCCTGTTCCAAAGGCAAAGGAATGAACAGTTGCAGCCCGCCCAGCCAGCTGCGGGCGCCGAGCACCACGGCGCGAACCAGCCAGCCCAGCAAAGCGCCGGGAATCAGCCATCCGCCCAGACCCAGCAACAAGCCGTAGAGCAAGGCTCCCATTGGACTTACACGTCTAATCGCATAGCGCATGGCGACATTTTCTCCCGGGGTCTATCGTGTCTATGGCCCTTCGGCCGTCAATGAAAGGTCGGCGACCTCCAGCAGCGTCGCGCAACCGGCCGGCGCGCACTCCTCGCTGCCCAGGACGACCAGGAATATCGTCACTTGCCGCACTTCGAGCATGTTCAGGTCGGGCAGCGCCTCCGCGAATTCCTGACCCAGGGGCAACTCGACGGATTGCCACGTCTCATCGACGTCATGCGCGCTCACATTGGGGCCGAACGGCGGCAAGGGCGGGACGCCCCACAAGCGTGTGGAATCGGCCGAATCGTCGAGCCACACGGTCGCGCCAATGGGCTCGCCGACGGCATCCTCATAACGCAGGATGAGCGCGCTGCGGCCCTCCGTTTGGCCGTCGGACACGCCGGCCAGGCGGAAGCGGCCGCGAAAGATCAGGCTTTCGACCGGGTAGGTGAGGACAACCCGCTGCCCCAGGCGCACCATGCCCGGCCCGACACCTTCCAGATGCACCACCTGCCCGCCCGGCTCAGCGGGCGCGGGGCGCATTTCGATGGCGTTCATCCCGCCGGAAGTCTCGCGCGTCCAGCCGTTGCTCCAGTCATCGGCAAACAGGCCATTCTGGATGAAGTTGGCGTCCGGGCCAAAGGCGATGGTCGGGGTGACCACGATCCCGACAATCGTCGGCAAGGGCGTGATGGTGGCCACGGCCGTGGGCGAGACGGCGCTGGCGACAGCCGGCGCGGTGGACGAGGGAGCGTCGGTGGGGGCGGCCTCCTGGGTGGCGGTCGGCGCGGATGTGGCCGCCACGACGATGGGGACGGAGACGGTCTCGACCACGACCGCTGCCTGCTCGCTGGAGACGCCAGTGATTTGGGAGACGGGGTAAAAGAGCGACCAGACGGCCGCCGCGCACAGCAGCATGAACAACAGCAGCGACAGAAGCCAAAGCCAGATGCGGCTCTTCTTTGCCGGGGGCTTTTCTTCAAGCGACGGGGGGATCTCTTCGGACGGCTGGGCGGGAAGAGAAGCCAGGGCCGTGGCGCTCGGCGGCGCGTCCTGACTCGGCGGCTGGCGCGGCGCAACGACCGGCGTCGACGGGGGCAGAAGCGCCCGGCACACCATGCAAATGCGCGTGCCGGGCCGGTTGGGGTGTCCATTGGGGCAATAGACAGGTTCCATCAGCCTTCTCCAATCACCGGGCCGGCACAGGGGTCGGCGTCAATCAGCCGGCCTCGAAGCGCAAAAGCACGCGGCCGAGTCGAATTTCATCACCACCCTGCAAGGGATGGACGCTACCGACGACGATCTTGTGCTTGTTGACGAAGGTGTAATTGACCGAATTGAGGTCCTCGATGAAGTATCGATCGGCGCGGCGCGTGATCTGGGCATGACGGCGCGATACGCCGCCTTCTTCGCCGCCAAAGGGCACGAGATCGACTTCGGGATAGCTGCCGCTGGCGGGGTCAACACGGCCGATCACATAACTATCCTGTTCCGGCGCCAGGGGCAACACGTGGCCGGCCGGCAAGACCAACAGACGAGCAGACGTCTCCGTCGCGGCTTCCGCGTCCGGCGCAAGGTCATCGTAGGTTACCACGACGGTGGCCGGCTGCTCGCGCAACGGCTGGCCGCAGTTGTCACAGAAGTGGGCATCCGGCCGAACGGGGGCTTGGCAATTGGGGCAAACGCCGGCCGGCAGGGCCGCGCCGCAGTTGTCACAGAAGGCTGCGCCCTCCGGGGCCGACGCGCCACAATTAGTGCAGATTAACTCGCTCATATCTATCCTTCCAGGTTCATGGCCCGGAGACGATGCTCGCCATTATACCGTACTCTGCACATTAGCCGCTGTTTGGCCGTCGTAGCTCATGTAGATTTCAGTTCGATGAGAATCACGCTGCAATTGTCCTCGCCGCCGGCCTCATTGGCCGCGTCGATCAGACTGGCGCAGGCGCTCTGGGGCGTGTCCGCGGCCATGATCTCGTCCCGGATCATCGCGTCGGTCAACATCCCGCTCAGGCCGTCGGAACAAAGCAGCAGACGATCAGCGGGCAGCAGACGCAGCGCCTGCAGATCGACAACCACCTGGGGATGGTCGCCGATCGTGCGATAGATCACGTTCGCTTGCGGATGATGGCGCGCTTCCTCGGGGCTGATCTGGTGGGTGGAGACCAGGCTCTCGACTAGGGAGTGGTCAACCGTCAGCCGCTCGATACCGCCGGCATTGACCCGATAGGCGCGGCTGTCGCCGACGTGGGCGATATAGGCCTGGTCACCAACCACGAGAGCGGCCACGACCGTCGTGCCCATTTCGTAGCCGGCCTGGCGCGACCATTCAAATATCTCCGCATTGGCCTGTTGGATGGCCCCCACGAGCCAATCTCGCCAGGCGGCCGGCTCGTCCGGCGCATCGATCAGGCCGGGCAGCCATTCATCGACCGCCTGCCGGGCCAGTGAACGAACCAGCATGCCGCTGGCGATCTCGCCGCCCTTGTGTCCGCCCATGCCATCGGCCACCACGAACAGCCCGGCCGGATAGCCCAGCGACCGGTTGGCCCAGAATAAATCGAACGCCAGCAAGCTATCCTCGTTGACCTCGCGCCGCCGGCCGATATCGGTGCGGCGGCCGATATGAAAATCCAGGCTGCGCGACGCGGCTTCAGTCCGGGCATCAGCCGAGTGCTCGGCCTCGACGGCCGCCGGATCGTTCGGCCGCGTCGGCGATTCGTCGCCGTCGTCGGTGGACGGCAGGGCCAGCGCACGGCCGCAGAACGCGCAAAATCTGGCTCCCTGACGATTCAATCGGTAGCAGTTGGGGCAGATCATCTCACTCATAATGTCCCCATCGCATCAGGGATGGGCCGCTCCAGGGTTAATGACAATAGAATAGTCAGCTCGACGACCACGCCGCGCAGCGGCCGGTAGCCGGGTAATTCAGAGCGCATTTTAGCTGCGTTCGCCGCCGCTTGCCAGCCGGCGTTTCGCCGCCGAATCATTTAAAGGTTGCCGGAAGATCGCCTTGGCGTAAGATAGGGAGCAGGGCTTTTCAGTTGTGAGTCGATTAGAAATGTACCGCCCGATTCTTATCCGGCGGCAAGGTCTGTCGGGAAAGCGGTCAAGGAACCGGCCTTACAGAGATCGTCCGATGACTGGCAAGTCCTGGATAGGGGACAATTGGTAAGATCATCGCTAGAATCCACGTCTTGAGAGCAGAAAGAAAGGTGACCTTGTGGTTGACGAGACAAAGCGGAAGAATTTAGAAAACCTTTTGAAAGAAGCGGGCGACGCTCATCATCAGGCCTACTTCGATGTCGACGGCGCGGACCCAGATTGGCCGATATGGTACGCCGGCTATTTGCGCGACCGTCTGGCCGACATGCTGAACGCCCGCTTCACCCAGAGCGAACTGGTCTATCTGCTTGTCGCGCTCGACCGCGAGGTGCAGCGCCTCGCCCCCGGCTCCAACTGGCAGGCCTACTACGCACGGGTGCTGCTGGAGCGATACGGCTAATCACGCGGCCGCGGCCGTGGAGAGTATTATCATGTTTGATCAACGAGAACGACGCGAACTGGAAAAGCGGATGAAGGAGCAGGATCGGCTGCCGCCCGGCCAGTCGGCCACGATCAAGTTTCCCGTCCTGCACTATGGCCCTGTGCCCAAGACGGATCTGGCGACCTGGGATTTGCGCGTGTTCGGCCTGGTGGCCGACGAACGTCGCTGGACGTGGGAAGAATTCAACCAGTTGCCGCGAACGCAGATCGCGCTGGATATTCACTGCGTCACCCGTTGGTCGAAGTTCGACACTCTTTGGGAAGGCGTCGCCGTCTCAACCCTGGTCAAAGAGGGCCTCATCCGGCCGCGACCGGAGGCCAAATTCGTCGTCCAGCATTGCGAATACGGCTACACCACGAACACGCCCATCGAGTTCGTCCTGCAGGATGGTTTCATCCTGGCGACGCACTACGACGGCCAACCGCTGACCCCCGACCACGGCTACCCGCTGCGCGGCGTGGCCGGCGTCATTCCCGGCCGGCGCGACGACGACAAGTACTTCTGGAAAGGCGGCAAGTGGCTGCGCGGATTGGAGTTTCGCGCCGACGACCAGCCGGGGTTCTGGGAGCGCAACGGTTACCACAATCAGGCCGACGTCTGGCGCGAGCAGCGCCACAGTTGGTCCGGGTTCTGAGTGAGGCAGGGCGCAACGATGTGGCGTTTTCGGTTTGCCCGCCTGGTCTTTCTGCTGGTCCAGAAGATATTGTGCCGCCTCGTCGTCGTCGGCCGCGAGAATATCCCCACCGACAGACCGTTCATCGTGGTCGTCAACCATCTGAGCACAGCCGATATTGGCATCGTCTTCGTCGGCTTCCCCAACCAGCCCTGGCGCTATTTCGCCGGGGAGAAATGGGCTCGGCACTGGCTCTGGGGGCCGCTCTTGTCGTGGCTGGGGGCGATCTTCGTCAATCGCGGCGAACTTGACCGGCGGGCGCTGCGCGAAGCATTGGCCTCGCTGGCCGGGGGCTGTGTCTTCGCCCTGGCCCCCGAAGGCACGCGCAGCCGGGTCGGTGCCATGCAGCCGGCCAAGGACGGCGCGGCCTTCCTGGCTTCGCAGTCGGGCGTACCCATTCTGCCCGTCGGCCTCAACAATACCGATGTCCTGTTCGCCGGTGTGCGTCGCCTGCGTCGGGCCACGGTCACCATGCGCATCGGCCCCGCGTTCACACTGCCCGACCTGGGCCGTCGCCCGCGCGGCCGCGATTTGGCGGACTACACTTACCTGCTCATGATCCATATCGCCGCCCTGGTGGAGCCGCGACACCGGGGCGTCTACGGCGATACGGCCGCCCTGGCCGCGCTGCTGGCCGGGGAAGATCCGTGGCCGGCCTGTGCCGGCGCGACCAGCAGCCCGCCAATACCAGCCCCACCCTCTGAACTGACGTCCTGATTTCGCTCTGCCCCACCCCCGATTCCAATGCCCCAGGCCCCTTGTCGCCCGCTAGATAATCTGTTCTGAAACTTTAAGGCAAGAGTATTGCGCAGGCCCGTGGGCCATGTTATAATGCCGCTCTCTTCACCAGATAAGCCGTCGTACTGGTAACCATCCCCCACATATAGGGGTTCATTGTAGCAATTAGGTCGAGGCCCCTGAAGACACATATAACGCGAGGAGGTATTGTTAATTATGTCTACAGCCGTTGCGTCCCTCAACGCTCCCCCTACTCTGTCGTTGCCCGAAAACAGTATGGCCGTCCTTCGCCGCCGCTATCTAAGGCGCGGGCCAGACGGCCAACCGATCGAGACGGTCGAGCAGATGTTCCGCCGTGTCGCCCACCACGTCGCCCGGGTCGAGGCTGATCATGGCGGGGATGTGGACGCCACCGAAGACGCTTTCTACAGGTTGCTGACCGGCCTGCGCTTCTTCCCCAACAGTCCCACCTTCACCGGCGCGGGCACGCCGCTGGGCCAGTTGGCGGCCTGCTTCGTGCTGCCCATCGCCGATGACATGGGGCGTGACCCGGCCGGCATCTTCCAGACCCTGCGCGACGCGGCGCTCATCCAGCAGACGGGCGGCGGCAACGGCTTCTCCTTCTCGCGACTGCGGCCGAAAGACGACTATGTGAAAACCTCGGCCGGCAAAGCCACCGGCCCGGTCGGCTTCCTGCGCGTCTATGACCAGGCCTTCGGCGAGATCGCCCAGGGCGGCACACGGCGCGGAGCCAATATGGCCGTGCTGCGCGTCGACCATCCCGATATCTTCGAGTTCATCTCCTGCAAGGCCAGCGAATACGCCATCACCAACTTCAACATCTCCGTCGGCGTCACCGACAAATTCATCCGCGCTGTGAAGGACGACAGCGACTTCGACCTGATCAATCCGCGCGACGGCCAGATTTGGCGCACCGTCCGCGCGCGCGATATCTTCAACGAGATAGTCAAGTATGCCCACCGCAACGGCGAGCCGGGTGTGCTGTTCCTCGACGCGGCCAACCGTTCTAACCCGGTGCCCCATCTCTATGAGCTGGAAGCCACCAACCCCTGCGGCGAGCAGTGGCTTGGCCCGTATGAGAATTGCTGCCTGGGATCGATCAACCTGGGCCAGCACGTGACCGACGACGGCCAAATCGACTGGGAGCTGCTGCAACGTTCGACCGAAGAATCGACCCACTTCCTCGACAACGTCGTGACCGCCAACGCCTACGTGCCGGCCGTGCCCCAACTACGCGTGGCCGCGCTCAATGCCCGTCGCATCGGCCTGGGCATCATGGGGCTGAGTGACCTGTTCTATCGTATCGGCGTGCGCTATGGCAGCGAGGAAGGTCAGGCGCTGGCCGGGGCCATCGTCGAGTTTGTTCGCTACCACAGCATGCGCACCAGCGTCGATCTGGCCCGCGAGCGTGGCCCCTTCCTGGCTATCGAGGGCAGCATCTACGACCCACAAGCCTTTAAATGGTCGGTTCCGCAAGCGGCCGTGACCAGCAAGAAGGACTACGGCCGCCCGGCGCTCGACTGGGACGCCCTTGTGGCCGGCATCCGGGCCCACGGCATCCGCAACGCGGCCCAGACCACCGTCGCCCCCACCGGAACCATCGCCACCGTCGCCGGCATCGAGGGCTACGGCTGCGAGCCGGTATTCGCCCTGGCCTACGTCCGCCACGTCAATGACAACGGCAAAGACTTGCAGTTGCAGTACACCAGTCCCTTGTTCGAGCGCGCCCTGCTCGAGGCCGGGCTGGACGAGACGACCCGGCAGGAGATCATCGACGAGGTCAATCGCGTCGGCAGTTGCCAGCACATTGCAAAACTGCCGGACGACATCCGCAACACCTTTGTCGTTTCGTCCGACATCACGCCCGAGGAGCACGTGCGCATGCAGGCGGCCATTCAGGCCTTTGTGGACAACAGCATCTCCAAGACGTGTAATTTCCCGGCCGGGGCCACCCCCGAAGCCGTGGCCGAGGCCTATATGCTGGCCTGGGACCTGGGCTGCAAGGGTCTGACGGTCTACGTGACCGGCTCGCGCGAGACGGTGACGCTGGAGACCCACGCCACAAAGGAAGCCAAGGCCAAAGCCGAAGCGCCGGCCGCGGAGCCGGCCGAGCAACTGACGATTTGGCGCGAGACCAAGAAGCCGCGCAGCCGGGTGCTGCATGGCGAGACGAGCCGCATCAGCACGCCGCTGGGGGCCACCTACGTCACCGTCAACCACAACGGCGACGAGCAGCCATTCGAGGTTTTCATCCAGACGGCCAAGGCGGGCAGCGACACGGCGGCCGTCTCCGAGGCCATCGGACGCCTGATCAGCTACAACCTGCGCCTGGCCTCGCCCGTTTCGCCGCGGGACCGTCTGAAAGAAGTGGTCAACCAGTTGAGCGGCATCGGCGGCGGCCGGCCGCTGGGCTTCGGGCCGCAGCGCGTGCTGTCGCTGCCCGATGGCGTGGCCCAGGTGCTGGCCGAGTTCCTCGACCGGTCGGCCGAGGAGGCCCCGGCCCATCTGACCAACGGCCGCAACGGCCACGGCTCGCCGCAGACTCATGTACCGGTCCCCTCGGCCATCGTCGGCGACCTTTGTCCCGACTGCGGCAATTCGTCGCTGGTCAACGAGGAAGGCTGCCGCAAATGCAACAGTTGCGGCTACAGCGAGTGCTGATAGACGATTAGAGGCGGGTCTGATACCCGCCTCTTTCTTTTCATCATGCCCCGGCACATCTATGATCAATATGCGCCCGGCGACCGGGTGGAGATCGTTTTCTCCAACCGGGGCGAGGACGAATGGCAGCCGGCCGTCGTGGTGGGCGCTGAACCGCCGGGAATCTGGGTGCGGGCGGCCGGCGGGCAGGAGTGGTTCATGACCAACACCTATCGCATCCGGCCGGCCGATCCATCCGACCCGGAAAAGCGATCCGATGCGTAGTCGCCAGTCGGATCGCTTCGACCGTCGCCGGCCGTGGCAGGAAAAAGCTCAAATCGCCGCTACTTGGCTCCGTGAATACGTTTGACGTCTTCGCCCCTCTCTTTCGCGCCGACCCTTACCCGGCCTATGCCCACTTTCGCGCGACGACCCCCGTCCATCGCGGCCGCCCGCCGACCCCCGGCGAGCACGCGACCGACTGGTGGTATCTGTTTCGCTATGACGACATCGCCGCCGTGCTGAAGGACCCGCGTTTCGGCCGGGCCATCGGCCCCGCGCTCGACGGCCCGCAGCCGCCCGTGCCGCCCGAGGATCGCGAGCCGTTCTGGGATATGTACGCCCACTGGACGCTGGCCAAGGAGCCGCCCGACCACACCCGGCAGCGGGCGCTGCTCAATCGGGCCTTCACCGCGCGCGTCGTCGAGGCGCTGCGGCCGAGTATCGCCGCTCGCGCCGCCGAACTGTTGGACGGCCTTGCCCCCCGCGGCCATTTCGACATCGTGGCCGACTACGCCTTTCCGCTGACCCTGAGCGTTATCGCCGAACTTATCGGCATCCCCCAGGGCGATTTGGAGCGCATCAAGGGCTGGTCGCTGACCATCGCCGCCGTGCTGGACTACAAACGCTCATGGGATGTCATGGCCGCCGGCAACCGCATGACCCACGAATTCAGCGCCTATCTGGCTCAGATCGCCGCCGAGCGCCGGGCGCGACCGGCCGATGACCTGATCACGCGGCTGCAAGCGGCCGGCGGTGAGGAGCGTTTGGGCGAGGAGGAGCTGATCTCGCTGTGCGTGATGCTGCTCTTCGCCGGGCACGAGACGACAGTCAGCCTCATCTCGTCCGGGGCGCTGCTGCTGCTGGACAACCCGGCCCAATCGGCTCTGTTTCGCGCGCGACCCGACCTGACCGATGCCGCCGTCGCTGAGTTTCTGCGCCTCCACAGTCCCATACAGGCGACGACTCGTATCGCTTACGAAGACAGGCTGATCGGCGGCCGGCTCATCCGGCGTGGCGAATCGGTCACGCTGCTGCTCGGCTCGGCCAACCGCGACCCGGCGGCCTTCCCCGACCCCGACCGGCTGGATATCGCCCGGCGGCCGAATCGCCATCTGGCCTTCGGCCGCGGCATCCACTACTGTCTGGGCGCGCCGCTGGCCGTGGCCCAGGGTGGCATCGCCCTGCGTCTGCTCTTCGAACGCTGCCCTGATTGGCGAACGGCAACCGCGCCCTTATGGTCGGAAACGTTCGGTTTTCGCGGGCTAAAATCGCTTCATGTCGCCGGAATCTGACGGCCGAAACAGTAACCATTCGATTAAGTCGATTTTCAGACATATTCGGGTATTGACATTCCCGACAGGATAGCTATCATTCCCCACATGTTCGTTGACAGTGCTCAGGCTTTCCCGCGACGCCCTCGCCCTCCCCAGACCACTGGTCTGGTGCTTTTGGTTGCCTGAGTTGTAGAGAAATCGACACGCATGAACCGACCGCCAGACCTCCCAAGGTCTGGCGGTTTTTTTGTTTCAAGTGAGGACAGCACATGATCAAAGCCGGCATCTACGGCGCGACAGGCTACACGGGCTGGGAACTGGTGCGATTGCTCCAGCATCACCCCGCGGCCGGCATCGCCTTCGCCACGTCCCAATCCCAGGCCGGGCAGACGCTGCGCGACGTCTTCCCGGCCGCGCCCGCCCTGCCCCTTGTGGACGGCCGGCACGCGCCGCTCGACGACGTGGATGTGGTTTTCCTCTGCCTGCCCCATGCCGCCGCGGCCGAGACGGCGCTGCCGGCCCTGGCTGCCGGCGCGCGCGTCATCGACCTGAGCGCCGACTTCCGCCTGCGCGACGCCGCCGTCTATGCCGACTGGTACGACCACAGCCATCCCGCGCCGCACCTGCTCGACGAGGCCGTCTACGGGCTGACCGAAGTCCGGCGTGCGGAGTTGCCCGGCGCGCGCCTCGTCGCTAACCCCGGCTGCTACCCCACCAGCGTATTGCTGGCGCTGTGGCCGCTGCTGCGGAGCGAGTTGCCCCTGGCCGGCCCGATCATCGCCGACTCGGCCTCCGGTGTGTCTGGCGCGGGCCGCTCGCCCACGGCGACCACCCATTTCGTCCAGGTGGCCGACAACTATGCGCCCTACAAGATCGGCCGCGCCCATCGCCATTTGCCGGAGATGGAGCAGGCGATCAGGGGCTGGCGGGCCGACGCGCCGGCGCTCATCTTTTCGCCCCATTTGCTGCCCGTGCCGCGCGGCATCCTCTCCACTATCTACGTGACATTCGCCGGCGAGGTGGACGAGGAAGACCTGCGCGCCCGGTACGCCGCGGCCTATGACGATGAGCCGTTTATCGACCTGCTACCGGCCGGACAACTGGCATCGCTGGCCCACGTCAACTACACCAACCGCTGCGCCATCGCCCTGACCCTGACCGGCCGCACGCTCATCCTGACCGCGGCCATCGATAACTTGATCAAGGGTGCGGCCGGGCAAGCCGTGCAGAATATGAACGCCATGTTCGGTTGCCCGGAGACGACGGGATTGATTTAAGGCTGGCCCGATGAGGCCCAGGAAATAACAACCATGACCCGCATCATCAAAATCGGTGGCAACGAGCTGAATACGCCGGGCTTCCTGGAAGAACTGGCGCGACAAATCGTCATCGTGGCGGCCGGCGAGCCGCTCATCGTCGTCCACGGCGGCGGCCAGGAGATCGCCACGCTGCAGACCCGGCTGGGTATCGAGCCGGTCAAGATCGACGGCCTGCGCGTCACCGACGCCGAATCGCTGGCTGTGGCCCAGATGGTGCTGTCGGGCCACACCAACAAGGCCATCGTGCGGGCTTTTCTGGCCGCCGGGCTGGACGCGGTCGGCTTCAGCGGCGTCGACGGCGGGCTGCTTCGCTGCCGCAAGAAGCAACACCCCACGGCCGATCTGGGGCTGGTCGGCGAAATCATCAGCGTCCGGGCGGATTTTCTGGCCCATTTTGCGGCGCTGGGGATCATTCCGGTCATCTCGCCCATCTCGTTGGGCGAAGATGGGCAAACCTACAACGTCAACGCCGACGAAGCGGCCGGGGCCATCGCCCAGGCGCTGTCGGCCGGGGTGCTGGATTTCGTCTCCAATGTGCCTGGTGTGCTGCTGGACGGCGGCGTCTTGCCCCATCTGACTTCGCCCCAGGCCGAGCGCCTCATCGGGAGCGGCGTCGTCAGCGGCGGGATGATACCCAAGGTGCGCACAGCGCTGGAGGCCGTCGGCCGCGGCGTGCCCCAGGTGCGGATCGTCAACCTGGCGGGGCTGGGATCGGGCGGCGGGACGATGTTTGGGGATGAACAGTGGGCACTAGACAGTGGGCAGTGGGCAGAGGAAAGTGAAAAGGCGAAACCCGTTGGGGAGAGAGGATAATATGGAAAAGCAAAGGATCATCGACGACGAGGCCCGCTATGTGATGCAGACCTACAAGCGGGCTGATATTGTGCTGGAGCGCGGCGAGGGAGTCTACCTCTACGACAGTGACGGCCGGCGCTATCTCGACTTCATGTCGGGCATCGCCGTAGCCGCGCTGGGACACAGCGACCCCGATGTGGCCGCGGCCGTGGCTGATCAGGCCCGCACCCTCACCCACGTTAGCAATCTCTACTACACCGCGCCGCAGGTCGAGCTGGCCAGGCGATTGGTCACCCATTCTTTCGCCGACCGCGTTTTCTTCACCAACTCCGGAGCCGAGGCCATCGAGGGCGCGCTCAAGTTCGCTCGCCGCCGTGCCCGGCAACGCAGCGGCGACGGCCGGCAGGAGATCGTCGCCTTCAGCAGCAGCTTCCACGGCCGCACGCTGGGCGCGCTGTCGATCACCTACAAGTCCGCCTACCGCGAGCCGTTCGCGCCGCTGCTGCCCGGCGCGTGCTTCGCGCCGTTCAACGATCTGGCCGCGGCGCGCGCCGTCATCGGCCCGACCACCGGCGCGGTCGTCATCGAGCCAGTGCAGGGCGAGGGCGGCATCCATGCCGCCACGCCGGAGTTCCTGCGCGGCCTGCGCGCCCTGTGCGACGAATTCGGCGCGACGCTCATCTTCGACGAAATACAGTGCGGTCTCGGCCGCACGGGCACGTTGTGGGCCTACGAAGCGTCCGGCGTGACGCCCGACATCATGACCCTGGCCAAGCCGCTGGCTAATGGCCTGCCCATCGGAGCCATCCTGATGACCGAAGAAGTGGCCGCGTCCGTGGGCTACGGCGAGCATGGCAGCACGTTCGCCGGCGGGCCGTTGGTCTGTCGCGCGGCCAACGTGGTCTTCGACCGCATTGCCCAACCGGCGTTCCTGGCCGCTGTGGCCGCCAACGGCGCGTATCTTCTCCAGCAGCTGGGCGACCTGGACAGCCCCCACGTGCGCGAGGTGCGCGGAGCGGGCCTGCTGGTTGGCGTCGACCTCGACATCCCCGCCGCCGGGGTCATCGCCGCCGCGCGGGCGGGCGGCCTGCTGGTCATCAACGCCGGCGAGACGACGCTGCGCATCGCCCCGCCCCTTATCGTTACGCCCGCCCACATCGACGCCGCCGTCGCCATCCTGCGCGACTGTCTGGCCGCCTAATCGCCCGTCGAGGAGAAAACAGCCATGAGTCTTGACGCCTCCCTCTCCAATCGGCCCCTGCCGCAAGCGGCTTATCGGTCTCGTTCCGCGCCACAGACGGGCAGAAAAACGCGAATCACGGCCATGCTCGCCGCCGACTGGCCGGCGGTGCGCACCATCTACGAAGAAGGCATCGCCACCGGCCAGGCCACGTTTGAGACGGCGGCGCCGGAGTGGGCAGCCTGGGACGCAGCGCGCCTGACCGCCGGCCGCCTGGTGGCCCGTCGCCACGGGGTCGTCGGCTGGGCCGCGCTCAGCCCCGTGTCGTCGCGCGCCGTCTATTGCGGCGTGGCCGAAGTCAGCATCTACGTCGCCGCGACGGTGCGCGGGCAGGGGATCGGCCGCGCCTTGCTCGCGGCGCTGATCGAAAGTTCCGAAACGGCCGGCCTGTGGACGCTGCAAGCGGGCATCTTCCCCGAAAACGAGGCCAGCGTCGCTTTGCATCTGGCCTGCGGCTTTCGTATCGTCGGCCGGCGCGAGCGTCTGGGCCTCCATCACGGTCTGTGGCGCGATTCACTGCTGCTGGAGCGGCGCAGCAGCCGGGTAGGCGCGGCCGGCGCCTAGCATTGCGCCGTCCGCGCCGCTGGGCCATACTTGACCCTGTGGCATCCGATACCGTCCCTCCGCGCCCCAACGACGGCCGCCGGCAGACTGCTTACTGGTTACTGCTCACCACGCTTCTGGGGCTGCCGCTCATCACGCCCCTGCTGCGCTGGTCGTCGGTGGCCTGCACCCACGACGGCCATCTGCACTATCATCGCGTGGCGGCGATGGCCCACGCCTGGGACAACGGCATCTATCTGACTCGCTGGCTGCCCGATCTGGCCTTCGGTTACGGCTATCCGTTCTTTGTCTACCGCGAGGCCGCGCCGCTCTATGCCGTGTTGCTGCCCTTTCTGGCCGGGTTGCCGCTGCCCGCGGCGTCGAACCTGTTCTACGCGGTGACGATCCTGCTTTGCGGCGCGTTCATGTTCCTGTGGGTACGCGACTTGTTCGGCCCGCGCGCGGCGCTGGTGTCGGCCGTGGCCTACATGGCGGCCCCCTACGTCATGGTCGATGCCCTCATTCGCGGCAACGCGCCGGAATCGCTGGCCCTGCCGCTCTTTCCGTTTCTGCTGTGGGTCGGGCGGCGCTGGGTATTGTTCGGCTCGGTGCGCTCGTTGGCGGCCGGGGTGCTGGGTCTGGCCCTTTTGTCGATCAGCCACAACATCTCCACCTTCCTCTTCGCGCCGGTGCTGCTGGTCTATCTGGCCGCCCTGGCCCTGCTCGACCGCGGCCGGATGACGGCCGGCGACCCGCCAGCGGCCGCCGACGTCCCTCGCTCGTCACTCGTCACTCGTCGTTTGTCTCGCCTCCTGGCCCTCCTCGCCCTGGGGCTCGGCCTGGCCTTCTTCTACACCGGCGGGGCGTTGCTAGAGATGGACGAGGTGACGCTGGAGATGTCGACGACGACGCGCAACAACGACTGGCGCTACAACTTCGCCTCGACCGCCGAAATCCTGGGGCCGGTCGCCGCCGAAAACCCCACGCTTGTCAATCCGCCGCTGCTGTTCCGGCTGGGCTGGGCGCCTTTGGCCCTGGCCGGGCTGGGGCTGACCGGGCTGATGTGGATCAAGGGCGACGGCCGCCGCGCCCGCGAACAACGCCTGCACATCATCCTCATGGCGGCCGGCGCGGCCGTGTTCCTGTTTATGGCCCTGCCCCTCTCCCGCTCGCTGTGGCAAGCGCTGCCGCTCATCGACTTCGTCCAGTTCCCGTGGCGCTTCGTCGGCCGCGCCGCGCTGCCGGTGGCCTTTCTGGCGGGTGTGCCGTTTACGTACAGCCGGCCGCAGCGGGCCGGCCGGCCAACCCCAGCGACGCGCGGCCGCCGTCTGTTACCCGTCGTTCTCCTGGCCGCCGCCATCGTGCTGCTGATGCTCGAAGCCATCCCCAACCTCTACCCGCGCTTCTGCCGGGAAGAGCCATTCCCGACGATCCTGACCGTCCACGCTTACGAACGTATCACCGGGCTGGTCGGCGTCGACCCCGAAGGCAGCTACTTCCCGCGCAGCGTGCAGCAGCGGCCGGCCGGCTCGCCGCTGGAAGCCGACTACGCTGCCGGGCGCACACCGCAACGCTTCGACGCCAGCGTCTTGCCGGCCGCCGCGGCGCTGAGCGACGTCGCCTATGGGCGCTTCGGCGTGTCCCTGACCGTCGATTCGCCGGAGCCGTTCGTCGCCCGCTACCTGAGTTTCGCCTTCCCCGGCTGGTCGGCTCGCGTCGACGGCCGCCGGGTCGACATCGTGCCCGAAGACCCGACCGGGCTGATCACCTTCGACGTGCCCGCCGGGACACATGAAATCCGTGTCGATTGGGGCGCAACCCCGTTGCGGCTGGCGCTGGTGGGGCTGAGTCTATTATCGGCCGTCGGGGCGGTGGTCGTGGCCGTGGCAGCAAAGCGGCGGCCGGCGACCGCGAGCCGCCGCGCAACACGGCCGGCGGGCCGTGGCGCATGGCTGACATTGGGGCTGCTCAGCCTGGGGCTGCTGGGCGTCAAGCTCTATGTGGACAACAACGAGTCGCCGCTGCGCCGGCCGGCCGAGCCGCCGGTCGCCCACACCGCCGCCTTGCAGGGCGGCGAGATGGCGCTGAACGGCTTCAACATGAGCCGCGACCGTGTGCCCGCCGGGGAAACGGTGGACATCGACCTGGCCTGGACGGCCGTCGCCCCGCCCTCGGTCGATTACCAGTCCGAAATCGCCCTCGTCGGCCCGGACGGCCTGGCCTGGAGCGACAAGGGCACGGAGCGGCCGCGGGTCTTCGAGGACGCGCCGCCCACTCGTCTGTGGTCGCCCGGCGAATGGGGCTGGGACAGCCGCGAGGTGCGGACGCTCAGCGGCACGCCGCCGGGCCTCTATGACATCGTGCTGACCCTGTTTGACAAGGCCACGCTGGCCCCGGTGACGCTGCTGGACACGGCCGACGGCCGGGCGCTTGGCCCGACGGCCGTCATCGGCCAAATCGAAATCGCCAACCCCGACACTCCGCCGACCTTCGCGCCACAATATCCGGCCGAACGCGATTTCCCGGCCTGGGGCCTGCGTCTGCTGGGCTACAATCAGGATCGGGCCGAGGCGACGGCGGGGGATTCCGTTCTGCTGACATTCTTCTGGGAGTGCGCCGACCGCTCTTTGTGCGAGCGGTTCACGCTGCGGCTGGTGGACGAAACCGGCGCGGCGGCGGGCGAATGGCGATTGCCCGCCGTGCGCGAGGGTCTGCCGCCGCAAGACTGGCCGGCGCATGGCCGCCTGCGCGGGCAGCACATCGTGCCGCTCCCGGCCGGCCTGACCAGCGGCGTCTATCGCTTCTACGTGGAGGACTTCCCGCTGGGCCAAATCGCCGTGGCCGCGCCGGAGCGAACCTACGACGCGCCTCCCCTGGCGCTGGATATCGACACACCTTTCCTGGCCGCCGACGGAACCGTGATCGCCACTCTGGTCGGCCTCGCCGCCGATTCATCCTCGCTCCCGTGCCCCCCGGTTCCCTGTGCTCTCCCCCTCGTCTGGCGGGCCGAGACAGAGACGGCAACAGGCTATCATGTGTTCGTCCATCTGGTCGATGCCGCCGGCAACATCCTGGCTCAATCCGACACTGTGCCCGGTGGCTGGTCGCGGCCGACCACGGGCTGGCTGCCGGGTGAATACGTCACCGACGTTCACACGCTCAACCCACCAGCCGAGTTGCCCGCTGGGCCGCTGCTGTTGCGCGTGGGCCTCTATGACCCCGCCAGCGGCGAGCGACTGCGCGCGGACGGCGCGGAATTTGTGACCATCGGCGACTAGGGGACCTCTCTGCCGGCCGACGCCTCCCACACCGCGAACCACTGCTGCCGGTCAAGCGTGATGCTTTCGGCCATCACCGCCTCGCGCAGCCGCTCGATCTTGCCCGTGCCCATGACCGGCAGCGCCCGCGCCGGGTGGCGCAGCAGCCAGGCCAGCGCTACCCCATCGACCGACGCGCCCACCTCGCGGCCGACCGCCTCCAGCGCCTTTCGCACTCGCATCGCCCGCTCGTCGCCGTCGTTGAACAGGCGGCCGCCGGCCACCGGCGACCAGAGCATTGGCGGCACGCGCAACTGCTGCAATTGCTCCAGCGTGCCATCATGGAGCGGCGCGAGATGCAGCACCGATAACTCGATCTGATTGGTCACCAGCGGAAAGTCGAGACGGGATTGCAGCAGTTCGAACTGCCGCGGGCTAAAGTTGCTGACCCCGGCGTGGCGAATCTTGCCCGACAGGCGCAAGGCGGCCAGCGCCTCGGCCACCTCGTCGGCGTCGATCAACGGATCGGGCCGGTGGATGAGCAGCAGGTCGAGCGTGTCCGTGTGCAGGTTGCGCAGGGAGCGCTCGGCCGAGGCAATGATGTGGTCGCGGCTGGTGTCGTAGTGGTGGACGCGCGTATCCGGCCGGTTGGGCGACACGAGCTGGATGCCGCACTTGGTCACCAGCTCGATGCGATCGCGCAGCGACGGCTCGGCGGCCAGCACCCGGCCGAATAGCTCTTCGCAGGTATAGCTTCCGTAGATATCGGCATGGTCGAAGGTGGTGATGCCCAGGTCAAGACATTCGGCGATGAAGGCGCGCAGGGCGGATGTGTCCATGCCCCACTCGCGCAGGCGCATGACGCCGGCCACGATGCGCGAGAAAGTTGGGCCGTTGCCGGTCAGCTGGATTCTGGTCATAGTGAGTATTGCCCCTCTAAACTGATTAGTAAGTTATAGTATAGTTTAGTTTAACGCGCCTCAAAAGGAGAGGCGTCGCGAGACAGAGCTTTTCAGTCGTGGGTCGATTAGACATGTAGTCCGGCGTGGTGGGGAAGCCGGTTAAGACATCGGCCTGACCGCGATCGGCCGATTACTGAAAAGCCTGCTTGGTGAGGAAAGCTCTATGCAAATCGCTCTGATTTCGGATATACACGGCAACCTGGTGGCGCTGGAGACGGCACTTGAGCACCTGGGCAGGCAGAATATTGACCGGATCGTCTGTCTGGGCGACGTGGCCGCCGGGGGGCCGCAGCCCCGGGAAGTGATCGAACGCCTGCGCCGTCTGGAAATTCCGGTCATGATGGGCAATACCGACCACTGGCTGCTTAACCCGCTGCCACCGGACACAGCAGACGAAGCCGATCGACGCGAAACGGAAATCGAGTTGTGGTCGGCGGCCCAATTGGGCGCGGCCGAGCTGGAGGCGGTGGCCGATTATCGGCCGGCCCTGTTCCAGGACTTCGGTCACGGGTTCAGCCTGTTGACCTATCATGGCTCGCCGCACAGCTATGAAGACCGGATCGAGTCGACGACGCCGGAAGAGACGCTTGACCGCTGGTTTGGGGCAGCTCGGGCGCTGGTCATGGCCGGCGGCCACACCCACGAAGCGATGATCCGCCGCTACAAAGACAGCATTGTGGTCAACCCCGGCAGCGTGGGCCAACCGCTCTATCAGACGGCCGACGGCCACAGCAGCTATCCGACGTGGGCCGAATACGGCCTGCTGGCTTGGAAAGATGGGGCGCTATCGATCACCTTGCAGCGCGTGCCCTATCCCAAGGACGAACTGAGCCGGGCGGCTCGACGTTCCGGCATGCCCCACGTCGATTACTGGCTGGAACAGTGGCGTTCATGACGAAAGCGTTTCCCGCTGGGCCTTGGTCAGGCTCTTGACCACTCGATCATACGAGTCGTCGATCATCCCCCGTAGTTCGGTCTCTGGAATCGTACCGTCAAGGGTGATGGTGTTCCAGTGGGTCTTGTTCATGTGGTAGCCGGGTCGGACGGCGGGATAGACGTCACGCCATAACAGCGCCCGGCCGGGCTCACACTTGAGCGTCAGGGTCAGCGGTTCGGCCTGCCAGGCCACCAGGGCAAACATCTTGCCCATGACCTTGTAGACCAGCGCCTCCGGCCCAAAGGGCGTCTCTTCGGTCGCCCCCTTTTGGCCCAGCAGATAAGCGGTCAGTTGCTCTCGTTCCATCAGCAGGCTCGTCTACTCTTTGGACTTGCGGCTCATTAGCGCCAGGTAGAGGACGATGCCGCCGACGATGAGGGCGGCGAAGGCCAGTGTCACCAGCGTCGTCAGCGGGCTAATCGTGGCGATGTCGTTCATCAGATGAGTGCCTCCCGGCCGGCGGCCGTCTGGTGGTGTCCATTGGACGACCGTTCCAGACCACCGCCGATATAGCCTTGTGCCAGCAGTAGTTCCGCGTTCAGCAGCGCCCCGCCGGCCGCGCCGCGCAACGTATTGTGCGTCAGGGCCACGTAGCGCACGTCGAGCACCGGGCACGCGCGCACCTTGCCGACCGTCCAGGCCAGGCCATCGCCCGCATCCCGGTCACGGCGTGGCTGCGGCCGGTCCGGCTCCGGGCGATAGATGAGCAGCTCGTGCGGCGACGACGGCAATTGGGCGACGATGGCCGCCGGCCGCCAGGCGCGCAGGGCGGCGACGGCCTCCTCGGCCGAGGCCCGCCGCCCCAACCGCACCGACACGCTCGCCAGGTGACCATCCACGACCGGCACGCGGTTGGCCTGGGCGCTGATGGCGATGCCCGCCGGGAGCATTTGCCCGTCACGCACCATGCCCAACAACTTGGTCGGTTCGCTTTGCAGCTTGTCGTCCTCCCCGCCGATGTAGGGCACGACGTTGTCATAGATGTCGAGCGACGACACGCCGGGGTAGCCCGCGCCGGAGATGGCCTGCATCGTGGTCAGGATGACCGCCTCGACGCCAAACGCTTCCTGGAACACCTTCAGCGGCAGGATGGCGCTGGTCGTGGAGCAGTTGGGGCTGGCGACGATGAAGCCGGGCCAACCCTTTTCGGCGCGCTGGGTGGGGATGAGCGCCGTGTGGTCGGGGTTGACCTCCGGGATGAGCAGGGGCACGGTCGGATCCATGCGGAAGACCGACGTATTGGTGACTACGGCATAGCCCGCAGCGGCGAAGCGCGGCTCCCACTCTTTGGCCTCGGCCGTGGGCAAGGCCGAAAAGACGACCGGCGGGTCGCCGGGGATGCCCAACTCCAGGCGCGTCGGCTGGACGATCAGCCCGGCCGTCTGCTGGGGCACGTCGCCCGGCATCATCCAGCTCACGCCCTCGCCATAGGGGCGGCCGACGGTGCGATCGGAGCCGGTGACCGCCGCCACTTCGAACCAGGGGTGATCGGCCAGCAACTGTACAAAGCGTTGCCCCACCGTCCCTGTCGCGCCCAACACACCCACGGGTATCTTGTTCATATATTTCTCCTTAACAAAAAGCGCCGAAATGATGAATTTCGGCGCTCCCTGTGTTGTGCCCTGGAGAGGACTCGAACCTCCACGTCCAAAGGACATAGGCCCTCAACCTACCGCGTATGCCAATTCCGCCACCAGGGCAACAGAAACCGTATTATAGCGCGATCCGTCCCCGACTGTCAATTTGCCGACTGGAGTAATCGAAAGCCGCGCCCACGACAGCCCGCTAGTTGTCAGCAGGCTGAACCTTGCCGGCCGTGGGGCTGGATGAGTGCTCATTTCCAACGCTTCTAGCGCGAATAGGCCTGTACAGCGTCGATCTTGCCCTGAGCCACCGCTTCGTCGAGCAGGGCCACCCGGCCGCGGCGCTTGAAGTAGAGCGCGGCGTAGTTGCGCTGGATGAGCACGCCGTGGAACAGGTAGTGGCGCAGGCGGCCCTCGCCCTCGCGCGTGTCCACCAGGCTGAGCGCGAAATCCACCATCCGCGACGTGGCGAAGTCGTCGCGAGTCATCAGAGCATGCATCAATTCGTCGACAGCGGCCGGCGTGCCGGTGCGGCCGAGCGTGGTGAAGGCATGATAGCGGTTTGCGGGTTGCTGGTTCATCATGACACCTGTAGCGCCGGTTTCCTGACCGGCTTTTTGCTCGCCGGCCAATAAACCGGCGCCACAAAGAAAAAGGCGCGGGGTTGCCGCGCCTGGGTAGTCATCCGGTTTATGAGCCTGTGGGTCAATCAGCAGACGCGAACCGGCTTCCTACGCACACGCGGCGCGGGGCGGGTTTCCAGACAATCGCTGACGAGGGCCAACAGGGTGCGAATCATAACGAGTGGCATTATGCCATAGCGCGAGAGCGGTGTCAATCGGCTGCTTTTTCTTCTCCATCAGCGGGCAGCGTTATCGGCGAATGACTTGGGGCGGGTCATCTTTCCCACCAGCCAATTAATCAAGGCATTTCCGGCGATGGGGGTAGGGACGCGAAGTTGATTAATGCCACAGCCATCTCCTCGATGGTCTTGGACTTCCCCCCGTTTGGCAGGCTTCCGGCCACTTCCTCAATTGACGTTGGCTCAAACGGCCGGATCGGTTTCAGCAAGACGCCTTCCCCCGTGTCGATGACGACGAACTCCAACCCGGTCTCCCAGCGATAGGCATCCCGCAGCCACTTGGGAATGACGATTTGTCCCTTGCTGGATAGCCTTGTCGTTTCCATTGATCTACTCCGGTAAGAAATAGGTAAGATTATATCGGCCGCGAAACCAGATCAACCCCGTCCCGATAGCGCAGAGAATAAAAGGAATAATCGCCACATCGTGCTGACTCCACGGCCGCCGGCCCCTTCACTGCCCTCGCGCCCGATACTGCAACGCCTCGGCCAGATGCGCCGGGCCGATGGTTTCGCTGCCGGCCAGGTCGGCGATGGTGCGGCCGACCTTGAGCACGCGATGGAATCCCCGCGCGCTCAGGTTCATTTGCGTCATGGCGCTTTTCATCAGCCGCGCGCCGGTCTCGTCCAGCGTGCAGAAACGGCGCACTTCGCCCGGCCCCATGTCGGCGTTGGCGTAGAGGTCTGTGCCCGCGAAGCGCTCGCCTTGCCGCGCCCGGGCCGCCTCCACCCGGCCGCGCACATCGGCCGACCTTTCGCCGCGCTGGGTCGAGGCCAGCTTCTCGTATTCCACCCGTGGCACCTCCACGTGCAGGTCGATGCGATCCATCAGCGGCCCGCTGACCCGTTTCTGGTAGCGGGTGACCACGGCGCTGGAGCATGTGCAGGCGCGGGTCGGGTCGCCGTAATAGCCGCAGGGGCAGGGATTCTGCGCGGCGATGAGCATGAAGTTGGCCGGAAAGGTGACGCTGCCCGTGGCCCGGCTGATCGATACCTCGCGCGGCATCCCCTCCAGCGGTTGGCGCAAGACTTCGATCAGCCGCTCGCCGAACTCGGGCAGCTCGTCGAGGAACAGCACGCCGCGGTGGGCCAGTGATATCTCGCCCGGCCGCGGCCACTGCCCACCGCCCACCAGCCCGGCATAGCTGATGGTGTGGTGGGGCGAGCGAAACGGCCGCGCTCGCACCAGCGGTGTCTCGGCCGGCAGCATCCCGGCCACGCTGTAGATCTTGGTCACCTCCAGCGCCTCGTCGATGCCCATTCGGGGCAGGATGCCCGGCAGCGCCTTGGCGATCAGCGTCTTGCCCGCGCCCGGCGGCCCGGTAAGCAGCGCGTTGTGGCCGCCGGCGGCGCTGACTTCCATCGCCCGCTTGACGTGCTCCTGGCCCATGATGTCGGCGAAGTCGGTGGCGTAGTCGATCTCCCCGTCGAAGGCGGAGGCCAGGTCGACGGTGACCGGCCTCAGCGGCTCCATATCGGTCAGATGGCCGACCAGTTCGGCCAGGCTGCGCACGGCGTAAACCTCGATATCGGGCATCAGCGCCGCCTCGGCCGCGTCGTCGGCGGGCACGAACAGGCGCTTGAGGCCGCGCTCGCGAGCCATAGCCGCCAGCGGCAGCACGCCCTTGGTGTGGCGCGTGGTTCCCTCCAGCGACAACTCGCCGAAGAACAGCGCCCCGTCGAGCAGGTTATGCCAGACCTGCGAGGTGGCGGCCAGCACGCCGACGGCGATGGGCAGGTCGTAGGCCGGGCCTTCCTTGCGCAGGTCGGCCGGGGCCAGGTTGACGGTGATGCGATGCAGGGGGAAGGTGTAGCCGCTGTTCTTGATGGCGGCATAGACGCGGTCGCGGCTCTCGCGCACGGCCGCGTCGGGCAGGCCGACCAGGGCGAAGTAGGGTTGCCCCTTGACGATGTCGACTTCGACGTCGACCAGTTCCGCGTCCAGGCCGACGATGGCCGCGCTGAGGGTTTTGGCAAGCATGGGGCGATTATATCACCCGCGCGCGGGCATGGAAGAATAGGAGGGCTGATTACTGAAAAGCCCTGGGAAGGAAACCACAGATGACGCAGATTGCGAAGAGGCCGGGAGCCGGGGGCGGGAAAGGGGAGACTAAGTCTCGCCCTGACCGCGCGTTGCCCCGGCTCTCGCCTTCTCAAAAAATCTGCGAAATCTGTGGATCCTCCGTCTCGCTACGGCTTGGCGACGGTAGACAGGTAGAGCAGCCACTCCGTCGGGGCGTCGTAGAGGATCGTATCCATCTGCCCCATGCCGCTCTCGCCGACGTTGCCCGCCTTGTCGCGGAACTGCACGTAGACGGTGGCCGCCTCGCCCGACTCCACGTCGCCCAGATCCCAGTTATTGACCGTGGCCTGGAACGGCCGCCAGGCCACGCCGTCGAAGTTGGGCGAGTTGCTCAGGCGCATCTCCAGCTCATTCACCGGCGTGCCCGGCGGGTCGCCGCTCGGCCCGCCGTCGGACTGATCGCCGCCGTCGTCGGCCGCGAGCATCAACGTCACCTTTAGACTGTCGGTCGTCTCATCGCCGCCGTTGATTAGCACACTGCCGCCCGGCGCATAGGGATCATTGCTGGCCTTCACCGGCCCGGTCGGCTCCGATACGCCCTTGCCCTGCTCGCCGCCCGAGCCTTCCCCGGTGGGAATCAGCAGGTATTCGTAGCTCTGGCCGGGCGTCACGTCCTGATCGATGTGGTCGTTGTCCTCGACCTTCTCCTTGATCAGCAGCCACGGCCCCGTCGGGTGGCCGTCGCCGTCGACCGGGCGGCGATAGATATCGACCCACAGGAGCTTGCCCTGCAGCAGCGGCCCCCACCAGATGTAGATGACCGGCTTCAGCGAGAGCAACTCCGGCCGCACGTGGACGCTGCCCAACCCCCGCACGCGGTCGTCGGTCGGGTCGTGGGGATTCTGCCCGTTCGGGTCCATCTCGCAGCCCCGCACCTCGCTGCCGTCGCGCTCGCCGCCGTTGTCGGTGTCGGCGTCGTGGGGGTCGGTGCCCTGGATGAATTCACAGTAGTTGGACAGGTTGTCCTTGTCGGGGTCGTCGTCGGGGTCTTCGACTTCGTTTTCCTTCTCCCAGCAGTCGGGCAGGCGGTTGCCGTTTTCATCGCCGCAGGCTGTCAGGGCGAAGCTGCCCTGCGCTTCGCGGCGGATATCACCGATGATGCCGATGGCCGTCACCAAATAGGAGCCGACGCCGTTCGGGGCCTCGCCCTCGACCGGCGGTTTATCCGGTGCCGGTTCGTCCCCGTAGCTGGTCACCTTGTAATCGTTGCCGTAGACGCCGTCGTCGGCCTCGCCGTCGCCGTGGGTACCATCATCATAGAGGATGACCGTCGTCACCAGGCCATTGGGCGCGCGCACCCGGGCGCGCACGTCGGCTCCCAGCACCGGCTTGTCCGGCCCGACGAACGTCGCCACCAGCGGCACTTTCGTGCCCTGATACAACTCGGCGACGGGCGAACCCACGAACAGGTACAACTCCACCTGGCTCTCGGCCGTGGTGCTGACGTAATATTCCTGGTTTAGCCCAAAGATGTACAGCTTCCAGTAGCCGGGCTTGGGGTCGAAGACGCGCAAGACCGAATTGGTGAAGTATTTCGAATCGGTATCCTCGTCGGGTATCACCGGCCCGTCCGGACCGAACAGTTCATAATTGAAATTGTCGCTCGGCTTCTGCCAGGAAACGGCAATTACCAGTTCCGTGCTGGTATCGTCGACGTAGAACTCATAATATCCGGCCGCACCGGCATCATTGGCCACCAATTCCCAGGGCATTCGTTGCCGCCCGGCCACCTGAGCCGCCTTGTTGTCATAGACACGGCCGAGGTTGTTCTCCCAGCCTAATACGCCGGCCGTGGCCGCCCCCGGCGACAGGGCCGGCGGGGCGATGGGCACGCTGCCGCTGCTGTCGGCGTAGTCGTAGCTGCCGCCGGGCACCGACGCGGCGATCTGCTGCATCAGCGGCTCGTTGGCTTGCGGCCCCAGGGCGATGCTGTGGATGGCACAGCCGTTATCGATCACGCCGGCCTTCACGTCGGCCCAAAGGGCGGCTTCGTTCTCATAGCCGTCGCTGAGCAGGATGAAGCTGCACAGATTGGCCGGGATGCCGTGGGCATCGTGCTCGTCGGCCGCCGTGCGCATGCCGTCGCCGATCGACGTGAAATCGAGCGGCACTTCAGCGGCGATGGCGTCCTCGATGTCTTGCCGGTGGCCGCCGGCCAGCGGGGCCAGCGGTTCGCGCAGGTCGGCGTCGGTGTCGAAAGCCACGTAGCCGGCCTGGTCGTCGCCGGCCAGCTCGTTGATGAACAGATTGGCCGCGTTGCGTGCCGCCTGAATCTTGTTGGCCGTCGTCATGCTGCCGGAACGGTCGAGCACGACGATGACGTCCTGCGTGCGCTTCACATAGAGCACGGCGCTGTTCTCGGTATCGCTCTGCGTCCCCAGGCTGACGATGAGGTCATAGAACTGCCCGTTCTGCGCGCCGTCGGTGTTCTTGGGCGGCCGCACCAGCAGCCAATAATCATCCTGCACATAGGCGCTGTTGATAATCGTCGCCGGCAGCAGCGGCCCGCCACCCGCCTGGCGCAGCTGCACCGTAAAGTCGCCGGCCAGCAGGCCGGCCACGCTGCTGCCGTCGGCCCCCTGCACGCGCAGCCGGACGATCATCTTGCGCGGGTTGTTGGCGTTGCCCACCATCTCGGCTGCTGCCGTAGTTGGGCTTTTGATGATCAGTGTCGGGTCGACGCAGCCGCGACCGACGTCGACCGTGCCCGCCTGGTCAACGGCCGAGACGACGCCCACGGCACGATCCAGGTCGGCCGTGCGCACCGTCCGCGCCCAGCTGTCGCTGAAGCTCGTCCAGCGATTTTGCAGCACGCCGCCGTCGACGGTCATGACGCTGAAGCCGAAGTCCGTGCCGTTGCCGTCGAAGCTGAAGGTGGTGAAGTCGCACTGCGAGGCCGGATTGAACTCCCAGTAGCGCGACGAACGCGGGTTCATCGACGTGGTGACCGTGCTGAATGCCGGGCCGCCAGTGATGACCGAATGGCCGCTGAGGCCGGCGGTGTTGTTGCGAATCTCATTATCCAGGTAGGTCAGCCGCGCATCGGCCGGGCTGAAGCGATAGGCATAGAGCGCCAGGGTGTAGTCGATGAAGTCGTCGCGGAAGCTGCTGCCCTGGGCGCTGATGAAGTCGCGCACGGCGTTGACCTGGCTGGCGTCGGTGTTCAGCTCAGTGTAGAAGTCGAGCAGCGCGTCCCAGCCCTGCACCGGAGCCACTTCCGCACCGCTGCGATACTGATCCATCAGCCACGTCCACCACATGACGCTGCGATAATTGATCGTACTCAGGTCGCTGGTGCGGTTGGCGTCGCTGCCCAGAATGCCGTTGACTTCGGGGATGAAAAGGTGGCCGGTGTCGGCGTCGAGCGTCGTATCGGCCCGATCCTCGATGGTGCGGGCGATGCCCTCGCCGAAGAAGTCCTGCCAGCCGGTGGCCGTATCGTAGTTGTATTGCACCAGGTGCATGATCTCGTGGAAGCCCAGCAGCCGCTTGTTGAGGGCGTCGTTGTTGTCAATGTTCTCGTCGTCGACCTGGATGCTGCCCGTGGTCGGCGTGCCACCGATACGCGGGTCCTCGGCGATGTAGATTTGCAGCGTCGTGGAGCTGCCCGGCAGGAAGTCGAGGCCGCGGTCATGATAGAAGCGCATGGCCGTCTCGGCCTCGGCGGCCACGGCCACGGCGTTGATGTTGTCGCCGTTGCTGTCGTCATTGTTGGCAATCTCATGCTCGCAACGACCGGCGGTATTCTCGGCCGCGCTGCATTGGGCCGTGTTGGTGGCGTTGGTCGTCTCGCGGTAGTAAGTCTCGATAGAGTAATTCGTGCCGCCGTGGCTGAAATTGCGCTGGTAACACTGGTCGAAGATGACGCTCTTGCCGCGGATGCTTTGGGTTGTGGGCGTGGAACAGGCCGAAGGCGAGCGCAGCGCTTCGCCGCTGCCTTCGGGCACGCCGCCGTCGACGGCCGGGCCGCCGGACGATGGCGGGTCGCCCTGGGCCACGGGAGCGGCCCCGGCCGCCGCGGCGGCGGCCAACACAAAAATCCCTATCAGTACCAACAGGAACTTGACACGAGACATGTTTGATTCTCCTTACTGAGTGTCTAGGGGATGCTATTCGATTGCAGAGGATGTGGAACCCGATAATCGCCGCCCGAGACGCGGCTGCCAGTTCCGACCGGGCCGCTACAGTCGACCGGCCGGACGCCTATGGATTGAACCGCCGCTGCGCGGGAGAGGCGGCTGCGTTGAGCACCTTACAGTCTAATGGCCGCGGGGGTGGGTGTCAATGAGGGGAATCACTCAGAAGGGACGCTAAAGAATCGCATTCATTTTGCTGCCGGACTCGCTTCCGGGCCGGGCGAAGCCGGTGGCGCGCGCCGCAGCGGCGCGATATACCCCAACCACAGGATGCCACCCGCGGCCAGCGCAGCGGAGCTCAGGCTTGGCAGCCAGGGCACGACGACCTCCCCACCGGCCAGCGCCCCGAAGGCCACGGCCGCACCCACGGCCAGCCCGCTGAGCAGGGCCACCGACACCGCCTGCAGAAAGCCGAAGCTGCGCCACTTGAACGCCGCCGGCAGGGTCTCGTCGCGCCAGCGGAAGTAGGCCGCCAGCGCCGGGTCATCGGCAATGAGCCGCGCCTTAATCTGGTTCATCGCCCGCGCGCTCTCCAGCCACGCCTGGCGCAACCGCACCAGTTGCAACACGGTGATCAACCCCAGCACGGCCAGCAGGCTGAAGATGACGACGAACGTCAGATAGAGTTGTTGGCGCACGGCCGCCGCCACCTGCGTCGACAACAGCGCGGCGATCAGCGTGGCGAAGGTGACGAAGAAGTATTGCCAGGCCCGCGCCCGGTCCTCGTTGGCCTGGAAGGCGGTCTGGGCGATGTAGCCGTACTCGGCAGCGATGATACTGCGGGCCAGCTCGTCGTCCGGTTCGGGCGAGCGCGACGGGATAAACATGAAGTTCCTCGGCTGAATCTGACAGGACTAGTGATGAGGATAGGCCAGCACGCGCGTGGGGCGAATCTTCAGAATGATACGCTGCTCCTGGGCGGCCCGTTCGGCGGGCGCAAAGTCGCCGTAGTAGCGTTCCGCTCCGGCATAGAGCCGGGCGTGGGCGTCGATGTTGGCGTTGCCTTCGTCGGGGACGATCATCTCGACAAAGCCGCGCACGTCGACCCAGCGATAAGGATCGTTGGGATCCAGCGCCGTCAGGGCTACTTTCGGGTTCTGGCGCACGTTCTCATCTTTGCGGCGGCCGGCGGCCGTGTTTACCAACACGTATTCGCCGTCCCACGAACACCAGACGACGGTATTCTCCGGCTGGCCGTCGTCGGCAATCGTGGTGAAGACGACGTAGACAGGGCCGGTGATCAGATCGAGGTGGGATTGGGGAATGGTTGCTTCATCTTGATCGGACATATGCTTTCTCCTGGGAATGATTTAGGTTGTCTCCAGACTATAGCAACTCCCGGCCCACTTGTCAGATGGGGAAATCCCTACCTGCGGGCCGGCGTTTCCCGGATACCGAGTTTCTCGGGAGAAACCCGGTTTCCAAGATGTTGCGCCTTAGGGCCACTTATGATACTTTTTGCGCCGACGTGATCCCGTTGACACGCCGATGAGCCAATTAACACCCTTACTTACCGTCGACAACGTTTCTCTCTCTTTTGGGGGCAACGCCGCCCTTTCCGAGGTTAGCTTCGACGTGCGCCGCGGCGAAATTCGGGCCATCATCGGCCCCAACGGCGCGGGCAAGACTTCTATCCTCAACTGTATCAGCGGCTTCTACCGGCCGCAACGCGGCCGCATCTTGCTGCGCGACACAACCGACCTGACCCAAACGACCACCAACCAGATCGCCGGGCGGGGATTGGCGCGCACGTTCCAGAACATCGCCCTCTACACCGGCCTCAGCACGCTCGACAACCTGATGGCCGCGCGCCACATCCACATGAAGCAAAGCATGTTGCAGAGCATCCTCTATTGGGGGCCGGGCCGCCGCGAAGAAGTGGCCCATCGCCAGGTCGTCGAGGACATCATCGACTTCCTGGAGATCGCCCATATCCGCAAGGCCGTCGTCGGCGCGCTGCCCTACGGCCTGCGCAAGCGCGTCGAGCTCGGCCGCGCCCTGGCGATGGAACCGGAACTGCTGCTGCTCGACGAACCGATGGCCGGCATGAACCTGGAAGAGAAAGAGGACATGGCCCGCTTTATTCTCGACATCTACGAGCGCCGTGGCGTCACCATCGTGCTCATCGAGCACGACATGGGTCTGGTCATGGACATCTCCGACCGCGTGGTAGTGCTCGATTTCGGCCGCAAGATCGCCGACGGCCCGCCCGACGACATCAAGCGCAACCCGGCCGTCATTCAGGCCTATCTGGGAGAAGCCTGAAGCAAATGACGAACGACGAACGACGAACTCGGAGAGCTTGTTCTCCCGCCCCGTTCTTCGTCCGTAATTCGTAATTCGTAATTCGTAATTCGTAATTCGTAATTCGTAATTTCATGGAAACCGCCGCCCAGACCGTCCCACAATACTTCCTGCACCAGGTGCAGACCCAGCCGCCCGGCAAAGTGGCCGCGCGGCAGAAGGAGTTCGGCATCTGGCGCGAATTCATCTGGGCCGACTCGTTCGGGCAGGTGCGCGACCTGGCCATGGGGCTGCTGGCCCTGGGCGTGCAGCGCGACGACAAGATCTGCACCGTGGGCGACAACGACCGTCAATACCTGTGGGCCTACCTTGCCCTGCAAGCGGTCGGCGCGGCCCAGGTCGGCCTGTTCACCGATGCCACCCCGGCCGAAATGGCCTACGTCATCGACCACAGCGACGCCACCTTCGTGCTGGCCAAGGATCAGGAGCAGTGCGACAAGCTGCTGGAAATCCGCGACCGCATTCCCAACGTCCGCAAGGTCATCTATTGGGACGACCGCGGCCTGTGGAACATCGACGAACCTTGGCTGATGCCCTTCGAGGACGTGCAGGCGCTCGGCCGCACCATCGTCGCCTCCGAGCCGGATCGCTTCGAGACCGAAGTCGCCCTCGGCCGGGCCGACGACATCGCCATGCTGTGCTACACGTCCGGCACCACCGGCCAACCCAAGGGGGTCATGCTCAGCCACGGCAACATCCTGAGCACCATTAAGCTCTACGACGACGTTGACCCACGCCGCGACACCGACAACCACGTCAGCTTCCTGCCCCTGGGCTGGATCGCCGAGCCGATCCTGGGCTTCGCCGCCCACGTCTACGCTGGGGTCATCATAAACTTTCCTGAAGAGCCGGAGACCGTGCGGCAAAACATCCGCGAGATCGCCCCGGACATGCTGTTCTATAACGCCCGGCTGTGGGATTCGCTGGTCGGCATGGTGCAGGTGCGCATGAACGACGCCAATCGGTTCAACCGCCTGCTCTACCGGCGCTTCCTGCCCATCGGCTACCGCATGGCCGACGCCAAGTTCGGCGGGCAGACGGCCGGGCCGGCCCTGCGGGCGGCGTATGCCGTGGGCAACCGGCTCGTCTTCGCCCCGCTGCGCGACCAGCTCGGCCTGTCGCGCATCCGCGCCGCCTACACCGCCGGGTCGTCGCTCAGCCCCGACGCCATGCGCTTCTTCCACGCCCTGGGCGTCAATCTGAAACAAATCTACGGCTCTACCGAGTTGACCGGCGGGGCCACCGTCCACCGCGACAACGACATCAAGTTCGCCAGCGTCGGCCCACCCGCGCCGGGAGTGGAGTTGCGCATCGCCGAGGACGGCGAGATCCAGATCGCCGGGCCGATGGTGATGCGCGGCTACTACAAGGATCCGCTCAACACGGCCAAAGACATCCTCGAAGAAGACGGCCGGCGCTGGTTCCGCTCCGGTGACGCCGGCTACATCGACGACGACGGCCATCTTATCTACCTCGACCGCGTCAAGGACATGCTGACACTGGCCGGCGGCGAGCGCTTCTCGCCCCAATTCATCGAGGGCCGGCTCAAGTTCAGCCCCTACGTGCGCGACGTGATGGCCGTGGGCGGTGAGGATCGGGCGTTCGTCACGGCGCTGGTCATCATCGACTTCGAGAACGTCGGCCAGTGGGCGGAGAAACAGCGTATTCCTTACACGACCTTCGTCGATCTATCGCAGCGGCCGCAAGTCTATGATCTGGTGCGCCGAACCGTGGAGGAAGTCAACGAATCGTTACCGGCGGCCGCTCGCGTGCGCCGCTTCGTGCTGATGCACAAGGAGTTCGACGCCGACGAAGCCGAATTGACCCGAACCCGCAAGCTGAAGCGCAACGTCCTTTTCGAGCGCTACGAGAGCATCCTCGAGGGCATGTACGCCGGCGAAACCATGATCGAAGTGCGCGCCCCCGTGCGCTATCAGGACGGCCGCGAGGGGTTCGTGGAGACGGCTATCCGGGTGATGAGCCTGGATTAGCAAGCAGCAAGCAGCGAACAGTAGAGCGTAAACAGTTGCTGAAGACGGAACACTCGACACTCGAAACTGTTTACTCCTCACCTGATACCGAAATATGAACTGGCAACTCGTCCCCCAACAATTCGCCACTGGCCTGCTCAACGGCGGCATCATCGCCATCATTGCCCTGGGCATCGTCCTCATCTACCGTTCGTCGGAGGTGTTCAACTTCTCCCACGGCCAACTGGTCATGCTCGGCGCGTTCGTCACCTGGTGGTTTGCCGGGGGCGAGGAGACTGGCAATGAGTTGTTCAATCTGCCGCTGTGGGGAGCCATTCCGCTGGCCGTGCTGACGATGGCCGGACTGGGGCTGCTGATCGAGCGGCTGGCGCTGCGGCCGATGACCGGCCAGCCGCTGCTGGCTATTGTGCTGATGACCCTCGGCCTGGCCCAATTCCTGGAAGGCTCGGCGGCCATCGTCTTCGGCATCCAGCCCAAGAACAACTTCCCCGCCCCCTTCTCGCCCAGCGACGTCATCACCATCCCTTTTCCGGGGGCCTTCAACGACGCGATCATCATCAAGCAGGCCCTACTGGCCACGGCCATCGTGGCCGTGGTGGCCGCCGTCATCTTCATGCTCTTCTTCCACTATACGCGCACCGGCCTGGCCATGCGGGCGACGTCGGAAGACCACGAGCTGGCGCGCGGCGTCGGCATCAATGTGCCCCGCGTCTTCGGCCTGTCGTGGGCCATCGCCGGGATCATCGCCACCATCGGTGGTGTGTTGCTGGCGACGCTGACCGGCGTCAATCTAAGTTTAGCGACGGTGGCTCTGGTCGCATTTCCGGCTATCCTGCTGGGCGGCCTGGAGTCGTTCCCCGGGGCCATCATCGGCGGGCTGCTCGTCGGGCTGGCCCAGGCCTTGGTGCAGGCTTCGTCGGTGCAGGCTGTGCGCGGCACAACGGAGATCGCGCCTTATATCCTGTTGCTCATCGTCCTGATCATCCGGCCGGAAGGGCTGTTTGGCGAGAAGCGCATCGAGAGAGTGTGATGGGGGCAATAATCCGCCGATTTCGCCGATCAAGCAGGTTTCCCGGACGGGATGTCGCCCGCCCGTTGGCCGTCGTGACGATGAGCCGGCCGGATAATCTGTCGAATCGGCCGAATTTGCGGATAATCTGCTCCCCGGCAATTATCGAGGAAAGAAACCGTTCATGGCCGCACTGAGACCGGCGGGAGATTTTGATCGCACCTACGAACAGGACATGGCCGTCATCCGGCGGCCGTGGCAATGGCTGGCGCTGGCGGCCGTCCTGCTGCTCGCCCTCACCGCGCCACGCTGGGGCAGCGCCTACCTCGTCTCCACCGCCAACCAGATCTTCTACACCATCATCGCCGTCCAGGGTCTCAACGTCCTCGTCGGCTACACCGGCCAAATCTCGCTGGGCCAGGCGGCCTTCATGCTCGTCGGCGGCTACACGTCGGCCCTGGTCACTACCCACCTGGGCTTGCCCTTCCCCCTGGCCATTCTGGCCGCCGGGCTGAGCACCGGACTGGTGGGCTTGCTGTTCGGCCTGCCCTCGCTGCGCGTCAAGGGCTTCTATCTGGCGATGGCTACGCTGGCGGCCCAGTTCATCATCCCCTGGGCCAGCCGCCACCTCTACCCCGACTGGCTGGGCGGCACGTCCGGCCGCATCGCCGCTCCCGTTCCGGTCATCTTCGGCATTTCGTTTGGTGAGGTCAACGACTATTTCTATATCTCGTTCATCACCCTGATCCTGACCACCCTCCTGATGCTCAACATCAGCCGTTCGCGTCTGGGCCGGGCCTTCGTCTCCCTGCGCGACAACGACCTGGCCGCCGAGCTGCTGGGCGTCAACCTGTTCGGCTACAAGCTCCGCGCCTTTTTCATCGCTTCGTTTCTGGCCGGCGTGGCCGGGGCGTTGAAGGCCCACAGCCAGCGCGGCGTGGGTACGGAGTTCGGCTACGGTCTGGAAGAGTCGATCATCATGCTCGGCATGCTGGTCATCGGCGGGCTAGGCACCAACCTGGGGCCTTTCATGGGGGTCACGGCCGTCATTTTGCTGGAGGACCTGGCCGGCGTCACCGGCCAGCGAATGGCCCAGCTTTTCCCATCGCAGGCGGCCCGCTTCCTGACGTCGTTCCGGCCGATCTTCTTCGGCCTGATCCTGATGCTGTTCCTGATCTTTGAACCGCGCGGTCTGGCCCATCGGTGGCAGACGATCAAATCCGCCTGGCGCCTGAGGCCATTTTCGCGCTAGCCGCCGGCGACTGGCCCGCGGCAAAATCCACCACAGAGGAGGTGAGTCTATCGACTGGATGTCGCGTTATCGGCTTATGGCATATCGAACAGTTGCAAGAAGAACACGAGGAGAAACTGAGATGAAGAAGATTCTGATACTATCCCTGCTATTGATTATGGTGCTGAGCGTGGCCGCCTGCGGCACGTCGCCCCAGGTCGATCAACTGGTTCCCACGCTCCAGGCGGCGGCCGAACAGCTCGCGCCAACCGTCCAGGCGGCCGTCGAGGAAGTCGCCCCAACGCTCCAGGCCGCGGCCACCGACCTCGCCCCAACGGTTAACGCGGCGGTTGATTCGGGCGCGGCCACTCTGGAAGCAGCAGCGACATCTCTGGCCGCCACGCCCGAGGCAACCGAGGAACCAACGGCCGAACCGGTGCTAGAGGCAGGGGCTACGGAAACGTGCGACGCGACCTACGAGGGCGAGACCATCATCGTCCATCAGGCCGCCGGCCTCACCGGCCCGCTGGCCCAAATCCTGGGCGACGGCTTCATCAACGGCTCGCAAGCGGCCGTTGACCGCATCAACGCCGCCGGCGGCGTCTGCGGTGTCCAGTTGGAAATCCGACTGGAAGATTCACAGTATGACCCGGAGCAGGAAGTGGCGATCTACGAGCGTTACCGCGCCGAAGACCCGGCCCCGCTCTTCCACCTGTCCTACGGCAGCGGCGCGGCCATCGTCCTGAAGGATCGCGTCATCGAGGACAAGATTCCTCACATCACCGCCGGCCTGAATGACGAGGCCTTCTATATCCCCCGCAACGGTTATACCTTCGGCACCGGACCGATTTACTCGGATCAATTCGCCGGATTCCTGACCTGGGTCCAGAACAATTGGGAGGATGTCAAGCCGGAAGGCGCGGGCGACGACATCGTCGTCGGCGTGGTCGGCTGGGCCAACGCCTTTGGCGCGGGCGCGACGACCCCAACCGCCTTGGCTTACCTGGAGGACCTCGGCATCACGGTCCTGCCGCTGGAATCGCAAGAGGTGTCGCCGACGGCCGACGTCACCGGCCAGCTGCAAAACCTGCTGGCTAACGGCGCGAACGTCATCTGGGCCCAATCGTTGTCCTTCGGCCCGGCCCAGGTCATCGGCACGTTGCAAGCCTTGGGCGCGTGGGATTCGGTCATCCCCAGCGGCGTCAACTGGAGCATGAATACCGACGTGGTCAACATCCTGGGCGAGAACGCGGCCCTGATGGACGGCTACTACGGCGTCATGCCCAGCTACTGGTGGAACGACACCGACAACACCGGCGTCCAGATGGCCATCGAGGACTTCGAGGCTGCCGGGCTGCCGGACGCCAAGAAGGACGTCGGCTACTTGCTCAGCTACGGCCAGATGTTCGGCGTCGCCAACATCCTGCGCCACGCCATGAACATGGTCGGCTTCGAGGGATTGACCGGCGAGGCCGTGTTCAATGCCATGCAGGACATGGGCACCATCGACGCCGGCGGCATGGCCGTCATGAACGCCGCCGGAGAGGACCGCGCCCCGCGCGAGGCACAGATTCGCCAGGCGCAGGTGACTGACGACGGTGGGATCGAGTTCGTGGTCGTCGAGGACTTCTTCGAACTACCCGACACCCGGCCGCCCGCACCGTAGTAGGTTGTTAGCCGCAGATTAGGCAGATTTGGCATTAACAGGGTCTGCGCAAAGACCTGACAGGCCGGCGGTGAAGTTCGGTTTGACCGGCTTCCTGATCGCCGGCCTGTCAGGCCCGTAGAATTGGCGATCTGCCTAATCTGCGAAATCTGCGGATTATATTTCTAATGCTCAAGGTCAATAACATCGAAGTCGTCTACAACGACGTGATCCTCGTCTTGCGCGGCGTCACGCTGGAGGTCGGCGCGGGGCAGATCGTGGCCCTGCTGGGGGCCAACGGCGCGGGCAAGTCGACGACGCTCAAGGCCATCTCCGGCCTCCTCCACACCCAGCAAGGCGAGGTGACGCGCGGCAACGTCGATTTCGACGGCGAGCGTGTCGACCGGATGTACCCCGAAGACATCGTGCGGCGCGGCGTCGTCCAGGTTCATGAGGGCCGGCCGCTGTTCGCCCACCTGACCGTCGATGAGAATTTGCGCACCGGCGCGCTCTTTCGCGGCACGTCCGGCACAGCCCTGCGCGATGACCTCGACCGCGTCTACGGCTACTTCCCGCGCCTGCAAGGCTTCCGCCGGCGCACCAGCGGCTATCTCTCTGGCGGCGAACAACAAATGGTGGTCATCGGCCGCGCCCTGATGGCCCGGCCGCGCCTAATGCTGCTGGACGAGCCATCGCTCGGCCTGGCCCCGCTGCTGGTGCAGGACATCTTCGAGATCATCCGGCGCATCAATCAGGACGAGGGCGTATCCATCCTGCTGGTGGAGCAAAACGCCCACGTGGCCTTGCAGACGGCCAACTATGCCTACGTGATGGAGAATGGCCGCATTGTCCTCGACGGCCCGGCCGATCAATTGGCCCAGAACGCCGACATCAAGGAATTCTATCTAGGCCTGACCGCCGTCGGCGAGCGCAAAAGCTACCGCGATGTGAAGCACTACAAGCGGCGCAAGCGCTGGCTTGGCTAGGCAGTAAACAGTATGAAGTTGCCGGCCTGTTGGCTCTCTAACCCACGAATTACCGATTAGCGATCACAGAAAAATGAAAGACGAACAACTTCAAACGATCATTCAACATGCCTACGCCAACTCGCCGGCCTTCCGGGAACGGCTCGATGAGGCCGGGGTCAAGCCGGAGGCCATTCGCTCGGTCGCTGATCTGACGGCCGTACCCGTGTTTACCAAGGACGACGCCGTGGCCCGGCAGCAGGCCGATCCGCCCTTCGGCGGGATGCTGGCCGCGCCGCTGTCGGCCGTCAGCCACATCTTTTTCTCGCCGGGGCCGCTCTATGAGCCGGGGCCTGAGCCGGCTGATGCCGCCTGGGACATCGCCGTGCGGATGCTGCGCCAGGTGGGCTTCGGCGCGGGGGAGGTCATCCTCAACAGCCTGTCCTACCACCTTGTGCCGGCCGGCTACCTGTTCGACGGCGCGTTCACCCGGCTGGGGGCGACGGTCATCCCCGCCGGCACCGGCCCGGCCGAGCTGCAATTACAGATGGCCCACGACATGGAGGCGACAGGCTTCGTGGGCACGCCCAGTTTCCTGTTGAGCCTGATGCAGAAGGCCGAGGAGAAAGGCATCAGCCTGTCGCTGCGCCGCGCGATCACCACCGCCGAGCCGCTGCCGCCGGCCCTGCGCCAGACGCTGGTGGGGCAATACGGGCTGGAGGTCATCAATACCTACGCCACGGCCGAGCTGGGCGTGCTGGCCCTCAACAGCGGCGACGGCATGGCCATGCGCCTGCTGCCCGAGCCGCTCATCCAGGTCGTCAATCCCGACACCGGCGCGCTCGTCGGCCCCGGCGAGACGGGCGAAGTCGTCGTCACCACCACCAGCCGCCTCTACCCGCTCATCCGCTTCGGCACCGGCGACCTGGCGATGAACGTCGATCCGAGGCCGGGCGAGAGCAAGCAAGAGGAGCGGGCGATCATCCTCGTCGGCCGGCGCGGCGAGGCGGTGAAGGTGCGCGGCATGTTCCTGCACCCCAACCAGTTGCGCTTCGCCGCCGGGCAAGTCCCCGGCGTGCGGGCCATGCAGGCGATCATCACCCGGCCCGACGGGGCGCGGGATCATCTTGTCTTGCGCGTGGCGGTGGATGAGGGAGCAGATGAGGCGGCCATTGCGGAGGGGTTGAGGGCGGCCGTGCAGGGGGTTTGTAGGGTGCGGGTGGATGAGGTGAGGTTTGGGGAGGTGGGGGGCGATGGGCCGATGGTGGCAGATGAGCGGGAGTGGAAATGATGAGAATTCGCTACTTTGAAGCCGAAGACATTCTGCACATTGCCATTGCCGATGGTCCCGAAAGCCGGAGCATTGAACTCGGCCCCACGATCACCGTCGAGTTGGATGAAAACGATGAGATGATCGGCGTTGAGATTCTGGAGGCGAGTTCATACTTGCGTGACGCGGTGTTGGAGCCGATACAGGCGCGGACGTTGCGGGTTTTGGAAGCAGCCGGGAATTGAATCACTGAGAGACTCATCTTTTACCGACGCGTTGACCGCTCGTGCTCAATCGCGCGGTCATCTTATACCCCAAAGAGATCGCCGAGGGGTTGAGGGCGGCCGTGCAGGGGGCCGGGTTAGAATGGATGAGGTGGGAACTGGAAGAACCGTGATTATTGACAAAAGGGATTGGATTTAGGAGTGCGATTCACAACACTATTTTGTGTTGAATCGATGTTTATCAATCGTACATCTAAAGGTTATTGGATACTTCTCAATGTTGCTCTTTTACTATCGTATCATTTCCCCTGCTCCTCCTCCTGGTTCAAGGACAAACGATATATACACCTATTTTATTACCTCAAAGTCATCGTAATATACGAAAATCATCCCAATTGCAGTAGGAAACATCCTCCAACTGCACTTCAGAATCCTAATCTAACTACAATTGTTTAAGTCATTCAATCCACCACCTTAATTATCGGCAAAAATTGGCGAGTGGATCCTTCAATATGTAATACTTTTGAGTACCAACTCTCCCGCCCCTGATCATCATAGGCAACTACGGCGAAGTAGTAATCTTCCCTAGGGTCCAAACCACTAACTACAATTTCATCAACATCCCCAACATCGATGGGAGCGTCTCCTTGGGAAATACCCATCCCCTCAAACGGTGGCAGTGGCGAGTCTTGATCGTAATATAACATATACCCCCAACCATCTGTTTGATATGGAAGCTTATCCCAAGATATTTCCACATTTAAATATTGGCTTTGCGCAGTTAGATTTACCGAAGTTGATATTGGTTCAGCATTGAAAGATTGTAGATCCCAGGAATAGTTTCTATTCAAGACTTGTCTTTTCGCAACCAGATTCATCGGCGGCGGCAATGGCGCAGTTTCGCTCGGTTGAGAAAGGAATGGTTGGAAAAAGACCTTACCACTGAAACCATCATCAAACCAATCGTGAATGTTGCCCAGGATTTCTGATGCCTGGTCCGTACCCCAATAATTGTTGTAGGCCTCGACGTCATCACCTCCGCCGTACCCCCCTCCATTACCACCGTCGATAAAGACATCATAAAAGTGGTTTCCATAAATATTGTTTTGTATGTACTCACCGCCCCCACCTTTCTCGATAAAGTGGCCAGCTAATTTCTCACCGTTTATCTCCACACCAATGGCCTTTACATAATTCCCAACAATTGTATTATCAACAACTGTTCTAACATGATCTTCTTGATGAATGCCCGTTCCTCCCCATGGACTACAGGGAGAGATACTGCACTGTGTGAACAACAGATAGTTAAAGGCGAACAAGTTTCCAATAATCGTTTGACCACTACCCCAATATCCTGCGCCATATCTTTCCGATGAATTCCCAACAACAATATTATTCAAAATTTCAGCATTAGAACTTGTGCAAATACCTCCTCCACCATCTCTTCCATGATTGTTCATTATTAAGTTATTTTCAATCTTACCTGCATAGCCAACGCCTGGCTGCCATAATGAAACACCTCCACAAAATTCGCCAATGTTTCCAAGGATCGTATTCTTCGTAAGAATGCCGGATCCACTGACACCACCAACTGCACCAGAATTACCCTCAATTAGATTGTTGGCTATGACACTTCCATTTGAATGTATTCCTTGTGAAGAATTGAAGCTAATATTATTTCCGTCCACAGTACTGCTTAACGCAACTATACCCTGGCTGTTATGATGTACTGTGTTATTCAGAACCACACCGTCCTGTACATCTAAACCGGGACCGTAATTGTCGTATACTGCGTTATCAATTATCCTTACTGGACCTTGTGGGAAAGAGAGTCTTCCGTCAGCCTCAATGCCTCGTGGGTTATTCATCCGAATGGCACATTTAGTAATGTAAGGTGATGCATTGCTCACTAAAATACCCCGGCCAAACTCCACAATACAATGCTGTAATATGCTCCCTGAAACGTACTGGTCATTCCCGTTAAATACTGCATCAATGCTTTTTGTAGTTAATTCGATAGGCCCCCAATACTCGTCAGGATTTATTGGATTGTTTATGGTGCCTGTAAACCAAATAGGCTCCGATGCATTACCCCTTGCGATCAGTTGACCATCGATCTCTATTCCTTTATCAGGCTCAAATTCGACTTTCACACCAGCTTTAATGGTTAATGTTACCCCCTCCAGAACAAAGACATTTGACGTTACACGATACGGGCTTCCTTGAACATCCCATACAGTATTCACGGTCATTGGTCCACCCACTTCTGTTCCTAAAGGTGCTCCAGTTACAGAAGCTGTTACCTGTAAAATTAGAAATAGGATTATTGCGATTAACAGAAAATGACGTTTGAGACTGTTGTGAAGCATTAGAATCCCTCCTCCCAACAAATCGAGAAAACCTTCTGTGGTGTGTACAAACCACCTTCTTTCCTGGCATTATTAGGGGAAAGGTTCACCGTGTCAATGGTAAAGATCCCAAAGTGCTATTGTTCAGGGAATCTGACACCATATAAGCAAAAAAGGGAAGTGACGCCCAAAATTGAACAAGAGCCAGCCTATACACCTATATAGGGGAGATGATATACTATCATTCCCATCCCGCCGAAGAACACTACCCCTGCTCAGGAGACTCTATGCCCCAAACCACCATCGCCACCTACCTCATCCACCGCCTGCAGGCTCTCGGCGCGCGCCACGTCTTCGGCGTGCCCGGTGACTACGTCCTCGGCTTCTACAAGGCCTTGGAGGACAGCGAACTGGAGGTCATCAATACCTGCGACGAGCAGGGCGCGGGCTTCGCGGCCGACGCCTACGCCCGATTCAACGGCCTGGGCGTAGTCTGCATCACCTATTGCGTCGGCGGGCTGAAGGTCGCCAACACCACCGCCCAGGCCTACGCCGAGAAGTCGCCGGTGGTCGTCATCAGCGGCGCGCCGGGCATGAACGAGCGAACGCGCAACCCGCTGCTGCATCACAAAGTGCGCGATTTCGATACGCAACTCAAGGTATTCGAGCAGCTGACCGAAGCCGCAGCCGTGCTGGACAACCCGCAGACCGCCGCCCGCGAGATCGACCGCGTGCTGCACGCCGCGGTCCAGCACAAGCGGCCGGTCTACATCGAACTGCCCCGCGACATGGTCAATGCGCCGATCACCGCGCCGGAGGCGGCCGAACAGCAACCCGCACCGCCATCAGAACCCGACTCCGTTGCCCTGCGCGTGGCCGTCGCCGAGGCGCTGGAACGGATCAATGCCGCCGAACGGCCGGTCATTCTGGCCGACATCGAAATCCAGCGCTTCGGCTTGCAGGGCGAACTGATGCGGCTGGTGGAAGGTAGCAGAGTCCCTGTGGCCGCGACCATCCTCAGCAAGTCAGTTGTGCGCGAAGACCACCCGCTGTACCTCGGCGTGTATGAGGGCGCGATGGGCCGCCGGGAGGTGACCGACTACATCGAAGGCAGCGATTGCCTGATCATGCTCGGCGTCTTCATGACCGACGTGAATCTGGGCATCTTCACCGCCCAGCTCGACCCGGCCCGGATCATCAACGCCACCAGCGAGCGCCTGTCCATCGGTTACCACGCCTACGACGGGATTGCCCTGGGCGACTTCCTGCCCGCGCTCATCGCCGCCAAGCCGGACCGGCGCGCGCGCGGCGACATCCCCCACCCGCCCACGCCGCCGGAGTGCTTCCCCGTGCCCGACAAACCGCTGACCGTGCGCTACCTGTTCGAGCGGCTGAACCAGTTCCTCGATGACAGCACGGCCGTCCTGGCCGACCCCGGCGATGCCATGTTCGCCGGCATCGACATGACCATCCACTGCGCGTCGGAGTTCAGCTCGCCCGCCTACTACACCTCGCTGGGCTATGCCGTGCCCGCGGCCATCGGGGTGCAATTGGCCCGGCCCGACCTGCGGCCGCTGGTGCTCGTCGGCGACGGCGCGTTCCAGATGACCGGCATGGAGCTGTCGACCGTGGCCCGCTTCGGGTTGACGCCCATTGTCGTGGTGCTCAACAACGAGGGCTACGGCACAGAACGGCCGATGCTCGACGGCCGCTTCAACGACATCCTCAACTGGCGCTATAGCGAGATTCCGCGTGTGCTGGGGGCCGGCCGCGGCTATGCGGTCGGCGCGGAGGACGAATTGGAAGAAGCGCTGCTGGCCGCCCACGCCGGCCGGGACACGTTCCATATCATTGAGGTGCGGCTGGCGGCCGACGACCGCTCGGAGGCGCTGAACCGGCTGACCTCGGCGTTGGCACAGCGGGTGCGGGCATGACGGCCAAAACCATCATCACCGCCGCCCTGACCGGCGTCCTGACTACCCGTGCCCAGTCGCCGGCCATCCCCTATACCCCGGACGAAATCGCCGAGGAAGCGCGGCGCAGCGTCGAGGCGGGTGCCAGCATTGTCCACATCCACGCCCGGCAGGACGACGGCCGCCCGGCCTACGACCTGGACACCTACGCCCGCATCGATGCCGCCGTGCGCGCCCGCTGCCCCGACGTGATCATCAACTACTCCACCGGCGCGGTGGGGGTAAGCAGGGAGGAGCGCGTGGCCCACATCGCCGCCCTGCGTCCCGACCTGGCCGCGCTCAACATGGGCAGCATGAACTACGCTATCTACTCATCGAAGCACAAGACCTTCCACCACGACCACGTCTTCGCCAACCCCTTCGGCGACATCCTCTACTTTCTGGAGGCGATGAACGCCGCCGGCACGCGGCCGGAGATGGAGTGCTTCGATACCGGCCACATCCACAACGCCGCGCCGCTGATCGACATGGGAGTTTTACAAACTCCTTACCAGTTCAGCATGATCATGGGTGTGCTCGGCGGCATCCCCGGCACGACCAGGCATCTCGTCCAGCAGGTGGACAACCTGCCGGCCGGCGCACACTGGCAAGTCATCGGCATTGGCGCGCGGCAGTGGCCGCTGGTGGCGGCCGCTATCTCAATGGGCGGCAACGTCCGTGTGGGGTTGGAGGACAACCTCTACCTCGCGCCGAGACAACTGGCGGGTTCGAACGGCGAACTGGTGGCCAAGGCGGCCGAGTTGGTGCGGCTGGTGGGTGGGGAGGTGGCGTCGGTGGGGGAGGCGCGGGAATTGCTGGAATTGTCCTCGTGATAACGGGATAAGGGGTAGCTACTCTTTGACATCGCTACGGCAATGCCGTATAATATTCGGGAATGTGGCGTCATGGTTTTCATCGAAACGTCAGCTTTTACGAAACACGTTGGTCATTATTTGACAGATGACGAGTATCTCGGACTTCAACTATCCCTTATTCAGCGGCCGGATGCCGGCCGTCTTGTCCCAGGAACAGGCGGGGTTAGAAAGATACGCTGGACAATGGCGGGCAAAGGCAAGAGAGGCGGTGTACGGGTGATTTACTATTGGCATGTGTCGGCCGATCAGATATGGATGCTCACAATCTATAGCAAGAGCGAGCGAGAAAATATTCCGTCATACATTCTTAGGCAAATCGCGGAGGAAATAAAACATGTCTGAGCGAGATATCGGACTTGAAATCTTGGAAGGCATCCGGGAAATTAGAGCCTTCAATCGTGGGGAAATCGATGGTTTGCGAACGCGCGAATTAAAAGAGCCTGCTCCTTCCGAGGAAATAAGGACTCGATTGGGGTTATCACAAGGCGCGTTTGCCGGATTGATGGGCGTTAGTGTGCGAACCGTTCAGGACTGGGAGCAGGGTCGAAGAGAGCCGAGCGGCCCAGCCAAGTCTCTATTACGTATCGTTGACCAGCATCCTGAAGTGTTTATGGAATTGGCTTAAAATAAACATCTCCGAGAAAGGTCATTGTCATCATGGTTCGCCTGCCCACTCACTGACTACCAACTCATCCTGGTGAAATGTTGCTGGAAGAGTTTCTAGTCCCGATGAACTTGACGCGGTGGGAATTGGCGGATGGCATTCACGTCCCATATTCGCGTCTTAACGAGATCATCAACGGCAAGCGGGGCGTGACCCCGGCCACGGCTATACGGCTGGCCCACTACTTCAACATATCGGCCGCGTTCTGAATGAATCTACAGCTCCGCTGGGATCTATATTACGTGCAGCAAGACGAGGCTGAGGCGCTAGCGGCAATTCACCCATATACTATATAAAGCTGCTGCGTTTTATTGATTCTGATTATCATTCGTACGGAGGGGTACAAATGGCCGAGCAATATGAACACATGACATTAGTGATCGAGAACGGTAAAGTGGTTAAAGTCGACAAGCCACGATACTCCAGCGGCTCCTTTTGGGATAACCTTAAAGGTGGAATTTTTGAGCCATCATCCGGCTCTCTTGTCGATAAGACTGTTGCCTTCGCTCTCAATCAACTGAGTGCTCAGAACTGGGAAGTCATGCACCTGCCTCCCGGCAACAGTCAGCCGGTTGCCGCTCCCAATCCATTTCCCATGTGGCCGGGCATAAATCCGCCCCCTGCGCCTGCCTCCAATACAGGCAGATACGAAATCTTGTTTCGCCGGGTCATTCGTAAATAAGAAACAGCAGACCCAACTAAACACGAACAGGTCTTGTGCGATGGCAGCCGCCTTCCAATCATTGCTCTCCCCCCGCTCCGGCGAATACCAAACCAACCGCGCCGCCATGCAAGCGCTCGTTGACGAACTAAACGAGCGCCAAGCCCGGGTCAGCGCCGGCGGCGGCGAACGCGGCGCGGCCAAGTTCCGCACGGCGGGCAAGCTGCTGCCCCGCGAACGGGTGGAGATGCTGCTCGATCCGGCCACGCCGTTCCTGGAACTGTCGCCGCTGGCGGCCGAGGGCATGTACAACGACGAATCCCCGGCTGCCTCGCAGATCACCGGCGTCGGCCGCGTCAGCGGCGTCGAGTGCCTCATCTTCGCCAACGACGCCACGGTCAAGGGCGGCGCGGTCTACCCCATGACGCTGCAAAAGACGCTGCGCGCCCAGCAGATCGCCTTCGAGAACCGGCTGCCGTGCATCTCGCTGGTCGAGTCGGCCGGGGCCAACCTGCTCTATCAGGATGAGGTGTTCATCCTCGGCGGCCGGACCTTCGCCAATCAGGCCCGGCTGTCGGCGGCGGGTATCCCGCAGGTCGCCCTCGTCTTCGGCTCGTCCACCGCCGGCGGGGCCTACATCCCCGGCATGAGCGACTACGTGGTCATGGTGCGCGGCCGGGCGGCGGTTTACCTCGGCGGGCCGCCGCTGGTCAAGATGGCCATCGGCGAGGAAGCCGACGACGAGACGCTCGGCGGGGCACGGATGCACGCGCAGGTGTCTGGCCTCAGCGACTACACCGCCGAGGACGACGCCGACGCGCTGCGCATCGGCCGCCTCATCCTTTCGCACCTGGGACAACCCAAGCCAGCGGCCGCCCTGGCTCGCCGCGCTGCGCCGGAACCGCCGGCCCTAGATGCCGACGAGCTGCTGGGCATCATCCCCGCCGACCCGCGCATCCCTTTCGACATGAGCGAGATCATCGCCCGTCTGGTCGACGGCTCGCGCTTCCTCGAATTCAAGCCCGACTACGGCACGACACTCGTCTGCGGCCACGCCCAGCTCGACGGCTGGCCGGTGGGCATCCTGGGCAACAACGGCGTGCTGTTCTCAGAGAGCGCCAATAAGGCCGCGCAGTTCATCCAGCTCTGCAACCAGAGCCGCACGCCGCTGATCTATCTGCAGAACATCACCGGCTTCATGGTTGGCAGCGAGGCCGAACGCGGGGGCATCATCAAGCAGGGCAGCAAGATGCTCAACGCCGTCGCCACCTCCACTGTGCCCCAATTCACGGTCATCGTCGGCGGCTCCTACGGCGCGGGCAACTATGCCATGTGCGGCCGGGCGCTCGACCCGCGCTTTCTGTGGTCGTGGCCCAACAGCCGCGTGGCCGTGATGGGTGGGGAGCAGGCGGCCGGCGTGCTCGGTATCGTCCAGGCCGAGCAGGCTCGCAAGAGGGGTCAGGAGCCCGACGCCACCGCCACCACTATGATGCAGCTGATGACCCGCCAAAAATTCGAGGCGGAGTCATCACCTTATTACGCCACGGCCCGGCTGTGGGACGACGGCATCCTGGATCCGCGCGATACGCGCATGGCGCTCAGCGTGGGCCTGTCGGCCGCCCACAACGTCGATTATCTCTCGCAAGGCCCGCCCCGCTATGGTGTGTTTCGGATGTGAGGCACCAAGCTCTGAGGTCTGTGCCTCGAAATACAAAAGCGCCGGAACCCTCAACAGGCTCCGGCGCTTTTGTTATTTCGCCACTGTGACCTGACAGGTCTCGGAAGACCTGTCAGGTTTCTCGTGTGACTAGGGCAGAAGGGTAATCCGATTCTGCGGGCCGGGCGGAACCGGCGAATGGGAGACGAAGTACGCCTCCAGTGCATCGGTATCCACCGCGCCGCCGAGGCGGTCGGTGCCGTCGCGCAGGACCGGGAAGCTGTCTCCGCCGTCGGCCAGGAAGCTATTGACCGTTACGCGGTAACTGGCAGCCGGGTTGACGACCACACCATTGATCTTGATCGACGCCGGGTCCACCTTGTCACAAGTGCCGCCGGTGGGGCTCCACGCGTACTCGAAGCCCGCCGAGACTTGCAGGATACGATTGGAGGCAAACGTGCAGGGGGCAAATTGCTGCTCCAGCAGCGTTTCGATCTGCGCCCCGGTCAGGGTCATCGTCACCAGGCTGTTGCCGAACGGCTGAACAGTGAACGACTCACCGTAGGTGACGTTGCCGTCACCTTCGCCGGCGGCGCTGCTGAGATAGGTCAGGTCGGCGCGGATGCCGCCGGGGTTCATGAAAGCCACGACGGCGTCGCCGAAGCCGGGGTCGTCGGTGGCGTCCAGTTGCGCGTCGGCGATGACGTCACCCAGAGCGGACTCGCCCGCGGGATTGGCCGCGCGAAGAATGTCGGCCGTGATCTGGCCGATGATGCGGTTAGCCAGCGGCGCAGCTACGGCATTGTACTTGGCGATGAGGGCCGTCATCCAGCTATCCGGGGTCACATCGCGGGTGACGATCACGTTGTTAACGCTGATCGAAGCAACGTCGCCTGTGGCGCGCGAGAGTTCCATGTCGATGTCGGTGATGAGGCGGCCGAAGGACATGGCGCTGGTGACGGGACGGCCGTCGATCACGCAGTTGTAGGCCTGATGGGTGTGGCCGGTAATGAACAGGTCAACCTGATCGTGGGTGCGCTCGACAATATCGACGATGGGGCCGGAAATGCCGGGGCACTCATTATACAGGCCAGTTGGGAAGCCACCTTCATGGATCAACACCACGATGGTCTTAACACCCTGGCGGCGCAGCTGGGGAACTAAGGCGTTGACGGTGTCGGCCTCGTCCTTGAACGAGTAGCCTTCGATGCCGGACGGAGTCACGATGTTGGGCGTACCTTCGAGCGTCATGCCGATGAAAGCGATCTTGACACCGGCAAACGTGCGAATTCGGTAGGCCGGGAACAGCGGCTTGCCGGTCTTGTCGTTGATGACGTTGGCCGCCAGATAGCGGAAGCGCGCGCCGGTGAAACCGTCGCCGTCCAGACAGCCGTCAACCGGATGGCAATCGCCTTGCTGCATGCGCAGTAGTTCCTGGGTGCCTTCGTCGAACTCATGATTGCCGACAGCGTTGAAATCCAGCTTCATCCGATTAAACGCTTCAACCGACGGTTCATCGTGGAACAACGCCGAGAGCAGCGGGGTGGCGCCGATCATGTCGCCGGCCGATACGAATACGGTTCGCTTGTTTTCGGCTCGCAGATTGGCGACGTGGGTTGCCAGATATTCGACGCCGCCGGCGTCGACGGTCCCCGTCGCGGTCGTGACGCGCCCGGACGAACCGGTGGGCGGCACGAGGTTGCCGTGGAAGTCATTGACGGCCAGGATTTGTACCTTCACCGTGCCGCCTCTGGCGGCCGAGGCCGGCGCAGTGGCAATGACAAGCACCACCATGAGCGCCAACAGGACGAACAAGGGCACTAAACGACGCAACTTTGTCACTTTCATGTAACTCTCCTCTACATAGATTGAATAGAATTGGATCAATGAGCGGCCCATCATACCCTTTCGCTTCATTATCCGGGCACCAGAGAAATCAGGTAATGCAGTTTAGTGTGTCGGGGCCGCCGGCAGTGAGCACACTGCCCCATACCCATCATACAGATCAAGCTTACAAACCGGCTTACGAATGCTGAAATTTACCGTCCTGTTCATGCGATTTTCCCGATTAGCGTGGTTCGTAACGATCTAGGCCGGATTATAGCGCAAGTTATTATATTTCGTAACGATTAGGAGACGATCGATCGATATACTTGGCTGCATGAACGTAGAAATGTCGCCGCCGTCTCCTCATCGTCTCCTGACGGCCGCCCGCGCGGTCTGGCTCGCCTACGCCATTATGTTACTGAGCGTGGCGCTGGCAAGCCTTCCGGGCTACTACAACCGCGTTATCACCGGCACTCTGCCCGACATCAGCTTCGAAATCGGCGCGCCCACCGGCAACGCCTTCTTCACCGCTCGCGCCACGACGGCCGGGTTGTCACTGCAACAGTTCCTGATTGCCAACATCACCGTCTCCCTGGTGATTATATTCATTCATTATCTGGTCGCCGGGCTTGTCTTCTGGCGGTTGCCTCGAAGTTGGTTTGGGCTTCTAACGGCTTTCGTTATCTTGCTGACCGGCTCTGCGGCGATGGAGGATGCCACCCAGGTAGCCGGCCTCGTCGACAGCCTGGGGCCGGTTGTGCGGCTGGTGCTCGATCTCGGCGCGTTGGTCTGGCCTATGTTCCCGGTCTGGCTCTACCTGTTCCCCGACGGGCGGGCCGTGCCGCGCTGGGCGCGCTGGCCCATCGCCATCCTAATGGGCGTTTTCGCGTTATTCATGATAGTCGCGCTCCTGGACACGGCCGGCCTACTCCCACCGGCGCTGTGGCAAGCTGTGGTGGCCCTGAACGAGCGAACCAGTTTTGTCCTGGTGCTGGTCTTGCCGGGGCTGGTGCTGGCCCTCGTGTCACAGATTTACCGCTACTGGCGCGTCTCTGGGCCGGTCGAGCGGCAGCAAACGAAGTGGTTCCTCTTCGGTTTGACGCTGTTCGTCGCCTTGTTTCCATTGTCCGGGCTGACATACCGAATAGACGCCATCAGCGGTTCCGTCGGTCTGACCATTATTCCGATAGCCATTGCCATCGCCCTGCTACGTTACCGGTTGTGGGACATCGATGTGGTCATTCGACGGACGGCCGGCTACGCCGTGCTGACCGGCCTGCTGGCGCTCGTCTATTTCGGCAGCATCATCGTTCTGCAACGTTTACTCGCGCCAATGACCGGCGACTCGACGCTGGCGACCATCCTCTCGACCCTGCTGATCGCCGCTCTCTTCCTGCCGCTGCGCCGTCGCGTGCAAGATTTGATCGACCGCCGCTTCTACCGCCGCAAGTACGACGCGGCCAAGGTGCTGGAAGGCTTCGCCGCGACGGCCCGCGACGAAACCGACCTCGACCAATTGACCGCGGAGCTGGTGCACGTCATCCAGCAGACAATGGAGCCGGAGCACGTTTCGATCTGGCTGAAGCCAATTGATGATCACCGGCCGATGACAGCCGACCCGTATTCAACGTGACACGAAGACCCATGTCCCCACTCTCTAGCGCTGATGATTATCGTTTTCAACCGCTTGTGACGGCCCGCGCCGGTTTGATCGTCCTTTGGGTTGCCGCCGTCGCCGTCGCGCTGGCTCTCGCCCCGTCCGCCTTCGCCGCCACCCAGGCCGACTGGCAGTTCGATGAGGTCGCCCGAACGGTAAATGGCGTATCGTATGAGTCGCTGACGGCCCTTATCACCGGAGTCCGCCTGGCTTTGGGCGGGCTATTGCTGGCGACGGCCGCGCTGTTACTCTCACGACCGCCGCGAATTGGATCGCTCATCGCCGCCCTTGCATTAACGACGCTGCCTTTCACCACCAGCTTGTTCGGGAATGCCGCAGTGACCGCCTACCCGGCTCCGTGGAGCGCGTTATTGGGCGGGCTTGCCACAGTCCTGGCCATCGCTGGTGGGTTGGCGTTGCTGGCGCTGCTCTTCCTGTTCCCCGACGGTCGGTTCTACCCGGCCCGGTTGCGTATCCCGGCACTAATCGGCATGCTGCTAACCGCTGCCGGCATCGTCACTGTCGACCTTATCGAGAACGGTTGGTGGGTATTCCTCATCGCATTGCTCGGCACGATTTTGCTTGCCCTCGGTGGGCAGGCACTACGTTATCGGTCGGCCGGCCCCACGCAACGGCGACAGACGGCCGGTTTTATGATGACAATCCTGGCTGTACCGCTCTTTATCCTGATCGGCATCCTCGGCTTCTCGCCTCTGCTAACTCTGATGCTCAATCAGGTTCTTCTAGCAATGCTCGCATCGGGGCTATATCTGGCTGCCCGGCGAAGTCTGTGGGGCGAGCCGCCGTCGTGGCCCGTCTTCACCGTGGCGACAACCGCGTTGGTGCTGATCGCCGTCGCGGCCGCGGGTCTGTGGTGGCGGACGAACCAGCCGCAATCTGTGGATTTGGCCGCGCTCGACGTGCCAACGGCGGCGGTTCCCGTGCTCTTCGACACCGACATGGGGATGGACGACATCAGCGCCCTTCTCTTTTTGCTGCAGCATCCGGCCGTCGACCTGCGGGCGATCACCGTCAACGGCGTGGCCTTTGTTCACTGCGAAGACGGCGTGCATAATGTCCTGGGCTTGCTCAACCTTGCCACTGCGCCGGAGATACCGGTTTCATGCGGCCGGGAGCAGCCTTTTCCGGGCGGCCGGCCCGCACCAGATGAGTGGCGTAAAGGCGCCGACAATCTTTATGGCGCGCAAGTGACGACCGGCGGCCGAAAGGAGGACGAGCGTCCCGCAGCCGAGCTGCTGGCCGACACGATCGCCGCCGCGCCGGATGAGATCACCATCATCGCCCTCGGTCCGCTAACCAATCTCGCCGAGGCGTTCCAGGCCGACCCGGCGCTGGCGGGCAAGATCAAGGAGATCGTCATCATGGGCGGCGCGGTGGACACGCCGGGCAACGTCATCAACGAGGCCGAGGGCATCAGCAACGAGTACGCGGAGTGGAACATCTTCGCCGATCCGGTGGCGGCCGACATCGTTCTGGCTTCCGGCGCGCCCATCATCCTCGTCCCGCTGGACGCCACCAACGACGTCCCGTTCACCCGCGGCTTCTACAAACGGCTGCAGGTCGATGCCCTGACACGACCGGCGGTGTTCACCTATAATCTCATGTACCTGAACCAGTGGTGGCTCGACGGCGGCATGTACTGGTGGGATACGCTGACCGCGGCCGCGGCCCTGGACAGCGACGTGGTATCCTTGCGCGAGGCGAAACTGGACGTAGTGACCGAGGAGGGGGAGGAGATCGGCCGGACCGTCGAATCACCCGACGGCTCCCCGGTGCGAATGGCAACAGCGGCCGACAGGCCGCGATTCGAAGCGTTATTTTTGGCGGTATTGAACCATGAATGAGCCAACGACGCCCCAGATCCCTGAAGCCGCCTCTGCTACTGCGGCGGCCAACCGGCCGGTTATCCTGCGCGGCCTGTGGCTGTTCGCCGCCCGCGCCGTGTGGGTGCTGCTCGCGCTTCTGACCTTGACCATCCTCGCCATCCTGGCCACGCGCAGCACGCGGCTGCTCCTGCTGGAAGACGACATCTCCGATGGTTATGCCGCGCTGGCCGGATTGATGAATTATGCCATCTACATACGCATCGTCCTGGCCGCGCGCTACGTCACCCTGGCCGCCTACCTGCTGACGGCCGTCTTCATCTTCTGGCGCAAGTCCGACGACTTGATGGGTCTGATTACGTCGCTCGTATTGTTGGTTTTGCCCCTGGTATTCAACCTCGGCGGCTTGGTGCCCGACCCGAACCTGACCGCTTACCGTGGCGAAATAGATACTATTCTTGGCTTGTCCTGGCTTCTGGCCCTGATCAGCTTTCCGGCGCTCTTCTTCTTTCTGAACGTGTTTCCCACAGGACGGTTCCCCACGAGATGGGCGCGCCGGTTACTTGTGGCAGGGATGGGGTTGCTGGTCGTCCTTTTGATCGCAAACATGTTCATGGGCCAGCGGGAGTCGGCGCTATTGGCGCTTTTGGCGCTTTTGGCGGTGGGCGCTGTCGCCGGTATGCTTGTGTCAAGCCTTGCGGCTCAAATCTATCGCTACCGGCACATCTCCGGCCCGGTCGAACGACAGCAGATACGCTGGGTATTCACCAGCCTGTCGCTGGTACTTTTCTGGTTTGCTACATTCTATAACCAATCGCCGTTTAGGAGTTATGAAACCTGGTCGGGGCCTTGGGCCTTGTTCAAGATCTTCGGGACGGTGGTAATCCTGGCCTTGCTGCCGCTCTCCATCACCCGGGCTATCCTGCGCTACCACTTGTGGGACATCGACGTCATCGTCCGCAAGACTCTGGTCTACGCGGTGCTGACCGGGTCTTTGATCCTGGTCTATTTCACCAGCATCGTCGTTCTTCAGGGCGCGTTCTCGCGGCTGACCGGCCAGGACTCGACCCTGGCGACGATCCTTTCGACCCTGCTGATCGCCGCCCTCTTTCTGCCGCTACGCCGCAGCGTACAGGATTTGATCGACCGCCGTTTCTACCGCCGCAAGTACGACGCGGCCAAGGTACTGGAAGGCTTCGCCGCTACCGCCCGCGACGAGACGGACCTGGAAAAGCTGACGGCCGAACTGCTGCGGGTGATTCAGGAGACGATGGAGCCGGAGCACGTCAGCGTATGGCTGAGAGACACGAAAGACGAAAGACTAAAGAAAAATTGATACACTGAGCTGGGGCGACCCGTATCTCGTATTTCGTGTCCGGCCCATTCGGTGTACAATCCGGCTAAATCCACCAACCGGAGTACACCTATATGGATCCTGAAAATGCGCCGAGCATTATCCTGCCCCTGGCCATCATGATCGCCATTCTGGCCGCTTGCGGCATCATCGCCATGGTGATGGCCATCCTCACCGGCATCCTTACCCTGGCCGTCTAGACGCGCCACGGCGCGACGAGAGGAAAGCCCCCTCGGGGAGAGCCACGCCATGAAATTCGATGTCAGTTTTCTGCAGCCCAAACTTGAGAATATGGCGACCTATGCCGCCGCGGCCGAAGCGCTGGGTTTCGATGGCTTCTGGGTGGCCGAGACTAACAGCGACCCCTTCCTCAACCTCGCTCTGGCTGCCGAACACTCCAGCAAGATGACCCTGGGCACAGCCATCGCCGTGGCCTTCCCGCGCAGCCCGGCCATCCTGGCCTACACCGCCTGGGACTTGCAGCGCTTCTCGCGCGGCCGGTTCGTGCTCGGTCTGGGGCCACAGGTGCGCGCCCACAACGTCCTGCGCTTCGGTGTCAAGTGGGAAAAGCCCATCAAGAAGATGCGCGAGACGATCGAGGCCATCCACGCCTTCTGGGATTGTTGGCAAAACGGGAGACCGCTCGACTACGTGGGGGAGTTCTACAAGCTGGCGCTGATGACCCCTTTCTTCGATCCTGGCCCCATAGACTACCCGCCGCCGCCGATATACGTCGCCGCCGTCAACGAGCAGATGTTGCGCCTGGCCGGCTCCCACTGCGAAGGCGTCCACATCCATGCGTTGCACACCGCCCGTTATCTGCGCGAGGTGGCCCTGCCGGAGATCGAGGCCGGTTTGGCCCGCCGCGGCCGCACGCGGGCCAACTTCGTGGTCAACACATCGATCTTCGTTATCCCCACCGACGACCCGGCCGCGGCGCGGGCCGCCGAAGCCCACGTGCGCCAGCAACTCTCGTTCTACATGAGCACGCCGGCCTACAAGTCCGTCCTGGCTCTCCACGGCTGGGAAGCAGTGGGCGACAGCCTGGCCGTGCTGGCCCGCGGCGGGCAATGGTCCGAGATGGGCCGCCTCATCAGTGACGAGATGTTAGATGCGTTTGCCGTTACCGGCCACTGGATCGAGTTGCCGGCGATCATCTATGCTCGCTACGGCGATCTACTGGACCGAGTCAGCTACTACATGCCCTTCGAGCCGGGCGTCCACGACGCCGACTGGCGCAACACCGTCGAGCGGATTAAAAGACTGGAACAACGCCGCCTGCAATATTCCGGCGAGGACTAAAGCCGGGCCTTTGGGGCAGCCGGGCTCTTATCACCCGGCTACAGGAGCGAGTAGATGTTTTCCTATTTCACGCCCGAACATGAGGCGTTCCGGCAGACCGTGCGTCGCTTCGTCGAGTCGGAAATCAATCCCCACGTAGAAGAGTGGGAGGCGGCCCGCCTCTGGCCCGCCCACCAACTTCTCAAGCGGATGGGCGATTTGGGTCTGCTGGGCCTCAGCTACCCGGAGGCATACGGCGGCGGCGGGGTCGATTATTGGTACAACGTCGTGATGCTCGAAGAAGTGGGGCGAGCCGACTGCGCGGCCGTGCCAATGGGTATCGCCGTCCACACCGACATGGCGACGCCGGCCCTGGCCGAGTTCGGCAGCGAAGAACTGAAGCACCGCTTCCTCGTTCCGGCCATCTCCGGAGAGATGGTGTCGGCTATCGGCGTCAGCGAGCCGGACGCCGGTTCCGACGTGGCCGCCATCCGCACCCGCGCCGTAGTCGACGGCAACGACTACATCATCAATGGGGCCAAGATGTGGATCACCAACGGCACGCAGGCCGACTTCATCACCCTGCTGGCCCGCACCGGCGGCGAGCGCGGCTTTCGCGGTATGTCGCTGATCGTCGTGCCGACCAACACGCCCGGCTTCAGCGTCAGCCGCAAGCTGGAGAAGCTGGGCAACCACGCCAGCGACACGGCCATTTTGACCTTCGAGGACGTGCGCGTGCCCCAGGCCAATCGCATCGGCGAGGAAGGGGCGGGCTTCATCCTGCAGATGAAACAGTTCCAGAAGGAGCGGCTGGCGGGATCGTTGATGAGCACGGCCGGGATGGAGAAGATCATCCGCATGACCATCGAATACACGCGCGGGCGGCAAGCGTTCGGCCGGCCGCTTATCGACAACCAGTACATCCACTTCCGGCTGGCCGAACTGCTGACAGAGATCGAGGCGTTGCGACAGCTCAACTATCATTGTGTGCGCCTGCTGATCGCCGGGGAAGATCTGACCAAAGAGGTATCAATGGCCAAGCTGAAGGCCGGCCGGCTGGCGCGCGAGGTGGCCGATACCTGTCTCCAGTTCCACGGCGGCATGGGCTACGTCGAGGAGTACCCTATGGCCCGCTACTTCCGCGATGCGCGCCTACTGTCCATCGGCGGCGGCGCGGATGAGATTATGTTGGGCATCATCGCCAAATATGAGAATATCTTGCCCAAGTGATGAGAGCTACGAAATATGAGTTCAGAAAGGCGCGCCCGGACCACTGCCTACTGACGACAAGTCCCTACTGGAGTTTGCCATGACACCCATCCGCATCGCCCGTTCCTTTATCTCCGCGGCATCCGTGGCCGAGATCGTCGCCGCGGAATATGACTGCCCGCCGCCGGTCAGCGCCAAGCTGTTCAGCAAGTTGCTGCGTACCCAGGACAACGATCATTATTTGGTAACAGCCGGCGACGGCCAACAGTACGCCTTTCGCCTCTACCAACAAGGCGACCGCTTTCGGAAGGTCGAGTCAGATTACCTCTACGAGATGGACTGGCTCAACTTCCTGAAAGGCCACGAGCTGCCCGTCTCTTATCCCATCCGTCGCCGCGACGGTGGCCATGTCGGCCGGCTCGACGCGCCGGAAGGGCCGCGCTATTACGCGCTGTTTTCGTTGGCCTACGGTGATCCGATGTCGCTGAAAGACCCCGAGCAGCTCTATACGATGGGCGAAACGATGGCCCGCATTCACGTGATCTCGAACGATTTCACCACACCCCACGCTCGCAAAGCAATCGACCTGACGTATCTGCTCGACCGGCCGCTGGAACGCATCAATCGCACCTGGACGGATGACCGCGTCGCCAACCTGGACCTGGTGACGGCCGCGGCTGAAGAAGCGCGCGACGAGTTGGCCGGATTACTGGAGCATTTCCCGACCGACGGCTGGGGGCCAATCGGCGGCGACTTTCACCAGAGCAGTGTGTTCTTCGACGAGACCGACCGGCCGACCTTCTTCAACTTCGATCTGTGCGGCCCTGGCTGGCGCGCTTACGATGTGGCCGCCTTCCTGTCTAACGGCAACCTGATGCACGCCCCGGCCGAGCGCGCCGAGGCGTTCTTCGCCGGCTATTTCTCCGTCCGTCCCCTGACCGACAAGGAGCATGCCGCCGTCGGCCCGTTTCTAACCATTCGCCGGGTGTGGCTGATGGGGGCTTTTGCTCGTGAGGATGGGCTGGTGGGTCACACGTTTGTCGGCTCTATCTAGGGGCGGGGGTGATGGTATAAACAATATGATACCTGACCCGGCAGCAGGAACGGGGCACGCATTGTGCGTGGAATGAGAGCGACACCTTCATCATTGGACTAACCGCTTGTGGACAGGCAACCATTATCGCGCTCAATATGAATCATCATGCCATCGTTTGGGCCAGTAGGCGATGGGTAAAGGCCGGCTGGCATACCCCACAATGATCCGGGCTATCCTGATCGCTAACCGCGGCGAGATCGCCCGGCGCATCATCCGCACCTGCCGGCGAATGGGCATTCGCGCCGTGGCCGTCTATGCCGAGGCCGACGCGCACAGTCGCCACGTCGAAGAGTCCGACACGGCCGTCCCCATCGGCCCCTCGCCGGCCGCCGCCTCCTACCTTAATATCCCCGCCGTCGTGGCCGCCGCCCAACGCGCCGGGGTCGATGCCGTCCATCCCGGCTTCGGCTTCCTGGCCGAGAATGATGACTTCGCACGCGCCTGTGCGGCGGCCGGGTTGGTATTCATCGGTCCCACGGCTGAGGCCATCGCGACGATGGGCGACAAACGGGCCGCTCGGGCACTGGCCGAACGCGCCGGTCTGGCCGTCATCCCCGGTTTCGACGGCGGCGAGCAGACCGATGAGGGATTTGCTCGCGCCGCGCTGCGCCTCGGCTATCCGATCATGGTCAAGGCCGCGGCGGGCGGCGGCGGCAAGGGGATGCGTCTCGTCGCCCAACCGGGCGATCTACCGGAGGCGCTGGCATCGGCACGGCGCGAGGCCGCATCGGCCTTCGGCTCCGGAGAGCTGCTGCTGGAGCGCGCCCTGCTTCGGCCGCGCCACATCGAGATGCAGATCCTGGGCGACCGTCACGGCCGTGTTGTCCACCTCGGCGAGCGCGAATGCTCCATCCAGCGCCGCCACCAGAAAGTGATCGAAGAAACGCCCTCGCCGGTCATAACGCCGGCGCTGCGCGACCGGATGGGTACGGCGGCCGTGACCCTGGCCGGGGCCGTGGGTTACGTTGGGGCGGGAACGGTCGAGTTTTTGCTGGACGGCGACTCATTCTACTTTCTGGAGATGAACACCCGGCTACAGGTCGAACACCCGGTGACGGAACTGGTCACCGGGCTTGATCTGGTCGAGTGGCAAATCCGCGTGGCCGAAGGGCAAGCGTTGCCGTGGGCACAGGATGATATTAAGTCGGTGGGGCACGCGATTGAAGCACGCCTCTACGCCGAAGACCCGGCCCATGATTTCATGCCCGCGACGGGTACCATCCTGTTGTGGCGGCCGCCAACGGGCGAGGGCATCCGCGCCGACGACGGCATCCGTACCAGTGACGTCATCACCAGCCACTATGATCCCTTGCTGGCTAAGATTATCGCCCACGCGCCGAGCCGGGCGGAGGCCATCCGCCGCTTGCACCACGCCCTGCGCGACTCGACGCTCCTCGGCCTGACTACCAATCTGCCCTGGCTGACGACCCTCCTCGACCATCCGGCCCTGGCCGCCGGCGATCTGAGCACCGCCTTCATCGACGAATACGCTCCGGCCGCCCGGCCGAACGACGAGGCCGTCGAGTTGGCTCTCATCGCTGCCGCGCTGGCCCGGCAACACGCGGACGCGGCCGGCGGGCCAGGCTACTGGCGCAACAACCCCGGCCACCCCGCCCCTTACTATTTTCAAGTCCGCGGCAAGGAGACGGCGGTGCGCCTTCGGCCCCAGCCGCATGCGGGCGGCACGTATGAGCTATGGCTGTCGCCGGAGCGCCGTGTCAACGTCATCATCAACCGCTTCGACGCACCGGACATGGCCCTAACGGTCGACGGCTATCGGCAGACGGTGGCCGTGGCGGCTGCGGGGGATGTCTGGTGGGTGCAGACGCCGGCGGGCGCGATATGCGTGGCGGCGCGACCCTTGTTGCCGGCGCCTCGACGCGCGACCGAGGCCGCCGGCTCTCTGCGTGCGCCGCTGCCGGGTCGGGTGCTGGCCGTGCTGGTGGCGGTCGGCCAGACGGTAGGCGAAGGGCAGCCGCTGGTAAAGCTGGAGGCGATGAAGATGGAGCACACCATTCGCGCCGGCGCGGGTGGCGTGGTGGAAGCCATTTACTTCGCCGCCGGCGATCAGGTGGCGGCTGGCGATCTGCTGGTGCGCGTCGCTGGGGATTAGCGGCTGCGATTTGGCGATGTTTGGGCTGTCGCACCGGGTATTATCGATACGGATCGGAGGGCGGCCGTTGGGCCACTGGCTTGAGCCAGAGCGAGACGTGCTCCGGCTCCATCGTCTCCTGGATGACGCGCAGCAGTTCGGCCGTCAGCGTGTCGAGGTCGGTTTCGTCGCGGGCGGCCAACGCGAAGCGGTTCAGCACTTGTTCGGCGTCGTACTTGCGCCGGTAGAAGCGGCGGTCGATGAACGACTGCACCCGGCGGCGCAAGGGCGTGAACAGCGCGGCGATAGTCAGCGTGGACAGCACCAGCGCGGCGGGCGAATCCTGGCCGGTGACGCGAGTAAAAACGCTCTGCAATATGACGACGAGAACAGTATAGACGGCTCCCAGCAGGATGGTCAGCACCGTGTAAAGTGCCGTTTTGCGAATGATGACGTCGATGTCCCACAGGCGATAGCGAAGCACGGCGATACCCACGGCCAACGGCACGCCGGCAAAGGCCGCCGCCTCCAGCAATGCATCCAGCACGTCCGGCAACAGGGGCACGATCTCCGAGTTCCACAGGATGGTCAGCACGATCAGGATAGAGGCCAGGCCCAACCACTTGAACTGCTGGCGCTCTTGTCCCTGGGCCCGAATGGCCCGCACGATGACCGAGAGACCGCTGACCGGGATAGCGATGAACAGGACGAAGCTGAGCGCCGTGCTGGCCAAAATGTCGGCCAGATTGCCCATCTCGCCCGCTTTGTGGAATGGGCTGGGAAAGGGCAAGAGCAGCGCGGACGGCGACAGCCACAAGAATCCCAGCAGCACCAGATAGCTGAGCACCACCAGGACGGCAAACGGCCACCAACGGCGCGAAGGCAGTTTGCCGCTGGGGAATAGCAAGAATAGCAGGGGGACGGCCGAAATCCAGGTAGCGAACCCGACGGCCGCGAAAATAAATGAGAGCGACGCCAACGGCAATGGTTGCGACGCAATCAGCGTGCTGCGGACGGCGTAGTTTTCGGCGAATCCCTGCATTGCGCCGTTGCTGATGCCGAACAGCAGCAGCAGCCAGCCATAGGGATTGCGCGGCAGGCGCGCCGCCACAAAGCCGCCGACGACGATGGCTACGCCCAACGCCGCCGTGACCAGAAAATCGGAATACCAGGGCGTGATTTCCGGCAGCGGGCCGGCCGGCGCGCGCCACACAATGAGGGCCAGGGCCAGAAATAGCCACACCAGGCCCAACGCGGTGATGACCCAGGCCAAGCGTGTCAGGCGACTGTTGCTCATAAGCGGCATGATAGCAACAATCGGCAAAAGGGGCGAGGCGGGTTTACTGTACTTCGATCAAGACCTGATTGCGCACCACCGACTGCCCGACGGCAGTAGAGATCGAACTGACCACGCCGTCGAACGGGGCGCGGATCTCGTTCTCCATCTTCATGGCTTCCAGAATGAGCAGGGCTTGCCCGGCCCGCACCGCTGCCCCCGGCTCCACCAGGACGCGGATTATCAGGCCGGGGATGGGAGCCTTCACCCGGCCGTCGCCGCTGCGCGGCCGGGCCACAGCCTGATTGTCGTCCTGCACTTCGACCTTGTGCGGCCCATCGTAAGCGTTGATGTACTGCAAATTGGAGTCAAAGACAAGCTCGTAGGGCCGGTCGTCGATAATCAGCCACTCCATCTCGGAGATGGGCGCTTTTGGTTGCGGCAAGTTGATCGCAACGGCCTTGCCATCGACCATCACTTCATAGAGGTCGCCGACGTTGGCGTCGCGGAAAGGCGGCTTTAGCTCAACTTTGTACGTTTGATCATCAATTGTCACTTGAAGCGTATTCATTCATTCCCTCCCGACCTATTGAATATGACGGCTCGTTCGGTGCCAGCCCGTGGCCCACCGATCAGGCGTCTGCGGGATGGAGGCCTCGTGACGACGCGTATAGAGCACAGCCGCCGCCGCCGCAAGGTCGCGCCGCAACACGGCGATGTCGGTCGCCGGTTTAGTGTCCAGCGGCTGGTGGAGGAGATCGGTGGCATATTCACCGGCCACGAAAGCGGGCGTGCGCATGATCTCCATGAGCAACGGCAGGTTGGTAGGAATGCCAATGACGGCAAAATCCTCCAGCGCGCGACGCAGGCGATCCACACAAGCCGGTCGATCGATGGCCCACACAGTGGCCTTGGCAATGAGCGGGTCGTAGAATGACGGAACCTCGGAATCGCAGTAGAGGTACGTATCGACGCGCACTTCCGGCCCGCTGGGCAGCCGCATGCGGCGCAGATGACCGGAAGCGGGCATATAGCGCCGCGCTGGGTCTTCGGCCTGCACACGGCACATCATGGCCCAGCCACGGAACGCGACGTCATCCTGACTGTAGCCCAGCGCCTCACCGGCCGCCAGACGAATCTGCTCGCGGATCAGATCGATCCGCGTCATCATTTCCGCCAGTGTGTGATCGATCTGGATGCGGGATTTGATCTCGCTGAAATAGAACTCGCCGGCGGCGTCGACCAGGAACTCTACCGTGCCCACATTTTGATAATTGAACAGGCGGGCCATCCGGACGGCCGTTTCCAGCAAAGCAGCACGTCCCTCGGACGACAGGCAGAGGACCGGCGATTCTTCCACGATCTTCTGGTTATTGTGGACGATTGAGCCTTCACGATCGCCCAGATGCACCAGGTTGCCGAAGCGGTCGGCCACGATCTGCACGCCAACCTGATGGGCGGGCAGGATCGCCTTTTCCATGAAGAGCCGGCTGCTGCCGTAGACGACTTTGGCCTCGCCATGTGCTCGCCGCACGGTCTCGGGCAAGTGGTCGGGGCTGTCCACCAGTCGCTCGCCGCGGCCGCGGCCGCCGCTGCAAGACTTGAGCACCAATGGATAACCGATGGCCTTCGCGGCGGCAGCCAAGGTCTCGAACTCATCCTCGTCAAACGAATTCGGCGAATGGGTCACGGTTTGGAAACCAGCAGCGCGGGCCTGTTCCAACATGCCGATCTTGTTGCGCGTGGCCTCCACTATCTCGGCCGGCGGCCCGATGAAGACGATGCCCGCCGCCTCGCAGGCGCGGACAAAATTCGGGTTCTCGGCCAAAAAGCCATAGCCGGGATGGACGGCATCCACGCCTTGCGACTGGGCAATGGCCAGGATCGTGTCCGGATCCATGAAGGCGTGATGGTTGGGAAGCTGAACGCACGTATCGGCCAGCCGCACATGGAGCGAATCGCGGTCGCTAATCTCGTACAGAGCCACGGTGCGGATGCCCATCTCGCGGCACGTACGGATGATGCGTACCGCGATCTCGCCGCGGTTAGCGATGAGTATCTTTTTGAACATGTCTTTTGTGTTCCTTCGACGTTGCACAACGGCCGATCACGACCCGGGGGCTAATTCGCACCCGTGGTCAGGGGCCGGCCGTCCGGTACCGGTCCTTACATCGGCGAAATGCCATGCTTACGAGGCACATGACGCTCTCGCTTGGACATGGCAACCTCAAGTGAACGAATGAGGATGCGGCGCGAGTCGGCCGGGTCGATCACATCGTCAATGAGACCGCGTGCGGCGGCAACGTAGGGATTATTGAATTTTTGCTGGTAATCCTCGACCAGTTCGTGACGTTTGGCTTCGGGGTCTTCCGCGGCCTGCACGTCGCGCCGGAAAAGGATGTTGACCGCACCTTCCGCGCCCATCACGGCGATCTCGGCGTTGGGCCAGGCATAGAGCAGGTCGCCGCGCAGGCCCTTGCTGCTCATCACGCAGTATGCCCCGCCATAGCTTTTGCGCAGGATGATCATCAGCTTGGGCACGGTGGCCTCGCTATAGGCGTAGATCATGCGCGCGCCGTTGCGGATGATGCCGCCGTACTCCTGCTCCTTACCGGGCAAGAAGCCAGGCACGTCCTGAAGCGTGATGATCGGCACGTTGTAAGCGTCGCAGATGCGGATAAAGTGCGTGGTCTTGATCGAGGCCTTGATGTCGATGCAGCCGGCCAGTACCATGGGCTGGTTGGCGACGATGCCGACCACGTAGCCGTTGAGCCGCGCAAAGCCGACGACCATGTTCTCGGCCCATAGTTGGTGGACCTCGAAAAACGCGCCGTCGTCGACGATGCTGCCGATGACCCCGCGCACGTCGTAGGCTTTATAGGGATCAGTGGGCACGATCTCCTTGAGTTCAGGGCAACGTCGTTCCGGGTCATCGATAGGCTGGACGTAGGGCGGCTCATCCTGATTGTTGCCGGGCAGGTAGCTGAGCAGACCGCGCACGCGCTCGAGGCAGTCCCGGTCGTCGGTCGCCAGGAAGTGGCACACGCCGCTCTCGGCGCTGTGCATCATGCCGCCGCCCAGCTCCTCGAAGCTGACGTTTTCCTGCATCACTGAGCGCACCACGTCGGGGCCAGTGATGAACATATAGCTGTTGTTGGTCATGAAAACGAAGTCGGTGAGGGCGGGGGAGTAGACCGCGCCGCCGGCGCATGGCCCCATGATGACCGACAGCTGGGGGATGACGCCCGACGCCTCGCAGTTGGCGTCAAAAATGCGCGCGTAGCCGCCCAGGCTGTCGACGCCTTCCTGGATGCGCGCGCCGCCGGAGTCGTTGATGGCGATGAACGGGCAGCCGTACTTGAGGGCCATCTGCATCGCCTTGACGATCTTGTTGGCGTGCATCTCGCCCAGCGAACCGCCCATGACAGTCGCGTCCTGCGAGGCAGCGAAGACGCGCCGGCCGTTGACCAGCCCGAAGCCGGTGACGACGCCGTCGCCCAGGCGCGAATTCTTTCCGCCGGGATAGTTCTCGTAGCGGGGCAAGACCAGCGTATCGATCTCGGTAAACGTGTCGGGGTCGAACAGGATGTCAAGCCGCTCGCGAGCCGTCAGGCGGTTCTTGCCGTGCTGGGCAGCGATGTCTTTCTCTGTTCCCCCGGCCGACGCACGACGCGCCTGCAAGTCCTGGAGATAATACCCCATATCCTTGGTCATTCATTACTCCTGATCGCCGCCTTGATCCTGTGTTGGGATCGCGGTGGTAAAAATGTGGCTCCCCCACCGGAACGATGGGCGTGCTCAACGAGCCGGAGGCCCGCGCCTCACCGCCAATCGTCCTTATTGTTGCATATCCGTCAGCCCGTTCTTAGTGTCATCCGTCACCCATTTTAGCGCCGTCTGTCACGTCGTGAGAGAGAAGGGGGAGACGGTAAACGGTTAGCAGAGAAGCCTTTCGAATTCGCGACCTGATCGGCCACCGAGTAAGAATCCGGTGCTACGCCGCCATATGCCGTTTACCGGCCGTCTCTGCTATCATTCTCGTCTACTCATGGATGACGTATTGCTTGCTCTGGATTTCGGCGGGACGAAGCTGAGCGCGGCTTGGGTCGGGCGCGCCGCGCTCTCAGCCGCCCGGCCACAATGGCTCGATTTGCGCCGCGAGTGGACACCGCCGGCGGCCGATGCAGCCTATGAATTGGCGGCCATGATGCGCCTGGCCGGCGAGCTGTTGGCCGGGCGCAGACCCTCGGCCGTCGGCGTCAGTTTCGGCGGCCCGGTGGACTATGATCGCGGTATCGTTCGCCTCTCGCATCACGTGCGCGGTTGGGAAGACATTCCCCTCCGGCAAATACTGGAGCGGGAATTCGGCGCGCCCGCGGCCGTGGACAACGACGCCAACGTCGCCGCCCTGGGCGAGCATCGCTTTGGGGCCGGGCGCGGCGTGGAAGATCTGCTGTACGTGACGGTCAGCACCGGCGTCGGGGGCGGCTGGGTGCTGGGCGGGCGGGTGTGGCGCGGCGGCGATGGGATGGCCGGTGAAATCGGTCATACCGTGGTCGAGCCGGACGGGCCGCTGTGCCTGTGCGGCAAGCACGGTTGCCTGGAGCGGCTGGCTTCCGGGCCCTATATGGCCGCCGATTATGGGGCGCGAGTGGGCCGTGGGGAAGGAGAGCAGGGGAGCGGGGGTGGCGTTACGGGCGTGTTGACCGGGCGGGACGTAGCCGAGGCGGCCGCAGCCGGGGATCAGATAGCGCGCGAGATCTTGTTGCGAGGGGCGTGGTCGCTGGGTATCGGCCTGGGCAATGCGGCCAACCTGATCAACCCGCAGCGCTTCGTACTCGGCGGCGGGGTGACTAAGGCCGGGGCCGACTGGTGGGCCGAAGTGCATCGCGCTGCGCGGGCCACGGCCCTGCCCGAAGTCAGCTTCGACATCGTGCCCGCCGCGCTGGGCGACGATGCGCCGCTGTGGGGGGCCATTGCCCTCGTGTCGGCGGCGACATGACCCACGGCCAGAGCGCTATGGAACGACGACGATAATGGCCTCCCCGGCCGCACGGATGCCGGCCGGTCGCCGGTCGGGGATTGACTCATTTGCAAGTTATTGCCGGCCGGGGAATCAAGAATCTGACACGGATGAGACGTGAGTTTTGGCGGAAGAAACGGATTGTCGATTACCCTGGCCGTTTGATCTGTGTCTATTTTTCCCGTTCGCAGCAGGCACCTGAGCGCCGTCCTTCAGGGGTCGCTCAAGCACCTGCTGCGAACGAATAGAGGAGCCTACTCCATTTTGCGCCCGCGCAGCCAGGCGATGATCCCCGCCACGGCGCCGGCCGCGCCGACGATCACGAGGATCGCCACCGCTGTCACATTGTTGCGAGACGATGCCGGCGCGGGGGCCGACTCCAGCGCAGCTTCTTCGGCGCGCGTCGCCTCGGCCGTGGGTTGTGCCTCGGCCGTGGCTACGGCCACGCTGACGGCCGTGGCGGTCGGTTGGGACGTGGCCGCCGGTTCGTCGGTGGGCAGGGCCGTCGGCTCCGTGGTCGGCGCGGCCGTGGGTTCGGGGGCCGGCGTGGGGGCAGGCTCACTGCCCTCGGCCTGCACGAAGACGGCCGTCGTCCGGCCCGGCACGGTGAACGCACCCGCGACGCCATCCCAGCTCGATCCAGCCACGACGGGATCGGCTGAGGCGGCCAACACGGGATGCAGCGTCATGACCCGTCCTCCCAGTTCGGCCACAGGCAGCACTACTTCCTCATCGTCGGCATTGAACACCACGACGACGCGATCAGTGTCGGGATCGAGGTTGTCGCCGACGAGGTCCGACAGGCTCATGACGATGACGCCAGGGATCTGATCGGGGCCGGTGTTGAAGAATTGCAGACGAGCCTG
>JAGOBF010000021.1 GCA_017983515.1 Promineifilum sp. | reverse complement strand
ACGAAATCGAACTGGTAGCGGGCGACGTGACTTACCGTCGCCGGCATCTGGTCGTGGCCGTGGGGGCTTGGTCGAACCACGTCCTGGCCTACTTCGGTCGCCGGTTACATCTGACGATCACCCAGGAACAGGTGACCTATTACCGCACGCCTCAGGCGGCCGACTTCGTGCCCGGCCGCTTCCCGGTGTGGATCTGGATGGACGAGCCGTCGTTCTATGGCTTTCCGGTCTTTGGCGAGCCGGGGCCGAAGATAGCCCAGGACGTCGGCGGCGAGCGGGTGACGCCGGAGACGCGCACCTTCGAGCCCAATAGGGCGACACTGGCCCGGACGGAGGCGTTTTTGGCGCAGCACATCCCGACGATGCTGGGTCAACGCCTCTATACCAAGACGTGCCTCTATGATCTGCCACCCGACCGCAACTTCGTGCTGGGCAGCCTGCCCGAACAGCCCAACATATCGCTTGCCATCGGCGCGGGCCACAGCTACAAGTTCGCCGCACTCATCGGCAAGATTTTGAGTGAGCTGGCGCTGGACGGCCGGACGGACTACGATATCGCGCCGTTCCACATTGATCGGCCGATACTGCTGGAAGAGAACCCTGTGTTGAATTTCATGTGCTGATGGAGAGGAAACGAAGCCCCAGGTTCTATCCCTTGATTCCCCATAACCCATACCCCGCTTCCCGCCGCTCTTCCCGTCGCTGGTGCTGGGCGTGGATTTCCCGGACGTGGGCAACCTTCTCAGAGACGGCCGCGTCGAGCCACAGACGACCGTGTTCGGCCGTCGCCACACTGCCCGCGCCGTAGGCCCCCGTCGCCGTGTCATCGTCCCACGGCGGGTTGGCGACCAGCGCGCCGCCCTCGATCCAGTCCATATAGTAGCTATCCGTGGCGACGAAGTCCGTCTCATCGACGACGCGCGCCATGTGCGTCAGGTCAGGTCGGAGGGCCAGGATCATGGCCGTCTCCAGCTCCCCGGCGTGGCCCATGCCGCCGCGGCCGGAGATGCGCGTTTCGGTCAATATCGGCGCGGCGATGTGGCCGTTGGTGTGCAGCCAGGCCGTGGCGCAGAAAATGCGCCGGTGGCGCTCTCCGGCGTATTTGACGACATTGACCAGAAAGGAGCAGTTGCCGCCGTGGCCGCTCATCAGGTATATCTTGCGGAAGCCGAGTGCCACCCACGTATCGACGACGGCCAGCCAGAAATCTTCGAAGGCCCGCCCGCCGACGTTGAGCGTGCCGGCAAAGGATGAGCGGTGGGTGCTGGCCCCATAGGGGAATGGGGGCAGGCAGACGGCCATGTCGGGCGCGGCCGCTTCGGTTCCCCGGCCGATAGCCCCGATGATGAGCGTGTCGGTCGAGAGGGGCAGATGAAAACCGTGCTGTTCGGTATGGCCGATGGGGATGACGACGCACTTGTCGCGGTCGGCATCGGCCGCAAACGGAGGCGCATCGCGCCGCTGGCTGCTGTGCCACTGGATAATCGCTCGTGGGCCGAGCCCCAGATCGATGTCTTGCGGCTGAAGGATGTAAACGCGACTAAAGCCGTCGTCGGCCAGACTGTCGAGCAGATTGGACATCATGCGGGCCAACGGCGCTTCGGGCACGGCCAACCCGCTGCCTCGCCAACCGTAAGGGACGGCCGGCAGGAGGCCCACAGACGGGGGATCGCCCAGCGCCTCGGCCAGTTTCGCCATGTCGTAGCCATCGCCCAAAGGAATGATCAGCGGCGTGTCGCGGCGCAGAGCGGCCACTTCGGGCCATGTGAGTTCGTCGAAGGGGAAAAACGTCGTCATGATCAATAGGGATCGGATCGCTATTGCGACCGACCGTAGATGTAGGCATCGCGAATGCGCTCGTTGAAGTAGCGGCCGCGCGACTCGGCGGCCATCAACCCTTTGTAGATGCGCTCCGGCACACCAAAATATTGGTAGCTACGGCCGTCCTGAAACTCGATCTCCAGCACTTTATACGCCGGCACATAGCCAACCGAGGCCACGAGCGACGACGTTACCGGCGTTCGCTCCATCTGGCGCTCCACGTCCTCGACGTCCTCCACAAGGATTCTGATCCTCACTTGTTGCTCTTCGGCCAGATCGACCGGCTCCAGCAGGCGCAGTATTCCATCTTCGTAGATCGCTGAAATGAGTTGTTTCATCGCTATTGTCTCCCGTTGTGAAGATGTAAGCTCCCCATTGTTACTAATCATGACCGCGTGTAGCCAATGTTGCAAGATTTAGGCATACAGCGAAATGCCGCTCAACTCCTTCGTGCGGCGGGCCACGAACGCGTCCAGCGCCTCGGAGACGGCCGGATCGAGCGGTGGTTTCTGATATTGGGCCAACATCTCCTTCCAGATGCGATTGGCGCGGGTGGCTGCGTCCTCGGCCCCGGCTAGCGTCCACGTCTCGTGGGACAAACGATCGGCCAGCGAAGTAGCATGAAAAGCCGTGCGATACCGTTCCTGCGTGTGGGTCGTGCCCAGATGGTGGCCGCCTGGCCCAATCTCGGCGATGGCCGCCAGCGCCAGCGACGCCTCATCGACCGCAAAGCCCGCCAAAAAATGTCGAAACATCGCCAGGTTCTCCAGGTCGATGACGAACTTCTCGAAAGAGACGGTCAGCCCGCCGTCGATCCAGCCGGCGGCGTGCATAATCAGGTTGGTATGGGCCAGCACCGCCGGCCACAGCGACCACAGTGCTTCGTAAGCTGATTGGGCATCAGCCGCTTTGCTGGTCGTCAGCCCCCCGCTGCCACGATAAGGCAAGCCGTAATGCCGCGCCAGTTGCCCGCCCACCAATGCCGCCCACGCTCCCTCCGGCGTCCCGAAGGCCGGGCTGCCGTTACGCAGATCGATGTGGGTCGTGAAGCCGCCGTAGATGACCGGCGCACCCGGCCGCACCAGTTGGGTCAATGCCGCTCCGGCCAGTACCTCGGCGTTCTGTTGAGCCAGCGCCGCGGCCATCGTCACAGGACTCATGGCCCCGGCCAGGATGAAGGGGGTGATGAACGTCACCTGTCCGGCGCGGGCATAGGTGATCAGCCCGCCCAGCATCCGATCGTCGTAACGCAGCGGGCTATTGACGTTGATGACGTCGCCGGTCACGGGATCGCCGTCGAGCGAACCATAGACGAGCTCCATCATCGCCAGCGTATCGGTGGTGATGATACGGCCGTGGGCCCCTTCCATGACCACTTTGTCGGTCAGCGTCAATCCAGCACGGACGCGATGCAAATGGCGAACGTTGACCGGCACGTCCTGCGCGGTGACTTGTTCCCAGGCGGCGAAGTGCAGCGCATTACACGATTGGGACAGCTTAAGCAGCTTCTCATAGTCATCCATTGTGCCAATGCGACGGCCGCGATTCAGATCGCTGACGTAGACCATGCCGCCACACGGCCCGAAAGCAATCGCATCCCGGCCGATGAACACATCATGGGCCGGATTGCGCGCCCGCCAACGGAAGGACGATGGCGCACTCTTCAGCGCCTCCAGTATCAAGCCCCGGTCGGGCCAGACGTGACGCGTCGCCCGATCAACCTTGGCCCCCGCGCGCTGCCAGATGTCGAGCGCCTCGTCATCGTGGAAGTCGATGCCGATGTTTTCCAGGATGTTGAGCGAGGCGTCGTGGATTCGCTCCAGAGCCTGCGGGTCAAGCCAGTCATAAGGCGGCCGCGGGTTGCGAATGTTCACGAAAGGGATGTCGAGGAGTGGCAGCGTTGGCGCGGTGCGCGGTCGTCTTTGACGTTGTTTGGTCATGGGCAGATTATAGCCAGACCGACCCGGTTCCCGAAAACCGGTCCGTTCTCAGCCGCGCAAATACCAATCAAAAAATCGCTCCGTGCGCCGCTGCCAGTCCGTCTCGGTCTCGTGGCGCAGGAATCCGTGTGGTTCTCCGGCGTAGGTCTTGTACTCGAACACTTTGTCGTGTCGCCGCAAGGCCTCGGCCCACTCCTCCGAGGACTGAGGCGGCACCACGTCATCCTCCAGGCCGTGGAGCAGCAGGATCGGCGCGCGGACGTTGGCCATCTCGTGGATGGGCGAAGCGGCCCGATAAACCAGCCAGTTGTCGCGTGGATGGCCGAGCATCATCTCGGTATAGAGCCGCGTCGTGCGCTCGCATTGTGCCCACGAATTGTAAACGTTGGCGTCACCATATTTGCTCACACCACAAGCGAACAGATACTCCGGATCGCGGGCCAGGCAGCAGGCGACCATATAGCCGCCATAGCTGGAGCCGAAGATGGCGATGCGCTGGGGATCGATCCCTTCTGCTGCGTGCAGGTACTTGGCCCCATGCAACACGTCTTGCGTATCGCCTACGCCCCAGTCGTCGTAGTTGGCCTGCTCGAACCGGCGGCCGTAACCGCTGCTGCCGCGGAAGTTGGGCGTGAAAAAAGTATAGCCTTTCGCTAACAAGTATTGGGCGAAGGCATCCCACTGAAAACGGTAGGCGTCGGCCGGGCCGCCGTGCGGCCGCAGCACGGCCGCGCCGTTGGGCTGCTGCGGCCGCCAGAGCAGCGCCGGAATCTCCAGCCCGTCATAGCTGCGGTAGCGGATGTGCTCCGGCGTGATCATCGGTCGCGAGGCCAACGCGGGCGGCATGGAGAAGGTGAGTTGGGTCATGCGACCGCTGTCCACCGCCACGCGGTAAATGTCGGGTGGGGTTGTGGCATTCTCGTACTGGACAATCAGAAAGCGGCCGTCGGGCGACCACTGGGGCGCGGCGAAGCAACTCAATCCGGCACACAGATCGCGTGATTCACCCGTGCCGGCCTCCACCAGCACCAGGTCAATCGCCCCGTTGCGGCTGACCGTGGCTGCCAGTTGACGGCCGTCGGGCGACCAGGTGAACTCGGCCACATCCCGATTGAGGTGTGTAAGCTGCTGCAATCCTTGCCCGTCGGGTCGGATCAGCCATATTTCAGTATAGTCGGAACGCTGCGAGAGGAAGGCGATGGTGGCGCCGTCGGGCGACCAATCGGCGGCCCACTCTTTCTCTTTTGGCGTCCCGGTGAGCGCGCGCGTCTGCCCTGCTTCTACATCCACAAGACGTAATTCCCACCGATTAAGATCGTCAAACGGGCGGTGAGTATAGGCGACGTAGCGGCCGTCAGGTGACGGCACGGCTTCCATATTGTCGCCGCCGTTATTGCCGGCCAGCAGGCGGGGCCAGCGCCCCTCGCGGTCGGTGAGCATCAGGTTGAAGGAATCCTCGCGCGATACGCCGACAATGAGACCGACGCCGTCGGGCATCCACACCGGCGAGAATGCACCCTCGGCGAAATCGGTGATGGTGCGAGGCAGGGTACTCCCATCTGACGGGACGACGCAGACGTGACCCCCTTTGGTGAAGGCCAGCCACCTGCCATCCGATGACCAACGCGGCGGCCCATCCCACCAGTAGATCGTCTTGGCCCGATCGGCCGAGAGTCGGACCGGCCAGCCGCCTGCCGTGGGCATGGCGAAGATGTCGGAGCGGCCGTCGCGCTCCCAGACGAAGGCCACGCGCTCGCCATCGGGCGACAGCTCGTGATGATGAATCAGGTTGAGCGAATTGATGAGCTCGAGGCTCCAGCCGTCGGGCGACTTCAGGTCAGGGCGGTCGATGGACGGCCAGCCGTTGCGTTCGTATTTTTCGGCGACGAGAACTTTGTGGGTCATGTACCACCTGGAACTGTCAAAGCTCGTGAGACCTGACAATTTCACTCGCTACGGTCTAAATTTCGGCTCCACCTCGTGACACGCTACCCAATGCCCCGGCGTGATCTCCCGCCACTCCGGCACGTAGCTAGAGCAATGGGGCTGGGCGATGGGACAGCGGGTATGGAAGCGGCAGCCGGACGGCGGGTTGATGGGGCTGGGCACGTCGCCCTCCAGGATGATACGCTGACGGCGGCGGGCCACCTTGGGGTCGGGCACGGGCACGGCCGACAGCAATGCCTGGGTATAGGGATGCAGTGGATCCTCGTAGAGATCATCCTTGTCAGCCAGTTCCACCATGACCCCCAGATACATTACGGCCACGCGATCGCAGATGTGGCGCACCATACTCAGGTCGTGGGCGATGAACAGGTAGGTCAGGCCAAGGCGATTTTGCAGCTCTTCCAGCAAGTTGACCACCTGAGCCTGGATGGACACGTCGAGGGCGGAGATCGGCTCGTCGCAGACCAAAAAGATGGGATCGGAGGCCAGGGCACGGGCGATGCCGATGCGTTGCCGTTGCCCGCCGGAAAACTCGTGGGGGAAGCGGTTGATGTAGCGGCCGTCCAGCCCGACGAGCGTCATCAACTCTGTCACTCTCTCAATGCGGGCCGCTTCATCGTCGATCAGGCTGTGGACGCGCAACGGCTCGCCGATGATCGCGTTGACCGTCCAGCGTGGGTTGAGTGAGGCATAGGGGTCCTGGAAGATCATCTGTGCCTGACGGCGGATAGACATCCACTCATCCCCCGTGGCTTCCTGCACGTGTCGCCCGTCGATGAACGTACTGCCTTCCGTGGCCGGATAGAGACCCAGCAACGTTCGGCCGGCGGTGCTCTTGCCGCAGCCACTCTCGCCGACCAGGCCCAGAGTTTCGCCGCGCGCTATTTCAAATGAGATACCGTCGACGGCGCGGACGTTGCCGGTCGTCCGCTGAATGATCAGCCCTTGCCGGATGGGGAAGTATTTCTTCAGATCAACGACGCGGACGAGCGGTTCGTGATTGTTGGCGGATGTTGGCTCGGTCATGGGTATCCGGTTGTCAGCGGGTGCTTCTAAATTCGTCACTCGCCGGGGACGACTCGTCGCTGGTTGTGACCCAGCAGGCCGCCCGCTGCGTGGTCGAGACGGAGAGCAGAGGCGGCCGCTCAACGCGGCAGCGGTCGATGACGTACTCGCAGCGGGGAGCAAACGGACAGCCGCGCGGCTCGATCAACAGGTTGGGCGGCGCGCCGGGGATGGACTTCAGCCGACTGTCGCGCCGGCGGTCGATGCGCGGCAGGGCGGCCAGGAGCGCCATCGTGTACGGATGACGTGGCTTGTCGAACAGGCTGTCGACGTCGGCTTCCTCCACGATCATGCCGGCATACATCACGATGACCCGCTCGGCCAGCCCGGCCACTACGCCCAGATCGTGGGTGATCCAGATAAGTGCCATCCCCAGTTGCTCGCGCATGCGCACGACCAGCTCGACGATCTGGGCCTGGATGGTCACGTCCAGCGCGGTTGTCGGCTCGTCGGCGATAAGCAGGCTGGGGTTACAGGCCAGCATCATGGCGATCATCACTCGCTGGCGCATGCCGCCGGAGAATTGATGGGGATAACTGCCGAGGCGGCGAGCGGCATCGGAGATGCCGACGAGTTCCAGCAACTCGATGGCCCGGCTTGTTGACTGTTCCTCGGTCATGCCGTAATGGCGGCGCAGGGCCTCGGTCATCTGCCGCTTGACGCTGAGGACCGGGTTCAACGAGGTCATGGGGTCCTGGAATATCATGGCGATTTCGCTGCCCCGAATGGCTTCCAGTTCACTTTCTGGCATCTTCAGTAGATCGTTGCCCAGAAATTCGGCCGTCCCCCCGGCGATCTCGCCCGGTGGAACCGGGATGAGGCCGAGGATCGACATCATGCTGACCGACTTGCCGCAACCGCTCTCGCCGACAATCGCGACGACCTCCCCCTCGTGAACCTGATACGAAATGTCGTTGACGGCGTAAACAGGGCCCTCGGGAGTGTGGAAACGGACTCTAAGGTGGTCGATATCGAGCAGGACGTGGCGAGCGTCCGGATTTGATTCATGAAACCTGGATGTAGCCAAGGTACTCATCAGCCGTTTCGACTCCGGGGATCGAGCGCGTCGCGCAAGCCGTCGCCCACGAAATTAATACTAAGCACAGTTATGAGAATGAGCAGGCCGGGGAAGATCCACAACCAGGGGGCCGACTCAATGTAGTTGTAGGAACCGTCGAGCATGTTGCCCCATGTGGCCGTCGGCGGCTGGACGCCCATCCCCAGAAAGCTGATGTACGCTTCAGAGAGAATGGCCGTGGCGACGGCCAGCGTGGCGGACACCACGATGGGGGCCATGCTGTTAGGCAAGATGTGACGGAAGATGATGTCGCGCGTCGGCGTGCCGATGGAGCGGGCGGCCAGAATGTAGTCATTCTCCTTGAGCGACAGGAATTCGGCGCGCACGATGCGAGCCACGTACATCCAGCTCGTCAGACCGATGATGATGATAATGAAGAAGACGCTGCCGCCGACGATGCGCGCCATCACAATCAGCAGAAACAACGACGGAATGATGAGCATCGCCTCGGTAAAACGCATGAGCAGGCTGTCGATCACGCCGCCATAATAGCCCGCGGCCGCGCCGACGAGCACGCCGATGAGGATTTCGAGAAAGGCGGCCGTCAGGCCGATCATCAGCGAAATGCGCCCGCCTTGAATCGTGCGGGCCATGACGTCGCGGCCGACGGTGTCGGTGCCGAAGGGATGCTCCAGCGAAGGTGGCGACAGGCGCACGCTGGTGTCGGTGAAGTTGGCCCGTTCGTCGGTGTAGACTAAGCCACCGGCAAAAGCATAGACGAACAACAGGATGAGCATCGCAGCGCCGAACATCGCCATGCGGTGGCGTCGAAAACGCCGCCAGGCCATCTGCCGGAAGGTCAGGGGCGGGGCCAGCTCGTCGCCGCCGGTGCTCAGAATGACGGGAATGCTATCGAGCGTTGTCATGGAGCGTGCTCCGGGAAGGCGGGGCAGCGCTCCGGACAGGCCCGATCAACAGCAAACGACCCACAATGTATTGGCGTCACGTTGGCGAACCCTCCATGTATGTTAATCATAGCGGATGCGCGGATCGAGCAGGGCGTAAGTTAGGTCGGTGATGATCTGAAAGACGACCACCGAGACGGACAAGATGATCAAAATGCCCATAACGACTGGCGTGTCGAAACGCTGCATGTGATCTAGAAAGAGCCGCCCCATTCCCGGCCAGGCGAAGATGCGCTCTGTGACCAGTGCGCCGCCCAGGAGCAGGGCCAGATCGAGGCCAATGAGAGTGACGATAGGCAGTGAGGCGTTCTTCAAAGCGTGGACGAAGAGAACCTGACGGTTATGCAGGCCTTTAGCTTTAGCCGTGCGGATATAATCCTGGTTCAGAACTTCCAGCATGGTGCTGCGAATGTAGCGGCTATAAGCGGCGATGCTGACGAAAGCGATGGTAAAGACGGGCAGCACCATATGCAGCGCGACTTGACCCGGCGTCTTGCCCACTTGCGGATCGAACATGCCAACAGCGGGCAGGGACGGCAGTCCCCACCGCTTGAAGTTGACCGAGAAGATGTAGATCGAAAGCAGGGCGAAGAAGAAGATCGGCGTCGAGAAACCGATGAAGGAAATGGCGGTGACCGCGTGATCAGCCACCGTATATTGTCGCAGGGCGGAGAAAATGCCGATGAGCAGGGCGAAGATGATGATTACGATCTCCGCGGTGACCATGAGTAACAACGTATTGGGGATACGATCCCAGATCACATCCCAGGCCGACTGGCCGCGCTTCATGAGCGACATGCCGAAATCGCCGCGCAAGATGCCGCGACGCGTGCCATTTGTCTCGCCGATGCCGTCACCGTCCATATCGAGGGTCTGCCAGTCGTTGCCGATCAGCCAGTAGAGATACTGTTTGTAGAACGGTTGATCGAGGCCCAGTTGGCGCGTCAGGCGTTCGCGATCGGACGGGCGGGTGACGCGGCGGCCGCCCATCGTCGCCACCGGATCGCCTAACTGGCCCATCAGGAAGAACAGCACGATGCTGACAAAGAACAAGAGCGGGATGGCTTGCAGCACGCGACGTATGATGTATCTGCCCATCAGCATGGCTCCTTATGGCCGGCACAGATTACACGGATGCTTGGAGGTGGCTCTTCGTCATCCGTGTAATCTGTGGATTTCGTTATGACGCTACTCGGCGATGTCCCACTCGGCGATGGAGAACAGCGGCGTCGCGCCGGAGAACCGCACGTTCAGCAGCCGCGGACTGACGGCCCACACGTCGGGGTCTTCCCACATCCCCAGCCAATACACCTGATCGTGCATGAGCTGGGTTATCTGGTGGAATGTCTGCTGGCGGTCCTCGACGTTGGTCTGGCTCAGCTGTTGCTGGAACAGCCCGTCCAGTTCCTGATCGCATATACGCGAGAAATTGCCGCCTTCCGGAGCTTCGTCTGTCGGAATCTGATCGCACAGCCAGTAGTAGTGGTCAGGATCGGGGAACGCTGGGGCGTCCGACCATTGAGCGAGATCGAGCTCGCCCGTATAGGGCGGGCCACCATTGGCATAGTCCTCGAAAAAGATCGAGGAGTCGAAGCTCTGGATATCCAGCTGAATGCCGACTTCGGCCAGCTGCTGCTGGGCCACGGCCTGGGAATCCTGGCGAACTTCGCGCGTCGTCGTGCCGTGGACGAGGATGAGTTCCACGCCATCCTTGTCACGCACACCATCGCCGTTGGTGTCGACCCAACCCGCCTCATCGAGCAAGGCATTGGCCGCATCCGGGTCATAGGCAAAGGGTTCGATATCGGGGCTGACATAAGCGGGCAGCGAATCCCACGGCGTCTTTGGAACTTTAGTAAGCCCCAGCAGCAAGTCCTGATTGAGCCCTTCGCGGTCGAGGGCCATCGCGATGGCCCGGCGAACGTTGACATCTTGCAGGGCCGGATGGCCGGGGAGTTGATCGTCGCCCAAAATAAAGAACCAGCCTTCGTTGTAGCCCGAGGGTTGGGTCATGATCCCGATACCGGCATCTTCCAGCGCGGGTACGTCGGAGTAAGCGATGAAGGTGCCCAGGTCGCCTTCGCCGTTCTGCAGAGCGGCCACTTGCGAGGCATCGTCGGGCACGAAGCGGAAGAATATCTCGTCGATGATTGGCTTCTCGCCATGCCAATTTTCATTGCGCACGAAGCGGGCAAAGCTGCCGGACTCCCACTCCTCGAAGCGATAGGGCCCAACGCCGACGGTCGGTGCGAAGTTCCATTCCGCATCATCGAGCGAGCCGGCCTCATCGAAGACGGGGCGCAAGACGTGCTCCGGCAGAATATAGTGCCACATCCAGGCCAGCCAGGGCGCGAACGGCTCGGTGAACGTCACGACGACCGTCTGTGGGTCCGGGGCTTCGATGCTCTCAATCTGATCATACGGGTAGGTTGTGCCGACCGTGTTAGCCGGATCGACCGACATTTCGTAGGTAAAGACGAAATCGGCCGAGGTCAACGGGGTACCGTCCGACCAGACGAGGTCGTCGCGCAGGTTAAAAGTGAGCGTCCGGCCGTCTTCCGAAATGCCGCCGTTTTCTGCTGAGGGAATCTCAGTCACCAGTACGGGAATCGGCTCGCTGTTCTCGTCGAATTGCCAGGCCCAAACGTTCCAAAGCGAGTAGGTGGTGGTCGTAAACCACATGGCCGTATAGAGCGGGCTGAGGGTATCGAATTCCTGGGTCCAGATAAATGTGGCGATTTTTCGGTCGCCTTCCGCGGCCGGTTCTTCGGCCGCGGGTTCATCAGTCGCTACTTCTTCGGCCGCGGGTTGATCAGTGGCCGGTTCTTCGGCCGCCGGTTCATCTTCGACGGTAGCCTCGGCCGCCGGTTCATCGGTTGCCGCCGGTGATTCGGTCGTTGCTCCACCGGACGTGCAGGCGGCCAACGCCAGACTAAAAACGAGCAAGAGGGCCAGCAAGGCCGGCCAGGTTATTTTTCGCATCTCTTCTCCTCCAGGTGTTCCACAGTAGTTTGACGGATAAGCGTTTCTCTCGCGCAAGTCACTTTGACGGGTGGCATCACCTCCAGTTGTCAAGGATGGGCAACGGATTGGTGGTGAACCGCTCTGCGAAGCGATTATTTAGCTGGCTGGTAGACGGAGAAAGGAGGTTAACGGCTGTTGGATGGACGCATACGGGGCTTGCCCAATTCCGGTCGAATTGGGTTTCCGGCTTTAGGGATGACTCCATGCGCGGCGCGTCGATCAAATTCATGTTGTGAAGTTTCGCGGGTGACAATTAAGCCCTACCCATCGAATAATTGGCGTATTGTACTGAGGTGACGCGCCGGTGTCAAAAGAGTGGCGCGGAAATAGAAGCGTGGAAGGCAAACAAATAAGTTTGCCACTTCTGCGGACGCGCCGGGCAAAACGAGGTTGGGGGGCGCACACGCAGGTGCGTCCTCTTTAAATTTGAAAGGCAGTACACTCCAAAGGGTATAGCCCTCGGAGCGCAACCATAAAGCTTTGCCGCTACGCGTTCAGCAAGGGCGAAGCAATTTTGTGGACCGCGGCGGCGTAGTCGAGCAACTGCTCCTCGTCCCGGACGGCGGCATAGGGCAGTAGCGCGCCCTTCCAACCGTCGGTGTGCCAGACGGCCGGGGCGGGCAGGTCGCGGCCGAGCAGCTTGTCGGCGTCAAACGGCCAGGGGCTGGAATAGTAGTAGGAAGAATCGTCGTCTTCGCCGGGATAGAAGCCGAGATTGAGTTGAGCGGGCAGTTCTTTCACCTCGCCTTCCTCGGTGGAGTTCTCGACGCGCGAACCATACCATTCAACGGACAGATCGAAGCCGTGAGGCCAGAAGTTGACCGGGCCGGTTCCCTTGCCCAGCCGCATACTGTGACGTCTGAAGACCCGGTCGGCGCGAACGAGGGCGACGAAGAAGCGGCCGACGACGCCCGGGTCATAGACGCCGGTCTCGTCACTCGCAAATCGGTCGCGACCGACCTCCTCGGTCAGGCCGGCCGCGGCCGCCGCGATCAGCAATCGCTCACCCATCGCACTACCGCTCAATCCGGCGTCCATCGGTAAGACCCAATCGCGGCCGTCGCTGCTCTCCAGGACAAGTTGCGCGCGGTGGAAGTCCATCCGTCCGGTCACGATACCGCCATCAGACTGGGGCATGTTGCCGGTGATGAGGCCGGTAGGAGTCACTCGAAGGCTGAGGTGCCACCATCGAGGATGGGCTGGGGCGTGGGCCCGGGCCAGGGCGCTAAGCGCGCGAGCATAGAGCTGCAACGTGCGTCGCGTGGGGCCGAAGCCGTTCAGAGAGGGAAATTGCGTCATGCCTGATCCAGATACTGTAATGCCGCCGCCACGCGTTCGTCGATGGCCGATACCTCGCGGGGGACGTGCTGGAGAGCGGCCTGCGCTTCAATGATGCTGAAGCCAAGGCCGGTCAGGATGTCGATCACATCTGCATCGACGTCGCTGACCAATGGCAGCGCCATCGTCGGGCTGCCGAGGTCGAGTTTGTCGCGCAAGTGGAACATGATCCGCTCGGCCGTCTTTTTGCCGATACCGGGCACGCGCTGCAGGACGGCCGCTTCCTCGCGCATAATGGCGCTTTTGAGCAGTTCGGGGCTGAGTGCGCCCAGAATCGCCAGGGCCACCTTCGGCCCAACGCCATTGACGCCCAGCAGCACCTCGAACAGTTGCAAATCCTCTTCGCTCTCGAATCCGAATAGCGACAGGTCGTCCTCGCGGACTTGCAGGTGAGTGTACAACGTGAAGCGACGGCCGACCCCGCCGACGTCCTCGAGCACCGTTCGCGGCACAAATACCCGGATACCCACCCCTCCCACATGGAGGATGAGGCTGTTTGGTTCGATCTTCTGAACGGTCCCGCTGATTGAGGCAATCATGGTATATACCGAGTGACGTTATTCAAAATTACTTTCAGGTGACGGATCAAGATGCCTGCCCATTCTTCTGCAACCCCGAAGGCTCCCTGTTTCCCCGCAGCCAACTAGGATGCATCCACCGCTTCGTGAAAAGCCACGTAGCGCGCGTGGGTGATGGCCACGGCCAAGGCATCGGCGGCATCGTCGGGTTGGGGAGTTTCGGCCAGATCGAGCAGATGACGCACCATGAGTTGTATTTGCGCCTTCTCCGCCTTGCCGTAGCCGGTGACGGCCTCCTTCACCTTCGGCGGAGAGTACTCGCTCATCGGTATCCCGGCCTCAGCCAGAGCCAGCAGCAGGACGCCCCGCGCCTGACCAACGGCGATGGCTGTGGTGACGTTGCGGCCGAAGAACAGCTGCTCGACGGCGGCGCGCTCCGGCGCATAATTGGCGATTAGGGCTTGGGCCTGATGGAAGATGGATTGGAGCCGTTGCTCGGGCGGGTCGCCGGCCGGCGTTAAAATCGCGCCGTAGACGACGAGCCGCAGCTCGCCATCTACGACGTCGATAATGCCATAGCCGGTCGTAGCTGTACCAGGGTCGATGCCGAGGATACGCATCAGAAGAGAGCCAGCGTGGAGCGCCCCGCGCTCCTAAGCGGCTTCCAGGGCGGCCAGGACTTCGTCGCTCATCTCCAGCGCCGAGTAGACGTTTTGTACGTCGTCGAGCTCTTCGATCCGCTCGATGAGATTCATCACCTGCATCGATTCGGATGGGCTCAGCTCGATGCGGTTAGCGGGGTCATAGATGAGCGAGGACTCGTCCATCGCATAGCCGGCCGCCTCCAATGCTTCCTGTACGGCCCGAAACGTTTCCAACTCGACATAGATCTCGGTGATGTCGTCGTTGAACTGGATATCGTCCGCGCCCGCCTCGGCCGCGACCATGAACAGTTCGTCCTGATCGACCTCGTCGGTGATGCTGATGTAGCCCTTACGCTTGAACTGCCAGGACACCGCTCCGGCCTCGGCCATCGTGCCGCCGTACTTATTAACGGCATGGCGCACGTCGGCGATGGCCCGATTGCGGTTGTCGGTGACGACCTCGACCAGGATGCCGACGCTGTGCGGTCCATAAGCCTCGTACACGGCGTCGATCAACTCGCCGCCCTCGATCTCGCCCGTGCCGCGCTTGATGGCCTTCTCGATATTGTCCTTGGGCATATTGGCTTCTTTGGCCTTAACGATGGACAGTCGCAAGGTCGTGTTCGAATCCGGATCGCCGCCGCCCTCGCGCGCGGCCAGCGTCAGTTCTTTAGCGATGCGGGTGAAAACCTTGCCACGTTTGGCGTCGCTGGCGGCCTTCTTGTGTTTAATGGTGGACCATTTTGAATGTCCTGACATCGGTTGTCTCCATAAAATAGGGTGCTGCCCGGGCGAGGCCACGAGCGACGGCCGCCATGTCCAGCGACCGAGGATTCCGAAAGATTAACTCGAAGATTATAACATGGAACGCGCAAGTTGGGGAGTTACAGATCGTCGTTCAAGCTGGAACGTTTTGATGCTCGGTGTCGCCGGGCCGCCTTTGGCTAGACCGCGCTTGGCTCCGGTTTCGTGCCCAATCCCGGTTCGGCACCGGGCCACATCACCGTCAGCATCTCCGGCGCATAGCGCGTGGCCATGTCGTCGCTAATGCTATGCGTCGTGCATATCTCCCGGTAGAGATGGGCGCTCGGCCGCCATGCGCGCTCCTGTGTGACCGGATCGACCGCCACCAGACCGAACCGCTGCGTCCAGCCGCGATCCCATTCGAAATTGTCCACCAGCGACCAGTGATAGTAACCCATGATCGGGTAACAAAAGCTGATCGCGTGCCAGATCTGACGCAGATGAGCGAGCAGAAATCCGGGCCGGATGCGGTCGGCCGAGTCCGGCACGCCGTTCTCGGTAATGTAGATGGGTTTGCCGTATCGTTTCCAGACGTGATCGATAATCTGAAACAGGCCGCGCGCATATACTTCGCCATAGTCACCGTCGCTGACTACCGCGTCTGGCCCCCATTCGCGCTCGACGAACCCGGGCGGCGGCGGGAAACGAAGGTAGAAGCGCGTGTAATAATTGATGCCCACGAAGTCATACGTCCCGGCCAGATCCTTGAACCGCTTGCCGCCCACAATGCCCCGGTAGCGGCCGGTGTGCAGCGCGTCTTGCCAGCTGTCATTGTAGAGGCCCCGAATCTGACCCGCCCACCAGCGGTCGATGATGTTGCTGCCCGGCCGCGCCTCGAAAATCTGCATATTGTTGGCCGTGCCGACCAGCGCTGCCGGCCGCGCCGCCTTGATCGTGTGGTAGGCGGCGGCGTGACAGCGCAGCATGTTGTGAATGGCCTCAAACAGCGCCCCGGCCCCCGTGCGCCGGCCGTGGGGAAATTCTCGCGTCAGATAGCGCATGACCGCATAGGTGATCGGCTCGTTGATCGTGATCCATTTGGGTATCAAATCGCCTAATTCGGCCGCCACTTTAGCCGTGTAGCGCTGGAAATAATCGACGACAATGTCGCTGCTGAAGTCGCCCTTTTCGGCCAACCACAACGGGTTGCTGAAATGATGGAGCGTCACCATCGGCTCCAGGCCCCGCTCATGACAGGCTTGTAGAATCGCGCGATAGCGTTCGATAGCTTCCGAGTTGAACACGCTAGGTTGCGGCTCGATGCGGCTCCACTCCAGCGACAGGCGATGGGCGTTGTTACCCATCGCCGCGGCAATGTCCAGATCTTCCTCAGCCTTTTCCCACCAATTGCAGGCCAGGCCGCAACTTAGCTCGCCCTTGATCCGGCCGGGATCGGCTGTTTCCCAGGCATACCAGTCGCTGTTCGTGTTGTGCCCCTCGACCTGGTAGGCGGAGGTGGCCGTGCCCCACAGAAAGTCAGGCGGAAAACTGATCGTCGCATGTGCCATCGCCCTATTATAGCTGGATCTTTTGCCGGCCGGCAGAATATGACTACCCGCGTGTCGCATCTGAGGATTCGGCGGTGGCCGGTTCCGCGCTTGCATCCGCCCCTCATCCGTTTATACTTGGTTTTCATCCGACCCTGGGTCGGCAGTCTGTCAAATGCGGCAACTATCTGTGAGAAACCCTATTTCCCCCAGCGGCTATTACCTGTGCAATCGGCTCGGCCGCATCTATCTTGAATCTCTGGAAGAAACGATCGGCCGCAACGGACTTAACGCCTTGCTAAACCTGACGGAAAATGGCAGCTACATCAATAATCCGCCGCCTAATGATCTCAATTTGGGGTTCGACTTAGCCACCGCCGCTAACTTAAACCGGACGATGGAATTCATCTATGGGCCGCGCGGCGCGCGCGGGCTGGCTTTGCGCAGCGGACGGGCCATGTATGATCGTATCGTCAACGCATTCGATTTGCCGACCGGATTTAACGAGTTGGCCTTCCGTCTATTGCCGCTGCAAACTCGGTTGAAGATAGCCGTGCCGGCATTGGCCCGGATTTTGACCCAACACAGCGATCAGACTCACCGCGCCACCGACCGGGGGACGTACTACGATTACACGATCGAGCGCTGCGCAGTTTGTTGGGGGCAGGAAGCCAAAACGCCCTTTTGCCATTTGATCGCCGGACTGCTGCAAGAGGCGCTCAGCGCGTTCGGCCGGGGCCAGGAATTTCGTGTCGTGCAGACCGAATGTCGCGCGGTCGGGGCAGCGGCCTGCGTCTTTCGCATCGATAAAAACCCAATCGCATGATCCGCGCTCGCCTTCGCGCTCTCCGGCCGGACATTCTCGTCGCTCTGGCCTATCTCATCCTGCCACTGTTGCTTTATGGTGGGGTTACGCTTGGCCCGCGCACGATGCTGCCGGCCGACAATCTCTTCCAATGGCCTGCCTGGCGCGCCTCCGCGACGGCATTCGACGCGACTACCCCGCACAATGCTCTCATCGGCGATCTCATCATCCAGAACTATGCCTGGAAACACTTCATTCTGGCCAGCCTCCGTAGCGGCGAAATCCCTCTGTGGAATCCGTATCTTTTCGCCGGCGCGCCCTTTCTGGCGAACGGCCAACATGCTGCCCTCTACCCATTCAGTATCTTGTTCCTGATCATGCCGCTGGTGAAGGCATACGGCTGGTTCGCACTCAGCCAGGTCTGGCTGGCCGGCGTCGCCATGTATGTCTTTGGTCGCATCCTCAGGATGCGCCGGAGCAGCGCCGCATTGGCCGGGTTTGTCTATCAGGGTGCGCAGTTCCTGATCGTCAGTGCCGCCGTTTTTCCGATGATCGCGGCGGCCGTCGTCTGGCTGCCGTTGCTACTGGGCTGTATCGAACGCATCGTCGCCCTGGCCGCCGGCCCCGACGCCTTACGCCGGCGCGTCGTCCTCTGGGCGGCCGCCGGCGCTGTCGCCCTTGGCTGCCAAATCTTGGCCGGGCACGCTGAGTTTATGTACTACACGCTGCTGATCATGGGCCTCTATGCGCTCTGGCGGGTCGGAACGGTGGCTCTTGAGGCGCGGAACGGAGAAGCCCAAGGAGCCGTGGAATCAGGCCCGCAAGATGCGTGGGCCAGCGCCTCCGCGCGTCCCGCAGACTCCTTCCCCGTCGGCGTTGGCGGCCGAACGCTCCGCCACTCGTCCAGCGCGCTGCTGTGGTTGTCGGTCATGGTGGCGGTTGGTCTGCTCGTTGGCGCTTTGCAACTCGTGCCGCTGTTCGAGGTGGGCCGCATCAACTTCCGCGAGGGAGCGGCCACATTCGAGGAAGTTCGCGCCTGGGCCTATCCGCCGCGCAATGCCCTGTCCTTTCTGCTGCCGAATTTTTTCGGAAACCCAACCCATCATGCTATCCGGGACGCTTTCTCCGCCCAAACGATCCCACTTGAGTTGAATTTTAACGGCGAATTGAACCCTTATGGTGCGCGCACCACCAGTTGGGGATCGAAGAATTACGTCGAGGGTGCGGCCTACATGGGCATCTTGCCGCTGTTGCTGGCGGGCATCGGGCTGGCGGCTCTGCTGCGCCGCCGTGCCCTCTCCGCCGCTCGTCGCGCTCAGACGTGGTTTTTCGCCGGACTTTCGTTCTTCTCCCTGGCCTTCATTTTCGGGACGCCCCTTTACGCGCTGCTCTACTACGGCTTGCCGTTCATCAACCAGCTCCACACGCCTTTTCGCTGGATCTTTCCCCTGTCGCTGGCCGTGGCCGTGCTGGCCGGCTTCGGCGTGGACCATGTGCAAGACACACGGGACGAGAGACAAGATACGCAGGAGGCCGGCCCATCGCGCTCAGCTAATCGGCGGTTGGCGATGTGGAATATGCTCGCTGCCCTCGCCCTGATTGTCGGGCTGCTAACGCTGGCCGGCGTCGTTCTAAGCCGGCTGTTCTTCGATCTGTTTCGGCCGTGGATCGAACGGGCTTTCCTGGGGCTGGCCGGCGCAACGCTGGCGTTCCCCACCGTTCAGGCCTTCTATAGCTATCTCTTTTGGCAACTGTTGCTCTTTGGCGGCTTGCTCGTCGCCGCCGGAGTCATCTTGCTGCTGGCTCGGCGAACGCGATACTGGATCATTTTGGCCTGTGGCCTAATCATCATCGATCTCTATGCGGCCAGTGTGGGATTTAACGCTGCGGTCGACCCGGCCTTGCTGGACTTCACCCCGGCGGCGATTCGTTGGCTCCACGACCAGCCCGGCGACTGGCGCATCACTACCTTTGACACCCGCGGCGCGGGCACGCTCAACTCCAATACCCCCTGGTATCACGATCTGATGGATATACGGGGTTACGATTCCATCATTCCTAGACAATACACGGAGTACATGGCGGCCATCGAGCCGCAGAACGGCCTCCAGTTCAATCGCATCCAGCCACTGGGTTCCTTGTCGGCCGTCGATTCTCCCTTACTCGACCTGCTGGCCGTGAAATATATCGTCAGTGCCGAACCGATCACCTCGCCCAAACTCCGGCCGGTATGGGAAGGGGAAGGGGTCGTCATCTATGAAAATCTGGCGGCCATGCCCCGTGCCTTCACGTTGGCCCGCACAGCCGAAGTTCATGTGGCTCATGCGCTGGAGTCGCTGACCGAGTTTGATCCGCGCTACTACGTCGTCGTGGAGACGGATGCCCCGAGCGACTTCGCCCCCCGGCCGGGCGACCCACGACCAGCCACCCTCGAAAGCGCCGCTAACAACGAGGTCATCGTCAATGCGTCGGTTGCGTCGCCTTCCTGGCTCATCCTCGGCGACAGCTACTTTCCCGGCTGGCGAGCGTACGTGCGCCCCGCCGGCTCCGGCGAGGATGCGGAGAGCGAGACGGAAATCGTCCGCGTCAATGCCAACTTCCGCGGCGTGCGTCTCGAGCCTGGCGAGTGGACGATTCGCTACCGCTACAGCCCGCGTAGCTTTCAGCTCGGCGGCCTGATGTCCTTCATGGGGGCCATCATGCTCGTTTTCATTGTCGGTGTGTGGGGTTGGCAACGCTTCTACCGGCCCGAATCGACCGCCACCACGACCCGCAGTATTGCCAAGAACAGCGGCGCGCCGATGGCTTTGAGCCTGTTCAATAAGGCCATCGACTTCGTGTTCGCCGCCTTCTACTTGCGCTTCCTTGGCCCGGCGGACGCCGGCAGCTTTGCCACGGCCATCGCTACCGCCGGCCTCTTCGAGATTGTCGCTAACTACGGCCTCAATATTTTACTCATTCGCGACGTGTCGCAAGACCGGCGTCAGGCCGGACGCTTTCTGCTCAATTCCAGCGTTCTGCGCATGTTGACGGCCGCAGTGGCCGCCGTGCCCATCTTCGTCTACGTCCTGCTCACATTGCAGGGATCGAACCCGTTGTCGCCGGCCGAAATCACCGCCATCGCCTTCATGATGATCGGCATGGTTTTGTCCGGGCTAACGCTGGGCGTGTCGGGACTGTTCTACGTGTATGAACAGGCCGAGGTGCCGGCGGCCATGTCCACGGTGACGACCATGTTGAAAGTGGGGCTGGGGGTGGCGGTTCTGCTGGCCGGCTTCAGTTTTGTGGGGCTGGCGGCCGTGTCGATCCTTGTCAACCTCATTACCCTGATGTTGTTATCCGGCCTGGCCTCGCGTCGCTTCGCTCTCCACGGGCCGTGGACGCTCGACCGGCCGATGATTCGCGAGATGATGCGGCTGGGTTTCCCCCTAATGCTCATCCACCTCCTGCAGACAGTCTTTATCTCTGTCGACATCTTGCTTTTGCGCCAGCTCCTGCCCAACGGCGAGATTGTTGTCGGTTGGTATAACAGCGCCTGGAAGTGGTTCAACGCCCTCCAAATCATCCCCGCTTACTTTACGCTGGCGCTTTTCCCGATTATCTCGCGGGCCATTAAGGACAACATGGACACCGCCCGGCGCATGTATCGCATGTCGCTTAAGCTGATGTTGCTGCTGGCCTTGCCGATAGCCGCCCTGACCACCTTCGCCGCCCCGCTGCTTATCGGCATGCTGGGCGGGGCCGAGTTTTTGCCCCAGGGCGCCGTCGCCTTGCAGATCATCACCTGGTCCATTCCCTTCGGGTGGCTCAATAGCGTCACCAACTATGTGCTGATCGCTTTGGGGATGGAGCGAATTCAACCGCGCGCCTTCGCTATCGCCGTCGGCTTTAACATCCTGTTCAACTGGATATTCATACCCCGTTACAGTTTCGTCGCCGCCGGTATCATCACGATTCTGTCGGAGATCGTGCTGTTGGCGATCTTCGCCTACTTCCTGCGCCAACGGGGAGCGGGAATAGAGTGGTTGCGACTGACGACACGTCCAGTTCTGCTGACGCTGATCATGATGATCGTCATGTGGCTGGGCAACCAGATTCACCTGTTTGTGGCCCTGGCTTTGGGAATAATCGTGTATGGCGGCGGGCTAATCGTACTGCGCGTGATCGAGCCGGACGAGCGCGAGACAATAGCCGCCGTTTTGCCCTCGGCTCTGACGCGCCGGCTGGGTTGGGTCAGGAAATGACCGCCGACGGCCGACAACCGGCAGCCGCCTCCAGCGCGATATCGCCCAGTCGCCGAGGATCGCTCTCTTCCGGGTGGCGCGGCCGTGCGGCTTTGAATGGATTGCTCGTCCTCATTCTCTTAGTCGCTTCCGCCTTTCGATTTATCGCTGTGGACAACCTCCCCACGCCACTGGGCTCGTCTCCCCCCGGCCTGGAACACGATGAAGTCGCCCATTGGTTGATCAATCAGGATATTCTGGCCGGAAATCACGCCATCTATTTTACCGAGGCTTACGGTCATGAAGCACTGTACCATTATCTTCAGGCCGGATTCGGTGCGCTCGTTGGTGACCATGCTCTGGCCTTGCGCCTGCCCTCGGCTTACTTCGGCGTGTTGCTGGTGGCGGTGAGCTATGCGCTGGGGCGGCGTATGTTTGGGGTGCGAGTGGGGTTATGGTCGGCCGCGTTTCTGGCGGTACTCTTCTGGCCGGTGTTCTATAGTCGACTGGCCTTGCGGGCCATCTCGCTGCCCGTCTTCTCCGGCTTGGCGGCCTACTGGTGGTGGCGAGCTTTCGTAGCGGAGCAAAAGCATCCGGGCGCACGAGAGAGCGATCGATCTTCGCGGCTCTCCCGTTCCTTCGCTCTCCCGCTCCTGTCCGGACTTTTCGCGGGCCTCAGCCTCTACACCTACATGGCTGCCCGCGCCGTTCCCATATTCTTCGCCCTTTACACGCTCTACTTGTTCCTGTTTCACCGCCCCACGTTTCGCCGTCAGGGGCGGGGCCTCGCTCTGTTCTGGCTGGTCATGATCCTTGTCGCCGCGCCGCTGGTCGCTTTCCTTCTAACGAACCCCGGCGCGGAGATCCGCATTGCCGAAGTCGACGCGCCGTTACGGGCGCTGCGGGACGGGGAGATGCGGCCTGTCCTGGAAAATGGCCTAAAAATCACGGGCATGTTCGGCGTCAGTGGCGATCCGCTGTGGCGACAGAATATCGCCGGCCGGCCGGTGTTCGACCCAATCATGGGGCTCCTGTTCTACGCCGGCGTTCTGCTCAGCCTGTCGCGTTGGCGCGACAGGCGCTATGCTTTCCTGTTACTGTGGTTAGCCGCGTCGATCATTCCCAGTCTGGTCACCATCGACGCACCCAGTAGTATCCGTGTCATCAATCTGCTGCCCGTGCTGATGCTCTTTCCGCTGGTAGTTATCCACAATACCCCTTACTTGTCCACAGTATGGGAAAAGTTATCCACAAATTTAGCCACAGGGATGGTCACCTGGGGCCTGGGCTTGCTGTGGCTCTATACCGCTTGGGGAACGTATACCGGCATTTGGCGCATCTGGCCTGCTGAGAGCGAAGTGCGATTTGTGTGGCAGGCGGCCCTCACTGAAGCGGCCGCATATCTCGACCACTCGGCTGACGCGGGAGCTGTAGCCATCGGCGGCTGGACGCCGGAGACGATGGACCCGCCAACGATGGAACTCACTCTGCGCCGCGATGATCTGTCTCTGCGATTTTTCGACCCCACGCAGAGCTTGATTCTGCCGACAGCGCTCGACGGCCAATCGATTCGTATAGTCATACCAAGTGCTTTGCCACTGTTTCCACCGCTACGTGCCCTTGTTGCTCCTTGGGAATTGGTTCAGGGCGAATTCACCCGCTACACCGTTCCCGCCGACTTGGCCATTGTGCCTGAGCGGGCGGCCGATAGTGATTTCGGTGGACAATTGCGATTTGTTGGCTATGACGTCATCGATGCGTGTAAGGTGGGGGGGCCGTGCTCGTTGCTGACCTATTGGGAAGTGCTGGCTCCCGCCGACGGGGCGCGTCGCCTGTTCCTGCATGCGGTTGATGGCGCGGGTCAGACCGTCAGCCAGGACGACCGCCTTGGCGCGCCAGCGGTGCACTGGCAGCTGGGAGACATCATCATCCAGCTGCTTTCGGTGGCCGAGTCAACCGCCGAATTGAGGCTGGGCGTTTACGATCCTGTTTCCGGGAGACGACTGCTCACCACCAATGACGCCGACCACGTGGTGATCAGTGGGCAGTGATCAATGGCTAAGATCACGGCGCGACGCGGTTGAGATCGCGCGGAAACAGCGTCGCCAGGCGCAGATTGGGCAGGCCCAGGAACTGCATGAGTAACCGTTCCATACCAATGGCGAAACCGCCGTGGGGGGGCATGCCGTAGCGAAACGCCTCGAGGTACGTCTCGAATGGTGCGTAGGGATAGCCGGCCCTGTCCAACGCGGCCAGATAGTCGCTATAGCGGTGGAGCCGTTGCCCGCCGGTCACCAGTTCCGTTCCACGAAAAAGCAAGTCGAAGGAGTTGGAATACTCCGGGCGCTCAGGATCGGCGTGAGTATAAAACGGCCGTTTGACCATCGGATAGCCGGTGACGAACAGGAAATCGCTACCGTACTCCGCCATTGCCCATTCGCCCAGCCATCGCTCATCCTGGGGGGACAGGTCCGGTTCGCCGCGCACGTCCAAGCCATATTTTTGTAGGATTAGCTCCTGGGCATCGGAGAAATGAATGTGGGGGATTTCGGGCAGGATGATGGGCAGGTTCGCCTCGAGGAGCGCAAGATCGTCGGCGTAGTTGTCGGTCAGATAAGTGAATATCCCGGCGATCACTTCGCGCAACAAGCGCATGACCGTGAAATGATTTTCGATGAAACCGAACTCCACATCAAGACTGACGTATTCATTAATATGGCGGACGGTATCGTGCGGCTCGGCGCGAAAGACGGGGCCGACCTCGAACACTCTCTCAAAGACGCCGACCATGATCTGCTTGTAGAATTGCGGGCTTTGGGCCAGGAAGGCGGGGCGGCCGAAATAATCAAGCTTGAAAACGTTGGCTCCGCTCTCCGTGGCCGAGGCGACGATCTTGGGGGTTTGAATTTCCGTGAAATGCCTGGCCGTCAGCGTGGCGCGGAAGCCGGCCATCACGCCGGATGCCAGTCGGAATATGGCCTGGCGAGACGGATGGCGATTCACGACGACGGCATGATCCAGCAGAGTCGGTAGAGCGGCGTTGAGGCGGCGCTTGCTGAGCGATACGGGCGGTGTTTCCGTCACCGGCGTCACGACCTCGATCCGCGGCCGTTGCAATTCCAGGCCGCCCGGGGCCTGGGCGTTAGCGATCACAAGCCCGTCCAGACGGATGACGGAACCTAAAGCCAGGTTGGCCACCGACGCCAAATCGGCGTCGTCCTCGGTCACGGCCTGAATAGTTCCCCAACCATCGCGCAGGACGATAAAATTGACGCCGCCCAGCCGCCGGAGGTTGTGTAACCAACCCTGGAGGCGGACCATTTCCCCGACGTGTTCGTTGGCTTCCACTGTGCGAATCTCGTGCATCGTCTTCTTCCCACCTGTCCGTCTCGCGTTTGGCAAGGCGGCGACCTTCACTGTCGGCTAAGCGCTGCAGGATCAGGCTATTTCGTGGATCGTGAATTGCATTGCGCCCGATGGCGTCATCGCTCTGACCGTCTGCCCTTTTTTCGCGCCCAATAGCGCGCTGCCGATGGGCGACTCGTTGGAGATGCGGCCTTTAGTCGGATCGGCTTCGGCCGCGCCGACGATTGTATAGGTTTCCAGTTCATCGTAGCCCTCTTCAGAAACGGTGACTGTGCTGCCGATGCGCACGACGCCCGCCGGCCCTTTGTTCTCGATGACCTGGGCGTTCATCAGCATGATCTCAAGCTGGCGGATACGGGCTTCGATGAAGCCTTGCTCCTCTTTGGCGTCGTGGTAGTCGGCATTCTCCTTCAGATCACCTTGCTTAATGGCGATTTCCAGTTTTTGGGCTACTTCTTCGCGGCGGGCGGTTTTGAGATGGTGCAACTCATCCTTGATCTGTTGCAAGCCTTCGGCCGTCACGTAGAGAATTTCATCTTCTATCATTTCTAGGTTCTCCGCATCTATTCCAAAAAGTCGTTGAGATACAAACTGAATAGACCCAGCCGACGGTTGCGGCTGGGCGACTCGCCCACTATTTAACTATTCGTTGAGTGGGTTAAGAATCGCTCAAAGCCGCCGGAGAGTAATCGACCGGCGGGTGAGGATTATTCAGGATGGGTGAATCTCCGTTCGCGTTCTTCATAGCGTGGTCAGTATAACGCAACGAGTGGCCTTTGTCTATGACCCTGTCTCATGCCTCTGAGCCGGCCATCAGCAAGCCGATCTTCTCGCGGGTGGCTTCTTCGATGGGCAGCGTTTTCACGATGCGGCCGTCGAACATGACCGCCACGCGATCGGCCAGGCTGAGAATTTCGTCCAACTCGGCCGAGACCAGCAGCACGGCTACCCCGGCGTCGCGCTGAGAGACGATTTGATTGTGGATGAACTCGATGGAGCCGACGTCGATGCCACGGGTGGGTTGGTTGGCGATGAGCAATTTGACCGGCCGCGAGAACTCGCGAGCGACGATCACCTTCTGCTTGTTGCCGCCGGACAGGCTGCTGGCATGGGTGTAGATCGACGGCGTGCGCACGTCGAACTCTTTTACCAGGTTGGAGCCGTTTTCGGCGATCTGCTCGCGGTCGAGAACGGCATTTTTCGAAAAGGGCGCGCGATAATAGCGATTGAGTACCAGATTATCGGCGATGGAATAGGCCATGACCAGGCCGTGCTTTTCACGGTCTTCGGGGATGTGGGCCACATCCAGCTCGGTGATGCGGCGCGGCGTGAAGCTGGTAGTGTCCTCGCCCGCAATAATAATCTTACCCCCGGTGCTCGGCCGCAGACCCGTTAACGCCTCGACAAATTCGCGTTGACCGTTGCCCTGTACCCCAGCCACGCCCAGAATCTCGCCAGCATAAACCTTGAGCGACAGCCCTTTAACCGCCTCATGCTTGCGATCGTCGCGCACGTGCAAGTCGTCGATTTCCAGCACCAGTTTGCCGGGGACGGCTTCGTCTTTGTCGACTTGCAGGATGACTTTGCGGCCGACCATCAACTCGGCCAGGCTGGCTTCGGTCGACTCCGAAGGCAGGGCGGAGCCCACACTGCGACCGCCACGCAGGACGACGATGCGGTCGGCAATGGCCAACACTTCTTTCAGCTTATGGGTGATGAAGATGATCGATACGCCTTTTTCCGTCAGGTCGTGCATGATGCGGAACAGTTCATTTGATTCCTGCGGGGTCAATACGGCCGTCGGCTCGTCCAGAATCAGGATGTCGGCCTGACGAAAAAGGGCCTTGATGATCTCTACCCGCTGCTGCAAGCCCACCGGCAGGTCCTCTACTTCTATCGTCGGATCGATCTCCAATCCGTACTGTTCCGACAATTCGCGCACACGTCGGTTGGCTGCGCGTTTGTCGATATAGCCACCCATCTTGGTAATTTCGGACCCCAGGATGACGTTCTCGGCCACGGTCATGACCGGCACCAATTGAAAATGCTGGTGAACCATGCCGACGCCCCGTGCGATAGCGTCACCGGGGTTGTGAAGCGTCACCTGCTCGCCCTTGATCCAGATCTCCCCTGCATCCGGCGTATAAAGGCCATAGAGGATGTTCATCAAGGTGCTCTTCCCGGCGCCGTTCTCGCCCAGCAGGGCCAAAATTTCGCCTCGGCGCAAGGTCAAATCAACCCGATCATTAGCCAGCACACCGGGGAATTGCTTGGTGATCCCTTTAGCCTCCAAGACGATAGGTGCTTCGTTGTCAGTCATCTTGTCTCCAAAATCATAGTTCAGTCGCGAAAGACTGGCCTGCCCACAGGCGGGGATGGCTTGCGGCGATTGATTAGCCCTCTTTCTCGTAAGGTATGCCTTCTGCGGCCGGTGCGCGCGAGCGGCCGACAAACCCGGCGAGGACCAGGATCGTCAGGATATAGGGCAAGCTGCCGATAAACTGCGGCGGCAGGTTTACCCCTGCGAATTGGAGTTGGGTCTGCATGGCGTAGGTGAAGCCGAAGAGCAGGGCCGCGCCCCACGATCCCAGAGGCGTCCACTTGCCGAAGATCATGATCGCCAGGGCAAGGAAGCCGCGGCCGTTGGTCATCAGCCGCTCAAAAGACCCCACACCTTCCAGCGTCAAGAATGCTCCGCCCAGGCCGGCGATGGCTCCGGCGATGATGACGTTGATGTAGCGCGTGCGAAAGACGTTGATGCCCACTGTGTCGGCCGCGCTGGGATGCTCGCCGACCGCCCGGGTTCGCAAGCCCCAGCGCGTGTAGAACAGCACGTAATGGAGGACGAAGACGAGGATGATGGCCAAATAAGTGATCGGAGGGTTGCGAAAGAGCACCGGGCCGATCAGTGGAATTTCGGCCAACGGCCCCAGCGGTATGGGCTGGAATTTGCCCTTGGTCGTCAGACCACTGACGTAAAAGTAGCCAGTCAGGCCGACAGCCAGGATGTTGATCACCGTGCCGCCGATGATCTGATCCATTTTAAGGGTGACGGACGTGAAGGCCAGCAATAAGCCCATGAGTCCACCCGCCAGCAAGCCGGCCAGCGTGGCTATCCAAAGATTGCCGATGTAGACATTGGCCAGAAAGGCCACGAATGCTGCCAACAACATTTGGCCTTCGATGCCGATGTTGATCACGCCGCTGCGCTCGCCCAGCATCCCGCAGAGCGCCCCGAGGACGAGGGGAGTGGACTGGCGCACCGTTGAGGCCAGGACGGCCGCTGTTACGACTGCATTGGTGGCGTAGGCGTAGAGTACGGAGCCGATGAGGATGAGGGCGATCAGCACACCCCATTTATGCCTGATAAACCAGTTGCTCGATTCGGCCCGGCGCTGTGCGGTTAATTCCATGATGACGTCCTCGCTTGACTGTCGGTTACGGCGCTTTAAGGACTACGGACGGTAGGGAGCTAAATGACGGAAGATCAGTTGCCGCCCCAACCAGAGCTAAGCACAATGCGTTCATCATCGCTGTCGCGCTGGCGGATAAGCCACTTCACGATGACATCCGCGGCCACAAAGAAGAGGATGAAGGCCGTAATGACGTCGGTGATCTCTTTGGCGACGCCGGCGCTAAACTGCATCTGGCTGGCTCCGGCGCGCATGGCGCCCATGAGTAAGGCCGCGGGAATGACGCCAAACGGACTGGTTTTTCCCAGCAGGGCGACGGTGATACCGTCGAAGCCCAGCCCGGCGTTAAATCCGGGTTGATAGCGGCCGACGATGCCCTGTGTTTCCACAGCGCCGCCAAAGCCCGCCAAAAAGCCGCTGATCATCATGGTCAGGATGACCATGCGCGCCACGCGAATGCCGGCGTATTGAGCGGCGCTGGAGTTTAGGCCGACAGTGCGAATTTCATAGCCCAGCGTCGTTCGGTAGAGAAGCCACCAGACAATGAAGGCGGCAATGATAGCAAAAATAAAGCCCAGGGGGATATTGCCCAGGATG
>JAGOBF010000024.1 GCA_017983515.1 Promineifilum sp. | reverse complement strand
ACGTTCTGCGGCCGGTGAACGAGGGAACGGGCGATGGCGACCTTCACCTGTTCGCCGGTCGAAAAGCCCTCGGTGCGCCGGTTAGCGATTTCGGCCATATCGAGCAATTCGATCAACGTGTCGATGCGCTGCTCCAGCTCCTTGCCGCTCAGCCCATGCAGCCGGCCGAAATAGCGGATATTTTCGCGGGCCGTCAGGCGCAGATAGAGGCCATGAGAATCGGTCAGGACGCCCAGCCGCGCCTGAGCTGCCAGCCGTTGGGTGCGCGTGTCATAGCCGTCGATGACCGCCGTGCCGCTATCGGATTCCAGCGCCCCGGCAATGAGGCGCATGGTGGTGCTCTTGCCCGCGCCGTTGGGGCCGAGCAGGCCAGTAATCAGGCCGTCGGGGGCGGTGAACGAAACGTCTTGCACGGCCTTCACCAGCCCGAATGATTTGTGAAGATTAGTGACGCGAATCATAGCTTTCCTGTGTCAAACCCGGACACCTGACAGGTTGGCCGAATACCTCTTGGCTCAGCAGCGGCCTTGAGGCCGACCTCTCAGGTTTGATCCGTCTACGGTTGCGGCCCGGCGAAATCGACGAAAAAGGGCGGCGGTTGCAGCTCGTCAAGACAGGCGGTATCGAGCGCGTCCGCGCGGCCGTCACGGATGAATTGGGCCACGACGCGCGGCATGCAGCCCACTGCCAGCACGCCATGTCCATAACCAGGGACGACCAGCTGGCGACCGTTGGCCAGCGTGGCCGCCACCGTCTCGGCGTAGGCGGGCGGCGTCACCGGGTCGGCGTCGCCGGAGAGCAGCAGGGTGGGGATGTCGCTCTGCAGGGGTTGGCGCATATCGGCGGCGACCTCGGCCCGTGGCCACGTGGCGCAGATGGCCTGGAAATTTTCGGCCAACGTCCCAAAACTCGTGCCGGCCTGGATCTCGGCCGCTTCCTCTGGGTCGATCAGTGGCGCGTCCTCCGAACAGGCTACGGCGTAGAGCAAACCTGGATAGACGCCGGTTCCCTCGCTAACGGTCAGCGCCTGGATGACCAGCGGCGTGAAGTCGCCCGTCTCATGCGCGTGGTGGATGAGCAGAGGCAGCAGTGATTGCAACTCCGCGCTATAGAGGATGTTGAATACGTACTGCGACAGTCGATCGCCAGTTAGGCGGAATTCCAGCGGCTCGTTGGTCAGGGGGTTGGCAACGGCGATGGATTGGGGCACTTCCAACCGGGTCAATAAGGCCTCATATTCGGCCCGCACGTCGGGGAAGGCGGCGTGACAGGCATCGTCCGCGGCACAGCGGTCGAACAGCAGATCGAGCGCGCGCTGCCCGTCGCGCGGCATGTCGCGGAAGAGCACCAGGTCCGGCCCGGCTACGGCGTCGAGCACGGCCGAGCGAATGTGTTCCGGGTGGCGGCGCATGTAGGCCAGCGCCGCCCGGCTGCCGTAGGACGCGCCGTAGAGGTTGATCGCGTCGTAGTCCAGCGCGATACGGACATCCTCCAGGTCCTCAATGAAGCGGTCGGTTGTGTACTGGGTCAGGTCGGCCTGGGCTGTCAGGCTTTCCCGGCAAGCGTCGAGAAGCGCCACGGCCGCCTCGTCGGGCAGATCATCGGGCAGTTCGTCATCGGTCAGGTTGTCGCAGACGAAGCCGTTGGAGTCACCGGTGCCGCGCTGGTCGACGAGCACGATGTCGCGAGTGCGATTGACTTCTTCGAACAGGAAGGTGGCGTTGGGGTAGACTTCGACCGCGGCCTGTCCCGGCCCGCCGGCCAGCAGAAAGAGCGGGTCCGGTTCGACGACGTTGCTGCTGCCCGTGGCCGGCAAGACGGCGATGCCTAGATCGATCGTCCGACCGGCCTGAGTATCGCGATTTTCATAGACCGTCAACGTGCCGCATTGGGCTGCGACACCGCTCGCCAGACGGCATTCTTCGAGCGGGATAGTGGGCTGGCGGTCGGCCGCCTGATCGTTGGCCGAACAGGCCACCAGGCCCAGGCCCAGAAAAAGGATAAGCAGGAAGGTGAAGGATTTCATGGCTACATGAGTTGAGTTGGGCGAATGGCTCCGGATAACGAATAAAAAGAAGCGTCCCGGCAAAATAGATTATACCAGCCGGATGTTAGAATGGTCTGGTACTTTTTACTCTTCACACGTCTGAAATAATGAGAATGATCCTAATGGTTGATAAATAACCCTATGCAGCTTCCCGATGATACTCTAAATTTTGTGCCGCGCCGTAGCGGCCCGAAGAAGTACCGGCGGCCGTAAATCCCTGGGGTGGCATGAAGTAACGCCAACCTGTCAGGGTGGAGTCATGGGATGGGCGATAAACAATTTTATGATGAAGAACGACGACTATCAATGGTAATGAGGCGCCTGGCTGTGCTGCTGCCGGCGGCCGTCTTTCTTCTGGCCCTGCTTTTCGGGCAACCCTTTGCTGCGCTGAGCGATAACTCGCTGTTCGTGGCGGCGACCAACGCGCCGGTCACGGTGGCACAGAGCGTCGGCGAGCCGCTTCGCGCTCGCTCGGTGCGCGTCAATTGGGAGGCGCTCGACCCGCAGAGTGCCGAGATACGTCTCAATTTGTTCGACAACGTCGATCTGACGGCCGAGCTGACCCGCGTTGATTACTCGGTAACCGGTGGGTTTGTATGGGTCGGGCAAATCAGCGGCGAGCCGGGTAGCGTGGTGACGCTGTCCGTCCAGAACGACGTGCTGTCCGGCAGTGTGCAGAGATTCGGCTACCACTGGACGACTATTCAGTATTCCGGCGGGCCCACGTCGGACCTCTACGCCATACGCGAACTTGACCCCCACGCGCCGGAACCGACCGGCGAGGACTACATCGTCCCCCAACTGTCGGCCGCGGATATGGCCGATCTCTCCCCACAACAGACGACGTGCCAGGAAGACGGCACACAGATCAGCGTGATGATCGTCTATACGGCCCAGGCTCGCGATGCTGAAGGCGGTCAGGACGCCATTGAAGCCCTGATCAACCGGCGTATCAGTGAGATGAACACGATCAACGACGTCAGTCTGGTCGGTTTCGATTGGCGGTTGGCCGGTGTGGCCCCCGTCGACTACGTTGAGTCGGGTAACATCGGGGTTGACCTGGACAGACTGGCGTTGCCGACTGACGGGCTAATGGATGAAGTTCACCCGCTGCGCGATGCGGCCAAGGCCGATCTGGTCGCCTTGCTGATCTCCGAAGGGAATAATAACTATTGTGGGTTGGCTTATGAGATGAGACAGTTGGGGGGATATTTCGCCGGTAGCGGATTTGGGGTCACGGCCCTGGATTACGCCGACCCCTTCTCCTGCAGCGAATTAACGTTGGTCCATGAATTGGGCCACAATCTGGGCAGTGCCCATAATCGCCAAAACAATAGCGAGCCGACGCTCTTTCCGTACTCCTATGGCTATCAATCGCCAAACGGCACTTTTCGCACCATCATGTCTTACGATTGTCCCAACGGCTGCCAGCGTATCAGTCAGTGGGCCAACCCCGATGTCTGGTACGGAGGAGAACCAACCGGGGTCGATTATGAAGATAATCCCACCGGCGCGTCGGACGTCGCCCGCTCGATGAACCAGTCTCGACAGATTGTTTCCAATTTCCGGGCCGATTGCGTGGAAGCGACGCCGACGGACGTGCCCGTTGCGACCGACACGCCCACACCGTTGTTGACATCGACGAACACGGCCGTTCCCACCCAAACCAACACGCCCACCGTGCTCTTCACGACGACGAAGACTCCGCTGCCGACGGTGATGCCCACTGGCACCCAGCCAACGCCGACCAAAACGCCACGTCCCACGGCCACAACCCGGCCGACGCGCACCCCCCATTCCCCCACCCCAACGCCGAAGCCGATCACGCCGTTGGGCAACGTCTCCTACTTCCCCGCCATCATCGGCAGGTAGGCGATCGCGCCGGGGCGTCCGGCCGGCTGGTATCTCGTCGACACAGGCAGGACGCGGATGAAACGGATCGACCATCCTCGATCCATTTTATCCGCGTCATCCGCCTCCTGTCCGTGTTGAATCCTTAGCTCCCATATAACGAAACAAGTGCGTCTCCCCGGCCGCGTCGCTGGCCCCCAGGCCGGGAGCGACGGGCGCAAAACAGGGCTGGGCGGCCAGCGCTCGCGCCAGTTCGCTTTCCAGTCGCAGCCCGCTGCGGAGCATCCGGATGTGGGCGATCTCAACCGCCGGATTATCAAGCAAATAATCGATGTGCCAGTGCAGCCGCTTGCCGGCCGGCAGCGCGGCGGGCACGCGCAGCCCCGCGGCGGCCGCTGCCTCTGGCATCAGGGCGCGCAAGGCGTGGGGCGGCTTCTCGCCGCTGCGCGTGGCGTGGCGCAGCAAGCGCCCGACCAGCGACGATGAGCCGCGCCGGCCCATCGCCGATCCCACATAGGCATAATACCCGGTGGCTATGGCGACCGGGCGGCCGTTCTGGAAGCGGCCAAACGTCACCGCGATGTCCTCGGCCACCTCTATCCACAAGATATACGCGCCGGTTTCGCTGTCGTTGCCCCAAAAACTGATATGATTAGGCATCCAGCAATCATCCCTGTCCGCTTGAAACAGGCGGTCCACTCGCCACACCGGCGATTATCAGAGGAGTTGTCGTGAAATCAAAACAGGAACGTCTCTTACCCATCATCCGCCTCCTGGGTCTCGTGGTCCTCTTGTTCATGTTCCTCGTCTCCCTGTCGCCGGTGCTAGCACAGCGGGATGACCCGGAGAATATTCCCCCGCCGGAATCGGTGACTATCGCCGGATCGCTCCAGACCTCGCTGGGTTGCCCGGGCGACTGGAATACCCAGTGTGAAGAGACGATGTTGGTCTACGACGCCGACAGCGACCTGTGGCTGGCTACGTTCCAGATGACTGCCGGCTCCTACGAATACAAGGCCGCGCTCAACGGGACGTGGGACGATAACTACGGCCTGGGCGCGGCCTATTACGGCCCCAACATCCCCCTGGAAGTGGCCGCAGACGGGCCGGTGACGTTCTGGTATGACCACAATACGCGCTGGGTGGCCGACAGCATCAACCACAGCCTGCTCAGCGTCTTCGGCGATTTCCAGACCGGGCTGGGTTGCCCGGCCGATGATGCGCCGGATTGCCTGCGCGCGCTGTTGGTCGATCCCGACGGCGACGGCGGCTATGAACGTTTGGCCGTCCTGTCGCCGGGTGACTACTCGGCCACCGTTGCCCGGACGACCGCCAACGCCGATGGCCTGCTGCAGTCCGCGCCGGCCCAGGGTGCTCAGGGTGAACCTGTGGCCTTTACCGTGGCCGAGGGCGAGGCCGCACACTTCACCTTTGGCGATGTCGCCGGCGGCTTAACCGTCAGCGCTGCCGACCCGGCGCTGGCCCAAGGTGCAACGGCCGCGGCGGGCATGCCGCCGCCCGTTGTCGCCACGCCGCCCGACCAGGTCGTCGTCCCCGGCACCATCCAGAGCGTACTGGGTTGCCCCGGCGACTGGCTGGCGGAATGCGAGGCTACGGCGCTGGCGTACGATGAAGTCTATCAATTGTGGCTGGGCACGTTCCCGTTGCCCGCCGGCGAATACGAATATAAGGTCGCCCTCAACGGCACGTGGGACGTCAACTTCGGCGTCGACGCCCAGCAGGGGGGCGAAAATATCCCGCTACTGCTGGCCGACGATGCCGACGTCACGTTCTACTTCTCGCCCCAAACCGGCTGGGCCACCGACGACGTCAGCACGCCCATTGCCACCGTGGCCGGCAGCTTTCAGGACGAATTGGGCTGCCCGGCCGAATGGTCGCCCGACTGCCTGCGCACCTGGCTGCAAGACCCCGACGGCGACGGCACATTCGTCTTCCAGACTGATGCCATCCCCGCCGGCGACTATGAGGCCAAGGTCGCCGTGGGTCTCAGTTGGGACGAGAACTACGGTGAAGCCGGCGCGCCCGGCGGGGCCAATATCCCCTTTAACGTGCCCGAAGACGGCACACTGGTGAGCTTTGTGTGGAATTCAGCCAACAAGATCATGACGATTCAGGCCGGCGGGGCGGGGCCGGTGGGCAATCTGGGCGAAGCCCGCGCCCACTGGCTGGCGCAGGACACCATCGTCTGGGACGTCGACTACAGCCCCGACAACGCCTACACCTTCCACTATACCGAGACCGGTGAGCCACTGGTGTTGGAGCAGGACGGCATCGCCGGCCCGTCGATCAATCTGGAGTACGTGCCCGATGGCCTGCCTGAGGAACTGGCGACTCGATTCCCTCATCTGGCCGAACTGCCTGTCTTCCATCTGCCGACACGCGCCGGTACCGTACGCATCGCCCTGAAAGGGCAGGCGGCCGTCTCCGCTGCCGGGCCTGAGGGCGACCTGCTCGACGCCACCAGCCTGCAAACGGCCGGCGTGATAGACGATCTCTACCCCTACGACGGCCCGTTGGGCGTCAGCTACGAGGATGGCGCGCCCGTGCTGCGCGTCTGGGCGCCCACGGCCCAACGCGTGCGGTTAGTGCTCTTCGACGACGCCGGCGCGGAGACGCCCGGCGACGAGATGATCATGCGCGTCGATCCCGACACCGGCGTGTGGACGCTGGCCGGCGAGCCGGATTGGGATCGCAAATACTATCTCTACGAGGTTCGCGTCTTCGCGCCCAGCACCGGCGCGGTCGAGACCAATCTGGTCACCGATCCCTACTCAGTGAGCTTGTCGCTGAATAGCGGTCGCAGCCAGATCGTCAACCTCGACGACCCCGACCTGAAGCCCGACGGCTGGGGCGAGGGCGAGCTGCCACCACTGGACGCGCCGGAGGACATTGTCATCTACGAACTCCACGTCCGCGACTTCAGCATTTTCGACGACAGCGTGCCGGCCGAACTGCGCGGCACCTATGGCGCGTTTAACGGCGGTGATGGCCTGACGCACCTGGCCGAGTTGGCCGAGGCGGGCGTGACCCATCTTCACCTGCTGCCCACGTTCGACATCGCCACGATCAACGAGGATGCCGCCGCGCGCGTCGAGCCGGCCCCCGCCGCTCTGGCGGCCCTGCCGCCCGACTCCGAGGAGCAGCAGGCCATCATCGGCGAGACGCGCGATCTCGACGGCTTCAACTGGGGCTACGACCCACTGCACTACAACGTGCCGGAGGGCAGCTACAGCACGGACCCCAACGGCCCGGCCCGCATCCTGGAGTACCGCCAAATGGTGCAGGCGCTCCACGCCGTGGGCCTGCGCGTCGTGGCCGACGTGGTCTATAACCACACCAACGCCAGCGGCCAGAACGCCAACGCGGTGCTCGATCGTATCGTGCCCGGCTACTACCATCGACTCAGCGCCGCCGGCCGGGTGGAGACGAGCACTTGCTGCCAGAATACGGCCACCGAACACGCCATGATGCGCAAGCTGATGGTCGACTCGGTACGCCTGTGGGTTGAACAGTACGGCATCAACGCCTTCCGCTTCGACCTGATGGGCCACCACATGAAGGACGACATGCTGGCCGTGCGCGCCGCGCTGGACGAGATCGATCCGTCGATCTACGTCTACGGCGAGGGTTGGGACTTTGGCGAAGTGGCCGGCAATGCCCGCGGCCCGAACGCCACGCAGTTCAATATGGCCGGCACGGGAATCGGCACATTCAATGACCGGCTGCGCGACGCGGCACGCGGTGGCAGTCCCTTCGGCGGCCAGCAGGAGCAGGGCTTCATCACCGGCCTCTACGTGGCCCCTAACGAGACCGACCAGGGCGCGGAAGGCGAACAACTGGCCCGCCTGCTGCACCTAAGCGATTTGGTGCGCGTGGGCCTGGCCGGCAATCTGGCCGGCTATGAGTTCACCGGCGCGTCGGGCGACACAGTCAGCGGGGCAGACGTCGACTATAACGGCAACCCCGCCGGTTACACCGCCGACCCGCAGGAGAACATCGTCTACGTCTCTAAACACGACAACGAGACGCTGTTCGACGCGATTCAATACAAAGCCCCGGCCGGCGTGGATATGGCCGGCCGCACCCGCATGCAAAACCTGGGCAACAGCATCGTCATGTTCAGCCAGGGCGTGCCCTTCTTCCAGGCCGCCGACGACCTGCTGCGCTCCAAGTCGCTGGATCGCAACAGCTACAACTCCGGCGACTGGTTCAACGCCATCGACTGGACGGGACAGACGACCAATTGGGGCCACGGCCTACCCCCGGCGGCCGACAACGAGAGCATGTGGCCGGTGATGGCTACGCTTCTGGCCAACCCCGCTCTGGCCCCCCAACCGGAGAACATCGCCGCCGCGGCGGCCCACTTCCGCGAGATCGCCCAAATTCGCGCCGGCTCGCCGCTGTTCCGGCTGCGCACCGCCGAAGAGGTGCAGGCTCGTCTGCAATTCTTCAACACCGGCCCCGATCAGATCCCTGGCGTCATCGTCATGAGCCTGTCGGACCTCGTCGGCGACAACCTCGATCCCGACACTGATCGCGTCGTCGTGGTGTTCAATTCCGACGATGAGGAAGTAGTGCTGCCTGTGGCCGTACTGGGAGGACGGAGCATGACGCTGCAGCCTGT
>JAGOBF010000013.1 GCA_017983515.1 Promineifilum sp. | reverse complement strand
ATAACCGGATTCGGCGTACTGGTCGACGTGATCGGCCGGCAGCGGCGGAGGCAACTTGGGTTCGGGAGCCGGGAGCGGGGTCTCCGTCCTGGTCGGCGGCATGGGTGTCAGAACGGTGGGCGTGGCGCGCACGGCCGGCGCAGCTTGTGGCGTGGACGCAGCTGCATCACCCGGCACCCTGGGGCGCACCATGCCCCACAACCAGGCGGCCGCCCCGGCCAGCAACATGCCGCTGATAACGTAGAAAAAGAAGCCCAGCTCGGCCAGCAATTCGTCCCGATTGAACGTGCCCAGCAGTGTATCCAGTAACACGGCCGTGGTCACGGTCAGCAAGCCGATGCCCCATACCACGGAGGGGCGGCGGATAAACATGATCAGAAATGTCAGGACGACCAGTAACTTCAGGATAACCAGTATCATCGCCACCTGATTTTATGCTTATGGTCATGGGAAGGCAACAGGCGCATGGGAAATTCATGAAGCTCATGCGACTTCCTGCGCGACGTAACGTATAATTATCGAAGATAGCCAGGCAATTGAAGGAATATCCCTGATTAAGGGTAGGTTGGATGAAGTGGCAAAGAAAGAAAAATCGAAGATCGAAAATATGAAAGATGTTGGCTTTCTGGGCGAGTTGTGGCAACAAATTCGACTCGTCTTTTACTTGATCAAAGACGCAGACGTGCCGATTTATCTGAAGATATTACCGTTTGCGGGGATCCTCTACACGCTGTTCCCCATCGACCTCATTGCCGACGTCGTGCCGGTGCTGGGACAGCTAGACGACCTGACCATTTTGCTAATCGGCGCCAAGGTCTTTATTGAGATGGCCCCGCCGCAGGTGGTGGCTCGCTACATGGAGCAGATGAACGCGCAGAAGACCACTACGGTCGTCGAGGGCGCGGCCACGGATGTCTCGTCTGAGATTAAGTTGATCGAGGGCGAAATCGCCGACGGTTTGACCGATCTCGAGACGGAACCGGGCAAAAAGAAGGGCTTGTTCCGCCGCTAGGGTAAATAGCCCAACTGCGACAACAACCAGTCGCCGCCTATAAAGTATAGGAACAGCGTAGAGCTGCAGCAGCAGGCCAGCAGCGCGATAAGGCAACCGGCCGTGATCAGCATGATCCGGCCGTTTCTGTTTTTCTGGGGTGGCGGCATGGCAGGCAGCGGGCCATCATGTCCGGAAATGACCCGCGCTTCCGCCGGCACCGGGGCCGGTGGCTCGCTATCAACGTTGGATTCAATCATCTCCGTCCGGAGGTCTTCTGCTTGCATAAATGGTGAATCGTTGTCGCTGGTTGAGAATGGGTCAGCTTCCGGGTCGTGGGCCGGGCCGCCAGAGGATTCAGAGAGGACAAGCGACGGGTCATCAGTTGAAAAGGGGACGTTCTCTTCATTGACTGGTTCGGCCGCTGCTGCCGATCCGGACAAGAAGGCGGCCGACAGGCGGGAGCTCAGCAGAATGATGTCCCCGGGCGAAAGGGCAACCGGCTCCGCGCCGATGCGTTGTCCATTGACGTAAGTTCCCGATTCACTGCCGAGATCGGCGATGCGGTAGGTGGCGGCGTGCCGTGTCAGGACGGCATGGCGGTACGAAACCGCGGGATCGTCGATGACGATGTCGGCCAAAGGATAGCGGCCGAGCATGAGGCTGTCCATCGTCAGGTCATACACGCGGCCCGAATCCGGCCCGGACTGCATCTGTAGCCGAAAAGCGTTCTCGTTCATAACCTTCTCCTGTATACCGAATCTAACGCCGCCGCAGCAGTAGCCGCGGCAAGGCGCGCGTTTCTGTAATATTAAGCGCAAAAACGGCCGACGTGTAGGCCAGTATCCCGGCAATTCCGCCGGCTATCACCGGTGCCAGGTGCATGACCAGCGGCGCGGCGTCCAGTTGGCCGGCCACCAGCCGCGCCGCGCCATAGGCCCCCAGGCCCGTGAATAGCGCCGCCGCCAGCGACTTGACCGCGCTGAAGAGCACCGGGTTGCCCGCCAGGTCGCCCAGTTGCCGGCGCAATATCCACAGCATGATCAACGTGTGGACGACGTGCTTCACCGCGTCGGCCACCATCAGGCTCAATAACCCTAGCCGGCTCAGCAACAGGAGCGCCGTGCTCGAATAGATGATGATGCTGATGAAGCCGACTAGTGCGGGCCGCCAGGTGTCCTTGCGCGCATAAGAAGCGAAGACGAGCATCTGGTCGGCCGCGGCGAAGGGCATCCCCAGCAGATAGACGCGCAGCACCAGGGCCGTTGTCGTGGTGTCGAGCGCGGTGAAGCGGCCGTGCTCGAAGAGCAGCCCGATGATATACGGGGCGAGCGCGAACAGGCCGGTGGTCGCCGGAAGGATGAGCGCCAGCACCAATCGCAAGCCGTCGCCCAATGTCTGCTTGAACTGCACCAGATCGCCCACCGCCTGCCGCGACAGTGTGGGCAAGGTCGCAATGGACAGGGCGGTGACAACAAGCCCCAGAGGGAACTGATAGAGCGTCGTCGCGTAGTTCATGTAGTTGAGACTCTGGTCGCCGGTGCGGATGGCCAGATTGTAGCTGAGCATGATGGCGAGCTGGTTCACGACAAGCCCGGCCAGAATAGGGAGGTAGAGCTTGATGATCCGACGAATGGCCGGATGCTGCCAGTCGAGTGTCCACCGCAGACGCGCATCGCGCAGGGCCGGCAATTGCAGCACGACCTGGAGAATCGAGCCGAGGAGCAATCCCCACACCAGGCCGCGAATATCTTCCCGATTCAACAGCGCGATGACGACGATGGCCCCATTAAAGGCCGCGCCGACAAAGGCGGGCAAGGTGAAGCGCTTCAGCGCGTAGAGCGCCCCGGTCAGGATGCTGGCGATACCCAGGAACAGGACAGCGGGCGTCGTCAGGCGAATGAGCGATACGCTGAGAGCCGATAGCTCAGGCTCGGCGAAGTTGACCGTTCCGACCAGCCAGGCGACTTGCGGCGCGAGGGCCACGACGACGGCAATGATCGCCAGCAAGACCAGTGTGGCCGCGCTGAGTACCATGCTCACGACCTGCCACAGCTCATCACGTCGCTCGCGCGAAGCATAGTCGCTGAACACGGGCACGAGCGACGAGTTGACCATGCCGCCGATGATCAGGTCGAACAGACTGGTGGGTACGTAGGCCGCCGCCTGATAGGCGGCCAGCAAGGGCGACGAGCCGAACAGATTGGCCTTGACGATCTCCCGCGCTAACCCCATGATCCGGCTGGCCACGTTGCCGGCAGCCAGGATGGCCGCCGCGCGCACGATGCCGTTATTCTCACTGCCGTCATCCGTGCCTGACGGGTCTTCTGAAGCGCTGTCAGAGAGGTCATCTATGAGAAGCGGGGGAAACGGTTCCGGCGTCGACGGATCGGGGATTTGCTCCATGTGGGGCTAGTCTAGCGGATTGATGGAGGGGTCGCAATGACGGGCGGACAGCGATTGGGCGTCGTTTGATCAACGCGGCCCAGTATCCCATAAAAAGGCCGGGCCTCAAATTGAGGCCCGGCCAGTCTGATTAATCGGCCTCTCGCAGCCGAATCCGCCTAAGGCAGGTTGTTAGTTGCTCGGCGAGCAAGCGTAGTGGGCGGTCATGCCGACCATCGCCACCGAGTCGCCGATCTGAGGAGGCGATTCGAGGTCGATGATGATCTGGCTTGTTCCGGCCGGGACGTTGTTCAGCGTCATCTGGACGAGGTTGAGCAGGTCGCCGTCTGTCGGGCCGTTGAGCGTCACCGTTTGCGAGACGTTACCGGCCGTGATCGTCAGTTTGAACGGATGAGTGTCGCGGTCGTTGTCGACGACGGCCACTGATACGGTTAGAGCGACAGGCAGCTGCGGGGCGGCGATGGGAATGATCTGCTGCTGCGTGGGAATCCAGCCGTTGGCCGCGTCCCAGTAAACGTGATTCTCGCTGCTCACAGCGAACAGTTCAAATACATTGACATAAGGAACCGCCGTCTGATACGTCGGATAGAGAAGGAAGGCTCGCTGCACAAAAGGCTTGTTGGTCGGTGCGCCGATAAGTCGCGCGCGCCAGTTAGCGGTGTTGGCAGGAGTCAGTTCCTCGCCGAACCAGAATTCGGCCGAATTACGATAGGCCGGGCTTTCCTTTGTCTTGTCATTGATGTAGGTGCCGTTGGGTCGCAGGAACCGGGCGTACTTGTATGAACGCTGCTCTTTGCCGGCCAATTGACCATAGATCCTCAGGACGTCGTTGGAATTGGGGACGACGATCTTGGCGACGCCTTGACCGCCTGTGTTGCTGCCCATGCCCTTGCCGAGAATGATCGTCATCTCATTGGCGCCCGCACTTGGCAGACAGACGCTGGGAACCGGGGTATTGGTCGGCGTCGAGGTGGAAGTCGGCGTGGCCGTATCCGTTGCTGTCGAGGTGGAGGTCGGCGTGGATGTGTCAGTCGGCGTATTCGTCGGCGTGAAGGTGGAAGTCGGCGTGGCCGTATCCGTTGCTGTCGAGGTGGAGGTCGGCGTGGATGTGTCAGTCGGCGTATTCGTCGGCGTCGAGGTGGAAGTCGGCGTGGCCGTATCCGTTGGCGTCGAGGTGGAGGTCGGCGTGGATGTGTCAGTCGGCGTATTCGTCGGCGTCGCAGTATTGGTGGGTGTGTTCGTCGCGCTGGAATCCGCCTCATAGGCGCCGCTATCACATTCGAGAATGCTCGCCGAGCCGTTGCCGTCATTGTTCCGGGGGGAGTTTCGTTGATCGACGCTGTTTATCGGCGGGGCGGCACAAGCGGCCGATGGACCTAAGTCAACTGCGGGGCTGCCGCTCACCAGCGCGTGTGTCTCGGTTGGCCCGCCGTTGTTGGTCAATGTGGTGTTCAGGATGCTGCCGACGGCCGTGGGCGTCGTGCCATCGCTCGTGGCATTGATGTCGTTCGCACCCGGCGTGAAGCTGAAGGCAAAGGCGCGGTTCGTCGTAATGCCGCTATGGCCGAAGACGTTGTAGTTGTTGGCGTTCTCGGTGCCGTAGCTGACGACCTCGTAGCCGCTGTCGTAGCCGGTGTTACCCGTGTTGCCGCTGATGATGCTGCGGTTGAGGTTGAGCGTGCCGCTGTTGCTCAGGATGCCGCCGCCAGCATTGGCGGTCACGTTGCCGGTGACGGTCGTGTTGTTCAGCGTCATCGTGCCGCCGTTGTTATAGAGGCCGCCGCCGCCGGAGGACTGGGCCGTGTTGCCCGACACGGTGGAGTTGTTCAGTGTGACCGCGCCGCTGTTGATCGCCAGCGCCGCGCCGCCACTGGCGGTGTTGTTGCTGCCCAGCGTGCTGCGATTGATGGTGACATTGTTGCTGCCGCTGCCGACGCTGATAGCCCCGCCGTTGGTGTTGGCCGCCGCGTTGTCGTTGAGCGTGCTATCGTTGATGGTTACCGTGGCGCCGTTTTCGGCAAAAATGCCGCCGCCGCCACCGCTGTTGGACGCTTGGTTGCCCGTCAGGGTGCTGCGGTTGATGGTGATGCTGCCGCCGCTAGTGCGAATCGCGCCGCCGCCCTGACTATTGGTGGCGTTGTTACTGCTTAGCGTACTATCGTTGATAGTAATCGCCCCGCCGTTGTTGTAGATGGCCCCGCCGCCGATATCGGAAGGGCGAAGGCCATTGCTAAGCGTAAGCTCGTTGAGCGTCAGGATACCGCTGCTACTGACAGCCAACAAACGAATGTTGCCAGCGGTGCGCGTAATCGTTGATCCGTCACCATCAATTGTGATGTCGGACGTGATTTGCGGCAGGCCGGTGTCTCCGCTGTAGCTGGCGTAGCTTGTACTCAGATTGTAGGTGCTTGCCAACGGTAATATCAAGGTATCGGCGCCGGAGCCGGCTACACAATCGGCATGCGTCGCGGCGTCGTCATTGGCGTTTATAATGGCCTCAATTAATGAGCATTGACCATTGGCAGCGATGCCTACCTCGCCGGCGGCCACAGAAATACCGGCTGCTTTCAGGGGGTTGATTGCCAGGACCAGCATGGCCGTGGCGACAAGACCTATCAGGGTGACTATCAGAGCGTACTTTCCCGTCAAATACCTGGGTAACTGGCGCTTTCTCATCATTTTCACTTGTTATCCTATGTACCGATAAAATTAAAGCAAAAAGAGTAGCACCAACTATTGCTAGTTGGCTTGCTACTCCTTCCCAGAACTATTATATGCATAGGTGAGAGCAAATCAATAGGGCAATTCATCCAGTATTATTGTTGCCCGCCATTCGCAGTTCCGAATAGACCTGACGACCTGCGGTAGGCGGGTATAATAGCCTGGCCTGCATGATAAAATTCCAAAATTGAGCAGGCCGTTGCCGAATCGTGCGGCACCCATCGGAGTTGTTCCATGTATGATAAAAATAAGCTTGCCCAATTAGCGGAAGACCAAGATCGGTGGGAAGAGACCACGCTGCAACAAACGCTGGCCCGCACGCCAGAACGCAAGGAATCCTTCCAGACTACATCAGGCGAGCCGATCCGCCGTCTCTATACGCCGCTCGATGTGGCTGATCTCGATTATGCGGACGATTTGGGCAATCCGGGTGAATATCCCTACACACGCGGTGTTCATTCAACCCTATACCGCGGCAAGCCGTGGACGATGCGCATGTTTGCCGGCTTCGGCAGCGCGGAGGAAACCAACGGCCGCTACAAGTACCTATTGAGCCAGGGTAATATGGGATTGTCCGTGGCTTTCGACCTGCCGACGCTGATGGGTTACGACAGCGACGCCCCGCAAGCGCTGGGCGAGTTCGGCAAGTGCGGCGTGGCTATCAGCAGCTTGCGCGACATGGAAATCCTGTTCGATGGAATTCCCCTCGATCAGGTGACGACCAGCATGACGATCAACAGTCCGGCGGCCATCATCTGGGCCATGTACATCGTCGCGGCCGAGAAGCAGGGTGTGCCCCAGGAAAAGCTGGGCGGCACGTTGCAAAATGACATCCTAAAGGAGTATCAAGCCCAAAAGGAGTACATTTTTCCGCCGGAGCCGTCCATGCGCCTGGTGATCGATACCATCGAATACGGCGCGCGTCATATGCCGTTGTGGAACACTATCTCCATCAGCGGCTACCATATTCGCGAAGCCGGCTCCACGGCCGCGCAGGAGCTGGCCTTCACGCTAGGCAACGGTCTGGAGTACGTGCGCTGGGCCGTGGCTCGGGGGATGGATATCGATGACTTTGCCCCGCGCCTCAGTTTTTTCTTCAACAGCCACAATGATTTCTTCGAGGAGATCGCCAAGTTCCGCGCCGCTCGTCGAATATGGGCGCGCGAGATGCGTCAGAGATTTGGAGCGAAGAATCCACGTTCGTGGTTGTGTCGCTTCCATGCCCAGACCGCCGGGGTCAGCCTGACCGCCCAGCAGCCGGAAACCAACGTGGTGCGCGTCGCCATCCAGGCGCTGGCCGCCGTGCTGGGCGGCACGCAAAGCCTGCACACCAACAGCATGGATGAGGCGCTGGCCCTGCCCAGCGAGGCGGCCGTCACCGTCGCCCTGCGCACGCAGCAGATCATCGCCGAGGAGAGCGGCGTGGTGAACACGGTCGATCCGCTGGCCGGTTCCTTCTTCGTGGAGCACGAGACGAACAAGATCGAGGCCCAGGTCTACGACTACTGGCAGCAGGTGGATGAGCTGGGTGGGGTGCTGCCGGCCATCGATCAGGGCTTTTTCCAGTCGGAGATTTCGGCCGCCGCCTATCGCTATCAGCGCGAGATCGATCGCGAGGAACGTTATATCGTCGGGGTCAATGCCTACGTCGATCCGGATGAGAAATTACGCATTCCCATCCTGGAGATGGATCCACAGGGCTATGATCGCCAGATCAATCGTCTGGGCCGGCTGCGCCAGGAGCGGGACAATGGGCAGGTCGAAGCGACCCTATCGGCGTTGCGGGCGGCCGCGGCCGGCACGGACAACACCATGCCCTTTATCCTCGATGCCGTCCGCGCCTATGCCACCCTGGGCGAGATCACCGACGTCTTTCGCGAGGTGTTCGGGACGTATGAGGAGCCGACATGGATATAGGAAGGCCAAGGGAAGGGAGGGTAGCGGGACAAGTGAGCCAGGGAGTATGACGGTTAGAAACTGGCTTTAGCCGGCACTACACCCCGGCACTCCTTCACTCCCTATGTCTTTCACCGCCTTCCCGTGCCCGTCTGCCCTTCTCATTTCCTTTGTTGATTGACAACCCCCCTCCTTTCTTGTATAGTTTCTTTAATGGAACCGGTTCCAAGCTGCCCTGGTCGGACCCTTTCTTAGGCCTCCGACAACCGGTTCCGGCAGGAGAAGGATGTGGCTGCTGTGACGATTCGGGATGTCGCCAGAGAAGCGGGGGTCGGTATCGGTACTGTCTCCCGTGTCCTGAACGATAGCCCCATGGTCAGCGAAGAGACGCGCCATAAGGTCAAGACGGCCATAACAGCGCTTGATTACTCTCCCAGTTCCGTGGCCCGTCGTCTTTCCCGGGGTCGTTCGATGGCCGTCGCTGTCATCGCGCCCTTCTTCACTCGGCGTTCCTACGTCGAACGTCTGCAGGGAATTGAGCATGTCTTATCCGCGGGCGGATACGATCTCATCCTATACAATGTGGAGACCGTCGGCCGGCGCGACGAATGCTTGCGCGCTTTGCCCCGCGGCGAGCGACTCGACGGTTTTCTCATCCTGTCGTTGGCGCCCCAGGATGCCGAGGTGGAGCGGTTACTTGAGTTGGAGGCGCCGACCGTGTTGATCGACGCTTATCATCCTGACCTGCCGACCGTCACCATAGATGATAGAGTCGGGGCACGAATAGCCGTACAACACTTGATCAACCTGGGCCACAAGCGGATAGCCTATGTCGGCGAATACCTGGATGATAACCCCTTTAATTTTCGGCCGGTCGTCGACCGTTTTCGCGGCTATCGGGAAGCGCTGGCCGACGCTGGCATTCCATTCGACCCACGCTATCATTGCCAGGGATTCTACGGTTGGAGCGAGGCCCGTCGCATGACCCACGAGCTAATCCAGCAACCCAATCCACCGACGGCCATATTCGCCTACAGCGACACGATGGCCTTTGGCGTGCTCGAGGCGGCCCAGGAAGCCGCCTTGGCGGTGCCCGATGAGTTATCGGTCGTTGGGTTCGATGACGTGGAAATCGCCCAATATTTCCGCCTGACAACCATTCACCAGCCGCTTTATGAGTCGGGCGCCAGAGGCGCGGGATTATTGCTGGAGAACATGGACAGTGATTTCAGTCGGCCGGCCGAACACATCGTCTTGCCGACTGAATTGGTGGCCCGTCAAACGACGGCTCCGCCCGCTGAAATTCAACATTAAGGAGGCCCACTATCGAGAGGACTAAAGAATGTTCAGAGTACAGGCGGTTAATGATTACATTTCTCTACTTTTCTGGGAGGAAAAGAACCTAATGACTAAGTTTGGACGATTTACAATTTTAAGTCTCCTGCTCGTCCTGGCCCTGGCCCTGGTGGCCTGTGGCGGCGGCGCGCAAGAGGCGACCCCGACCGACGTTCCCGTCGAAGCCGCCCCCACTGAAGAAGCGGCTCCAGAGGCAACCGAGGCTCCGGCGGAAGAGACGCCCGCGGATGTGGCCGATACGGCTTTTCCGATGATGAGCGGCGGCGCGCTTGAGGCAGCTATGGGCGGCGAATATGCCGGCACGGTTGTCACGGTTGACGGCCCGTTTGCCGACGCTGACACGGTCAAGTTCGAGCAGTCGGTAGCCGCCTTCGAAGAAGCGACCGGCATCGACGTGCAGTACATCGGCGGCAAAGAGTTCGAGGGTTCGATTGGCGTCCGTGTGGAAGCCGGCGACGCCCCCGACATCGCCGACTTCCCGCAGCCCGGTCTGCTGGCGACCTTCGTCCGTCAGGGCTACGTGGTGGACCCGACGACCTTCATCTCTGAAGAATGGCTGACGCAGCAGTACAACCAAAGCTGGCTGGATATGGCGACCATCAATGGTCAGTCGGCCGGCGTCTTCCATCGTTTCAATGGCAAGAGCCTGGTATGGTATCCGAAGGCCGCCTTCGACGCCGCCGGCTACACCGTCCCCCAAACATGGGACGAGATGCTGGCCCTCACGCAGCAGATCGCTGACGATGGCGACCCGGCGTGGTGCATCGGTCTCGAGTCCGGCGCGGCCACCGGCTGGCCGGCCACTGACTGGACGGAAGAGACCGTTCTGCGTACCACATCCCTTGAGAACTACGACGCCTGGGTGCGCGGTGAATTGCCGTTCGATAGCCCCGAAATTCGCAAGGCTATCGAGGCCTGGAGCGAGATCTGGTTCAACCCGGACTACGTTTTTGGCGGCACGAACGGGATTGTCTCGACCAACTTTGGTGACAGCCCGGCTGCGATGTTCACCGACCCGCCCGGCTGCTGGCTGCACAAGCAGGGCAACTTCATCACCGGCTTTTTCCCCGAAGGGCTTGAGGCGGGCGTTGATTACGACTTCTTCTACCTGCCGCCCATCGATGAGCAGTACGGCCGTCCGTTCCTGGTGGCCGGCGACATCATGGCCATGTTCAACGACCGGCCCGAAGTGCGGGCGTTGATGGAGTACTTCACGACCCCCGAATCGGCCAGTGGTTGGCTGGAGACGGGCGGCGCGTTGGCGGCCCATCAGACAGCCACGCCGGATATGTACGGTGTGGACCTGGAGCGCGGCATCGCCGAACTGGTGTCTCAGGCGACCTCTTTCCGCTTTGACGGCTCAGACCTGATGCCCGGCGAAGTCGGCGGTGGCTCGTTCTGGAAAGGCATGACTGACTACGTCAGTGGCGCGGCCGACCTGGATACCGTATTGTCCGAGATCGACGCTTCCTGGCCGACGGAGTAAGCGATTGAGTGTTTGAGGCGGATGGTTTCGCAAGAGGCCATCCGCCTCAATTTGTATATTAACAATGAAGGCTGGTCACATAGACTAGTGGCCCTAGTGGAAAAGGAGGATGTGACGTATGCAAGCTGGTTCCACCCAGGAAAACGCGGGATTAGGCACTCGAATCCTGACCCTGCTCCTGCGCATTGTCCTGCCCGTAGCTATCCTGGCCGTCGCGTTTGCCGTGATGTATCTAGGGTTCCTCTTCCTGCGGGCGGGGGATGCGCCAAAATGGCTGGTCGTCATCGTTGCCATCGTCTGGGGCGTGGGTGGCGTGGCAGCGCTCTACTGGATCTTCAACTGGCTCGTCGAACGAATGGGCGCCGATTGGCAAGGGCGGCTCCAGCCGTTCGTGTTTGTCGGTCCGGCGGTCGCCATGCTTCTCTGGTTCTTGGCCTTGCCGGTGGTACGCACCTTCTGGCTCAGCCTCTTCAACCGGGACGGTCCGCCGCCGGGCTGGCTCGATTGGGGCGATCTGGGCGGAAGCTTCGCTGCCTTGGGCGGCCGGTTTGTGGGGCTGGATAATTACGTCGCGGTATTTACCGATCGATTGATGTTGGAGGCGTTTCGCAACAACGTCATGTGGATCGTCTTCGGCGCGACGCTGACGGTGCTTTTTGGTTTGCTCATCGCCGTGCTGGCCGACCGCAGCGGCTTCGAACGGGTCGGCAAGTCGGCTATCTTCTTGCCGATGGCGATCTCCTTTGTCGGCGCGGGCGTCATCTGGAATTTTATCTATGAGGTGCGGCCGGTCAACGTGCCCCAGATTGGGCTATTGAACGCTATCGTCGTCGGATTGGGGGGCCAACCGCAGCCCTGGCCGGCGTGGACGGCCATCTCGCCCTGGAACAATCTGTTTCTCATCGTTATCGTCATATGGCTTCAGACCGGCTACGCCATGGTGCTCTTCTCGGCTGCCCTCAAGGGCATCCCGGCCGATCTGATGGAGGCGGGGCGCGTCGACGGCGCGAACGAAATTCAAATATTTTTTCGGATTATGGTGCCCTACATCATGGGCACGATCATCACTGTCAGTACGACCGTTCTCATCTTTACGCTGAAGATATTCGATGTCGTCTGGGTGATGACCGGCGGCCAGTTTGGTACGGACGTGATCGCCACCCAGTTCTACAGACAATCGTTCACGGCTCGAAATTCGGGCTATGGCTCGGCCATCGCTGTTGTTCTTCTCATCGCCATCGTTCCGGTGATGATCTACAACCTGAAGCAGTTCCGGGAACAGGAGGCGTTTTAAAATGGGAAGCATAAAGGGCCAACAGCGCTGGGGCGGGTTGCTGGTAAACGGGGGTCTGTTGTTGCTGGTGCTCGTCTGGACGATCCCGACATTTGGTCTGTTCGTCTCCAGTTTCCGCTCGCGCGATGCCATTCAAAACTCCGGTTGGTGGAATATCCTCCCCCATCGTGCTTTCGAGACGGTGGAAGTTATTAATCCGGCCGATATGGGGCTGGACGCGACCGGGCCGATGGTGATCGAAGGCGTCGAGACGAACTTTGAAGAGCTGCGCGAGACGGGCATCACCACGGCGGACGGCACGTTCTACCGCTGGGTGGGCAATCGCCGCATCGGCCGCATCGAAGTCCAGGAGGAAAGCTGGGCGGTCGATTGGGACTTCTCGCTGGAAAACTACCGGCAGGTGTTGAGCGGCAAGCAATTCGAGTATGAGCGGCCGGACGGCACGGTGGAAATAATTCCCGGCGACGATTTCGTCAGCGCCTTCCTGAACAGTCTGGCGGTGGCCGTGCCGGCGACAGTCATCCCCATTCTAGTGGCTGCCTTCGCCGCATATGGCTTTGCCTGGATGCGCTTTCCCGGCCGGAGGCTGCTGTTTATCATGGTCGTGGCTTTGCTGGTCGTGCCACTACAGATCGCCCTGGTGCCCATCCTTAAGGACTTCCGCGCGCTGGCGATCAACGGCACTTTCCTGGCGATGTGGCTGGCCCACACCGGATTTGGTCTGCCCTTGGCAACCTATCTGCTGTTCAATTACATCAGCCAACTGCCGCGCGAGACCCTGGAGTCGGCCTTCATCGACGGCGCGTCGCACTTTACTGTGTTCCGCCGCCTGATCTTGCCGCTGTCTGTACCGGCGTTGGCTTCGTTTGCCATCTTTCAGTTCCTTTGGGTGTGGAACGATTACCTGGTCGCCCTCATTTTCCTGGGCGGCAACCCGGAGACGAAGGTCATCACGCAGCGGCTGGCCGACATTGTCGGCTCACGCGGCAATGACTGGCATCTGCTCACGGCCGGCGCTTTCCTGACGATGTTGCTGCCCTTGATCGTTTTCTTCGGCTTGCAACGATTCTTCGTCCGCGGTCTGTTGGCCGGCTCTGTGAAGGGCTAGTCGGGCCGCTCCGGCCGGCTGGTTCCTTTCATCTTGCGGGTAGTTGAAAAGTTATGAGCACGAAGTTGCCGCATGGGCTTCGTGCTTATTTTTATGACATGACTGTTGGTCGCGGTGGCATGTGGCTGGGCTGTGGCGAGGCATTCAGGAGCGTAATCGGATGGTAGATAAATCCTGGTATCAAGAGGCAGTATTTTTCGAGTTGAACATTCGGGCCTATTGCGATTCGGACGGCGACGGCAACGGCGATTTTCGTGGGGCCATCACCAAGCTGGATCACATCAAGTCGCTGGGCGTCAACTGCATCTGGGTGCAGCCTATGTATCCGTCGCCGCTCAGGGATGACGGCTACGATGTGGCCGACTATTGCGGCATCCATCGCGACTTCGGCACGTTGGACGATTTTCGGGCCTTTCTCGACGCTGCCCACGCAAAGGGCCTTCGCGTAGTCACTGACATGGTCATGAACCATTGCTCCGATGAACACCCCTGGTTCCAGTCTGCTCGCGCCGACCGCAACTCACCCTATCGCGATTACTTCGTCTGGAGCGACACCGCCGAAGAATACTCTGAGGCGCGCATCATCTTCCTGGACGTTGAGTCGTCGAATTGGGCCTATGATGAGGTGGCCGGGCAGTACTTCTGGCATCGATTTTATTCGAGCCAACCCGATCTGAACTATGATAACCCGGCCGTCCACGAAGAAATGCTCAATGTCCTGCGCTTCTGGCTCGATATGGGCATCGACGGCTTCCGCGCCGACGCCGTGCCCTATCTCTATGAGCGGGAGGGCACCAACTGCGAAAACTTGCCCGAAACTCACGAATTCCTGAAGAAGGCACGTCGCCTGATGGATGAGGAGTACCCCGGCCGGGTGCTCATCGCCGAGGCTAACCAGTGGCCGGAGGATTTATTGCCTTACTTCGGCGACGGCGACGAGTTCCACATGTGCTTCCACTTTCCTATTATGCCGCGCCTGTACATGGCCCTAAAGCGGGGGGACAAGACGCCCATCGTCGAGATTTTGGCTCGTACGCCGCCCATCCCCGCTGGAACGCAATGGATGACCTTTCTGCGCAACCACGACGAGTTGACGCTGGAGATGGTGACGCCCGAGGAGCGTCAAAGGATGTGGGAAGAATATGCCCCGGACCCTCGCGCGCGCCTAAATTTGGGCATTCGACGGCGACTGCTGCCGCTGCTCGAGGGCGACAAACGGCGTTGGTCGTTGCTGAATACGTTGTTCCTTTCCCTGCTGGGCACGCCCATTCTCTATTACGGTGACGAGATAGGCATGGGCGATAGCATCGCTCTGGAGGATCGTTACGGTGTGCGCACGCCGATGCAATGGTCGGCCGAGAAGAACGCCGGCTTTTCCTCCAACGACAAAACCTATCTGCCGCTCATTAATGACGAAAAGTACGGTTATGAGTCGGTCAACGTCGCGGCCCAGGAAGAGGACGACGATTCCTTTCTGAACTGGACGCGGTTCCTGTTGTACACGCGACAAGGACAACCCGCGCTGCGAACTGGCTCGCGGGAATGGGTGGAGACGGAGAATATTGCCGTTCTGGCCTACTATCGCATCCAGGGGAATGACCGCATCTTGTGTCTATTTAATCTGACGGCCGATTCGCAATTATCGGGCATCGTACCCGCGGTTGCCATGCGCAACCTCCTGGCGCGGGGAGAACGTCTTTATCCGGCCGGGGAGGAACTCCGGCTCGTCCCCTACGAGGCCCTGTGGTTGACGGCCAGCTGAGCGAAAGAAGTATGATAGCTAAAGTAGAACATAGCAGCCCGTCTGATGCTTGGCTCTCGTCGCTGTTCGCCGAGCTGGAGCCGTTGGCGGGCGACATTTTTCGCACGCGCGTCGACCTCTATTGGGCCGACGTTCTGAGACCGTTGCGCCGCCTTTATGGGCATCGTGAGGATTTCGACCAGTGGGCCGGGCGTTTGCTGGAGATCGTGGCCCGCGGCTACGCGGCACGGCCGCGCGAACTGCGCCTCATGGATCTGCGTCGTCAGGGAAAGCCGGACTGGTTCCAGCAACCGGAAATGTTGGGCTATGTCGCCTATGCCGATCGCTTTGCCGGTAACTTGCGCGGCGTGGGCGAGCACATCTCCTATTTGAAGGAGCTCGGCGTCACCTACCTGCATCTGATGCCCCTGCTAAAACCGCGCTCCGGGGCGAATGACGGCGGCTATGCCGTCGCCGATTATCGAGCCGTCAGTCCGTCGCTGGGCACGATGGCTGACCTGTCCGCTCTGGCGGCCGAGTTGCGCGTCAACGGCATCAGTCTATGCATCGATCTGGTCTGTAACCATACCGCCAAAGAGCACGAATGGGCGCGCTGGGCCGTGGCCGGCGATCCGGTTTACCAGGATTACTACCTGATGTTCCCCGACCGCACGATGCCGGATGAGTTCGAGAAAACATTGCCAGAAGTGTTCCCGGATTTCAAGCCGGGCAACTTCACCTATTATCGCGAGATGGACCGCTGGGTGTGGACGACGTTTAACGAATATCAGTGGGACCTTAATTACGCCAATCCGGCTGTACTGGCCGAGATGATCGATATCATCCTTTTTCTCGCCAATCAGGGGGTAGAGATACTGCGCCTGGATGCCGTCGCCTTCATGTGGAAGCGTTTGGGAACGGACAGCCAGAACCAGCCGGAAGCGCACGACATCCTGCAAGTCTTTCGCGCGTTGAGTCGAATCGCCGCGCCGGGCCTATTGCTGAAGGCCGAGGCCATCGTCTCGCCTCCCAAGCTTATCCCATACCTGGGGCGAGGCGAAGCGACGAACAAGGAATGCGAACTAGCTTATCACAATGTCTACATGGTATTGCTGTGGAGCAGCCTGGCCGAACGGCGGGTCGCACTGATGACGCGCGCCCTCCAGAACATGCCCCCTATTCCCACGGGCGCGGCCTGGGTGACCTACGTGCGGGGCCATGACGATATCGGCTGGGCCGTGACCGATGAGGACGCGGCCGAAGTCGGCCTTTCGGGAGCGGGCCACCGAGCCTTTCTCAGCGAGTTCTACAGCGGCCGATTCCCCGACACATTTGCCCGTGGCGCGACCTTCCAGTTCAATCCCCGCACCAACGACCGGCGCATTAGTGGCTCATGCGGCTCGCTGGCCGGTCTGGAGCGGGCGCTGGAATCGAAGGATGCGGCGCAGACCGAGCAGGCCATCCGGCGCATCCTGTTACTATACAATCTCATTTTCGCCTTTGGCGGCATCCCGCTCATCTACATGGGCGATGAGATCGGCTTGCTCAATGATCCTGGCTACCGTGATGACCCGGAGCGCAGGGACGATAATCGCTGGATGCACCGCCCGGCGATGGATTGGGAACGGGCGGCTGAAAGGGACGACTGGTGGTCGGTCGCCGGCCGCATCTTCCAGGGGATGCGCAGAATGCTGGATGTGCGCCGGCGGACGATCGCGCTCCACGCTCAGGCCGGGGCGTTTCCCGTGTGGACGCACAACGAAGCCGTATTTGGCATGCTGCGGGATAGTCCACGCGGCCGTGTGCTGGTGCTGGCCAATTTTAGCGAGCGGCCGCAGACGGTTCCCGGTTACCGGATGCACGAGATGTATTTTGGCGGCCGTCTCATTGACCGTCTGACCGGCGCTGTCGTGGAGAGCACCGCGGGAATCACCCTCGAAGGGTATGAGGTGCTATGGTTGACGCCGCAGGAGGAGGTGGATGGGGCCGACGTCATGAATATGGATGCATCAGAGGGTGGGGCTTATGGGCAATAATCTCGTCGGTGGCGTTGAGGCCGGTGGCACCAAGTTCGTTTGCGCGGTCGGCACAGGCCCGGATGACGTCAGGGCCGAGGTGCGCTTCCCGACGACGACGCCGGATGAGACTATCGGCCGCGCGGTGGCTTTCTTCCGCGAGCAGGAGCGCCGCCACGGCCGGCCCGCGGCGATCGGAATCGGCACATTCGGGCCGCTCGATCCCGATCCATCCTCGCCGACTTTCGGCTATATCACCTCGACCCCCAAGCCACACTGGGCCAACGTTAATCTGGCCGGGGCGATTCGCTCCGCGCTGGATGTGCCGGTTGGCTTTGATACGGACGTGAATGTCTCCGGGTTGGGGGAGTGGCGCTGGGGCGCGGCGCGAGGGCTATCCAATTTTATCTATTTGACCATCGGCACCGGCGTAGGGGGTGGCGTGATCATCGACGGCAAGCCGGTGCACGGCCTGGTTCACCCCGAACTAGGCCACATCCCGCTGCCACACGATCGGGCGGCCGATCCTTACTCCGGCTGCTGCCCGTTTCATGGCGATTGTCTGGAAGGCATGGCCGCCGGGCCGGCTATTGGCGAGCGTTGGGGCCAATCGGCGGCCGAGTTGCCGCCCGGCCACCCGGCCTGGGAGCTGGAGGCTCACTACCTGGCGTTGGCCTTGCAAACGTTCATTTGCACGTTGTCGCCCCAGCGAATCATCCTGGGGGGCGGCGTCATGGAGCAGGTTCAGCTTTTTGCACTGATTCGTGGGAAGGTGCAGGCGTACCTGAACGGGTATATCCAATCGCCGGCCATTCTGACCGGTGTAGACCACTACATCGTGTCGCCGGGGTTGGGCAATCGGGCCGGCGTGTTAGGTGCCCTGGCCCAGGCCCAGCAGGTGGCGGGCGGCCAATAAAAAAAGCGCGAGAGTTTCCTCTCGCGCTCACAAATGCAGTTGCGGAATCAGAATCAGTCGCGGCGTCCGCCGGTCAACAACAGCACGTAGTAGAGCAATTGGCCGACGGCGGCCACCGCAGCGGCCACATAGGTCAGGGCGGCCGAGCTCAACACCTTGTTGACGCCTTCGGTCTCCTGGGGCGACAGGATGCCGCTGCTGCTAAGCAGCTTTTTGGCGCGATTGCTGGCATCAAACTCCACCGGCAACGTGACCAACGAGAACACGACGGCCGTGGCGAACAGAATAACGCCTACCCAGGCCAGGGTCGTGAAATTCAACAGGAAGCCGACGATGAACAGGATGGGAGCCAGCGAACTGCCGAACTGTACGGCCGGGACGATGGCGCTGCGAATCTTGAGCGGGCTGTAGCCGGTCGCATGCTGCAGGGCGTGGCCCATTTCGTGGGCAGCGACACCGGCCGCGGCCACGCTTGGCGTGCGATAAACGTCCGGGCTGAGGCGCAGGATGCGCGTGCGCGGGTCGTAATGGTCACTCAGAAATCCCTGAGTTTCCTCGATCTGCACGTCTTGTAATCCTTGCTGATCCAAAAGGTAGCGGGCGATCTCCGCGCCGGTCGCGTTGCGCGAAGTGCGCACCTTGGAGTACTTATTAAAAGTACCTTTCACCCGGGCTTGCGCCCAAAGTCCCAATAGCAGCCCGGGCAGGGCCAGAATCAGGTAAAGCGGATCAAAGAAGAACATTTATCCTTGTTGTTTCCTCCGTGCGACGGCAGGCACGAATGCTTTTTCTTTGCTGGTTTTTTCGTCGCGCATTTTCTTGAGCATGCCTAACAGTACAATGCCGGTTAAGGCTGTCGGTACAGTTGCAAACCAATAGGTCGTCAGGAAATCTATCATAGTTTGTCGGTCCTTAATTTATACTTACTTAAGATTATGGACAAACTAGCGGCGGCGTCAATATGCCGACGACCTTTCCAATGAATATCTTACAAAAGGGCCACATTTGTGAGTGACTGGGCTACAAAAAGGCGCTATTGCTTCATCTGCGGGCGAGCCTGGGTCGTCGCCGCGATTTGCCCATCGCTAACACGGGCCGGATAATAGGGGCGCTATCCTTATTGACGGTAGTTTACTCCTACATGATTGATCTACAAGGTTCCTTTATGCCCGACAGTGAAAAACTGAATTTGCTCCGCGATTTAGGGGATGGCTTAATATTGCGCTGGGCGACGCCCGACGACGTCGAGGAGCTGGCTCAGTTCAACATGGCTATGCACAGCGACGATCCGGAAGAGCCAGACAGCCGTCTCTACCACTGGACGTACGACCTAATGCGCGGCAATCATCCGACGACCCAGGCGAGCGATTTTACGCTCGTCGTCGATACCCGCCACGACAATCGCATCGTCTCCAGCCTGAACCTCATTTCACAGACCTGGGCCTATGAGGGTATTCCGTTTGGCGTCGGCCGGCCTGAACTGGTGGCCACACTGCCCGAATATCGCCGGCGCGGGCTGGTGCGCTTGCAGATGGCAATGATCCATGACTTGAGCGCGTCACGCGGCGAGCTTGTGACGGCCATTACCGGCATCCCCTGGTACTACCGGCTGTTCGGTTACGAAATGGGGTTGAACCTGGGAGGCAGCCGGCATTACTTTTGGGGTCGCCTGATCAAAGACGCACCGGTGGAGACGGAGCCTTACCGCGTTCGGGCGGCAACGGCCGACGATATCCCGCTGCTCAACAACCTCTATCAAGCGTATCTGGCGAACAGCCCGATTGTTCGTCTTCGTGATGAGGCGCAATGGCATTACGAGATGTTCACCGCGCATCCGGAGGCATTTTCCTCTAACAGGCCGCACGTGATCGAGACACTTGACGGCCGGGCCGTCGCCTATGCCACGTGGGAACCGTGGGCATCCTACTTCTGGATTCGGGAAATCGGCGTTGTGCCCGGCCACTCGTGGCGTGCCGTGGGACAGTTCGTGAGCCGCTTCTTGCGTCGGGAAGCCGAGTCGCTAAACCCGGGCCGCGCGGCCGACAAGCAGCTGACTAGTGTCCAGTTTAATCTCGGTGAAGATCATCCGCTCTATGAAGCGCTCGATCCGGAATTGGGCAAGCAATCGCGGCCCTACGCCTGGTACGTTCGTGTGCCCTACATCCCGGCCTTTCTTCGCCACATCGCCCCAGCGCTGGAGAAGCGATTAGCCGGAAGTGTCATGGCGGGCTATACCGGCACGATACGGGTTAACCTCTTTCGCTCGCGATTCACACTTGAATGGGACACCGGGTTATTGAAACAAGTCGGTGACGGGTTTGAGACCCGAGACCTTGAAGACGGTGACGCGCTCTTTCCCGACCTGACTTTCCTGCAATTGCTATTCGGCTACCGCAGTATCGACGAACTGACCCTGTCATTTGCCGACTTCTATACCAAGAACAACGACGCGCTCGTGTTGTTGCGAATCCTCTTTCCCAAACGCCCGTCGCGAACGATACCCATGGAATGATCATGGCCAATCCGACTACCCCATTTCTTCAACGACAAGGCGCGCTCATTCTCGACGGAGGTCTGGCGACCGAACTGGAGCGGCAGGGTCACAATCTGAGCGATGAAATGTGGTCGGCGCGTCTGTTGCGTGACGATCCCGACGCCATTCGCCAGGTTCATCTGGCCTACTATGGGGCCGGCGCCGATTGCTGTATAAGCGCGAGTTATCAGGCCACGATCTCCGGCTTTGTCCACAGTGGCATGTCGCCCGAGGTGGCGCGCGATCTCATTCGCCTCGCCGTCCGGCTGGTCATCGAGGCGCGTGATGAATTTTGGGCGGTGACAGCGAATCGCGGCGGCCGGCTGCGGCCGCTGGCCGCGGCAAGCGTTGGGCCTTATGGCGCTTATCTGGCCGACGGCTCCGAGTATACCGGAGCCTATGGTCTTGATGAGGCCGGATTGACTGACTTTCATCGGGAGCGCCTGGCGCTCCTGGCCGGCAGCGGGGCGGATATTCTGGCCTGCGAAACGATCCCGTCTTTCGCCGAGGCGCGAGCGTTGGCCCGGCTGCTGGACGAGACGCCAGACATCTATGCCTGGTTCAGCTTCAGTTGTCGCGATGGGGCGCATATCGCCGACGGCACGCCCATCGCCCGTTGTGCCGCTTTCCTGGCCGATTTGGAGCGTGTGGCGGCCGTCGGCATCAACTGCACCCCACCGCGTTTCATCCCCGATTTGATCCGCGCGGTGACGGCCGTCACCGACAAGCCGGTGGTCGTTTATCCCAATTCGGGCGAAACATATGATCCGGTATTAAAGCGGTGGTTGGGCGAATCCGTGCCCTCTGAATTTGGGACTTACAGCCGTGAATGGCGCAAGCTGGGAGCGGGTCTAATCGGCGGTTGCTGCCGCACGACACCGGATCACGTTCGTCAAATCAGCGATCGATTCCGTAAACACGCGTTCCCAATGGAATAAGTTGGAGTTGTTAAATGCCCTGGGGTGAACTTGCCGCCTTAGCCACGGCCGTCTGCTGGTCATTCACGGCCATCTTCTTTAGCATAAGCGGTCGGCGCATCGGTTCCGACGTCGTCAATCGCAGCCGTCTGCTATTCGCGTTTGTCTTGCTGCTCATTGCCCATCGCCTGCTCGAAGGCGTATTCTTCCCGCAACAGGTAGAGCCGTTTCGCTGGGGATGGTTGGCCCTGTCCAGCTTTCTGGGGCTGGTGTTGGGCGACGCCTTCCTGTTCCGCGCCCTGGTCGAGATCGGCCCGCGCTTATCCATGCTGATGATGTCTACCGTCCCCATCATCAGTACGCTCTTCGGCTGGCTTCTGTTCGGTGAGGTGATCAGCCCATTGGAACTAGTGGGGGTCTTGTTGGCCGTGGGCGGTGTGGCCTGGGTCGTCACAGAAGGGCGGGGAGAATCATCGGTTGCGGATCGTCGTGCTTATCATCGCGGCCTGCTGTTTGCGCTACTGGGGGCGCTCGGACAAGTGGCGAACCTGGTGACAGCGCGGTATGCGCTAGTTGATGATTTTCCGGCCATCTCGGCCACGGTGATACGAATCCTTGTGGCGATCATCATCCTGTGGGCCTTGGCCGGCTTGCGCGGACAGATCAGCTACACGTTCAGGCAGTGGCGCGACAAACAAGCCCTCCGCGCATTAATCGCCGGGGCCACATTTGGCCCGTTTCTGGGTATCTGGTTTTCGCTGATCGCCGTGCAGAACGCGCGGCTGGGCATTGCCTCGACACTCATGGCCTTGCCGCCCATCTTGCTCATTCCGTTGGAATATCTCATCTATCGTCGCCGCATCAGCCGTCGCGGCATGACCGGGACCGCGGTGGCGATGGTAGGCGTGGCGCTACTGTTCATCTGAGCAGCGGTGCTCGCTCACTAATCGGCCGGCACATCGGCAAAGATAATCTGGATAAGCCCGTGCGCGTGGTCGGACCTGGTGTGGATGTTGAATCCGGCCGCGGCTACGGTGGCCGCCGTGTCCCGGTTCAGATGGCAGACTCCCTGAAGGGCGAACCAGGCGGGGTGGAGCCAGTCGGTCAGGCGACGCGTCAGAGGCGTCTGGCCGCGCACGTGCTCCAGCAAGATGAGCCGGCCGCCTGGTCGCAGCACTCGCCGAATCGCGGCCAGGGCCAGCTCCGGTTGCCCAATGCTGCAAAAAACCAGCGTCCCCAGAACGGTGTCGAAGGCGCTGTCGGGAAAAGGGAGCTGCTGGGCATCGGCGCAGACTACTGTGTAGCGGAGTCCAGGATTGAGCCGGCTTGCTTTTTTGGCCGCGGCCGACAAATGCGCCGCTTGCAAATCGGTGGCTGTCACGGTTACGCCGACCTGATAGTGCGCTGCATTTGCTCCCGTTCCCGCGCCGATCTCCAGCGTATTCCCGATGGCCTGCCGCACAACCTGTCGTCGCAAGCGGGACAGCCTGGTGCGCTCGAGCAACCACATTCCCCGGTCATAGTTTCGCGCCGAATACAACTCATTTTCGAGCATCATGTCACCAGTCGATCGGCCTTCAGGTGTCAAGACTCGGATGGGCGATCGAAATCAATTATGCCGCCAAACCGGGCAATAGAAAAAAGCAGCCGGCTGTTCAGGCCGGCTGCTGGTGAAGGTGGGTAATGTCGTCGAAGGATTAGAGCCCTAAGCGCCCGGTCGCCTGCTGGCAAAGACCCGCGCCGCCGGCTGCCAACCATTGGTCGAGCGTCTCGCTGGTAGCGCTGCCCGCCATTGCATCCTTGTAGATGCCGGTCGCCCAGACGTAGTAGCGTTGCGTCTCGGCCGGCCAAGTTTCCCAGCTGCGGGCCGCAGTGCCGTGGCCGCCGTTGTAGCCGGCGAAGGTTCGGCTCGTGTCGCCGCCCGTTTGCTGCATCCCCAGCGCCAAATAGGCCATGCCGCGCCGAGCATTCGTGTCCGGATCAAGCATCACTTCGCCGGCATCAAAGTGGAAAGGCATCACCTGGAATAGGCCCTGCGCCCCCGCGCCCGAAACGGCATTCGGATCGCCACAGGATTCGATCTGCATGACAGTGGCGGCCATGTTCGGATCGATGCCGGCGGCGTTGGCCCAGGCGACAATTTGGGGGGCCCAGTGCTGCACTTCGCGGGTGAACAGCGGAGCGATTCCCCCTTCAACGGGCGGGATGGGCACGACCTCTTCGGTCGTCGTGTCGGTGACCGCCGTGTCGTCGGTTGCCGCTTCGGCCGTGCTGACGGTTGGGCCGATATTGCCCGTTCGCGCGGCCCAGAATCCGAAGACGAGGATGAAGCAAATCACCGCCCCCAGGATGAGCATCATCCGGCGCTGAACAGCAGCCATCGGGTCGGCCGCCCGCTCGGCGTAATCGGGCCCTGCCCACCACAACTCCTCGTCCGGATGGTTCAAAGGCGAGTCCACATAGTAATAGGGATTGTCCTGATAAGTCGTCATAGTTTACCGTCCACCGGCGAAAATTCAATGGCCTGACTTGTGGGAGCGGGCCTGCACGGGCGTCGGGTTGCGACCCATCGCGCCGGGCATAGGCGGCCGCTGCTGGATGCGCGAGGTGGGCCGGCCGGGTGCGCCATTGCTACTGGTCTTGGGCATGGGCGGCGTATCGACAATCGGATCATCGATCGGTTCATAAGTGATGGCCGGCTGGGGCGGCAAATTTTGGGCCGGTCTGGGTTGCGCTGCCTGCGGCCGGCCAGCCGGGCGAGAGCGAGCGCCGGCCGGCTGGGACGCTTTTTCTGCCGCCGCGGCTCGGACCGGCAGGGGGAGGGGCATTTCCTGCCGGCGAGGGGTCGGCAGCTTTTCATCCGACTGATTGCGCGCCAGCTCGAATACGTCCTCGCCAGCCACCGAGAATGCGCCAATGAACAGAATACGCGTGAGCCACACCAGCATCGCCACAAAGATCGGCACATAGCGCAACAGCATTTCACGGCTCAGCACTTCGTTGCCGAAATCATGGCTCAGGAGAGTCAGGGAGATGGCCCACCAGGTCATAATCGAGTTAGCGATGGTACCCAGAAACCATGCGCCGGTCAGGAACCACACTGAGCGGGGTTCCTCGGCGCCCCGTTGCGGCGTGAAGATCCGAACCAGTCCGGCGAAGTCGATGGCGCAGAAAGCGATAGCCAGAATGGAGGCCCACATGACACCTCCAAAGCGAATGTCGCCCAGTAGGTTCTGCAAGGCGAATTGCGTAGTGTCGAAGTTGAAGATCTCGAAGGCGATGAGAGCCACGCCGAGGATAGCGGCGACGATCACCTTGCGCGAAAGCAGCTCGCGGCCGTTTCCAACATTTACCTGAAATCCGGATCTGTTGATCATGTCGCATTCTCCTTTGGGTGCTAACCGTTTCAGCTCTTGCCCGCTTGATAGAACGAAGATTCTAGCTCGTTCGAATAATAGCACACTTGTTCTATACCAGTCAATAGCTTGAACCTTATATTTTCGCTCCCTCCTAGCTCCCCCTTTTACTCCTTCCATCGGGCGCTGGTCGCGTGTGGGGCTGGTGCTAGCGGGCGATGCTGGCGACAGGTTGAGGTATAATTCAATCATGGCGTTGATATTGACCCACGAGAAGACGGATTTTGACGCGGTGGCTTCCCAGTTGGGAGCCAAGAAGCTCTATCCCTCGGCCACGGCGCTGCTCCCCCGCCACCTGAACCGCAACGTCCAGCAATTCCTGAATCTTCACTGGGATTTCTTGCCGTTCATGCGCGCGGCCGACTGGCGGCGTCGCCAAATCGACGCTGTCGTTCTGGTCGATACCCAGACGTTGGGTAACGTGCGGGGCTTGAGTGCGCAACCCAAAGTCCACGTCATCGATCATCATACAGATCACCAGCCGAAAGCAGGATGGACCTATGAAGTCGAAGCGGTCGGCGCAACGACGACACTGCTGGTCGAACGCCTGCAAGCCCACGGCATCATTCTGTCGCCCGAAGAGGCCACCCTGATGCTACTCGGTATCTATGAAGACACAGGCGGCTTGACCTACGATACGACTACGGCGCGCGACGTTCGGGCTGCGGCCGTCGTCCTGGAGCAGGGGGCGCAATTAAACGTCGCCCGGCGATTTCTTAATGTGGCTTTGTCGGACGCACAAAGGCAGCTCTATGATGCGTTGCTGGAGCAAGTCGAGTGGGTGACGATTGAGAACCTTGAGATCGCCCTGGCCTCGGCCGCGGCGCCGTCCGGCTTCGATGACGAAATATCCTCGGTAGCCCACCGTCTGCGCGAGAATCTAATGCCCGACGGTTTGTTCGTGCTGGTCCAATTGGGTGACGGCGTTCAGGTCGTGGCTCGCAGTTCGGTCGATGAGATCGACGTCGGAGAGGTCGCCCGTCAGTTGGGCGGGGGCGGACATAGCCGGGCGGCGGCGGCCCTGATCGTCGGCGCGAAAACAGCCGCCACGGCGAAGAGGCTGCGCGACTATCTGCCCCAGGCCGTCAAACCGACGTTGCGGGTGGCCTCGATCATGTCGTATGGGGTCGAAACGGTTGCGGAGACAACGACGATTGGCGAAGTGGCCGCGCTGATGCAGCGGCACGGCCACGAAGGCTATCCGGTTGTCGACGCGCCGCACGGCCGCGTGGTTGGTCTTATCACCCGCCACGCCGTGGACCGCGCCATGAATCACAAGATGAGCGGCCAGCCGGTGAGACGCTACATGCGCTCCGGCTCTGTCTTTGTGCATCCCTCGGACCCCATCGAGCGGGTGCAAGCGCTGATGGAGAATGAGGCCTGGGGGCAAATTCCCGTTGTGGCCGAACAAGGGGACGGCGCACCGGCCGATCGGCCGCCTATCGGCATCGTCACCCGCACTGACCTGCTCAAGGCGCTCTTCGACTCGCCCTCCGATTTGCCGGACACCGATATGCGCCAACGACTGGGGCGTGCCTTCTCGCCCGTCCTGTGGGCCATGGTGCGGGTGGCCGGGGAAACGGCGGCGCGCTTGCAGATGCCAATCTACTTTGTCGGCGGGCTTGTTCGCGATCTGTTGCTCGACAAGCGGCCTTCGGATATCGACATTGTGGTGGAAGGCGACGCCATTGGCCTGGTCAGCGAACTGAGCCGGCAATTCGGCGGCCAGGTCCACAGCCACGACCGTTTCGGCACGGCCAAATGGCTACTGGATCAGACAACCTACGACGCTATCATGCGCGCGGTGAGCGCGAACGAAGCGGATAATGACGCCGAGCCGCCAACGGTTCAACCAGCCCCGGAAGGACAGATACCCGCCCCCCTACAGATTGATTTCGTCACGGCGCGAAAGGAGTTCTACACGCGGCCGACGGCTTTGCCCGACGTGGAACCAGGATCGATCAAGCTCGACCTGCACCGGCGCGACTTCACGATCAACACCTTAGCCATTCGCCTCGATGGCGACTATCTCGGCCAATTTCTCGATTTCTATGGCGGACGGCGCGATTTGCGACGGGGCATCATCCGCGTGCTCCACAGTCTGAGCTTCGTCGATGATCCGACGCGTATCCTGCGGGCCGTGCGCCTGGAGCAGCGCCTGGGATTCACCATCGAGGAGAACACGGCCGAACTGATGGGCGATGCGCTGCCTTTACTCGATCGGGTGAGCGGAGAGCGCATTCGTCATGAGATCGAGTTGAGCCTGAACGAGGCCGGCCCGGTTGAGGTAATGGAGCGTCTCGATGAACTGGGCGTGATGCGACAGATTCATCCGGAATTGTGCTGGCGGGCGACCTCGGCCGCCGTCTTTCGCCGCATCCCGGTCTATCGAGGGGATCCATTGTGGGGCGAAATCTTTCGCTCCTGTCCCACGGTTTTTTTCTATTTTGCGGCCTGGGTCGATCCCTTTGAGCGGCCGGTACGAGAGCAAGTCGCCGATCGGCTGCGGGTACGAAAATCGACGATGGACGATTTACTCGACCTCGACAGGCTGCGCGGCGGCCTGAGCGGTCTGCCGGACGACCCGCGGCCGAGCCAAGTCGTGGCCATCTTTTCCTCGCTGAGCCTGAGGACGCTATTGACGGCGCGTATGCTCGACCTGGGATCTCAAATCAATGAGTGGCTTGATCGCTACGTCGCCGAGTGGCGTTTTGTCAAACCTCATTTTACCGGCGATGATCTGCGGCAGGCTGGTCTGCCGCCCGGCCCCCTCTATGCCAAAATTCTCGGCAACCTGTTGACGGCCCGACTGGACGGCGTGGTAATAGAGGAGGAGGAAGAGCGCCAGCTGTTTGAGACACTCGTGGCCGACGCTATTTAGGACGTCGCTGAGCCGTTCAATCGCTGTCCGCCAGGGGCGAAACGTCATCGAAGCAGGCGATAGCTTCGCCCGTTTCCTCGTCGATGATGATCTTCAGCGAACTGCCGGCCACGGCTTGAAGATCGATCACCCGCACACAGTCTGCCCATTTGGCCGCATCGGGCACGTAGGCCAGCAGTTGGTTAGGCGAATTGCGCAGTGGGTCCCAATCCATCGTACCCCCATGAAGTGTCGGCTGGATGCCCAGCACGAAGATGTCCGCCTCCTGGACTTCTTCGAAGAAATCTGTCCCATAGGCCATCTCCGGCGCGGGTGTATAGGGGGGGCTAATCTCGACCAGCAGGCGGGCATTGCACACGTCACTATACGTGATGGGCACGCTCAGGCGACTGTTGGGTGCGCCCCAACGGCCGGGCCCGACCAGGCCGAAGCGACCGGCCGGCAGCAAGTCATTCAAGGCGGTGATGGTAGCGGCCACCTGAATCCGTTGCCCCTCGTCTTCAAGGTCGTAATAGATTTCGGGATCGACAAAGACCAGGAAGTCGATTGCCTCGACCACTCCCGACGGCAGTAACGTGGGCATGGCAAAAAGTCGGCGGTTGCCATTCGTTTGGCCGGGTTCAATTTCTTCCTTGAACGGACGGCGCTCGTTTAATGGCCGGCATTCGAGGATGTACAGTTGATAATTTCGCGCGGGAAGCTTATCGGCCGCGCGATGCTCCTCTTCTCGCGCCCCCGCCTCATCGATCATGACGACAAACTCAAGATTAATCGGCCCGTTATAGACTTCCTCCAGACGCTGCAAGCTATCGCGCATGATGTCGATAAATACCTGATCCTGAGTCAGAGCATCGAAGGTCAGAACGATGTGGTCGTCAGCTCGCAATTCATCATCCGGCGCGATGGGCAGAAGCGCTTCGCCCGTATCGACGGAAGCGATTAGCGACAGGAGCGGCGGGCAAGAGGCCAGACCTTCCCGCACCGGCACAGTGATAATGCTGTTTTGCCGACGGTCGATGACTTCCATGAGACGCTGGGCGTAAATGCGGCGACCTTCTACCGTCTCTTCGGGCCGCAACTCGGGGTGGCTCAGCGGGATCAGCCGCGGATAATCCTGGGCCACCCGATCGACGGCGCGGGTGCCCAGGCCCGTGACGACGCGCAGAAAGCCTTCGCCGCGCTTGATCTCCGGCGTCCAGCAGAATGGATTCTCGCTGAACCCCACGCCGGCCACGTCGGGGAAAAAGTATTGGCCGCGCCATTGGCCGGTCACGGTCTGCAACAGGATCGCCATGCGCTCGTCGTAATCGATCAGGTCGTGTTTTTTGCGATAGAGAAGCGCGTCGGGGTTGAGTGAACTGGCGAAGACCCGACGGATCGCCTCCAGTACGCAGGCCAGATTTTCGTCCAACGTGCCCTGATTAGGACAAAAGAAGCTGTTGTATTTGCCAGCGAAGGAAAAACCGAAGTTATCTTCCAGCAAGCTCGACGAGCGGACGATGAGCGGCGTATTACCCAAAGAATCGACGACATCCCGTATCTGCATTACCAGATATTCGGGCAGCCGGGAAGCCACAAAATCCCGGACAATTTGTGGGTAGTCCGAACGGATTTCACTGACCGACCGGTATTTTTGATTCATGTGATGTTCCAGCCTGTTCATCAGGAAGAACTCGTAAAGGACATCCGTACCGATGAAGTAGGATTCCGGGATATTGATGACACCGTTGTGGAACTTCTCATCCACCTCTTGCAGGATGCGCCAGGCCAGGATTATGCCCGCCGCCTTGCCGCCTATCTTGCCCGTGCCGATGAGGCCGTGATGGATGCGTCGTAGGTCGCCCACCTTGAGTACGCGCTTGGCTACGCCGATAAACGGCAATTGATCGCTCATCAGGCGCTTGATGAGCACGACCTTGATCTCCTCCAAATGGTGGCGGTGCCTTTCCAACTCCTCCGGCGGCATTCGCTCGTATGTCTCCCCCTGCCGGAACAGCATTTCCCAGGGCGCGATTTCCGGATTGAAGGAGATAGCCACGGTGTCAGGAGGGGAGGAGCGTCGGTTAAGCACTTCGTCGATCAGGGCATCGAGGCGGGCGCTGCCGATGTTGTCGGCAAAGTAAGCATCAGTATGATAGTCACGGATGCGCTCGACCCGAGTTTGCCACGAGTGGGAGTCCTCTTCATAGTAGGGGTCGCCCAATCCCTCCCGTTGTTGTGAGGCCAGGCTGAGTTCGCGAACCTCAAGCTCGAACTTTTCCGGATCGATGGTGCCCCGGCGAAAAAGCTCTTGGCGCATACGCTCGCGCAGGCGGTCGGCAAGGATCGGATATTGAGCCAACTTGATGTAGATGTCGATCGTGGGCGTCGTCGTTCGCAATCGCAGTTCGGTCATAGTGGTTTAGTCCTCAGGACAAATATCCGATCGCCTCATCTCGTGCCCCATTCATCAGGACGTGCAGACGTGGATTATCGGGCAGATGGGCCAGGTCAATGACCTTAAGATAGGGTTCCACACGGACATCTTCGGGCAATAATTCGCCCAACTGGTTAGGCGCATTCTTGAAAAAGTCCCATTTCAGCGTGCCGCTCTCGGTTTCGTCGCCCAGGTGCAGGGCTAAGGAATGGATCTCGGCCTCTACCAAATCCTGAAAGAAATGCGTGCCATAGGATAATTCGGGCATAAAGCCATCGTGGGCCACGGCGATCTCGATAAGCACTTTGGTGTTAAATATGTCGGCGTAGGTGACGTGGACGCCCAGATCGACATTGACGCTCCCCCAGCGACCCGGCCCCATCAGGATAAACGATTCGTTTTCCAAGCGCTTATTGAGGCGGCCGACGACCCGCGCCAGCTCATGCTTGGTGATGACGTCGTGCAGCTCGAAGTACCGTTGTGGGTCCACGAAAACGATGTAACGAATCCCCTGGGCGCGGCCGTCTGGCACCAGGTGGTGCGAGGTGAACAGGATGGACTCAGGCGGGATGTCGGCCGGTATCGTGACGGAGGCGTCTTCGGCACGCTGGCTCAACGGCCGGCACTGGAGAACGTGCAGCCGATACTCAGTGTGGGGATAGCCGGGCAAAATATCGACGACGAATTCGACGTCAACCGGCCGCTGATAGGTAGCCTCCAGTTGTTGCAGAGCCGTGCGCATCAGGTTGACGAAACGGCGATCCTTGGTCAGACCGTTGAAAGTCAGGATGAACTCGTCATCCGGTTGCAGAGAGGCAACCGAGAATATCTCCTGAAGATAGTCGTCGCGATTGACCGAGGCAATGTAGCGAAGGTAGGGGTATTTCTCGTCGAGGATGTCGAGCACATGGAGGGTCTTGAATGTGTTGTCCTGCTCGTCAATGACATCGACATACCACTGAGAGTATTGGCGGATCGCTTCGGTCGTCGTCTCGGGTCGTAGTTGGGGGTGGCTAAGGGCGATGAGTCGGGGGTAATCGTTGCTGACGCGATCGACGGCCCGGGTGCCGAACCCCCATACCAGTCGCAAAAAGCCGTCTTCGCGCCGAATCTTTTGGTTCCAGCGGAAGGGATTTTGGCTGAAAGCCACGCCGGCCAGCACGGGAAAATAGTAGCGGCCGTATGGCTTGCCCACCACTTTCTGGATCAGGATGGCCATCCGTTCATCGTAATCGAGCAGGCCGTGCTTCTGGCGATAGAGGATGGCGTCCGGATTCAGTGTGCTGGCGAAAACGCGGCGAACGGCGTTTAGCAAGGCCTCCAGATTCTCTTCGGTCGACCCCTGGTTGGGGCAGAAATAACTGTTGTATTTGCCGGCAAAGGCATAACCGAAGTTATCCTCCAGCAAGCTCGACGAGCGCACGATGATCGGACTGTCGCCGATGTCGGCCATCACGGCGCGAAGCTGATTGATGATGGCCGGCGGGAAGTCGCCAGCCAGGTGGGCCTCGACAATTCGCGGGTATTCCTCGCGAATTTCGGCCAGCGATCGATACTTTTGGTTCATGAAATGGTCGAGCCCATTCATCAACCGGAATTCGTAGATGACCTCGGTGCCGATAAAATAAGATTGGGGAATGCCGATGTAGGGATGTACGCCCTCGCTGCTCGTCTCCTGTTGCAGGATGCGCCAGGCAAGCATAAGACCGGCTGCCTTGCCGCCGATCTTGCCGCTGCCGATCCGGCGATCATAGATGTAACGGAGATCGCGAATCTTGAATATATTCTTGGCGACGCCGATGTAGGGGAGCTGATCGCTTATCATTCGCTTGATCAACACGACCTTGATCTCTTCCAAATGGTGTTGATCGCGCTTGTATTCCGTCTCCGGCAGTTGTTCGTAGATTTCGCCCTGGCGAAAGAGTACTTCCCAGGGGGAAATTTCGGGATTGAAATTGAGGCCGGGGGAGGACGATGGCGACGGCTGACGCTTCAGCACGTCCTGGATGATCGTATCCAGCAAGACGCCGCCTAGATTATCGGCGAAGAAGGCATCCGTTTGAAAGTCGCGTATGCGGGATTTGCGCTTTTGCCAAACGTGGGTTTCTTCCTGCCCATAGGGGTCGGTCAATCGCTCGCGCCGCTGCGATTCGATGGCCTTCTCGCGAACCTGACTTTCGAAGCTGGTTTCGTCTATGATGCCGCGACTGAAGAGTTCCTGTCGCATTCGTGCGCGGATTTTGTCGGCCAACACCGGATACTGGGCCAACCGGATGTAAATATCGATAGCAGGCGTAACGCTTCGCGGTAAGAGAGGCGATGTCATAGGTGATTACCCGGCCCGATCCATTGGAAGGAGCGTACCGACTCCATTATAACCCGATCTGTAGGTTGCGCGCCGAGGCGAATACCGATAAAACGGATCGTATATTCATCTGGACTGGCCCACCGGGCCAAAGGAGCGCGGACCTTGTCGACAATTTTCTCGAAGATCATCAGCGGTGAGCTGCCGGCGACCATTGTCTATCAGGATGATCTGGTGACCGCTTTTCGCGATATTCACCCGGCCGCCCCAGTCCACATCCTGATCGTCCCTAACGCCGAAATACCAACGGTCAACGACCTGACGGAGGCGGATGAACGCGTGGCTGGGCGGCTGTTTCTGGCCGCCCGCAAAATAGCTGAACAGGAAGGGATTGCCGAGAGCGGCTATCGACTCATCGTCAATTGCAACCGCGATGGGGGCCAGGAAGTCTATCATCTTCATATGCACCTTTTGGGCGGCCGGCGGATGGGGCCGATGGTGGCCCGGTCTAGCGACTGATGGCGTTGACTTCTTCCCGACAGACGCAGGCCACGCGGCTATAAGCTTCGCGCGTCAAATAGCCGTCATATTCCGCGCCGGCCCCGGACGACACCCACCCACTCATGACGAACGGTAAGTCGCCGTCGGCGCTGAGCCAGCGGCCGTTGTAGCTGCGGGTAATGTGGAGATGGGTGCCGTTGGAGAAACCGCCCTCGCAGGATGGATGCCCCAAAGGGTCGCCCGTTTTGACCTTCGTCCCGAGCGCGATCCGATCCCGCGTTTCCAGATGCATATAGGTGACGGCCCAACCTGTTCCAGCATAGTTGTCGCCATCCATGTCGATGACGACCGCGCCGTGTCCACTGCGGACGACGACGCCGTCGGACATGCTTGTTACCCAGGCCTCGCTCTGAAAGCAACCGGCCTCTCCGGGTGGGACGAAATCCAGCGCGCCCCAGGCCGAACCGGAGTTCCAGGCCCCGTGTGGCCCACCCGTGAAATACCACGTTTCGCCGGCGGCCCAGGGCAATTCCAGAGACGGGGCTTCTAATCCGGCGGGTAACAGGGGCTCAATTGTGTAGGCAAACGGATTGCCGAATAATCGGGTAAAGGTCGACAGGAATCCCCCGTCGCTGGTGGTTTGCTGCCACGACTCATAGGTCGCTCCGTCGATGGCCCCGAAGAAACGCTGCACGCCGGCCGTCCCGTCGTTGACGAGCGGCGAAAAAGTGATTTGCGTATCATCACCGAGGTTGAACCCGCGCAAGCCGCCTTCGGCGCGGCCGTAGAACCCCAGATTGAGCAGGTTGGCGGCCCAGCTCAACTGCCCATAGAGTTCCGGCGTGCCAGGGCCGCTGTATCCCAGGTCAACGGTGGTGGAGGGAGGCGACGCCTGGGTGATCCATCCCGTCTGGTGTTCCAGAATAGCGATGAGCAAGCGTGGATTGACGCTGTGTCGATCGGCAACGAGTTGGAGGATGGCCGGGCCGTCCATCGATTGCCCCTCGACTTCTTCGCGGTATCCGGTCACATAGCCACCCAACTCGGTCAAAAAGGCGCCTGCGTCGAACTCCTTGGCTGCAGGGCCGTAGACCAGCTCGCTGTCTGGTATGATCTTGACATCAGGGCCGAGAACCCTTTGAATATCGACTCCCGGCACCTGGAGCGTCTGGCCGACTTTCAGGAGATCGGGATCGGTTAGTCCATTCAAGCTCATTAATTCTTCTACGGTTGTGCCGTAGCGTTGGGCCAACAAACCAAGCGTATCGCCGGCGGCTACGGTATGGTTCCCCAGTGTGCCGCCCTCGACCACGTCGGTGTCGTAATGCGCGGCGTCGGCCGTCGGCCGGCCTGAATAGGTGGGAACTGAGGTTCCCAATTGTTCGATCAGGGGTTGCTCCGTGCCGGGTGGCACAGATCGGGTTTCTTCTACCTCCACTGACTGGGGTTGCTCCGTATCGGAGGCCGTGGGGCCGGGCCGGACACAGCCGGCCAATACCAGTAGCAGGAGCGCTCGCTGCACGCCGTAGAGAATTTGGGTGAGTGCCCGTCTGGATGGCATGAACGGGATTGTAACCCGGCCGCCGTCATGTCGCACGATCGGCCGCGTTCCGGCGGAAGTTGATAGGCATGCTCGAACGTGATACTACTTCACTCGTGCAAAGCGATAATCTGACCATCGCGGCCGTTCAGCGCCTGCGCATGACCTTCGCCAAGGAGGGCGCTGTCCGCTATATCAGCCATCTCGACCTGGCGCGCGCCGTAGAGCGCGCGCTCAATCGGGCCGAATTGCCTGTCGCCTATACTCAGGGCTTTAATCGCCGGCCGAGATTATCATTGGCGGCAGCGTTGCCTCTGGGTTATACCAGTCGGGCCGAGATCGCTGACGTATGGTTAACGGAGGAGGTCGATCCGCCACGATTCCTGGAGCAGTTGGGCCTCAGCATGCCGCCGGGCATCACGATGAGGGCCGTCGAAGAGGTGGCGCTATCGGCTCCGTCAATTCAGAAATTGCTGGTCGATTCATCCTACGAGGTGGAGTTTCTGGAGCCGGTCGACGAAGGAGCTCTGCGGGCGGACGTGGTGGCCATGCTGGCGGCCGAATCGCTCATTCGCGAGCGTTCCCGCCCTAAGGATGATAAGCCGCAATTCGTCGATATGCGACCGCTCATTATTGATCTCGAAGTAGTGCCCGGCAGCGAGGGGGATGTCAGGTTGCTTATGCGACTGGTACAGACTGCCTCGCAGACAGGGCGTCCCGACGACGTGCTGTTGGCTCTGGGCATCGATCCGCTCGATGCCCGTGTGCAGCGTCTCGCACTGGGGTTCGATGCCAACGCTTCGCTCTAGGGGCCGGCGATCACCTATTATTCGTCGAAGTAGGCCAGTTTAACGCCGGGAGAGATGGCGGTACCTTCTTGGCTGAGGCGTGTTCCTTCCCAGACGCAGTTGCGACAGCGGTAGCGATAGGCCGGGATTCCGAACAGATGTAGCGCCCGGTCGGTGGGCCGTCGGGAAATGCGCATCAATTCCTGGCGGCCGCAGTTGGGGCATCCGGCTTCCATTTGTAATCTCTTGCTGTGCAGGATGATCCAACGCGCGATCAGGCCGAGCAACAACAAAGACGCTAGCCCAACCAGGGCCAGGCTCAATATCCAGTTGCCGTCACCATAGGCCAGTGAAGTTAACAGGGGCGGCATATCGTACATGATCGATGCCCGGCCGCGGTCTGTGTCGACGAGAAAGACGACGTATTCGCCGTTACGCTCGGTCTCGAACGAGAAAGGGATGGGATCTGTCGTGCGGCCGTAGGCATCCATCGCCTGGCCTTTGTCCGCGGCGATAATGTAGGCTTCATAGCTGCCCGACCGGGCTATGCGTCTGACTTGCTGGTGCAGACCGATGTTGAGCTGTTGCAGCACGGACGTCGGATCGTCGGGATTCCAGTCCTGGAAGTCGCCGATCAGCCGGTAATCATTCGTGGCATCGATGGCGCTGACCACGTAAGGGATGGGGAAGAAGAGCGGATCGGCGCGCTGATCGCTGTCAAAATTAAACGTAACCGCCTGATTGGCCTCCGTCGTCGTGGCCCAGGCCGGGGCATCCGCGGGATAAATGAGTGCATCATTGTTGCAGTCGACGACTTGCCATTCAAATGTGCCCGGGTCGGGCATCTCGTATTCGAGCGAGAAAACCATGTCCTCGGCCAGAATATCGCCATTTGCTCCACTATCCATGAGTCGAGGCCGGTCGGCCCCGTCCGGCAGAAACTCTCCCGCCAGACACCATTCTCCGCTACCTGCCGCCGGCGATTGGGTAGATGGCGACGAAACGGGTCGGGCCAGGGATGCGGCGCCGAGAGCAATGCGTGAAAATGGATTAACGTAGTAGACGAGGGCCGCCGCGCCCAGTAGCAACAGACTTGTGATCAGCAGCAAGACGGATAGCCGATCTGGACGCCGGCGTACTTTCGGCCGAGCGGCTTTCCTGGGTTTGGGCGCGACCGGCGTCGGGGCAACGGTCGCCGCCACCGCGACGGGTTCGGGTTCTTCGTCATCGACAAAGACATCCACCGGTTCTTCGACAGGTTCGGCAATGGGGTAGGTCTTGTAGAGTGGTGAAGACGATGGTGTCGCGATGGCGGCCTTCTCGGCCTCCAACAGCGGAGCCAGCCAGGCCGGCTCTTCGGGTAAGAGATCGGCCGCAGCTTCTTCCAATCCATCCGACAACGAGGGTTCTATCTCGTTAGGCAGGGCCTCCGCAGGCTCTTCAATTTCGTTGGGAGATTGGACTAATTCCTCTTCCAGCTCATGAGCAATGGGCAATGGCTCTTCCGGCCGGGCGGGATCATTCACAGGCTCTGCGAGCAAGGCAGAATCGTCTTGGGCGTCTTCAAGCGCTGACTCGACCCCTTCCGCCCCATCTGACCCGGTCGTGCCGGACGCGGGCAACTCATCGTCGCCAACTTCCTCATAAAATCGTTTCAGTGACGTCTGCAGGGCGTCGAACTCGTCCGGCGTGAGCGGCGCGTCTTCTTCCACCAACGGGTCAGGGAGCATGTCTGGTGACAGCGGGCCGGTTTCCAGCCAATTGGGTTTGAAATCGCTGCTCTCGATGAAACCGGCCGATTTCAGCTTCTTTCCGGTTCGTGGATCGATGGCGCGATTATCGGGTTTTTGCGGTTTGTTCTTATTGCCGGAAGCTGGTCTTTTCGTTGTCATGAATATTCATATCCTGTTTACCCCATTCAACAGGTGGAGGCTTGGTTTGAGGGCGCACCGTTGCCCACCCTAGAAGATAACATGAGGCGGTCGATCATGGATAAAAAGGCTGTAAATCTCCGGTGAATTATACGTGAAGATTCATCTTTATGTTTTCAGTTATTTTGTCCGAAAACAGAGCGCTGTCGCTGGTGCTTGACAACGGGGCGTCATTTCCATTATGATGTCTCTAACTGGTCAGACCACTTGCTTGTAATGCCAATGAATTCGAAAAGCACACCTGTCCGCCCCAACGAACGTGCCGAGTCGTGGCTGGTGGCGGCCATTTTGGACGGCGACCTGCCACCGGGGTCGACGCTGCCTGCCGAGCGCAGCCTGGCCGCCCAACTGGGCATCACACGGCCGACACTGCGCGAGGCCATTCAACGCCTGGCCCGCGACGGCTGGCTTACAGTTACCCACGGCAAGCCGACCGTCATCAACGACTATTGGGTGGAGGGCGGCCTAAACGTGTTGGGTAAGCTGGTTGAGCACCAGACGCATCTATCACCCGATTTCATCGAGCAACTGCTGGAGGTTCGGCGTAATCTGGCTCCGGCCTATACAAGTCTGGCCGTGGCCCGTGCTCCGGGCCAGGTCATCGCCGTTCTGGAGGCGGCTCCGGCGCGCGACGACGATCCGGCGGCATTTGCTCGCTTCGACTGGCTGCTCCACCGGCAACTGAGCATCCTGTCCGGCAATCCGATCTATACCTTAATTCTAAATGGATTCCAGGGTTTCTATGAGGATATTGCCCGTGGTTATTTTCAAAAGAGTGGCGCGCGGGCGCTGTCAGCCGACTTCTATTCCGATCTGGAAAGGCTGACCCGGAAGCAAGATTCGCAGGCGGCCGAGGCGCTCTGCCGGCAGGTGATGAGCAGCAGTATTGGCGTCTGGCAAGGGCTTGACCCACGCGACGTTAACAAAGGAGAGTAGGCCATGCGGCGCTGGAATGGTTGGGGCGACGACACGATACGATATCCACTTTCGGAGCGCGCGTTGGCGTTTCTGCGGGAGACTGTGGGCGAGGGCGCACCGCCGCGAGATGTGTCCGCGGCCGATGTATTGACGACAATGCCGGCCACGCGCCTCGGACAATTACCAGGGCAGGAATTGATCAGCGTCGACGCGTGGCCGCGCTTGCTCCACGCGCGCGGCCAGAGCTTGCCTGACTGGGTCGCGTTGCGCAGCGGTTCCATCCCCGCTTTTCCCGACGGCGTGGCTTTTCCCCTCACACAGTCCGATGTCACGCGCCTGCTGCAGTATGCCGCGGAGATCGATGCGCGCGTCATCCCCTACGGGGGTGGAACGAGCGTCGTCGGCCATATCAATCCCGAACCGGGCGACCGTCCCGTGTTGACCATCAGCATGCGCCGGATGAACCAACTGACTCGTCTCGATTCCATCAGCTTGCTGGCGACGTTTGGGGCGGGCGTGGCCGGTCCCGAACTGGAGGCGCACCTGCGCGCCCGTGGATTTACGCTGGGCCACTTTCCGCAGTCATTTGAGTTTTCCACGCTGGGCGGTTGGGTGGCGACGCGATCCAGTGGCCAGCAGTCGCTTGGCTATGGTCGGATCGAGAGCCTCTTCGCCGGAGGAACCCTGGTGGCCCCGGCCGGCGAATTGCGCTTGCCGCCTTTCCCGGCCTCGGCCGCCGGCCCCGATGTGCGCCAACTGGTGCTCGGCTCAGAGGGACGGGTGGGCCTTTTGACAGACGTGACGGTTCGCATCACGCCCTTGCCGGAGCATGAGGAATTTCACGCGATATTCTTTCCCGACTTCGTCGATGGCATGACGGCCGTGCGCCGGATCGTTCAGGGGCAATTGCCTTTGTCGTTGTTGCGCCTCAGCACGCCGACAGAGACCCGGACGACGCTGGCCCTGGCTGGGCACGAGCGGCTCATAGGCTTGCTGGAGACGATGCTGGGCATTCGGGGGGTGGGCGACGAAAAGTGCATGTTACTGTGCGGCTTCACCGGCACGGCGGCGGTCGTGCGCGATGCACGCCACGCCACGATCGACATTGCCAAGGAGCACGGCGGCGTGAGTGCCGGCCGTCGTTTTGGCGAGCAGTGGATGGAGGGACGCTTCCGCACGCCCTATCTGCGCAACACTTTATGGGATTTTGGCTACGCGGTCGATACGCTGGAGACGGCTACGACCTGGGAACGGGTACCGCGTATGGTCGAGCAGATCGAAGTCGCCTTGCATTCAGCCGTGCCCGATGGCGAATCTATCCACGTCTTTACCCACCTGTCCCACGTGTATCCCCAGGGAGCCAGCATTTATACGACGTACCTGTTTCGGCTCGCGGCCGATCCGGATGAGACGTTGCGCCGGTGGAAGGCTCTGAAAGGGGCGGCCAGCTCGGCTATTGTGCGCGAGTGCGGGACGATCAGCCATCAGCACGGCGTGGGGCGCGACCATGCGCCCTATATGGAAGCGGAAAAGGGTGTGTTGGGAATGGCCGCTCTGCTCGGAGCGACGACCGCCTTTGATCCGGACGGCCGCATGAACCCCGGCGTCCTGCTGAACGACCATCGGACGGGTGGAGGCAATCGATGACGACTCGACTTGTTTGGAACGAAGCTTATCGCCGGGAAAACTGGGACACCCTGGCGGATGAGATATGGGATCTTGTCATCGTCGGCGGTGGCATCACGGGGGCGGGTATCCTGCGCGAGGCTACACGCCTGAATTTGCGTGCCCTCCTGGTCGAACAACGAGACTTCGCCTGGGGCACGTCCAGCCGCTCGTCCAAGCTGGTTCACGGTGGCCTGCGCTACCTGAAGACCGGCCAGGTCGCGCTGACGCGCGCTTCGGTTCAGGGGCGGGAGCAGCTTCTGGCGGAAGGGTCGGGACTGATCGATCCGCTTGGTTTTCTGCTGGCCCAATATGAGGACGACGGGGCCGGAGCGGGGCGTCTCGTGTATGGCGCGGGTCTGACGATCTACGATCTGATGGCCCAACAATGGAGCCATCGCTACTACAGCCCGCAGGACTTCCAGATGATGGCCCCCTATATCGCGCCGACCGGCTTGCGCGGGGGCTTCCAGTATCAAGATGCCCAGACCGACGACGCCCGTCTGGTGCTGCGTGTGCTGCGCGAGGCGGCCGACGATGGCGGGATCGCTCTCAACTACGTGCGCGCCGAGCAATTGCTGTTTGATGGAACGGAAGATCCGACCGGACTTCGGCTTCGGAATGTGCTGGATGGTTCAACGGTCGACGTGGCCGCGCGCGTGATCATCAATGCCACAGGCGCCTGGGCGGACACGCTGCGTAAGCAGGTTGGGGGAGAGGCCCGCATTCGGCCACTGCGCGGTAGCCATCTGCTCTTCCCCGCCTGGCGTTTTCCCGTGGCCCAGGCGGTCAGCTTTATGCATCCTATCGACGGACGGCCGGTCTTCGCCTTTCCCTGGGAAGGCGTGACCCTTTTCGGAACGACTGATGTCGACTGCCCGCCGCCGCTGGATGAAGATCCCTCCATCACTGCCGATGAGGTCGCTTACCTGCTGGCCGCTGTGGCCGGTCAGTTCCCGGCTCTCAACTTGACTCATGAGGATGTGGTGGCGACTTTTGCCGGCATTCGCCCGGTCATCGGAAGCGGCAAGGATGACCCTTCGGATGAAGCGCGCGATCACGTGATTTGGTCGGAGAATGGCTTACTGACCGTGACCGGCGGCAAATTGACGACCTTTCGCCAGGTGGCCAGGCAGGCGCTGGAAGCGGCCTGCTCGCGCATTGACGATTCGGATAAAGAGGCTGGGCAGTCTCGCCTGGCCCGGCTGCACGACGATGCGCCGATATTGAGGGCAGTAGACGAAAACATGCCGGGACTCGAGTTGTTGTCGTCGGATGTACGCCAACGGTTGCTTGGCCGCTATGGCTCGGATGCAGCCGGCTTGGCGGCGGCGGCGCAGCCGGGTGATCTGGCGCCGATAGAGGGAACGACGGCGTTGTGGGCCGAAGTGCGCTGGGCGGCGATGGCCGAAGCAGTCGTCCACCTCGACGACCTACTGCTGCGGCGGGTCAGGGTCGGCTTGTTGTTGCCTCAGGGAGCAGTCCATCACTTGCCGCGCATTCGCCGGATGGTCCAGCCTGAGCTTGGCTGGGATGATGCTCGTTGGGAAGCGGAGGAGAGCGCTTACCGCACGTTGGTCGCCGCCGCTTACAGCCTGCCGGATGAGGCGTCGATCCCCGACTGGCGGACCTTGTTGACCCGGTCGCGTGCCGAGCAGGCCGCGGCCACCGCCGTTCGCCGGCAACGTCGGCGATTGATGGAACGTCGCGCCGCCCTGGGGATTCTGGTTGTGGCGCTGGTGGCTTTGTGGTTGTGGCTGAGACGCAGCCGACGCGAAATGATCGATCATGACTGATACGATCTACGAACGGCTTCTGTGGCCTCTATTCAAGCGCATGGACCCAGAATCCGCCCATCTGCGCACATTAGATGCCCTGGCCCTGGCTCAGTCAAATCCGGCCGGGCGAGCGGCTCTGAGGCGCATCGCGGGGCACGCGCCGCTGAGTCCGGTGCAGGTCGGCCGGCTCCGTTTTCCTAACCCGGTTGGCGTTGCCGCCGGCTTCGACAAGGACGCGCGAGTCGTCGCTGGGCTGGCTCTGCTGGGCTTCGGCCACGTCGAGGTCGGCACGTTGACGCCGCGCGCGCAACCCGGCAACCCCCGACCGCGCGTGTTTCGCCTGCCGGCGGACGAGGCCATCATCAATCGCATGGGCTTTCCCAACGAGGGAATCGAGGCGGCCGCCTCGCGCTTGTGCGACCTGTCGGTCAAGCGCGACTACGTGGTCGGCGTCAGCCTTGGTAAGCAGAAAGAAACCCCTCTGGAGGACGCCGCGGCCGATTACGTGAAGGTGATGCGCGCCGTACATTCCTATGCCGATTATCTGGCTGTCAATATCAGTTCGCCCAACACGCCGGGCCTGCGCGAATTACAGGGCGGCCGCTATCTGCATCACCTCTTGCGCGTCGTAATAGCCGAGAATATCAGCCTGTCGGCGGCCAGAAATGAGCCGCCCAAACCCCTGTGGGTGAAAATCGCTCCCGATCTGGAGAACGACGATCTGGACGGGATACTCGCGACATTGACGGCGGTCGGAATCGACGGGATCATCATTGCTAACACGACTTTATCGCGGGCTGGGCTGGCTGGTTCAGATTCAGCGGAAGCCGGAGGCTTGAGCGGGCGTCCTTTGCGCCGGCGCTCGACTCAACTCATCGCCCACGTACACCGGCAGACGAACGGGGCGCTGCCCATTATCGGGGTGGGTGGGGTCAGTTCGGCGGCCGACGTGCGCGAAAAACTGGCTGCCGGGGCGGCCGTCGTCCAACTGTATACCGGCCTGGTCTATCGCGGGCCGGGCCTGGCCGGGCAAATCCTCCGCGAGTTGGCCGCCGGAACACCCCTTTAACTCATCGCCTGATCCACTTCTTGCCCACGATCGGCTGTCGCCCCATAGCCGAACGACGCGACTGCGGTATAATTTACCTATGTCTTCGCCCAGCATCATGTCTCGAATGGAAGCCACGGTTCACGGCTTGGTGCAGGGCGTCTTTTTTCGCCAACACACACTTCGGCAAGCGCAGCGATTGAACCTGACGGGATGGGTGGCTAATCTGCCGGATGGCAACGTCCGCGTGGTCGCCGAGGGGGAAGAATCCGCCTTGCGCGCCTTGCTTGACTTTCTACATCGGGGACCTCCAGCGGCCCAGGTGAAGAGAGTGGCCGTGGAGTGGTCAACTGGCGCGGGCGAATTCAGCGATTTTCGAGTCCGCTATCTATGACCGATACGCACCGGTTCGGCCGACAGCGGTTGGCCTGGATCATCCTCGCGGCTGGCTTTTTCGCCTGTTTGCTCCTGACCGTCACCGTGCCGATTGCCGTCAACGCGTTACTGCAAAACGCTACCCAGAGTCTGGACGTGGCTGTGCAGGCCAATCAGGGCACGGTGGGCATCGAGGAACAAAACGGCCCTCGCCGGGCGGTTCTGGCCGGGGAATCCGCTCAGCCTATTGGGCCACAAACCTCCATTCGTACCGACACGACCGCATCGGCGTTGATGACGGTGATGACGCCCGAAGGGCAGCAAACGCTGGTGACGATGCAGGTTGCTGGCAACTCCACCATCGAGCTGGAGCAGGCCGCCGCGCCGCGCTTCGGAGTGAGTAACCATTCGTTTCGCGTCCTTGTGGATCTGCAAGCCGGCCGTGTGCGCGTCGATGTGCCGTCCTTTGGCACGCGTCCGCTAGAGCTAGCCCTGACAACGCCCCAGGGGGGACGAATAGAGGTAAGTGAATCCGGCCGCTACACGTTGGAAGTCAGCAACGATGTGACCCAGGTGACCGTTCTGAGCGACGGCCGAGCCAGCGTTTCCTCCCAAGGCCAGACTCTGATGCTCGAACCCGGCCAGCGGGTGGAAATCTCGCCGGATTCCGCGCCCGTCGGCCCGTTTGATCCGGCGCGTGACCTCATCCGTAATGGCGACTTTAGCGAGGGCCTGGATAACTGGGCTCTGTTTTCATGGCAGGTCGAACTGCCCGATCAACCCAAGGGCGAGACGACGGTCCAGCCCGAAGGCGGCGATCCCGTTTTGCGGCTCACGCGCCAGGGGGTGGGTCATGCGGACGTCAGGCTGACCCAATCGGTGAATCAGGATGTGTCCGATTACGAGTCGTTGCGCCTGGCGGCCACCTTGCGCGTCGTGGACCAAAGCCTGGGAGTGTGCGGAGTGCAAGGATCGGAGTGCCCGTTGTTCATCATCATCAACTATATCGATGACAGTGGCGTCAGCCGGGTGTGGCAGCACGGCTTTTTCGCCAACGGCACGATCGATGACAATCTGACGCCTGGCGCATGTATTTCGTGCGCTGTCGTCCAGAGGCCCCATGACCGTGTGCCGCTCGGACAACTCTATTTCTACGACGTCGATTTAATCCAGGAATTGGCGACTCAGGGCGCATTACCGCCGCGCCATATCGAGAGCGTCACGCTTGTCGGCTCAGGACACAGCTTCACGACCGAAGTGTCAGATGTGGCCCTCGTGGGCGAGTGACAATTCGGCTGTCAGCCCCTACGCTACGCATTTCAACGGTCAAAACCCAAGCCTCGTTGTTTCAGCGACACAAACCGATTGTGGCCAATGACGATGTGATCGAGCACGTCCACATCGAGCAGCTTTCCCGCCTCCACAATTTGTCGGGTAACGTTGATATCTTCCGGAGAAGGGGAGGGGTCGCCCGAAGGATGATTGTGGGCGACGATCAACGCCGCCGCGTTCTCGCGAATGGCGGCGCGGAAAAGCTCGCCCACGCGGATGACCGATGTATTGAGACTGCCGACGTAGATTGTCGGCGTGCGCAAGACGTGGTTGCGCGTATCGAGCAGGATGAGCCGCAGATGTTCCTGCTCCAGGAACATCATCTCGGTTTTGAGCAGGTGAAAGGCATCGTCGGGCGCTGAGACTCGCGGCCGCTCTTCCGGGGCGCTGGCCACCAGCCGGCGGCCAATCTCCAGGGCGGCCTTGATCTCGGCCGCTTTGGCTTCGCCCACTCCCCGGGCGTGAGTCAACTCGATGATCGTCGCCCGCGACAGGCCGGGCAGATTGTCGAACTGGATGAGCAAGCGCTCGGCCATGCGCAGGACGTTCTCGCCCGTGGTGCCACTGCGCAAGACGATAGCCAACAGTTCGGCCGTGGAGAGCACCTCAGCCCCGACCTTGATGAGCCGCTCGCGCGGCCGATCGTGCTCAGCCATGTCCCGTATCATGGGGACATAGCGGACGGATTCTTGCTCCATTTCCATTCTGTCTTTCAGATGGTCAGCCGCCGGCGCGGGGAATCAGGCTCAGCCCGATGCATCGCGAATCAGGATGGCAAATTCCTCCCATTCTTCCGGGGACAGGTGGATGGTGATGCCGCCCATCTCGACATGATACATATAGCCATCTTCTTCCATACTGCGCCACACGGCAAAGCCGAATTCTTCAGTTTCGGCCAGTACTTCCGGTTCCGCATCGTGATTATTGTTCATATATGTTCCTCAGATAGTGCTAACGGATTTATTGCAGGGCGTAAAATGTGCCGTCAACCGTCCCCACGTAAACGACGTTGTCATCGATTGCCGGCGACGATACGCCGGACGCGGCACGGAACTGCCAACGCTGCCGGCCGCTGCGATAGTCGATGGCATATAGATTCTTGTCGAGGCTGCCGAAATAAACGGTTTCCCCGGCAATGGCCGGCGCAGAAAAGTTGATATCTTCCGTCGGGAATGTCCACAGCAATTCGCCGGATTCTTCCGACACCCCCACCAACGTGCCCTTGAGCGTGCCCCAGACGAGTATATCGTCGCTGATGGCCGGCGCCGAAAAATTTTCCGTCTCCGACTCGTATTGCCACCGCGGCTCATGGGTGGCGGCATCGATGGCGAACAGCATACCCACCTGGTTGACGTCACTGGTCATGAAATAGATGACGCCATTGTGGACAACGGCGTCGGCCGTTGGGCTGTAAATGTTGCTTTCGGAGTTGGGATCGAAGTTCCACGATTCTTTGCCCGTCGAGGCGTCGAGGGCATAGAGTATGCCGTTGGATACCGGCACGAATACCAGACCGTCGGCCACGGCCGGCGAGAACGCGATGACCGTGTCGGCCACCTGGAAGCGCCATTGTTCCTGGCCGGTGGCGGCATCCAGAGCGACGAGCAAACCTTTTTCGTTGGCAAAGTAGACGACGTCATCGACCACGGCCGGCGAGCCCGAAAAGCCGCCGCCCGTCTCCACGCGCCAACGCTCGTCGCCCGTGGCTACATCGAGAGCGAGAATGGCGCCGCTCATATTGCCGACGAAGACAAGCCCTTCGCCAACTGCCGGTGAGGAGATGACCGTATCGCCGGTCGCCACGCGCCACTGCTCGGCCCCCGTTTGCCGGTCGGCGGCGTAGATGTTGCCATCATAGCTGGTAAAGAAGACCCTGTCGCCGACGATGGCCGGCGCACCGAAGACCCAGTCCTGGGCTTTGAGCTGCCATTTGACGGTTTCGAACGCTGTCGGGCCGTTGGTCAGATAGACGCCGGTTCGCTGCGCGTTGGCGCGGTGCATGGCGGGCAGAGTCGTGCTTTCGGCCGTCCCGTTACCCTGGCGGCAGGCCGACAGGAACAAGACGGCCAGCACGACTGCCATCATCAGGGTCGAGCGCGACATGGGCCGGCCCGGCGTATGAGTGGGTATGAGGTTGTGCATGAGTTAATTCGCCAAAAACTGGCGCAACACCGTATGGAGGATACCGCCGTTGCGATAGTAATCCACTTCGACCGGTGTATCGATGCGGCAGATGGTTTCAAATGTCGACTTGCGACCGTCCGCATGTTCTGCCTGCACCGTGATGGTCTGTCCAGGCTTTAGATCGTCATCCAGATTGAGCGTGGAGAAGATCTCGCTGCCGTCCAGGCCAAGTGTCTGAGCGTTGTCGCCCGGTTTATACTGAAGGGGCAGGACGCCCATGCCGACCAGATTGCTGCGATGGATTCGCTCGAAGCTCTCGGCGATCACGAGGCGAATGCCCAGCAACAACGGGCCTTTGGCCGCCCAGTCGCGCGAACTGCCGGTACCGTATTCGCGACCAGCCAGCGCGACCAGCGGGGTATTCGTCTCTTTGTACTTGAGCGAGGCGTCGAAGATAGTCATGACTTCATCGGTCGGCAAATAAGTGGTCATGCCACCTTCTGTGCCGGGAGCCATATGATTGCGCAGACGGATGTTGGCAAACGTGCCGCGTGTCATCACCCGATCATTGCCGCGTCGCGAGCCGTAGGAATTGAAGTCGCGCGGTTCGACGCCGTTATTGACCAGATACTGGGCGGCGGGGCTGGTGCGCGAGATGGCCCCGGCCGGGGAAATGTGATCGGTCGTGATGGAATCGCCGACCTTGACCAGCACGCGCGCCCCCTGAATATCGGTTATCGGTTTCACCTCTCGGGCCAAACCAGCAAAAAACGGTGGTTCCTGGATGTAGGTCGAGGACTCCTGCCATTGATACAGTTCACCGCCGCTCGTTGGGATGAGGTTCCAGGTCTCGTTACCGGTGAAGACGTTGCCGTACTGTTCCTTGAACATTTCGGGTGTCAACGCTTCGGCCATCACGCGCTTGATCTCCGCACTGCTCGGCCAGATGTCGTTCAGATAAACGGGTTGGCCGTCGCGCCCGATGCCTAGTGGTTCGTTATACATGTCCAGATCGGCGCGACCGGCCAGGGCGTAGGCTACGACCAGCGGCGGTGAGGCCAGATAATTGCTGCGCGTCTCGGGATGGACACGGCCCTCGAAGTTACGGTTGCCGCTGAGTACTGAGGACACGACCAGATCGCCTTCGCTGATGGCCTGGCTGACTTCTTCCGGCAGCGGCCCGGAATTGCCGATGCAGGTGGTGCAGCCGAAGCCGACGATGTTGAACCCCAACTGCTCCAGATAGGGCAGTAGCCCGGCGCGCGTCAGGTAATCTTCAACGACGCGCGACCCTGGGGCCAGGCTGGTTTTTACGAAGGGCGGCACGGACAAGCCGGCCTCGACCGCCTTCTTGGCCAGCAACCCCGCGCCGAGCATGACACTGGGATTGGAGGTGTTGGTGCAACTGGTGATGGCGGCGATGACGACCGCGCCATGGCCTATCTGGCTCGTGTGGCCGTTAGAGACGACGGCCGTGCGCGCCAACTCTTCTTCGCCCAATCCAAACCCTCGCGGCCCCACAGGGGCCAACAGGTTTTGGCGAAAGGTTTCCTTCATATGCTTGAGGGCGATACGATCCTGGGGCAGTTTGGGCCCGGCCAGGCTAGGCTCGATCGTGCTCAGGTCCAGCTCGACCACGTCGCTGAAGAGCGGGTCGGGCGTTGTGTCTGTGCGGAACAGCCCTTGCTCCTTAGTGTAACGCTCCACAAGATCAACCAGCTCGGCCGGCCGGCCAGTGTTGCGCATATAGTTCAGGGTCTCCTCATCGACGGGGAAGTAGCCGACCGTCGCGCCATATTCGGGGCACATATTAGCGATGGTCGCCCGATCGGCCAGGGTCATATTGCTAAGGCCGGGGCCGAAATATTCAACGAACTTGCCGACGACACCCTTATTGCGTAGTAGCTCGGTAATGCGCAGGACCAGGTCGGTCGCTGTGGCCCCTTCTGGCAGGCCGCCGGTCAGGCGAACACCGACCACTTCCGGCGTCAGCATGTAAATAGGTTGGCCGAGCATGACCGCCTCGGCCTCGATGCCGCCCACGCCCCAGCCGAGGACGCCCAGACCGTTGATCATGGTCGTGTGCGAATCAGTGCCTACTAGACTGTCGGGGAAAGCGACTCGCGCGTCGCCCTGCTGCTGGCTCATCACCACCTGACCCAGATATTCCAGATTCACCTGATGGACGATGCCCGTAGCCGGGGGCACGACGCGGAAATTCTCGAACGCGCTCTGGCCCCATTTGAGGAATTCATAGCGCTCGCGATTGCGTTCGAACTCGCGCTCGGCGTTGTAGAACAGGGCGAAAGCCGTGCCGAACTGATCGACCTGCACGGAGTGGTCGATGACCAGATCGACGGGCACGATGGGGTTGATGCGATCGGGCTTGCCGCCCAGTCGAGCCATGGCGGCGCGCATGGCGGCCAGGTCAACGACCGCGGGCACCCCGGTAAAGTCTTGCAGAATGACTCGTCCCGGTTTGAACGGCACCTCGAACGGCTCGCTCATCTGCGGCGACCAGCCGGCCAGCCGCGTGACGTCTTCGGCAGTCACCACGTAGCCGTCCGTGGTTCGTAGCAAGGCCTCCAGAAGAACCCGGATCGAGAACGGCAGCTTGTCGATGTCGGCGAAGCGCGCCAGTTTGTTCAATTGGTAGTAGTAGTAATCGGTTCCGCGCAGCTTGGCACGCGCGCCAAACTGATCGTCTGTTCGTGTGGACATGATTCTCCTCGGCTGGAATGGCCTCTGTGCATGTTTGCCCGATTGCGGCGCCGGCAATTGGTAAGTTTACAACTTTCGGCTCCTCGGGCCCGTATGTTACTATAGGTTGTCGCCATTATAGCCGATTTCGCAAGTCGGGAAACAACGCCGGTTGCCTGTTTCGGCTGTTTTGCCGGATAATGACTGCGTTTGCAGCCGAAGGGCCTTGGTTCCTGATGCCCGGTCGCGGCCGGCGAGCGCATTACACTGATTCCACGGGATTCTGATGATCAACCACACGACACTCATCGCGCACAAACACCCCCCGAGTGCTGGAACCGGCGGGAGAGACGAGATTCGCAATCCGCTTCGTTTCTTCATGTGGCTCACTCAGACGTATGGCGACATTGTCCAGTACCGCTCCAGCGTCGAGCCGGCATACCTGATTAATCATCCGGATTACATCCGCCAAGTCCTGCAATCGAACGGCCAAAACTACAACAAGGACACGTTTCTGAACAAGTACATGCTGGAGGCGTTGACCGGGCAAGGGCTTCTGACCAGCGAGAACCCGCTGTGGAGGGAGCAGCGCAGGCTGATCCAACCGGCGTTTCACAAGCATAGTCTACCCAAATTCGCCGAGCTGATGCAGCAGGCCGTCCGACGAACCATGTCCCGGCTGGACGCGGCCGCGGCCGAGCACGAGCCGACCAATATCGCCAACGAGATGATGCGCCTGACGCTCGACATCGTCACCGAGGCCTTGTTCAGTTTCGATATCAGCGAACGGGCAACCGAGGTCGGCGAAGCGATGGACACGATGACGTCCATCGGCAAGCCCCGCCATCGCAAGGTGCGCGCGGCCATCGAGTTACTGGATCAAATTGTCTATGCCATTATCGATGAGCGCCGCGAACACCCGCAGCGGGAGCGCGACGACCTGCTGAACATGCTGTTGGATGCTCGTTACGATGACGGCAGCCCCATGCCCGTCAAACAGATTCGCGACGAGGTCATGTCGCTGCTGGTGGCGGGCCACGAGACGACGGCCAACACGCTGAGCTGGACGTGGTATCTGCTCGATCAGTATCCCGACGTGGTCACCCAGCTGGAGGCCGAGATCGACCAAGTGCTCGACGGCCGCGTGCCGGGGGTGGCAGATTTCTCGCGTCTGGTCTATACGGACAAGATCATTCAGGAGGCCATGCGCCTCTATCCTTCGGCCTGGTCTATCAGCCGGCGGGCGCTGGGCGACGACGAGATCGGCGGCTACTTTGTCCCCGCTCACTCCATTGTCGCCATGAGTCCTTACACCATGCACCGGCACCCCGATTTCTGGGATGACCCGGAACGGTTCGATCCCGAACGCTTTGCGCCCGAAAAGATTGCCGCTCGGCCGCGATATGCTTACTTTCCTTTCGGCGGCGGCGCGCGCCAGTGTATCGGCAACAACTTTGCTTTAATGGAAAGCCTGATCATCATTCCAGCCATCGCCGGACGCTATCGGCTGCGGCGGGTCTCGAATGAGCGGGTCGAGGAACACGCCCTGGTCACGTTGCGGCCGCGCGGCGGCATTCCGGTGTACGTGGAGCGGCGGAATTAAAGGAGCTTTACAAACGTGAAAGTACTTTTTATCGGCGGCAGCGGCATCATCAGTTCGGCCTGTTCGGCGCTGGCCGTGGAGCGGGGCATCGATCTCTACTTGTTAAAGCGGGGGCAGACAACCCACCGTCCGATTCCGGACGCTGCCAAACTGTTGGCAGGCGATATCCGCGATCCGGCTGTCGCCGATGTGCTTGCCGATCATACCTTTGATGTCGTCGTTGACTGGGTGGCCTTCACGGCCGAGCATGTTGCCACCGACCTGGCTTTGTTTCGCGGGCGCGCCGGCCAATACGTCTTCATCAGTTCGGCCTCCGCCTACCAGAAGCCGCCGCGGCGCTTGCCCATCACCGAGGAGACACCACTCGAGAATCCGTTCTGGGAATATTCGCGCAACAAGATCGCCTGCGAGTCGGCCCTGATGGCCGCGCACCACGACGAGGCCTTTCCCGTCACCATTGTGCGCCCCTCCCACACCTATGACCGGACGCTTTTGCCGTTTCGTGGCGACTACACGATCATCGATCGTATCCGGCGCGGAAAGCCTCTGTTGATTCATGGCGACGGCACGTCGTTGTGGACTTTGACCCATCACCGCGACTTCGCCCGCGCGTTTGTGCCGCTGCTGGGCGAGCCGAGGGCCATCGGCGAGGCCTTCCACATTACCAGCGACGAGTGGCTTAGCTGGAACGAGATCGCCCGCCTGTTGGGCGAAGCGGCCGGCGCGGAGGCGTCGTTGGCCCACGTGCCGTCGGAGACGGTGGCCCGCTTCGACCGGGATTGGGGCGATAGCCTGCTGGGCGACAAGTCCCACTGCTCTATCTTCGATAACAGCAAGATTAGGCGCATCGTCCCCGATTTCGTCGCGACCATACCGTTTGCCGAGGGTGCGCGAGAGATTGTCGCCTGGTACGATGCCAACCCGGCGGCCCGGCGGGTAGACGCCCGCTTCGATGAGCAAATGGATCGGATTATCGCCGCGCAATCGGCCGTTCGCCCCGCTTAAACGCGCTTGATCGATAAGCGCCGGCTGCTCAGCGATAAGCCGAAGCGTCGTTGAGATAAAGAAGCGGGAAGCCATCCTCTGAGCCGCGTACGCGTTGCCAACCGCCGCCGGCGGGGTTATGCTTACGGGCGATGAATCCGTTCCACTGGGTATTCGACAAGTTTTATCCCGCCATCCGTTACCTGTATGAGCGCGTTCAGGGAAACCACTGGTTTGACCGGGTCGCTCCGCAACTGTGGCTCGGCGGCGCGCCGACGTATGAGCGCGACTACCAATTCCTGCTCGATCATCAGATCGACGCCGTTCTCGACATGCGTGCCGAACGCGAAGGCGACCGGGAATTTTACGGCCGGCACGACATTCACTATCTTCGGCTGCCCGTGCTCGACGCCACGGTTCCGTCTGATGACTATTTAAGCGAAGGTGCAGACTGGATCGATGAGCAAATTGAGCAAGGGCGGACGGTGTTGGTGCATTGCGCCAAGGGGCGCGGCCGCTCGGCCACCCTGGTCGCCGCCTACCTCATGCGCCACCAAGCGTTGCCCTACGATGAATGCTTCACGATGATGAAGGAAGCTCGTTCACTCGTGAAGCTGGAAGATCGCCACCGCCGCCGCCTGGAAGCCTGGAACGACCTGGACGCAATCTCAGAAATCCACTCATGAACGAATTGACTTACGAATCGACGCAGTCGCTGGCGACGGGCCAACGCTCCCTGGGCGACCCAGCCTTGCGCTACCCCCTGTTCCCACCGCTGGTGGAGGGCTGTCCCGCCACTAGCACGGTCGATCTGCAATACCCATTGGTGATCGATTACGACTACGGCAAAGTGCCGCCGGACTTCTCTAAACGCGCCCCTTTCGCCGGAATATGGCGCTGGGGAGAACTGTTGCCTCCGCTGGCTCCCGGCCTGTCAATGGGCGAAGGGGGCACGCCGCTGGTGGCCGCGCCGCGCCTGGCCGGCTGGGTCGGCGCAGATGTTGAAGTTTACATAAAGGATGAGAGTCGCAACCCGACCGGCAGTCACAAGGATCGTTTGAACCTGTGTACGGTCAGTTCGGCGGTCCTCAGCGGCGCGCCGGGTATCACCGTCGCCTCGTCGGGCAATCACGGGGCCGCCGCCGCCGCCTATGCCGCCCGCGCCGGTCTGCCCTGCGTGCTGTTCATCACCGAAGGGACGGAGCCGCACCTGATACGCATGGTTTCGGCCTATGGTGCGGCCATCGTACCGCTGCCGCGGCCGCTGCGCCGCGTGCTCATGCGCGAGCTCGTGCATCGGGCGGGCTATATGCCGGCCAGCAGCATCACCGAAACCCACACCGGCCATCCGTTCGGGCCGGAAGGCTACAAGACCATCGCCTACGAACTCTACCGGCAATTAGGCGAGCGGGTTCCCGCGGCCGTGTTCGTGCCCACCGCTTACGCGGAGTTGCTTTACGGGGTCTGGCTGGGGTTCAAAGATTTGCAGCGTGTGGCCGGCGTCGGCCCACCGCCGCAGATGATCGCCTGCGAACCGGCGGCCGGCGCGCCGCTACGGGCCGCGCTGGCCGCCGGACTTCCCGTGGTCAAGGTCGATGAGGCGCCCACCGCCGCCTATAGCATCGTTGTCGGCTCCAATAGTTATCGGGGCGTGCTGGCCGTGCGTGAGAGCGAGGGCGAGGCGCTGGCGCTGACCGACGCGGAGATCGCCAATGCGCAGGCGGCACTCGGCCGGGAAGGGTTGTGGGCCGAATTTTCCGGTGCGGCAAGTCTGGCTGGATTGCGGCAGGCGGCGGCCTTGGGTATGCGATTCGATGGCCCCGTGGTCTGCCTCATGACCTCGACCGGTTTCAAGGATCAGGGTTTACCCATGCCCGATCTGCCCCCCGTCGCGCCCACCTGGGAAGCGGTGCAGAGCATCTTGCAGCGCGTTTATGGACTGACGGTCTAGCGGCTTCGCTGAGGATACCGATTTATGTCCGGCGACCATGTGACCCCCAGCCGCCAGCAATATCTGGACATTTGCGCCCAGTACCCAGGGGCCATTATCTTCTTTCGGATGGGGGATTTCTACGAGACGTTCGACGATGACGCGGCTGTCGTCGCCCGCGAACTCGACCTGGTGTTGACCAGCCGGCCGCAGGGCAAGAACGCCCGCGTCCCGATGGCCGGCGTGCCCCACCACGCGGCCGAGAACTATATCGCTCGCCTGGTTGCCAAGGGCTATAAAGTAGCGCTGTGCGAGCAGATCGGATCCGATACGGTCAATGGCCTCATGCCGCGCGAGGTCGTTCGCGTCTTCACCGCCGGCACGGTCATCGAACCGGGAATGCTGGAGTCCGGGCGCAACAACTATCTGGCCGCCGTTGTCCTCGATGACGACCGGGCCGGGCTAGCCTACGCCGACATCACCACGGGCGAATTCGCGACGACGCAGCTAGGTTCTTTCCGCGATCTCGTCGAAGAATTGGCCCGCCTCTCGCCGGTGGAGCTTTTATTGCCTGAGGAGATGGACGCCGGCTTTTCGGAGATAAAAACGGTCAGCCGGCTGCCGGCTCATCGCTTCGACTTGGGCAATGCGCGCGGCGCGCTGCTGCGCCACTTTGAAGTGGCAACGCTCGACGCATTTGGTTGCGAGCATAAACCGCTCGCCACGCGCGCCGCCGGTGCGCTTCTTCACTATCTGCAACAGACCCAACGCGGCAGCATCGGGCAAATTCAGCGCCTGACGACCTACACGACTGACGGCTACATGGCCCTTACGGAATCAACCCGGCGCAATCTGGAACTGATCGAAGCCATTGCCTCGACGTCAGAGAGGGAACGCGAAGGCACATTGTTGGCGACGCTGAACAAGACTGTGACGCCGATGGGCGCGCGCCTGTTGCGCCGGCGCATCACGCAGCCGCTCCTGAGCATCGACGCGCTCAACGTGCGGCTCGATCAGGTCGAAGTCCTAATCAGCGATGCCATGCGCCGCGCCGAGCTGCGGGCGGCGCTGAAGGGGATGCCGGACCTAGAGCGATTGACCAACCGCGCCCTTGGCGGGCGAGCGACGCCGCGCGATCTGGAGCAGATCGCTGTGGCGCTGTCGGCCGTCGGCCGCGTCGAGTCGCTGGTCGGTGGTGTGGCGCCATTAGCCGGGGTAGGGATGCGACTGGACGCCTGCGGCGAGGTGACCGAGACGATCGGCCGGGCGTTGCGCGGCGATGCGCCGACGAACCTGAACAAGAGCGGCTTCTTCCGGGCGGGGTTCTCGGCCGAACTTGACGGCGTCGTCAGCACGTCGGCCCATGCCCGCGTATGGGTGGCCGAGCTCGAACCCCGCGAACGCGAACGCACCGGCATCGCCTCGCTCAAAGTCGGCTTCAACAAGGTCTTTGGCTACTACCTGGAAGTGACCCATTCCAATACGAAGCTCGTGCCGGCCGACTACATCCGCAAGCAGACTCTGACCAGCGCCGAGCGCTATATCACCCCCGAGCTGAAAGAGTATGAGACACTGATTCTCAATGCCGAGGAGCGTATCTTGCAGATCGAGCGGCGCTTGTTCGCCGAGTTGAGCCAGTACATCGCCGGATTCGGCGACCGGCTGTTGGCGACGGCCACCGCGCTGGCCGAGTTGGACGTGGCTGCGGCTCTGGCCGAGGCGGCAGCTCTGAACGACTACGTCCGGCCGCGCTTCATCGACGGCGTGGCCTTGCACATCGCGAACGGACGGCATCCGGTGGTCGAGCGAGCGCTCAACCAGGGTCAGGTGCCTGGCGCGGCGCGCGGCGCACGCTTCGTGCCCAACGATGCCCACTTCGCCGATGGCTCGCTCATCCAAATCATTACCGGCCCGAACATGAGTGGCAAATCGACCTATCTGCGGCAGGTGGCACTCATCGTCCTCATGGCCCAGATCGGCAGCTTCGTCCCCGCATCCTCGGTCGAAATGGGTCTGGTGGATCGCATCTTTACCCGCATCGGGGCGCACGATGAGCTACACGCCGGGCGCTCGACTTTCATGGTGGAGATGGTGGAAACGGCCGAAATCCTGCACCATGCAACGCATCGCTCGCTGCTGATCCTGGACGAGATCGGCCGGGGCACCAGCACCTACGACGGGCTGTCACTCGCCTGGGCCATCGTGGAATTTCTGCACAATCATCCCCGACTCCATCCGCGCACGCTCTTTGCCACGCACTATCATGAGCTGACCGGACTGGCCGACTTGCTGCCCCACGTAGTGAACTACAACGTGGACGTGTCCGAGGAGGGCGGCGAGGTCACCTTTCTCCATCGCATCGTACCCGGGGGGGCGGATCGCAGCTACGGCATCCACGTCGCCCAGTTGGCCGGGCTGCCGCGCGACGTCATCCTGCGGGCCAACGAGATTTTGCTGGACCTCGAACGCCACGCCCCGACGGCGACCGTCGAACCCAGCCGCCTATCGACGGGCCAGCAGATCGCCCTGTTCCCCGAGGCCAGCCCGTTCCTCGACGAACTGGCTCAACTCGACGTCAATGGGTTGACGCCCCTGCAAGCGATCAACAAACTGTACGAGTGGAAGCAGCGCTACACCAACAAATGAAAGCGGGCGCTTGCCGGTCGCCCGCTTTGTGAGTCATTCCTCCTCATGCTATAATCGCCGATCACGCCACGTTATACATAAGGTGGGGCGAATCATATATTTTTCATTCGGGAAGGATTCATATGCTGAAAACGCATAGCTGCGGTGAGCTTCGCCGCGAACACGTGGGCCAAACTGTGACGCTTGCTGGTTGGGTCAATCGGCGGCGGGACATGGGCGGCGTGATATTCATCGACTTGCGCGACCGGGCAGGCAAGACGCAGGCCGTGGTCGATACCGGCCGCACGGCGGAGGGATTCGCGGCGGCCGAGAGCATTCGCAGCGAGTACGTCATTCAGGTCACGGGGGTTGTCTCGCTTCGGCCGAAGGGGCAGGAAAACGTTAACATGCCCACAGGCGAGATAGAGGTGCTGGTCGATCAGGTCGCGATCCTGAACACGGCCAAAACGACACCATTTCTCATCGACCGTGATGATACCGTCGACGAAACGACCCGGCTGCGCTATCGCTATCTGGACTTGCGGCGTGAGCGGCTCCAGCGCAATCTCATTTTGCGCCACAACGCAGTAAAGTTCATTCGCGACTTCCTGTCCGAGCGCGATTTCATCGAAATCGAGACGCCAATTCTCTTCAAGTCTACTCCGGAGGGGGCGCGCGACTACCTGGTTCCCAGCCGGGTGCACCCCGGTAAGTTCTACGCATTGCCGCAAAGCCCGCAGCAACTCAAGCAATTGTTGATGGTGGCCGGCTACGAGCGCTACTTCCAGATTGCGCGCTGCTTTCGCGACGAAGATCTGCGGGCCGATCGCCAGCCGGAATTCACTCAACTCGACATGGAAATGAGTTTCGTCGAGCGCGACGACATTCTGAACCTGATCGAGGAACTGGTGATCGGCATGGTGCAGGCGGTCAGCCTGGTGCCGCTGGCCTCAACGACGTTCGCCCGCCTCAGCTATGCCGACGCGACCGAGCGCTTCGGCACTGACCGGCCTGATCTGCGCTACGGCATGGAGCTAAAGGACATCAGCGATATAGCCGGCAGCAGCGCCTTCCACGTTTTTACCCAGAACGTGGCCGTGGGTAAGCCGGTCAAGGCCATTTGCGTCCCGGGCTGCGCGTCGTATAGTCGCAAACAACTCGATGAGCTGGAGGGGATGGCTCGCGAGCAGGGGGCGAAGGCCCTGGCCTGGCTGGCGATCCAGCCGGACACCGGCGAGATGCGCGGGCCGATCGTTAAGTTCTTCACCGTCGATCAGTTGATTGCCCTCACCGAGCGACTCGACGCTCATCCGGGCGACTTGATTCTCATTTCCAGCGATAGCAAGGCCATCGTCCACAACGTGCTCAGCGGCCTGCGCACGGAATTGGCCCGCCGCCTGGGCTACACCGACAAGAAAGAATTGGCTTTTGCCTGGGTAATCGACTTTCCTCTATTCGAAGAAGTGTTGGAAGAAGGCCATTACGCGCCCAGCCATCATATGTTCACAGCCCCCAAGCCGGAGCATATCCCCTTGCTGGATAGCGACCCGGCGGCCGTTCTCAGCCAGCAGTATGACCTGGTGTGCAACGGTTTCGAGGTCGCCGGGGGCAGCATCCGAATTCACGATCAGACGCTGCAAGCCAAGATCATGTCGCTGATCGGCTTCTCGATGGAGCAGGCGAAAGAGCAATTCGGCCACCTGCTGGAAGCGTTCGAGTTCGGCGCGCCGCCTCACGGCGGCATCGCGCCGGGGATAGACCGGCTCGTGGCCCTGATGGCCGGCGAACCGAATATTCGCGAGGTAATGGCCTTCCCTAAGACGGCGCAGGCCACCGATCTGATGGCCGATGCCCCGTCCGTGGTATTGCCGCGTCAACTAGATGAACTGCAGCTAGCGATCAAGGAAAAATCGGCCAAGGTGAGCTAGCGCTTCGCTACTGTTTGCCCACAGCCGAGCAGCCGAATATGAGAAGGACGGCCGCGCTAGAGGAAGAAGTCCTTTAGCGCGGCCGTCACGTCGGCGATGACGGCGTGCCAGTCGGCGTCCGGCAGGGTGCCGATGGTCATTTGGCCCTCACTTATCGTCACGTTCTCGATTCCCGTCACAACCGCCAGCGCCTGGGCCACGGGTGAGCCTTCCTCCAATTCGTCGGCCGAAGCGTAGAATTCCTGCCCGCCGGCGGCTGTCAACTTCAGATTGGTACGGAACATCACCATGCCGTTGTCTCCCAGTTCAGTCTCTATATCGATGTATTCCGACATGACATACGCTCCTGTTACACCTACATTATATCGTTGTCTGGCTCGATGTTGGGAAAAGAAGGCCAATCGGCTATAATTTCGCCAACAGTCAATTGGATTCGATGCCGAGTCCATATCTTTTGACGAGGGAATGTGGAATGAATAAGGTTATGGGTTTTATGGCCGGGGCGGTATGTGGCGCGCTGGTGGGCGCGATCACGGCGTTGCTTCTTGCTCCCATGTCCGGCCCCGAACTGGTGCAGGAAGCCGGCGAACGTTGGCAACTGACCAAGAGTGAAGCGCAACAGGCGATGGAAGAGAAACGTCGCGAATTGGAATCACAATACCGGATGGCCAAGCAGGGCTAGATTGCCGGCACGGCTGGCCGCTAGTCAGTAACCGTCAGCCAATAGTTGGCGGCCGAGTTCACAAATGGGTTCAGCGGAACGATAACCAGCGCGCCCCCCTCCGTCCCCAGTTCGACGGTCGTCTGAATCCGATTTTGTTCATTCAGGGGCAGAGCGATCACGTCGCCGCTGTCGTCGCGAATGAGCCGTACTGCCCACTTCTGCGGCAGTAAATGCCCCACCTCCACAAACCCGACCGGCCTCCAGAGAGGCTGTTCCGTTCGTTCCAGTATGCGCGGGCTTGTCAGGGCAAACCCGCGGCCGAGTGCCTCGAAATCGGTCAGGACGTCGAAGCGCAGCAGAATAGTCTGCCCAGCGTAAGCGTCCAGACTAATGGATTCCTCCAGCCAGCCGCTCTGATGGGCCGGCGCTTCCTGGCTACGGTTGCCCCAGGCCGGGCCATAGACCCCGGCAACGCTGTGTTCCGGCCCAAGCAGTCGCCAGGTTTGCCCATCGTTCGTAGAAACGGAGAGATAGGCGAAGTCGTATTGAGGTTCCAGATCGTACCAGGTCTGGAACGATAACGTAGCGCTTGAGAGGCCCGACAGATCCACGGCCGCGGTCAATTGGTAGCGGCTACTGTTGGCCGGGGGTGCATACCAGAACCGCCCTCCGCCCGGCGGCGCGGGAACCTGTTCGGCGACGGTATCGCCCGCGAACGTGATCGTCGCCGGCCCGCTGAAATCGAGATCGATAATGTCGACGCCGAACTGATCCAACGTAGCCACCTCGCTAAACGGCCTTTGGCGTACGCGGTTGGCGAAAAACGGTTGTGGCAAGGCGTGATGGGCGAACTGGTAGCGCGGATCGCTCGATTCGCCGTCCAGATAGAGAGCCGTGGCCCAGTCGGCGGTGAGACTTTCCAATGACTGCTCGGGACGAAAGCCGGCCAGGACGCTGCGCACGGCCGGCAGTCCATTGGCCGGGTGACGAGCCAGCTCGGCGATGGCCGCATCGCCCAACTGCTCCCACAAGTAAAGCAGATACAGGTAGCTGCCCGCATAGCGGGCATAAATTGTCGAGGGTGATTTGTCCCACTCATCGAGCCGGATGTGGGTTTGCTCCAGATAAGGCCGTGGGTCAACTGTGTCCAATCCGGCCATCGTCTCGGACAGCTGTGACAGACCTTCGTTCATCCACTTGTCCTCGTTGGCATCGAGATTCCACTGGATGAGGTGTTGCAACTCGTGCACCAGCGTGCCGTCGTAGAGCGGCCCGGGCGTCAGTTGAGCCATATTAAGATAGACCATCTCGCGTTCGTTTGAATGGTCGAACAGCGTGTGGGGGTATTGATTCTCATCCGTGAAATAGCCCAGCTCGAAGGTATCGGGCGTGCCTAGGACGTTCAAAACCGTGATGAGGGGATCGCCATCGACGCCGGGATTTGATTCTATGCCGAATTGGCGAACCAAAAGGGGATAATAGCGGCTCCGCAGCCGTTCGGCCGCGGCCGCCAGCGCGGCCGGATCCACATCTAGTCCCGTCTCTACCCAGTAGGCAGCCAGATCATCGCGATAGACAAGCTCGGCCTCGCGCGGGCCGTCGTTGGTGAAAAAGTTAGCCCGGTCGCCAAGTTGTCGACGCGGTGCGGGAACGACGCGCGGGCCCAGGGCAGCGCCCCCCAACTCCTCAGTTACCAGAAAGTAATCCTGAACCGGCGCTATTTCGGCGAATAGTGCTTCAAGGTCGGCGGCCGAGCCGCCGGGGACAGACCGCTGCTCGATTGAGCGGGGCACTGTCGGGAAAGTGGCCGGATCGTCGGCGGGTGGCGTCGATACCAGCTTACCGTCGGATGACGAGTGTTCGGGGCGGCTGCCGGTAACGGTGGCATGAACCGAGTCCCTGTCGGGCCGGTTGGTAGCATCGTTCAGGCGGCAACCGGTGGCGATGCTGCCCATCGCCATCAGGCCGAGCATAAGGATGATGCGCCCCGCGGCTCTTTTCGTGGCGGTGTTTCCGCCGGATGTGTCGGAATTCTTCATCACTGTATGGGTGATTGTATCTAGAGGGGAAACGGCGGCGCAACTGTTCTAAGCCGCCAGTGTTGTAACTCTTCGAAGAAGTTGTTCAACGACCCAATTATATGATGCGATATGCCCACATCGTCGGGTGGGGATGCTATCTCCCTGACCGGCTGGTGACCAACGATGAATTGTCGACGATGGTCGATACCACGGACGAGTGGATCTTCCAGCGCACCGGAATTCGAACACGCCACATTGCCGCCGCCCACGAGACGACAGCCACATTGGCCTTCGAGGCGGCGGCGCGTGCCCTCACTGTGGCCGATCTCCATCCGTCCCAGGTTGAACTGATCATCGTCGCCACCTCGACCCCGGAATACATGTTTCCCTCGACGGCTTGCAAAGTCCAGGATTATCTGGGCGCCAGTCGGGCCGGGGCGTTTGATCTGAGCGCCGCCTGTTCCGGATTCGTCTACGCTTTGCAGATGGCGTCTCAATCCATCGCCACGGGTGCGGTGCGCAACGCCGTCGTCATCGGCTCGGAGACGATGTCGCGCGTCGTCGACTGGAGTGATCGCGGCACGTGTGTGCTTTTTGGCGATGGGGCGGGGGCTGTCGTGCTCAAGGGTTCGAGCGTGCCCGGCGGGGTAATGGCGACGACTTTGCGCTCAGATGGCTCCGGGGCCGACCTGCTTTCGCTCCCGGCCCTCTACCACAATCCGGTCCCGATTGCCGGGGCCGAGTTTTCGTCCAACGGCCATCACAAGAACATCATCGACATGGACGGCCGCCAGGTTTATCGCTTCGCCACGAACGTGATCGCCTCGTCGGTCCAGGACGTCCTGAAGAAGTGCGAGCTAACGGCCGACGACATCGCATTGATCATCCCCCACCAGGCCAACACGCGCATCATCGAGGCGGCGGCCCGCAAACTCAAGGTGCCCATCGAGAAATTTTATATGAACGTGGAGCACAACGGCAATACGTCGTCCGCGTCTATTCCTCTGGCCTTGTGCGACGCCGTTAACGAGGGCCGTTTGCGACCGGACGACAACATTATCTTTGTGGGCTTTGGCGGCGGCCTGACATGGGCGGCCTCAATTGTGAAGTGGGACGTGACGCCGCCGGAAATATCCTTCGTCGACCACGAGTGGAAACGCGTGCGCTACATGATGGCCCGGGGTCGTTCGCGCCTGCGCCGTTGGCAAAGGCGAGTCGAGGCGAACATGACCCGCTCCTCGTCTAACGGTCAAGATTCGGGGGATTAGGATTCGCCGGTCGCCGGCCGTTCCCGCTGCATCGCCCGTTCAATCTGCCGAACCAACTCATCTTCTTCCAGAGTGCCGTTGAAATGTACCCGCTTGTTGATCACGGTGTGGGGCAGATAGGCGGCCGAGTAGCGTTGGGCTGCCTCCGGGAAATAATCGGTCACGATGAGGTACGTCCGGATGCGGTCGGTCGAGGCGGCCGCGCCAAATGCAGCCTTGGCCACGACAGCGCCGGCTTCGTCTTCGGCCGACGTCAAGACCTCGAGGGCCACATCTTCTGCGGCGTTAGCCATCAACCGGTACAGCTTGAGGCGCGAGAGCGGCTCCAGCGTCCGGCCGCGAAACGATACCGCCTGAATGGCGGCGATCAGCGATGTCATCTGGAAGCCGATGGGCAGCCCAATAATGCGCAGTCCCGGATCGGTGGAGTCTTCGGCCGTGCCGGCCATGATGCCGATGACCGGATAGTAAGCATAATTGATGCGGCGCGGCAGCAGGCGATAGGAGAGCTTTTCGGGGAAGTGCTCGGCCAGCAACGCACCCAGGCGGGCCGCTTCCCGTTCGGCGGCGCTGGCCGTCTCATCTCCCCAGATGTGGAGGCACACCGGCTCCGGTAAATTGCCCAGAAAATCCGGCATCTGTCGCCAGGTTTCTTCGTCGAAAGGGATGGGTTCGAAGGTGTTGAGATCGTTCATAGATATAGGCTCAAGGTCTGCTTGCCGGAAGGTAGAGAGACAGAGTCATGCCGCGGCCGGGCGAGCAGGATGCCGAAACGCGGCCGCCATGCTGTTCGGCGATGTGGCGGGCCAAAATCAAGCCCAAGTCCATGCCGTATAGCGAAGCCATTCCATTCTGTGGGACGTCGGCCACATCGAAAAGCTTGAGCAAGGCGTCGGCGGTGAGGCTGCGATTGGGATCTACGAACTTGACGCAGCAAAATGGCCCGTCGTGCTCGACGGCGACGCGCAGTTGCGAATCGGGGCGGGCATACTTGGCCGTGTGGCTCAACAGGTTATAAAGGCTGCGCCGGATTTGATGTTCGTCGCCTTCGATCCAGGCTGCCGGCGCGACATCAAAGCTGACTTGGAGGTTCTTCACCTTGAGCAGGCCCTCGACCTGAGCCAGAACGTTGTCGACCAGCACATTCAGATCACATTGCACCGGCGACAGCCGTAGTTGTCTGTGCTCGACCTGGTCGAGGGCCACCAGGTTTTCTATCATAATGCCCAATGATTCGGCATGGACGAGGATATTTTTCGTATATTCATCAATGGCCGGATGGCGAGTGGGCGTCAATTCAATCGACAGTAACTGTGCATAACCCTGGATGATCGTCAATGGCGTGCGTAGATCATGGACAGCCATCGCCAGCAGACTTGATTGCTGCAGCTGGAATTGGTTCAGTAGCGCTTCTAACTCGACCACCTTGTGGCGGAGGAGGCGAAGCTCGTCATCGACATCCATAACATTATCAGGCGTTCCCAGTGCATCGCCCATGCGTTTTCCGGCCATCATTCACGTAATGGGTCCCCATTACAGCTGGGGCGTTAGTTGTAGTTGTAGATCGGCCGGCGGCGTGCCCGAAAAGCGCGCCCAGCGCACGGATATCCAGCCGCGCCGCGGGCCCAACTCCGTTTGCCATTCTACCAGAAGCCACGGATCGGTATAGGTCAGGATAGTAATCGGCAAACCGTCCTCCAGGCCAGATACCCGTTCCGCAGTCAGATCGGGTTCGGCGAGGGCCCAGACAGGGCCATTGACTCGCACCGCGAACGGCTCGACGGTCATCGTCGGCATCAGGGTGGCGGTTGTCGTGGACGTCGAAGAAGGGGAGGCGGTCGCGGTGGGCGTCTCCGTAGGCGCGACCGTGGCCGTCGGGCTTGGTGTGGCGGTCGAGGGGGTCGTGACGGTTGGCGTTGGGAAAATTGTCACTGTTGGAGTCGGGGTGGGGTCGCCAAAGGCCAACGGTAGTAAGGCCATGGTAAACTGGAGGTAGAAGCAGGCCAAGCCCAGAAGCAACACGCCACCCAACCCGGCCAGGGCCAACAATCCTTTTTGGCCTTTCGTCATGGGTTTGGGCGCTTCTTCCGGCGCCTTCATGCCCGCCAGATCAGCGGTCAGGCGGCCGACAGATTGGGAAAGTTCGCCTAAGGTGGACATATCACCGCTGAAATTTTCCAAGATCTCGCGCTGGTCCGACTGTAACCCGTTCAGATAGCGCCGCAGCTCGGCACGGAATCCGGGCGGCTCGATGCCGCTGAGAACAACCGCCAGATAACACAGGCGGCCGTCCTGGATGATGATGCGCTGTTCTCCGTACTGAATCTCGTCCATCGGAGCGGCCCCGCCCTGATGTCCGAAGGAATCGTGCATGAATTCGCGGACGGCCGTCAACATGCCGCTAATGAGATCGGAGTCCACGCCGTCGCCGGCATCGTCAATGCCGCTGCCGTTCCTCGCCAGCAGTAAGCCGGAGCCACTCTGGATAACGAAAATCTCGCGCACGTGGAAGGGCAGGGCATCACGTATCTCCAGTTCGGAAAGTGGTACGCCGCGCAATCGGGCCTGGGTCTGCCGGGCAATGCGCTGCGGGCCAAATCCCGTCTTGAACCGGGCGTCGATGTTGCGCTGCAATTCGCGGAAGAATTCGCCGATGTAGCGTTGAGCCATCTCGCCGATAATGGGAAAAAGGGCTTCCACCAGACTCTGTCGCGAATCGCGAATCTGGACCTGGATCGCTTCACTCAATATCGGACTGACGGCATTGACCAGGTCATCCCGCGAGCGGCGTTCCTGGACGCGAATGGCCCCGGCCATTACCGGTCCCAGCGCTTCGGCCATCTCTTCCGGCGAGGCGGCCGCCTTGTGGGCGATGACGTCATCAATACCGCTAGCCAGGTCGTCGGTTTGCCGGCGCAGACGGGCCTCGGCCGCGGCCATCTCTGCCTGCAGCACATTCAGTCGCGCCTGCAGAATAGAGATATCATCCTCGAGTCGAGATTTTTCGCTTTCTAGTAGGTCGATCCGCTCTGTTTCGGTGGCAAACAGGAGCTGCCGAATCGTCGCGATCGATGGCTCGTTGCCCTGATGCTGTTCCGACAGGTCAAGGGGATGGCTGGAACCGGAAGCGTCGTCCATGATCTTGATGGTCGTTACGCCCCATCAGACGGCTCAATTGTGCCCTCCGGTGAGCTTGCCCTGAGTCGTTGGCCGATTTCTTCCAACATTTGTCCCAGGTCGTGGCGCGAGGTCTTCTTGTCTTCCAGCCAGGCGCTGATGGTCAAGAGTTCGGACCGCAAATCATCATCGCGGCGGCGGCCCTCCTCTTCCAACAGGCGAAACCGTTCGTTGTGATCCTCTTGCAGCCGGTCGAAGCGCGTTTCCAGCGTTTGGCGGGTGCTGTCCACCAGCTCGTGCAAGTCTGTCGTGAGCTGCTCGATTCGCTCGCCGATGATCTGCACTTCTTTATCGAGGCGACTGGATGATTCTTTGCGAAGGGCGGTGTTCTGGTCGGAGGCGGTCTTGGCCACGACCTGAGCGCGCGAATCTTGTTCGCTTTTCAACTCGCGGCGCACCGATTCCAATCGACTGTCCAGGTCGGTCATACGTTGGGCAAATTCCCGCGCCTGGTTGCCGAAGATGAGGTCTCGCAGTACTTCCAAGTCCCCCGCACTTTTTCCAAGCCCCTGTGGAAGCGCAGCAGGGTCTAAACTATTTCCAGCCTGCTTGGCCATCGTAACCTCCTTACGCGACATCAAAGTAATTCATTATAACGGCAGGAGGCTGAACCTTCAATGGTTTGAAGTCTTAATCCACGGCCTTTGAGCGGTTAGTCGATTAGAAATGTAGCGCCGGATTTTTATCCGGCGGCCAGGCCGGTCGAATGGAGAAGGTAGTTCGTGGAGCCGGTTAAGAAACCGGCGTTACTGAGATCGGCCGGTCCCCAGAAAAACATGGCTAACAACCGCTACCTATCCGAGGCGTGTCGCCAGAGCCATTCCATGCCGTCGACCGGTTCGGCATCGCCATGATCATTTGCTGCCCCTTCGGCCGAGGAGATAGGCTCCTCTTGCTCTTCAGGTGTGGCCAGCTGAGATTGATCGATGAGGTCGACGTCGCCCGGATCGAGGGAGGAGGAACGATTGATTGCGGCCGGTTTATCTGCGCCGGTGGTATCGTCGGCGACATCCGCCGGCACTTCCAGCGTCAAGCCGGGATCAAAACGCATTAACGAGGCTTCCAGTTCAGCGTCGCGCTCCGGGGAGTGCTCGCGCCGGGCAATCCTCAGCCCACGCCAGGTGCAATTGCGGCAGGCGTAGCGATAGGCCGGAACGCCGATGAGGCCATAGCCCCGGTCGGCGGCCGTTCGCGAGACACGAACGAGCTCGCGCTCCATGCATTGCGGACAACCCGTTCCAAACCAGAGACGTTTGTTGCCGAGAAGACGGCGACGTATGTAGAAGAGGAAAAGAAAGAACAGCAGGACCAGGACGGCCCCGGTGATCCAGGCTGCGTACCCATTGGCCAACCAGATGACTACCGGCCGCAAAGCGGACAGACGTGCCACCCGGCGAATGATGACCTGATCGAGGAACGGCACAGCCAAAACGGCCGCGGCCATCAGCGGCAACAGGCTCAAAACGATTATTTCCCCCGCTCGCACTCCGCGCCAGGGCATTGGTTCGATTTTTTTCACAACCCCTTACTCCGATGGGTATGCCCATCACCCTGAATCCTAACAGCTCAGACTTACGAGAAGGCTTTCTGCCGGGCGGCCACAAGCGTCCGGGGCCGATTCATGATGTTCATGAATCGGCCCTTTCGTCCCCATCCTTATTATTCTGCGAAATCCCAGCCGAAGTCAACGGTCAATCGTTCTTCCCCGGCGGCCAGTCGAATGCCCAGCCGTCCAGTGCCGGGCGCGGGCCACGTCCAATTGCCGGGAATGAGCAGATCGACGTTCTCCGGGCTGAGGGCGTCGATAGCCACACAATAAATGTCGGCATCCAGGCCCTCGAAGCGGTAAAGCCCTGCCTCATCGCTGATCGTCGTCGCCAGTTGATTGGCCGGACTGAGAATGCCCCCAGGCGGGCAAGCCCCGCGCCCCAGCACGAGGGTGATGCCCGGTAATGGGGCCTCATTGGTGTCGAAGGAGCCATTGGCGCGATAGAAACCACTCCCTTCTTCGGTTTCGACACAGCCCCGCGAGGGGTTGCCATTGGTCAGGAAACACACGTCTTCCCAGACAACGCCGCCGACGACCGAGGAGCCGGATGCTGGCGGCCCGGTGAACACCGCGCCTTCCTCGACGACGATCTGCACCCAGAAAGCATCTTCGACCGCCCCGTTGATGCCGAAGACCGTGCCCGCGGCGTCGCTGAGCTGCCAGTTACTGCGATAGGTACCCGGCTCTTCCGGCGCGGTCAGGGTGATCGATACGTCCTCGGTCTGGCCGGGGGAGACGGTCGTGTCCAGCGTGACCGTGGAGGTGATGCCCATGGGGTCGCCGCCCACGAAGGCGACAGCGTACTCATCCGTCCAGGGGCAGGTCCCGTTATTGCGCAAGCGCCACGAAGCTTCAAACTCGGCTCCCGGCGGGAGGACGGTATCGTCCGGAACCGTCAGGTCCTGGACGAATTCGAAGCTGTTGGTGCAGTTGTCGGCCACTTCGGGAACGGGCAGGAAGAGAAAGTCAAAACCGAAATCGATGTTTTCCAGGGTCGCGCCTTCTTCCAGCGCGACAGTGACGCTGTTCGTCCCCACGCCGTTGCTGACCGGAGCGGTGAGGACGCCCTCTTCGAGAATAGCCAGATTTTCCTCGTCGGCCGTGTCCAGAAAGACGCAATACGTATCCGGCGTGATGTCATCGAAGTGGTAAGCACCGGACTCATCCGTGGCAACTATTACTTCGTCGCCCTCGGTGGCCGTTGTGCAATCACCGGCCAGCAGACGTAAGTTGATGCCGGGGATGCCCGGCTCGCCTTCGTCCATGACGCCATTGGCCTGTAGGCTGTCGCCGGCAGGCGAGGGAACGCAACCGTCCTCTACCTCGACGTCGCCCTCGGCCGCACCCGTTTGGCTACACACGTCATGCCATACAAAGCCCCAGATGCCCGGTGAATCGGTAACCGCGGCCCCCGCGCCGGTGGTCGTGTCGTCCGCGGCCACGTTATCGACCGCCAGGGTGAAGGTGTCCTGCACGCCGTTGACGTTGACCATATACGTCCCGGCCGGCAAGCCGACGACGTCAAGGGAAATGGATTGCTCAAACGGCACCAGCGCCTGGGTACAGGCCAATGCCGGCTGGCGCAAAGTGGTGACGGCCACGCGGAAAGTATCATCCGCGTTCTGCGTAATGATCTCGTCGATTTGCGTGCATGAATCCGGCAGATTGCCGTGGGCTACCACGTTGACCTGCACGGGGAAAGATTCCAGGATCAGGACGTCTATGCTATCGACGACGGCTTGGCCGCGGACGGGTTCGGTCGAGATGAGGGTCGGCGCGACGGCGGGGCCGGTCGTCGGCGTGGCGGCCGTCTCCCCGCGGTTGGCGCTACAGGCGGCTACGACGAACAGTAAACCGCACATCAAGAGGGCCAATTGAGCCCACGGCCGGAGCGGTCCCGGCCTCAAGTGGAATATTTGCTTCATACTGTTTCTCCTCCAAATTTCGAGCACATTCTTATAGTCGCTCACGGGTCGGCAGAGACTTGAATGTGCTGGATGACCACGTTCTATAACCGATCAGGCCGATTAGCGCCAGGAGCGCCAGACTAGTCGACGCTAGTCCGGCATACCATCCGGAAGGGACGAAACGCATCGTTACTCGATGACTGCCAGCATCCAGATAGACGGCCCGAAACGTGTAATTAGCCACCTCGATGGCGGCCGGATTTCCATCAACCTCCGCTCGCCAATCGGGGTGAAAAACATCGCTCAAAAAAAAGTACCCCGGTCGATCAATTGCCACATCAAAGGCGACCTCGTTGCCGTCATAGCGAACAATCTCTAGCGCCGCTTGCCCCTGAGGCTGTGACAGTTCCCGCCCACCTTCCAGAATAAGGCTTTGGGCGGGATCAAATCCATCGCTATGGATCGCTTCGAACACGGCATCATGATCTTCCATGACGGTGGCGTTGAACAGTACCATTGCCCGTGGCAGTGACAGAGTGTTCAGATAGATCGTCACCGCTGGGTCCGTATCCAGCACGGGAACGATGAAGCCGGTGTCGCCCGGCGGCTCTTTCTTGCCGCCGATGACGTATTTGATGCCCAGCACATTATACAGAGGTGATCCCCGATAGCCGACTGCTCCCATATAAACGTTATAATTCGCCAGTTCCAACGGGTTGTAGACGCCTCGTGCGGCGTAAAGTCGTTCGATCATGGGCATATTGGGCTGCCAGGCCCCGGCGACGATTTCGACCCGATGTATGCCGGGGTCATCGTGCAAAAACGCAAGTGCCGGTGATCCCGCGGCAAAACCGGGCATGGGGTCGTTCCAGTCGATTTCAACATAGCGGCCCTGGGAGTAGAAATCGACGAAGAGCAGCAACAGAGCGAGGGAAGCAAGGATAAGCGGCGCTACGCGCCGGCTAGCAGCCGCTAGCCATAGCCAGCCGGCGGCGGCGAAGGCGATAAATACGAAGATGGCGCGCAGCATTTGATCGGCTCGGTCCGGTTCAACGAGCATCAGGTTCATGCGGCGAAGATAGAGCGCGGCGGCAATCCCGGTGACAGCCAGGGCGACCGCCGCGAGTAACAAACGCGCGCGTCGGGTGGAGAGTGGTTCGGTCGACAACAAAGCATCCAGTCCAACCGCCGCCAGCAAAGCCAGGCAAAAATCGAATAACAGCACAAACCGCGCCGGCACCTGGAAAGGGACGACGGGCAACAGGCGGGCCAGAAATGGATAGACGGGCGTGGCCGGGCCGAGGGCCAGCAGCAGGAAGAACAGACCGGCGGCAACGAAGTAAAACGTTTGCCGGTTGGGCCGCCGGACGAGCGCAACGGCCGCCAGGACGAAGGTCAGGATGCCGGCGTAGCCGACCTCTACCCGCAGCCAGTCGCCCCAGAACGAGGCGTTGCGGCCGTAGAAATCGGGGGCCGCCAGCCCGGCCAGCGCCCGGAGCGGCAGGGCGTAGTTGGTGCTGCGCTCGTAATCGAATTCGGCACGCAAGGTATATTGCAGCGACTCGGCCGCGGGAAAAAGACTAATTCCGGCCAATGCTATGGCAAAGACCCCCAGGAGGGCCAGCAGCGGCAAGGCCCAACCGCGACGATTCATGATCGTTTCGTAGAGCGCGTAGCAGCCCAGAAAGAGAGCGGTGAGAAAAGTCATCTGCCCGTGGCCGGCCAGGGTGCTGATGCCCAGCGCCGCGCCGCCGCCGACGGCCCAGGCCACCCTGTTCCCCGGCATGCCGGCCCGAATCGCGCGATGCAGCCCCAGAAAAGCCAAAGGCAGCCAGGCCGCGACGGCAATCAGGTTTAGATTGCCGATGTGGGTAATGAATACGTCGGAGAACATGAAGGCCAATGCCCCCAGCGTGGCTGCCGGGCGGCCGATGGGCGGCTCCGGCTGCAGCAGGCGCAAGCAAACATACATCGCCGCCCCAGCGAAGAAGAAATGCCAGATGACCAACAGTTCAATGGCCGCGTAGGAAAAATTTGGCCACAGGAAGAACACCAACAGGTTGAAGGGATAGAAAAGACCGGACTGGTTATCGCTCAGGAACGGCGCGCCGGCATACTGGTGCGGATTCCAAAACGGCACGGTGCCGGAGCGCAGGCTGTCGGCCGCGAAGCGATACATCGGATAAACAAAGGACACCGAATCCCCGCCGCCTTTGGGTAGCCAGGCCCGACCGCTGATAACGGGCCAGAAGAAGATAATAACCGCCAGAGCCAGCAACAAAAGAGGAAGCGCCTCTTTCCACACCGCTTCGCGCCGCGGCGCGGAAGTGTTCACGCGGGCGGGTGGGGGGACGTGCGCCTGAGAGAGGGCGCCGATCGACGGGCCACTATCGGAGGTTTGCTCCATAGGAATGAGGCGGGATTGTAGCACAAAGGCAGGACGCGCCATAACGTCGCGCCGCTACAGGAATGAGGTCAGGCGCTCTCCTCGCCCACGATAGCCATGACCTGGTCGAATAACACGCCGTTGGTGGCAATGGCCTCCCCGCCAAATATAGTCGGCGTCCCTTTCCAGTCGGTGAACGTGCCGCCGGCTTCTTCAAGGATGACCTGCAGCGGGCCGCAGTCCCAAACGGCCATGACCGGATCGAGCATCACTTCGGCACGGCCGGTGGCGACCAGCGCATAGCCGTAGGCATCGCCCCAGGTGCGCTGAATATAGGTTGACTCCATCAGGAGCTGGAAGCCGGCGTCCCGGCCGAATTGGGCAAATGCCAGCGTGTTGAGGTCGCTAGCCAACAGGACAGCATCGGACAGGCGAGAAACCGCGGAGACGCGGGCTGGGCGGCCGTTCCAGTAGCAGCCGCGCCCGCGCGCCGCATAGATCGTTTCATTGAGTCCGGGAAAGTGCATCACGCCCAGTACCGGCTCATTCTCCTTTACCAGGGCCAGCAGCACGGCGTAGAGAGGCACCCCACTGACGAACGATTTGGTGCCGTCGATGGGATCGATGATCCAGGTGTAGGGGTTATCGGCCGCCTTGCCGGCAGCATGTCCATACTCCTCGCCGATTAGCGAATGATCAGGCCAGCGTTCCGTGATGAGGCGACGCAGTTTTTGTTCCGCCTCGCGGTCAGCAACCGTCACCGGCGAGTTATCGGCTTTCCGCTCGGCCACCAGGCCGGTTTGGAAATGGGCCAGCGTCACCCGACCTGCCTGCCAGGCTGCGTCGAGCGCAAAATTGAGGAGCGCATCCAGTGTCGGTTCAGTTGAAGCCATCATCTCCCTACTCCTGGATGACGACCATTCGCTTGCGATAAGCTTGCCGATAGCGCCATATGACGACGCCGTCCGTTTCCAGAAAGGGCATGGGCAGGAGCGCGCCCACAGCGAAGATGAGGAGATTGTCCAGCGCGAAGAGCGACGTCACCATAAAGGCTGTCCGGCCGATGGGACGAATGATGAAGGCCGCCAGCATCGCAGCCAGGGCAAGAGCGGCGCTGGAGCGTGGGCCGCCCAAAGCGCGCTCGATGTGGACTTCGTCCGGCAACTGCGGTTCATCAGGCGGATACTCCGAAGTGCCGAGCATGCCCCAGAGGTGAACGCTGGTCATGGGGAAGCCGGTGAGCGCGGCGGCGCGGGCGTGGCCCATCTGGTGCCATAATTCCGACAGGAAATGCAGCCCGGCGGTTAACAGACCTCCGGTGACCGCCGCGCTCAGCCGCAAACGATAGAGGCTGCGGCCGAGCAAGCTGAATACGGCCCACAACAACAGGAACCCACCCACTACCGACGGCTCCGCGGTAACACGCAGGCCGCCGATCTTGCCCACGATGTGTCGCTCTTTCATTGGCATTCCCCCAGGTGGCTCCTATCAGGCCGGATGTGGATAGGTCAACATGACATTTTCGAGCACGAGACGGGCGTTGGCGTTCTGGCCCAACTGGCGCAGCGCCGCGTTTGTCTGCCGCAGCGAGGCCAGCACGGCGGCGCGTGGGAACTGCCCGACCATCTCGTTCAGCAGTTCGAGCTCATCGACGTTACTGATGGATTGCTCCAACCGACGACCATAGGCCAGTAGGGTCAGATCGCGCCACCAACTGAGCCAGGTGCGCAACAGCGGCGGAAGTGCATCTGTCTTGCGCACCAGCGTTTCGGCCAGAGCAAAGCGGGCGACCACCGTGCCATGCAATACCTTATGGAGCGTGTCAATTTGTGCCTTCCTCTCCTGCAGTAGCGCGGGTTCCTGGTGGACGCGCACGGCCCATCCCAGCCGGCCGTCGGCCAGATGCGTCAGCAGGTTGGCCTCTTCCGGCCGGGCGCGATAACGAGTCATCAGCGTTTCTTCGATCAGCTCCGCGGGAATCGGCCGCAGGCCAATTGTACGGCAACGGGATGTGATCGTCGGCAGCAGCGTGTCGCCGTCGGTGGCGGTCAACAGCAGGATCACGTTGCTCGGCGGTTCTTCCAGCGTTTTCAGAAAGGCGTTGGCCGCGTTCAGGTTGGCCGTATCGAACCGTTTGAGCAAGGCAACTTTATAACGCGCCTCATAGGCCGACAGGCTCAGATCCTGTTGCAGCCGGCGAATAGAGTCGATTTTGATCGATTGCGCGCCGCGATCGCTGACGTCGGGCAGGATCACGCGGACATCGGGATGCTTGTCTATCTGGATAAGACAACAGGCGCGGCATTCGCCACAGGGGCGCAGATGGGCCTCGGCCGTACAGTTCAGAGCCTGGGCCAATGTGCGCGCCAGCGTCATCTTGCCGATCTGTTCCGGTCCAGTGATGAGATAGGCATGTCCGGCGCGTTCGTGGAGCAAGGAGTTGGCCAGCAGCCGAACGGCCCATTCGTGGCCGACGATCTTTTGCCAACCCGGCGCAAGGGCATTCATGGGCGAATTGTACCCCGGCCCGACAAAAGACGAAAACGTCGCCTCTGTTATAATCGCCTAATGGATCCTTTACTTGTCTCTGGTGAAAACTTGCGGATTGATGACGTCGTGGCGGTGGCCGGCGGCCGGCCGGTCACCCTTGATCCCGCAGCTGTGCCCCGGATGGAGCGCTCCCGTGCCGCGGTGGAGCGGCTGGTAGACGAGGGGCGCGCCGTCTATGGTATTACCACTGGCTTTGGGCGCTTCAAGGATCGCCTGATCTCGACCGACGAAGTGCGGCAACTGCAACTGAATCTCGTGCGCAGTCACGCCGTGGGTGTGGGGCCTGATCTGCCCGAGGACGTGGTGCGGGCCATGATGCTGGCTCGCGCCAATACCCTGGCCATTGGTTACTCCGGCGCGCGGCCCTCGATCGTGCGCCTGTTGCTCGATATGCTCAACGCCGGCATCACCCCGCGCATCCCGTCGCAGGGTTCGCTGGGGGCCAGCGGCGACCTGGCTCCGCTGGCTCATCTGGCCCTGGTCGTCATTGGTGAGGGGGAGGCGCGGGTCAGTGGCGAATCAATGCCTGGCGGGGCGGCGCTGGCCGCGGCCGGGTTGCAGCCGATCGAGCTAGCCGCCAAAGAGGGACTGGCACTGCTTAATGGCACGGCTCAGATGGTCGGTATGGGGGCGTTGCTCGTCCGCCGGGCGATCAACCTGGTTCTGACGGCCGATGTTGCCGCCTGTCTATCGCTGGAGGCGCTGCATGGCACGGACCGCGCCTACGATGCCCGCGTCCACGCCTTGCGACCCCATCCCCGGCAGATCAATTGCGCCGATTTTCTGCGACTGGTGCTGGCCGGGAGCCGTTTTCTGCGCCGCGACGACCCAAACAACGTACAGGATCCCTACACCCTGCGCTGCGTGCCTCAGGTTCATGGCGCTGTGCGCGATTCCATCGCCTATGCTCAATGGGTGATCGACATCGAGTTAAATACCGTCAACGACAATCCCATTATTTTCGTCGACGAGGCCGGGGAAATCGATGTCGTCTCGGCCGGGAATTTCCACGGCGAGCCGGTGGCCCTGGCAATGGACTATGCTGCGCTGGGGTTGACCGAGCTGGGCAACATGAGCGAGCGTCGTTGCGCCCGGCTGGTCGACGCCGACAGTAACGGCGGCGTGTTACCGATGTTCCTGACGGCCAACGGCGGGCTGGAAAGTGGGCTGATGATGGCCCAGTATACGGCGGCCGCACTGGCCTCGGAGAACAAGGTGCTGGCCCATCCGGCCAGCGCCGACACGATCCCCACCAGCGCCAACGTAGAGGATCATGTCAGTATGGGCGCGGCCGCCGTGCGGCAGGCGGGGCAAATCCTGACCCACGTGGAGACGATTGTGGGCATCGAGTTGCTGCTGGCCGCGCAGGGAATCGACTTTCGCCGGCGGGAGATGAGTCTGAGCCCGGCCGATCTGGGGCAGGGAACAGCCGTAGCCTATGGGTTGCTGCGCGAGCGAATCCCGTTTCTGCAAAAAGATGTGGCCCTCTCTCCCCACATCGAGGCCGCCCGACAGCTGGTGTCTGAAGGCCTGATCAAACGGGCCGTCGAGTCACACTTGAGGATAAAGTAGTGATTTTTAGCGATGAAGTAAAAAGATCTTGATCAAATTACTCATATCTGGCTTTATCAAGGGCCGAATGTTGTGTAATTACCCCAATTTACGTCATCCGTTTTTTATTCTATACTAGATTTTAGTTCCGGGGGCTGCCTGACTACTCTGTAGTTACTGAAACATCTCGTATATTGTGTGGCTTTGTACTGCGCCTGCTGGAGTGCTGTACTCTCTACACTAGGTAATAAAGCCCATGGTGAAGGCGTGCCTGGGCAGGGAGGATAGTAGATGCTCTGAAAGGGGGACCCCCAACGCGCTCGGCGAGCGCCTCTCTTCGTGGTTAATGATCCCAATCGTGTCGTGCATTGCTCCTATAATCAAGAAGGAAAAACCATGAAACCAAAGTTGGTTGTTCTCGTTGTTGTCATGCTTCTTTTGGCAATGGTTCCGGCGCTGGCGATGGCCCAAAATCGGGCCAAACCAGAAAAAGTGATTTCGATGCAAATTGACCGTCGGCAGCCGGTCATGCCCCAGATCCGGGCCGCCCTTGGCGCCCCCATTGGCGCTCCCAAGGCCGAAGCTCCCGCCGCACCGCGCCGCGGCGGCCCCGCCGCGCTGGGTATCCAACCGAATGCTGTTTTTGGCTTACTGAAGGAAGGCTTCGAAGGGCCGTGGCCAAACGGCAACTGGTTAGTCTGGGACTTCTCGTTCACGGACGTTTGCTGGGGTACGACCGACTATGACCAGCGCTACGGGCAGTACAGTGCCTGGGTGGCCGCGGGCTGTCCCTCTGGATATGATCCCAGCTCCTACCCGTACTACGTCGATGATATGGAGACCTGGATGGACTACCCGATGGACATGCAAGGCGTCCGTCGGGCCAGACTCCAGTTCCACTGGAAGAATGACTCCGAATTCGATTATGATTACTTCCTCATGTGTGCCTCGCATGAAGGGTTCTTCTTCTACTGTGACGTCCACACCGGCTCCACCAACGACAAGTGGCGCTTCTCCAAGATCGATCTGAAGAACTTCCAGGGCGAGAACTTCCTGAACGATCCCTATTTCCTCTTCTCATGGGGTTTCATTTCTGACTCCAGCATCACTTACGAAGGCGCGTATGTAGACGCCATCCGCCTGCGTGCGTTCGGGAAGTAGGTCATAGGCCACGTCCGCCCGCTAACGGTTAGACGTATCGACCGCTAATGTTTGCAGCCCCCATCGGCCGGCCCGATGGGGGCTACCTAACTACTCTGTAGTTACTGAAACATCTCGCATATTGTGTGGCTTTGTACTGCGCCTCTTGGAGTGCTGTACTGGCTACACTAGGTAATAAAGCCCATGGTGAAGGCGTGCCTGGGCAGGGAGGATAGTAGATGCTCTGAAAGGGGGACCCCCAACGCGCTCGGCGAGCGCCTCTCTTCGTGGTTAATGATCCCAATCGTGTCGTGCATTGCTCCTATAATCAAGAAGGAAAAACCATGAAACCAAAGTTGGTTGTTCTCGTTGTTGTCATGCTTCTTTTGGCAATGGTTCCGGCGCTGGCGATGGCCCAAAATCGGGCCAAACCAGAAAAAGTGATTTCGATGCAAATTGACCGTCGGCAGCCGGTCATGCCCCAGATCCGGGCCGCCCTTGGCGCCCCCATTGGCGCTCCCAAGGCCGAAGCTCCCGCCGCACCGCGCCGCGGCGGCCCCGCCGCGCTGGGTATCCAACCGAATGCTGTTTTTGGCTTACTGAAGGAAGGCTTCGAAGGGCCGTGGCCAAACGGCAACTGGTTAGTCTGGGACTTCTCGTTCACGGACGTTTGCTGGGGTACGACCGACTATGACCAGCGCTACGGGCAGTACAGTGCCTGGGTGGCCGCGGGCTGTCCCTCTGGATATGATCCCAGCTCCTACCCGTACTACGTCGATAATATGGAGACCTTGATGGAGTACCCGATGGACCTGCAAGGCGCCCGTCGGGCCAGACTCCAGTTCCACTGGAAGAACGACTCCGAATACGGATATGATTTCTTCCTCATGTGTGCCTCGCATGACCAGTACCTCTACTACTGTGACGTCCACACCGGCTCCACCAACGGCAAGTGGCGCTTCTCCAAGATCGATCTGAAGAACTTCCAGGGCGAGAACTTCCTGAACGATCCTGATTTCAGCTTCGGGTATGTCTTCCTTAGCGACTTCATCTTCAGTGACTATGAAGGCGCGTACGTGGACGCCATCCGCCTGCGTGCGTTCGGGAAGTAGGTCATAGGCCACGCCCGCCCGCTTAACGGTTAGACGTATCGACCGCTAATGTTTGCAGCCCCCATCGGCCGGCCCGATGGGGGCTTTTCGTTTCGATGGTCTGGCAGACGTTCACGAGCCGGCCGCCCATGCCTACGAAAAGGTCGTGCCGTTGATGACCAGCCGGAAGTGATAGCCCAAAAATTCGGCCGCTTGCTTGACCATGACCATGCGCTGGAGAAATATCTCGAAATATTCGATCACCTGAGCGAAGCCGGTATCAATGGTCAGCTCCAGACTGATGACCCGGCCCGGTGCGTCGACGACGACCTGTCTTTCGGTCGTGGCGTAATTCACCCGGTCGTGGATATCGAAGTCCTCGAACGATTCGGCCTGCACCCGACTGCGGTGGACGTCAGCCTTGTCGGCGATGATGAGGGCGGCGGCGACCGGCGTGGTGGCGTAGCCCCGTTCTTCTTCATGATTGCCGATGGCATTGACGATGACGGCACACTCGTCCCACGCCATCCCCAGACGCGATAGTAAATTCAGGGCGACGACACTGCCGCTTTGAGCATGATTCTGGCGGTGGATGACGTTGCCGATGTCGTGGAGATAGCCGGCGATGGCCGCCAGCTCACCCAGGCGCTGCGGGTGATCGGCCTGCATCAGGATAGCGCGGGCCGTCTCGGCGACGAGGGTGGCGTGACGGGTGCTATGTTCCGTGTAGCCCAGGGCGCGCAGGTATTGATTCGCGTAGTCAAGTAGTGTGGCGACTTCTTCGTCCTGTCGCACGTCATCCAGAGTGAGCATCAGATCATTCTCCAGTTTTATCGACTGCCTCCCAGCCCCTGTCAGGTATGAGGCAGTCGGGGTACAATCCATTCAGTAATGCGACTATTCTAGACGGTGTACGCGCGACGGTAAAGACTGGACGTCGTGTTCGCCGGCGGCAACAAAGAGGTTTGATATGAAAGATGTCGTCATCATCGACGGCGTGCGTACGGCCATCGGCCGCCACGCCGGCGCGCTCTCCGGCATGCGACCCGACGATATGGCCGCGCTGGTCATCAAGGAGATCGTGGCCCGCACCGGAATCGACCCGACCTTGATCGAAGAAGTGTATTTCGGATGCGCCAACCAGGCCGGCGAAGATAACCGCAACGTGGCCCGGATGGGCGCATTGTTGGCCGGTTTGCCCCAAACCGTGGCCGGTGTCACTGTTAATCGCCTGTGCGCTAGCGGCCTGAATGCGGTCAACCAGGCGGCGCGGGCCATCCGCAGCGGTGAGGGCGACGTCTACGTCGCCGGCGGCGTCGAGTCCATGACCCGCGCGCCTTACTCGCTGCCCAAAAACAGCCGGGCCTATGGCCCGTCGGGTAACGTCACAGCCTGGGATACGACCCTCGGCTGGCGCTACCCGAACCCCCGGATGGAAGCGCTGTTTCCGCTGGAGGCTATGGGCGAGACGGCCGAGAATATCTACCAAATGAGCTCCGACGGCGGCCTGGTGGGCGGAGAAATCACCCGCGAGGAACAGGATGCGTTTGCGCTGGAGAGCCAGCGGCGCGTACTGGAGGCGATCAACCGCGGTTATTTCCGCGATGAGATCGTGCCGGTCACGTTTCCCCAGCGCCACGGCGATCCCATCGTCTTCGATATCGACGAGCACCCGCGCATCCGGCCGGCCGGTGACGGCTACATCCTGGACACGAGTCTGGAGACGTTGGCCAAGCTGAAGCCGGCCTTCCGACAGGGCGGCACGGTGACGGCCGGCAATTCCAGCGGCCTCAACGATGGCGCGGCGGCGCTGCTGGTGACGTCGGCCGAAAAGGCTGAGGTGTTGGGGCTCCAACCCCTGGCGCGCTGGGTGGGGTCGGCCGCGGCCGGCGTTGATCCGCGCACGATGGGGCTGGGGCCGGTTCCGGCGACGCGCAAGGCGCTGGCCCGCGCCGGCCTAACCATGGATGACATCGACCTGATCGAGTTGAACGAGGCATTTGCGGTGCAGTCGCTCGCGGTCATGCGCGAACTGGGTATGCGGCCGGAAATAACGAACGTCAACGGCGGGGCGATTGCCCTTGGCCACCCGCTCGGCTGCTCCGGAGCGCGCATTCTGACCACGTTGCTGCACGAGATGAAGCGGCGTCGGGCGGCGGGCGAGTCCATGCATTATGGGCTGGCGACGCTTTGTGTCGGCGTGGGCCAGGGCGAGGCCACGATCATCGAATTGCTCTGACGACGGCCGCGTAGGCATCGATGAGGCCGTAGCCGAAGACGTTGTTGGGCTGGCCCATCTCATCGCCGCACGGCAAAGAGCCGGACAAGTCGCCGCCCAAGGGTTGGGCGGTTTCGGTCAGGATACGCTCGGTGCGGTCGACGTCGCCGATGAGGGCCGGGTCGGCCGACCATAGCAGGGCCACGACTCCGGCCACGTGCGGTCCGGCCATCGAGGTGCCGTCGCTGTAGGCATAGGTCCCGCCCGGAAAGGCCGACAGAACGTCGACGCCGGGGGCGACAACGTCGGGCTTGGTGCGGTTGCTGCCGTCGACTGTCACCGGCCCACGGCTGCTGAACGGCGCGATGAGGCCGTCACTGTCCACCGCTCCCACGGTAAATACCTCGTCATAGAGACTGATGGGCGCCGTGATGGTCGCGCAGGCCTCGCCTTCGTTGCCGGCCGAGGCCACCACGAACACGCCGGCCGCCCGCAGTGCGCGCACCGCCGGCAGCAGTGCGCCTGCGTCGCAGCCCTCGATTTCCGGGCAGCCCCACGAGTTGTTCAACACGTTGGCTCCCAACTCCGGGCGGCCGTCGACCAACGGGTCGCCCGCCGGGGGGAAGGGCGCCAGCAGGAATTGCAGGCAGTCCAGATAACGGGGTGGATTGCCCAGATTACGGGCCAGATTGACGCAAGCGATCCAGGTCGCCTCCGGGGCCACGCCAACGGAACGGCCCAACACCGTGCCCAACGTGTGCGTGCCGTGGCCGCCAATGTCGGTCGGGGAGGGTGTCTCGTTCCACGGGTCAAACCAGTTGTAGGTATCGCCGGCCGGGCCGCCGGCCTGATTGCCGCGATACTGCTGCCGCAGTTCGAGGTGCGTTCCATCGACCCCGGAATCGCTCTGACCGATGACGATGCCGTGTCCCCGCGCGCCGAACTCCGCCCACACTTGAGGCGCGCCGACGTCGACCAGATTCCACTGCGGTTCAGAAGGGGCGGTAGCCGTTCCGCGTGCCGGCGGCGGCGTTTCCGGCAGCGGCCGCAACTCCGGGCTGACGAGGACGCGATCCACCTCCGGCCGGGCTTCCAACCACAATCGCACTAACGGCCCGGCATCGACCTCCAGGGCATTGTCGAGGTAGTACGGACGATAGTCGATATTGACCGTATCGAGCGCTCGGCGGATGTCGGCCTGCGTCGTCGTGGCCTGCTTCGTCAATGTTTCGTAGACGTAGGTTCGGCGTTCGATTGGGTCAGCTATCCCGGTCGCGGCCGAGAGGTCGGCCTGATCGGCCAGGATGACGTAGAGCCGCTCGCCAAAGCGGCCGGGTTGGCCGATGAACAGGTAAGCGGCGAGTAGCCCGCCCACGGCGGCCGTGGTCAGGATGGCGGGAATGGCGCGACGGCCGCTTGCCCGGCGTCCGATCAGCCAGGCGAACACGCCCAGGATGAGGGCAGCGGCCAGTCCGATCAGTGTCGCGAGGGCCGCATAATAGCCCACATCCCGCGAGCCGAGATTGAGGACCAGGGCCAACTCATCGGGGTCGACGAACAACAGTGGCGCGGCCACTACCAGACCGATCAATAACGAGGCGGGCCGCCAGGCGACCGGGCCCACGTTCTGGCCCCAGCGGGCCGCAGCCACGACGAGCCAGCCCAAGCCGGACAGCAGGAAAATGAGGATGAGTTGCTGGCCGTTGTGTCCGAAGGCCGCGGCCATGATCATCAGAGTGGTGCCAGTGACCAAACCAGCGACAAAAAAGGGCAACGCTGTATGGGCCTCATGCCGGTCCAAATGGGGCCACAGATAGGCCCGCAAGGTCAGGCCTGCGCCCAGACCGAAAAGCAATGCCGCGGCCAGATTCAGAATGATGTCCAGCCAAGACCCTAACGCTCCCCAGATGACCCAGGGCCAAACGACGAGCACCGCAGCCACTACGGCCGGCCACCATGCGCCCTGGGCGGTTGAGGTGCGTGGCCGGCCGCGGCGCGTCAACAACCCTAGAAGAACCAGGTAGATCAGCAAGGTCGCGATTTGCACGAGGGCCGCCGTCTGCGCCGACGCGCCGCCGACCCACTGGACGGGCAGGGCGATCAAGCCGAAAACGCCAGCCAGCGCCCACGTTTGGAAGACGGCCCGCACGCGCGGAGATTTGGACAAAGCCAGGCCGAGCAGGGAGGTCAGCAGCACCACGGCCGCCGCCGACGCTTGCACGGCTACCCACGTGCCGCGGCTAAAGACTCCCCCGCTGATGAGGGCGATCTGTTCGGCCAGCCACACGGCGGGATACAGGATGGACAACAGACCGGCCAGGGCCACGGCCAATAGTGCGACAATCCAGAGTGACGTATTGCGCTCGGTTGAGTGTGCCGGCGAGGAGGCGGGTGTGGCGTCGTTCATCGTGTGTTACGGCTCCCGGCGGGTAGTCAAGACGCGGGAACTAATCCGTTGTCGGCGATCACCTCACTATACCAGAGTGCGCTGTCCTTCGGAGTGCGTTGCTGGGTCTCGTAGTCCACCCACACAATTCCGAAGCGTTGTTGATAGCCCTTGGCCCACTCGAAGTTGTCCATCAGCGACCAGACGAAATAACCGGCCAGCGGCACGCCGTTCTGCATGGCGCGATGGGCGGCGGCGAAGTGATCTCGCAAGTAATTCAGACGATTAATGTCGCGAATGCGGCCGTCTTCGTCTGGCCCGGTCAGGAAGCTCGTGCCGTTTTCGGTGATATAGAGCTTGGGCGGTTTGTATTCGAAGTAGAGTCGGTTCAGCAGGTCGTACAGTCCCTGCGGATAGATCTCCCAGTAAATGGGATCCCACACGCCGGAGTGCATATCGCACTTGGGCAGGTCGGGAAAACGGGTCTGCGGAGCGTTATTCTCGGCTGTTTCGTCGCGCACGATCTTGCGCGTGTAGTAATTCACCCCCAGAAAGTCCATCGGCGCGGCGATTGCCTCAAAGTCACCCGGCTGAATGAAGTCCATGCCGTCGGGGAAAATCGGCGCATAGTGGGCGACGATATCGGCCGGATAGTGGCGGCCGAATAGGGGGCTGACGAACCAGCGATTGTACATGCCGTCTTCGATGCGCGTTTGGCGCGCGTCAGCGGCGCTGTTCGAGGCCGGTTCCGTGGCCTCGAAATTCAGAGTGATGCCGACCTCGCTGTCCGGGCTGTTGGCGCGGATGACCGGGACGGCCCAGCCGTGGGACAAAAGCAAATGGTGCGAGGCGCGGATGGCCGCTTCCATGTCGCGCAGTCCGGGTGCATGTTCGCCCAGCGCATAGCTGAGGATGCTGGCGCACCAGGGTTCATTGTGGGTGATCCAGTTTTTTACCCGATCGCCGAGATGGCGCGAGGCGGCCTCGGCATACTCCACGAACGCTTCGGCCGTTTCTCTTGTCGGCCAGCCGCCCTGGTCCTGCAACGCCTGGGGCATGTCCCAGTGATAAAGGGTGACAAACGGGGTGATGTCGGCCGCGAGCAGTCCGTCGACGAGACGGCTGTAGAAGTCCAGACCGGCCTGATTAACGCGGCCGCGGCCTTCAGGCAGAATGCGCGGCCAGGACATGGAGAAGCGATAGGCCTTGAGGTCAAGCGATTTCATCAGGGCGATGTCTTCCGGCCAGCGATGATAGTGATCACAGGCTATGTCGCCCGTACTGCCGTCGATTATCTTGCCCGGCGTGTGGCTGTAGCGATCCCAGATGGATTCGCCTTTGCCGTCCTCATTCCAGGCACCCTCGATTTGATAGGATGAGGTGGCCACCCCCCAGATAAAATCCTCCGGAAAAGAAAGAAACGTGGACATAGTTCTCCTTAAGCTCGGGCGAATACCCCTAAGCGGATCGCCCGTGACTGCTAAAACGATGGTCGCGCCCCTGACCCCGATCAGGTCAGAGCAGCGCAAACCGATTGCCTGATCGTACGCGATTCACACCAGGCGGCAACCGATAGCAAGATCGCGGGATTCGCCGGGTTGTGACCGGAGGATTGACTGCGAATGAGGTCGGTCGACGAGGGTCGGCGTCGAATTTCATTCGGGCACTCCATAGAGTTGAAGGGTTTCCCTCATTGCCGCTATACTACGAGCCGGTCATGCTCATGGATCTGATGAAGCTGCTCGACATCCTGGACGAACATTTCGCCGAGGCGGAACTGGTCGCGCTTTGCCGGCAATTCGGCGTGGCTTTCGACGCGTTTCCGGGCGATTCCAAGCGCTCCAAGATTCGCGAGTTCCTGGGTTTCATCAAGCGCCAGGGCCGTATGGCCGGACTGACGGAGACCGCCATCGTCTTGCGGCCCGATCTGACCACGGCCATCGCCGAACTGTATGCCGGCAAAGAGACCGAACTTTCGTGGCTGGACGAGGTAGCCGGCGGTGGTGGACAGGCGCTCGATTCGGGCCTTACGTGGCGCTGGACGGCCGGCGCGCGGCTGGGTCAGACGCGGGTGCCGCCTTCTCCTCCGCAGGGCGACGCAGCCGGCCAGACTTTGTCCGAGCCTGAGCCGCCGATTCCTGGTGCGGCGACCAATCCCTATACCCCTGGAAAACGAGTCAGCCGCGACGCGATGTTCTTCGGCCGTGAAACGGAGCGGGCGCAGATCGAGCGTCAATTGTCGGCGGGCGAACACGTCGCCATCATTGGCGCGCGGACCGTGGGTAGTTCATCCCTGTTGCATCATGTCGCCCGGGCAATGGAAACGCGTGAAGGGATTCTGGTGGCCCACATCGATCTGAACGACCCGACCTTTCATTCCGTAGCCGGTTTGCTCAACTCGATCTGGACGCAGTGGTGGGCGCGTGTGAGGCCGGGCAATCCCGCGCCGGCGCGGACGCTGGCCGAATTCGTGACCGCGGTTCGCAAATTGAAGGCCGCCGGATTTCGGCCGGTGCTCTTCCTCGACGAACTGGAGCAGATGGTATGGCGCTCCGGCACGTTCGGTGCCGATCTGTTCAACGCCTGGCACGAGTTGGGGCGCGAGGATGTGATGGGCTTTATCACGACAGCTCACGACTCTCCAGCCGATCTGCTAGCTCAGAGCGGCATCGACTCGACATTCTACGAGCTATTCCAACCGTCCCCTTTGAGCTTGCTCGACCGCCGGGCGGCGGATGACTTACTGACTATTCCCATTAGGGACGCAGGTCTGCAAATCCCGGACGGCGCGGCTGAAAACCTGTACCTGCACGCCGGGCCGCACCCGTTTTTTCTGCAATTGGCCGGTTACTATTTGTTCGACGCTTTGGCAAAGGGGGCCTACTCACAAGGGGAGATCGTTCGCCGGTTCGAGACGGCGGCCGAGCCATATTGGCGGGAAATGTGGGAGTCGCTTTCGCCGCTGGCGCAGGCTCATTTTCCGACGTCGATGATGCGCGAGATCGGCGGGATCGGCGGCCGCCAGTTGCGCATCCTGGCCAACCGCGGATGGGTCCTCTCCGACGAGGATGGCTTTCGCGCCTTCAGCGGCGGCTTTGCCGCCTGGCTGGCGCGTATGAAGGCCGCATCGCAGGCCGCGGCCGAGGTTGCCTCCAGGCCGATGTAACGCTGTGAAGTCGTCATAATGATCCTCATAGTCGCCTACAACCCCGATTGGCCGGCTGAATTCGAGACGATCCGGCAATCGTTGCAGGAAGCCTTGGGTGCGATGGCGCAGGAGATCGATCACATCGGCTCGACTTCCGTCCCCGGGCTGGGCGCCAAAGATGTTATAGATGTTCAGGTGACGGTCGAGCAGTTAACGCCGGAGATCGTGGAGCGAATGACTCGTGCCGGCTATCGCTATCGGGCCGAAAATGCCTATGACCACGTGCCGCCGGGCGAGGATAAGTCGCCGCTTCTGTGGCTCAAGATGTTCTTTAGCCAACCGGACAGCCGGCGTCGGGCGCATATCCACGTTCGCGTCCGCGGCAACCCGAATCAACTTTACCCCCTTCTGTTCCGCGACTATTTGCGTCTGCACCCCCAATCCGCGCAGGCTATCGAACGAATCAAACGTGAAATAGCCAGATACCACGCGGACGATTCAGATGCCTATTACGATATTAAAGACCCCGTCTATGATCTGGTTTGGGACGCGGCCAAGGAATGGGCGAGGAGCGCCTGATGACGATGTCCGCACCCTTGTAGTTAATCAATTGGCGTCGGCAGGAAAACAGCATGATGAAGAGAGCGGTCAGCATTAGCCTCGGCTCCTCCAAGCGGAACTCCGCGGTGGAACTCGACTTGTTGGGTGAACGCGTCCGTATCGAGCGCATCGGCACGGATGGCGACATGGAGCGCGCCGCCCAGCTCTTTGGCGAACTGGATGGTCAGGTCGACGCTTTCGGCGTGGGCGGCACCGATCTGGGTCTAACGGTCGACGGCAAGTATTATCGCTTGCACTCGGTCGCGCCGCTGGTTCGCAATGTGAAGCAAACACCGGTCGTCGACGGCTCCGGCCTCAAAAACACGCTGGAGCGCGGAGTAGCGCCGTATATGGAGGCGCAGATCGGCCCGCCGCGGCCGCGCACCGTGTTGATGACCAGCGGCGCGGACCGCTGGGGGATGTCAATGTCGTTTATGGAAAACGGCTACGAGGGCGTGTTCGGTGACCTGATGTTTGGGCTGGGGCTGCCCATGCCCCTACGCTCGGCGGCTTCGATGAAGCGCGTAGCCGCGATGATTTTACCCGTCGTCAGCCGCTTGCCCTTCGAGTGGCTCTACCCCACGGGCGAAAAACAGGAGATCAATACGCCAAAATTCGGCCAGTGGTACGAGTGGGCATCGGTCATCGCCGGGGATTGTCACTTCATTAAACGTTTCATGCCCGCCCGACTGGATGGCAAAATCATTTGCACCAACACGACGACACCGGCGGACGTGACCACCTTCCGCGCCGCGGGGGTCAGCTATCTGGTCACGACGACACCGCGCCTGGAGGGTCGCTCGTTCGGGACGAACATGATGGAGGCCATGCTGGTCGCCATCAGCGGCCGGGGTCGGAAGTTGACCGATGCCGAACTAAGCGAGTGGGTCGCGCGGCTGGGATTCCATCCCAACGTGGAGCAGCTGAATGAATGAAAAAGGCACCTGTCACTTCGCGTGCCCGCCCGGATGATACGCCGTCAAACGCTGATGTGGACAGTCTCCACGATAGAGCGTGCCTTGATCCGAGTGGCCGCCGAGTGTTCGCTCAAGATATGTTGGCCGCGGCCGTCGCCGACATACTCCGCCGGTGGATCAAACTTTCGGCCGAATACAGTACCAGGGCCAACCATATCAGCCCGAAGCCGACGATGCGGTCGGGGCCGAACTCCTCGTGATAGATGAGCACACCGATCAGAAACTGGAGTGTCGGCGCGATATACTGAAGCAGGCCGAGCGACGTCATCGTGATACGCCGCGCCCCGGACGCGAAAAGCAGCAAAGGCACGCTGGTGACGATGCCCGCGCCCATCAGGAGCAAGTCTGTGGACAGGCCGTGGTGGGTAAAGGCCGCCGTTCCGCGGAATTCCTGGAGCAGCAGGAATCCGATCGCCGGCAGGAAGAGGACGGCCGTCTCCAGCATCAGTCCCTCGGCCGAATTCAGCGCCGCCGTCTTGCGGATTAACCCATAGGTGCCGAATGAAAGAGCCAACGTCAAGGCGATCCAGGGGAATGCCCCATAGCTGAATGTCAGATAGAGCACGCCGGCCAGGGCGACGCTGAGGGCCAGCCATTGGGTGCCCCGTAGCTTCTCCTTGAGGATCAGAAAGCCCAGCAGCACGCTGACCAGTGGATTAATGAAATAACCCAGGCTGGTCTCAACGATAAAGCCTGCGTTGACTCCCCAGATATAGGTGAACCAGTTGATGCCCAGCAATATCCCCGACAGGACGAAGGTCAGCAGGATGCGCGGCTGCCGCAATGCGCCCCGTAACCAGCTCCATTTGTGCTGCGCGGTCAAGATCAGGCCGACAAACAGGAGCGACCAGGCGATGCGATGGGCCAGGATTTGCCCGGCCGGCACGTTCTGGAGCGCCTTCCAATAGAGTGGCAGTAGCCCCCACAACACGTAGGCGCTCGCGGCATAAATGATACCTTTGTTCATAAGTGGATCCGTATGAGAAAGAGACGCCCGCAATCTCGGCTGGCGCGAACTGGCGTCCCGGTCGGGCGGTAAGCTAGCGACGGGCCTGGTAATTTGGCGCTTCTTTGGTGATGAGGATGCCGTGCGGGTGGCTCTCCAGCAGACCGGCATTGGAGATGCGCACGAATTGGGCCTTGGCGCGCAGTTCGGCCAGGTTGCAGGCGCCGACGTAACCCATGCCGGAGCGCACCCCGCCCATCATCTGATAGATGACGTCTCGCAATTGGCCTTTGTAGGGCACTTGTCCTTCCACGCCTTCGGGCACTAGTTTGTCGCGAATTTGGCCCGAAGCCGGGCCGCCAGTCGGCGATGGCGTGCCACTGCCATAGCGGTCGGCCCCGTGACCCTGCATCGCCCCCATGCTGCCCATGCCGCGATAGACTTTGTAGCGTCGTCCTTCGTAGAAAACGATCTCGCCCGGACTTTCCTCCAGTCCGGCCAGCAGCGAGCCGAGCATGACCACGTCGGCCCCCGCGGCCAAGGCCTTGACGATGTCGCCGCTATACTTGATACCGCCATCGGCGATCAGGGGAATATCGCGCGCCCGGCAAACTTCGGCGCAGGCGGCCACGGCCGATATTTGGGGCACGCCGGCCCCGGCGATGATACGCGTGGTACAGATGGAGCCGGCCCCCATGCCGACCTTGATCGCCCCCGCACCGGCCTCGATCAGTTCGCGCGCGCCCTCGGCACTGGCGACGTTCCCGGCGATGATGGGCAGATGCGGGTGGCGGCGTTTGGCTTGGCGAATGGTTTCGAGGACAAGGCGCGTGTGGCCGTGGGCGGTATCGATTGTCGCCATGTCCACGCCCGCCTCGACCAGCAAATCGAGGCGCGACAGCGCCATGTCGCCGACGCCAATGGCCGCGGCGCACAGCAGGCGCCCGCGCTCGTCCGTGGCTCCTGTCGGAAAGTCGATCTTTTTGAGGATGTCCTTGACGGTGATCAGCCCCTTCAGGCGGCCGTTGGCATCTACCAGGGGCAATTTCTCGATGCGATGGCGGTGCAGGATCTCCTTGGCTTCTTCGAGGCTGGTGCCCACCGGAGCGGTGACGAGGTTTTCGCTGGTCATGTATTCGGAGATAGGCTGTCCGCCGGGGATCACAAATCGCGTGTCGCGGTTGGTCAGGATGCCAACCAGTCGTCCCTCTTCGTCGGTAATGGGGAGGCCGGAAATGTGATAACGACTCATCAATGCCTCGGCATCGGCCAGAGTCGCATCCGGCCGTAGCGTGAACGGATCGACGATCATCCCCGATTCCGAGCGCTTGACCTTATCCACTTCCTCGGCCTGTTCTTCGGCCGTCAGATTGCGGTGGATGACGCCGATGCCGCCCAGGCGAGCCAGGCCGATAGCCATCGCCGCCTCGGTCACGGTGTCCATGGCCGCCGACATGACCGGCACGTTGAGGTGGATGTCGCCGATGAGGCGCGTGCGCAGATTGACTTCCGCCGGCAAGACCTCTGCGTAGCTGGGCACCAGTAACACATCGTCGAAGGTCAGGGCTAACTCGCCGAATTCCGGTGCAAATTTCATCCTGTTATCCCTTCCGGCGTCAACGGGCCGGAGCTGTTAACTTTCGCGGCGCGGTTTGGGTTTGAGGACGCGCTGGCGACGACGGCCGGTGATCTGCGGAGCGCGATGGTTGCGCGACAAGACGATCCATACACCGACCAATGCCAGGCCAATCGCCATCAGAAAAGAGTAAGTGATGACCGAACTGCCGACGGTCGGCTGATCGGGCCGAAAGAATTCGATGAATGCGCGCCCGGCCCCCCACCAAATCAGGAACACGCCGAAGAGCGTTCCCGGCCGCCACTTATCGCGATATTTATGGTTGAGAAACAGGAGCACGACGAAACCAAGGAGGAGCCAGAACGATTCGTACAGAAATGTCGGATGGAAGCGCGTCTCCAGGGGGAACTGCGTCAGGTCGGAGTATTGGGGCAGGCGATAGGGCGGCTCGATGAGGATGCCCCACGGCCGCGTGGTTGGGGGGCCATACAGTTCCTGATTGATGAAGTTGCCCCAACGGCCGATGCCCTGGGCAATCAACAAGGCCGGCCCAGCTACATCGGCATAGTGCCAGAAGTTGAGTCGCTTCCGGCGAATGTAGAGCCAGCCCATGATGGCCGCGCCGATGAAGCCGCCCAGGATGTTGATGCCGCCGGAGCGGATGTTGATCACGTCCAGAAAGCTCTGAAACTGATCGCCGCGACCGCCGAAGACTTCCAGGAGTACGTAAGTCAAGCGGGCGAAGATGTAACCACTTAAGATGACGATGATCAGGCCGTTGAAAAACTCGTCGACGTTCTGGTTGCGTTTGGCGATCTCGCGTGCCGCCCAGATCACGCCGATGGCGATGCCCAGCGTGACGATAATTCCGTACCAGTAAATGGGAAATCCGTCGCCGATGGGGATCGTGAAGGCGATCGGATCGATGTTGATTCCGTCCAGCATAGTTCACCCGTTAAAACTTGAATTTTGCGTGCCGTCGGGAAGGCGACACCCCTCCCACTCGGCCGAATATTGACTAATTATTCCAGATAGCCCAACCCGCGCAACCGTCGGCGAAGCAATTCATCGCCATCAAGGTCGACAGCCGCCCCCGTGGGCTGCAAATCGCGTTCGCGCGCGGCGCGTTGGGCCATTTGTTGCAATGTATTTTCGAGTGCGGCGGCGATTGCCGGCTCCTGGGCCAGGGTATTGACGGTTTCGCCAGGATCCCCCGTCAGGTTATATAGTTCTTCGGGCACGTCATCGACTTCGATCAACTTGAGCGGCGCTCCGGCGAGTTCTTTGGAAGGCCGGACGACGGCCCGTCGCGTAGCCATACAGCGGAAACGAGTCAAAAGTTCGGGTCGACGGGACTCGATGGCTTTGACGAAATTGAGCGGCGGATAGACCTCGCTAAAGGCCGTTTGTTGTTCCGGATCGCGGCCCTTCAGCGTATGACGCAGGCTGAGGCGGCGGGCGTTGGCCGCGTCGAATGCATCGCCGAGCGCGGCCGAGGGGTCGGCGGCATCGATCATCGTATGAAAGACGCGGCGCGTGCTGACGGGCGTGTCGACGCGCGTTCCGGCGGTGACACGGCCCGGCCAGTGGAGAATCAAGGGCACGTGGACAAGTTCCTCGTAGGCGACAAACGCATGGCCGAAGAAGCCATGATCGCCCAGCCCGTCGCCGTGGTCGGCCACGATCACCGTCAATGTGTCGTTGCGCCGCTGCCGCCGGGCCAGGGTGTCGAATAGCGTTCCCAGGTAGTGATCCTGATAGGCTACTTCGGCATCATACATGTCATTGAGAACGCGACTCTCCAGGTCGGTCAGAGGTTCGGCCAGCGGCGCGGCCCACCGGTAAGCTTCGCGATTCCAGGTGCGCATGACCGCACGAGCCTCTTTACTGTGCCGAAAGTAGGGTGCGATGCGATCGACGAATTCGCCTGGCGCCCAGAACGGCAGGTGCGTTTCCATCAGGTTCATGAAAAGAAACAAGGGTCGCTCAGAGGCATCATCCTCTCGCTGCTGCAGAAAGTTGACGACGTCGTAGACGGAGCGCTCGTTCTGCCCCTTGAAATTAGCCATCTTTGACCAGAGGGGAGTTAACCAGGCATTGAGGGAGACGCGAAAAGCCAGGTCGGAGCGGCCGATGAAATTCTGGATGGGATAGGAGATGCGGCGCAGAAATTGGGTGTACGTCTCGGCCAGTCGGCTGACCGGCCAGGGCCAGGGGTTGGAGTCGTCCGGTACACTGGGGAATGCCCCCCCGTAATTGTAGAAGGTCTGGAAGCCGCGTTTAAAGCCGTTATTGAGGATGCCGACCAGTGGATTGTTGCAAAAGCCGATCGTCTCGTAGCCGAGATCGCGCACGATTTCGGCCACATGCGGCCGCCCAGCGCTGAGGCTTTGCGACGACTGCGTGACGCCGTGGGACGTGGGATAGAGGCCGGTGAAGAGGGAGGCATGGCTGGGAATCGTCCATTGTGCGGGCGAAACGGCCTGTTCAAATAGCGCGCCCTCGGCCGCGAAGCGGTCGATGTTAGGGCTGGTTGGTCTGGGATGCCCATAGGCCCCAAGCCGATCGGCCCGCTGTGTATCCAGTACAATGAAGATGATGTCCGGCGAAGTCATTCGTTGCTTTTTTCTTCTCCAGCGGCGGACAGGAGCAGCTGTCCACTGCCTTGTCTTGGGCACTATTCCCTGTTCCGCGGCCAATCAATTGCCCACCATAGAAAAGAATCAAATATTGGCGACGGCCAACGTACCCTAAGAGCCTCGTAGAAAAGCATAGCATGGGAACCGGCCGGTCGCAAACCCTCTCAGGCGTTTTCACTTTGCAAAGGCCACGTTTGCCTATCCGCTCATTTGGCTTTATCTTTTCCACCATGCAAGTACGCCGTCTATCGCTGACGAACTTTCGCAATTACTCCCGCCTGGAGCTTGATTTGCCGGGCGGCGTGATCCTACTGCATGGCGATAATGCCCAGGGAAAGACCAACTTGCTGGAGGCGATTTATTTCCTGGCAACCACTCGCTCGCCCCATGCCAGCCAAGATCAGCAGTTGATCAACTGGGATGCGCTGTTGACTGATGAGTCGGTGGTGGTCGGGCGGCTCGTGGCCGATGTTCAAAAACCCGACACGCCGCTGCACCTCGAAATGCGGCTGATCGTCGAGGAGCGGGGCAACTGGGCCGGCAACGGGACCGGCGGCTTTCGCCGCGAGGCGCTGATCAACCGGCGCAAGGTGCGGTTGATGGATTTGCTGGGCAAGTTGCGCGTCGTGCTGTTCTTGCCCGAGGATGTCGAGCTGGCGACCGGGTCGCCCGCCAACCGCCGGCGCTATATGAACGTGACCCTCTGTCAGGTAGATGCCGACTACTGCCGTGATCTCTCAGCTTATAACAAAGTATTGGAACAGCGTAATGCGCTGCTGCGGCGCATGGCCGAAGGACAGGCGCGCAACTCGGCCGATGTGCTGCAAATACTGACCGACAAGCTGATCGAGCCGGGCAGCCGCGTGGCCCAGCGGCGGGCGCAGTTTGTCCGGGAGATGGCCTATCAGTCGCAAGAAATCTACTTTCAGGATCTCATTGGCGGGAAGGAATCGTTGCGCCTGGGCTATTTGCCGGGTTGGCACGCCAACGGCCGCAAGACAGCCGACGAGCAGTTATTCGACGGCGATTGGTTGCAAGCAGAGCAGTCTATCGGGGCGGTCCAGGAGCGATTGGCGGCCGAACTGACGGCCGCGCGAGCGGCTGATCTGGCGCGCGGGTCTTCCACCGTCGGCCCCCACCGCGATGATTGGGCGATTCTGGTCAACGGCAAAAATCTGGGGCAGTTTGGTTCGCGCGGGCAGGTGCGCACGGCCATCCTGGCCCTTAAGCTGGCGGAGATAAACTGGATGAAGGCCACCACGGCCGACGTGCCCATCCTGTTGTTGGACGAGGTCATCGCCGAACTTGACCTGCACCGGCGGAATGCCCTGCTGGCCTATGTGGCCGACCAGGTGCGTGAGAAAGAGATGGCGCAGGCCCTGCTGACGGCGACCGATCCCGGCATGTTCCCGGCCGAATTCCTGACGGAAGCAACGAACCTGCTGGTAAGGGGCGGGCGCGTGACGGGTGACGTTCCCTAAAGCGGTCTTTTGGCGGGCATCCCTGCCCGGCGAGGGTACCGATCCTCCGTCGGCCGCTCCTTGGCGATGACAACCAAATAGTGAGTCTGATCGGTTTCGGGAAGGTCAACGCTGGTAAAGGTTACCTTGCCGCCGCCCAATGTCGCAATGGAGGTGGCGGCCGCGGTCACCTCTTGCCGGGCGCTTTCTCCCTTCTGGGCCAGCATGTGGCCTCCCACACGCACAAAGGGCAACAAGAGTTCGGCCAGCACGCGCAGTTCGGCCACGGCGCGCGCCGTGGCCCAATCGAATGCCGCCCGGTACATGGGGGAGTGGCCCAACGTTTCGGCCCGTTCGGCTAACACGGTTACGTCCTCTAATCCCAGTTCCCGAACGACTAATTCCAGAAAGCGGGCTTTTTTGCCGACGCTGTCCATCACGGTCAGCCGGAGTCCGGGAAACAAGATCTTGAGCGGGAGGCCGGGGAATCCTCCGCCGCTGCCGACGTCGATCATCGAGCACGCCGCCAGCGAGCCGGTCACCGTGGCACATGTGAGCGAGTCGAGAAAGTGGCGGATGCGGATCTCATGCGGGTCACGAATGGCAGTCAACGAGATCCGGTCGTTCCATTCCAGCAACAGACTTTCGTAGACCGCGAACTGACTCAATTGCTCGGCCGTTAAGTGGAGGTCAAACGATTGCGCCCAAATCGCCAGGTCTTTCATTGGACGAGACTTCTTTCCAGTTCTTTCAGCGATGCGTCCAGCATGATCTGATCCCATTGCTGCCCGCCAAAGGCAACCGGCGAAAACGATACCCAATCATGGACAATGATCTCCCGGGCGCGGACGTACAGCGGCGCGATGGGAAACGATCCGGTCTCGTTGAAAAATTGTGATTCGGCCTGGCGATAGAGATTCATCCGCTCGATCGGATCAACGACTGTGCCGGCTCGTTGCAGGAGTGCATCGGCCTCAGAGCAGGGGCGGTTCTGCCGGTTTTCGCTTTCGTCACAATGCAGAAGGTCAGTGATCAGATTTTTGGCATCCGGGAAGGTCGGCGCCCAGGCCAGCTCCCACAAATCTGGCCGGCCGGTAGCATCCTGTTGTGTCCCGGCCAACAATCCACCGAACTGAACTTGTTCGATGTGGATATTCTCTCTCACACACTCCAGTTCCTCCACCCACATGTCGCGAATGATCTCCGCCTGGAGCAGAGAGAGATCGGCCGAGCTCACGAGGTAAGTAATTTCCGGCAGAAGCCGACAAGAGCGAAATGAACTGGCGGCCATCTGTTGTCGGGCAAAATCAGGGCTGTAGCCGACGCCAAGCTCTTCAAGGGGGATGGCGGCCACCATGCCGGGCAAGGAGGCATGGCGCATGGTGAGGCCGCGGCCGTCATAAAGTTCATCGAGCAGCGCTTGCCGGTCGATGGCCGCGCTGAACGCGCGCCTGACCTCTACTTCCCCCATTACCCCGCTGTCAAAGTTGAATCCGAGGTAAAACAAGACCTGATCGGGTATCGTCCTGACCTTTGTCGCCGAGCGTTGCTTGAACGCTTCGCTTTCGTCGGGTGGCAAGGGGGCGATATCGAGGAGCCGATCTTGCCACATCTCGTATGCATCCTGTTCATCATCCAGAAAAGTGACGTTGATAACATCGATATTGCCCGACCGCTCCAAAGGCCACAGGGGGTTGCGGTGAAAGACGGCGTACTGGGAGGTAAATTCGCTTGACACGGGTAGATAAGGCCCGGAGGTCACAAGTTTGTCGGGCGTCTGCCAGCCGGTGCTATATTCGCCGATGGCGTCCACCCATTCGTTGCCGTTTTCGGCGACCAGATCGGCCGGTACCGGTTGGAAGAACGACATGCTCGTCAACGTTAGGAAATAGCCTGCCGGCTTCGTCAGGCGGATTTCCAGTGTGTTGGAGTCAAGCGCCTCAATGCCGATGGTCTTAATCTGTGCCTCGGTGGGCTCAAGGGTGGTGAAAACGGCCTCGCAGCCCTGGATGATGAACAGCGAAAAGGCCAGTGCGGTGTTGGCCTCGCGGCTGCACTGCCTTTGCACGGCGTAGACGACATCATCGGCTGTGACCGGGCGAATTTGTGTCGCCCCCCACAACCCTTCTCGGCCCGGCCCCGGCCCCCTGGGACGCACCCAATAGATATCGTCGCGCAGATTAAATGTCCAGGTGGTACCGTCTGCGCCGAGCGCCCACGTTGATGCCAGCTCCGGCTCAATCGTATTTGTGTCCGGATCGTAATTTGTCAGCCCGACGAATAGGTTTTGGGTCAGCTCTAGTTGCGACTGGCGCTCAGCCAGCCCGGGGTCGAGGTCGGGAAGCTCACCGGTCAGGCTAATATCCAGAATGATGGGCAGCGTTTCTCCAGTTGTCGGGGCCGAGGGATCGGGGGTGCTGGTGACGAAGGTGATCTGTTCGACGATTCGCGTCACGATGGCTTGCACTCTACCGGCAGTGGGCTGAGGTGTGGCGTCAGCGTTCGCTGACGTATTGGCGTTCGCTGACGTGTCGGCGTCAACCGCTGCGTCGGCATCCGGCCGGCAGCCGGTTCCCAGCAGAAGCCCAACAGCCAACAGCGCGGCCGCCAGATGGAGACATCGAAGCATCCCCTTCCAGGCCATTCGACTATGAATAAATGGTTTGAGCATTGATGGCTCATGCTATAGCAGACCGCGCCGGGCGACAAGCGGAATGAGCACAGTTGCCTCGATATTATCCGGGTAGTAATATATGCACTGCTCACCGGCCCGTGCGCACCGGGGAGCGGACACACGTATATGTACGAACGAGTATTGGTTATTGACGATTCCCCGGATATTCGCGACTTTCTGGTCGAGAATATCCTGCGGCCCAAAGGCTTTGAGGTCTTGGCGGCATCCGACGGTATGATGGGGTTGGAGCTGGCGATTGCCAAAGAGCCTGACCTGATGATCACCGATCAGCAGATGCCCGGCCTGACCGGTCTGCAAGTGCTCCAGAAACTCCGCGAGCGCAGTATCGATATTCCGGCCATCCTGATCACCGGCGAAGGATCGGAAGATACGGCCGTGCGCGCGTTTCGTCTAGGGATCAAAGACTACATCATCAAGCCGATTGACGCCGAAGAGCTTAGCGAGTCGGTGGACAAGGCGCTGCGAGAGAGCCGCCTACAAAAAGAGCGCGATCAGTTGGTGGAACAACTGATGGAGAGCAATTCGCAACTCCAGCGCCGGGCGCAGGAATTGAACGTCCTGTATGGCGTGGGTAAATCCGTCTCTTCGTCGCTCGATCTGGAGGAAGTATTGCAGCGCGTGGTGGAGGCGGCCGTCTACGTGGTGGGGGCCGAAGAAGGCTCGCTGATGCTCCTGGATGAGGATCGCGGCGAACTTTACATCCGCGCCTCGAAGAACCTCGACTCGAAGGCTCGCTCGATGCGCAAGCGCGTCACCGACAGTCTGGCCGGTCAGGTCTTGCAGACCAAACGCGCTATCGCCATCGGCGCCGATTCACAATGGAAACGAACCCACACCGCGCTCCTGGTCAAATCGCTCATCTACGTGCCCCTGATCCTGCAAAACAAGCCTATCGGCGTGTTGGGCGTCACCAATCAGATTAAGGACTCCTCATTCGACAGCAACGACACGCGGGCGCTGTCGGCGCTGGGTGGCTATGCCACCATCGCCATTAATAACGCCAACATGTATAACACGATGGCCCGCGAACGCACTGTGGTGAGCGAGGTGGTAGAACAGTTCGAGGATGCCGTCATTGTGGTTGACGAGGATTTTCGGATGCTGGTGCTCAACGCCTCGGCGCGAGCGCTTTTCCTCTTGCCCCAGGATAACGTCATCGGCCGACCCATCATGGACCTGATCAACCACGTCGGATTGATTCGCATGGTCTCGGAGCCAAACAGTCAGGACGACGGCGCGCGCGTAGAGCAAGATCTGCCGCTGGCCGACGGCCGTCTCTACCGGGCGCGTGTGACGCTCGTCGAGGGGGGCAGCCGTTTCGTCACTCTCCGCCGATTAAGCTGACAGATTTTCCCATGCAAAATAGTTCAAGAAGGGTGTGCTCCACGTGAAGCACACCCTTCTTCATTATAGCGATTCGCAGCCGGGAACGATTTACTCCCTCTCGCCAATCTTGACCGTCAGTTCCTGAGTCTGGCCGCCGCGAACGATTTGGATTACCTCTTTCTGACCAACCACGTCGCCAGATAGGCCGGCCAACAGATCTTCGTGGCGGACAACCGGCTTGCCGCCCAGCGTAACAATCGTGTCGCCCAGCGACATGCCGGCTTTGGCCGCCGGACTGCCTGTCTCGACCGATATGATCAGCAAGCCCGCCTTTTGCCCCAGAGAACTCGCTAATTCCTCGGGCAAGCGGACGCGCTGGGTGCTGACGCCTAGATAGCCGCGCCGGATCCGGCCGTGGGATTGCAAGGATTCCACCACGCGCGCGATGGTGACAGTCGGAATAGCCAGACTGACGCCCTGCCCCAGCCCCGACGTATTCAGGCCCAGGAGATGGCCCGCGGCTCCGACCAGCGGCCCACCCGAGAAGCCAGGATACATGACCACATCCGTCTGTAGATAGTGGTCGATCTGTCCCCCCATCGGCGTCCGCCATTGATCGCCGAGGGCGCTGACGACCCCGAAAGTCGCCTGGACGGTGCGCCCGGGCCGCCCCAGGGCCAGTATCAGATGGCCAACCGACATCTCCGGCTCCCCGGCACTCTGGAGGGGGCTAAGCCCGCTGCCCGTCACCTTGAGTAGGGCGAGGTCGGTTGAGGGATCGCGGCCGACCAGCGCGGCCTCCAGCGTTTGCCCGTCAGCCAATCCGACGCGCAGATTGTCATCACGATGGATGACGTGGTTGGCGGTGACGATCAAACCGTCGGCCGACCAGATAATGCCGCTGGCTGCGCCTCGACGCCGGCCTTCCACGCGCGCCACCGCTCCGCTGACCTGGGCCACGATGTCGGCGAATCCGTTTGAGAGTTCCTGAATGGTGGACATGGATGATTCTCCTATGTAACAATGTCTTGCACGCTAAATGTAGGGAAGATCATACACGACCTGTTTGGCCGGCAAATCACCGAATAGATGAGGAGTCACCCGGAAAAAAGGACAGGATCAAAGGGCGATAAGCCCCAGGCGCGTCGCGCGAACGACAGCATCCGTGCGACTTTGGGCCCCGAGCTTGCCCAGAATAGCGTTGACGTGAAACTTGACGGTATGTTCGCTTATTGTTAGCCGTAGGGCGATAGCCTTGTTGGTCAGCCCTTCGGCCAGGAGTGTCAGCACTTCGGACTCGCGCGGGGTCAGGTCGCCGAGCGTCACCTCGACTGGGTTTGCCGGACTTTGCAGCGATTCCACCAGTAGCGGGGAAAAAACAGCCAGACCCCCGGCAACAGCCACAAGCGCGGCCGCCAGTTGCTCCTCGTCTGCCTGGCGGGAGAGCACGGCGCGACAACCCAGACGCCAGGCTATTGCCGCTGAAGGTTTTTCGGCAACCAGCGCCAGGACGGGGATGTTCCTCTCGAGCCGTTCATCCTCGATGTGTTCGGCCACTTCCCAGCCCATGTCCCACACAATGACGTCAGCCGAGGCATCCATCTCCCCCGCGGCGGCTTCCAGCAGTCGGCTATCGTCGCCCTGAGCCTCCACGAAGAAGCCGGGCAGAGTGCCCAGCAGCGCCGACAATCCCGCGCGCGCCAACGGATCGTCCGCCAGCACGATGAGGTGAATGAAATCATCCATGTGTGGTCAGAGCATAGCAGCCTTGTCTATGAGATGGATAAGAGAGGGGATTTCCGTTTGGCACTCTCCTGGCTTGCACAATAGGGCGGGCAACGCCAAAATCTACTGATGCCAGAAGAAGTTAAGCCAGCCGTGCGGAACCGCCTCATCGCCGTGATATTCATTGTGTCCAGCCTGGTTGCGGCGGCCCAGGTGGTCTTTTTCACATTAATGCCCATCCTCGCCGCGGATCTGAGCGGAAGCGAAGGGGCTGCCGGGATCCCCAGTACCGCGGGTCTGCTCTTTCGCGCAATAGCGGCCTACCCGTTGGGGTGGCTCATGGGACGCGCCGGCCGGCGGTTGGGCTTAACGGTGGGCCTGTTAATCGGTCTGGCGGGAATGGTCATGAGTGCCTGGGCGGTTGGTATCGGGAATTTCTGGCTCTTTACGCTGGGAGCCGGTCTGGCGGGAATCGCACGCGGCGCGTCCGACCTGTCGCGCTATGCGGCGGCCGAAGTCAGCCCTATCGATCGACGCGCGAAGGTGATCGGCTGGATCGTTTTTGCCGGGACCATAGGGGCAGTGACCGGGCCGCTGCTGGTGACGCCGGCGGTGACCTTGGCCGATAAACTTGGCCTCACCTCGCAGAGTGGGCCATTTTGGGTGGGCGCGATTGTGTTGGCGCTGTCGGCCGTGTTCACGTTTGCGCTCCTGCGGCCCGACCCGCTGACGATTAGCCGCCAAATGGACGACCACGACCGGCTCATGACCGGCCGTCGGGCGGATGAGCCTTCTCGGCCGCTCTCGCAATTATTACAGAGTTGGCACGTCCGCCTGGGTATCGGCGCTATGACCATTGGACAACTGGTGATGGTGATGATTATGGTCATCACCCCACTGCACATGGATCACGCCGGGCACGGAACGGGCGCGATCTCTCTGGTCATCATGGCCCACCAATTGGGAATGTTCGGCTTATCCGGGGCCACAGGCTGGCTGATCGATCACTTCGGGGCGACGACGCTTATCATCAATGGCGCGGCCCTCCTGGTAATCGCTTCCCTCTTGACCCCCGCAGTCGTGTCGGTCATCGGGCTGTCCGTGGCCCTGTTTCTGTTGGGTCTGGGTTGGAATCTTTGTTTCGTGGCCGGCTCCTCTCTCTTGGCCGTGGGTTTGGCTCCCGCCGAAAGTGCGCGCATCCAGGGTTTTAGCGACACCTGGGCGTCGGCCGCGTCGGCGGCGGGCAGCCTAAGCACCGGCCTCCTGTTCGCCGCCGGAGACATGCTGCTAGTCGGCGCGGTCGGCCTGGCCTTCTCTCTAGGACTAATTGCCGCCTGGCTGCATTGGCGCGACCGCGAAGTCGTGCTGGTCTGAGCCATGGACTTCTCCTGTACGCCTCCGCCCCGATCTCACTCGATGGTGAGTTCGAGATTATAACTCAATGACGTATTGTCATATTCTTCGACTTCCAGGGCATGGAGGCCGCTTAGCTCCAGCGTAGCCTCGATTATTTCCTCCTCGCCTTCAAAGCCATCATCGGCAAGAACCATCTCCTCGTTGTTCGGATCGAACAGATAGAGGGCCACGTCCTCATCGCCTAGGGGCGTCAGGGTGGCCGTAATGTCGTCACCCGCCGAACCAACAAAGAACCAGTAGTGGTAGGCTCCTTCGGACATCTGGACTGCGCTGCGGGGGCTGCCAGATACAATGATTCCGGGGAAGACGATGGCCGATTCAGGATCGGTGTAGAACGTTATGGCGTAGTCGGTGGAGGCGCCATTGACGGTGAGTACCTGAATCTCATACAGGCCCTCGCCTAACAGCGTTGGATTGTTGATGAACTCGGGCGCGCCGGCCGGTGCTGTATTTTGTCGGTTGACGACGGATTGACCATCCTTCAGCACGGATAAGATAATGTCAGCGGGACTGGGAGCTACAACATAAACGTACAGGCTTTCATCTTCAAAAATATCAAGCTCCCAGCTGTCGGTGACACCGCCGGCCAAAGAGGAAATCGCGAAATCGGTACCTAGTTCGTCATACATTACTTCAATAAGATTGCCCTTCGAAATAACCTGGCCGGTTGATGCAGTGGTTCCGGTGGGCGTTGGTGAGGGCGGCGTGCCGCTGACCGTCGGTGCGGGGGTTCCACCGGGTGTCCCGGTCGGGCTTGCTGTCGGCGTGCCCGTTAAGCCGGCCGGTGGTGTTAATCCTGTAACCGTTCCGGATGGCAGCGTGCCATTGACGGGCAATGTTGGTGTTAATGTCGGGTTCAAACCTGACAGGTCAGTGGTTGGACTGGCCTGTGCGACCGGGCCTGTGGTGGGTTCAAGTATTATCGGTGTCTCTTCGAGTATTGGAGTGGGAACGGTCTCACCCTCCAACGTCGGCGCCAACTCTGGAACAGGCGTGACCTCTACGATCTCGACTCCCGACGCCGGCGTGAGCGTTACCTGCGTTATGGGACTGGGCGAGAGGATACGGCTCGTTTCCAGATACCATACCTCCTGGTCGACAGCCTGCTTGCCACAGCCGACCAGGCCCTGCCAGCGCCGCCAGCGTCCCTCGACGGTCATCGTTAGCTGGTCGGGTAACAACGAACGCACCTGTGGCCCAAATCCACCGGCCAGGGCCAGGACACCCTCTTCGGCCAGGCCCCATGCGGCGGGGGACGGATGATAATCCGAATCGCAAACGACCAGTGGCTGCTTGCGGAGAAGACCGGTCACCTGAATGATGGCATCTCGATATAGGCCGGGGGCGCTCATGAGTTCCGTGACCGTCAGCACGACGGGGCCTGCGCCGGGTTGGGTCACCGCAGGGCCGACTGTGGGGAACGGGGTGGGGTCGAGTGCTGTACGGCCGCGGCATCCGGCCAACAACATCGCTGTCGCGAAAATAACTATCGTAATCGTTCGTCGCATAATTCTCTCCAGTATATCCGACGCGCCGTTAAATAGAATGAATTGGTAATTAGAGCGCAAGATTCTTTAGTAAGCGGCCGTTCGTTGCGGAGCCGGTTCCTTAACCGGCTTGCTATCCCCGTTTTTCTTAACCGACGCCCCGCACCGTGCCGCGGGATAGAAATCCGATGCGACATTACCAATCGATTGTCAGCTGAAAAAATCTGGAATCAGCGTTCCGTTTTTGCTTCGCGCGCACAGTGGGATCAATGACATGATGCGTCAAAGTTAAGTGCATAATTATCCCTCATATCGATGGGCAAGATACGAACATGCACCTGTTTCGCTCAACTAGTTGAGAATAAAGGCCGAAAGACTTATAATCAGTGCACGTTTGTAAATAGAACAATCGTAATCTCTATTATGTCTATCGTCCTGGATGATACTGATCGAACCTTATTGACCGCCTTACAAGAAGACGCGCATCAGACCAATGCCGAGTTGGCTCGCCGCGTCGAGTTGTCGGCGACCGGACTTCACAAGCGGTTACGTCGTTTGGAGAGCGCCGGAATAATCACCGGCTACGTCGCCCAGGTGGATCGCGAGGCCGTCGGCTATGACATGCTGTGCTTCGTGCAGGTCACCTTGCAGCGCCATGAACCCGACGCCGTGGACAACTTCCGCCGCAGCGTCCAAACGATGGCCGAAGTGCTGGAATGCCATCATCTGACCGGCGAATTTGATTACCTGCTCAAGGTTGTCGTTCGCAATCGCAAGCATCTGGAACAGTTCATCCTCCATACGCTCACCCCGGTTCGGGGCATGGACAAGATCCGCACCAGCCTGGTATTGAGCGAAATCAAGGCTACGGCGGCCATCCCGCTGACTGAGCCGTCAATTCAGGAGTAAGTTAACCCCATGTTTCCCACTTTATCCGCTCCATCTCCGGTCGTGACGGAGATCAGGTCGGCCGGCTGGACGCACAATATGCAACGGTCGGTTCTGCGCCAAATGCTGGCCGTGGTTTCTCGGCCGGGGATTCTGTCGTTCGCGGGCGGTTTGCCCGCGCCGGATCTGTTCCCCACGGCCGACTACAGCGCGGCACTGGCCCACGTTTTGTCGACCGACCGTGGCGCATTGCAATACGGCCCGCCCTTCATGCCTCTCAAGCGCCACATCGTCGATCTGATGGCCCAACGCGGCGTCGATTGTTCAGTCGATCAGGTTTTTCTGACCACCGGAGCGCAGCAGGCGCTGGATATCCTGACCCGTCTCTTGCTCGATTCGGCCGGGCAAGTGATGCTGGAAGAGCTTGTCTACACGGGCATTCGTCAGGTCGTGGCCTCCCATCAGCCGGACGTGTTGCCGGTGCGCACCGACCTGGAGACGGGGATCGAGGTCGACGACGTCGTCGACCACCTGGAGCGTGGCGCGCTGCCGGCCTATCTCTATGTCATCCCCGACGCCCATAATCCGCTCGGCGTCAGCCTCAGCGAAGAGAAACGCGCCCGCCTGGCCGAAGTCGCAGCCGCTTATGGCTTACCGATCATCGAGGATGATCCCTATGGCTTCCTGAGCTACGACGGCCGCTGCCTGCCCCCGTTGCGTGCCTTGAATGATAGCCACGTCTTTTACGTAGGCTCATTCTCCAAGATTATGGCGCCCGCGTTGCGCCTGGGATGGCTTATCGCACCGGAGGCGCTCATGCCCAAGCTGACGGTCATCAAGGAGGCGGGCGATCTGGAATCGTCGGCGTTGACGCAGCGCGCCGTGGCCGCCTATCTGGACGGAGGACATTTGCCGGCGCATCTGGCCCGGTTGCAAACGGAGTATCGCCTGCGCCGCGATACGATGCTGGCGGAGATGGAGCGTTGTTTTCCGCCCGGCATTACCTGGACACGGCCGCGCGCCGGAATGTTTATCTGGGTGACGCTGCCGGAGCACATTGACGCGACGACTTTGCTGGAGACGGCCGTGGAGCGCGAAAAGGTGGCTTTTATCCCCGGCCACGCCTTTGCCCAACCCGGTGTGACAGCCACAAATTACATGCGGCTGAACTTCTCCAATTGCTGTTTGACCGACATCGAGGAAGGGATAGAGCGACTGGGGCGGGTGCTGGAATCGGTGGTGGATTAGAAGGACAGATTTAACAAACCGAGGAGAAAACAATGATTCAAGATTTCCTGCCCATTAAGGCGATTGATCATATCGAGATTTATGCCGGGAACGCCAAACAGGCGGCCCACTTCTATCGCACCGGCTTCGGCTTTGCCCAGGCAGCCTACAGCGGCCTGGAGACGGGCAACCGGCAGACGGCCTCCTACGTGATGGTGCAGGGCAAAATACGCCTGGTGCTCACGTCGGCCCTCGGCCCGGACCATGCGGTCGCTCGGCACGCTCATTTGCATGGTGACGGCGTGGCGGTAATCGCTCTGTCGGTGCCCGATGCCGAGTCGGCCTATCACGAGACGACGGCGCGCGGCGCGTCGGGGGCCATCCCGCCGACGACCGTTGAGGATGAATGTGGCACGTTGCGCTATTCGGCCATTCGAGCTTATGGCGAAACGCTCATCAAGTTCGTCGACCGCTCGCAATATCGCGGGGCCTTTGCGCCGGGGTTCCAGCCCCGCAACGGGTATAGCCCGGAGATGGACAACGGCCGGGCCTGGCACAAGGGCGTGGGGCTGGCGGCCGTCGATCACATGGTCGGCAACGTCGAACTTGGCGCGATGAATCGCTGGGTGCAGTTCTTCGCCACGACGATGGGTTTTAGCCAGCTCATCCATTTCGATGATCAAGACATCTCGACTGAGTATTCGGCGCTGATGTCGAAGGTGATGCAGGATGGCACGGGCAAGGTTAAGTTCCCCATTAATGAGCCGGCCGAGGGCAAAAAAAAGTCGCAGATTCAGGAATACCTGGACTATTACTATGGCCCCGGCGTGCAGCATATCGCCTGTTCCACCGGTGACATCATCGACACCGTCACCCAGCTGCGCGACAACGGCATCGAGTTCTTGCGCGTGCCCACTACCTATTATCAGGAGCTGGAGGGTCGGGTCGGCAAAATCAACGAGCCGATCGATAGGCTGGCCGAGTTGGGTGTATTGGTCGACCGGGACGAGGAAGGCTATCTGTTGCAGATCTTCACCAAGCCGGTGGAGGATCGGCCGACAGTCTTCTTCGAAATCATCGAGCGCCACGGCTCGCGCGGCTTCGGCAAGGGCAACTTCAAGGCGTTGTTCGAGTCTATCGAACGCGAACAGGATCTGCGCGGGAATTTGTAAAGAGATTAGACCCGGACAGGATGCGGGTTAGACGGATTTTACGGATTGAAGTAGGCCACGGGCAAACCGCGTTCAAGCGTGTCATTCTGACAAATGAGCGGAAACGTCGTCAAACCCAAACCCGGCGGCTCAACATTCAATCCGTTATATCCGTAGCATCCATGTCCCATCCGTGTTTAATTCTTCCTGGAGATTGCAATGACCTACTACTATACACTTGGCGACATTCCCAAGAAGCGGCACACGCAGTTTCGACAGGCTGACGGCTCGCTCTACCACGAAGAGGTGATGGGCATCCACGGCTTCGCGGGGATCCAGTCAATCCTTTACCATCTCCGGCCGCCGACGGCCGTCCGTCGTTTTGGCCTGCTGCCCGAAGAGCCAATCCCCTATGAAACGCCCGGGCCGTTGCGGCCGCGCCATTTGCGCTCCGCCCCTGTGCCGGCCGGGGGCGATGCCATCAGCGGCCGTGTGCCGCTCATGGGCAACAACGACGTCGTTCTCCACGTCGCTCGCCCCACCGAGCCGATGACCTATTGGTACAAATTCGCCCACGGCGATGATGTCATGTTTATCCACGAGGGCACCGGCGTGCTGGAAAGCCAGTACGGTCTGCTGCGCTACCGTCCGGGCGACTACCTGGTCATCCCGACCGGCGTCATCTGGCGACTGTTGCCCGATGCCGACGTGGCCCAGCGGATGCTGGTCGTCGAATCGTTCGGCCACGTGACCCCGCCCAAGCGCTATATCAACAACTACGGCCAATTCCTGGAGAACTCGCCCTACTGCGAGCGCGACATCCGGCCGCCGGACGAGTTGGTGACCCACGACGAGGGGGGCGAATTCGAGGTGCGCATCAAAGCGCGCGGCCAAACGACGTGCTTCGTTTACGATCACCATCCGCTCGATGTTGTCGGCTGGGACGGACATCTGTGGCCGTTTGCTTTCAACATCGAGGACTTCGAGCCGATCACCGGCCGCGTCCACCAGCCGCCGCCGGTGCACCAGACGTTCGAGGGGCCGGGCTACGTGCTCTGTTCGTTCGTACCGCGCCTGTTCGATTATCATCCAATGTCCATCCCCGCCCCATACAACCACTCCAACGTCGATTCCGATGAGGTGCTTTACTACGTGGAGGGCGACTTCATGTCACGCAAGGGTATCGAGCGCGCTTCACTGACTGTACATCCCAACGGCATCCCCCACGGCCCACACCCCGGCACCTACGAGGGATCCATCGGCAAAACGCGCACCGAAGAGCTGGCCGTGATGGTCGATACCTTCCGGCCGCTGCGCCTGACGCGCCACGCGCTGGAGATGGAAGACGAAGGGTACGTCTATAGCTGGTTACCCAAGGAATAGTCAGGTGATCCTACACGTTGACGAGATAACCCATCACGACCGCTACCGGCTGGTCATCGGCTCCATCGTGCCCCGTCCTATCGCCTGGGTCAGCACGATGGACGCGGCCGGCCGGCTGAACCTGGCGCCGTTTTCCTACTTCAATGCCGTCTGCCCGTCGCCAATGACCTTGGTGTTTTGTCCCGGCGTCCACAGCGACGGCCGCAAGAAAGACTCGTGGCGCAACATCGAAGAGGTGCCGGAGTTCGTCATTAATATCACCAATGAGGACACCGCCGAACCTATGAACCTCTGTGCGACGCTGCTGCCGACCGGCGAATCAGAGTTTGATTGGGCCGGAGTCACACCGACGCCGAGCGAGACGATCCGCGTGCCCCGCGTGGCCGAGGCGCCCATCGCTTTCGAGTGCGTCCTCGACCGTATCATCACCATTAGCGATCAACCCGGCGGTGGGGCGGCCATCTTCGGCCGGGTGCAGTGCGTCCACGTGCGCGATGACATCTATGACGACGGGCGAATCGATACGGCCGCGCTGCGTCCCATCGGCCGTCTGGCGGGCGATGCCTACACGCGCGCGACCGACATTTTTCATATGAAGCGAGTGCCGCGGGAAGACCGCTAACGGCCCGCAAACGATTCCCCGGCAGGCGCGGCTATTTCCTCAACTCACTGGCATTAACCGGCTTGTCTGGCTACACTTTGTCGCTAGCGGCAGGGGCAATCGCCGGCCGGCGTACGTTTAATGTGGAGAAGGCATTAGAGAGAAAGAGGGAGTGAATCCGATGGACTACGAAAAGATGAGGCAGGAGTTGAACGATCAGGGGTATACGATCGTTCGCGGTTTGCTGACCGCTGAGGAAGTGGATTATTACGTCAGTCGTATGGAAGCCTTGTCGGGCATCACCCGCTCCGGCATGACGCGCGGCGGCGACGAATGGAAAGGAAGCGGCCGCGGGTCGGGCGGGTCATCCTGGACATTGCCCGACGGCGTGGCCAAATCGCGCGACTTCTGGCCCGTGGCCGTCAATGAGCGTCTGGTGGAGATCGTGCGCAACATCGTCGATCCCGATGTGCGCTTTTTGCAACACAACGACATCCACGTCGGCTTTTCAGCCATCTCCTGGCATCGCGATAGCGTCAATCGGGAGTACGGCGTCGGGCCGGACTGGGATGAGTCGCAGGAACCGTACAAGATGGTGCGTGTCGGCATCTATTTGCAGACATTCGCCGAGAGCAGCTCGCGGCTGGGCTTCATTCCCGGCAGTCATACGCCGCCGAAGGGGACGGTGTCACGCGGCCGCAAGTTCAGCGAGCGCCGCCTCAAATGGCTGGGCGCGGCTAACTATCTTTCGCCCAAGATACAGACGGCTATCTCCAACGCTGACTGGATTCCCACCGAGCCGGGGGACGCCGTCATCTTCGATCCGCGCACGATCCATTCCGGCAGCTACATCACCGGCCCCAAGTACTCCGTCTTCGTCGCCTTTGGCGTCGAGAACAAGCACTTCTTCAATCACTACAACTACTATCGCAACGTGCGCTCCGAACTGGGCTACGGCGACCTTGATCCTGACTTTGCCCAGCTGTTGCGCGACCGCGATTTGTATCCCGAACAAACACCCACTTACGATCATGTCGATGGCGCGTGGGTGCCGTCGTCCCTGGTCAAGAGCCTCTACAATCGCCGCCGCGATACACCGGTCGAAGCGCCGAAGATGTAGGGAAATTACGAATTAGGAATTACGAATTCGGAAAGGCTTTTTTCCATTCGTAATTCCTAATTTCTAATTGTCTGCCAGGGCTTCCTGAATGCCGGCCAGATGCAGCGCTTCGTGATCGGCGATGAGGTGACAAACTTCCTCGATGGTCATGATCTTCAGGCTGGCGTGGCGGCCCTTTTTCTCCCAATCCCCGTCTTCCAGTTCGTCGATGAAGGCGAACAACGCCTCTCGATTCTGGGCCATGCTGTCGAGCAGTTCCTGCGGCTCTTTGCCGGCCAGCTTGCTCACAACTCGCTGGTTCCAGCGCGCCAGGTCGAAATCGGCCGGAACGCCCTCGCCACCGCCCTTGATCTGCATCATCAGGCCGGTCATTCCCCGCTCCGAATCGGCCACATGGCGCAATATGTCGATCACCGCCCATTCGGAGCCTTCGGAATAAGCACGCGCCGCCCACTGTTCGTCGGTCAGGCCGGTCAGCGTGGCGTCGAGCGCCCGGCGGGCGGCCGTCAATTTGTCCTTGATCGCCTCTTTTCTTTCGTCTGCCATTGAATTCTCCTCAGATTAGATGAATCAGATTTGTTGTGGGTAGTAATAGCCGTCTTTTTCCAGCGCGGCGACCGCTTCTTCCCAGCGGGGTGGCCGGCTTTCGCGGAAGGCGGCGCTTTCGGCCATCGTATCGTAGCTTAGGCGAATGTGCTGGGCCGTCCAACGGCCGTCGCGCCACTCCAGCAGGGCGTACTTGGCCCGGGCGTCGCCGTCGCCGGGCATGTTGACCGAGCTGACGTTGACCAGCGTCAGCTCGCGCCACGGCCGCAGGCCGGGGATGTGGAGATGGCCGTAGGCCACCACGGCCGCCTCCAGCCCGCCGAACAGCGGTTCCAGCTCGGCATCGCTCTGGCGCACCTTGCCCCAGCGCTCGATCTGCTCCGCCTCCGAGGGGAAGACGATCTCGTTCCAGTCGCGCGGGTTGGCGTGGACGATGAGCAGGTCGTCGCTCGCGCTGGCCGTGGGGGAAAGGCGCAAGGCGAACGGCATCCGGCCCAGCCGGGCAAGCTCAGCGGCCGACAGTTGGCCGCGCGTCCACTCAACCGCTTCGGGATGGCGCTCCGGCGGTTTCGAGGTATCGGCCAGCCAGGCATCGGTGTTGCCGATGACTGACGGCAATTGCCGCTCCAGCACCAGCCGCAGACACTCGGCCGGGCGCGGGCCGAAGAGGCAAAGGTCGCCGGCAAAGACGATCAGGTCCGGCGCTTGCCGTTCGATGTCGGCCAGAACGATCTCCAGCGCGCTCAGATTGCCGTGTACGTCAGAAAAGATGGCCACACGCATGATTGACCTCCTGTCCTAAAAAACTGGCTACGGATCGATACAGAAAAGACGGGTTGTTCATGATCAGAGGCCCCCAGCGCCAACACGTCTCTCCCTGGCCATTCCTCAAAATTCCACAGGTACTACTCATTGTCCGGCAGGCAGGCCACGAAGCCGGGGCCGCCCATGTACATGGCGGCATCCACGTCGATAGCCAGGCCGTCGGCATAAACGTGGGGCGCGGTCACGTCCTGGGGCTTGAGATCGCTGAGCTTGGGGATGGGCGTGTGGCCGTGGACGAGCTGCCGCCCGCCATAGAGGGCCAGCACGCGGCCGACTCGCGCCGGACCCAGGTCGCGGTCCTGGAAAGCGCGCCGCTGGGAAAAGTAGTCGAGCAGCAGATCCCAGGCCCGGGCATCGTCGCTGGCCAGCAAATCGCGCAGGGTGCGGTTAACGGCCTCAACCGTGCGGCCGTAGACCTGATAGAACGTCGCGTCGGCGTGGGCCAGAAGCCGGCCGCTTTCGAGGGCCAGCGCCGGTTGGGCTTGCAGCCACGCCACCCGTTCGGGCGTCAGCCGCGCCAGGTCGGATGCTTCGCCGCCGTTGTTGCGCCAGCTGGCGAGGAACGTGCCGCCGGAGCCGCTGCTGGGCCGCTCGCCGAAGCGCCGGGCGGCCAGGATGAGCACGTCGTGGTTGCCCAACAGCGCCCCGACGCGACCCCCGGCGGCCGCCGCCTGGCCTTGCAGCGCGCGGATGAGATCGATGGCGGCGATGCCATCTGGGCCACGGTCGAAGTAGTCGCCCATGAACCACAGCACGGCCGGGCCGGCGCGCCAGTTGTAGTCGGGATCGATCAGCCCGGCCATCAGCAGCGCGGCGCACATCTTGTCGAACTGGCCGTGGATGTCGCCCATCACGAACATCAGGCCGGCCCCCTCGGTCGCAGAATGAGCGATTGGAAGTGCGACTCCGTCTCGCCCTCCAGCGGGATGGCGCGGAACGAGACCTCGTCGAACAGCGCCGCGGCCCGCTGCCGCAGTTCGTCGTCGGGATAGAAGACGAAGTAGCGCGGCGGCGTGTGGTGGTCATCGGCAAAGATGCCTTCGAAGGCGTAGCCGCCGTAGACCCCGTAGTAGAACAGGCCGCCCGGCCGCAACAGGCGCTGGATGGCGGCCAGCACCCGCTCCAGATCGGCGCTGGGCACGTGGAGCAGGCAGTTGAGGGCGAAGACGGCGTCGAACGAGGCGGGCGGGAAGTCGAGGTGGAGAAAGTCCATGACGTAGGCGTCCAGCCCCTTGGCCCGGCAAAGGGCGACCATGGCCGGCGACAGGTCGGTGCAGGTGACGTCGAAGCCCTGGTCGCGGAAATAGGCGCTGAAATGGCCCGGCCCGGCACCGATCTCCAGCAAGGTGCGTTGGCCCTCGGCGCGCAGGCGAGAGACAAAGTCCTCACGTTCGGCCAGCTTCCAATCGGCCAGGCCGGCCGTGTCCCGCTCGGCCGCGCGCTGATCATAGGCCCGGCGCAACGATTCGATCAGTTCGTCATACATGGGGTGAAGTATATCATGATTGGGGAATTGGCTGGCGGAGTGGGTTAATTATAAGCGATGCATAGCATCCCACATTTGATGGCCTCTCTTACGGCCACGCTCTGATGAGTTGCGTTGGTCATAGTTGGGCCAGACCTGACAGGCGGGCGCGGAACGGGTTTGGAAGGAGAAAGGAGCGGGCGGGCCCACCTAGCAGCTCTTTGGGGTCAAACCTTCGCCGGAAAAATTGCCTATGATTAATGTGTTTGACAAATCAAATTTCTGATAAACTAGGCGCGGACAATGATCTTGGGAGGCAGGAAGGAGCCAAAAATCCGCGCGCCGAGGGTGTGGCTCGCCGGCGCATATTAATACGCTTGCTTAGGAGAGCTTATTGGAAAACTGACACCCAACTGCTTCGCAGCCGGTGATGCCGGTTTGTGTTCCATACTAACCCTACTGTAATCCGCTATCAGACTCACCAACGTGAATCCACCTTTTTGCTCACAAGAGGTTTAAATGAAAAGGAATTGGCTCAAGTTTGCATTGTTTTTCCTGATCGTGGCTCTCGTAGCCATCGCGTCGCCTGGTGGTAGCCATCGGGCGTCGGCTCTATCCAACGGTGTCGTCATCAGCCAGGTATATGGC
>JAGOBF010000001.1:121191-285300 GCA_017983515.1 Promineifilum sp. | reverse complement strand
GGAGCCGGCGCTGGCCGCGCTGGCCCGCGACTACGACCGCGTCTGGTTCATCACCGACCCCCCGGCCGACAAGCGCGACGACGACAGGCTGATCCAGGGCTGGCTCGACGCCAACCAGACCGAGGTCGTCAACCGCCTCTTCCCGGCCCGCACCACCGAGGCCCGGGTCATCGCCTACCGCACCACCGCCGCCGGCCCGCCGCCGGCCGCCGCCGACGCCCACTGGCCGGGGCTGCCGGCCCTGACCGGCCGGGCCTACGCCTCGCCGCTGGCCCTGCCCACCCTGTGGATCGACCTGTTCTGGCAGGGCCAGGAACCGCCGGCCGATCAGCCGCTGCGGTTCAGCCTGACCGGCCCCGACGGCGACCCGGCCTTCCGCCACGACCTGCCCCTCCTGCCCGCCGGCGACGACACCCGCTGGGACGCCGCCGCCCCCAATCGGCTGAGTTACGCGCTGCCCCTGCCGCCCGGCCTGCCGCCGGGGCCCTATGCGCTGGCCGTCGCCCCGCCGGGTCAGGAGCCGGCCGCGCTGGGCACGATCGACATCGGCCCCACCACCGATTGGCCGGTCGCCCCCGAAGTCCTGTTCGGCGACCTGCCCGGCCGTCGCCGGGCGGCCGTCCCCTTCGCCGACGGCCTGACCCTGGCCGCCGCCGCCCTGGCCGACGACGCCGTGCTGCCCGGCAACAACCTGCCCCTGACCCTCTACTGGCGCGTCGGGCCGGCCGGCCTCGACCTGAGCACACTGCGCTACCGGCTGGAAGTCCTCGCGCCCGGCGGCGACGTCTGGCGCGTCCAGGAAGACCGGCCCGGCGCGCCGTGGCTCGGCCCCCTGCCCGGCGGCGCGCTGCTGCGCGAAGACACCGGCCTCTACTTCCGGCCGGAGACGCCGCCGGGCCGCTACCGCCTGCGCTGGACGCTGCTCGACGGCGACACACCGGTCGGGCCGCCGGTCAACCGCGGCCGCCTCACGGTGCAGCCCTGGCCGCTGCTGACCGAACTCCCCGCCGCGGCCCACGTCGCCGCGGCCGACTTCGGCCCGGCCATTCGCCTGGCCGGCTACGACCCGGGCGCGCCCAACGACGGCCGCCTCCGCCTGACACTCTACTGGCAGTCCACCGCCGCGCCGGCCGGCGACTATGTGGTCTTCGTCCATCTGGTCGACGACGCCGGCGTCATCGTCAGCCAGAGCGACGCCGTACCCGTGGGCGGCGCGCGGCCGACCAGCGGCTGGCGGCTGGGCGAGGTGATCGCCGACAGCCACGACCTGCTCTTGCCCGCCGGGCTGCCGCCGGGCGACTACCACATCAATGTCGGCCTCTATAACCCCGACGACGGCGCGCGGCCGGCGGTCACTGTCGGCGGCGCGCCCCAGCCCGACAATCAGCTGCGACTGGCGACGCTGGCCCTGCCCGGGAGCGCCCCATGAACCGCCGGCGCCTGCTCCTGAGCCTGATCCTGCTCGGCTATCTGGCCGTCACCCTCGGCTATGGGGCCATCAACCCGCTGTTCGAAGCGCCGGACGAGCAGTGGCACTTCTTCACCGCCGCCGCCATCGCCGACACCGGCCGCCTGCCCCGCGTCGCCGACCCGCCCGACGAATTTCTGGGCCAGGAAGCGGCCCAGCCGCCGCTCTACTACCTGCTCGGCGCGGCCCTCATCGCCCCCATCGACCGCAGCGGCGCGCGCGACGCCCTCTGGGACAACCCCTTCGCCTGGATCGGCGACGCCTCGGCCCTGGCCAACATCAACCGCATGGTCCACACGCCGGCCGAAAACTGGCCCTGGCGCGGCTACGTCCTGGCCGCCCACGTCCTGCGCATCTTCTCCACGCTGCTGGGGCTGGGCACGCTGCTGTGCATCTACGCCGCCGCCCGGCTGTTGTGGCCCGACGCCCACACCCGGCCGCTGATCGCCGTGGCCCTCGTTGCCTTCCTGCCCCAATTCAACTTCCTCCACGCCGCGGTCAGCAACGACGCCCTGATCATCTTCCTGTGCAGCCTGGCCCTGGCCCAGCTCATTCGCCTCTGGCGCCGGCCGCCGGCCGCCCCGCTCGGCCGCCGCGCCGCGCTGCAGCTCGTCGCGCTGGGCCTGACCGTCGGCCTGGCCGCGCTGAGCAAGAACGCCGGCGTCCTGCTGCTGGCCTACAGCCTGGGCTTCCTGACCGTGCTGGCCCTGGCCCACGGCCCGCGCCGGCTGATCCTGTGGGCGGCCCTGTTCGTCGGCGTCCCGGCCGTGCTCGTCGCCGCCCCGCTCTGGCTGCGCAATCAGGCCCTCTACGGCGACTGGACCGCCGCCGCGCCGTTCATCGCCATCGCCGGCGGCGACCGCGGCTACAGTCTGGGGCAGGTGCTGGGCGAAAGCGACGGGCTGATCACCTCGGCCGTGGCCGTCTTCGGCTGGTTCAACCTGCGGCCGCCGTCGTGGGTCTACTGGGTCTGGGCGGCCATCGCCGGGCTGGCCGTCGCCGGTGCCCTCGTCTGCGCCGCCCAGAACTGGCGGCGGCCGCCGCCGGCCGCCCACTCGCCGCGCGTCACCCGCCAGTCGCCGCTCGTCCTCGCCCTGCTGCTGGCCGGCTGGCCGCTGCTGGTCTATGCCGGTCTGGCGGCGTTCATGATGCGCACCGAGGCGGCCCAGGGGCGTCTGCTGCTGCCGGCCGTGCTGCCGCTGGCCCTCGGCGCGGCCGGCGGGCTGGCCGGCTGGGGCCGCTGCGCCCCGCGGGCCCTGGGCTCCATCAACCGCCGCCTGGCCCCGCTGGTGGCCCTGGCCGCGCTGGCGACCACGGTCTACAGCCTGTTGTTCGTCATCCGTCCCGCCTACCGGCCGCCGCCCATCGTCCAGACCCTGCCGGCCGAGGCCCGCCTCGTCCTGCCCGAGTTGGTCGACCGCGGCCAGGGCGTCGCCCTGCTGGCCGCCCAGGTCGAGACGGAGGAGGCCCGGCCGGGCGAACTGGTCTGGCTGACCCTCTACTGGCAGGCCGGCCAGCCGCCCGACGAGCCGCCGGAGTTCGTGCTGGAGCTGTTCGGCCGCCACACCCGGCGCGTCGCCAACCTGCACAGCTACCACGGCCGCGGCCTCTACCCGGCCAACCTGTGGCCGGCCGGCGCGGTCATCGCCGACCGCTTCGCCGTGCGCCTCGATCCCGACATCGAAGCGCCGGTGCTGGGGCGCATCTTCGCCCGCATCGACGGCGGCGCGCCGGGCATCGAGGTCGCCACGGTGCGCATCGAGCCGGCCGACCCGCTGCCCGCGCCCGACCGCTGGGCGGCCGAGCTGGGCGACCACATCGCCCTGGTCGATGCCGCCATCCGCCCGCTCCAGACGCCGCCCGGCCGGCGGGTGGAGGTGCAGGTGCGCTGGTACGTGCCCGTTGGCACGCCGCCGCTCGACTACACCACGCTCATCCACCTCGGCCAGCCCGACGCGCCGCCGCTGAGCACCGGCGACAGCCCGCCCCTCGGCGGGGCCTTCCCCACCAGCGCCTGGCGCAACGGCGAGACCATCAACGACCTCTACTTCCTGTCCATCCCCGCCGGCCTGCCGCCCGGCCGCTACCCGGTCTGGATCGGCCTCTACGACCCGGCCGGCGGCCAGCGCCTGCCGGTCACGGTCGAGGGCGAGCTGCAGCCCAACGGCGTCTATCTGGCCGGCTGGGTCGAAGTGGAATGAGTCCCGCCGCCCCGGGTGGATTCGCCGGTCGTTGGAGTTGGCTTTTCGGGCCATTTGTGGAAAGATGGGCATCCTAAAGCGCCCAAGCCTGACAGGTGGGCGACGACAGAATTCGTTGCTGTCAGAGACTCCCGGCCGCCCACCTGTCAGGTTTTTAGTCAGGTGTCCAACGAAGCGCCCAAACCTGACAGGTGGGCGACGACAAAATTTGTTGCTGTCAGCGTGCGCCCGGTCGCCCACCTGTCAGGTTTTTAGTCAAATGGAATGAGGAGACCCGCCATGCAATCCGACCTCTTCGAAAGCAAGCCCCCGCGCTACGCGACGCTCGATGAGCTGGTCGCGGCCATGATGAAGCTCCAGGACGACCCGCTCTTCGCCGCCGGCACCCACATGGTCATCTGCCGCGGCAATCCCCAGGCCCGGCTGATGATCATCGGCGAGGCCCCCGGCACCGAAGAAGACCGCCAGGGCAAGCCGTTCGTCGGCCGCTCCGGCCAGCTGCTCGACCAGATTCTGGCCTCGGCCGGCTTCGACTCCCAACAGGACGTCTTCATCACCAATTCCGTCTTTCGCCTGCCGCCCGGCGAAGGCGGCAAGCCGCTGCGCAAGCCGACCTCGGACGAGATCGCCTACTACAAGCCCTATCTGCTGGAGATCATCCGCCTGGTCGACCCGGCCATCCTGCTGCTGACCGGCAACGTCGCCACCGAGTCGCTGCTGGGCCAGACGGGCATCACCAAGCTGCGCGGCCGCTGGTTCCCGGTCGACGGCCGCTGGGCCATGCCCATCTTCCACCCCGCCTACCTGCTGCGCAACCCGTCCCGCGAGCCGGACAGCCCCAAAGCGCTGATGTGGCAAGACATCAAGGAAGTGCGGCGCAAATACGATGAGCTACTCGGCTAAGGCCGCCGAGCGCGGCGAACCCGGCTACGTCTGGCGCGCCGGCCAGGACCGGCGGCTGGCGATGATCCGCCACTGGTCAGATCTGAGCGGCCGCATCCTCGACAACGGTGCCGGCCTGGGCACCTACCTGGAGGCCTTCGGCCGGGCCAACCCGGCCGGCCTGCGCCTCGGCCTGGAGGTCGAATTCGACCGCGCCCTGGAAGCATTGCCCCGCGCCGACGGCATCGCCCTGGGCATCGGCGAGCGCTTGCCCTTCGCCGGCGACAGCTTCGACCTCATCCTGAGCAACGAAGTGCTGGAGCACGTCATCGACGACCGCGCCTGCGCGGCCGAGATGGTGCGCGTGGCCCGGCCCGGCGGCCGTCTGGTCATCTTCGCCCCCAACCGCTGGTATCCGGTGGAGCAGCACGGCGTCTACTGGCGCGGCGCGTACTATTTCGGCAACAAGCCGCTGGTCAACTATTTGCCCGACCCGCTGCGCGACCGCCTGGCCCCCCACGTGCGCACCTACACCGCCGGCCGGCTGCGCGGCCTGTTCGCCGGGCTGCCCGTCCGCGAGCTACACTACGGCCGCATCTTCGGCGGCTACGACAACATCGTCCGCCGCAGCCCGCGCCTGGGCCGGGCCATTCGCCGCGCCCTCTACGCCGCCGAGGGCACGCCGCTGGCCGTGTTCGGCCTGTCGCACTTTCTGGTGCTGCAAAAGACCCCCATCCAGCCCGGCCGGTGAACCAATCATGGAACGCAAATTCTATCTCGAAGACATCCCCCTCGATGACGCCTGGGCCGCCTTTCGCGGCGCGCTGCAGGCCGCCGGCCACTGGCGGCCGCTCGACGCCGAGACCCTGCCCCTCAGCGCCGCCCACGGCCGGGTCACCGCCGCCGCCGTCTGGGCTCGCCTCTCCTCGCCCCACTACCACGCCGCGGCGATGGACGGCTACGCCGTGCGCGCCGCCGATACCGTGGGGGCCGGCGAGGGCACGCCGCTGACCCTGGCCCTGCGGCCGCCCTCCGACTCGGCCCTGCTCCCGGCCCAGCCGGTCAACACCGGCCAACCGCTGCCGCCCTGGGCCAACGCCGTCATCATGATCGAGCACGTCCAGCCGCTGGCCCTGCCCGATGGCCGCCCCGCCATCGCCATCCGCGCCGCCGTGCCGCCCTGGCACCACGTCCGGCCGATGGGCGAGGACATGGTGGCGACCGAGCTGGTGCTGCCCGCCAATCACCGCCTGCGGCCGGTCGATCTGGGTGCGCTGGCCGGGTCGGGCCACGCCACGGTCAGCGTCTACCGCCGGCCGCGCGTGGCGGTCATCCCCACCGGCTCCGAGCTGGTGGCCGTCGACGCCGGCGAGCCGCCGCCGGGCCGCATCATCGAGTACAACTCGCTGGTGCTGGCCGCCCAGGTCGAAAGCTGGGGCGGCCTGGCCACCCGCCTGCCCATCGTGCCCGACGACTACGAAGCCATCCGCGCCGCCGTCCGCGCCGCCGCGCCCGACCATGACCTCATCCTGCTCAACGCCGGGTCGTCGGCCGGCAGCGAGGACTACACCGTCCACGTCGTCGCCTCGCTCGGCCGCGTCCTCGTCCACGGCGTCGCCGTGCGGCCGGGGCATCCGGTCGTCCTGGGCATGGTTGGCGAAACAGATGAGGCATTACCAATAACGACTGACGAAGGCTCCGAACCGGCCACCGGTCACGCGTCCCCGGCGACGCCCATCATCGGCGTGCCCGGCTATCCGGTCAGCGCCGCCCTGACCGGCGAGATATTTGTGGAGCCGCTGCTGGCCCACTGGCAGGGCCAGCGGCCCCACCAACCGGCCACACTGCCGGGCACTCTGACCCGCAAGCTCGTCTCGCCCACCGGCGACGAGGAGTTCGCCCGGGTAGTCGTCGGCCGCGTCGGCGACCACTACACCGTCACGCCCATCAGCCGCGGCGCGGGGGTCATCACCTCGCTGGTGCGGGCCGACGGCATCGTGCGCGTGCCCCGTTTCAGCGAGGGCCACGACGCCGGCGCGGCCGTCACCGTCCATCTCTACCGCGATCCGCGCGACATCGAGCAGACCATCGTCGCCATCGGCAGCCACGACCTGACCCTCGACCTGATGGCCCAGTTCCTGGCCGCCCGTTACGATGGCCTGCGCCTGGCCTCGGCCAATGTCGGCAGCCTGGGCGGGCTGGTGGCCCTGCGCCGGGGCGAGGCCCATCTGGCCGGTTCCCACCTGCTCGACCCGGCCACCGGCCAATACAACCTGAGCTATCTGGGGCGCTATCTGTCCGGCTGGGAGATCGCCCTGGTGTCGCTGGTCGGCCGCGAGCAGGGCTGGATGGTGCCGCCGGGCAACCCGCTGGGCCTGGCCGGCTGGGCCGACGCCGCCCGGCCCGACGTGATGCTGGTCAACCGCCAGCGCGGCGCGGGCACGCGGGTGCTGCTCGATTATCAGTTGGGCCAATTGGGAATCGATCCGGCCGCCGTGCGCGGCTACGAACGCGAGGAGTACACCCATCTGGCGGTGGCCGCGGCGGTGGCCTCCGGCGCGGCCAATGCCGGGCTGGGCATTCGCGCCGCCGCCCGCGCCCTGCACCTCGACTTCGTGCCCCTGGCCCACGAGGCCTATGAGCTGGTCATCCCTCGCGTCCACTACGAGAGCCAACGGCTGCGGCCGCTGCTCGACCTGTTGGCCGGCGCCGATTTCCGCGCCGCCGTGGCCGCCCTGCCCGGCTACGACATCGCCGGCATGGGCGACGTGCGCCTCATCACCGCCTGAGACCGCCCCCATACGAACAGGGGCACCCTTGCGGATGCCCCTGTCGCTCTGATTCCATTACCCGTTCGCCAAATCACTACGTCTAACGTGCTTACTGTTACTGTCGCGGCTAAGACACCGGCCCGCCAGGCGGCTGCAGCTCTTCCGCCAACTGTCGCAAGCGATAGTCGGTCAATTCATCTTCCTGTAAATTCCACTCCAGCAGCGAGGCCACGTCCTTGAGGCCCAGTTCGTAGGCGCGGGCGATGGCCGCGCGATAGGCCACAATATCAAACTGCTTTATCTTGCGCGCCGCCTCGATGAGCGCGCTGTCCAGCGCCGCCCCGAAGGACGTCGTGGACATGATTTTCTCCACCTCGTCGATTAGCGCTCTCATGCCTCGGCTTTCCCGGCCGTCCGGGGCCTGGTTGATGTCCCTCAGGGCCTGATGCATGCGTCGCAGATGTTGCCGCGTCTGTTCCAAATGGCGGGCAAGCCCGGCCCTTAGTACGAGGGAATCGGCGGCCACGGCCATCTTGGTCAAAGCCCAACCCAGCTGCTCCTGGGCGCTGTAAATGTCCTGCAGATCGTGGACATACAAATCATCGACCGCTTCGATCTTGGCGGCCATGAGCCTGTCGACCTCCGGGAAAGGGCGCCAGCCGTAGCTGACGCCCGTTTCCATTTGATACAGCCCGGCCACTTAGGCCATCGCCTTATCGTTGACCCCGGTGTAGGACATGCGGCCTTCGGCCAGTTGGGTCAGATGCTTGTTGGCTTCGCCTTCCTCATCGAGCGTCGTCTGCAACAGATCGATGATCGTGTTGTAGCCGAGCACCCGGGCAAAGCTGCGGGCCGTGCCATAGCCGGCGATCTCGTAATGTTCCACGCGCTGGGCCGCGCCGATCAGGCCGGCATCCATAACGTTGCCCGGCGCGGCGTCCTTGATGATCTCGTCCCCTTCCTTGATCAGCCCCTGCATCCCTTTGCAGGTCACGGCCTTGGGCGCTTTGCCAAGTTCCTTAAAGGCCTTCTCCAGGCGGGTGATGTGGGTCTTGGTTTGCTTCAGATGGTCTTTAAAAGCCGTCTTCAGCGAGTCGGATGAGGCCGCCTCGGCCATCTTCGGCAGCGCTTCCACCAGCTGTTGCTCGGCGCTCAGCAAATCTTCCAGTTCGTGCACAAATAGTTCGTCGAATGTATTGATTTTCATCGTGTTTACCTCCATAAACAGTTAACCTTCTCAGGTTCCATTGGGGTATCGGTGTTGCCCGTCCCTTCCGCCGTCAGGATAGAGGGCAAGTTACGTTCTCCAGTTTACGCCCGGCCGCCGCCGATCACCATATGCCCCGATATGACGGCGGGTATAGGCCGGGGTATATTTTGCCGCCCCGCTCACCTTAAGGTGGTTCGACATTTTAGCGTCGTATGCTGGGCAGGATCGTCGCCACGGGCTATCGTAACCGGCCGGCGACCCTGTTTTGAGGAGACAGCTAACCCAATGAAACGAACGTTTATCGCTGACTTGCACAATCACACCACCGCTTCCGATGGGGAATACAGCCCCACCGAACTGGTGAGCCAGGCCGCCGCGCTGGGCTTGCAGGCCCTGGGCGTCACCGACCACGACACGCTCAACGGCCTGGACGAAGCGCTGGCCGCCGGCAGCGCGGCCGGGCTGCGCGTCGTGCCCGGCGTCGAAGTCTCGCTGCGCTTCAAGCGCCCCTACTTCACCGGCACGCTCCACTACCTGCTCTACATCCCCTATCACCTGTTGGCTGACGCCGACTTCCGCCGCGCGGCCGAGTCGATCTTCAGCCAGGGGCGCGGCGGCGGCCTGGTGCGCGCCCGCGTGGCGGCCATCAACGCCGAGTTCGGGCCCAACGGAGCCACGCCGCTGCTGGCCCGCGACCTGACCGCCGAGGAGATCGAAGCCCTGGCCGACAACGTGACCCGCCGCCACTTCGCCCTGGCCCTGTCCACCAACCACGGGCTGGGCAAGGAGCAGGTCAACCAGCTGATCGGCAACGACAGCCGGGCCTACATTCCGTCGGGCATCGACCCGGCCACGCTGACGCCGCTGCTCCACGCCTACCCCGAACTGACCCGCGTCTTCGCCCACCCGGCGGCCGGCTCCTACCCCGGCGAAAGCCTCTACAACGAGGTGCTGCCGCCGATCGAGATCGTCAACATCCTGATGCCCGAATTTCTCGACGACGACCTGCTGGGCCTCGACGGCCTGGAAGTGCAGTACCCCGGCCACGTGCCGGAGCACCGCGCGCTGATGGCCCAGTGGGCCGAGCAGTATGACCTCATCCAGACCGGCGGCTCCGACTGCCACGACCGGGTCAACCGGCCGTTGGGTGTGGCCGGGGTCAACGAAGCCGAACTGAACGCCCTCCTGGCGTTGATGGGCGAACCGACGCCGGCCCGCTAGGGTTTTCAGTAGTCCCCACTTGACTAAAACCTGACAGGTGGGCGACCCAAAGTACTCTGACAGCCACAAATCTTGTCGTCGCCCACCTGTCAGGTTTGGCCGCTCCTTTGGACGATTGAAAAACCCTGCGTCTAAACGGCGAAAGTAGCCGCGATCGGCCCGATCGCGCTACAATTTTCACCATGTACGACATCCTCTACAGCCAAACGACCGACGACATCGATTGGACCCAACTGACCGGCGACTTGCAGGCCGACGACTTCGACAACGGCCGCACGCCCGACGAACTGCGCCGCTCCTTCGAGAACAGCGCCGTCGTGGCCTTTGCCCGGCTCGACGGACGGATCATCGGCAAGGCCCGCGCCCTGTCCGACGGCGTGTGCAACGCCTACGTGGTCGACGTGTGGACGCACAGCAACTACCGGCGGCGCGGCATCGCCTCGCACCTGATGGAGCTGCTGGAAGGGCAGCTCGACGGGCAGCACGTCTACCTGTTCACCGACAGCGCCGAGCCTTTTTATCAGGGTCTGGGCTACCGGCCGCAAGGGGTAGGGATGGGCGTGGTCGTGGGCAAATGGTTAAAGCGATTCGACCCGCGCTAACGGGTTTCCCCCACCGAGAGGCAGGCCCATGAAAGTCACCCGCATCTTCGAAACCGTCATCTACGCCGATGACCTCGCCGCGGCCGAGCGCTTCTACAGCGACGTACTGGGGCTGGAGAAATACAGCGGCTTCGGCCTGGCCATCTCGTTCCGCACCGACTTCGGCGTGCTGCTCATCTTCGACCCGGCCCGGGCCATCCTGCCCGGCCGCGACGTGCCCAGCCACGGGACGCGCGGCCCCGGCCATCTGGCCTTCGCTGCCCAGCCGGCCGACCTCGACGCCTGGCGCGCCCACCTGGCCGCCCATGACGTCGCCATCGAGATGGAAGTCAATTGGGAGCAGGGCGGCACGTCGATCTACTTCCGCGATCCGGCCGGCAACAGCATCGAGCTGGCCCCGCCGACGTTGTGGGGCGGTTGGCCGTCTTGAAAAATGGGCTACGAATTAGGAACGGATCATCCGGCAGTTCGCTAAATCCGTAGCCCATTCACTCTTCCAGGAAGGCCAGCAGCGCCTCAATCTCCTCTTCGCTCAGGCCCAGGTTGGGCATGCCTGTGCCCGGCCGCACCGCCCCGGGATCGCGCAGCCAGGCCCGCACGAAGTCGGGGTCGGGCTCATAACGGGTCAGGTCCGGCGCGCCGGTCGTGCTGGCAATCGATTCGCTCTCAGACATCACCCGGCCGTTATGCGTCAGCCGCTCTCCCGTCAGCCCGTCGTGGCGATGACACGAAGCACAGCCCTTGATCGCGAACAGCGTGCGGCCGACCGCCGCCGGCGTGCGCGTGGCCGTGGCCGCATCCTGGGCCACCGCGACGCCCGGCGACGGCCGGCCGGCCCACGACGCAAACGACGCGGCCAGCAACAGCCCGGCCAGGGCCAGCAGCCCGACGGCGGTTCGGGTCATCGGCGACACTAGCGCGACTCCACCCCGGCCGGTGGCTCCGCCCGGCGGCGAAGCTGGACGACGAACAGCCCCACGGCCGCCAATGCGACCAGTAACGCCGCCCAACGTAACGCCACCGGGAACGGGAATCCGGTCGCCCCGGCCGGCGACGGGGAGTCAGCGGCCGCGGCTTGCGAAGCGCCGGGCTGGGCCGGCGGCAGCTCCTTCAGCGGGGCGGCGGCGACGGCCGGCAGCACGTTCAGCGGCTCGAACTTCGTGTCTCCGGCCAACGGCGCGGGTTCAATCGTCCACGACCACTCGCCTTCGCTGGGGAACGTCACTTCCAGCGTGAAATGGCCGACTTCTTCGGTCGGTGTGCCCGTGGCCTGCACCCGCTCGCCGGTCCCCTTTTGGATGGCTATCAGCACCGGCTCGACCGCTATCCCATCATATACCGTGTGCACCGGCGTCTGTCCGTGTTGCAGCACGGTGAAGCCCACCGTCCACGGCTGCCCGGCGTGGATCTCGCCCGGCGCGTCGTCGAGGGTCACCACCGCCCATCCTCCGGCCAGCACGGCCGGGACGAGGAGCAGCAGCAGAACAATCGTCAACAGAATTCCAAACTTGCGCATGTCGTTTCTCCTTGGGGGCCGACCAGTGCGGATCGGCCTGGGCCGCTGTCGGCTGCTTGTCCGCTAACTATTGAAGAATACACCGCCGCGACGCGATGGGTTCCATCCGGACCCGCGCCTCTTGTCAATCCGTGGCCGTCGGGGCCATTGGGGCCGGAGCGGACAGCGACTCGGCAATCGCTACCATCTCCTCCTCCGTCAGATCCCCCTCCAGCCGGTAGGTCACGTCGTCGACGGCCCAGATGAGCACATTGGACTCAATGATCAGGCCGCCGCCCTGCCAGTTGCCCAATAGCTGGAGCGTGTGCGGCCCCGCCAGCCACACCGCCGGCCGGCCGTTGACGCGCAGCGATTCCACGTCCTCTTCCGCCGCCAGCTTCATGGCGAACTGACCCACGCCGATCTCGGTCAGCGACAGCGGCGCGCCCGCCTCGTCCCGCCACACCAGCGTCGCCGCCGGCAGATCGACGTTGCGGTGAACGTAGACCTCATCCGGCTCGCCCAGCGCCCCCGGCACAAGCAGCGGGAAATCGGCCATCCGCTGCGCTTCCGCCAGCCCCACCGGCTCGCCCAGCGCGAACAGGGCCAGCGAGTGGCCGGCCGTCCCGGCCCGCGTGGCCGTGGGCCTCGGCGCACTCTCGTCGATGAAAATGTCGATGGCCCCCACGCGGGCGAAGAACGACAGCAGGGCCGCGCGCGTCTGGGGCACGGCGACCAGCCCGGCGGCGGCCAGAGCCAGGATGACCACCACCCAGGCCAGCCGCCGGCCGCCGACCGGCGACTGACCGCCGTCCGTGACCTGTGGCCCGGCCGCCGCCCGCCGCATATCCGGCGTCGCCGGATAGTCAAAGCGCTGCGCCAGCCGCGTCACCGCCTGTTCCCACTTGATTTCGTGTGTTGGTTCCATTATCCATCCCCCAGCGCGTCGCGCAGGTCGGGGTATTCGGCCTCGATCAGCTGGCGCAGTTGGGCCAGCGCCCGGCTCAGGCGCGACTTGGCCGTGCCCGCCGGGATGCCCAGCGCCGCCGCCGCTTCGGCCTCCGACAGGCCCAGGAAATAGCGCAAATAGACGATATCGCGCGCATTGGGTCGCAGGCGGCTCACCGCCTGGCGCAGGCGGCGCGCGTCGGCCGCTTCCGTCCGCTCCGGCGGGGCGTGATACGGCTCCGGGTTCTGGCGGAAGGCGCGCTGCAGCGCCGCCCAGTAGCGGCCGAGGTTCCGCCGCCGGTTGCGGGCCAGATTGGCGGCGATGCTGAGCAGCCAGGGGCGCAGCGGCCGGGCGTCGTCGAACCGCGCCAGCGCCCTGTAGGCGCGGATGAACGTCTCCTGGGCCACGTCTTCGGCGTCGGCCGCGTCGCCCAGGATCAGGTAGGCCAGGCGAAAGACAGGCTCCTGGTGGCGGCCGACCAGCTCTTCCCAGGCCGCCGGGCTGTCTCGTCGCGCCCGCCGCACAAGCTCGGTATCGGCGGCAAAGTCGCGCTCGCCCGCCGCCTCGAATGGCTGCATCTGTCTATAATACCCCGTTCGCGGCGCTCGGGTTCCATTCAGCCGCTGCGGTAGGCAGCCGTCGCCCACCTGTCAGGTTTGGCCCACCTAAAAACCTGACAGGTGGGCGACCGAGCGTACTCCACAGCAACAAATCTTGTCGTCGCCCACCTGTCAGGTTTGGCCTGACTAAAAACCTGACAGGTGGGCGGCCGAGCGCACTCCACAGCAACAAATCTTGTCGTCGCCCTCCTGTCAGGTTTGGCCCACCTAAAAACCTGACAGGTGGGCGACCCAAAGTACTCTGACAGCCACAAATCTTGTCGTCGCCCACCTGTCAGGTTTGGCCGCTTCTTTGGACACCTGAAAACCCCTGGGTTATCTGGCCCCAGCCCGTCCTTTCAGCTATTCTCTGTCCAGCAGACCGTCATCATCGGCCTGCCGGGCAGGAGTGAAGTCAATGGAGCATCTGGAGATTTCGACCGACGTCAACCGCCTCGACGTTGACCTGATCCACCGCTTTCTGTCGGAGGAGTCCTATTGGGCCCGCGGCCGGGCGCGCGCGGTGGTCCAACAATCTATCGACAACTCCCTCTGTTTCGGAGCCTACGTCGCCGGGCAGCAGGTGGGCTTTGCCCGGGTCGTCACCGACCGGACGACTTTCGCCTGGCTGGCCGACGTGTTTATCGTGGGCGCGCACCGCGGCCGCGGCTACGGCAAGACGCTGGTCGCCACAATCCTGGATTACCCCGACCTGCGGGACGTGCGCCGCTGGCTGCTGGCCACAAAGGATGCCCACGGACTCTATGCCCAAAATGGTTTCACGCCGGTGCCGCCCGAACGCTTCATGGAGTGGCGCAATCCGAACGTGTAGCCGGCCTCGCCCGGCCGGAGGGCCACGACCCAATCTGGGGCTGCCTTTTCTACCAGGAGTGATGAAAAATGACCGAAAACATCCGTGGCGGCAAGCGCCCGTCCAACGTCTGGCCCGAACTGCCCTTCGAAGCCTGGAAAGACACCTGCGAGACGCTCCACCTATGGACGCAGATCATCGGCAAGATCCGTCTGGCCCAGATGGAGTGGATCAACCACTCGTGGCACGTGACCCTCACCGTCACCGCCCGCGGCCTTACGACGATGCCCATGCCCTACGGCTCGCGCGTGTTCCAGATCGATTTCGATTTCATCGATCATCGCCTGAATATTCTGACCACCGATGGCGCGACGCGCGTCATTCCGCTGCGGCCGATGTCCGTCGCCACCTTCTACCGCCAGGTCTTCGACGCGCTAAACGACCTGGGGCTGGATATTCGCATTCACGGCTCGCCGAATGAACTGGTCGAAGCCATCCCTTTTGAGGAAGATGAGGTGCACGCGGCCTATGACCCGGTCTATGCCAACCGCTTCTGGCTGGCCCTAACCCAAACGGAGCGGGTCTTCCAACAGTTCCGCTCGCGCTTCGGCGGCAAAGTCAGCCCCATCCAATTCTTCTGGGGCAGCTTCGATCTGGCCGTGACCCGGTTCTCCTACGAGACCGCGCCGGTTCACCCCGGCGGCATCCCCAACCTGCCCGATTGGGTGACCCGCGAGGCCTATTCGCACGAAGTCAGCAGCGCCGGCTTTTGGCCGGGCAGCGAATCGTCCCCCACGCCGTTCTTCTATTCCTACGCCTATCCGGAGCCGGAAGGGTACAGCCAGGCCGCCATCGAGCCGGACGCGGCCTCCTACAGCGACACCTTCCGCGAATTCATCCTGCCCTACGACGCCGTGCGCACAGCGGCCGCGCCCGATGCGACCCTGCTCGCTTTTCTGCAGAGCACCTACGACGCGGCGGCCAACCTGGGGCAATGGGACCGAGCGCTGCTCGACTGCGAGTTGCCGCCGCCGGATGCCCGTCCCACCGGCGGCGATTAACGCCGCTCACCGCCGGTCACGATTCCTGATCGATCAGCCAGCGCAAATCGGCCAGGATGGCCTCGGCCGTCGCCTCGTGGGGATAGGCCACCAGCGCCTGGCCGTCCGGCCCTATCAGATAGGTGCGGGTGGAGTGGTCGACCAGATAGCCGGTGGCCGCGCTGCCCTCGTGTCTCTCATAGAACAGGCCGTAGGTGTCGCCGACGGCATCGATCTCGCCCGGCGTGCCGGTGAGGCCGACGAAGGTCGGGTCGAAGGCGGCCACGTAGCGGGCCAGCAGCTCGGGCGTGTCGCGTTCGGGGTCGACGGAGATCATGATGGCCTGCATCCGGCCGGCGTCGTCGCCCAGTCCTTCGCGCACTTGCCGCAGCTTGGCCAGCGTCGTCGGGCAGAAGTCGGGGCAATAGGTGTAGCCGAAGTAGAGGAAGACGTACTGATCGCGAAAATCGGACAGGCTGACCGGGCCGCCGCCGGCCGTCAGCGTGAAATCCGGCACCGGCTGGGGGTCTTCCAGGGCCGCCCCGGCGAACTCGTGCGTCTCGCCGGCCGAACAACCGGCCAGCCCCGCGGCGGCGGCCACCATGATCATCAGGGCCGCCAACCAACCGGCCGCCGCCATTCGTCCTACTCTTCGTCGATACATGTTGCCTCTTGTCCGCTCACGACAAAGTTAAACGAGCGCGTGGCCTGGCGGCCGTCGCTCAACATGGCCTCGACGGTCACGATCCAGTCGCCCGACATCGTCCACTCGATGGGCACGCGGTAGACGCCCTCCTGACCGCCCTCGGCCGCCGCCAAGAGAGGCGTCATGCCGGCGTGGCTCATGTCGCCCCGAATTTGCAGCGTGGCGCTGTCGATCGGTTCCTCATTCTCATCGCTCAGGCGGAACGTCAGCTGCCCCGACCCGCTCGGCGGCGGGAAGACCGGTTTGACGAACGAGATGCGGATCGTGTCGTCCGGCGGCGTGCCGGCGCTGCGACGGCAGCCGGCCACGAGCCCGGCGGCCATCAGGGCCACGATCAACAGCAGCCATGTCCGCGCCCGGCCGGCGCTGGTGGCTGGCGATTTACGGGGTCTCATCGGTCCCCATGCCGCCCGCCTCCATGCCCAACTCGGCCGGGTCGAGCACGTCGGCCATCACCTCGACCGGGCCCGCCTTCTCGAACGTCAGCACCACCGGCACGCTTTGGCCGATGGTGAATTCGCCCGTCTTGCCGATACACATGATGTGCAGGCCGCCGCGCTGGAGCATGACCGTGGCCCCGGCCGGGACGGGAATGCGGTTGCCCTCGACCTGGCGCATCATCATCGTGTCGTTGTCGTTGATCATCTCGTGCAGTTCGACCGCGCCGCAGCCGTCGAGCGCGGCATCGATCAGGGCGTCGTCGACGTCGCCGTGGTTGGTGATGCGCATGTAGACCGCGCCCGTGTCGGAGGGCAGCGTCAGATTGGCCGTCACTTGGTCGACCGCCATCCCGCCGGCCGGCTCCGGCTCCGTCATCGTTTCCTCGATGCCAATGCAGCCGGCGGCCAAAACCACCACCAGCAGCATCGCTGCGACGAATTTTCGCCTCATTGCTTCCCCTTGATGTGATAATCTGTTATATTTTGTTTGATATCACACACCGCGATTATACAAACGGGCGGCCTGGCTCGCAACTTGGTGCGCCGGCGGGAGAAGAATGATGAGCGAAAACCTGCCGCAAATGCGGCGAGACAAGATTGTGGAGTGGCTGGCGCAGGCGGGGACGCTGTCCATCGAGCAGCTGGCCCGCCAGCTGGCCGTCTCGACCATGACCATCCACCGCGATCTGGACCGGCTGGCGGCCGACGGGCTGGCCCGCAAGGTGCGCGGCGGGGTCGTGGCCGTGGACAACGACGCCGCCGACGTGCCGTCGCGCGCGCGCTGTGCCCTGTGCGGCAAGCGCCCGCCCCGGCGCACGGCCTGGGTCATCACACCCGAAGGAGCCGAGGCCCTCCACGCCTGCTGCGCCCATTGCGGCCTGCTGCTGCTGGGCCACACGGCGGGCAACCCGGTGGCGCTGGCCACCGACTTTCTCTATGGCCGCATGGTCAATGCCTATCAGGCGACCTACGTGATGGATTCCGACATCGGCCTGTGCTGCGTGCCCGGCGTGTTGTGTTTCGCCACGTCCCACGACGCCGAACGGTATGGCGCGGGATTCGGCGGCCGGCGGCTGACCTACGACGAGGCCTTGCCGGCCGTGGGCGACGCCCACCGCCATCACTAATCAGCCGCGCCTGCCCGCTCCCCTGGAAACGAATTCATTGCCCGCCACCCACCAGCGCCAGGGCATCGAGTGCCACGGCTCCGGCGTCTGGCCCATGCCCACGCGCGGGCCGGTGCGCACCTGATCGTCGGCCACGGCCTCGCCCGGCTCGATCCACAGGTTGTGGGTCGGGGTCGTCAGGTCGAGTGTGTTGTCCGCGCCGCTGATGCCGAAGGCCAGCACCAGCTTGGCCGGGCCGCTGGTCCATTCCAGGGGCACGCGCCCCGGCCGGCGGGCGGCCATCTCATCCAGCCCTTCCAGCGGTTCCACCGCGCGCACCAGGACGGCCGCCGGCCTGCCCTCCGGCTCGCAGACGACATTGAACATCCAGTAATTGCCGTAGGTGAAGTAGACGTAGGCCCGGCCGGGCGGGCCATACATCGGCTGGTTGCGTTTTGTCGGTTTGGCCCGGCCGTGGGAGGCCAGGTCGTCGAGGCCGCTGTAGGCCTCCGTCTCCACGATGCGCCCGACGAGGCGCGCGCCGTTGGGCAGCAGGCGCACCAGCCGCGCCCCCAACAGCCGGCGGGCCACGGCCAGCGCGGAGGGGGTGTAGAAAGATTGGGGCAGCGGCAGAGGCACAGATTTTCCCTCGGATATGGTCTTGGGCGTATTATATCATACGCTCAATTCTGCGTTTTCCGGGCCACGCCGCTGTTCTCATCCACGGCCGTCCTACCCACCGCCCACTAATTAGGGCACAATAGCCCCACTATGACCGATACATTCTCATTCGGCGGGGAAATCGTCTGGCGGCCGACGCCCGACTATATCGAGCGCAGCCACCTGACGCGCTTCATGCGCCTGCACGGCATCGCAGACTACGACGAACTGCAAGCCCGGTCTACGGCCGATGTCGCCTGGTTCACCGAGGCCGTCCTCAACTACCTCGACATCCGCTTCCGCGTGCCCTATACGCAGGTCGTCGATCTGTCCCAGGGCATCGAGTGGCCGCGTTGGTGCGCCGGCGGCCGGATGAATATCGTCGACAACTGCGTCGACAAGTGGGCCGCCGATCCGGCCACCCGCGACCGGCCGGCCCTGGTCTGGGAAGGAGAAGAGGGCGACACGCGCCGCCTGAGCTACGGCGAGCTGGCCGCCGAGGTCAACCGCTGCGCCAACGCTCTGCGCGCGCTGGGCCTGGGCCTGGGCGATGCCGTCGGCCTGTTCATGCCCATGACGCCGGAGATCGCCGTGGCCCTGCTGGCAATCGCCAAGATCGGCGGCGTCATCCTGCCCCTGTTCTCCGGCTATGGCCCCGGAGCCGTCGCCGCGCGGCTGGCCGACGCCGGAGCCAGGGCGCTCTTCACCGCCGACGGTTTCTTCCGGCGCGGCGCGATCGTGCCCCTGAAGCCGACGGCCGACGAAGCGGCCGCCGCCGTGCCCTCCGTCGAACATCTCATCGTCCTGCGCCGCGCCGGGAACGAGGTCGACATGCGGCCCGGCCGCGATCAGTGGTGGCACGAACTGGTCGCCCCGCAGCCGGCCGAAGCCGAGACGGCCGACACCGCCGCCGAAGACCTGCTGATGATCATCTACACCTCCGGCACCACCGGCCGGCCGAAGGGAGCGGTGCACACGCACTGCGGCTTCCCGGTCAAGGCGGCGCAGGATATGGCCTTCGGCACGGACGTCCATGCCGGTGACAATATCTACTGGATCACCGACATGGGCTGGATGATGGGGCCGTGGCTGGTGTTCGGGGCCACGCTGCTGGGGGCCACTTTCAGCCTCTACGACGGCGCGCCCGATTACCCCGATGTGGAACGGTTGTGGGCCCTGGCCGAGCGCCATCGGGTCACCCAGTTGGGCGTGTCGCCCACGCTCATTCGCGTCCTCGCCCCGCACGGCGACGAGCCGGTGAAGCGTCATGACCTGTCGGCCGTGCGTTTCTTCGCCAGCACCGGCGAGCCGTGGAACCCCGATCCCTGGCTGTGGCTGTTCAACGTGGTCGGCCAGGGGCGGCGGCCGATCATCAACTACTCGGGCGGCACGGAGATCAGCGGCGGCATCGTCATGGGCAACCCGATCCTGCCGCTGAAGCCGGCCGCCTTCGCCGCGCCCTGCCCCGGCATGGCCGCCGACGTGGTCGACGCCGCCGGCACTCCCGTGCGCGGGCAGGTCGGCGAGCTGGTCATTCGCGCCCCGTGGATCGGCATGACGCGCGGTTTCTGGGGCGACCGGCAGCGCTATCTCGACACCTACTGGTCGCGCTGGCCGGGCGTCTGGGTACATGGCGACTGGGCGGCCATCGACGAGGACGGGATGTGGTACATCCTGGGCCGCTCCGACGACACGATCAAGATCGCCGGCAAGCGGCTCGGCCCGGCCGAGGTCGAGTCGGTGCTGGTGGCCCATCCGGCGGTCAGCGAGGCGGCCGCTATCGGCGTGCCCGACCCGCTGAAGGGCAGCGCGCTGGTCTGTTTTTGCGTGCTCGCGCCGGGCCACGAGCCGTCGGACGCGCTGGCCGGCGAGCTGCGCCGGCGCGTGGCGGCCGAACTGGGCAAGCCGCTGCGGCCCAAGCAGGTCGTCTTCGTCAGCGACCTGCCCAAGACGCGCAACGCCAAGGTCATGCGCCGCGTCATCCGCAGCGCGTATTTAGGCGAAGACCCGGGGGATACGTCGAGTTTGGTGAATCCGGGGGTTATAGCGGAATTGCGGCCTTGATTATCGCTCTTTCCTATTAGCCTATGAATGCTTCTTGATGCGCTGGTAATTTTCCCTGTCTACTTGCCTCATTGGTATTCATCTTAAGATACGCGTTTGAACGTTCTTCTTAATCCATTTGAAATGAAGCCATACGTGGATTGTTTGGAGCGTGAACAGTGGAACGATCAAGATCCCGTGCAAGATGCCGAGGTGGATGTGCACTTGCGGATAATTGTACAGCATCAGCCTAGCCACTGCTCCCACCACACCAGCTATCAGGTAAGCAACCATTAAAGCCAGGTTTACCAACGCTTTTTCCTGGGCAGAGCGGGTCATTTTCCGGTAATTCCGGAAGACCATCTTGATCCAATTCCGGTGCAGGTATAGGTGTACGATTACCCCACCCATCAGCAGCAGCCCGGGAATCACATGAACATTCGCGTGAGTAAGGACCTCCGGCCAAACCATAAGGATCGCAAGGAGCAGCAGGATAAACAAGGCAATATCTACCCAAAAGAGGAGTGTCGCTTTATTCATTTCATTCCGCCTGAATATGCAAGCCCGAGGCGCGAAATTTCGTTAGGGTTCCAATAATTTCCTCACGGGATGCCCGTTGTGGGTCCTCCATCCACCAGGCAAGTACTCCCAGGTTCATGTTCATCTCAGCCCTAGCCGCCAGCGCCGGGATGATATCCGCGCGGTAGACACCCATGTTCACTCCAGACTCAATGCTGAGTTCAATCTGCTCGACGATCTTATCGATCACTTTGGCGCTGGCCGAATCACGTCGAACGGCGTAATCGAGTATGAAACGCGCTTCCTTCTGGTTTTCCTCCAAGAATTGGACGATGGTTTCAATATGGGCTCTAGCGAGTGCATGGGCATCATCTGGAGGATGCTTATAAACATTCAGAACGCGTTCATGGAGTTCCAAAGCGCCCTGGAGCAGGATCTCTTGTAGCAGTCCTGCCTTATCCCCGAAATGCAGGTAAAGGGTTCCCACCGCGACCCCAGCCTTTTGAGCAATTTCGGCGGCGCGGGTCTTTTCGTAACCTTGTTCGACAAACAACTCCAACCCGCTTCTAAGAAGCAAGCGCCGAGTTTCGGTTTTATTTTGCTGTCGAATGTTATTCTCCATCGCGTAATTTATATGAATATAGTTCAGTGAATTATATTCATAATAAAACAGCGAAGATCTTTTGTCAAGCCTTTTTGGTTTATCTATCACTTCAAACCGGTAAAGGTCTAACAGGCAAGCACACAAGAGTTCCCTACACACCTCATGCTTGCGTTATTTTCGCCCTATTGCCACTTTCTTGAGCTACGAGTCTGGCGACGATTGCAACCAACCTCGGCCGCGATTGATATTCTCCCAGCCACATGATCTTACGATTCCAACAGTTTGGTTCAATGTGTGATAAAATTTTGGCGCGTTTACTAACTCAAGAGGACCTGGCTGACAGATTTGCACAATCGGATGAAAATCCACCTCCACACCATCGGCTGCCGCCTCAATCAGGCCGAGATCGAGACGATGGCCCGCCAACTCCAGGCCGGTGACCACGAGATCGTCGGCGACCCGGCCCAGGCCGACACGATCATCCTCAACACCTGCGCGGTCACGGCCGAGGCGGCCCGCGACGCTCGCCGCCTGACACGCCGCTTCCACCGCGCCAACGAGACGGCCGAGATCGTCCTGACCGGCTGCTATGCGACGCTGGCCCCGGAGGCAGTGGCCGCCCTGCCCGGCGTCGGCCGCGTAGTCGCCAACGATGCCAAGGAACGGCTGCCGCTGCTGCTCGACCCGGCGCTGCCGGCCGGCCCACCCGACTTCGACCGCGAGCCGTTGGCCCGCCAGGCCCAACCGGGCAGTTTCGGCCGCACGCGCGGCTTCGTCAAGGTCCAGGACGGCTGCGACAACCGCTGCACCTTCTGCGTGACCACCGTCGCCCGTGGGGCCGGGCACAGCCGTCATCTGGCCGACGTGGTGGCCGAGGTGCAGCGCTTCGCCGCCGCCGGCTATGGCGAGGTGGTGCTGACCGGCGTGCATCTGGGCAGCTACGGCCGCGATCTGGGCCGGCCGGCCAGCTTGCGCGAGCTGGTGGCGGCGCTGCTGGCCCACACCGACGTGCCGCGCATCCGTCTTTCGTCGCTGGAGCCGTGGGAAATCGCCGGCGGGTTCTTCCGGCTGTGGGAAAATCCGCGCCTGATGCCCCACCTTCATTTGCCGCTGCAATCGGGCAGCGACCGCGTCTTGCGGGGCATGGCCCGCAAAACCAACCGGGCCGCTTTTCGGGCCCTGGTCGACGACGCCCAGGCCCATATCTCCGACCTGAGCCTCAGCACCGACCTCATTTGCGGCTTCCCCGGCGAGACCGACGACGACCACGCCCGGACGCTGGCCTATGTCGAAGCGATCGGCTTCAGCCGTCTCCACGCCTTCAGCTATAGTCCGCGACCGGGCACGGCCGCGGCGCGGATGCCCGGCCAGATTCCCGGCCCGGTCAGGCGCGAGCGAACCGGCCAGCTCATCGCTCTGGGCCAACGGCTCAGTCTGGCCTTCCACCAGCGCTACGAGGGGCTGACGCGGCCGGTGCTGTGGGAGACGGCCACCGGCGCGGAGCCGGACGGGTTGCGCTGGGCCGGCTATACCGACAATTACATCCGCGTGACCGCCGTCGGCCCGGCCGATCTGATGCGCCGGGTGACGTCGGTGCGGCTCAGTGACGCCTGCGCGGACGGAATGAGCGGCAAGATCGTGGCCGCCCAAGAGTGACCCGCATCCGCCGCGGCGCTTATCGCGCTATCGATTAGAGCAGGCTCTTGCCCAAACCCATTTCCTTTGTACAATTCTGTCCACTAGAACGTATGTTTTTCCCTGGATAAACGATGATCAACCGCGAATTCCACCTGGCGAATGAGAAGCAATTCGACCGCCGCGGCCCCGTGCGCTGGATCGCCTCCCACCTGGCGCAATATCCGTGGCTGCCGGCGGCGGCGCTCATAGCCGCGGTCATCAACAACTTCGCCGCCAGCTACATTCAGCTGTTCATCGGCCGCGGCTTCGACCTGCTCAACAGCAGCGGCTGGACGACGCGCACCCTGGGCCTGTTGGCCCTGACCGTCTTCTTCTCGGCGGCCATGCAGGGGTTGTCCGGGCTGGCCCGCAATGCGTCGTTCGAGTTCATGGCCCAACGGGTGGAGCGCGACGGCCGCGACGAACTCTACGCCAGCCTGTTGGGCAAGAGCCAGACCTTCCACAATGACCAGCGCATCGGTGACATCATGGCCCGCGCCACCAACGACGTGCGCACGCTCAACATCATGTTCAGCCCCGGCCTGATGCTCATCACCGACTCGCTGGTGGGCCTGCTGGCGCCCATCGTGCTCATCTACCGCCTCAACCCGCAGCTGCTGCTGGTGCCCTTTCTGTTCATCATCCTGTTCATCATCACCATCCGGGGCTACGCGCGCCGGCTGGCCCCGATCAGCGAGGGGCTGCGCGACTCCTTCGGCGTCATGAACGCCGGGCTGGCCGAGGCCGTCAGCGGCATCGAGGTGGTCAAGGGCAACGCGCAGGAGGCCCAGGAAGGGGACAAGTTCATTACCAACGCTTCGATCTACCGCGACTACGCCGTGCAGGAGGGCGAAGTCCAGGCCCGCTATCTGCCGATGCTCGTCTTCAGCGTCTGCTGGGGGCTGGCCCTCCTCCATGCCATGCTGCTGTGGAACGGCGGACAACTGACGCTGGGCGAGGTAGTCAGCTACGTGGGGCTGTTCGGCTTCCTGCGCTTCCCCACGTTCGTCTCCGTTTTCTCCTTCCAACTGGCCCAGCTCGGCGTCGCCAGCGCCCGGCGCATCCTGGAGCTGATCAACACCAAAACCGACCTGGACGCCAACGAGAGCGGCGTGGCCCGGCCCATCGAGGGCGCGGTAGCGTTTCGCCACGTGCGCTTCGGGTATGGCCCGGGGGAGCAGGAAAAAACGGCCGCCGGCGAGAACGGCAGCGCCCCGGCCGCCTCGCCCGTCCTGGAGGACATCACCTTCACCGTCCAACCCGGCGAGACGGTCGCCATCGTGGGGCAGACGGGCAGCGGCAAGAGCACGCTGACACGGCTCATCAATCGCATCTTCGACGCCGGCAGCGGCCAGATACTGGTTGACGGCGTCGACGTGCGCGACTGGAATCTGGAGTCGCTGCGCTCGCAAATATCGACAATCGAGCAGGACGTATTTCTATTCTCGCGCACCATCGCCGAGAATATCGCCTTTGGCATGCCCGACGCGACGCGCGAAGACATCGAGCGCGCCGCCCGCGAGGCCCAGGCCCACGACTTCATCATGAGCTTCGACCACGGCTACGAAACCGAGGTGGGCGAGCGCGGCGTGGCCCTGTCCGGCGGCCAGCGCCAGCGCATCGCCATCGCCCGCGCCTTCCTGACCAACCCGCGCATCCTGATTCTCGACGACAGCACCAGCGCCATCGACAGCGCCACCGAAGATCGCATCCAGCAGGCCATGTATCGTATCAGCCAACAGCGCACGACGTTCCTCATCACCCATCGCCTGAGCCAGATTCGCTGGGCCGACCGCATCCTGGTGCTCAAGGCGGGCCGGATCGTCGATCAGGGCACGCATGATGAGCTATTGGAACAATCGGCCGACTACCGGCGGATTTTCGCTCGCTACGATTGAGCGTAAGGTATGAGCGTCATACAAATACCTCGGCGATGCCTAGCCGACATCGAGCTTCGCAGAAGAAGCCCGGTGTCCAAGAGGGAGTAAATGGGCTTTATCCTCGACGGTCTGGAGACCGAAAGCTACGACCGGCACTATAGCGACCGCGAGCTGCTCGAGCGCATCGTGGGCTACTTCCGGCCCCATCGCGGCCGCATGGGCCTGATCGCGGTCATGATCACCCTCAACTCGGTCATGGGCGCGCTCGGGCCCATCGTCATCGCCCGCGCCGTGGGCTTGCTGGAAACGAACCCGACGACGACGACCATGCTGTTGATCGCCCTGGGGGTCAGTCTCGTCGGCGCGTCGGCCTGGGGCTTCAACTACATTCGGCAGTTGTTCTCGGCCCGCGTCACCAGCAACGTCATCCTGCAACTGCGCGACGACGTCTTCAACGCCACGGTGCGCCACGATATGTCGTTCTACGACGAACACCCGTCGGGCAAGATCGTCAGCCGCGTCACGTCGGACACACAGGACTTCGCCGAAGTCGTCAATCTGACGCTGAACATGATCAGCCAGCTGCTGCTGGTGGTGCTGCTGATCGCCTACCTGCTGAGCGTCAACGTTCGGCTGACGCTGCTGCTGATCGCCATGGCCCCGTTCGCCGCGATCATCGCCCTCAGTTTCCGGCGGCTGGCCCGGCGCGTGACGCAAAACGCCCGGCGGGTGACGGCCATCATCAACGCCCAGATTCAGGAGTCGATCAGCGGCATCCTCATCGCCAAGAGCTTCCGGCAAGAGGCGGCCATCTACGCCACCTTCGACGCCAACAACCGCCAGGGCTATCGCGTCGGTCTGACACGCGGGCTGACGCTGTCGGGCATCTTCCCGCTGATGGGGCTGGCCTCGGGGCTGGGCACGGCTATCGTCTTCTTCGCCGGCGGGCTGGCCACGCGCAGCGCCATCGCCCCGGCCGAGTGGTATCTGTTCATGCAGACGGTGGGCTTCTTCTGGTTCCCGGTGACGAGCATCGCCTCGTTCTGGAGCCAGTTCCAGGACGGCCTGTCGGCCGCCGAGCGCGTCTTCGCCCTGATCGACCGCGAGCCGAAGGTGATGCAGACCGGAAATGAACCGGTGGGCGGCAGGGAGGGCAGCGCGCCTACGAAGGGTCGCATCGAGTTCCGCCACATTCGCTTCAGCTATACCGAGCGCGAGGTGGTGCTGCCCGACTTCTCGCTGGACATTGGCGCCGGGGAGACGGTGGCCCTGGTTGGGCACACCGGGGCGGGCAAGAGCAGCATCGGCAAGCTCATCACCCGTTTCTACGAATTTCAGGGCGGGCAGATTTTGCTGGACGGCCGGGATATCAGGACGCTCGATCTGGGTCAATATCGCCAGCAAATCGGGCTGGTGCCCCAGGAGCCGTTCCTCTTCAGCGGCTCGGTGGCCGACAACATCCGCTACGGCCGGCCGGAAGCGTCGGACGAGCAAGTGCTGGCCGCGGCGCAGGCCATCAGCGGCGGCGAATGGCTGGCGGCGCTGCCGGCCGGCTTGCAGACCGACGTCGGCGAGCGCGGCAGCAGCCTGTCGATGGGTCAGCGACAACTCGTAGCCCTGGCCCGCGTGGTATTGAAGGACCCGGCCATCTTCATCCTCGATGAGGCGACGGCCAGCATCGATCCCTTCACCGAGACGCAGATTCAGGAAGGGCTACAGGACATCATGCGCGATCGCACGTCGCTCATCATCGCCCATCGCCTGTTCACCGTGCGCCACGCCGACCGGATCATCGTCATGGGCGACGGTCAAATCATCGAGCAGGGCCAGCATGAACAGCTGCTGGCCGCGGGCGGCTACTATGCCGAGTTGTATAACACCTACTTCCGGCATCAGTCGCTGGAAGCGATCAATACGCCGTCCTGGAAGAATGAGACTGCATCTTCCGAACCACAGGACTGACGGGATGAGCGTGGGCATGTCGAACGGGCCGGGACAGATGACCGGATAGTCCCCGGCACGCAAAATAAAAGCTTCTACGGCATAAGCGGAGATATCCTCTCGGCCAGGACGTTGATCACAGCCCCCTCACGCTGTACCTGCCCCTCCACGACAAGCAACTGCGCCCCGTGGATGACATGGCGATACTGGTCATACACCGCCGGCCGGATGATCACATTGATCATCCCGTCTTCATCCTCCAGCGTCAGAAAGTGAAACTGCTTGGCCGTCGGCGGCGACTGATGGACAACCAGCAGCCCGGCCACCCGCACTCGCCCACGACCCGGATGCAAAGCCAACTCGCTGCTGCCCAGGATATGGCCCAGCCTCAGCTTGGCGCGATAGTGAACCATCACATGATCCCCGGGTGATAACCCCATAACCGACTGCTCGGCCAACATGGCGTCGACTGTCGTCAACGAGGGCAGATGCATCGGGTCTTGCCCAACAACCAGGTCAAACCCGCCTTCCTCATAGTGAAGCGTCCCCAGCTCCCAAACGAGTCGCCGCCGGGGAATGCCCCAGGCGTCCATTGCCCCGGCCACGATCAAATTTTCGACCACGCGCCGGCCGGTTCGCGTCCGGCGGCAGAAATCGATCAGTGAAACAAACGACTGTTCGGCGCGGGCGATGAGTATCCTGTCGATCTGCTCCTGGGCGATGTGCTTCACATAGTTCAATCCGAGCCGTATGCCGCCTTCTTCAACGCTGCACCGGCGGCCGCTCTGATGAATATCCATCGGCAGCACCGGGATCGCCTGCCGCCTGAGTTCATTCACGATCACCGCCGCATTCCAGAATCCCATCGGCTGATTGTTCAGCAGGGCGGTATAGAACGCCTGCGGGTGATAGCGCTTCAGCCAACCGGACTGGTATACCAGCACAGCGAACGCACTGGCATGGCTCTTGACAAACGAGTAACTGCCGAAGGCCAACAGCTTTTGGAACACGTCTTCGGCCACCTCGGCGGCAACGCCGTTGGCCGCGGCCCCGCTCAGAAAGTCGTCCCGGAACTTCCCGATCTCCTCCGTGGCCTGCTTGGCCCCCAACGCCCGGCGCAGCAGTTCGCCCTGACCGGCCGTGAACCCCGCCAAATCACGGGCCACCTTCAACACCTGCTCCTGAAACAGGACAACCCCCAACGTCTCGCCCAGTGCCGGTTCCAGCAGCGGGTGAAGATAGGATACCGGCTCGATCCCTTCCCGGCGGCGCAGGTAAGGGTGCACCATGTTGCCCTGCACCGGCCCCGGCCGGATGAGAGAGATGGACACGATGAGGTCATCGAAGCGCCGCGGCCGCAGCTTGGGCAATACCTGGGCCTGGGCGCGTGATTCCACCTGAAAGACGCCAATCGTGTCGGCCTCGCTGATCATCTGATAGACGGCCGGATCGGTGAACGCCAGCCCGTCTATATCGGGCGCGACGCCCTCGATTTCCGTGATGAGCGCCACGGCGTCGCTGATGGCCGACAACATCCGCAGCCCCAACAGATCGATCTTCACCAGCCCGACATCCTCCAGGCCCGCCTTATCCCACTGCACCACAACCCGCTCCTCCATCGTGGCCGGTTCAGTCGGTACGCGTCCCATCAGCGGCGCGCCGGTGATCACCATCCCGCCGGAGTGGATGCCGAGGTGACGCGGAAACCCTTCGATCTGCCGGCTCAACTCAAGCAGCAGATTCACCGTATCCGGCTCGGCCGTGCGCGCCAGCGCCGCCGAATCGTCGTGCTCGACGGCATGAACCGCCGTGGCGACGACCTGCGCCGGCAGCCCCAACGCCTTGCCGATGTCCCGTATCGCGCTGCGCGTTCGAAAGGTGACGAACGTACAGGCCATCGCCGCATGGTCGGCCCCATAGGTGCGATAGATGTACTGGATCACTTCCTCGCGTCTTTGGGCGTCGAAATCAACGTCGATGTCCGGCGTCGCCTGCCGTTCGTGCGACAGGAACCGCTCAAACACCAGGTTTTGGGCGATAGGATCGACCGGGCTGATGTGCAGCAGGTAGGCGACCAGCGAGTTGGCCGCCGACCCCCGCCCCTGGCAGCGTATCCCTTCGTCTCTGGCGAACCTGACGATGGCGGCGACGATCAGAAAGTAGTTCGACAGGTGGGCCTGCTCGATGACCTCCAGCTCATGGGCCAACTGTTCCTGAACGCGGGCCGGAGCGTCGCCATAGCGTGTGGGGAGTGCTTCCTGACACAGGCGGCGCAGGTAGGCCTCGCTGCTCATGCCGTGGGGCGTGGGGAACGTGGGCAAGTCCTGGAGTCCGTAGCTCAGTTGAAATTGGCAGCGTTCGGCAATGGCCGCCGTATTGGCCAGGGCTTGAGGATGTTCCGGGAAAAGCGCGGCCATTTGCCCGGCCGATTTCAGGTAATATTCGGCATTCGTCCGCCGGATATGGGCCGAGGCGTCGAGCGTCGTCAGATGACGGATGCAAACCAGCACGTCGTGGAGCCGGTGTCGATCCGGGGTGTGATAGTGAACGTTATTGGTGACGACGCAACCCAGTTTCAGATAAGACGCCAGGGCGGTGAGGCGGCCGATCAGCCGGTCGTCATCGGGCAGAAAATGGCGCTGCAGTTCGATCCAGAAGTTGTTTCGACCGAACAACCGCGAATAACGACGGGCCGCGCCGACGGCCGCCTTGTACCCCCCATCCCGCAACAGCGCCGCGCTGCTCTCCCCCCGCCGGCAGCCGGACAGCGCGATCAGTCCCGTCGTGCAGCCGGTCAGTTCGGCGACGGGCAGCATGGCCTGGCCTTTGGGTGCGTCGGCTCTAGCCCGGCTGATGAGGTAGCACAGGTTATGCCAGCCGGCCTGATTTTCGACCAACAGCGTTAGATGGTGCGTGTCGTCCGGGTCGTTGTGGAACAGCGTCAACTCCGCGCCCAGGATCGGCCGTATCCCCTGCTGGCGGGCGGCCCGGATGAAAGCCGGCGCGGCATAGACGGCGTCATGGTCGGTCAGGGCCAGGGCCGGCATTCCCAACTCGGCCGCCCGCTCGACCAGTTCCTCCGGGTGACTCGCGCCGTCCAACAGGCTGTAATTCGAGTGGCAATGCAACTCGACATAGCCGGCCGGTTGGCCCTCTAGTCGTAAAGGCGTTGTAGATACCATGTCCCGGTTTGGAGATCGCGGTAAATGATGATGAGCAGGCCGGTTGTCGTCGTCACCTTGTAATAGTCCCGCGCCACCGCTTCGCCGCGCCACCAGTCCGCGCCGACCCGCCATCGCTTGACGACCGCGGCCACGTTGTGTGTCTGTCTTTCCCAGGTCAGGCGTTCGGGACTATCTGAACTGCTCTGGACGGTGATGACCACGGCTTTAGACCACAAGCGGGTCATAGGCCACCGCCTCCAGCTGAAAGCGCCGTTCGGGCAGGGGATGGCTGTATTCTGTCAGGACGGGACGGTAAAAGCCGCAACTGCGATACTTGGCGATCAGGTTGTTCAGGGCGCGATGGAGAAGCGACGAATCGCCCTGTTGCCGATCATCAAACAGCCCCAGTTGATAGGCGGCCGCCGGCGTCAGATCGCCGACGGCCACGGCGACGCCGACAACCCCACAGGAATGATCTACTTTAGCGGCCAGCTCGGCCAGCGCGGCGACCAGCCGCCCGGCGTCCGACACGGGGCGGCGCAGGGTCAGGCTTTGGCGCAGGCGTTGGCCGTCTTCCGTCTCCAGGCTCAGGGACACGTCGCGCCCCTCCAGGTCGGCCGCCTGCAACCTTTGGGCCAGTTCGCCGGCCATCTGTGCGAACATCCTCTCCAGACGGAGGCTGTCGGTAACGGGATAGTCCAGGCGGCGTTGCACTTCCTCGCGCCGCTCGGCCGGCCGCGGCCGCAACGATTGGCCTCCTTCTCCCTGGGCCAGCCGGTGCAGCGGTTCCACCTCCCGGCCGAATTGCTCGCGCACCGCCGGCGCGGGCAGCCGGGCGAATTGTCCCAGCGTCCTGATGCCCATGAGATTCAGCCGGCGGGCCGGCTCTTTGCCCAGGGGCAGAAAGTTGAGCGGGCGAGACGCCAGAAACTCGGCCGCCGCGCCGGCGACGACCGGCAGAAGATGATTCGGCCGGCAGACCGCCGCCGCGACCTGGGCCGCGAACGGATCGGCCGACAGCCCGATGGCTGCGGCAAAGTGTGTTTCTTTTCGCACTTGCCGGCCCATCTCCTGCATGAAGGGCACGGCCTCAACCGGTGGCAAGCCCTCCAGATCGAGGCAGTAACGGGCGGGCAGCTGATAAACGTGGGCGGTCGTCGCCAGCGTCGAATCGGGGAACGAGTGCCACAACTCTTGCGGCTCGATGTCGGGCGAGAAGTCGGCCAGTACGTCCACGATCTCGCCCGACACCTGGGCATAGTGGGCCGCGGCCGACGGCAAGAACCGCGCATCGGGCGATAACAGTTGCACCGACCGCAACGACATGCCCGACCGCACGCCCCGGCTTGCCGCCTCATGGGAAAACGCATAGACCGGCCGAGCTTCCCACGGATGCCCACCGACGGCCAGCGTTTCACCATCCCGGCCGTTCCCGGCCCGCCGTTCGACGGCGGCCACAAAGTAGGCGACACTCAGACATGCGATCATACGGCATCGCCCCGGACGGTGCCGTTAAAGGTGATCGCCAACCGCACTTCGCCGCCCGCTTTCCCCAACTTGTTCTTCAGCAGCAACACGTCGGCCTCATAGCCGCGCACGTCCTCGCGCCGGTAGAGCCAGCGCGCCCGCCGAACCAGCAGACGCAGTGAGGCGTAATGAGGCAGCGCCAGGTGGCGCGGGTAGGCATCCAGCGGCGGGTCGCTGTCCGGCGGCAAGGAGGTCAGGAAAAGCAACACGCAGCCGCTGCGGTTTAGCGGGGCGAGTAAACGGCCGAGCGCCGACGATAGTTGCTGCCGGCGCTCGGCTTCCAGCGGCGGGGCAAGCGGCATATCAAAGACGATGATGTCAAAACCGCCGCTCACGATGAAGTCGGGTAACATGGCGATGGCCTGCTGTATGGTGTAGGGATGGATGAGCATGAGGCGCTGCAGATCGAGGCCGCAACGATGGGCATAGTCCGGGTCGAAGGTTTGGCCGGTGTCGACGTAGACGGCTGTTCCGTTTCGCTCCTGGGCCTGGGCGATGGTCTTCAGGGCCAGCGTGGCCGCGCCCGCCGTGGGCACGCCGACGATCTCGCTGATCCGGCCGCGCGGCAGCCCGCCGATGCCCGTGGCCGCGTCCAGCGCGGGGAAGCCGGTGGAGATGACGGCCGGCGCGGGCGCGTTGGCCGAGCGGCCGATCACCCGCAGCCCGTAGCGATTCTGAATATCGGTGACGGTCTTTTCCAGTCGCCGTATACGTTCTTCGTCGTCCGCCGTCATATAGATGTCCCCGCGTTCCTTCTCGCGTCGATATGATAGAACAGAAGTTCTATCAACGGAAGGGGCAAGTTGGAATGAGGCGTGAAGAAGGCGTGAAATTGTTCGTACTCACGTACGCCAGGTAACAATGGAACGCACGTCCGATGGCGGGCAGTTGATTACGCGGGTCTTAAGCTCTGGATGATCCGGGGCGACCAGTCGGCGACCAGGCGCGGGAGTACGTCGAACGGCGGGGGTGGGAAGCGTAGGGCGAGCCTACTGCAAGTAGTCGCGCAGCGAGCGGCTGCGGCTGGGGTGGCGCAGCTTGCGCAGTGCCTTGGCCTCGATCTGCCGGATGCGCTCGCGCGTCACGCCGAAGTTCTTGCCGACCTCTTCCAGCGTGTGATCTTTGCCGTCATTGAGGCCGAAGCGCATTTCCAGCACTTCGCGCTCGCGCTCGTTGAGCGCTTCCAGCACGGTGTGGATCTGCTCTCGCAGCAGTTCGCGGCTGGCGGCGTCGCCCGGCTCCATAACGCTCTCGTCGGCCAGAAAGTCGCCCAGTTCCGTGGCGTCGTCGTTGTTGCCCACCGGCGTCTCCAGCGACATGGGGTCCATGGCGATGCGCAGAATGTCGCGGATTTTGCCGACGGCCAGCCGCCACTTGCGCTCCAGCATCGGATCGATGGGCTGGCCCGTTTCCTGGGCCAGCTTGATGGCCGCCGATTCCTCCGGCGTCAGGTATTCCAACTCCGGGGCCAGGGCCAGTTCTTCGGTGCTCGGCTCGTGGCCCAGCTTCTGCACCAGCTCGCGCTGGCTCTTGACGATCTTGTTGATCGTCTCGTACATGTGGACGGGGATGCGAATGGTGCGCGCCTGGTCGGCGATGGCCCGGCTGACCGCCTGCCGGATCCACCACGTGGCGTAGGTGCTGAACTTGAAGCCCTTGGTGTGGTCGAACTTCTCGACCGCGCGCAACAGCCCAACGTTGCCCTCCTGCACCAGGTCGAGCAGCTGGATGCCGCGGCCCATGTAGCGCTTGGCGACGCTGACCACCAGCCGCAAATTGGCGCGGGTCAGATTGCCCTTGGCCTCCTCGGCCAGATTGACGATCATGAACTCGTTGTACTTCAGCGACGAATCGGCCGGGAAGAGCCAATCCTCGACCTCGGCCGCGGGCGGCAGCGCATTCTCGCGCCGCACGTATTCGTCGGCCTGTTCGGCTATCCCTTCGGGGAAGAGATAGAGCGCCGTGAGCACGGCAAAGAGACAATCGGCCAGGTCAGTCCAGGCCTCGTCTTGCCCCCACGTGCCGTCATTGAGGTAGCGGTGGACGTAGGAGCGGCCGGGGCGCTGCCAGTCGCGGCGCAGCTTGCGGGCCTCCTCCATCAGCGGCAGCAGCTCCGGGGGGGCCACCTTGATGTGGGCGCTACTGTCGCGCACGCATTGCCAGCACTCCAGCATGTTGCGATAGTTGAGCATCATGGCCCGGGCGCGCAGGGCATCCCGGTTGACGGATGGATCGTTGCCGGAGCTGGGTTGCGGCTCGGCCGGGGCCGTCTTGCGACCGCGGCGGCCGTTGCCGTTGTTGTTCAGGCTCAGGCCCACGTCCTGATTGAGCCGTTCGAGCACCCGCTGGGCCTGCATCTGCGTCGCCAGCCAAATCTCCTGCTCGGCCGACAGCAGCGGCACCTGGCCGATCTCCTTCAAATAAGTGTGAACGGGATCATCTTCGGCGTCGCTGAGGTGGAGCTTCTCCTCGTCTACTTCGAGGTCGTCCAGACGGTCGAGCAAGCCGATGTCGCCCGGGTCGTCGATCAGCTCCCCGTCGGCGGCGACGATGCGGATATTCAGTTTCTGCAGGCGCTCATAGAGGTGCTCGGCCTGCTCTTCGCTGACCGAGGCCAGGATGGATTGCACATCCGTTTCAGCGATCTGGCGGGAGCGGCGAGCCTTGCGCACCAAAGCATCGACGTCCAGCGGTTCGCGGCCGGCGCTCTCATCCGTGTCGCTATCGATGTCGTCTTGCTCCGGGGTTTCCGGGTCGGGGTATATCTCCATACAGAAACCGTTTATTAACTGTCAGTCAGGAACGATAAACCTTTCGTCTGATTCGCGTCTGCTCACTGCCCGCGCTTCACACCTCAACGGGGTTTGCGGCCGCTCAAACCCTGCTCGGCACGCCGGCGGCCGGTGGCCGTCATGGCATCTCGGGCGCGATTGATCCGCCCCATCTCCTGAACCTGGGCCAGATAGGACCGGGTCAGCTCATCTTTGGATTCGGTAGGACTGCCTGACGGGAGAAGCTGCTTGAGAATGGTATTGTGTTCTCTGATTTTCTCCAACCGCCAATCGAGCACGGACAACGCCAACGAGTCGGGCAATCGATCGAGCTTTATTCCCGGCGTCGACGGCTTCGCGAATAGCGCCTTCACCCGTTGCGCGAGCACCGAGTCCAAACTATCGCACAATTCATCAATCGTGGCAACAGTCGGCAACGTGGCCCGTTGGGCGATGACGTCGAGCAGCGCGCGATCCTCGCCACGCACAAAATCGGCCGCCGACACCTCCAGCTGCTTGTGGCGGCCGAGCAGGTAGTTGACGGCTGATAGCGCGCCGGGATGCTCCAGGCATTGGCGCAAAAAGTTCTCTTCCAGGCGCGAGGCATGGCGCAAGCGGCGCGTGGCGATCTTGCCGCCGCCGCTGCTGAGCACGGGGCGCGCCGGCCCTTCCAGGTCGTCGGGCGGCCCTTCCGGCTCCGGGGGATAGGGCGATGCGCTCGCCGGGCGGCCGCCGGGCGGGGTCTCTCCCCGCGGCGGCCGGGGGCGGGCGGCGGCCGGGCGCTGATCTTTCTTTTGCCGCGCCGCTGCCTGTCGCAGCGCCGTCTCGTCGATGCCCAGCGTTTTGCTCAGATGCTTCAGGTAGTGGTCGCGCTCCACCGGATCAGCGATGTCGTCGATGAGAGGCAGCACCTGGGCGGCGGCGGCCGACTTGCCTTTGGCGTCACCCGGCTCCAGCTCCGCCGCCACCACCCGGATGACATAATCGACCACCGGCCGCGCCTCGGCCAGCAGCCGCGGCCAGGCGGCCGGATCGGTGCGGATCAGCTTGTCGGGGTCTTGTCCTTCGGGCAGGGTGACGACGCGGATGTCGGCCTTCAGCCGCCCTTCGAGCTGCACCAGGCCGCGGGCGTCGAAACGCACGTCGAGGTCGCGGTCGAGCGTCTCGCGCGCCAGTTGCAGGCTGCGCAGGGTGGCCTTGGCCCCGGCCGCGTCGGGGTCGAGGGCCAGCACAAAGCGTTTGCTCTGCTTCTGCAGCAGGCGCAGTTGGGCCTCGGTCAGGCTGGTGCCCATCTGGGCCACCACGTTGCGGAAGCCGTGTTGCCAGGCGGTCATCACGTCCAGGTAGCCTTCGACCAGGACCACTTCGTGCTTCTCGCGGATGTGGCGCTTGGCCATGTCGAGGCCGAAGATGAGCCGCCCTTTGTCGAACAGATTCGTCTGCGGACTATTGAGGTATTTGGGCAGGCCGTCGGGATCGAGGGTGCGCGCGCCGAAGCCGACGACCCGGCCGTCGAGATCGCGGATGGGGATCATCAGCCGGCCGCGGAAGCGGTCGTAGCGGGTATGGCGCTCCTCGTGCTCGGTCAGCAAGCCGACGGCCAGCAGCTCGTTTTCGCTGTAGCCCTGGGCGGTGAAGTGGGTCTTGGCCGCGTCCCACGAGTCGAGGGCGAAGCCGAGGCGGAAGGCGGCCACGGTGTCATCGGTCAGGGCGCGGCCGGCCACGTAGCGGCGGGCGGCCTCGGCCTGCGGCGCGTGCAGCAGCAGCTGATGAAAATAATTGGCGGCGGTATCGAGCAGGGCGGCCTGGCGCTCCTCGGCCGCTTCGTGGGCGGCGTCTTTGGGCCGCGTTTCCTCCAGCGTCACCCCGGCCCGCCGGGCCAGATCGACCAGCGTCTCCTTGAAGTCCCAGCTGTTCTTCTTCATGACGAAGGAGAAGACGTCGCCGCCCTCGGCACAGGCGCCGAAGCAGCGCCACGTCTGGGTCTCCGGGAAGACGTAGAAGGCGGGGGTTTTGGTGTTGGGGTGGAAGGGGCAGAAGCCGGCGTAGTTGCGCCCCGATTTGCGCAGCTGGACGCCGTAGTCCTGGACTACGTCGACGAGGTTGAGCCGGTTCTTGATCTCCTGAGTATCGGTCATCAAAGCATACGCAGATTTTGCAGAGTTCGCGGATGAAAAAGCCGCGACTGCGCCGTTCGTGAAGTTGCTGAGCGATACGGCTGTCGGAAGGGGGATTATAGCTTAAATGAGGTGGATGTTGTATGGATTACGGGGCATCAATAGTGGGTTAATCGGGGGGATGCCAGCCTACTTTGACCCAGCCACGCCGGACTGTTATCGCCAGAACGTTGTTCAGTTGAAGCGCTGCAATCGTTGTGCGGCCGACCGGCGTGATACCCTCGACAAGCGTGCCGTCTTCGTTCCACCGAAAATGATCGCTCCATCGCTCTTGACGAGGATTGAACAGAGAAACAGTCTCGCCAGTCAATGGATCTCTCCCGTCAACCCGAGAACCCTTATAGTTGTTACATAGGCTGCACGCCATCCATAAGTTTTCTTCGTCGTTTGTACCTCCCTTCGCAGTAGGGATGATGTGGTCGATCTCCAGCCGGCCGAGGATAAGTGCTTGGGGGCTTAGACAATAGCCGCACCGATCGGCCGCGGCCTGTTGCACGCGCTGGCGTACAGCAAGAGGGATTTGATTAAAACTCATCAAGAAAGGGGAGGAATCAGACCCCGATGGACGGCTTCGACCAAAGCTTCGGCCTTCAGCAGCAAACCCTCCTGGTAAAGCTGCATTAACCGAGCTAATTCAGGTCGCTCTTCAAAACCTAGTTGATCTGCCTGCTGGCTGTAGAGCAGTTCGCTCAACCGCTCGTCGTCCTCGTCCGATAAGCGCAGTTCAGTCAATGCCAGAATTTGGTCATCCGTCAGGCGCTGAAGTTCCAGGACGTTACTCTCTCCCAGAGCAGGAAGCGAAAGGTCCAACGTATCGGCCAACACATCAGGAACGTCACGCTGTGTTAGCTGTGCCAGACGCTTGGCACGCCGATAGGTCTCCTCGGGTAAATTGACGACCACTTGCATAACCATGATCTGATTATACACAAAAGATCGTCTATTTCGGTATGGAACAACTCGCTGCATTAATTTCAAACCCACCATGAGGCGAGGTCGGTTCGCTTGTCGGCGGGGATGTCGACTGAGGGATCATTGCTCAAATGGGGTCAAAGCCCTCGCTTTCCGGGTCAGTACGAGCTTTGAATCTGCGCCTTCCTAATACGGTCCGCCCAATTTTTGCGGCAACTTGTCATTTCTTTTTTTTTTGGTATTTTGCGAGTAGTTCCAATTGATCCTTCCATGGATTCGTCGCTTTAAAGGAGGCTACCGATGAGTTGGGGAGACGTAATTTCCATTGGTCTGGGGCTTGGCAATATGGCCCTCAATGCCGGTAACGCCGGCAAGCTGCAACAGATGCAGATGGAGAAGGTCAGCGAAGCGCTATTCCGCGAATTCATCAGTATGCTGCGTAATGGCATATTCAATCTGAAGCAGACCGCGGAAGGTGTGTTGGCTGGTGAAGAGACGTCGCCGTTGCAGGCCGCGGGGGCGATGCGCATTCTGGACTATCAACTCTCTGCTTCCGGCATCACGCCCGAAATGTTCCCTGAGCTGGCGGACATGGAATACGCCGCTGCCACGACTAAACTGATCAGCAGCAACAGCGGCCGCATGTATGCTACCCTGGACGCAAATGGCAAGGAACGGGTTGACCAGCTTTTAGGGCACATGCATCAACTGGCAGACCTCCGATACTATCTGGATCATGCCGATAACGCGAGTCGCTTGCGTGCCGAACAAACTGCGCCCGACGTCAACGGTATCAGGCAAAATAAGGGCTGTCTAATCTCCCTTGGTTTATTCGCGCTCGGGATTGTGCTGGCTATGATTAGCGTGGAACTCGGGGTACTTATCGGGTTTGCCGCTTGGATTGCGGGAATTGTTGGTTTGGTACAACTTGCGCGCAACCGACGGGCTGCAAACGAGGCCCAAAAAACGCTCAAGGAACTTGAGAGCACCATCGATTTGCCGCGGTTCCATACGCTTGAGCAACAGTTCAAGACGCCGGACGAGGCGCAGCAGAGACAAAAGGAATCCGAGCAATACGTCGAAAGCTTTTTTGGCGACTACACATTGCTACAGGATGGGTGGCGTTCCTAAGAAGGGCATCAAATTACGGGGTGGCATAAATGCGCTAGCGACGTGACGCTTTGGGCTTAGCCAGTAGTGACATTGGGGCACGATATGGGGAGATGAACGTGAATCAAAGAAACCACATCAGTTCACTATGGCTTTTGCTGATGTTAGGCTTGTTAGGATGCACGTCGGGTGGAAACTTAACTGCGGTGAGTTCTACCGCTCTTCCAACCGGAGAAAGCGTAAGTCACAATTGCCCGGAGGGAGCCATCACAACTGCTGTCTACAGCATTGAGGATATGACTTCATACGTGGTCCACAAGTGGAACTATATAGAGCGTTCAGAAGGAGCGCCTCGCGAACTATATAGTGAACATGTGGACACAGTGACCTTGAAAAATGGTCAAGTCGCGGATACGGATTCTGCAATCACCATTTACTTCGACACATCCCATAAGAGTGACTGGGTTCGACTGAATGGAAATGCCTTCGTTCGTCACAATGATGGCGCATGGGAAAGTATCTCAACCGGACCCGATTGGAATAGCATGGCCGACGGTCTGATGGGGGAGGGCCCACTATTTTACGGCAATTTTAAGAATGTGCCGTGGGTAAAAAGTGGCCCCACGCCAGAAGACTCTTATTGCGAGTTATCGGAAGTTAATTTGAACGGCACAAGTGCCTGGCGGATGGTTTTTCATAATGTTCCTCAGTGGATTTTCCAGGCCGGTTTCGATAGCGGGAGTGCCTATGGGTACCAGGAAGTGCAAGATAGGCTCCGAGATGGATGGACGTTTCAATCCGCCGATTACAGTGCAATCATAGCAGATCTTTACGCATCCCCGCGGCTCGTTGGTGAATCAGTTCGTACTAAACTTGGCGATGGAAGCGGCAGTGTCATGTATATTACCGGGGAAACACAGTGGAGTAGCTTTAATGAGCCGGTCACAATTCGCAAGCCAGAGAAGTAGAAGGCCAGCATCGGATTGTTTGGCGAGTAGGGCTAGGGTTTCCTCAGAAAGACCAGGGTATTAATCGTCACTACCTAAATATTGCTGCTTCACCCACTCATCGGGAATCGCCAGAAAATGCGCGTCGCGGTGGACGAGGATCGCGCCTTGCAAGGCGGCCGTGGCGGCGATGATGGCGTCGACGCCGGGGAGTCGCGGTGATGTGTCTTGCTGTAACGTAGTCACGCGAAAGGCTACAGCCTCATCAACCGGAACAATTTGAGCGAAAAGAGACCGATATTGTTCGACAATATTAACCAATTCGGCCTCTCTGCCAATCACTTTTAATACCCCGTGGATTTCGACAAGACTTAATGCCGAAATGCCGATTTGGGCTTCGCTATCATCGAACAGGCCCGTGATCTCATCTCCACCCACTTCATCTTTAATATGGGCCACCCATGCTGACGTGTCCAAAAGGTGAGTGAGCATCTTTAATCAAAATCCTCTTCAATTCGCTGCCGAATGAGATCACCGATCGGATCAGAGTCTGGCGGAAAGAGATGTTTCCATTTACCCTGAATCTGACGAGCTAATTCCCCGCGTGACAAGACCGGGTGCATGGTGACTGACCGCTCTTCCCCTATTTCAAACTCCAACTGCATTCCCGGCTCCAATTGCAGTTCGCGGACGATTGCCGCGGGAATGGTGATCTGATTTTTGCCCGTTATCGTGGCTCGTATTCCCATAACATTTTCTCCTTGATACATTATAATTCAAGGAGTTTTTGGCTGTCAAGGAGCGTTGGCGAGGTCAAGGAAACCCCTTGAATACTCACGAATGTTGAACCGCGATTAAAATGCCTTTTTTGGTCTGCTCCCTACTTGTGATAGAATTCACATCAAGGGAGAAGTCCTGCTTCTCCCTTAATATTGTATTTATTGGCGCATCCGGCCGGGTGAGATTATGATTTCATCAGGTTGGTCGGCCATACGTTTGGCAATCTTACACGGAACCACAGAGCGCGATTTATGGAACAAACACTCATCGATTTCCTGCCCATCGCCGTTTTGCTCGGCGTGGCCCTGTTCTTTGCGCTGCTGCTGCCCATCCTGTCGGTGAACCTGGGGCCGAAGCGGCTGGGCAACCGCGCGCTGGCGCCTTATGAGTCGGGCATGACACCCATCGGCGAGGCCCAGCGCCGCCTGCCGATCAAGTTCTATCGCATCGCTGTGTTATTTATCCTCTTCGATGTCGACATCATCCTGCTCGTGCCGTGGGCGGTCACGTTTCGCAACCTCGGCTACTTCGGGCTGGCGGCCATGCTCATTTTCATGGTCATGTTCATCGTCGGCGACCTGTGGGTCTGGAAGAAAGGAGTCCTGGAATGGGAGTAGAAGAAAAACTCGGCAATCTGGGTGTGGTCACCTATCGCCTGGAAGACGTGGTCAATTGGGGCCGCACCAACGCCATGTGGCCGTTGCTGTTCGGCCTGGCCTGCTGCGCCATCGAAATGATGTCGACCCAGGCTGCCCACTATGATGCGTCGCGCTTCGGCATGGAGCTGAACCGGCCGTCGCCGCGCCAGTCGGATCTGATGATCGTGGCCGGGCGCGTCTCGCGCAAGATGGCCCCGGTCATTCGCCGCCTCTACGATCAGATGCCCTACCCCAAGTGGGTCATCGCCATGGGCGATTGCGCCTCGTGCGGCGGCGTCTTCAATAATTATGCTATTGTCCAGGGTGTGGACGAGATCGTGCCGGTCGATGTCTACGTGGCCGGCTGCCCGCCGCGCCCCGAAGCGCTGCTCGACGGCATCATGACCCTGCACGAGAAGATTCGCAACGACAAGATCACGGACTGGGCCTAGCAGAGAATCAGGCATGAGGAATTGCGATCCGGGTTCTCCATTCCTAATTCGCAATTCCTGCTGGATCAGGAGTTTCGTATGACACGCGACGACATGGTAACCGACAAATTGCGGGCGGCGCTGGGCGAGGCCGTGGAGAGCACGGGCGACTTTGGCGGCGAGCGCACGATCTACATCCGCCGGGACAAGATCGTCGACGCCTGCCGGCTGCTGCGCGACGACCCGGATCTGCGCTACAACTTCCTGTCCGACATTGTGGCCGACGACTATCTGCCCGACTACCCGCGCTTCGCCGTCAGCTATCATCTCCTGTCTATGCCCAACAAGCACCGGCTGCGGCTGCGCGTCGCGGTCGAAGACCCCGACGAGGGCCCGCCCACCATGGCGGATGTGTGGCCCGTCGCCACCTGGCTGGAGATGGAGGTGTGGGACTTGATGGGCGTGCGTTTTGCCGGCAACGGCAGCCTGCGGCGGCTGTTCTTGCCCGAAGACTGGCAAGGCCACCCGCTGCGCAAGGATTATCCGCTGGGCTACGAAGAGGTGCAGTTCTCCTTCAACTGGCAGGAGATCGACGCCAAGAAGCCGTATGCCAAAGAATAATTAAGCGTTACGAATTGGGAGTGAAAGCACCTTGTGCGACAGGCCTGATTCGTGATTCCTAATTTCTGATTTGGAGTTCGATATGGGATTTATGATTCCGCAAGCAAGCGACAGCATACAGGAACTCAGCGTCGAAGAGCTGCGTGCCAAGGTCGGCACGGGGATGCAGATCGCCGACGCCGAAGAGCACATGCTGCTCAGTATGGGGCCGCAGCACCCCAGCACCCACGGCGTCTTACGCGTGCTGGTCGAGCTGGACGGGGAAACGGTCGTCAATCTGGCGCCCGACATCGGTTTTCTTCATACCGGCATCGAAAAGAACATGGAGTCCAAGACCTTTACCAAGGCCCTGGTCATGACCGACCGGATGGACTACCTGACACCCATGACCAACAACATGGTCTACATTATGGCCGTTGAGAAGTTGCTGGGCGTCGAGATCACCCCGCGCGCAGAGACGCTTCGCCTCATCCTGGCCGAATTGTCGCGTCTGGCCAGCCATCTGGTGTGGCTGGGCACGTCGGCGCTCGACCTGGCGGCCATGTCGGTCTTCCTCTACTGCTTCCGCGAGCGCGAATACATTCTCGACATCTTCGAGATGGTGGCCGGGCAGCGCATGATGGTCAGCTATTTCCGGCCGGGCGGTCTATGGCGCGACGTGCCCGAAGAATTCGAGCCGGCAGTGCGCAAACTGCTTGACTTCATGCCGGCCAAGATCGCCGACTACGAAGCCCTGCTGGACAAGAATCCCATCTTCCTGGAGCGCACCAAGGGCGTCGGCGTCATCTCCGGCGACCAGGCCATCGCCTGGGGGCTGTCTGGCCCCATCTTGCGCGCCTCCGGCATCGACTGGGACAATCGCCGCGATATGCCTTATTGCGGCTACGAGACCTACGATTTCGAGGTGCCGGTGGAGCAAGAGGGCGATGTCTACGCTCGCTACCGCTGCCGGATGCGCGAGATGCGCGAATGCCTGCGCCTCATCCGCCAGGGCCTCGATCGGCTGAAGCCCGGCCCGGTTAATATCGACGACCACAAGGTCGTGCCGCCGCCGCGGGCCGACCTCGGCCGCAGCATGGAAGCGGTCATCCACCACTTCAAGCTGTGGACGGCCGGCTTTACCGCGCCGGAAGGCTACGTCTATCAGGTAATCGAATCGCCGCGCGGCGAGATCGGCTGTTATCTGCGGGGCAACGGCACGAGCAAACCGGCTCGCGTCCATTTTCGCGGGCCGTCCTATATCAATCTGGCGGCATTGCCGCTGATGTCTAACAACAGCTTCATAGCCGATCTGGTGGCCGTCATCGGCTCCATCGACATCGTGCTGGGTGAGATCGATAGATAAGAGAGTGTCGCCCACAGATTCGGAGATTAAGAGGATTTTCAGGACGTTGATCGGCCCACTCTGCTAACGCTGCGGATTAATCCTCTGGAGTAAATTGTGTTACGAGACAAATATGCTGACGAAATCGACGCCTTGTTGGCCCGTTTTCCGCAGAAGAAATCGGCCGTACTGCACTTGATGCATCTGGCCCAGAACGAGTACGGCTACATGAGCGACGCGGCCATGCGCGAGGTGGCCGACATCCTTGATCTGGACCCGACCCACATCCTGTCGCTGGCCGGTTTCTACTCGCTGTTCTACGAAGAGCCGACTGGCAAGTATGTGCTGGAGATCTGCAACGACCTGGCTTGTGCCCTGCGGGGGGCGGATGAATTCGTCGAGATGGCCTCGCGCAAGCTGGACATTCCCGTGGAGGGCACGACCAACGACGGCCTGTTCACGCTTAAGACGGTCATGTGCCTGGGGGCTTGTGACCGCGCGCCGATGCTCCAGTGTAACCTGAAGTTCTACGAGAACCTGGATGAGACGAAGTTCGAGGGCTTGCTGACCGATCTGCGGGCCAAGGCAGCCGCGGGAGATACTGAGCCGTCTGTGGTGGAGCGGATCATCGGCTACACAAGTATGGATTAGGATCGCCGGTTAAGGAACCGGCGGTATGGTGAGAGATATGGCCTACGTATTGCTACGACATCGCGATATACCCGATCTGCACAAGCTGGATGTCTACCGCCAACACGGCGGCTATGAGGGGCTAAAGAAGGCCCTGTCGATGACGCCCGGCGAGGTCATTGACTTGATGAAGGCGGCGAACTTGCGCGGGCGCGGGGGAGCGGGCTTCCCCACCGGCGCGAAGTGGAGCTTCATCCCCAAGAATGCGACGGATACTTACGTGCTGATCAACACCGATGAGTCGGAGACGGGCACATTCAAGGATCGGGAGCTGATCGAGCACAACCCGCATCAGGTGATCGAAGGCGCGCTCATCGCCGCCTATGCCGTCAACTCCCACCTGGTCTTCAATTACCTGCGCGGCGAGTTCATGGATGCCGCCTATGCCTTTGAAGAGGCGCTGCTCGAGTGCCGAAGGGCGGGCATCATCGGCGACAATATTCTGGGCAGCAAGTTCTCGGTCGAGTTCTACACCCACTACGGCGCGGGAGCCTACATCTGCGGCGAGGAGACGGCACTGATCGAGTCCCTGGCCGGCAATCTGGGGCAGCCGTGGTCGAAGCCGCCCTTCCCGGCCGTCGAGGGCCTCTATCGCAAGCCGACCGTCGTCAACAACACCGAGACGCTGGCCAACGTGCCGGCCATTCTGGTCAATGGCCCGGACTGGTTCAAGAGCATGGGCACACCCGAAAGCCCGGGCATGAAGATCGTCTGCCTCAGCGGCCACGTCACCAACCCCGGTAACTATGAGGTGCCTCTGGGCACGACTTATCGCCAACTGCTGGAGTTGGCCGGCGGGGTGAAGGACGGCAAGGCGTTCAAAGCCATGTTGCCCAGCGGCGGCTCCGGCCCCATCATCACCGAGGATGCGCTCGACGCAGCGTGCAGCTACGAAGGTCTGACGGATTACCATTCGGTTATGGGATCGGCCTCACTCATCGTGATGGACGAGACGACCGACATGGTCTGGGCCAACCTGAAGATGACCCACTTCTTCCGCCATGAGTCATGCGGCAAGTGTACGCCCTGCCGCGAGGGAACTTATTGGCTGGAAAAGATTCTGGAGCGCGTCTACCACGGCGGCGGCACCGAGGCCGACATCAAATTGCTGGAAGATGTGGCCGGAAACATGCCCGGCCGGGTTCTGTGCGCCTTGGGCGAGTTCGCCGCGAACCCCGTGCTTTCGTCGCTGCGCCATTTCCTGCCGGAGTACAAGGCGAAGGTGGCGGCCGGGGCAAATGGACAAGTGAAGAAGGGCGCGACGGTGGCGACGCGCTAAGCGAGCGAGTCTGGCGCAATGAGTGACTAGAACAAGGATTTGAGAGAGTGACCATATGAGTGACATGGTGACCTTGACCATTGACGGCGTTGAGACCTCCGTCCCCAAGGGAATGCTGGTCGTCGATGCCGCTAAGAAAATCGATATCGATATCCCCGTGTTCTGCTACCATCCCAAGCTGAATCCGGTGGGCATGTGCCGCATGTGTCTGGTGGAGATCGGCTTGCCGGTCGTCGACCGGGCCACGGGGCAGAAAGTGCTCAACGCCGACGGTTCCGTGAAGCTGAACTTCGGCAAGGGCTTGCAGACCAGCTGCACCGTGGTCGTCGCCGAAGGCATGGTTGTGCGCACGCAGACCATACCGGTCGAAGACGCTCGCAAGGACGTTATCGAGTTCATCCTGACCAGCCACCCGCTCGACTGCCCCATTTGCGACAAGGGCGGCGAGTGTCCGTTGCAGAATCTGACGATGGCTTATGGGCGCGACGAAGCGCGCATCGACTTCCGCGACAAGATGAGGCTGGCCAAGCGCGTGCCGCTGGGCGATCTCATTGTCCTGGACCGCGAGCGCTGCATCCAGTGCGCCCGCTGCACCCGCTTCCAGGCCGAGCTCGTCGATGACCCGGTCATCCATTTTCACAATCGCGGACGTCGCCTGGAGATCGTCACCTTTACCGAACCGGGCTTCGATAGCTACTGGAGCGGCAACACGACCGACATTTGCCCGGTGGGGGCGCTGACCACCTCGGACTTCCGTTTCGAGGCCCGGCCGTGGGAGTTAAACCCGGTGGCGAGCATTTGTCCCCATTGCCCCGTCGGCTGCAACACGACGATGAGCACCCGGCGCGAGGCAGCCTCGGGCGGGCGGCGCGTCATCAAGCGCATCATGCCCCGGCAGAACGAGGCCGTCAACGAGATCTGGATCTGCGACAAGGGGCGCTTCGTCCACCACTTCGCCGACGCGCCCGACCGGCTGACGCAGCCCCTGGTGCGTCGCGACGGCCGTCTGGAGCCGGTATCGTGGGACGACGCGCTCGATTTTGTGGCCGGCAAGCTGCAACAGCATCAGGCCCACGTGGCGGGCATTGCCGGCGAGCGACTGAGCAACGAGGATTATTTCCTGTTCCAACGCCTGTTCCGGCAGGGGCTGGGCAGCGGCAACATCGACCTGGCCGACCGGCGAATGGCCGGCGGCGACGTGGTGGCCCAGGTGGGCCTGAGCCGCGAGAGCAACCTGAAGGACCTGAAGGCGGGCGACGCTATCGTAGTGGTGGCCGCCGATCTGCACGAAGAAGCGCCGGTGTGGTGGCTGCGCGTGAAGCAGGCCACCGAGCGCGGCGCGGCGCTGGTCGTGCTCAATGCCCGGCCGACCCGGCTGGACAAGTTCGCCAGCCATCTGTTGCACTATTTGCCGGGCGGCGCGCTGCCGGCCGTGCGCGATCTGCTGGAATTGAACGACGCCAATGCCGTCCCCGGCAGCCCGGCGGCCGTGTCGGCCATGCTGCGCGATGCCGCCAATCTGGTCATCTTCTATGGGGCCGAAGGGTTGAGCTACGACGAGACCGACACGCTGGCCCGATTGCTGGGCAACCTGCTGTTACTGAAGGGCGCGCCGGTCGATTCGGCCGAGGACGCTGTGCCCACCTCGATGCATGCGGGCATGATGAACAACGGCCTCGTGCCCGTTTGGGCCCACGCCAACACGCAAGGCGCGTGGGACATGGGCATCCATCCAGCGTTTGGCCCCGGCTATGCAGCGACGACGGCCGGGCGCGACGCGGCCGACATCTACGCCGGAGCGGCCGATGGCCGCGTGGAAGCGCTCTACGTGCTGGGGGCCGATCCGGTGGGCGACGGCCTGATGGACGGCCGTGGCGCGCTGTCGTTCCTGGTGGTGCAGGAGTTGTTCCTGACCGAGACGGCGGCGCTGGCCGACGTGGTGCTGCCGGCGCAAAGCTGGGCCGAGCGCGAGGGCACATTTACCAACGGCGAGCGGCGCGTGCAGCATTATTTCCCGGCCATCGCCGCCATGGGCGAGGCCCGGCCCGACTGGCAAATCCTGGCTCATATCGGCGAGCGCGTGGGATTGGGCAAGCCGCCGTTTGCGGCCGGGCTGGTCTTCAACGAGATCGCCAAGGCCGTGCCCCAGTATAAGGGGCTGGACTATCGCGCTCTGGGCCACGTCGAGCCGCAGTGGCCCATCATCGGCGCCACGGACTTCTACTACGGCGGCACGGCCTATAACAATGAGCAGGGACTGGGCGTTCAGTGGCCGGCGGCGGCCGAGTCGGCGCGACCGGCGAGCTTCGAGCTGCCCGGCGACGTGCCGCTGGGCGTCGACGGCGGCGGCTTCCGCATCATGCGTATCCCCATGCTCTATACGGCGGGGACGCTGATCAATCATACCGAGTTGCTGGCCGATCGCATGGCGCGGCCGGCGCTGCATCTGAATCCGCTGGACGCGGTCAACTTCGTCGACGGCGAACCGTTGACGGTGACTGTGGGCGGCGAGAGCCACGACGTGGTGGCGGTCGTCAGCCCGTCGGTGCCGACAGGCCTGGGGCTGCTGGCCGGCATACCCGGCGCGCGGCCGGTTGGCTTCGAGCCGGCCATCGTCAGCCGGCGGCACGCACTCGAGATGGTGGCGGCCGATTAAGAAGATGAATAGCACCCTGCCTTCGTTCGTGGTCAGCGACTTTCGCCGCGTTTGGAGATGGCGCTAAAGCACCGTCTTGCCAGAAAGCAACGAAAGGTGCTGGCTACGAACTGCAGGATGCCTGGGTAACCGCTTATTAATTATCGAATCCGAAGACATTATCTTTGAGGAACAGCCTATGACTCCCGGTCAAATCGCCATACGCGCCTTGATCATCGGCTTCATCATCAGCTTCGCCGTCATCACCGGCTTTGCCTACACGACGCTTCTGGAGCGCAAGGTGCTGGCTCGGCTGCAGGCGCGCGTCGGCCCCAATCGAGCGGGGTACATCCCGCTTCCCTGGCGGGGGGGCGAGAAGCGGCTGCTGGGCGGCTTCCTCCAGCCCGCGGCCGACGCGGTGAAGCTGTTCTTCAAGGAAGACCCGACGCCGGCCAAGGTTGATAAGGTCATCTATAATCTGGCCCCGATGCTGGCCGTCATCCCGGCCATCCTGATTTTGGCCGTCATCCCCTGGGCGCCCGCCTTCCGGCTCGGCCCGTGGGCGTTCACGCCCTATTTCGCCGTCGCGCCGGGGGTCAACGTGGGCGTGCTGTTCATCCTGGCGGTCACGTCTATCGGCGTCTACGGCGTCGTACTGGCCGGGTGGGCGTCGAACAGCAAGTATTCGGTGCTGGGCGGCATTCGCGCCTCGGCGCAGATGATCAGCTACGAGTTGGCTTTGGGCATCATCGTGCTCATCCCGATCATGATGGCTGACTCGATGGATCTGGGGCAGATCGTCGAGGCCCAACGGCCGGTGTGGTTCGTCTTCATCCAACCGCTGGCGGCGCTGGTGTTCTACATCGCCGCGCTGGCCGAGCTACAGCGCGCGCCGTTCGACCTGCTGGAGGCCGAGCAGGAGCTGTCGGCCGGGTTCAACGTGGAGTATGCCGGCATGCGCTTCGGCATGTTCTTCATGGCCGAGTACATGAAGATGATCTCGCTGAGCGCCATTTTCGCCACCTTTTTTCTGGGCGGCTACGGTGGGCCGTTTGTCGACCGCTTCCCGTGGCTGGGGTTTGTCTACATTATCCTGAAGATCGTCGCCAGCCTGTTCGTGATGATCTGGGTTCGGGCCACGCTGCCGCGCTTCCGCTATGATCAGCTAATGAGCTTCGGCTGGAAGGCCTTGTTGCCCATCGCCGTGCTCAATTTCATAGTGACGGCTGTGCTCATCGTCATGGCCGAGGAAGGGACGCTAAGCCCGGTAATCGATGCGGTGAAACTGTTCTTTTCAGGCTGATTTGGCCGGCGTGTCGGGCTGGGGACGCGTCGAGACAATCGGCTCGCACCCCAACCATTTGATACGGCCAGACAAGGAGACCACGCATGATTGGTGAGATTCTCAAAGGCATGGGCACTACGCTGAAGCACTTGTTCATCCCGCCGGTGACTATCCAGTACCCGGATGTGGAGCGGCCGGTGCGCGAGCGGTTCAAGGGCCGCCATGAGTTAAAACGCTACGACAACGGGCTGGAGCGCTGCATCGGCTGCTCGTTGTGCGCTGCTGCCTGCCCGGCCGACGCGATCTTTGTGGAAGCGGCCGAGAATACCAACACCGAGCGCTATTCGCCCGGCGAACGCTATGCCCGCGTCTACGAGATCAACATGCTGCGCTGCATCTTCTGCGGCTATTGCGAGGATGCCTGCCCCACCGAGGCCATTGTGCTGGGGCATGAGTACGAGTTGAGCTACTATGACCGCGCCAGCGCGCTGTATACCAAGGAGATGTTGCTGGTGGACATTCCGGTGAACGGCATCCCGACGCCGCAAGCCACCCAGCCGGGCACGTATACGCGGTCAATACCGGATATGGAAAACCCGAAATAATTGAACTGAGGCGGCTTTATGATCAATCCGATAGCTTTTATTATCCTGGCGGCCGTCGCCGTCGCCGCCGCCCTGGGCATGTTGCTGAGCCGTAATGCCGTGCATAGCGCGCTCTATCTGGTGCTCAACTTCATAACCGTGGCCGTGTTCTATCTGGTCTTGAATGCGCCGTTCATCGCCATGGTCCAGATGATCGTCTACGCCGGGGCCATCGTCGTGCTGTTCCTGTTTGTGATCATGTTGTTGGGTGCGGACAAACTGCGTGGAGCGGCCGACACGGTGCGCGGCAGCGAGCGCTACCATCGTTACGCGGCCGTGTTCCTGGGGTTGGTGCTGATCGGCGTTTTTGGCTATCTGCTGCTGCAGAACAACGTCGGCAGCACGGCGCTCAGCCCGATGGTCGAGGCCAGCCCCCAGGCCCTGGGCATGGTGCTGTTCCAATCCTACGTGTTTCCGTTCCAGGTGACCGGTGTACTGCTGTTGGCGGCCATCATCGGCGTCGTCATCTTTGGGCACACCAAAAAGCGAGGGAAAACCAATGCCTAACACGGTCGATATCAACTGGTACATCGCTCTCAGCGGCATCCTGTTCGTGATCGGTGCCCTGGGTGTTCTCTTGCGGCGCAATGCGCTCATCCTGTTCATGTCTATCGAGCTGATGCTGAACAGCGCCAATTTGCTGTTTGTCGCCTTTGCTCGCCATCTGGGCAATCTGGATGGCCAGGTGCTGGTGTTTTTCGTGATCACCGTCGCCGCGGCCGAGGTGGCCGTCGGTCTGGCGCTGATCGTGGCTATCTTCCGCTCCAAGAAGAGCATCAATATCGACGAAATTAATTTGCTCAAGGGGTGATACGTGTCGAGTTACGAATTCCGAGTGACGAGTTTTAGCATCCCTGGAGAGCGAGAATGAATACATTTTCTCTGGCCCCACTTATTTTAATCTTGCCGCTGGCCGGCCTGTTGATCAACGGTCTGGTCGGCCGCCGCTTCGTCGATGCCAATCGCGAGAGCGGCGAGCGATTGACCGGCTGGCTGGCGACGTTGATGGTCCTGGGGGCGTTCGTCGTGTCCGTCACGCTTTTCATCAGTCTGGCGACGAACGGTTTCGAGGCCTGGTTTGTGCCGCTGTTCAACTGGATCGACATTCCGGCGGCGGCTTTCCAGGTGAACTGGGCCTTGCAAGTGGATACGCTGTCGGTAACGATGATGCTGATCGTCACCGGCGTCGGCTCGCTGATCCACATCTACGCCATCGGCTACATGCACGGCGACCCCGACTTCTCGCGCTTCTTTACTTATTTCAACCTGTTCATCTTCTTCATGCTCATTCTGGTGAGCGGCAGCAGCTATCTGGTCATGTTTGTCGGCTGGGAAGGTGTGGGGTTGTGCTCCTATTTGCTCATTGGCTTCTGGTTCGGCCGGTTGGACAAGAACGGCCTGCCGGCCAACGCCACCGCCGGCCGCAAAGCGATGGTGATGAACCGCATTGGCGACTTCGGCGTGTTGCTGGCGATGTTCCTGCTGTTCTGGACGTTCGGCACGCTCGATTACAAGCCCATCTTCGAGGGCGCGGTCCGGTTCTTTGAGGCCGGGCGCATGGTTCCGTTCGGCGGCGTGAGCCTGCCCATCACCACGGTACTGACGGCTGTCACCGCCCTGTTCCTGTTGGGCGTGGCCGGCAAATCGGCCCAGATTCCCCTCTACACCTGGCTGCCCGACGCGATGGCCGGCCCCACGCCCGTCTCCGCCCTCATCCACGCGGCGACGATGGTGACGGCCGGCGTCTATCTGCTCGTCCGCAGCAATGTCCTCTATGAAATCGTGCGGACCAGCGGCGACCTGATCTTTGGTCTTATCTCGACGCCCGACCTGGTGGCCTGGGTCGGTGCGTTGACCGCTTTCTTCGCCGGACTGATCGCCTTCAGCCAGAACGACATCAAGAAGGTGCTGGCCTACTCCACCGTCAGTCAACTGGGCTTCATGGTGGCCGCGGCGGGCATGGGGGCCTATGTGGCGGCCATGTTCCACCTGGTCACCCACGCTTTTTTCAAGGCGCTGCTGTTTCTCGGCTCCGGTTCGGTCATCCACGGCATGGAGCATGGGCATCACGAAGCGGCCCATGGACATGATGAGGGTCACGGGGCCCAGCCCGAGGATGACGGATTTGATCCGCAGGACATGCGCTATATGGGTGGGCTGCGCCATCGGATGCGGACGACCTACATCGTCTACATGATCGGCTCGCTGGCCCTGGCGGGCATCTTCCCGCTGGCCGGGTTCTGGTCGAAGGACGAGATCCTGCTGCACGCCCAGACCCATAACTCGCCGATCTTCATCGTGCTGGCTCTGGCGGCGCTGGGCACGGCGTTCTATGTGGGACGCCAGCTGATCATGACCTTCTTCGGCGCGCCGCGCCACGCGGCGGCCGAGCACGCCGCCGAAAGTCCGCCGCTCATGACCCGGCCGCTGATCGTCCTGGCCGTTCTGGCCATTTTGGGCGGCTTGCTCAACGTGCCTTACTTGTCGAAGGCGGAGGCCGAACGCAATGACCTGCACCCGACCGGGTTCTGGCTGTTGCTGGAGCAGTGGGAAGAGCACTCCATCCCGGCCTTTGAACTGTCGGAGGAGGGCGTTGTCGATCTGCCGCACACGCCGGTGGTGTTCTCGCCGGTGGTGGCCGGGACGTCGTTGCTCCTGGCTCTGGGCGGGCTGGCGCTGGCTTATCTGACTTATCGCGGGCGGCCGAAAACCTATCATGAGCCTGACCGGCTGGCGCGCACACCCATCTGGTGGTGGAGCGTTCTGCCGCTCAACTCGCTCTATTCAAAGGGTTTTGTCCCGCTCTTTAATCGTTTTGCCGCCTGGCTGGCCTACAAGGTTGACTGGGCATTCTGGCACGACTTCATCCATGATCGGATCATCCGCGACATGTTCGTCGCCTTCGCCGACTTCTCGGCCAACGTCCTCGACATGCAGGGTGTGGACGGGTTGGTGAACGGCGCGGGAGCATTGACAAGGCGACTGGCCGGGGCGCTGCGGATGACGCAGACCGGCTATGCGCGCACTTACGCGCTGGCGGTGTTCCTGGGCACGGTGGGTTTGTTGGTCTATTTTTTGGTGATGGCTAACTAAGAGAGAAGGCGACCACAGATTTCACAGATTGTGCAGTTTTTTCAGAGGCGCACCGGAGAAGTTTGTGGCATTTCTGAGCACATTGCCTGTAAGAGATCGAAGCGGGTCATGACTGGACTCGATAACAAATACTTGATAAAAGGTTGGGGAAAATAATGAACTGGATACTTACGATTGTCACCTTCCTTCCCCTGGTGGGCGTTGTGGCGATATTACTGGTGAATCCACCACGACGGGGATCGAATGAGACGGTCAAGCTCATCGCGCTGGCTACCTCGGCCGTCACGTTTCTGGGGACGCTGCTGATCCTGTTTCGCTTCGATTCGGCCAACCCCGCGCTGCAGCTCGTCGATCGCGTGGACTGGATTGCCTCATGGGGCATTAGCTATTTCATGGGCGTAGACGGCCTCAGCATTCTGATGATCCTGCTGACCTCGTTCATCTCCCTGCTGGCCATCGCCGCGTCGTGGACGGCCATTGAGCAGCAGATCAAGCAGTACTACATCTTCATGTTGCTGCTGGAGACGGGGATGCTGGGTGTCTTCCTGGCCCAGGACTTGTTCCTGTTCTACGTATTCTGGGAGTTCACCCTGGTGCCGATGTACTTCCTGATCGGCATCTGGGGCGGCCAACAGCGCGTCTACGCCTCGATCAAGTTCTTTCTCTACACGATGGCCGGGTCGCTGCTGATGCTCCTCGCCATTCTGTATATGGGCCTGGCTAACGGCACCTTTGCCTTGCCCGAACTGATAGCCGGTCGAGCGGCCTTCGCCGGGGTTCAGAACTGGCTGTTCATCGGCTTCTTCATCGCCTTTGCGATCAAGGTGCCGGTTTTCCCGTTCCACTCCTGGCTGCCCGACGCCCACACCCAGGCCCCGACGGCCGGCTCCATCATCCTGGCCGGCATTCTGCTGAAGATGGGCACCTATGGCTTCGTACGCTTCAACCTGCCGCTGTTCCCCGAGGCGGCTCATAAGTATGCGCCGCTCATCGCCGTGCTGGCGATCATCGGCATCATTTACGGGGCCATCGTCTCCTTTGCCCAGAAAGACGCCAAGAAACTGGTCGCCTATTCCAGCATCAGCCATCTGGGTTTTGTGACGCTGGGCATCTTCACGCTCAACAATGCCGGCATCCAGGGCGCGATTCTGCAAGGGGTGAACCACGGCTTGAGCACCGGCGCGCTGTTTTTCGTGGTTGGCGTGCTCTATGAGCGCACCCATACCCGCGAGATGTCGGCCTACGGCGGTGTCTGGAAGATCATGCCTCTTTTCAGCGCTCTGTCGCTGATCGTCGTCCTGTCGAGCATGGGCTTGCCGGGGCTCAACGGCTTTGTCGGCGAGTTCACCATCCTGCTCGGCTCGATGGGCGCGGAGTCGCTGGCGCCCATCCCGTGGATCTACACCGCCTTCGCCACCACCGGCGTCATTCTGGCCGCGGTCTATCTCCTGTGGTTCTTCCAGCGCCTGTTCATGGGCCCGGCGGAAACCGAAGAGGTCAAGAGCTTGCGCCCCCTGAATCGCCGCGAACTGGCGATCCTGCTGGCTTTCCTGGTGGTCATCTTCTGGATCGGTATCGCGCCGTCTCCCTATTTCAAGCTGATCAGCAGCACGGTCAATACGTTGGTGACTGATATCAACAGCGCGGTGCTGACGCTGATACCCTGATAAAATGCCACATACAAGGTACGAGATACGGGTAAGGAGCGCGCCTCTTTATCCGTATCTCGTCTTTCGATCATGGAACCGGTCTACTTCGTCCACCTCAGCGACACCCACTTCGGCCCAACGGCGGAGTATTCCCGGCAAGGACACCGGTCGCTGCCCTATGCCCGGCACGTGATCGATATGATCAACCAGTTGCCGACGCGGCCGGACTTCGTGATCCACACCGGCGACGTGACCACGCACCCGACCGAGGCCGCCTACCGGCTGGCGGCCGAGACATTCGCCGCCCTCGACTATCCGGTCTACTATTGCACGGGCAACCACGACCGCTCGGCCGACATCCATCGCTACATGGCGATGGGGCCCAAAAAGGACTGCCAGCCGGGAACCGATACCTTGTCCTATACTTTTGAGGTGCGCGGCGAGCGCTTCCTGGTGCTCGACGCCCGCGGGCCGGATGAGATCGACCCTCGCGGCCTGCTTTCCGCACAGCAGATGGACGTATTGCGGCGCGAAGCCACGCCCGACGGCCCGCCGCTGTCGATCTTCACCCATTACCCGGCCCTGCGGCTCAACGCGCCGTGGATGGACGCCAATATGCTCATCTTCAACGGCGAGGATATGCATCAGGCGCTGCTTCCGGCGCGCGGCCGGCTGCGCGGCGTGTTCTACGGCCACATCCACAACTCCATGCAAACGGTGCGCGACGGTGTCCTGTATTGCGCCGCTGCCAGCACCTTCGCCGGCTTCACCACCTGGCCAACCGTAGAGATGATCCGCGCCGACCACGACGCCATGCCGGCGTTCAACTTCGTGCAGTGCTTGCCGGAGCAGACGATCGTGCAGCAGCGGCCGTTTGCGCGGTTGGCAGGGGAGCCGGTGCGGCGGACCAAAGAGAACGATTCGGAGAGTTTGGAGGATTGAGTCGCAGCGGGGCTGGCACAACTAACCTTCCGGAGGAACTTATGATTTATAGACTTCTGATCGCCGACAAATTAGGGCAGGCCGGTCTGGATCGGCTGGCTCAGATGGAAGATATTTCTTACGACATGCAGACCGGGTTGAGCAAGGAAGCCCTGCTGGCGATCATAGGTGACTATGACGGCGTCATCGTTCGCAGCGACACCCAAATCGACGCCGACGTCATCGCCGCGGGAAAGCGGCTGAAGGTTGTGGGGCGGGCCGGCATGGGCGTCGATAACATCGACGTGGAGGCCGCCACGCGACATGGCATCAAGGTGATGAACACGCCCCACTCCAACAGCGTGGCCACGGCCGAACAGACGCTGGCCCTGATGCTGGCTACTTCGCGCCGCACGGTGCAGGCCCACAACTCGCTTGTGGCCGGCGAATGGGCGCGGTCGCAGTTTGTGGGCACCGAACTATTCGAGAAAACGCTGGGGATCATCGGTTTCGGCTACATCGGCCGTCTGGTGGCCCGGCGTGCCCAGGCTTTCGGCATGAAGGTCGTGGCCTTTGATCCCTACGTGCCGACGGAAACCGGCATAGAACTGGACGTTGAGCTGTTGCCTTTGGAAGATGTGCTGGCGACGAGCGACATCATTACGCTCCACGCCATCGTCACGCCGGAAACAAAGGGCATGATCAACGCCGATACCATCGCGACCATGAAGGATGGCGTCATCGTCATCAACGTTGCGCGGGGCAAGCTGATCGAGGAACAGGCGCTGGCCGAGGCCCTGAAGAGCGGCAAGGTGGCCGCCGCCGGTCTGGACGTCTATCAGGAAGAGCCGCCGACGAACTGCCCGTTGATCGGGTTGCCGAATGTGATTGACACGCCGCATCTGGGGGCCAGTTCCCAGGAGGCGCAGAAGCGCGTGGGAATCGAGATAGTCGAGCAGATGGCCGATGCCTTGCGCGGCGTAGCCTATCGCAATGTCATTAATCTCACTGAGGCGTGATGGACGAAACGGATCTGAAGTTCATTCGCCTGTCGTTCCAGGTCGCGGCCGAGGCGCGGGCAAAGGGTAATCACCCGTTCGGGGCTTTGCTGGTCGATGACGGGGGCCACGTCTTGCTGAGAGGCGAGAACACGGTCGTTACTGACCATGACTGTACGGGGCATGCCGAGACCAACCTGATCCGAGAAGCTTCGCGCGCCTATTCGCCGGAATTTCTGTCCCGCTGCACGCTGTATGCCAGCACCGAACCGTGCCCCATGTGTGCGGGGGCCATCTTCTGGAGCAACGTGCGGCGGGTTGTTTTCGGCCTGAGCACGAACAGCCTCAACGCGCTCGTGGGCGAGGAAACGCCGGATGTGCTCTATCTGCCCAGCCGGGAACTGTTCGCCAAAGGCCGCAAGCCCATTGAAGTCCTCGGGCCGGTTCTGGAGGAAGAGGCTCTACAGGTGCACGCGGGGTTCTGGGGATAAGGCCGGCCGGCGAGACGGCCGACCCCTCGAACATCTGCACGCTGCCGGCCGGGGCGGCAGGCGCTCCCAGTGTTTGGGGCGTGGAGAAGGCACAAGAAATTTCCACCGCGTTAATCACCTCGTTGGGAATAGCAACAACATCGACCAAGCTGATTGACGCCTATCTGTTTCTCAGCCATAATCACCCTTAAATCGCGCCCATTGCGCGGCCCAAAAGGGGTCTCCACCTTGATCGACTCAATCCTGGCGACCGACAGCAACTCATCCACGGACATCACCCTCATCCACGGCGCCTGCCCCCACGACTGCCCCGATACCTGCGGCACAATCGTCGAGGTGGTCGATGGGAAGGCGGTGGCTTTTTATGGCGACCCCGGCCACCCCATCACCAACGGCTGGCTGTGCGGCAAGGTGCGGCCGTACCTCGACCACGTCTATCACCCCGACCGGCTGACGCATCCGCTGCGGCGCGTGGGGCCGAAGGGCGCGGGCGAGTGGGCGCGGATTAGCTGGGACGAGGCGATTGGCGAGATCGGCGACCGCTGGCGGCGGATCATCGCCGAGCACGGGGCCGAGGCCATCCTGCCCTACAGCTATAGCGGCACGCTGGGGCTGGTCAACATGGGCGTCAGCAGCGGCCGCTTCTGGAACCGTCTGGGGGCCAGCCAGCTCGACCGGGCCATCTGCGGGGCGGCGGCCGAATACGCCGTCGAGGCCACACTCGGCGCGCGCTGGGCCGTGCCCTATACCGACGTCGCCTACAGCAAGATCATCATCATTTGGGGCCACAACCCGGCCTCCACCGCCCCCCACTTCATGCCCCACCTGAAAGCCGCGCAACGCAACGGCTGCACCGTGGTCGTCATCGACCCCAGGCAGACGCGCACGGCGCGCACGGCCGACATCCACGTTGCCCCGCGCCCCGGCACCGATGGCGCGCTGGCTCTCGGCCTGGCCCACGTCATCGTGACCGAAGGGCTGCATGACGAAGCCTGGCTGGCCGCGCATACCGCCGGCTGGCCGGAACTGCGGGCGCGGATCATGGAATATCCCCCGGAGCGCGCGGCCGAGATCGCCGGGCTGCCGGTAGCCGAGGTGGTTGCGCTGGCCCGGCTGTATGCCAGCCACAAGCCCGGCTTGATCAAGATGGCCGACGGCCTGCAGCGCAACCGCATGGGCGGCCAGACGGTGCGGGCCGTCCTGACGCTGCCGGCGCTGACCGGACAATACGGCACGCGCGGCGGCGGGTTGGCCTATAGCACCAGCGGTTATCTGAAGTGGGACGGAGAGGCGGTCAACAAGTGGGGCGAATGTCCGCCGCCCGGCCGGCTGATCAACATGAACCGGCTCGGCGCGGCACTGACCGGCGAAGCGGCCGACCCGCCGATCAAGTCGCTCTACGTCTTCGGCTCCAACCCGGCCACCATTGCCCCCAATGCCGCCCTCGTCCATGCCGGGCTGGGGCGCGACGATTTGTTCACCGTCGTCCACGAACTGTTTATGACCGACACGGCCGAGATGGCCGACATCGTGCTCCCGGCCCCATCGAATCTGGAGCAGGCCGACCTGCACAAGGGCTACGGCCACACCTTGCTGCGCTACAACCACCCGGCCATCGCCCCGTTGGGCGAGAGCAAGAGCAACTGGGACGTGATGCGCCTGCTGGCGGCCGAGATGGGCTTCGACGAGCAATGGCTGCGGCAGGAGGTGGACGAGGTCATCGATGAGGTGCTGACGGCCTCGGCCAGCCATAATCCGCGACTGGAGGGCATCACCCTGGCCCGGTTGAAGCGCGAAGACCAGATTCCACTGGCGCTCGATGAGGCCGTGCCCTTTGCCGACGGTTATTTCCCGACTCCCAGCGGCAAAGTCGAACTATACTCCGGCCAGCTGGCGGCCGACGGCCATGACCCGCTGCCCGGCTACAGCGGCCAGTTCGACGACGGAGAGGCCGGCGCCCTGCCGGACAGGGGCCGCTACCGGCCGGAAGATGCCTTGAGTCTGATCAGCCCCGCGGCGCATCATTTCGTGAGCAGCAGCCTGGCGAACGGGCCGAGCCAATTGCGCAGCGAGCTCACGCCGTTCATCGAGATTCATCCCGACGATGCCGCCGCGCGCGGCATCCGGCACGGCGAACCGGTCGTCGTGGAAAATGGACGGGGGGGCGTGACATTGCGGGCGGTCGTCACCGACGGCGTGCGGCCCGGCGTGGTAGCTTCGCCCAAGGGGCGCTGGAACAAGCCGACCGGCGGCTCAGGCGGCGGCCGCAACGTGAACTGGACGACGTCCGACGCTCTGGGCGACTTCGCCGGGCAGAGCACGTTCCACAGCAATCGCGTCTGGCTGCGCCGGGCAGAAGATGGAGAAACCACAGCTTACGCCGATTACGCCGATTTAGAATTCGCCTAATCCCTGAAATCTGTGTAATCTGGGGATGCTTTTTTTGTGAGGATCTATATGGAGTTTCAACCGCCCTTCATTGATTATTCGGTCTTGTGGCCTTTCCTGTTTGTGGCCGGCACGGGTATCTTGCTGATGATACTCGACTTGCTGCTGAGCGAAGATCGCACCCGCCCCGCTGCCCCGGTGCTGACCATCATCGGGTTGGTGGGGGCGCTGATCACCTCGGTTGCCTTGTGGGACGGCGGACGGGCCGCTTTCAGCGTGGCCGGCGGCCACCCGATGGTGGTGGCCGACAACTTCGCCGTGGCCCTGAACGTCATCTTCACCATCACCGGCATCCTGACCGTGCTGCTGTCGGTCAACTATTTGCAGCGCACCGGCCACGACCGGCCGGAGTTCTACATGCTGATGCTGTTCTCGCTGAGCGGCATGATGCTGATGGGTATGGCCAACGATCTGATCCTCATCTTCATGGCCCTGGAGCTGCTGTCGATTCCGCTCTACATCCTGGCCGGGCTGGCCTGGCCGCGGCCGGAGTCGGAAGAATCTGCTTTGAAATACTTCATCGTCGGCGCATTCTCGTCGGCCATTTTCGTCTACGGCATCGCCCTGATCTACGGCGCGACGGGCACGACCTCGTTGCCCGGCATTGTGACGGCGGCCGAGGGCGGCACGACGCTGCTGTTACTGGCCGGCGCGGCCATGGTGCTGGTCGGCTTCGCCTTCAAGGTCGCCGCCGCCCCGTTCCACATGTGGACGCCCGACGTGTATGAGGGCGCGCCGACGGTCGTCACGGCCTTCATGTCAGTGGGGGCCAAGGTCGGTGGCTTTGCGGCGCTGCTGCGCATCCTCATGGTCGCCCTGCCCACCCTGGGCGAGACGTGGACTACGGCCATCTCGGTTCTGGCGGCGTTGACGCTTATCGTCGGCAACCTGCTGGCGATCATGCAGCCCAACATCAAGCGCATGCTCGGCTACAGCAGCATCGCCCACGCGGGGTATATCCTGATCGCCGTGGCCGCCGCCTTCGATAATCCCGATGGTATCAGTGCGGCGCTGTTCTACATGTTCGCCTACACCTTCACCAACCTGGGGGCGTTTGCCATTGCCGTGGCCGTGGAGCGTAAGGAAGGCGAAGGGGTTATGCTCGACGATTACCGGGGATTGGCCAAGCGCTATCCGTGGGTAGCCATCTGCATGGCCTTCTTCATGCTGTCGCTGACCGGTGTCCCGCCGACGGGCGGCTTCGCGGCCAAGTTCTTCATCTTCAACGCCGCCGTGCAGGCCGAATTGTTCTGGCTGGTGCTCATCGGCATTGCTACCAGCGTCATATCCGGCTACTACTATCTGCGGGTGGTCTTCCTCATGTACATGCATGAGGGTGAGGGCGAAATGGTACTGAAGCCGGCCCTGGTCTCGGCCGTGGTCATCACCGCACTGGCGACGCTGCTGTTAGGCATCCTGCCCGGCACGTGGTTCGATCTGGCCCGGCAGGCGGTTATGCAGAGCGTGCAGACCCTGGCCGCCGGTGGATAGGCACATCCACAGATTTTGCAGATTGCACCGATTCAACAAATTTGCGTAGAATCCGGGTAATCCGTTATATCTATGGATTCATTTTCTTTTACCCCATGAATCACATGATCGTCTTTGCCATGCCGACGCTGGACGGCGCTTACGCCATGCGTGACGCGCTGGACGATCTGCGGGCGTTCGAGCTGGTCAATGTGAAAGACGCGGCTGTCGTCGAGCGTCTCCCCGACGGCTCGGTGCGCATCCGGCAGGCGTTTGATCTGATCGGCGCGGGCGCACTGGGCGGCGTGGTTTGGGGGGCGCTCATCGGCCTCATCTTTCTGTCGCCGTGGTTGGGCATGGCCGTGGGCAGCATTGCCGGGGCACTGGCCGGCAAGTTAACCGACATCGGCATCGACGATGATTTTATCCACGAAGTCGGCGAACAAGTTCGGCCGGGCCATTCGGCGTTCTTCCTCCTGATTGACAATTGGGAAGGCAGCAAAGCGCTACGTCTGCTGGCTGACTTCGACGCCGAAATCATTCGCACCACGATGGCGCCCGATGAAGAAGTTCGGCTACAGGCTTTCTTCGCCGCCGCCAATGACGATTCCCAGCCATCATTTTAGGACGCGATCATTATCGGCTCATTCTGGAAGGGAATGAGTGAGCAAGGTGAAAGCGGTTTTCCGACCGGATGGTCGGGGGACTCGCTTTCCACCGGGAGAATTCATATGGAAATCCAGCAACCGACCACTGAACGAACCGGCCGCACGCCGGAAGCGTTCCGGCAATACATGGTCGATAACCTCTACTACGCTCGCGGGGCCAATGTCCAGTCGGCCAGCGACTACGATATGTACATGGCCCTGTCGCGCACGGTGCGCAATCATATGGTGGAGCGCTTTCGCCGCACGGTGGATATGCGCTACGCCGTCAACCCACGCTTTGTCTACTACCTGTCGGCCGAATATCTGCTCGGCCGGCAGCTGCCCCAAAACCTGCTCTATACCCAGACCGGCGAGATCGCCGAGGCGGCACTGAAGGGATCGCCCCACCCTCTGGAAGAAGTCCTGGTGCACGATGTGGAACCGGGTTTGGGCAACGGCGGCCTGGGACGGTTGGCGGCCTGCTTCCTCGACTCGCTGGCGACGCTCGACATCCCGGCCATTGGCTACGGCATCCGCTACGAATACGGCATCTTCCGCCAGGAGATACGCGACGGCTATCAGGTGGAGCAGCCCGACGACTGGCTGGCGCTCGACTATCCGTGGGAGTTTGCCCAGCCCGACGACATGATTCCCGTCGGCTTCGGCGGCCATGCCGAACATTACGAGGATGAGCACGGTCATGTGCGCGGCCGCTGGCAGCCGGCCGAACAGGTCATGGGCGAGCCGCACCATATTCTCGTGCCCGGCTATAACACGACCACAGTCAATTTCCTGCGCTTGTGGCGGGCGCGGGCCACGACCGAGTTCGACTTCCGCCTCTTCGACATCGGCGACTATGCCAGCGCCGTGGAGCACAAGGTGCGCAGCGAGACGATCTCCAAGGTGCTCTATCCCAACGACAACACGCCGCAGGGGCGCGAGTTACGCCTGCGGCAGCAGTACTTCTTCGTGGCCTGCTCGCTCCACGACATCATTGCCCGCTTCCTGCGCTGCGGCAATCCTATCGATGACCTGGCCCGCAAAGTCGTCATCCAGCTCAATGACACTCACCCCGTGGTCGCCATTCCGGAGCTGATGCGCCTGCTGATCGACGAGTACGATCTCCAGTGGCACGAGGCGTGGGACATCACCCGGAACACGTTTGCCTACACCTGTCACACCCTCATGCCCGAAGCGCTGGAGCGGTGGCCGGTCAGCCTGTTCGAGCGATTGCTGCCGCGCCACATGGAGATCGTCAACGAGATCAACCGGCGCTTTCTGAGCGAGATCAGCGCGCAGTATCCCAACGACTATGATCGTCTGGCGCGGATGTCGCTCATCCAGGACGGCGGCGACCGGCAAGTGCGCATGGCGCATCTGGCCGTGGTCGGCAGCTTCTCGGTCAACGGTGTGGCCGACCTGCATTCGCAGCTGCTCAAAGAGCGTGTTTTCCGCGACTTCAACGATGTCTGGCCGGAGAAATTCAACAACAAGACGAACGGCGTGACCCCCCGGCGCTTCATACGCCTGGCCAACCCGCTCCTGTCGGCGCTGCTGACCGAGCGGCTGGGCGAAGGGTGGCTGACCGATCTGGATCGGCTGGCGACGCTGGAGACCCACATCGACGACCCGACTTTCCGCGCGGCCTGGCAAGAGGTGAAGGCGGCCAACAAGGTTCGCCTGGCGGCTCACATCCTGGCCGAGACCGGCGTGGTCGTCGATCCGAACTCGATGTATGACATCATGGTGAAGCGTCTGCACGAGTACAAGCGGCAGCTACTGAATGCGCTGCACATCGTCACCCTCTACAACCGGCTGAAGGCGGATCCGACCCTCGATATCGTGCCGCGAACCTTTATCTTCGGGGCCAAGGCCGCGCCCGGCTACTATATGGCCAAGCTCATCATCAAGCTGATCAACTCCATCGGCGCGGTCGTGAATGAGGACCCGGCGGCCGACAAGCTGCTGAAGGTGATCTTCCTGCCCAACTTCAACGTGACCCAGGGGCAGATTATTTATCCGGCGGCCGATGTGTCCGAGCAAATCTCTATGGCCGGCAAGGAAGCATCGGGCACGGGCAACATGAAGTTCGCCCTCAACGGCGCGCTGACCATCGGCACGCTGGACGGGGCCAACATCGAGATACGCGAGCGCGTGGGGCCGGACAACTTCTTCCTGTTCGGTCTGACGGTCGAGGAAGTGTTTGACCTGAAGGCCAAGGGCTATGCGCCCCAGGCGTACATGGCGGCCGATCCCGAATTGAAGCAGGTGATCGATCAGATCAGCGCCGGCGCGTTTTCTAACGGCGATCCGACCCTCTTCGAGCCGATCATTCGCTCGCTCCTGGATCGCGACGAGTATCTGGTGCTGGCCGACTATCGGGCCTACGTCGATGCCCAGGACGAAGTCGAGAAGGCCTACCGCGACCGTGACGGCTGGACGCGCAAATCGATCCTGAACTCGGCGCGCTGCGGCTTTTTCTCGTCCGACCGGGCCATGCGGCAATATGCCGCAGACATCTGGAAGGTGGAGCCGCTGCCGGTTCGCTGAGCACCCACTTGTCTGGAGAAAGCGATGGCAAACAATGAATTGATCATGACACTGGGCAAGGTTTTGATCGCCGTGGCCTGGGCCGACGGGGAGATCGCCGAAGAAGAGGTGAACAGCCTTAAGGATTTGCTGTGGCGGCTGCCGGCTGTCGGCGCGCGCGACTGGGATGAACTGGACATCTATCTTGATGCGTCGGTTGACGCGCCGGAACGCGAGCGTCTGGTGGCCCGGCTGCGCGAACTGACGACCTCAGCGGAGGCGCGGACGGTGGCTTTGCAGGCCCTCGACGACATGATCGAGGCCGATGGCGAGGTGTCGGAGCGCGAGCGAGGCGTAGTGGACGACATCAAGCGTTTGCTGGAGACGGCCGACGTGGGATTGTGGGGTTCGTTGAGCCGGATGCTGGTCGGCCGGCGCGCTGAGGCGGCCGCCGGCGCGCCCAGCCGCGAGGCCTATCTCAACGACTTCGTGCGCAATCGCGTCTACTACAAGATGCGGCAGCGGTTGGCGACGGAAAATGTAACCTGGGAGATTGCCGACGATGAGCTGCGGCGGCTGGGGCTGGCTGGCGGGCTATTGGCGTTGGTGGGTCGCGTGGCAGATGACGTCAGCGCCGAAGAACGGGCGGCGATGGTGTCGGCGTTGCAATCGGCCTGGGCGCTTGCGCCGGAGTCGGCGGCATTTGTGGTTGAGGTGGCCCTGGCGAATGGCGAGAAACTCGACCTCTACCGCCTGACGCGCGAGTTTTCTGAGATGACGACCTATGAACAACGGCGGGACTTCCTGGATGCGCTGTTCGCCGTGGCCGGGGCCGATGAGAAGGCTTCGTTCGATGAAATCGAGCAGATTCGCCTCATCGCTTTGGGCCTGAAACTGAGCCATCAGGAGTTTATCGACGCCAAAATGAGATTGCCACGGGACGAACGCGCCTGACGCTCACTTGTTTATCATAAAGTAATTTACTATACTCTACCGCAGCCCGAGTTCCGGGAAGTTTTTTTATTCATGCAAGGAGAACATCGTAGAAATGACAACAGCAACCGCAGCTTTCGGACAACAACAACGGGCAATGCCCTGGTGGATACCGTTTATTCAAGGTATCTCCCTGGTGGTCATCGGCATTCTGCTATTCACCAACACCGCGGCGACGGCGCTGGCGCTGGCGCAGATATTGGCCATCTATTGGCTCATCTCCGGCATCATGGAAATTGTCAGCATCTTCATTGATCGGTCGGCGTGGGGCCTGAAACTGCTTGGCGGCATTATTGGAATTTGGGCCGGTATCTTTATTCTCAATCATCCGCTGGCCGGCACGCTGGCGTTTGGCTTTGCAGTCGTGATCATACTGGGCATCCAGGCGCTCATGCTGGGCGTGGTCAACATTGTGCAGGCCCTCCGCGGCGGGGGTTTGGGCATCGGCCTGCTGGGCGTGCTCAACGTCATCTTCGGCCTGATCCTGCTGGGCAACACCATGATCGCCGTGGCGACATTGCCGTGGGTATTGGGCGCCTTCGCGCTGGTCGGCGGCATCTCGGCCATCGTCCTGGCCTTCCGCCTGAAAACAACCTGATCCCGATAATGTTTTCAGCCAGGGTCACAGTCTAGTGATAGAGGCCTTCCGTCGTTCAGCAAAGTCGGGAGGCCTTTTTTCCCTCTCCTGTCCAAATCCGGCCGGAATAACCAAGCAGACGACCGGCCGCTAGTCCCTTACTCAGCCGAATTATCCTGACTCAGAAGATTCACGTCAGGTTCATTGTAAGAATGGTTGATTACCATAAACTAAAGTAGTGGTAGACATAGTACTGCTTAGTGAGTTATAGTAAGCACGATTATTCAATCGACGGCAACCCTCACTAAGATAGGTTGGAGGCCCAGTGAAACAAACCATAGCCTTTCTCGGATTCATCGCCCTGCTCATAGTGGCATGGGCAAGCATGATGGGATCCCCGGCAATCACCCCTGGTAATGCCCCGCAGCAGGAAGTTCCTTCTCTGCCTCGGGTTGAGTATCTTGGGGAAGCCGGCGGCCCCCTTACGATCAACCCCGATCATACCTTTGTGATCAAATATCGGCGCAACGATTACAAGGAGCTGCCCGGCCCCAACTATACGGCCAAGGCGGGCGAACGCGTCTGGGATTTCGAGTTCACTCCCGGTGGAGAAGTCATTCTCTATGGTGAAGGGGTGAGCTTTGGGCCTTCCCAGATTGGTTGCGTCATTGATTACGTGCAGATCGACGATGACGTCGATGATCGTATCAATCACTTCTATGTCAACGGTGCGCTCGTGCATACTGTCCCGCAGGGCATGGTAACCTATGGCTCGTTCGTCATGCCCGAAGATGGTGAGATAACCTTCTTCGCCAATGACAGCGTCGGCTTGGCGATTACCATCTGCGGGAACCAAACGACGTCGACTCCAACCATGACGCCGACTGTGACGGAGACCTCTACGGCGACGCCGACGGCGACGGCAACCATGACCGCCACCCTGACGATGACGCCGACCGTCACGTTGACCTCGACGCTGACGGCCACGCCGACGTCCACGTCCACCCCCACGGCGACGTCGACCGGCACGATCACGGCGACGCCGACTGGCACGATGACCGAGACGGCGACGCCCACGGCCACGACCGAGATCACGCCGACTGCTACCATGACGCCTTCGTTTACGCCGACCATGACGCAGACGCCGACGCCGACCGTGAAGCCGCCGCCCGGCCCCTTCGAGGGCACGGCCACGCCGACTCCGACCCGGCCGGCCCGCCTGGACTCCTGCCTGCGCATCGACTTCGAAATGGGGCCCGACGTGGCGCGCCGCGGCACCTTCGTCGTCCAGGAAACGGGCGGCCGCGTGCTGGCTACCTGGTGGGCCGACGAGGGCTGGACGGACAGCGGCTGGATTCAGGACCTCGACATTAGCCATCCATCGGTTCACGTGCAGGTCTTCTTCGTCCAGGGCGACGGCTCTCCGCCCATCGAGATGACCATCCTCAACCCGGCTCCGGATACGAGCTACGGCTGGCTGACCCGTGGCAGGTGCCACGCGCTGGAAGTGGCCTGGCCCGGCTAGGGAATAACGATTCGCATTCGACTCATGAGGCCTCTCGCTCTGCGGGAGGCCTTTTTTTTGGCTTGCGACCCGCCCGCTTTCCCATACAATCAGACATCGATCCGTATTAACAGCAGGAGAATGCCGTGCACGACGAAGATAGACCAAACGAATTCGAGGAAACGCCGGAAGCGGCCGATCCACCGGCGGCTGTACAGTGGATGATGCAACAGGCGGCCGCGGGCCAGTCGGCCGCGGCGCTGCCCCCCAATTGGGATGAATGGGACGCATCGGGGCGAGCGTTGCTTTCGGCGGATACGGCGCTGGCCGCGCGCCGGCGGCGTATCGACGATGCGTTGCGGGGCAACGCCCGCCTGACCGAGGGGCTATCCGGCGAAGCGGCCGCGGCGCTGCTGGCACTGGGATTGGACATGGCGCAGATCGTCGTCGCCGATACCGGTGGTCTGGACGATGCTGTCGCCGAGGACATCCTCCAGCCGCGCGTTCGCGCCGTGCGGCGGCTCATGATGGCCGCGGCCCGGGCAACCGGCCCGGACGCGGAGCCGGTCGCCATTGAGGAGTGGTTGCAGCAGGGGGCCGTGGCGCTGGGCGACCGCTTCCGGCCGCCGGACGGGGCAGCCGTAGAAGAGGTGCGGCGGCAATGGCCGGCGCTGGCCGACCAGCCCACCGGACAGATCGCTCTGCTGAGGCGTTTTATCGAGCAGCTGAACGCCCGGCGCTCATAACCCGTGAATCGTTTAGCGAATCGGCCGGTCAAAGATCGGGCGCGGCCAAAAGGGCGATTCCTCTTTCTGTTGATCGTGGCCCTGCTGGGCGGGTGCGACGTGGCCGCCGAGCCGTACGTCGTGACGCATACGCCTAGCCCCAACCTCAGTCGCGTCCCCCTGTCCACGCTTGCCGTGCCCACGCTTGCCGTGCCCACGCTTGCCGTGCCCACGCCTTTGGTCGGGCCGTCGCCACGGCCGCCGACCATCCCGCCGCCGACGCCGGATGTGCTGGCCACGTCGACGCCGCTGGGCACCCGGCCGGCCGGCCCCGTTCCCCTGCCCACGTTGCTGTCCAACCCCGCGCCGACGCTGCCCGGCCAGGCGGTGGAGTTGCCGCGCGATATCGGCTACGACGGCGGCTGGTGGGCCGTGCTGTTCAGTCCCGGCAAATCGGGCAACGAGGCCAACGGCTTCTACATTCTGGACAAGCTTATCGACTATATCGACACCGCCCAGACTTCGATTCATCTGGCCGTTTTCGAGACAGACCTGACGCCCATCGCCGAGGCGCTGGCCCGTGCCCAGGCGCGCGGCGTCGACGTGCGCTGGATCACCGACGACGAGCACGGCATCGACGCCGACGGCCAACCGGGCCGGGGGCAGTTCGCCTTGCTGGAAAATGCCGGGGTTGCCGTGCGTGACGACCTGCGTTCGGGTCTGATGCATAACAAATTCGTCATTATCGATAGTCACATCGTCTGGACCGGGTCGATGAATCTGACGCACAACGATATTTTTCGCAACAACAACAATATCGTGGTGGTGGAGTCGCCGGAAGTGGCGGCCATTTATGGGGCCGAGTTCGAGGAGATGTGGGACGGCCGCTTCGGCCCGCGCTCCCCGGCGCAATCGGGCCAGGACGTGTTGGACCGCAACGGGCGGCCGTTCATCATCCGCTTCGCGCCGGAGGACGACCCGATGGCGGCGCTTGTTCAGTTGGCGGGTCTGGCCGAGCGGAACATCCGCTTCATGGCCTTCTCGTTTACTCACGACGGGTTGGGGGCGGTTATGCGCGAGCGGGCGGCGGCCGGCGTCGACGTGCGCGGCATCTTCGAGACGTTCGGCAGCGAGACGATCTACAGCGAGCTGACGCCCCTCTTTTGCGCGGGGGCGAACGTGCGGCAGGACGGCAACGCGGGGATGCTCCACCACAAGGTCATCATCATCGACGACATGGTTGTCGTCACTGGCTCGCTCAATTTCTCCGACAATGCGGCCGCCAGCAACGACGAGAATTTCCTCATCCTGGCCGACGCGGGTATCGCCAAGTTGTATTTGGAAGAGTTCGAGCGCCGCTGGGCCGAGGCACGGCCGCCAAACGTGGATTGTTGAAAGGGATTGGCGGCTATTCTCACTCGGCGGCGTAGGCGGGGATTTCCAGCGTGCGGCCGCCGCTCTCCACAAGGTAGTGCGGAACCCAGGCCACGCCGAACATGCCCACGCGCACGTCGGTCTTTTTGGGAGCAACCGGCACTTCTTTCGTATCGGCAATGAGGGCGTCGTACTTGGCCTCGACTTCATCGAGAGCCATTTCCATCTCGCTCTTCAGGTCGCCCAGCTGCTCCTGCATGTCGGCGATGGCCTGCTCTGACTCTTCGATGTCGGCCTTGGCCTTCTCGGCCATGCGCCGTTTGGATAGCGAAGAGGAGAGGCTCTTGCGACGGCCGCCGAACAAGCTCAGCAGCGTCTCGGCATGTTTGGCGTATTCCTCGCCCTTGCGCGATTTGAATTCGGCCTCATCTTCGGCCAGCTCGCGCTCTTCTTTCTTCATCTTCTCTTCGACCGACTTCAGCCGGGTCTCGAAGCGGGCTTTCACCTTGTCGAGTTCAACCTGCATCAGGTCGTCGGCGGCATCCTCGCACAGCTTGGCAAAATCCGCATCGCTCATTTCCGGCCCACCATAGACCTTCAGCTTGGCGTTGGCCCGAATGGTGACCGCGCCGTTACGCACGACGTAGTCGACGAAGTCAGTTTCCAGCGCGCGCAGCATCTTGGCGTCGGCCAGCGGGCCGGCCAGGGAAGCAAATCGCGCGTCGTGGATCGGAGCGCGTTCCAGCTTGCGGTCGTCGACCGGCGGGTTGTGATTGTCCTCCCAGCGAACGGGGGGCGTGAGGTCCGACTCGTAGATGAGCGCCGTCCAGGTCATGTCGGTATTGAGCGCGTATTTGACGTTGGTCAGGCGCACGTCGGCCTGGCCCAGCAGCGCCGGACGGTAGACGATGCCGGACTCGCGCGCGCCGGGGTCGATGGGGTAGCGGTGGGCTTCGGCCGCTTCGCTCAGCGTCAGATTGGCCGGCAGGAAATATTCCCCTGCGCCGCTGGGCACGGGCGGCCGGGTGATCGTGCCGGTGGACTCCGGCGTGCCGGGGGCGGCCGGCCTGACCGGCGAGGGCGCGGGGGCGGCGGTTCGGCCGGCGCCTCTCAGCGCGTTCAATGCCGGTATCTGGGTGCGGGTCAGCGGGCCGGCCAGATAGTTCATGGCCCAGCGCGTCTGGAAGAGCAGCGGCTTTTTATCGTGCACGTTGCGCATCAGAAAGACGCGCTTGCCGATGCCGGAGATGAGGCGGTCGAGTTCCTTCACGTCGACGGCTCCGGCGGTGGCGCTGGTCAGGCCGTCGAGCAGGCGGGCCTTGTCCTGCTCGGTGCCCAGCTTGCCGATGAACCACGTGCCCGCGTTTGACAGCCCCTTGTAATCGACATCGACCGGGTTTTGTGTCGCCAGCACCATGCCGACGCCGAAAGCGCGGGCCTGCTTCAACATGCGCAGCATGCCCGTCTTGGAGGGTGGATTGCCCAGGGGCGGCATGTAGCCGAAGATCTCGTCGAAGTAGACGATGGCCCGCAGCGACGTGGAGCCGCTTTGGGCGCGCATCCACGTCTCGATGTTGGCGTAGAGCAGCGTCACGAAAAACATGCGCTCTTCTTCGCTGAGGTGGGCGATGTAGAAGATAGAGTGGCGCGGCCGGCCGTCGGGCGTGTAGAGCAGGGCCTGCACATCGAGCGGTTCGCCCTCCATCCACGTCTGGAAGCTGGGCGAGGCCAGCATGCTGTTGATGCGCATGGCCAGCCCGAAGCGGTCTTTCTCCGGGAAGAACGAGTTGACATCGAGCACGCCGAGTTTGGCGAAGGGCGGCGTCTGGATTCGCATGATCAACTCGCCCAGGTCGAGGTTGTGGCCTTGGCGCCAGGCGTCGGCCAGAATATTGGACAGGAGGATGTGTTCGCGGCTCTGGACGGGGTCGATGTCCTTCAGGCCCGTGAGGCTGAGCAGGGCCGTCACCATGCCGCTGATCTGTTCGGCCAGGACTTCCTCGTTGCCTTCCCACGGCAGGGCGGGCGCGCCGAGGGAGGCCAGGACGCTGAGCGGGACGCCGGCGGTGGAGCCGGGGGTATAGATGGTGAAGTCGACGCTGTCGGCCAGCTTCTGGAGGCGTTCGGGGCCGATGCCCCATTCGGCCAGGCCGTTGCGCCACATGTCGGCCGTCTCGGCCGCGGCCTGTTCCTCCGTCTTGCCCTCTTTCCGGGCCGCGGCGGCGTCGATCCACGGTTGGAAGTCGCCCGGCAAGAGACCGGGGAAATGCAGCAACAGGTTGGTCAGATCGCCCTTGGGGTCGATCATCAGGGCCGGAACCTGATTGAGGGCCGCTTCTTCCAGCAAGCCGACGCACAGGCCGGTCTTGCCGGAGCCGGTCATGCCCACGACGACGGCGTGGGTCGTCAGATCCTCGGAATCGTAGCGCAGGGTCTCATCGGTTAAGTCGCCCGTCTGGGGATCCCAGACCTTGCCCAGAAAATACTTACCATCCATTTCAGTCATGCGGGAATACCTCCGGAGTCATTTTACCCGATGTGGGGCGGGGTGTCATCGAATGGGGAACGAGAGGTTTAGATAGCGCCGGTGGTGACAAGCAGGGTAAACGTGACGACGAACCAGTGGATGAGCCAGGGGTAGACAAACGAGCGCGTCCGCCAGGCGATGTAGCCGAAGGCCGCGCCGCCGAAAATGGTGCTGAGGGTCTCGATCTCCGGCTTGCCCAGATGCATGAAGGCGAAGGGCACGGCTTGCAGGAAGATGGCCGGGCCAGGGCCGAAGGCGCGGGCGAAGGCAAAGAGCGCCAGTCCCCGCCAGACGAATTCCCAGCCGAACAGCTCCACACCGTTGAGAACGGTGGCCCGGCCCAAGCCGTCGGGGGCGCGCCCCTGATAGAAGGATTGCATGGCCGGGGAGCGGGCGGCAAACCATAGGATCAGCGCCATCGCGCCACAGGCTACGGCTGTGTAGAGCAGCCCGCGCCGCCAATCGCCCCAGCCGAAGCCGAAGTTAGACAGCGGTTCGCGGTAGACGGCCCAGATGAACAGCGCCGACCCCAGAAAGTAGAAGATGAAGCGATCCCAGGCTTTGACGCCGGTGGGGCTATGGCCGTAGTAGTCGAGCATGGGCACGAGGGTGCAGAAGATGATGAGCAAGGTCAGGCGGACGTCGAACTCGACGCCGCCCAGGGTGATGCGGCCGTCTTTCATGGTGCGGGGGCGATGCCGACCAGCAGGGTCAGGCGGAGCAGGCCGTCGTTGGTGACGCCGTGGATGACGCCGGCCGGGGCCCAGACGAGTTCGCCCTCCCGGGCGGTGAACAGCTCGTCGCCCACCTGGAAGCGGCCGGTTCCGCCCACGACGAAGTAGAACTTGTCCTGATCGGCATGGTCGTGGGCCGCCTGGGTTTGCCCCGGCTCCAGGCAGTTGAGGCCGAGCATAAGCGCGTCGCCACGAAAGAGGGTGGTCTTGTAGAATTTATCGGGCCGCGCGCCGGCATGGTTGGCCGGCCGTGTCACATAGGTCATCGAAGCCTCCAAACAATCGAAGTCGAACGAAGAAAAGTTTTATCCGCAGATCAGGCCGATTTCAAGCATGAGTTCTTCAATCCGCGAAATCCGCCTTCTCTGCGGCCAGGCTCTCTTTTCTCATGCCCCTATTATAAGGAAACGTGCCCTGTTTTTCGCAGAAACAGGGCACGTTGCGGATATCTTGGGTGGTTGGTTGAGGCGGCTAGGCGGGAACACCCATCTCGACCATATTGCCGAGGACACGCTCCATCGCCATGGTGTGGCTGCAAACCTGATGCGAACCGAAGTAGTTGCAGTCACAATGCCATTGACCGTCGTCATACGTTACCTGATGGGTGACATCGTTGTCGCCCAGGATACTCGCCTCCAGCGATTGAAAGGTAATGCGCAAATCGCGTTCTTCCGCATAGAACTTCGCCTTTTCAATCTTGCCGATCATCCCATAATCCATGTCGTGTATCTCCTCTGTATTGACTTGAACGACCCTCTGAGACGGTAAAAACAAAAAACGCACGCGGTCAGGCGTGCGTAGATAAGGTTACTTTGCGGTCGGCTGCTGTAATTATTTTCAGCACCATATACTAAGTATACAAGGCCCCCCTACCCTGTCAACGGAGGCAGGCAACGATTAACCTACGATCAAGGTGGCAAATGCGGGGCAATATCATGCAACGCGACAAGGGCCGGGACTTTCGTCCTATGGTGGTGGCGACGCGTCATTCTGTTATGACGATGGGCGACAGGCGAAGGTAGTCGAAGAGCCAGCGGCCGTCGTCGCCGATCAAATTGAGGCGCGCGCCCGTGGCGGCATCGATCAGGATGATCTCCGGTGTAATGGAGGTGCCCGCGGGCGCGTCGAATGGAATCTGGTAGGTCTCCACGACGACCTCACCCGGCGGCCAGGCCGTCGTGGGGCGCGCGCCGTTGCCCGGCCGGGCTTGCTGCGTGGCGAGGACGTTGCCGCCGGCGTCGAGCAGCCGGATCTGGACCTCGTAGTCGCCCGGCGACGGCCGCAACGCCTCCCAATAGAGCGTCAGACCGGCCGGCGCGCCGGGGGCCAGAACGCGCGCGCCGTAGCCATAGCCCAGCAGCCGGAGGCGATTCTCGAAGTTGTAGCGGCCGGGATTGGGGATGGTGGCCTCGTCGGATGTGCGGGCATCGATGGCGACGCGGCCGATGGGAAAAGCGTCGCCCAGCCCCGCGCCGGTCGCGCCGTCGGTGATGCCCAACCGGTAGCCTTCGGGGGCATAGAGGCCGATGCGGAGAGCGGCGGCGGCCGGCGCGTAAGCCGTCTCGGGCAGGTAGACGCGCAGGCGCTCGACGAAGCGGTCGCCCGGCCGCCATTGGCTGCTGGGGAAGTTGCCCAGGCCGGGGTAGGTGTCGCGTTGGGTCACCAGCGCGCCGGTCTCGTCGTCGATCAGGTGGACGAAGAGCAGATAGTCGCCCGGCGGCGTGCCCAGCACTTCCCAGTATAGCTCGATGCCGATCGGCTCGCCCGGCCGCACGCGCTCGGTATCGACCGCGTAACCGCGCAGGGCGACAAACGTATCGAAGCGGACATCGACCGGATTGGGCAGCGAGGCAGCGGCGGCGAAGGACGGCGGCCGCGCGTAGGCCGGTCGGAGATAGCCGAACAGGGCGACCAGGGAGAGGGCCAGCAGCAATAGATTGGTGATGACGGCCAGTCGCCAACGATCAGTGACCCGTGAAGAGGGCGATTGGTTCGCCGTTCGTAATTTGCCTTGCGTCACTTCAGTTTTACCGTTCACCAGCAAGGTCAGGCCGTAGAACATCAGTATTGCCAGCGACGACAGGGCAGGGAAGAAAAAGCGACCCATCGGCCCGGCGGGACTGACCAGCAGGTAGTTGAACAGCACGGCGAAGAAGAGGGCTACGTTGAGGACGAGGAGCAGCAGGGGAACGCTTGCTGACCCTTTCTCGGCCGTCTTCTTTCTGCGCCGCACACCCCCTCTTACGTAGCCGCCCACAGATGCCAGCAGCACGCCGAACAGGGCGGCGTAGATCCACGATGGCAGGGGGATCTGGCCATAGCCGAAACGACCCCAGAGGCTCGACCAGGCGTAGGGCAGTTCCGACAGGGCCAGCCGGAAGCTGTCGCGCGGATCGCGTACGCCCCACAGTTCGGTCAACTTCTCAAAGCCAGTCGGCTCGCCGTAGAGCAATTGATTGCGAACGAACCACCATCCAGCGATCAGCCCGGCCATGCCGGCGATCAGCAGGTTCACCGCCAGCCACAGCCGCCACTGGCCGCGCCGCCAGGCCACCCAGGTGACGGCGGCCTCGATGACGACGATGATGGCCGCCAGATTGAACTTGCTCATCAGGGCCAGGCCGTAGAGCGCCCCCAGCCACACGCCCCAGCGCCACGACAGGCCGCGTTCATCGCGCAGCAGCCGGACGCAGGCGTAGATGACGGCCGCGCCGGCGGCGGCGGCCACGACGTCGTTGTTGATTGCCGCGGCCATATAAAGGAACATGGGGTTGAAGGCCACGAAGGCCGCCGACCCCGCGGCCAACGATGGGCGACGGGGCCAGATGACGCGCGCCGTGGCCCACGTCAGCCACACGGTCAGCGCTCCGAACAGCAGGTTGACCACCCGGGCCAGATGCGCGGCCAGCGCTTCGCCGCGCCAGGGAAAGGCCTCGTCGGGGCCGTGGAGATATTGGTTCTTGTTGTCGCGGCCGACCTCCCAATAGCGGTAGGCCCAGAAAGGGTTGACCGGTGGCTGATAACACAGGTCGCGGCCGGTATCGATGCCGGCGGTGACCAGAGCAGCAGCCAAATAGTAGAGCGGCGGGTGATGGCCTTGCACGGTGCAGTCCAGCCCACCCGCCTCGCCCTGCACCGGCAGCGAGTGGCGCTGGATGAGATGCTGTACGAAGCGGTAGTGGCGCAGCTCGTCGGTGGCCTCGTGCAGGGGGTTGATGGCGCTGTAGGCGAATCCCAGGAGCAGAAAGGCGATCAGGATAGCGAGCAGGGGCCATTGACCGCCGGCGGCCGCGCGCGGTTCATTCGTCATTCGGAATTCGGGATTAGTAACTTCGTCGACGCTCATGGCTGCCCCATCCAATCGAGTGGCAGGTGATCCTGCCCGTCGGCGAGGAGGATTCGCTGGCCGGTCATCGGATCGTAGAGGCCGAACACGATGGCCGCCGGGGATGAGCCGTCGGGCGGGCGCAGGTAGTGACGCTGGAGGAAGACATCGCCGTCGCGCAACGTTTCGGGGTCTACCCACAGGCCGTCGTCGCCGACCAGGAAGTCGCCGTTCGCATTGAGTAGTTGGGCGAAGACCGACAGGCGCAGCCCGGCGTAGACACCCGGCGGCGGCGGGTTGCTGATGAGGGGCATATCGGGCAGCGCCAAATCGCCGGCGACGCGCCATTCCAGTTCCAGCACGCCGCTGGTGGGATTGTAGCCGGCCGACGTCCAGCACAGACCATTGGCGAAGCAGACCGGGGCCTCGCTGAGCCAGAGCTGGCCCGCGCCCATCATGGGCGTGACGCTGGGGGCGACGCGGGCCAGGGTGTAGCCGCCGAGCAGCAGCGCGTCCTGCGGCAGCGGGTCGAACACGCTTGCGTAGGGCGAGTCGACGGCCGGGTAGCCACTGAAGCTGACGTCGGGCCAGAGCAGCAAGGCCCGCTCCGGATTGTACCAGCGCGGCCGCACGCCGGCGTCGCCCAAGGCCAGCTCCAGGGCGATGCGGTTCCACGGGCCAGCCAGCGGGCCGGTGATGCCGAAATCGACCGGCCAGGGCGCGGCCGGATCGCGCCGGATGAAGTCGGCTACGTCCTCGACGTCGGCATGATAGAGGAAGCGCACCATACCGCGCGACGGCCATTCGACGAAGTAGGCCGGTATGTCGCGCAAGGCCGTAGCGGCGAACAGGCTCACAGCAGCCGACCCGGCCAGCGCCAAGCGCCAGGAGACGGGCCGGCGCGATCCACCGGCCAATGCGCCGATGGGTAGAGCGGCCAGCAGGTAGAACGCCGGTTGAGCCAGGATCACGTGGCCCATGCTGGCCGGGGGGACGCTGAGCACGGCCGGGGAAATGCCGACCAGCCACCAGATGAGCAGGAAGGCGGCGGCCAGCTCGCTGTTGTCGGGCCAGACAGCGAGTTCTTCGGCGCGCACTCCTGTACGCCAAACCCGGTTTTTGAGGGGTCGGAACGCCCGCCATCCGGCCAGGGCCACGCCCACCCAGAAAAAGATCGCGCCGGGCGGGCCGAAGATCGGCCGTTCGGGGATGTTGTAGAGCCATTCCGGGTCGCCGCCGGCGTGGGTCATGGTCAGCGCGGCGACGGCGTGGTCGATGATCGGGCCGAAGTTGCCCGCCCTTGCCTCCACCAGGGGCAGGGCCAATTCGCCGACGCGCCCTTCGGCCTCCGGCTGCACGGCCACAGCCAGCAGCAGCGGGGCAGCCACCAGCGCCGTCAGTCCGGCCATGAGCGCCAGTCCCGGCCATTTACTGCGCAGGAGAGACGGAGCGACCAGCAGCACGTAGACCACGAACGCGGCCGGGATGAGCGGCGCGCCGCGCGAGGCGAAGTAGGCATGGAAGCCAAGACCGAGGAAGAGGCCGGCGGCTAGGAAGCACGAGAGCGCGCGGGGGAGAACCTGAGTGCCCGGTCGCCCGGTCGCCCTGTCGCCCCTGCTGCCCCTCTCGGCCGCCATCGCCCGCCAGAACCAGTAGAACGCCGCCAAGGCCAGCACCGGCGTCAGGCTGTGACGGATGCCGACGCGGGAGTACATGAGGCCCCAGAAGGCGACCGCCAGCAGCGCCGACGCCGACAACCCGACGGCCGCGCCGAACATGCGCCGGCCCAGCGCGTAGGTCAGCGACACGGCCAACGTCCCCAGAAAAGCCGATAGCAGGCGAATGCCCAGCCCGGTCGGCCCGAAAAAGGCCAGGAAAATGGCATTCAGGGCGTGGTAGAGCGCCTCGTGGCCGGAGGCGTCGGGGTAGTAGAAGGCCAGGTTACCGTCGAGAATGTTCTGTGAGATGACCAGGGTCTCGATTAGCTCGTCGTCGCGCCAGCCGGGGGGCACGCGCTCCAGCGCCCAGACGCGCAAGCCGAAGCCCAGCAGGGTGATGAGGACGGCCCATGTGGCCGGACGACGGACGAGGGCGCGCAATAATTCGCGGCCGGGATGGGCCGGCGGGGCGGGCCGATAGAGGGTCAGGTCATTCATGCGTCACCGTCACCCTCGTCAGGGTGGCCATGCTCTGGCCATCCGTCGTCGTCAGTCGCGCGCCGTCCGGCCGGGTGTAGAGACCCACGACCAGCGGGTACTCCCCGGCCGGGGCATCGAGAGGGATGAGGAGAGTGTGCAATTGCAGCAAAATGTCGCCGCTTACCCACGACTCGCCCGGCGCGCCCAGGCTGTCGGCCACGGCGATGGGCCGACCGTCGGGGCCGACGACGTGGGCAAAGAGCGAGGCATCTGGCAAGGGCTGCTCGAGTTGCCAGACCGTCACCAGCGCCAACGTGTCGCCCGGATGGACTTCAGCCGGGGCAAGATCGTAAGCCAACAAGAGGGCATGATCCCCAAATTGAATGGATGTCCGCGAGCTGTCGGGCCGTAGCGGCGTCATCTGGGAAGCGACGTCGATGCCCGGCCGGTCGAGCGCGTAGATCCGCAGCGGCCGGTCGAGGTCGTCGGGGCGCAGGGGCAGCTCGTCGACCAGGGTCGCATCGAGCACATAGGGCTGTAATTCGGCCGGGAGAGGGGCAAAGCCGGGGATGACCAGGGTGCCCCCGGAAGCGCCGGGCAGGATGAGGCTTTGGCGACCGTCGAACCAGCGCGGGCGAACGGCGGGATTGTGGAGTGTCAGCAGGGCGACGGCGGGGGTGTGGTAGCGGCCGGGGGTGATGGTGGAGATGGCTGCGTCACCGCCGTTGTTCCGGTCGAGATAGCGCAGCGCGGTTACCATCGTCGTCTCGTATTGCACGCGCACTTCCGGCGCGTTGGCCCAACGGCCGAAGTAGTCGCGGGCGGTCAGCGCGCCAACCGTCGCGAACAGAGCCAGGGCGACGAGAGCGCCGATCACTGGCCACTGATCATTGTCCACTGAATGACCTTCATTCGTTGCTCCGGCCGGCGGGCGGCGGGCGGCCGTCACTTTCACAATTACCCGATAGCCGGCCGCCAGCGCCAGCGCCGGGAAGACGTAGAGCACCGGCAGCACGCCGATGGCCTGAGTCATGCTCAGCCCCGGCCCGGTGACCAGCACCGGGGCAAAGCCGAGCGCCAGCCAGACGAGGGCGAGGAACGCACCAGGCCCGGCGGCGGCCGGATGGAAACCGGGTTTTTCCGCGAGAAATCGGTTTTCAGGGCGTTCGGGATAGAAACCCGGTTTTTCGGAAGTAACCGGGGTTCCGAGAGCACGAATCGCCAGCCAGCCGGCGACGAGCAGGCCCAGGTAGAACAGAAGACCCATGAGCGGCCCCAGAAACGGCTTGCCGGGAATATTGTAGCGCCAGGTCTGGTCGCCCTCGAGGGTGAACAGCCGCAGCGCGCCGCGAGCGTTGGCCCAGAGCGGCGTGAAGTCGCCATCGGCCGCGGCCCGCAGCGGCGCGCTCAGTTCGTCAATGCGCACCTCCAGGCCGGGGTTATTCGCCAGATGGACGAATAGCGGCGCGGCGACGGCCGCGGCCATGAGTAATGTTAGCACTGTTCCGCCCAGCAGGCGGCCACGGGTAGCGGCGGCCCGGGGCGTAAATGCCAGGTAGACGGCCAGCGCCGGAAGAGCCGGCCACATGATGCGGGCGGGAATGTAGGTGTAGAAGGCAAGGCCGAGGAGAAGGCCGGCGACAGCAAAAAGGACGAGAGGCCGCCGCGAAGCAGGGGCGAGGGAGGGCCGGAGAGAATTGCTGCCAGCCGTCATAGCCCGCCAAAAGAATAATGACGCCAAGGCGAAGACCGCCGGCAGGGCAATCGACCGCAGGGCCTGCCGCCCGGCCATGACCGGCCAGAAGCCGACGGCCAACCCGGCGGCGGCCAGCAGGGCCACCGGCCGGCCGAACGCGCGACGCGCCCAGGCATAGACGGCGGCGATCATCACCAGGCTGAAATAGACCGACGTCAGTCGGGCGGCCAGGATCGTCGGCCCCGTTCCGGACATGACCAGCGCCGTGGCGTAGTCGTAGAGCGGTTCGCGGCCGTAGCCGACGGGGAAATAGACCTCGCGCGCGCCGTTGACGATCTGCCAGGCGGTCAGACCATGATCGGCTTCGTCATGGGTCATTCCGGGCGGGATGCCGGTCATCCGGGGAGGAGCGGACGGGAGGGCGAGCAGGCGCAAGGCGGCGGCCGTCAGGAGGACGAGCAGAATCAGCCCGGTGCGGCGAAGCTGGAGCGCGGCGGGGGTCGACGCCCGATTGTCTGATGCGGTCTGTGCCATGCTAACGGTTGATGATACCGGCGGGTGTGGAGGGTCGCAACTACGCTAAGCGGGCGATCAGCCGTCTATCCGCGCACGGATGGAGAGGGGAGGAAGCACAAGCCACAGATATCGCAGATTACACAGACTATTTAGAAGCGTTTCTTAAAGCTGCGTCATCTGGGGTTCACCCTTCTTGCTCCGAAAGTAAACAAAAACGCCGCACGGACGAGCGTGCGGCGCGGGAAGGTAGAGCGTATCTACTCAGGGTTGGGGATCAAGCCAAAGCGTTTTTGGCGATGTCGACGACGGCGGCGAAGGCCATCTCATCGCGCACGGCCAAATCGGCCAATGCCTTGCGATCCAGCTTGACTTCGGCGGCCTTGAGGCCGTGCATGAAGCGACTGTAGGACAGCCCGTGCAGCCGCGACGCCGCGTTGATTCGCGTGATCCACAAGCGGCGGAAGTCGCGCTTCTTGTTGCGACGGTCGCGGTAGGCATACCAGTACGACTTCATCATGGCTTCATTGGCGCGGCGGAACAGCTTGGAACGCGTGCCCCACTGGCCTTTGGTCATGCTGAGAATCTTCTTATGTCGACGGCGGGTTACAAAACCACCTTTTACGCGCATTTCTTTTTACCTCGCATTTCAGGGTAGCCTGGACGCTCAACGCGGGGCGCGAGGCCAGGCAGCGATTTTTTCAAATCAACAATAAAAACATTAGGCCGGCGGGTTGGCCTTGTACTTCTTGAGATACGGCGCCATACGCTTGATGCGGCGGCGGTCACCGGCGGCGGTGACGACGATCATTTCGGAGAACAGACGCTTCGAACGCTTCGACTTGCGCCGGCGCAAATGGCTTTTACCGCCCTTGGTGCGGACGATCTTGCCGGTGCCGGTCACGCGGAAGCGCTTCGAGGCCGCCTTGTACGTCTTGAGTTTGTATTTCTTCGTTTTCTTTGGCATGATTTTACATCCCTTTCTTCAGTTTAATCTCGTGAACCGGCGGGAGCTCGTCCTCGTCGCCGGCTTCTGCCAAAAAAAAGCCCCGAAGGGCTTCTTTTATCCTTGGGTTGCTTCCGGCTCTTTGGGCGTCTCAGAGCCGGCCTGGCTTTTCTGCGGCGTGGCGCCCTCTGGGGCCAGCGTCAAAGTCATGCGCCAGCCTTCCAGCGTCGGCTGCTGTTCGACGATGGCGATATCGCTCAATTCTTCGGCGATATCCTGCAAGGCCTTTTGTCCGATCTCCGGGTAGGAAATCTCCCGCGACTTAAACCGGACCATGAACTTGACTTTTTTGCCCTCTTCGAGCCACCTGCGCGCGGTACGCACGCCGATATCTTTATGGTAATCACCCGTCCGAGGCGACAGACGAATCGTCTTGATCTCGATCTTCTTCTGATGCTTACGCGCCTCGCGCTCTTTCTTGGTTTGTTCGTAGACGAACTTGCCGAAATCGAGTATGCGGCACACGGGCGGGTCGGCGTTCGGGGCCACTTCAACCAAATCCAGTTCCGCGTCTTCCGCGATGCGCAGCGCCTCGAAGAAGGGCAGAACGCCCCGATTTTCACCATTGTGGTCGATCAGGCGCACCTCACGTGCTCTGATCTGCCGATTGATACGATAATCAATGGTGATGGCTTTGGTTACTTGTGGACGTCTTACTCTTTTAATCTACTACCCTCATTTGGCGAACGACGGCCGGCCGCCGTTCCTCATGTTAAGCCGACAACAAAATATAGGCCTATAGCCTAAGCTCCAATGATACCACAGGGTAAATGGTCAGTCAACAGGGCGTGCCCCGGGGCGATCAGAGCTATAAAGACGTCAGTTAGACAGAAGGCCAGTCGCCAGCGTGCCAGCAACCGCGTATGGTCACTGCCCGGCCGATCACACTCCGACGGCGGCCGTCGGGCTACTGCGCTTCTGAATGAAGTAGCCGTAGATCAGCAAAGCCAGGCCAATGACCGACAGGAGCGCCCCGGCCCAGGTCAGCAGATTCAGCTCTCGCGCCCGGAAGACGAAGGCCAGCACGCCCAGGGCCACCAGCAGGAGGTTGATAATGAGCGGCATCCAGCTAAACGACTTGGGGCCGCGATCGAACAACACTTCGAATAGCCCCAGCGCGCCATAGGCGATCAGCAGGACGGCCAGCACGATGTAGGAGGCCGACGGCGAAAGGATGTCGAAATAGGCCAGCAGAAGGAGCACGCCGCCGCCGACAAAGCCTACGAGCCCGCGCAGCCTGTCAGTGCCGGAGCCGGGCGCATCCCGATTGAAGATGCTGGAAAACGTCTGAATGGCCCCTGAAACGGTCAGATAGCCGGCCAGCGCGTAGCCGACGAGCAAAGGGGCGGAGCTGTTGGCGCCCACCAGCAGATAGAGTCCGAGCACCAGGGCGATGAGACCTCTAATGATTGTCCACAACCAGACGTTGGCGCTTTTGCCGTTATACTTTGTCATGAGAAATACCTCCCTTCCTGATCAGTAGGCCAGTCTTCAATGCGTTTTATCCGTCGCATCGGTGTCCTGTCCGTGTTTAATTCTTGCTCGGCCGCAGATGAGCACGGTGGCCTGCGGCCGCTTTAGATACCGATACGGCTGATGACGATATTCAGTACGATCAACAGAGCGAAAATAGCCAAGGCCAGCAGAAACACGCGCCGCAGATCATCGGCGATGTAGGCGTATTCGTCCTCAATGCGTTCGGCCGCGATCTGGCTGCGCGACAGCTTGGGCGTGCGGGAGGGCCGGGATGGAGACGGCAGCGGCGGCGGCGCGGGGATAACCTCGGTCGTCACGATGTCATTTGTCTTTGCTTTGGCCGTGGTCTTGGCCGAGGACTTTGCTTTTGGGCGATTACTCTTTTTTGTCATGATCAATCCTGTTTTGAGGTGGAAATCTGTCTGGAAGTATAGCCCCGTGGGGGCTGGTCGTCGAGAGCCATGTCAATGCGAGGGGGCCACGGCCGCCACGTCGTTGCTCGTTGTCGCGCTCCCGTCGCTCAGTTCGGCGAAGACAACGATGCGGCGGGTGTTGACGCGATAGGGGTAGCAGGAAATCAGCGTCACCTGGGCATTGTCGGTCGGCCCCATCACCCACACGTCGGTGGGGTCGACGACCTGCACCTCGTTGACAACGTAGGTGTAGGTTTGCCGTTCGGTGGAGACGATGATCTCGTCGCCCGGCTTCAGACGATCCAGATAGCGGAACGGCTCGCCGTAGATGTCGTTATGGCCCGACAGGACGACATTTCCGGGCTTGCCGGGGCGGCCGCTGCCGACGTATTGGCCGATGCCCTGCTTGAGCTGTTCCCAGTCGTCACCCTGCACGATGGGATAGTCGCCGTTGAGGACCGGAATCTCCAGGCGGCGGGCCGTCTCGGGACCGGGCGTGGGGATGGGCGGCGGCACGTAGGCGTTGACGATGGGCAACAGGTGTTCGGGAATGCCGCCCGCTTCACCCGGTTGGGGAGCCTGGCCGTCGACCGGGGGGCGATGGCCGCCGGGCAACAGGACGACGCCGATGCTCGGGGGAGGCGTGGCAGTGGGCAAGGCCAGGGCCTGGCTTTGCGCGGCCTGCACTGCGGCCAGTTCGCGGTTGAGGCGGCTGTTGGTCGTCCACAGGCTGACGACGATGGTCAGCAGGGCCACGGCGGCGAGGATCTCGACCAGCAAGAGGCCGCGATCGGCCAGCCAGCGCCAGAATGAGCGCCGGGGCGCGGCGGGCAGCGAGGCCTCCACGGGCGGCAGGGCCGGGTTGGCTGCGGAGGGCTCGCGGTCGGGGTCAGGGATGACGATGCGGCCCTCGGCCTGGGCGCGGCGCAGGCGCTGCTCCCGTTCTACGTGGCGGCGCGCGTAGAGCAGCCGTTCCAGCTCGGCAGCGCTCAGTTCTTCGGGCGACTTCTTGCGGGCCATGAGGGTAATCATAGCGCAGACGGGCTTGCTTTCCAAAGCAGGGAGTGGGGGCGAAGTTGACGCAAGGGCGCGGCGGGCAAGGTCGCAAAAGAAATGGTTTCGCCCTTGAGCCCGGGGTGTCCGGGGCCGGCGGGCCGGTCTAGGGGCTGATCAGCAGCGGGGGGGCGGCGGCCGTGTCGCCGCCGCCGACCACCGGCAGACGCGCGCCCGATTGGCGGTCGTAGAAGCCCACGACGGCCGCGTAAGCTCCCGGCGCGGCCGAGGTTGGGACGGTCAGCGGGTGAACCTGGGCGATCAGGTCGCCGGACTGCCAGGCCCACGACGGCGCGTCCAGCGCGTCACGTTGGGTCAGCAGGCCGCCCGCGCCGTCCACTACATGGGTGAACAGGACGGCGTCGGTGGTGAAGCTGGGGGGCACGACCGGCCCGGCCCGCGCGGGATCGAGCACACGCCACAGAGTCAGCAGTTCGGCCGTCGCACCCGGACGGACGCTGTTCTGTAGCCAGCGCGCGCCGAGTAGTTCGATGGCCCCATTGAAGTTGACGGCCGGGCCGGCGGGCAGTGAGCGCAGCAGCGCGCGACTCTGGCCCGGATCGATCTGGTAGACGGTGAAGCGTGGATCGAGATCGTCGGGACGCAGATCGACTGTCTCCAGCGCCCCCAACAGGGGGATGAAAACCGGGTGGGGCGACGTGGAGTAGGGGATGACGGCCAGCGTAGCGGCCGGCGGGAGAATCAAGGCGTAGCGGGCATCGACCCAGCGCGCCGTTTCGCCGATGGGCGGGCTGGCGGCGGCCACGACCCGGGCGATGGATGAGTCATGGGCCGGGCCGGGATAGATGGTGGAGAAGAGGATGGGATCGGCGGCGGGATAGTTGGCTTGCAGATGGCGGATCGATTCGACCAACGTGTGCTGATAGGCCCCGCGCACCGCGGCCGAATCGCCCCAGCGCACGAAGTAATCGCGGGCCGAGACGAAAGCCACCCACAGCACCAGGAGCGTGATGAGCGACGAGCGACCCGTGACGAATGACGAGCGCTTGCCGTTCGTCACTCGGCTCATCAGCCACCCCACTACTGCGACCGCCCCCACGGCCACGATCAGGTAGACGGCCGGCAGCGCGGCCATGTTGCGGGTGGTGTTGGCCGTGGGGCCGGTGACGAGCGACGGGATGATACCCGTCAGGAACCACATCAGCAGAAAGGCGTAGACCGGCCGCCGCCAACGCCCCAGGCAAACGAGCACGCCGGCCACGAAGAATACGGCCGAGACGGCATCGAGCACCGGCCGGCCGGGAATGTTGTAGGCCAGGAACTGGTCGCCGAAGCCGGGCCAGACGAAAGCCAGCAGCGCGTCGCGAACGTTCAACCAGATGGGGCCGAAACGGCCGGCGGCGATGTCTTGCAGCGGCCGGTCGAGCATGTCCAGCCGGGTCTGCATCTCCGGGTGGGCGCGCAAATAGAGGAACATGGGCGCGACCAAGGCCGCCGCCAGCGACAGCCCGGCCAGCGCCGACGGCCACAGGCGACGAAAGGCGGCCCGGTCGATCAGCGCCAGATAGGCCAGAAACGCCGGGAACAGCAGCCAGCTCACTCGGGCCGCCAGATAGATGTGGAGCGTCAGGGCGACAGCCAGACCGAAGAGAATGACGAATGACGAGTGTCGAGTGAGGCGTGTAGAGGCAGGCGCAGACTGTCGGCCGGCTCTCAGGAACCCTGGTTCGCGGACCGCGCTCGTATTTTCATTCGTCATTCGGAGTTCGTTATGCGTCATTCTCCAAAAGGCATAGACCGCCAGGGCCATGAAGAAAGGCAGCATCCCGACCCGCAGCGCCTCGCGGCTGGAGGCCAGTGGCCAGAAGGAGACGGCCATCAGCGCCGCGCCCAGCAGGGCGACCGGGCGGCCGAGCCGGGGCGAAGCCCAGACGTAAGTCAGGGCGATGGCCGCCGTGCCGAAGACGACGTTGACCAGACGCAGCGCCAGCACGCCACGACCGAGCAGGGCCATGAACAGGGCCACCGTGTAGCTGTAGAGTGGCTCGCTGCCGTAGTTGAGCGGAAAAAAGTAGAGGTAAACGCCGTTGAGGATGCCGATGGCCTCGCGGCCGTGGTTGGCCTCGTCGTGGGTCAGGCCCGGCGGCAGGCCGGTCAGATGCCAGACGCGCAAGGCGAAGGCAGCCAGGAGGATGAGGAGAACGACGGCCGACGGCCGACTGAAGAGCGCTGCTCGAAGCCAACCGTTCCCGGCCGGCTGTTCGTCATTGGCCATTCGTCATTCGTCACCTGGGCGGGCACACGGCCGGCCCCTACGGGCCGGGTTCGGCGATGGCGAAGACTTCGCGCTCGAAGAACCAGCGGAACGGCGGGATGTCGAAGGCCACGCGGCGCAGCCCGGCCATGACCGGCGACTCCGTGCGGTTCTGCGGCGGCGAATCGAGCCAGACCTTGATGCCGGTGTAGCCGGCCTGCTTCAGGCCGCCGCGCATACGCAGCAGGTCTTGTTCGTTGACGTGGACGTCCTGATTAACCGGCGTGATGGCCCGCGGGTCTTTGGGGTAGGACGCGCCCTGACCCAGCAGAATGCGAATCCGGCGCACCCACGGGTAAGCGTAGGCATCGTACCAGCGGTTGGGGGCGGTGTGGATGACCAGACGGCCGCCGGGCTTGAGCACGCGGGCGATCTCCAGGTAGGCCTGATGCAGTTCCCACGGGAAGAGGTGCTCCACCACGTCGAACATCAGCACCCGGTCGAAGTAATGGCTGGGGAAGGGCAAGATTTTGGCGTCGGCCTGTAGCACGCCCGGCTGCGAGACCAACGGCGTGCCTTCGGCGGCGGCGCGCTCGACTTCGGCGGCCACTACTTCGCGCGACATCCGGGCCGCGGCCACAGCGTAATCCATGCCGTGGGCTTCGACGCCGAGGCGCATGCAGTGGCGCAAGATCTCGCCGCGCCCACAGCCTACGTCGAGCAGGCGCATACCCGGCCGCACGTCGGCCAGGGCGAAGGCGTCGTGCAGCCGCCGCGACAGATGCGCCCCCTCCGATTCGATGAATACGTCATACCCTTCGCACGCCGTCAGGAAGTACTCTTCCGTATAGAGGCTGGAGGGCAAGGATCTCTTTTCCACTTGGGTCATAGGGCAACTTAGGCGGCGGGTCGATGGGCCGGCCCGCCGGACGATCAGGTTTGAATGGATTTTAACAGCATATCGGCCGGCGGGCATATCGGCATCGCCTGGGCACAGTGCCGCTATAAATTAGATTACCTCAACTACGGCTCATTGTGGTGTATGATGGGCATGATGATGACCGGCCCGACGCGCCGGCAACCCGGTGAAACCTTGGGCGGTCACTTCCGTATAGAGTAATGAATAGTCAGGAGATTGGCACGTTGAACGATGAGCAGGTCTGGCTGGAACAAGCCAGACGCGGCGATAAAGATGCTTTCGGCCAGTTGATTGAGGCCTATCAGGGGCCGGTCTATAACCTTGCCTATCGCATGCTGGGCAATTCCGGCGAGGCGGAAGAGGCGGCGCAGGAGGCCTTCATCCGGGCCTATACCCGGCTGAATAGCTACGACCCGGCCCACAAATTCAGCACCTGGCTGCTGTCGATCACGTCGAATTACTGTATTGACCAGATTCGCAAGCGACGGGCTGTGCTGCTGTCGATTGACGAACCGCTGCCGCCCCACCCGGCGCTGCACAGCGACAACAACAAGGGGCCGGAAGCGGCGTTCCTGGCCCAGGAACGGGAAGCATTGGTCAAGGGTTTATTGGGCGAACTGTCCGAAGAGTACCGGCAGGCGGTCATTTTGCGTTATTGGTACGACATGTCGTATGAAGAGATCGCCGAGGTTCAGACGTCGACCGTCAGCGCTGTGAAGTCAAGACTGTTTCGCGCGCGGCGCATCCTGGCCGAGGCCGGGATGGAACGCGGCATGGCCCCCGCCCTGGAGGCGGAGGTGGCGGTATAGGGGTCGACATGGGCAAACATGGGCAGAAAAACCGAGACGGCGCCTAGCCGATTCACGGAGAGAAGAGATGGAGCACGAAGATAGATATTACCTGATGATGATGGACGCGCTCGATGGTGAGCTGGCGGCCGATGAGCACATCGAGCTGGAAACTCACCTGCGCACGTGTCTTGACTGTAGCCGGGAATGGCGGACGCTGACGGCCATCGAGTTGCTGTTCCGGCAGGCGCCGATCCTGATGCCGGCGATTGATTTCGCCGGCCGCACGTTAGCCCGGCTGCCCAACCGCCAGGCGCGCCGCGCCGCCCTGGGCACGATCTATACGATCCTGCTGCTGAGCGGTATTGTGCCGTTGTTGGTCGCCCTATTCCTGGCCGCGCGCTATGCGCCCGTTCTGAGCAGCCCGGCGCTGCTGGGTGGCGTCTGGTCGTCGCTGGCCGGCGCGGGGCGGGCGGCGACCACGGTCATCGAGGCGCTGATGGTCGGCGCGGGGCGCTTCGTCATCGAACAACCCATCCTGATCGGCTGGTTTATTATCCTTGCGGGTCTTGTCCTCCTGTGGGGTGGCGTTTTCCAGCGACTCCTTTTGCAACCGGCGAGGGTCGCTTCACGTAATTAGTTATACAGGACGCAGGAGTAGCGGAAACAATATCTGCAAGGAATAGTGAAATGAAGAAGAGAAGTGTCCTCATACCGATTCTACTGGCGATACTGCTGATGGTTGCGTTGTCCTCGGCGGCCTTTGCCGGCCCCCTTTCCGACACCGTCATCGAGGCCAACGAAGTCGTCAATAATGACGTCGTGGTTTTCGACGGCGACCTGGAAATTCGATCCGGGGCGGTGGTCAACGGTGACGTGGCCGTGTTCAACGGCGATGTTCATGTCTTTGGGCAGGTGAACGGCGATCTGACGCTGTTTAACGGCGATCTGGTGGCCGGAGCCGACGCCGCTATCTCCGGTGAATGTGTCTTGTTGAACGGCGGGTTTTTCGGCGACGGGGCCGACGGTCGCACCGTGGGTAACTGCACGGCCATCCAGAATCTGGACATAGCGCCGCTGCCCGAGCTAGGGCCGTGGTTGCGGGATTTCCAGAACCGGCCGGGGTTCGGCGCACCGGACCAGGCTCCACCCATGCCGACGATGCCGGCTATGCCCGGAGGGCCGTCTAGGCCCGAAATTCCGGCGAGACCGGCCGATCCCGCTTTTCCGATCGTGCCCTCTCAGCATTATGACCGGGGCGGCAGCTTTTTTGCCCGCTTGCTGGCCGTCGTATCCAGTAGCCTGCTGTTCGGTTTCCTGGGTCTGCTGACGGGGGCTGTGATGCCCAACCAGCTGCGCCGGATCACCGACACGGCGCGGGAGAAGTCGCTGGTGAGCGGCATGGCCGGGGCGCTGACGGCGGTGGCTGTTCCCTCACTCATCGTCTTGCTCATCCCGGTGTCCGTCGTCCTGACCTTCGTCTGCATCGGTCTGCTGGGCTTTCCGATCATGTTCCTGCTGGGGCTGGCGCTGGTGGCCGGCGGCTTCCTGGGCTGGATCGCCGTGGGGACGTGGCTGGGCATGCGGGTGTTCGGACGCGGCAAGGGTAGCGAGCGTATCGTGCGCTCGGCGGCGCTGGGCACGGCGCTGTTGACCTTCATCACCGGTATCCTGGGTCTGGTCACGTTCGGCATCGGCGGAGCATTACTGGCTCTCATCGTAGCGTGGATTGGGCTGGGAGCCGTGGCCCTGACGCAGTTCGGTATGAAGCCCTATCCGCGACGGCCGCAAGCCGGCTCGCCCGGCGACGGCCTCGACGCGGACAAGGTGGATGCCGTGCTGGGCACGCTGCCGCCGGTAGAAGCATAAGAAAGTCCTATTCGCGGATTTCGCGGATTAAGAAAAGGAGGTTCGACGCAGTTCCGTGCGTCGAACCTCTTTTTTGTGGGGCCGGTTTCTTAACCGGTGGTCTCTGAGATGGAACCGATGGACGGAACGGGTTAAGAAACCGGTGTTACGAGATCTGCACCGGTCAACTCTCGTTCGAGTGCGTCGTAGAGATCGTGATAGGCGGCCAGGCGCGCCGCGGCCGCTCGTTGGGCCGGCTTGGTGTGCATCGAGGCCACCGTCTTTGACTGCCACTCAGCGTCGCGGCCGCGGGCGATGACGCCGGCCAGCGTGCGCATCTCGCCGCCGGCCAGCCACCCGCCCGTCCAGTGGAAGACGGCCGTCAGCCCGATCTTGGCCAGCTTGTCGGCATCCCACAGCACCTGCGCCTCCAGCACCGTCAGCGGCTCATCACGCCAGAGGCCCATGTGGTCGGCGATGGCCTGGGCCACGGCGGCGATCTTCTGCGGCGGGAAGTCGGTCGTGGGCAGGAAGGCTCGAGCATAGGCGGCTCCGGCGATGGGGTGGCGGTTGCCGTCGCTATATTTGCAGATGTCATGGAGCCAGGCGGCGGCCTCGACGATCTCGGCGTCCGCGCCGGTCAGTTCGGCCAGCCGCAGGGCCAGTGTGACGACCGTCGTCACGTGCTCCCAGCGATAGTTGAATGAGACTTGTTCGGTGCCGTGGCGGCCGCGGAGTTCGGCCAACGTAGCGTCGTACATGCGGGCGCGGGCCGCGTCGCGCCATTTCTCACCGCTCACACGTTTAGCATGATCCATAAACCAGACCCTCCATCAATGTTAACTGGACAGGTATCTTACCATGAACGAATGATGTTATAAGATGATCCCCGATTGAACCGCTTCACTAGTGCGAGTAAACTATCATAGATGGAGCCTACACTGCGATATAGACGACTATAATAACGATGATGAACCATATTGATGAAACACCCCTTATCTGGATGAAAAACCGGCACGCGAATGCCCAGGCGGAGAGCGCGGCCGTCAATCATTTGCTGCCCGGCGGAATAACAGAAGAGGCCCGCGCCTACCACTCGCAAATACCGGGCTATGAGATGACCCCGCTCAAACGGTTATCCAGTCTGGCTTTGCGCCTCAACCTCGGCAGCATCTGGGTCAAAGATGAATCGGCACGGATGCGCCTCAACGCCTTCAAAGCGCTGGGCGGCTCCTTTGCCATCTACCGGTTTATTTGTCAGAAGGTCGGCCGTCCCCGGCTGTCGTTTGCCGAACTGATGTCTGACGAGGTCCGCGCCGCTCTGGGCGATATCACCTTTACCAGCGCCACAGACGGCAACCACGGCAAGGGGCTGGCCTGGGGGGCGCGAAAATTGGGCTTCCCCTGTGTCATCTACGTTCACAAGAATACCTCCCAGGCACGGATTGCAGCCATTGTCGAATATGACGCCGAGGTGCGGGTGGTAGACGGCAACTATGATGACGCCGTGCGCCAATGTGAAGAGGACGCGCGGGCCAATGGTTGGCAGGTGATCTCCGATACCTCCTGGCCCGGCTATGAGGATGTGCCTATGTGGGTGATGCAGGGTTACACCACCCTGCTGGCCGAGACTCAGGAGCTGTTAGCGGCGCAAGGCATTGTCAGACCGACCCATATTTTTGTGCAGGCCGGCGTGGGCGCTTTTGCGGCGGCGGTGATCGCTTTCTACAAAAAGCTGTTTGGGGCTGATGCGCCCATTTCGGTCGTTGTGGAGCCGCGCACGGCCGCCTGCCTCTATCATTCGATGATGATCGACGATGGCCGGCCGCATTCCGTGTCGGGTGATTTGGACACGATTATGGCCGGTCTGGCCTGTGGCGAACCCAGCCCGCTGGCCTGGGAAATCCTAAGGGATTGTGCCGACTTCTTCGTGACCGTCCCTGATTACGTGGCGGCCAAGGGGATGCGTATGTATGGCGTGCCCCTGAAGGGCGACCCATTGGTGATTTCCGGAGAATCCGGGGCTGTCACGTTGGGCGCGCTGACATTCATTATGGGGTATTCGGGCGCGGCGGCGCTCAGAGAACAGCTTCGGCTGGACGAGAAATCTCGCGTCCTGTTGATCAATACCGAAGGCAATACCGACCCCAACTACTTCCGCAACGTGGTCTGGGAAGGGGTATTTCCGGTGCCGGAAGTTTATCGGTGGGGTTCGTAGGCTGACGTGGTTGGTGTTTGGGTGAGGCCCGTAGTGGGAAGAGATTAGAGATTGGGAGGTGATGCGATGTTTGAATCGGCCACGCTCCAGGCTCCCGAGGTGTTTCTTTCCAGTCTTGACAATCAGGCGCAGCGATCTATAATCAGTTGTTACATATCTATAGTTCAACGCGTTGACCGGGACGAGTAATCGCCAACCACGCGCCAGAGAGCGGATCGCCATCGGCTGAGAGCGACCGCCGCGAACAAAGGCGACGAAAACCACCCGGGAGCGGCCGACTGAACGGTTGAGGCGAACCAATGGTTTGCCTCCCAGGGCAGACAGAACGTCTGCCCACCCAATAAGACGGCCCGGCAGGCTCCGTTATCGGCCAAATCAAGATCACCGGATGTTCGCGTCCGGCGAAGTTGGGTGGAATCGCGACCGCCGTCGCCCCAATATGGGGCGACGGCGTTTTTTGTTTACAGAGGTAATTGTGGCAGACAACGGCAATATTCCTTATATCGAATCGGACTTATATCGTATCCGCCACTCGGCGGCCCACGTCATGGCCGAAGCAGTGGTGAGCCTCTTCCCGGAAGCGCGGCTGGCTATCGGGCCACCCGTGGAAGACGGCTTCTACTACGACTTCGACCTGGGCCTGGACGAGCGCGGCAAACCGCGTTCGTTCACGCCCGAGGATTTGGAACGCATCGAGGCGCGGATGCAGGAGCTTCTGCGCGAAAACGCCGCCTTCGAGCACACGACGATGCCGGTCGGCGAGGCGCTGAGTTATTTCGCGGGCCAACCGTATAAGGTGGAACTGATCGAAAATCTGGCCGCGGGCAAGGTGGACGAGAACGGCGAGCCGACGACGGAACCAGCGGCCGAGGTGGGTATCTATCGCCAGCGTGAGTTTGTCGACTTGTGTCGTGGGCCGCACGTCGGCCGCACGCGCGACATCAAGGCCAACGCCGTGAAGCTGCTGCGCACGAGCGGGGCCTACTGGCGCGGCGACGAGCACAACCCGCAACTCCAGCGCATCTACGGCACGGCCTGGCACAACAAGGCTGAATTGGACGAGTACCTACAACGGCTGGAGGAGGCCAAGCTGCGCGATCACCGCCGACTGGGCAAACAATTGGCGCTATTCCACATCTCGCCGCTGGTTGGTTCCGGCCTGCCGCTGTGGCTGCCCAAGGGCGCGGTGCTGCGCGAGACGCTGGAGAGCTTCCTGCGCCAGGCCCAACTGGAGCGCGGCTATCTGCCGGTCATCACGCCCCACATCGGCAACCTGGACCTTTATAAAAAGAGCGGCCACTATCCTTACTACAAGGACAGCCAGTACACGCCGATCAAGGTCGACGAGGAAGAGTTCCTGCTGAAGCCGATGAACTGCCCCCACCACATCGAGATCTATCGCAGCGAGCCGCGCAGCTACCGCGACTTGCCCTACCGGCTGGCGGAATTCGGCACGGTCTACCGCTACGAGAAGAGCGGCGAGCTGACGGGTCTGACGCGCGTGCGCGGCTTCACGGTCGACGACTCGCATCTCTTCGTGGCCCCCGAACAACTGGAGGAGGAGTTCATCGCCGTCGTCGATCTGATCCAGTACGTCTTTGGCACGATTGGTTTCAGCGACTTTCGCGCCCGGCTGGGTATCAACGACCCGGCGAGCGACAAGTATGCCGGCGAGCCGGAGATGTGGGCGCGGGGCATCGCCGCCATTCGCAACGCGGCCGACAAGCTGGGTCTTAACTACACGATTGAAGAGGGCGAGGCCGCCTTCTATGGCCCCAAGCTCGACTTCATCTTCCGCGACGTGCTGAAGCGCGAGTGGCAGTTGGGCACGGTGCAGGTGGACTTCCTGCTGCCGGAGCGTTTCGACCTGGAATATACCGGCGAGGACGGCCAGAAGCACCGCCCGGTCATGATCCATCGCGCGCCGTTTGGCAGCATGGAGCGCTTCGTCGGCATCCTCATCGAGCACTTCAACGGCGCGTTCCCGCTGTGGCTGTCGCCGGTGCAGGCGACGGTGATCCCCATCGCCGACCGGCACGTGGCTTACGCCCGGGCGGTCGCCGCCGAATTGAAGGCGGCGGGCATTCGCGCGACGGTTGATGACAGCAGCGAGCGGATGAACAAGAAGATCCGCGCCGCCCAACTCCAGAAGACGCCCTATATGCTGGTCGTCGGCGACAAGGAGGAGGAGGTCGGGGCGGTGGCCGTGCGCACGCGCGACAACGACGATCGCGGCGCGCAGCCGCTGGCCGAGTTCGTGCAGCACGTGTCAGGCTTGATCGCCGCGCGTTCGGTGGAGTTGTAGCCCATGCAACCGGATGAAGAAGCGTCATTCATAGAGCAGGCAGATTTGAAGAACGCGTTCCTGAAAATCTGCGTACTCGGCGAAATCGGCGGATGAACCCTCTTTTTCTAATCCGGGTTTTGTCTCTGGAGTGGAGAACCTATCATGCAACCGATGGATAGCGCAGAGCCATACGAGCAGTCGGATTTATACAAACTGCGGCACACGGCGGCCCATGTGATGGCCCAGGCCGTGCTGGAACTATTTCCGGGGACCAAGCTGGGCATCGGCCCGCCTATCGATGGCGGCTTCTACTACGACTTCGATCTGGGCGAGGATGAGGACGGCCGGCGGCGGACTTTCAACCCGGCCGATCTGGCGCGCATCGAGAAGCGGATGCGCCAGATCATCGCCGGCAAGCATCCCCTGCGCTACAAGGTGGTGACGGCCGGCGAAGCCCGCGACTTGTTCCAGGATCAACCCTATAAGCTGGAGATCATCGACGGCTTGCTGCAGGGCGAATTCAACGAGTACGGCGATGACGTGGAGGACAAGGCACGGGCTATCGAGGAACTGGTCATCAGTACCTATCGCCACGACAGCTTCGAAGACCTGTGCAAGGGGCCACACGTAGCCCACACCGGGCTGATCCCGGTCGATGCCTTCACGCTGACGGGCACGGCCGCCGCCTATTGGCGCGGCGATCAATCGCGGCCGATGTTGCAGCGTATTTACGGCACGGCGTGGTTCAACAAGAAGGACCTGAAGCGCCACATGCAACTCCTGGAAGAGGCCAAGAAGCGCGACCATCGCAAGTTGGGCCGCGAACTGGACCTGTTCGTCATGGACGAGGAGATCGGCCCCGGCCTGCCGCTGTGGTTGCCCAACGGCAATATCCTGCGCGAGGAGTTGGAGAAGCTGGCCCACGAGATGGAAGATGCCGCCGGTTACCAGCGCGTGGCGACGCCCCACATCGCCAAGGAAGATCTGTTCCGCCACAGCGGCCACCTGCCCTTCTTCGCCGACAGCATGTTTCCGCCGATGGAGCGCGAGGATATACGCTACTACCTGAAGCCGATGAACTGCCCCTTCCACCACAAGATCTTCGCCGCCCGGCCGCGCAGCTACCGCGACCTGCCTCTGCGGCTGGCCGAGTACGGCATGGTCTATCGCTACGAGCAAAGCGGCGAGCTGTTTGGGCTGATGCGCGTGCGCGCCGCCGATCAGAACGATGCCCACATCTACTGCGCCGAGGAGCAAGTGGAAGAAGAGTTTATGGCCGTCATCGACCTGTACCGGCGCTATTTCGACCTGTTCGGGATCGAGCGCTTTGTCATGCGCTTCAGCAAGCATGACCGCAAGGGGCTGGGGGTGAAGTATGCCGACGACGAGGCGGCCTGGCTGAAGGCTGAAGACATCGTGCGGCGGGTGATGCGCAAGGCTGATGTGCCTTATGAGGAAGTTGCCGGCGAGGCGGCGTTCTACGGGCCGAAGATCGACGTGCAGGCCTGGAGCGTGGTCGGCCGCGAGTTCACACTGGCAACCAACCAGATCGACTTCGTCCAACCGGCGCGGTTCGAGCTGACTTTCACCAATCGCGACGGCCGGCCGGAGATGCCCTACTGCATCCATCGCGCGCCACTGGGGGCGCACGAGCGCTATATCGGCTTCCTGATCGAACATTATGGCGGCAACTTCCCGGTATGGTTGTCGCCGGAGCAGGTGCGGGTCATCCCTATCACCGATGACCACCACGACTACGCCCGGCGCGTGGCGGCGAACCTGTCCGACGGGGGCATCCGCGTTCAGGTCGATCTGAGCAGCGAGCGCATGGGGGCCAAGATTCGCGCCGCGCAATTGATGAAGGTGCCATACATGGTTATCGTGGGCGGGCAGGAGGCGGCGACCGAGACGCTGGCCGTGCGCTATCGCGACGGCGAGCAGCGCAACGAGGTGCCGCTGGCGGAGTTCGCGGCGCACGTGGGCAGGCGGATCAGCACGCGATCGAGTGAGCTTTAAGTTTTGGACCTGGCTGATTTGAGCAAGGGTTTGTCCGTCCATGTAGGCCGGCCTTCTATGCTATACTACCGAGGTCTCGCCACAGAGGGGGCCGCTGTCGACGGCCGCATCGAGGTGCTGATCGACGGTGGTATCCGGCGCGGCACAGACGTGGTGAAGGCGCCGGCCTAGGGCGTGGAGCGCGTGCTGGCGCTGCTGCGGGCCGAGGCGGAGGGAGTTCGAGGAGGATTTGATCAGATAATGCCACAATATGTCGCCTTTCTGCGGGCCATCAACGTCGGCGGCCACACTGTCAAAATGGATCATCTGCGTACTCTGTTCGAGGGACTGGGCTTCACCGACGTGGCGACGTTTATCGCCAGCGGCAACGTGATCTTCGACTCCCCGGAGACGGATAGGGTCACGCTGGAGCGTTCCATCGAGAATGGACTGCAAACGGCTCTCGGCTATCGGGTGGATACGTTCATCCGCACGCCGGCCGAATTGGCCGCCGCGGCCGACCATTGGCCTTTTGGCGAGGCCGACCGCGACGCGGCCCACACGCTCTTCATCGCCTTTCTGGGGGCTTCTCCGGACGACGACGCGCGGGAGAGGCTGCTGGCTTATAGCAGCCCGGTTGACGCATTCCACGTGGACGGCCGCGAGGTCTACTGGCTGCGGCGCGATGCGGTGGGCGATTCGTCATTCGCCGGCGGCGCGATGGAGAAGGCGTTGGGGATGGCGGCGACGGTGCGGAACAGGCGGACGGTGGTCAAGCTGGCGGCGAGATTAAAGAACTGACGGACGAGACAAGGAATGGATATCACTACCCCTTCACCGGAAATTCCACCCTCCGGCAACAATGTCCGTAAATTCTTGTTGCCCGGTCTGTTTTTTCTACTCCTGGTTCTGATTGTGAATTTGCCGTTGGTCATCCATCTGAACAGCCACGTCGTTGGCCGCCCATTCGACGATTCATTCGAAGTCCTTTGGCAACTGGTTTCTGCCAAAAAGGCCGTTTTCCAGACCGGTGCCAATCCATTTTATACGCCTAATGTGTATTTTCCTAAAGGATGGTATACGGCATCGGGCGCACAACCAACCTGGTATTTTCTCTTATTATCGCCATTCACCGCGCTTTTAGGCCCTATCGTTACCTATAACCTGACCTTGTTGGCAACTTTTGTTTTGGGTGGATTGGGCATGTACTGGTTAGTCGAAACGAAGACGAGCAGAGTGGGCGCAGGTTTGCTGGCAGGCTGTGTATATATTGCCGCGCCTGTGTTTACGCTGCGGCTTGGCGGTCACTTACAAGTGCTAATCGGCATGATGTTTTTGCCTTATGCGGCGGCCAGTCTGTTACGCTTGATATCGGTGCCCCGTCCGATTTCCTGGAAATGGATGATTCTAAGTGGCACATTTTTGGCTGCCACCATCATCTCACAATGGTATTTTTTGTTTGTCGCCACACTTCCACTGCTTGGTTTGGGTTTACTCGCCCCTTCTGAAGCGAATTGGCGTGACCGGTTCATTCGACTCTTTGGGGTTTTCGGCATTACTTTTCTTCTCATCGCCCCTTTTGCACTGTTGACGTGGCACGCCCGTCGCGAGATGCTACCCGACGGGGGGAAGTTTACGGTCGCCGACTCGGAGCAGTTGGGTTTTAGTTCCGACTATCTATTCAGTCCCAATCCACTGCATCCGCTTTGGCGAAACCAGACTTCTACCGTATTCCCAATCCGCGGGGAATGGGATGTGGTATCACTCGGTTACGCGGCGATGATTGCAGCGATTATTGGGCTAGTGACAACGCCCTGGCGGAAGACACGACCCTTCATCATCATGGGCTTGATCAGCATTGTATTGGGTTTGGGTCTGACGCTGCGGTGGCGTGGCGAACGTGTCCTCATTACCGCCCCGGCATGGGTCAGTTCCATCATATCACCTCTCATTGAAGGGATTCCGCTCCCCCACGGACAGATACCCATCGTGCTACCCGGCATGCTCCTCTACCATTGGCTTCCGTTCTACTCATCTCTTCGCGTGTGGGCACGTTTCGGCGTGCCGTTGATGTTAGTCGTTGCGGTGCTGGCCGGTTTCGGGACAGCCTGGCTGCTGGGCAAGGAACGTTGGGGTACTGCCATTGCCATAGCGTTGGGGGGGCTGATTATATTCGAAGGATTAATTATCCCCTACCCTGACTTCACGGCCGTATCGGTCAATGACCGCCTTGTCGATGAGTGGTTGGCAGGGCAACCTGAAGGGACGGCGCTCATTGAATACCCACGACCCTGGATCGACAAGCTGGCAATGTATAGTCAATCACGCCACGGTCAGCCCATCGTTAACGGCTATATGTCATTTCAACCGTCTCATCTTGCCGTAGTCGAGGCCCAGCTTGGTAGCTGGCCCACCCCCGCGGCGATTCCAATTCTCCGCGAATGGGGAGTGGATTTGGTTTTAGTGAGTGCCATACCGGACAACGACGATTTCGCCACCAAGGTATGGCCGTCTATATTGGCCATGGACGAGCTTTGTTTGCTGAAATCATTTCCCGACGCATTTGAATTTTCGGGGTTTGAGGAAACCCATGTGTTTGCAATAATCGGGGAAGACGAACCTTGCCCGCCCGGAAGTGAATGAACTAGACTCTGTTGCGCTTGGAAGTTTGCCTAACTCGGTGTCTTCTTCTTTGATATGGGGGCCAACGTCGAATAATCGCGGCATTACCTCAGGCGATATCCTCGTTTTTAACCTCTGGATAAGTAATTGTTTCTCCATCAACTTTCGCCCAGGGGGTCAGCACGTGGGGTCGGGTGCTCTTCTCGCTCATAATATCTTCGACTTGCAGGCCACGAACCAGGAGGGCGTCACCAATCAGGGAGCGGTGGCAGCGCCAGGGCACGGCCTCGGCGCACATGATTACCGTTCGCGATTCATTAGCGATTCCCAAAAGTTCGTCCATGCCGGCCGCAAACTGCGCTGTCTGCATGTAATCGGCGTAGGCCCGGAAAGACGGGTTTCGCCAGGCCTTATTGATCGAGGTTGCGGCCCCGTGCCGAAGTCCGCCCAAGGCTTCAATCCGTTTATAACTCAGGCCGTGTTGAGCGAGACTCTCGGTTAACGCTTCTTCGCCAAATTGCGGGTTGTGACGTGAGCGGGCTATCGTCCGGACATCGACAACCGTTTCGATGTGGAAGGCGTCGAGGATTGCCAGAAACTCTTCGATAGGTCTGGTGGAGTGCCCGATGGTGTAAACAGGGGTCGTCATAGCAGGCCTTTTAGTTGCAGCTTGTCCAGCAGCAAGTGAAAGTATACAAAGCCGGCATAGGGCTGCCATCGTTGGGTCAGGGCCTGAATCTGGTCGTAGTTCGGCCGAGCCTCAAGCCCCATTAGCTCCATTAAATTCTTTTGAGCGCCGACGTCATCGCCCGGGAGAACGTCTATCCGGCCGAAGCCTCTTAGCAGGGCGTACTCAGCGCTCCAGCGACCAATCCCCCGATTCTGAACGAGAATGTTAAGGATTTCTTCGTTCGATAGAGCATCCAGGCCGGAGAGCGTCAGCTTTTGATCGACTATGTTCACGGACAGTTCAGTGATGGCGCGTGCTTTCTGGTAGCTAAAGCCTAACTTTTTGATGTCATCGGCCGCGATTTGATATAAGTCCTCCGGTCGGGGGAAGGCATAGTAGGTTTCGTCTCCGTCACTGAATCTCAGGCCATAATTTTCGGCCAGTTTGTTGAGCAGCGATAGTCCGGCGTCGAGCGAGACCTGCTGGCAGGCAATGGAGTTGGCGAGGCCCTCGAAAATCGTGGGGAAACGAGGAGGCCTGACCCCTTTAAACCTCTGCGCCAGGCTGCGTAGATGGGCATCTCCTTCGGCCAGTTGATAGAATGCCGCCAGATCGGTATCGACCGAGAACATTTTTTGCAGAGATGTTTCCACTTCTTGCCGCGCCGGATCGCCGGATCGTTCGCTTCTGAGGGTGACCGAAAGTTCTACTTCCGTGTTTTGCTCCATCAGAACATGGATGGCCGTATTGCCGGCGATCAGCACACGGCCGTATTGCCTTCCGTCCCATCGGTCAATGGCGTTTTTAGCTCTTCGGCGCAAGGCCCAGGCGGTTAAATCCAGTCTAAATGGGGGCGAAACCGGAATGGTAAACGTATCGAGAATCATGCAACACCTTTACTCAGGCGTGTGAAGATATTCTTTGAGGACGTTTGTTTCCTTGTGTTGCCTGCTCTGCGCCCTGCACCCAAGTGCCATCATTATAGGGAGCCCTGAGAACCAGGCCACATGCCAAGGGAGATCGGCCGGCCATAACGACTTCAACACTCCCTATTGCGCCTGACTGCGGTATTTTGCTATACTGCCCGCGTTGAACAAATTCGAGCTAGCGAGAGGAGGTCATTAAAATGCAAACATCATCCATTACAGCCTTCCAGCCCGCCCGGCGCACCGTGAGCACAACCGCCGCCCGGTAGATTCGGCCAACCGCTGATTTCCGGCCCGCCTATGGCGCGGCCGCCCCATCCGCATCTGCCCGGCCGCAGGGTTGCCGGCCCTGTGGTTTCGCGCATCCTTCCCGATTAGCGTAGCGACCACAACTAAATACACTCACGGGGTGACCTGCCGGGTGGTGATTCCTGTCGGCCGCCTGCGGACGTGCACCTTGTTCGGCATTATCTATGTCATTTGCGGTTAAAACGCTTGAATATGGATCAATCAGTTCCCACTCAACCTGTTCGTATGTTAGGGCACTACCTGCGGCCGTTTCGCGGCCGGGTGGCGCTGTTGACCCTCCTGCTCTTGACGAGCATCGGCCTGCAATTGCTCGCGCCGCAGTTACTCGGCCGTTTTGTTGATGCGGCGACCGGTCAGGGGGACGGTTTGGCGAACCGTCTCACCCTCCTCGCCGCGCTGTTTTTCGCCGCCGTGCTGGCTCAGAAGGCGCTGTTTCTCATCACCGTCTACTTCACCGAAGACCTGGGCTGGGCAACGACCAACGCCCTGCGCGCCGACCTGACCGCCCACGTCCTGCGGCTGGATATGGGCTTTCATAAGCTGCGCACGCCCGGCGAACTGATCGAGCGCATCGACGGCGACGTCGGCGAACTGGCCGAGTACTTTTCGGAGATCGTCGTTAGTCTCATCGGCAACGGCCTGCTGGTGGCGGGCATCATTGCCCTGATATTTCTGAAGGACTGGCGCATCGGGCTGGTGGCGCTGGGCTATGCCATTATCATGGTCACGCTGCTGCGGGTCATCCAGGAGCGCATGGTGAAGCTTTTCACGAGCATCAGCCGGGCCGTCGCTGAGCTGTTCGGTTTTTTGGAAGAACATATCACCGGCACAGAGGACGTCATCCCCAACGGCGGCGCGCCTTACGTCATGGCTCGCCTCTACCCCCTGCTGAACACCCACGCGCGCCTCACTCGGCGCACCTACACCCTGAGCACCATCGTCGGCGCGACGAGTACGCTGTTGTTCGTCCTGGCGCTGGCCGGTTCGATGGGCCTGGCCGCCTTGTCGTTTCGCGCCGGGGCCATGACCATCGGCACGGTTTTCACGCTGGTCTACTACGTCGGCCTGCTGGAGTCGCCGCTCGACTCGGTGCGCCGCCACCTGAGCTACATTCAGCGGGCGCTGGCCGGCGTGAACCGCACGCGCGAGTTTTTCGATCTGCGGCCGGAGGTGGCCGAAGCGACGGCCGGCGCGGACAGGAGTACCCTGTCGTCGGACGCGCCGGGCGTGGCGTTTGACGCCGTGTCGTTCGCCTATAAGGACAGGCGTCAAATGGCGAATGACGGATCAGGAATGACGGATGAAGAGGGCGAATCGACGCCTGATGCGTCAGGCGATACGCCTACCGTTCTGCACGAGGTCTCCTTTGCCGTCGCTCCCGGCCGCGTGCTGGGCGTCCTGGGGCGTACGGGCAGCGGCAAGACGACGTTGACCCGCCTGCTCTTCCGGCTCTACGACGTCGACGCCGGCAGCATCCGCATCGGGCAAAATGGCGGCGTCGATCTGCGCGACGTGGCACTGAGCGAACTGCGCCGCCACGTTGGGTTGGTGACGCAGGATGTGCAACTCTTCGCCGCCACCGTGCGCGACAATCTGACGCTGTTCAGCAACTACGACCCCACGCGGCCGGCCAACGATGACGGCCGCATCGTTGCCGCGCTGCAAACGCTCGGCCTGGGCGATTGGTATCGCGGGCTGCCCGATGGCCTGGACACGGTGCTGGAGAGCGGCGGCAAGGGTCTATCGGCCGGGGAGGGGCAGCTATTGGCCTTCACGCGCGTGTTCCTGCGCGATCCGCGGCTGGTGGTGCTCGATGAAGCGTCGTCGCGGCTCGATCCCGGCACGGAGGCGCTGCTGGAGCGAGCCATCGACCGGCTGCTGGACGGACGCACGGGCATTATCATCGCCCACCGCCTGCGCACGGTGGGGCGCGCCGACGACATCCTGATCCTGGAGAACGGCCGTGTGGTCGAGTTCGGCCCTCGCGCCGCGCTGGCCGCCGACCCCGATTCGCGCTTCTATCGGCTGCTGCAGACGGGACTAGAGGAGGTGCTGGCATGAAAGAAAAGAGGAATCATCCACAGATCGGGCAGATCTTTAAGAAGATCGATCATCGTCTGATTCTTTCGTCGGATACAGGTAATGGGCTATCACAATGACACCAGTTACGACCAACATCCAATCTGCCAAATCGGCGAAATCAGCCGATAGGCTCCCGGTTTTCAAGGGGACATGGGCGCTGATCCGCTATCGGCCGTGGTATTTTGCGGCCAACCTGGTCTTCGGCGTCATCTTCATCGTCACCCAATTGATCCCCGGCCTGATCACGCGCAGCTTCTTCGATACATTGACCGGCGAAGGGGCAGCGACCTTCAACATCGTGACGCTGCTGGGGTTGCTGGTGGCGGTACAATTCGGCCGCATGGTCGCCAACGTCGGCTATGAATGGGGCGGCCTGGCCGTGCGCACCGTCAATCAGGTGCTTATGCGGGTCAACTTCATGGGTAACATCCTGGCCAAGCCCGCCGCGCGGCCGATGCCGGTCGAGTCCGGCGACGCCATCCACCGGCTGGGGCGGGACGTGGGCGACTTCGCCGACTTCCCCACCTGGATCCCGCAGGAGGTTGGCGAGGCGATCTTCTTCCTGTTCGCGGTCATCATCATGGCCCGCGTCAATCCGTGGATCACGCTGGTCGCCGTTGTGCCGCTGCTGGCCGTGTTCTTCATCAATCGTGTCGCCTGGAAACGTTTCCTGCTCTACGATCGGGCCACTCGCGTGGCGTCGAGCCGCGTCACCGGTTTCCTGGGCGAGATTCTGGGAGGCGTGCAGGCAGTCAAAGTGGCTGATGCCGAGAGGGGTGCACTGCGCTACTTCTCCCTATTGAGCGAAACGCGACGCCAAGCAGGGGTGCGGCAAAGCACTTTCCTGAATTTGTCCTTCTCGGCCGGGCAGAGCATGGGCGACATCGCCGTGGCCGTGGTCGTGCTGCTGGCCGGGCAGACGCTCCAGTCGGGCGCGATGACCGTCGGCGACTTCACCCTGTTCGTCACCTATCTGACTATCGCCGTCAACTTCCCGGCCAATCTGGGCAGCTATATGTCGGAGATCGCCCAGCAGCGGGTGGTGCTCGACCGGCTGCAGGAGATGCACCCCGACGCGCCGCCGGCAAGCATCGTCGCCCACCGGCCGATCTATGAGAACGGCGGCATCCCGGCATTGACCATGCCGGGGAGAACGGCCGCCGACCGGCTGGAAGAGGTGAAGGTGGTCAGCCTGACGTATCTTCATCCCCCGCAGGGGCGCGGGGAAGACGGAGGACAGGGAGATAGCGTGGGAGGCGACGAACGGCGCATAACGGACGAGGAGCGATCTGAACTCGTCGCCGGCATTGCCGATGTGACGTTCACCCTGCCGCGCGGCTCGTTCACCGTGGTCACCGGCCGCGTGGGCAGCGGCAAGACGACGCTGCTGCGGGCGATGCTGGGGCTGCTGCCGCCGGACGGCGGCGAGGTGCGCTGGAATGGCGCGGCCGTGGCTGAACCGGCGACGTTCTTCAGGCCGCCGCGCTCGGCTTACACGCCGCAAGTGCCGCGCCTGTTCAGCGACTCCCTGCGAGACAATATCCTCATGGGACTACCGGAGGGCGAGGCCGACCTGGCCGGAGCGCTGCGGGCGGCCGTGCTGGAACCGGACGTCGCCGTGCTGGAGGCCGGGCTGGATACGGTGGTCGGGCCGCGCGGCGTCCGGTTGTCGGGCGGGCAGGTGCAGCGGGCGTCGGCGGCGCGGATGCTCGTCCGTGGCGCTGAGCTACTGGTGTTCGACGATCTCTCCAGCGCGCTGGATGTGGAGACGGAACAATTGCTGTGGGAACGGCTGGTCGACGAGGCGGGCGGGGCACGTCCAACTTGCCTGGTCGTTAGCCATCGCCGTCCGGCGCTGCGCCGCGCCGATCAGATCATCGTGCTCGAAGGCGGCCGAATCGTCGCGCAGGGGACTTTGAGCCAGCTGCTGGATACATCGGCCGAGATGCGGCGCATCTGGCAGGGAGAAATCGTGTAGGGAGCGCCGACCGGGCGCAACCCGTTGTATGATGGTGATACGGCCCGCTAGGCGGCCAGTAGCGCGGCCAGGCGCTCTTGTAGTTCCACACGCTCGCGCACGGAGATGGGCGCGGCCAGATGGCGGCGCAGCATGGCCTCATCCCATTCGCGGACGTAGAAGTCGCGGAAATTTTCCATGATGGAGAGCGTCGGGCCGGTGTACGGCTCCAGGCGAACCGGCTCCCCGACGCGCACGTCGCCCTCGCGGAGGACGCGGCAATAGACGCCGGGTCGCTCGGCCCGGCGAAAGCGTTTGGCGAAGGTCGGGTCGCCCATTCGTACCGCCAGCGTGACGCACGGGATGCGCGGCGACGTGACCTCGAGCACCACTTCGGCCAGATGCAGCCGGTCGCCAATGGCCAGCGTTGTGCTCTCCAGTTCGCTGACGGTCAGATTTTCGCCGAACGTGCCGGGGGCCAAAGGGCGCGCCAGCTCGGCCGACCACCAGTCGTAATCTACCTGTCCAAAGACGTAGACCGCCTGATCGATGCCGCCGTGATGCTTGACGTCACAGATGGCGTCGTCCGCCAGTCCCAGTGCGGTGACGCGCACCGGCGCGGCGGCCGGCGTCTTGTAGATGCCTGTCATACCAATAGACTTGGCGTTCTCAATGGGTTGAGCGCGGCCAATGTTCACGCTGATGACGTTCACGTGTTGCCTCCGGGCGGCGAGTGTGCTGGATCGGGTAGCGCCGGACCGAAATTGTACCGGCATGGGCCGCCAAAAGGAAGGATGGGCTATAATCTGCGGCCGGATAAACAGGATGATTGTTGACGTTGCCTACTGTGCCCGCAATATCCGTGACGTCCACGGCTTACGCGGCGCGGCCTGGTTGGCCGCGTTGCCGGCCTTGCTCGACGAATTCGCCGGCCGCTGGTCGCTGACCATCGGGCCGCCCTTCCCCGTGCTGTCTTATAACTACGTTGCTCCGGTCAGCGGGCCAGGAGATACGTCGCTGGTGCTGAAGGCGGGCGTGCCCCACGGCGAGTTGTGGAGCGAGATCGAGGCGCTGCGGGTGTTCGACGGCCGCGGGATCGCCCGCTTGCTGGCCGCCGACCGGGAGCGGGGTGTGCTGCTGCTGGAGCGCGTGTTGCCCGGCCGGTCGCTGCGCGAGGTGGTCGATGTCGAGGCGCAGATCGCCGCGCTGGCCGGCGTCCTGCGCCAGCTGTGGCGGCCGCTGCCGGGCGAGCACCCGTTCAGGACGATCGATGATCTGGCCCACGGCTTCGACCGGCTGCGGGCGACATTCGACGGCGGCTATGGGCCGTTCCCCGGGCAACGAATCGAGCGCGCGACGGCGCTGTTGCGCGAGCTGGCTAGCGACGGGACGACGCTCATCCACGGCGACATGAATCCGGGCAATGTGCTGCGCGGGGAGCGCGAGGAGTGGCTGGCTATCGATCCCAAGGGATACGCCGGGCATCCGTATTTCGACGTGGCGACGTTTCTGAATGACCCGCCGGACGGTTTGTCGGCGGCCGGTTTGCGGCGCCTGCAGGCGCGGCGGGTGACGGCGCTGGCCGGGGCGCTGGGCGCGCCGCGAGACGAGTTGTTGGCCTGGGCCGAGGCGCACGCGACGCTGTCGGCGTGGTGGCGGTATGAGGATCACGGCGCGGGCTGGGAACCGACGATGGCCCTGGCGGCGATGTATGAGGCCTTGGGCAGAGCGCCCGGTGGTTGACCCGTTGGAAACTCGGTCGGATCGCGCGGTTTGGATCAGCGGCGCAACATCAGAAAGGTGATCAGGCCCTGGATGATGCGCGGCCGGGCATCTTGCGTCACTCGGCTTGACGACGGTACGTCTTCGACCGGGCATGAACGGCCCCGGCACGCAACAGCCACGCCTTGCCTTTGACGTCTGATTCGAGCAATTGGCCGAAGATGTGCTCCGGGGTATCGCTTTCGATTTTCATTTCATCCGCTGCCGCAAAGGGGTAGGCGTGGCCCGCGCCGCTGAGGCGGGCGTAGAAAACCTGCCGCCCGCCGGGTAAATAGATAGGGCCGTCGAACAGCATGTTTTCCGCGCGGCCGGAGGCGACTGTGTCGTTCATGCGAGCAGTGAACGAGACGCGATCCCCGCGCGACACGCCCAGCCGCGCCGGGACGCGCTCGTCGACAATCAAGTCCGCCAGGTGATAAGGTGTATGCAATAAGACCCGCTCGGCGAAGGTCAGCAGGCGCGAGGAGTTGTAGGCGTGGGCCAGGTAAGCGCCGGCGGGCGTGGCTCCGTCGTCGCTGACCAGGACCGAGATCGACATTTCCCGAAAGGGGATGCCGCGAAATGTGGACTCGATGGCGGTCAGCAGTAATGAGGCCCGGCCGTCGTCGTTATAGGGAACCAGCCTTTCAGCCCGCAGTTTGCCGGCCCAGTAGGCCAGGTCGGCGGTGGCCGTCAGCGCGACCTCGCGCACGCCGGTAATTGTCGAAATAAAAGGCCTTTCAGCAGTCATGGTTGTGTGAATCCGTCGAGCCTGCTCGCCACCGATCGGCATCCCGGCTTGCCGATCAGGGAGCTGCCTCATCGGCCGGCGAGGGAAAGCGTGTTTCGGAAGAGGCCAGAAATTTGGCCCAGCGCCAATGGGCTATCCGGAAGTCCAAGAGGGCGACGACCAGGCCCATGCCCAGTCCGAAGAGGATAGGATAGGGCACAGGCAGGCCGGCGACCCAGTCGAAGAGAATGCCGCCGCTGACCCCGATGATCACGTAATTGACGACGGCGATCATCTGTGCCGCCGTGAGAACGCTCATGCGTCGTCCTTGCCGGTAGACGGCGGATTGGGCCACGCCGCTCAAATCATCGTAGATGGAGAGGGTGAGGTATCGCGCCGCGTCGGGGGCCACGTCCACGTAGGCGTGGCGAATACGGTTGATAGCCTTATGATATTGAAAATCGGCGTAGCTGAGCTGGTTAAGGCGCTCCTTGGTGACAAAGCCCATGAAGCTTAACAGTGGCAGAAGAACCAGCGCAAAGCCACGCACCAGGTCATCGTCCTGAGAAATCGAGGTGACGAAGGCCAGAGCCACGACTGAACTGGATACCGCACTGAGATAGATGGTCGCCCGGCCGGTAATCTCGGACATGACGACGGAGCGTGCGCCCTGCAGGGTGAAGTGCTCGGTGGTCAGGGTTTGAAGCATCAACGACGATGGGGAAACAGGATCGTCCGTGTTCACTCTGCTCACTCCCGCCATGTTAGCACCTCCCCGCCCTGGCCCAGCAACACGCTGCCGGGGAAGACGCGCAGCCGCCACGGCTCCAGCCTGATGGCGGCAAAGTTTTCCGACGTCGGCCCGCCGCGCCACGATGGGACGATGCCTGGATCGTAGCCCACCGGCTGCTGGCCGCCGATGAACAGATTCCAGACGGCCGTTCGCGTCTCGTCATCCATCAGTAAAGCGGCGCGACACTCGGCCACGCAGGTGTCATGTGATGGTTGCCAGTAATTCACCGAGGCATAGGGATGGGCGGCCAGATGGGCGCGCTTGGTGGGCGACGGGCTGGTGGCGACCCAGCCGATAAGCCGCCGGCCGTCCCATTGCCAGATGGGGTGGAGGATGCGCGAGCGCGGACGGCCGTGCTCGTCAACCGTGGCCACGCCGGCCCAGACGATGCGATGGGCCATTTCCACAAACGCGGCGGCAACCTGGGCGAAATCGTGCATTCCGTAAATGCTCCTTTATGTGCTAAAACTAACGGTTGACGGCAACATCATACCACGGAGTACCGACGTTACGGAACGAATTAACCAGAATGAAAGCCATTGTTATCACGGGTAGCACGCGGGGGATCGGCTACGGGCTAGCCGACGCATTTTTGGCGCGCGGGTGCGCGGTCACGCTCAACGGCCGCTCGCCGGGAAGCATGGCAGAAGCCCAGCGCGCCCTGGAGAACGCGCACGGCGCCGGCCGTGTGGCCGGGCAGCATGGCGACATCTCCCAACCAGACACCCACCAGGCGCTGTGGGACGCGACTGTGGCCGCCTTCGGCCGGGTGGACATCTGGATCAACAATGCCGGGATCGGCCATCCCATGTTGATGATCTGGGAACTGCCGGTGGAGACGGTCCATCAGGTGGTGGACATCAATCTGAAGGGAATGACCTTCGGCGCGCAGACGGCGATTCGAGGCATGCTGAAGCAGGGCGACGGCCATCTCTATAATATGGAGGGATTTGGCAGTAATGGACGAATGCGGCCGGGCCTGTCGCTCTATGGCAGCACCAAGGCGGCCGTGCGCTTCCTGTCGCGCTCGCTGACCCAGGAGACCAAGGGCACGCCGGTTAAAGTCAGCACCCTCAGCCCCGGCCTCGTCATCACCGACTTGCTGACCGATCAGTTTGAGGACGATGTCGAAGAGTTGGAACGCGCCAAGAAGGTCTTCAACATTATCGGCGACAAGGTCGAGACGGTGACGCCCTGGCTGGTCGACCAGGTGTTGAGCAACGACAAATCGGGCGCAGTTATCGACTGGCTAACGACGACCAAGCTCCTGACGCGCTTCGCCATGGCCCCATTCAGGCGGCGCGACCTTTTCTCATGAGCCGACATTCCGGCACTACCGGCTAGCTGGAGTCCGTCGCGTCGTCGATAGACAGTTGCTCCAGCAGCAAATTTAGCTGAGGCCCGATTCGCTTCAATTCATGGCGATGAATCATGGAGAGGCGGGCTAGCACGTCATGCCCCTTCGGCGTCAGAGACACGTAGACCTGCCGCCGATCCTCCACGCCGGATTCCCGAACGACTAAATCCTGGGCCGCCAGACGGTCAATCAGCTCCACGGTACTATGATGCCGGAGTTGCAATCGTTCAGCCAGTTCACCCGTGGTGATTTGAGCGCGGTCGGGGTAGCCGGCCATGGCCAAGAGCGCCTGATGTTGTTGGGGGGCAATGCCCGCCTGGCGACTGGCCGTCTCGCTGAAGCGCAGGAACTGGCGCAAGGCGTAGCGAAACGAGGCCAATTTTTCGTATTCGGCCTTACTGATGGTTTGTGGCTTGCCGGTTTCCTTTTGCATACATAACTCCAGCCGCTGATAGGCGTGATTTTACTCCAATTGATGAATAACGGGTTCGCCTATTGTATTACATCGTATTACGATATAAAATGCTAGCTTATCTTTGTTCATTCACGAGGCAATTATGATCAATATATCAGAGCTGGATCCACTGCAATCGCCTGATGTACAACCATCCAAGTCATTTCGCTTACTTTTCGTCAGCATCCTGGCGGCGGTCATCGGTGCCATCGCCGGCGTGCTGGCCTACGCCCTCTTTTCGCTGATTGGTTTGTTGTGGAATATGGTTTTCTTTCAGAAGGTGGCGACCGAGCTGACCGATTTGCAGACAAATCCTATTGGGCTGTGGATGCTGGTCGTCCCGGCCGTCGGCGGGCTTATCGTCAGTCTGATGGCTAAATACGGCACATCGAAGATCAAGGGTCACGGCATTCCGGAAGCGATGGAGGCCGTGCTGGAGAACCGCAGTCGGGTCAGCCCGCGCGTGGCCATCTTCAAGCCGATTGCCACGGCGGTAGCGATCGGTACCGGCGGGCCGTTCGGTGCGGAGGGGCCCATCATCCAGACCGGCGGCGCGATGGGGTCGCTGTTGGGGCAGATCATACCGACGACGGCCGTTGAGCGGAAAGTCCTTCTGGCCTGTGGCGCGGCGGCCGGCATGGCCGCCACCTTTAATACACCCATTGCCGCGGTGATCATTGCCATCGAACTGCTCCTGTTCGAGTTTAAATCGCGCTCTTTCATCCCTCTGGTTATCGCCACGGTCGTGGCGACGACGGTGCGCATGCCGTTTCTGGGTAAGGGGCCGCTGTTCGCTGTATCCATTCCCGATTTCGGAATCCCCCGCGCGCTGCCTTTCTATATCTTGCTGGGTCTGCTGTGTGGGGCGTTGGCCATTGGGGTTACCAAGGCGCTGTATTGGACGGAAGACCTCTTCGCCCTTTTGCCGGTCGATGAGTTTTGGCTGCCGGTCATCGGCGGCTTTGGCCTGGGGCTAATCGGCTATTTCGTGCCGCGTGTGCTGGGGGTCGGCTACGGCACTATTTCCGATATCCTTAACAATCAATTGACGCTCACCGTGCTGCTCTCGCTGATGATCTTCAAGCTGCTGGCGCTGTTGGTGTCGTTGGGGTCGGGCACGTCGGGCGGGCTGCTCGCGCCTCTGTTCATGGCCAGTGCGGCGATGGGCGGGGCGCTGGCTATTCTGCTGAACTCGGCCATGCCGAGTCTGCAATTACAGCCGGGGGCGTTTGCCCTGGTCGCCATGGTGGCCGTCTTCGGCGCGGCTTCTCGTTCCACTTTCGCTTTCATCATCTTTGGCTTCGAGATCACCCAGGATTACAACGCTATCTTGCCGCTCATGCTGGTCTGTGTCATCGCCGACGCGGTGGCCCTGGTCTTCATGCGCAACACCGTGATGACCGAGAAGCTGGCCCGGCGCGGGTTGCGCGTCCCGTCGGAATATGAAGCCGACTCCTTGCAACAGGTTACCGTGGGCGACATGATGGTCGCGACGACAGTCAATCTGCCCGGCAATATGCGCGTGAAAGATCTGGCTGACCGTATTGCGAAAGGCGAGCCGGACTATGTGCGCCACCAGGCTTTTCTCATCGTCGATGACGAGGATCACCTGTCGGGGATCATCACGCGCGGTGATCTACTGGTCGCGCTCGAGGAACCGGCCGGCGGCGAGCTGACGGTGTTGGAGGCCGGAACGACCTCGCTCGTCGTCGCCTATCCCGATGAAATGGTCCACGATGCGCTGAACAAGCTGGTTCACAACGACATCGGCCGCTTGCCCGTGGTCAGCCGCGAGGACTCACGGCGAATCGTCGGCTACCTCAGCCGGGGGGCTATCCTGCGGGCGCGGCGACATCGCATTAGCGTAGAAGATACCCGCGAGCAAGGTTGGCTGCGCCGGCGGCGAGATAGCGCCCCAGTGATGGAACATCAGGACGCGGACGATGCCTAGAAAATCGCATCTGTAGGAACGGACAAACGATCCTGTTAACCACTGGCCGGTTTGTCCGCGCCCTGGGCGAAGGTGAAAGCGTCCTAAAGCCGTTGCTCCTTGTCCCCTCTGCCTGCTAAAATCAGCAGCGCGATGGATATGTGGTCTGAGGCGACGTTCTGGCGTCTGTTGGCGACCGTGGGGATTTTCCTCGTCGGACTGCTCTACGTGCGCGGCTGGCGACGCTTGCAGGCGTTCCACAAGGGGCCGCCGCCGAAAGACGCCCCGGCCTCGGCCCGCTCGCTAAAGTTTTTCATGGCCGGGCTGGCGCTGCTGGCCGTGGCGTTCATTTCGCCGCTGGGCTATCTGTCGACGCAATACTTCAGCGCGCGTATCATCCAGCATATGCTTCTGGTCGCGTCCACTCCCAGCTTGCTGATGTTCGCCAACCCCGTGCCGGCCCTGATCCACGGCCTGCCGGAGCGCGGGCGGGCGATGATCCTGGCGGCGCGACAATCCGGCGACGGCCCTGGCGTGGGGCAGCGTTTTGTGCGTTGGGCCACCGCGCCGAGCGTCACGCTGTTGACTTACCTGTCCATCTGCTGGTTCTGGTACGATCCGCACAGCCATGCGGCGACGCTGCGCTATGGTGTCGTCCATGCCGTCGAACTGCTGAGCCTGCTGGGCATCTCTCTGCTGAACTGGTGGCACATCACCGCCGCCTGGCCGCAAAGCCACGGCCGCATGACGCCCATTGTGCGCGTGATCTACACGTTCATCAGCATCTGGCCGATCAAGATCATTGGCCTCATCCTGCTGTTCATTACCAACTCGATTTATGATTATCCGGCCAGCTTCCAGTTTAGCGGATTACAAATCAACGATTACATCTTCGGCGCGATGATCGCCTGGATCGTCAGTGGTCTGGCCTATGCCGTGGCGGCCATCGCTCTGATCAACGAGCTGCTGGCGCGTGAGGTCGATAAGCCGGCGCTGCCCGAATCGAACTGGGCCACAGACGAGGCGATGCTGGCCCCAGGTGTCAAGCGATAAACTGATGGAACTTTCCGGCAAACCGACCCTTCCGCGCAGCGTATGGATCGCCGCCACGGCCACAGTGCGGGGCGACGTCACCTTGGGCGAAGACGTCAGCGTGTGGTTCGGGGCAGTGCTGCGCGGCGATGAGGCGCCCATCATCGTCGGCGACCGGACGAACATCCAGGACGGGGCCATCCTCCACGTCTCGGCCGGGTTCCCGTGCATCGTTGGCCGCGAGGTGACCATTGGTCATGGGGCCGTCGTCCACGGCTGCACGGTGGAAGACGGCGCGCTGATCGGCATCCGGGCGGCGGTGCTGGACGGCGCGGTCATCGGCGCGGGGGCGGTGGTGGGCGCGGGGGCGGTGGTGCCGCCGGGGATGCACCTGCCGCCGGGGATGCTGGCCCTCGGCGTGCCGGCCAAAGTCGTCGGCCCGCTGACGGACGCCCAGCGCTCGGCCGGGCCGCGGGCCGTGGGGAACTATATGGCGCGCAAGGAAGCCTATCGAGAGGGGAAGCTTTAGTGGCCGGTGACGAATGAAGAAACGACGGCCGAGCAGGCCTTGCGGGCCAACCGCTTTGGGCTGACAGCGGCTCCCGACGCATCACTAGTTACCGCTCACTGTATCCTGACACTGTCCACTGTTTACTGACCATGCTCTCCATCACCAGCCTCCAAAATCCGCGAGTTAAACGAATCATCAAGTTGAATGATCGGCGAGCGCGCGATGAGGCGCAGCAGACGGTCGTCGAAGGCGTGCGCGAGATTCGGCGGGCGCTCGACCACGGCGTCGTGCCGGCCGAAGCGTACCTGTGCCCGGAATTGATCGACGACGAAGGGGAGAGAGTCGCGCAACATCTGCGGGCCATCGCCGCGACGGGCATGGGCGAGCTATACCTTGTCTCGCCGGAGGTATTCGGCCGGATGGCGTATCGGGGGACGAGCGGCGGGCTGTTGATGGTCATCCCCTATCCTCAGAACCGGCTGGAGCGTCTTACGTTTCGCGGCAAGCCGTTTTTGCTGGTCGTGGAAGAGGCCGAGAAGCCGGGCAATCTGGGGGCGATCCTGCGTACAGCCGATGCGGCCGGCGTCGATGGCGTGATCGTGCCCACGCTGCCGGAGCGGGAAGGAACCGTCACAGGTCGGGGCACTGATCTCCACAACCCCAACGTCATCCGCGCCAGCCTGGGGGCCTATTTCACCGTGCCGGCCGTTGCGGCGACAACCGACGAAACCATTGCCTGGTTGCACGAACAGGGGATTGCCGTCGTGGCGGCTACTCCGGCGGCGGCCACGCTCTACACGGCGGCCGACCTGACCGGGCCGGTGGCCCTGGTCGTGGGCAGCGAGGCGTGGGGATTGAGCGAGATGTGGCTGGCGGCGGCCGACAGGCGCGTGAGTATCCCGATGGCCGGGGTGGTGGACAGTTTGAATTTGTCGGCATCGGCGGCGCTGCTGATGTATGAAGTGGTGCGGCAAAGGGGACTGGAACTCAGGTAGGATAGTCATCGACAGATTTCCGGGATGATGCAGATTTAAGAAATGTCTCTCGATAATCTGCGGATAAACCCTCTTTTCCGACCGCGTTCCATCTCTTCAATTGCCGACCGGCCGGAAACGTCCGATAATAGATGCGTCGCCCACCGTGACCCACCCCACTTCCGGAAGCCAGGGCGCACTTACCATTTAGAACCCAGCCTGGAAATCCCCAGGCCTTGTCCAAGGAGAATTTACCATGTCCAAGCTCGTCAAAGTTGCTGTCACCGGAGCGGCCGGCCAGATCGGCTACTCCATCCTGCCACGCATCGCCAACGGTGAGGTCTTCGGCCCCGACACGCGGGTGGCGCTGCATCTGCTGGAGATCACCCCGGCGATGCAGGCGCTCGAAGGCGTCGTCATGGAACTCGACGACTGCGCCTTTCCTCTGCTCGAAAACGTCGTCATCAGCGACGATCCCAAGGTGGCCTTCGACGGCGTTAACTGGGCGCTGCTGATCGGCTCGCGGCCGCGGTCGAAAGGCATGGAGCGCGGCGAGTTGATCAAGGTCAACGGCCCGATCTTCGTCGGCCAGGGGCAGGCGCTGAGCGAGGTCGCCGCTGACAACGTGCGCGTGGCCGTCGTCGGCAATCCGGCCAACACCAACGCGCTGATCGCCATGAATAACGCCGGCGACATCCCGGCCAACCGCTTCAGCGCCCTCACCCGCCTCGACCAGAACCGGGCCTACGCCCAACTGGCGCGGAAGGCCGGCGTGCGCGTCACCGACGTCAGCAACGTCACCATTTGGGGCAACCACAGCGCCACGCAGTACCCCGACTTCGAGAATGCCAAGATCAACGGCCATTCGGCCATGATGGTCATTACCGACCATGACTGGTTGCGCGGGCCGTTCATCGAGACCGTCCAGAAGCGCGGCGCGGCCATTATCGCCGCCCGGGGTCTGTCCTCGGCCATGTCGGCCGCCAATGCCGCGCTCGACCACGTGCGCAGCTTCCTGAACCGGACGCCCGACGGCGACTGGTTCTCGGCCGTGGTGCCGTCCGACGGCAGCTACGGCATCGATGAGGGTCTGATGTTCTCCTTCCCCATCGTCAGCGATGGCGACGGCGGCTGGAGCATCGTGCAGGGCTTGCCGTGGAGCGACTTCGCCCAAGAGAAGATCGCCATCACGCAGGACGAACTGCGCGAGGAGCGCGACGTCGTCACTGACCTGTTGAAGTAAGAGGCGGGAAGCAAAAATTAAACACGGATCTTGATGATCGAACGGATTAAACGGATTGAGTGGAGTTATCCGGTTAATCCGTGTCCCATCCGTGTTTAATTCTGCCCGATTCACAAGAGAACTATGATTAAGAACATCAACCACATTGCCATCATCGTCCCGGAACTGGAAGGGGCGTTGAACTTTTGGGAAGGGGCGTTGGGGCTCAAGCTGGACCGGACGGAATCTGTACCCAGCGAGGGCGTCGACGTGGCTTTCCTGCCCGTGGGGGGCAGCAACGTTGAACTGCTGAAGCCGACGGTGGCCGACAGCGGCGTGGCCCGCTTTCTGGAGAAGCGCGGGCCGGGCATCCACCACATGTGCCTGGAGGTCGAGGACATCGACGCCATGATGGCGCGCTTGCGCGAGCACGACATCCAGCTTATCAACGAGACGGCCGTGGAAGGTCATGGCGGCCGTAAATACGCCTTCGTCCACCCCAAAAGCACGGGCGGCGTGCTGGTGGAACTCTATCAATTGAGTGAGTGACGAGTGATGAACGACGAGTGACGAGTTCGGAGCGCGTTCTTCGCTCATATCTCGTATTTCGTATCTCGAATTTCAAGGAGATATTATGGCAGATCAATACGATGTCGTGGTTCTGGGGGCCGGGCCGGGCGGCTACGTCGCCGCGATTCGCGCGGCGCAGTTGGGGCTAAGGGCGGCCGTCGTCGAGAAGCAGTATATGGGCGGCGTATGCCTCAATATCGGCTGCATTCCCACCAAAGCCTTGCTGAAGAACGCCGAAGTCGCCCACACGCTGCAACACCGGGCCAAAGAGTTCGGCTTCAGCTTTGACAACTTGAAACTCGACTACGGGGTAGCTTTCAAGCGCAGCCGGCAGGTATCCGACCGGCTGGTGAAGGGCGTCGGCTTTCTGATGAAGAAGAACAAGATCGACGTCTACGACGGCACGGGCATGCTGACCGGGCCGAACACGGTGGCCGTGAAGCTGAACGACGGCAAGGATGCGACACTGGAGGCGGCCAATATCATCATCGCCACCGGCGCGCGGCCGCGGCCGTTCCCGGGCGTCGAGTTCGACGACGAGAAAGTCATCTCCTACATCCCGGCTATCCTGGCCGAGAACCCGCCGAAGTCGGTTGTCATCATCGGCGGCGGGGCCATCGGCGTCGAGTTCGCCTACATGTGGGTGAACTACGGCGTTGACGTGACCATCCTGGAGATGATGCCCCACCTGCTGCCCAACGAAGAGCCGGAGGTCAGCGATACGCTGGAGAAGGCTTACAAGAAGCTGGGCGTCAAGTTCCAGACGAGCGCCAAGGTGACCGGCATCGAGAAAACGGACAAGGGAGTCAAGGTCAGCGTGGAAGGTGGCGATCCGTTGGAAGCCGAGGTCTGTCTGGTGGCGATTAACTTCATGTCCAACACCGAGGGCATTGGCCTGGAGGCGGCCGGGGTGGAGCTGACCGAGCGCAAGAATATCGCCATCGACGGCAATATGCGCACCAATGTGCCCCACATCTATGCCATCGGCGACGTGGCGACCGACTACCGGCTGGCCCACATCGCTTCGGCCATGGGCATGGTGGCGGCCGAGACCATCGCCGGCCATCCGACGGTGACGCTCGACTATCGGATGCTGCCGCGCTGCACCTACAGCCAGCCGCAGGTGGCCAGCTTCGGCTACACCGAGGCGGCGGCCAGGGAGGCGGGGTACGAAGTCAACGTGGGCCAGTTCCCCTTCCAGGTGAATGGCAAGGCGCTGGGGCTGGGCGAGCGCGATGGCTTTGTGAAGATCATCGCCGACGCCAAGTACGGCGAGATTCTGGGCGCGCACCTGGTCGGCCCGGACGTGACCGAACTATTGCCGGAACTTACGCTGGCGCAAAACAATGAGCTGACGGCGGTGGAGATCGCCCGTAACGTCCATGCCCACCCGACGCTGAGCGAGGCGCTGATGGAAGCGGCTCATGGGGTGGAAGGGCAGCCGATACATGTTTAGTGTGTCGAAACCGGATTTCTTCCGGGAACCCTGGTTTCCAGTCGGCCTTCTCGCCGGGAAACGCGCGTCTTTGCCATCGTAGAGCCGGGCGAGCCTTGTCCGATCAGCGGCGCGCGCCGATCGGATTAGGGCTACATCATTCATCAATACTGATCAGGTGAGTTCCTCGATTCACCTGATCAGTATTGTCGTTAACCGGCTACCTCTCGCTCCCACTCAATCGGGTCGCCGTAGCCCAGATCGTCAACGCCCAGCTTCTCCAGGATTTTCAGCGCCGCGCTGCGACGAAAAGCGGAGAACGTGACCACGTGGGCGATCATGCCGCCATAGCTGAAGCGCTCGGGCTGCTCGCACGTCTCGTCCACGAATTGCTCATCCCAACGATTCTCATCGCGCACCCTTCGCACCAATTCGGCGAATTCGATGAAGCTTGAATCCAGGCGCTTTAGCATGCCGGGGATCGACTTGTCCAGTCCTTCGGGGATCGGCTGGTTGCGAACGGCCGCCAGCCAGATCTCTTTGGTATGGACAAGGCGGTTCAAGGCCTCCCGCAATGTCCCTTCCTCTGATTCAAACGGCAAGGGGTTCTCCGGGACGGCAACCGGCGCATCCAGTTGTTCATCCGTGAAACGTTTCGCGCGTTCCAGCATCCGGCGCGTCATCCAGGTGTCGTGGTCAATCAAACGATCGATAATGTCCATGTTCATCACTCCTTTGGTGGTAAATTGCCGCGGTCGGGCGGCCGACGGATCAAAGTGGATATTGGCCGGGTTGGGCAAGTGCGTTCGCGGAAAAGGAATGCGCCGGTAATAACTGGGCGAAAGGCCATAGGCGTGATGGAAAGCGCGCGAAAACCCCTCAAGGCTCTCATAACCGGCATCAAACGCGATTTCGGTGATGCTTTTGCCCGTGATACACAACGAATGGGCGGCGCGCTCCAGCTTTAACCTGCGGCGCAATTCACCCGGCGTCTCGCCGATCAGGTGCAGAAACATCCGCTGAAAGTAATAGCGGCTCAGGTGCACCGTCTCAGCCCATTCGCTATCGGCGCGCTCATCATCCCAGTTCTCGCAGATGATTCGCAGCAGCGCCTCGGTACGTGTGTCGGGAATTCCTTGTTTGTTCATTCACCAATCATTCTAACGCGACAGGCATCGCGCTGCTTGACCGTCGTTGCCCCGTTTGGAATTTTGCAGCTTTTGCCGGCGTTATACTGCCACCAACATTAACTATACATAATTCCCGGCCCATCCCCTTTTGTGGGCGCTATAATAGGCACCCTATCATAAAGATATCAGGGGTTCATGAAACCAAGAATCTATTTTCTGCTTCTTTTCCCGGTCATGCTCATCGCCGCCGTCGCCTGCGGCAGCACGGCCGCCCTGCGCGATTCGCGCGTCGACGCGCCGCCGACGGCCGAACCGACGGCCACCGCCACCGCTTTGCCCATTACCGAAGACCCGGCCGGCTATGCCCGCGCCTTCTACCGCGCCTGGGAGACCGGCGACTACCTGGGTATGTACAGTTTGCTGACGCCCACCAGTCAGGGGTTGGTCGACAGCGCGGCGTTCATCCAACGCTATGAGGAGGCCATGCGGACGGCGGCCGTCAGCGAGATCCATGCCCAGCCGTTGGGGATACTACGCGAAGGTGACACGGCCGATTTCGGCGTTCGTGTCACGCTGACGTCCGACGTCGTGGGCGATCTCGTGCGCGACTACTCGACGCGGCTGGCTTATGAGGGGGGCCGCTGGGGGATCGTGTGGGACGAGGGACTTATCCTGCCCGAACTGGGCGGCGGTAACCGGCTTACGCTGGAGGCGCGCGTCCCCTCGCGGGGCAATATCTATGACATAGAGGGCCAGGCGTTGGCCTATCAGGGCACTGCCTATGAACTGGCCGTCATCCCGGGCCGCATCGAGGACGAGGCGGGTTTGTTGGCCGCGCTGAGCCAGGCGCTGGGCCAGACGCCGGACAAGATCAAGGAGAAGTACGCCTCGGCCCTGCCGGAGTGGTACGTGCCCGTCGGCGTGTTGGCCGAAGAGGAGTTGCAGCAGTATGCGCTGACGTTGGAGCCGTATCTCGACAAGGGGCTGGCGACGCCCAAGCGGCGCACAATGCGCCTCTATTCCGACACCAATTCGGCCGCCCACGTCATCGGCTACATGGGTTCCATCTCGCCCGAAGAACTGGCCGACTACCAGGCGCAGGGCTTCACCGGCGACGAGATGGTCGGCATCGCCGGGCTGGAGGCATGGGGTGAGGATTACCTCAATGGCGACCGCGGCGGCATCCTGAGCGTTGTTGACCCGGCGGGCCAGGTGCTCGACGTGGTGGCTGATCGCGATCCGCAGCCGGCGCGCAGCCTCTACACGACGCTCAACCTGGGTTTTCAGGCAGCTGTGGAGCAAGCGCTGGCCGACGCCATCGCCACACATCCGGCGGCCAACTACGGCGCAGTGGCGGTGCTCGACCCGAACACCGGCGCGGTGCGGGCACTGGCAACCTATCCGACCTATGATCCCAAGGCCTTCGACCCGCTGCGGCCGGACTCCGCTCAGGCCGTCAGCGCGCTGCTGAATGATCCCAGTCAACCGCTGCTGAACCGGGCTACTCAGGGAGCTTACCCGGCCGGCTCGACGTTCAAGCTGGTGACCTATGCCGCTGCGCTTAACAGCGGCCTCTACACACCCGACTCGCGCTACACCAGCACCGGCTCATGGAACCGGTTGGGCGACGAATTCACCAAATACGACTGGCTCAGCGGCGGCCACGGCACGGTCAGCCTGCGCACGGCGCTGGTGGTTTCGTGCAACTCCTGTTTCTACGACGTGGGCTACACCATCGACGGCCTGGACAACACTTTGCTGCCGCGTATCGCGCGTGAATTCGGCCTGGGGCAGCCGACGGGCATTCAGGGCATTGCTGAGTCGGCCGGGCTGATTCCCGACCCGGAATGGAAGATCAACACCATCGGCGAGGGCTGGGCCACGGGCGACGCGGTCAACATGGCCATCGGCCAGGGCTATGTGCAGGTGACGCCGCTGCAGATGGCCAACATCGCCGCGGCCATCGCCAACGGCGGCACGCTCTACCGGCCGACGCTGGTCGACCGCATTGGCGAATCGCCCACGGCGGCCGCGGAAATGCCGCCGCCGCAGGTCAACGGAACGTTGCCGCTGTCGGCCGAGCAGCTTGGGCAGGTGCGCGAGAGCCTGTGGAACGTCACCCACGCCCCCAACGGTACGGCCACCCATCGCTTCATCGGTCTGTCCGTGCCTGTGGCGGGCAAGACGGGCACGGCCGAAGCGCCGCCGGGGCTGCCCCACGCCTGGTTCGTCGGCTACGCGCCGGCCGAGCCGTTCACGACGAGCGACGGCCGTGTGGTCGAGGGGCCGGAACTGGCGATCGCCGTCATTTTGGAGAACGCCGGCGAGGGGTCGGACGTGGCCGCGCCGCTGTTCCGGCGGGTGGTTGAGTTGTACTATGGGATTGAGCCGACGCCGTTTCCGTGGGGTGGTTAATCTCTTATTTCTAGACCTTTTCCCCGTTGTCTCGCCAGCTTCTCACAACCGCTGCTGACACAGTGCGTCGTGACACCGCGCTCATTTTGGGCTAATGTTCGCATGCTGATCGGTTTCCAACGCCTATCCTGCCCTTCACTAAACGGCGACAGACTTTGAGATTGAGGAGGCTCGCATGTTCCCCACCCGATTGTTCCATCCGCGGCTGGCCGTTCGATGGGCGGTCGCCTTCTCGGCGTTGCTCGTGCTGATCCTTCTGGGAGCGGCGGTGATTTCGGCCCAGGGGGAGCCCTCGGGCGTGATCGCCTACTCCAAAGGGAGCGAAATCAGGCTGATCGATGCCAACGGCCAGAACGACCGACGTCTGTGGCACGAGGCGGAGCTGGAAGGCCTGACCGGCGTGCAGGGGCTGGACTGGCGGCCGGACGGCGGAGCCATCGCTTTCGGCTCCGACCATGAGTTCGCCTGTTCCATTCATGACGAGGATATTTTCACCATCCTGAGCGACGGAACCGGGCTGAAGCGCATCACCAATTCCCCGGCCTGCCCGCAGTTGGCTGGTTACCCCAGCGGCGCAGTGAAAGTCACTCTAACGAATCAGGTCAGCAATATCTCTCTGTTCTATCTCTATGTGGAGGGCGCACCGGAGGCTGTGCCGGTTACCATCGGAGGGGGAGAGACGAAAGCGGTCACGGTGAACAACGTGGCCGATCTGGGTAACTTCCCGCAGAAAGTGACCGTCATCTACGGGAATACGCGCTGGATCGCCCCGGCCGTCACCGCCAACGTTCAGGCCGGCGCGACGGTCTCGGCATCCGGTACGTTCGTCATTTCGGCCAGTGGCAACTCCTATGAGAACGTGGGCAACCGCAACCCCACCTGGCGCGCCGACGGGGGCAAGATCGGCTATGTTTTCTACGAGGGTATCCTGGAGCAGATCAGCTCCAATCCGCCGGTCGCCGGCGAGAGCGAGTTTCTGACGGCCCAGGGATCGGGCGCGACGGGCACGGCCCTGGCCTGGTCGCCGGTCAACAACGATGTGCTCTACACCGGCTTCGACGCAATCTGGCTGGTGAAACCGGGGGCCAACAACCCCGGCCAACAATTGGTGACAAAAGACGGCAGTCAGCTGTTTTTAGGTATCGACTGGCTGCCCGACGGCTCGGGCTTCGTCTTCGCCGTCACCGGCGGCAGTTTCGGCCAGGAAAACAGCAACCTGTATAAGTACGTCATGGCCGGCGACAAGCTGACCAAGCTGACCAACTTCACGACCCAATTTGTCGGCTCGCCGGGCGTGTCGCCGGATGGCCAGTACATCGCCTTTGAATATTCGTCCAATTCGACCGCCCCGGCCGAAATCAGGATCATGCGCCTGGACGGTACGGGCATGCACTCCCTGGGCGTTATCGGTAACTATCCTGACTGGAAGCCGGGCGGCGCGAATCTGACCGACCGGGCGCGGCTGCCGGTCATCCTGAACCGCTTTCAGGGCGCGCCGCCGCAACCTTCGCCCACGCGTGGGGCCACGGCCACGCCGCGGCCGACGAACACACCGGGAGCAACGGCCACGCCGCAGAGGACAAATACGCCGAAGCCGACCAACACCGCAAAGCCAACCAATACGCCCCTGCCGACGCCTACCGCCACCCTGGTTGGCTTGCCACAATTGAAAAACGGCAACTTCGACAAGGGAGCTAACGGGGACTGGACGGAGAAGGTGAATGAGCAGGCCGCCACTGGAGCCATCATTCTGGAGCCAGGCGGCGCGATCAGCCCCCGTTCCGGGCAGTATGTGGCCTGGTTGGGCGGCGCCAACGACGAGACTCAAGGCTTTTCGCAGGCGGTCACCCTGAGTGGGCCGGGGCCGCTCTACCTGCGCTACTACTACCAGATTCGCTCCGGCGAAACCAACGGCTGCGGTTTTGACGTGGCCGGTGTGTTTATCGATAATGACCTTGTGAAGGTGCACGGCCTTTGCGAGGGGGAAGAAACAAGCCAATGGCGCAAGGCGTCGATCGATTTGGTCGATTACGTCGGGGACACCGTCACCATTACCTTTCTGGGCGAGTTCGACGACAACGTCCTTAGCAGTCTGTTCGTCGACGATGTGGGCATCACGACGACGCCCTAAGAGTTGACGCGCACCCGAAGGCTGTTATAATTTCTATCTGCATTGGGGTCGGGAGGCGACACGGTGCAGGAGAAGTTGGGCGATTAGCTCAGTTGGTTAGAGCGCTACGTTGACATCGTAGAGGTCACAAGTTCGAGTCTTGTATCGCCCACTACAGCCGCCACGCGCGGCTGTTTTTATTCCCGGTCGGGTTGCCTGCGGCCGCCCGACGAGGGACAATCCCGCATCTCCTACAACTTGTCACCGGCGGAACCCCACTGTCCGCCGGGCATTTGAGGTCATAGATGAGCGCACTCGTTTCTCATTCGCTGGTTACGTTATGGGGGGCACGATGAACGGCGACCGCTGTATCCTCGTCCTCGGCGGCGCGGGTCTTGTCGGCTCGCAGATCGTGCGCGAGATCGCCCGCGAGATGGAGCCGGCGCGCATCATCGTCGCCAGCCTCTACCGCGGCGAAGTGCGCGAGTTTCTCCACGACGCGCGACGCGAGTTCTGCAACGTCGAGTTCATAGGCGCGTGGGGCGACGTATTCGTGCGCAATGAGTTCATGGGGGAAAACCGCCGCCGCCTGCTGCAGACGCGCGCCCGGCGCGACACGCTCTACCAGGACCTGTTTGGCGGCCTCGACGAGGCTTATGAACACGCCGGACTGGCCCAACTCATCCGCCAATACAAGCCCAACGTCATCGTCGATTGCATCAACTCGGCCACCGCCATCAGCTATCAGGACATCGAGGCGCTGAGCAAGCAGGCCCACGACCTGCTGGGCCAGCTAAACCAGATCGTCGATCACCAGGATCTGGAGGCGCTGCCCGTCATCGGCCGCGATCTGGAGCAAAACATCAGCGCGCTGCTGATCTCGCAATCGCTACCGCAGCTCATTCGCCACGTGCAGATCATTCACCGGGCCATGTCGGAGAGCGGCACACGCCTCTACCTGAAGGTCGGCACGACGGGCACGGGCGGCATGGGCCTCAATATTCCCTACACGCATAGCGAGGATCGGCCCAGCTTCAAGCTGATGAGCAAGACGGCGGTGGCCTTTGCCCACACCGGCCTGATGTTCCTGATGGCCCGCACGCCCAACGGCCCATTGGTGAAGGAGCTGAAGCCGGGCGCGATGATAGGCTACCGGCGCGTGGCTTACAAGACGGTCAAACAGCGCGGGCGGCCGCTGTTTCGCTACCAGAGCCAGGCGCAGCCCCTTGGCGAGCGGCTGCTGGTGCGCGGTGACGAGAACACTTACGAACGGCTGGAAAAGCTCCACATGGCCGGGGTCGATACCGGCGAGAACGGCTTCTTCGCACGCGGCGAGTTCGAGACCATCACCCATCCCTATCAGATGGAATTCATTACCCCGGAGGAGATCGCCGAGCAGGCCGTGCTGGAGATCAAGGGCAGCAACACCGGCTATGATGTCATCGCCGGCATCGACAGCAGCATCCTCAACCCCAGCTACCGCGCGGGCGTCTTGCGACAGGCGGCACTCGACAAGCTGGCGCGGATCGAGGAAGAGACCGAAAGCCACAGCGTTGCCCTGGGGCAGCTCGGCCCGCCGGAGCTATCCAAGCTGCTCTATGAGTCTCACCTGCTAAAGCTCAACTACGGCACGCTGCAACAGGTGCTGGAAACGCCGCCGGCCGAGATCTCGCGCACACTCTATGACTTCATCCAGAGAGAGGAGAATTTGCGCACGACGATCACCTCCATCGGCCTGCCCATCCTGACGCCCGACGGCGACTGCCTGCTGCGCGGGCCGCGGCTCAACATTCCGGAGAGCATCTATCGCGAGGTGGAGGTCAATGCGGGCTACATCGAGGCCTGGGCGGCCAAGGGCTGGGTCGATCTGCGGCCGAGCAATTTCCGGGTCTGGCACGATCGCTTTGAGCGCATGTTGCGCACCAAGCACATGCTCCACACGCGCGGCACTTCGTCGGTCACGGTGAAGACCTATTTGCCGGACACCATCGAGATCGGTGCGATTGTGGCCTGGATATTCAACAATGAGGATGGGGGCTACCGGATCAAATGATCGACCGACTCCGGCCGCGCGATGGCCCTGGGTGGCGGGGGAGGGCCCAGCGCCGCTGTTATGTGGGTACGGGGCGGCGATACGGGGGTTCCATCGCGGCACGTACGTAGCGTGAAAAATCCTGATAGACATGTGTTTGAGCTTGACAATTGGCGTAGCTGGGCTAGTATCAATTTAATACGGGAACACCACCTCCATTGGAGCGACGCTTAATTCGCCCCGATTAGCGGTCTAACCACCTGAGTAAATTTATGCAAACATCAAAAGAGTTCTCCGGCCTGACAATGCCTGTCTTTTCGGCATTTGGCTGGGCGGGGGAAGAAAATGCCCTGAAATACGCCTTGGCCCAGTTGCAGCTGTTTATCGACGCGCTCTATTTGCGTTTGCCGCCCGACAGTCGGGCCGACTTTCCGCTGCGCGGCCTCAGCCCGGAGAACCAGAACGTCTATCTGGCGACCGGCGAAACCTATGACGCGGATGCCTATATCGCCTTTAATGCGCGGCCGATGAGTCTGGAAATACAGATGGGGATTATGGGCCGAACGTTGTTATCCAAGGGATTGGCGGCCGTCAACAAGGACCCCGCCGCCGCCCATCATGTCCTGAGCCAACTCGATCCCAACTGGACCCTGCGCGTGCAGCAGATGCAGGTAGATTCCGAAAGCGGCGAAGGCGCTCACCATCTGGATCTGTTCAAGGACAGCATCAACAACCTGACCGAAGAGCAAATTACCGAGGTCTTCAATCGCGCGGCTTATTTGAATGAAGAAGACAAGTGGACGACGCCGGTCTACCTGAGTCTGCGCATTCCCTCGGAGCGCGTGGCGGCCATGGGCCTGGCCGTTATCGACATCTCGGCCGATCTGATCGCCACCCTGATGCCGACGCTGCGCCTCTTCACCGGCAAGAAGACCAAAAAGGGCCGGTCGTCACGGGCATCGGGCCGGACACGCCGGGCGACCGATGTCGAAGAGACGCCGGTCGGCGAGCAAGCCATCACCGGCAGCATCAAGGCCATGGCCGACAGCTTCACTTACGTGGCCGAGTTGAAACCGCTGCACATCCGGCGCGGATTCATCAACATGACCGCGGCCCACTGGCCGTTCTTCGCCAGCAGCAACCGCATGGAAACACGCGACGTGACCGTCGTCTTCGGTGGACGGCAGGACCGCCACAACAGTGTCTGGCGGTTGCAGCCCGGCGACCAGGCCCGGCTGGTGTTGGGGCCACAGGCCCATGAGTGGCTGGAGGAAAACTTCGGCTACAGTGACAGCATTCGGGTCGTCGCGCGACGACTCGACAACGACGAAATCCGCATCACCCTTGACACAGCAGCCTGAGCCTGCCGTCGACATTCGATAATCCCTATGGCGCGCACCAAGATCGTCGCAACTATCGGCCCCGGCTCGGCCAACCCGGAGACTATCCGGCGCATGCTGGAGGCGGGGATGACCGTTGCTCGGATCAATTTCTCCCACGGGGATCACGAGGCGCACACCAAAACGGCGGCCCTGTTACGCGAGGTGGCAGCCCAGGAAGGCAAGGTGCTGGCCATTCTGGGCGACCTGCAAGGCCCCAAGCTGCGTCTGGGCCATGTCAAGGCCGGCGGCATGATGTTGTCGCCCGGTGAGGAGATCGTCCTGACCCCCCATCCCGGCCAACCGGCCATGATCCACTTGCCCCATCCCGACCTGATCGCCGCCGCTCAGCCGGGCGATCGCCTGGTGATTGGCGATGGCGAGGTCGAGTTTACTGTGGCCGAGAAACGAGACGATACCCTGCGGGTGATCGTCACCGTCGCCGGGCTACTCGAATCGCGCAAGGGGGTGAATGCCCCGGGCGTCGACCTGCCCATTTCCTGCCTGTCAGACAAAGATCGGGACGATCTGGAACTCATCTGCGAACTGGATTTCGATTACGTGGCGCTGTCCTTCGTGCGCACCGCCTATGATATTCAGGAACTGCGCGATCTGATGGAGCACAAGCCGCGCCAGATCCCGATTATCGCCAAAGTAGAGAAGAGCGAGGCCATCGACAACCTCCTGGCGATCCGCGACGCGGCCGATGGCATCATGGTGGCGCGGGGCGATCTGGGCATCGAGATGGCGCCGCAAGAGCTGCCCCTGTTGCAGAAGCGCATCATCGCCGTCTGCAACGAGGCGGGCAAGCCGGTCATCACCGCCACCCAGATGTTGCAGTCGATGGTGGAACACCCGCGACCGACGCGGGCCGAGGCCAGCGACGTCGCTAATGCCATCCTGGACGGCACCGACGCGGTCATGCTCTCCGGCGAGACGGCTACCGGGAAATATCCGGTGGAGTCGGTACTGATGATGAAGCAGATCGCCGAAATCACGGAGCGCGCGCTGCCCTATGACATTTGGCGCGCCCGGCTGGAGGGCAGCAGCCAGACGGGTGGGGTGACCGAGGCCATTGGTCGGGCCAGCTGCGCCATCGCCGAAGAGATCGACGCGGCGGCCATCGCCAGCGCCACGCTCAGCGGCCACACCGCGCGCCAGATCGCCCGCTTCCGGCCGCGCATCCCTATTCTGGCCGTCTCGCCGTCGGCGCACACCCAGCGGCGGCTGGCTCTGGTCTGGGGCGTGGACACGCTTCTGGTAACCGACTTCACGGACACGGATACCATGCTGGAGGAAACGGCCAGGGTCTTGCGCAACTATGGGCTGGAGGCCGGGCGGCGGGTCGTGATTACGGCCGGCGTGCCTTTCCGCGTGTCGGGCCATACCAATCTGATCAAGGTTCATACCATCTGACGCCAGCCGGGAGCGTGCCGTTGTCCGACTCGCCCTGGCTCACCGCCACTCATCCCCTCATTATCGGCCACCGGGGGGCTGCGGCCGATGCTCCGGAGAACACGCTGGCCGCTTTCGTCCTGGCTCTGGAGCAAGACGCTGATGGCATTGAACTGGACGTGCAGTTGAGTGCCGACGGGGTGGCGGTCATCATCCACGACGAGACGGTGGATCGGACGTGTAACGGGACCGGCCGGGTGTCGGACCTGACATGGGCCGAGCTGCAAATGCTGTCCATCGCCGGCGACCACAGCGTGCCCACGCTGGACGAACTCTTCGCCGCGCTCGGCCGGCGCACACTCTACAACGTCGAGCTGAAAGCGTCGGGAACTGATCAGGAGAGATTGGCGACGACCGTGGCCGATTGCATCGAACGCCACGGCGTCGGCGACCGGGTGCTGGTCTCATCTTTTAGCCCCCTCGCCGTGCGCGCGGCCCGCCGTCGACTGCCGCGGGCCATCCCGGTCGGCCACCTGCGTGACCACCGCGCGGCGCGGCTGTTCCACACCTTTGTGCCCGCCGAAGCCGATCACCCCAACGCCAAGCTGGTCGATGAGGCGATGATGATCTGGGCGCGGCGGCGCGGGCTGCGGGTCAACGTCTGGACGGTGGACGACCCGGCCGAGGCGCGGCGTCTGCTGGGTCTGGGCGTCCACGGCATCATCACCAACCGGCCGGGTGCGCTGCGGGCGGCCCTGGCCTGAGATTCAAGACCGGCACGGAGGTCATCGACATGCGCGTCAAAGTCATTCTCAATCCATACGCCAATCGTTGGGGAGCGCGGGCGCAGGCGTCGGCCGTTGCCGACGCCTTTCGCGCTGTCGGGGTCGAGTGCGACCTGGCCATCACCGAATCGCCGGGGCAGGGCACGCCGCTGGCCGCGGCCGCCGCGCGAGAAGGCTACGATGCCGTGGTGGCCGCGGGAGGCGACGGGACGATCAATGAGGTCATCAATGGCCTCATCCGCGCCGCCGGAGACGGGCCGACCGTCCCGTTCGGCATCGTGCCGTTGGGCACGGCCAACGACTTCAACCTGATGGCCGGACTGCCGGACGGCATCGCGGCCGCGGTGGGGGTCATCGCCGGCGGACGGACGCGGCGGATCGACGCCGGACAGGTGAATGACCGTTTCTTCATCAACAACAGCGCCGCGGCGATGGAACCGATGGTGACGATGGAGAACATCAAGATGAAGCGCTTGTCGGGCGAGATTCGCTACATCGTGGCCCTGCTGCGGGCGCTGACGAAGCTCAAGCCGTGGCAGATGAATCTGACCTGGGACGGCGACGGCTATGACGGCCCGGCCTATTTGCTCTCGGTTTGCAACAGCCCGCGCACGGGCGGCTTCATGATGGCTCCCGGTGCGGAACTGGACGACGGCCTGCTGGATATGGTCTTTGCGCCGCAGGTGTCGAAAGGCACGGTCATCGCCATTCTGCTTAAACTCATGAAAGGCGAGCACATCCATCATCCGGCGGTCACATTCCAGCGCGTCACGGCTATTGACCTGACGAGCACGCCCGGCACGCCGCTGCACAGCGACGGCGAACTTTTTACCGAATCGGCGGCGACGGTGACTTATCGCGTCTTGCCCGGCAAGGTCAGACTACTGACGCCGTGACAGCGAGCGCATCCATAGATTTGGCGGATTTTCAGATCGTTAGCGGCAGGATGGGGCCGCGTTCAGGCGCTTGACAAGGTTCTCGATGGGGGAGCAGACAGCGTTTCACGTCGTGCTGCCTGTTCGGGCAGTCCGGTGAAACGGTCTGTGGGTTGGATCAATAGAGGGATTGAATGAATTCGCCCCGCCATGCCGTGAATGCCCTATTGTTTGAACCTGCAATCGCAGGTGGGAATTTTGTCTCGAGGTCTACTGCCTTGCCTTGCGGCTACTGCATCCCCTCTTACGTATCCCAATTCCCAGGGAAATCAAAGTGGCTCAACGCAAGAGTCACTCTCGTACACAGCAGGGTGAGCAGATAGTAACACAGAGCGCAACAAGGGGCAATAGGACTTTACACACGCTTGGCGTCATCGCCGGCCGGGTACTCCACGAGCACCAGTTCGGCCAGATTGCGGCCGATCACCGTGTGCTCACCACCGACCGCGATCGTCAGCGGGCCGAGGAACGGCGCGACGGTGATCATGCGCACTTCCGCGCCCGGCACCAACCCTAGACCAGCCAGATAGCGCAGTAGTTCGCTGTTGGAGTCGTCGGGGATGCGCGATACGCGCGCGCGGCCGCCGGCGGGCATATCGGCCAGCGCGGTGGTGTCGATGATGGCCATCGTGCCGTCCAGCGCGGGAATGGGGTCGCCGTGGGGGTCAAATTCGGGATGATTCAACGCGGCGGCGATGCGCTCCTCCAGCTTCTCGCTGATGACGTGCTCCAGGATGTCGGCCTGCTCGTGAACCTCGTCCCAACTGAAGCCGAGCGCTTCCATCAGATACAGTTCCAGCAGGCGGTGGTGACGAATCACCTCCAGAGCCAGCTTCTCGCCCGTTTTGGTCAACGTGACGCCGTAGTGTTTCTCATAGTTCACCAGGTGCAGTTTGGCCAGACGCTGGATCATACTGGTGGCCGAGGCGGGCTTCACCCGGCGTGCCGCGGCGATACGCGAGGTCGAGACCGGGCTTTCTTCCAGGGCCAGGGAGTAAATAGTCTTGACATAATCTTCGATAGCCTGATGGCTCAGGCTATCGCGTTGCTGCGATTGGCTGCGGTTCAGTTGGTCGATCTTCGGCATAGGCGCTTCCTGACTCTAGGGTAACGATTGGGCCAAGGGGCGTCAAGCGACCGTGGCGATCCATGTCCCACTACTTAGAATTCACGCAGGAGTTGTACGTGTCCGCGCAGGCTTTCCAGCATCTGATCGATGGCGATGCTTTCTCCCGCGGTGTGGGCCATCTGTTCGTCGCCCGGCGCGTAGCCAAGGACGGGGATGCCGCGCGGGGCCATGTGGCGGCCGTCGGTGGCAAAACGGTAATGAGTCAGCACCAGTTCGCGCCCCATCCCTCGCTCCAGCGCCGCTCGCGCCCGCCCCACCAGCGGGCTGTCCGGCGGGATAAAGAATCCGGCAATCAGCTCGTCGGAATCCGTCAGGGGCGAAGAGGCCATTCCCTCGGCGTAAGCCAGCGTATGAGGATACTGCCCGGCCAAACGGTCGATCAACGCCCGCAGGCTGTTGACGCTCTCCGACGACGTGCGGAAGTCGAGCAAGACGCGCGTCCAGGCTGGGGTGACATTGCCGCTGGTCGTATCAACCTGGACGATGGTCGGCGAAACCGACGTGGGGCCGAGCACCGGGTGGACGCGCAGACCGGCGGCGGCCGTCTCCAACTGTGACAGAAAAGCTGCCAGGGCGTAGTTGGGGTTGTCGGCGCGTTCCGGAGCGCTGGCGTGGGCCGAGCGGCCGTGGAAGGTGAGCCAGAACTGGATGATGCCACGATGGCCCAGCGCCAGCGCATTGGACGACGGCTCGCCCAGGATGACCAGTTCCACCGGATAATCGAGGTTCTCGACCCAGTGAATCGCCCCTGCGCCGCCGATCTCCTCCTGCACCACTCCGCAAAACACCATGTCACGCCGCGGCCGTTCGCCGGCGGCCAGCAACACGGCCGCGCTATGAACCTGCACGGCCATAGGCCCCTTGATATCGCAGGCGCCGCGGCCGATCAATCGTCCGTCGCGAATCTCGGCCGCAAACGGCGGCGTGGGCCACAGGGCAGGGTCGCCGGGATCAACGTGGTCGAGGTGGGTGTTGAGCACCAGCGCGGGCAAGCTGCGGTCGCGGCCATATAACCGGCCGAAGATGTTGCCGGCCGCGTCGCCCCACACGTCGTCATAGCCCAGGCGCTCCAGCTCCCCGGCGACGACAGCGGCAACGGCCGCCTCGGCCCCGGTCATACTGGGCGTGCGAATCAGACGCTGGGCGAAGGCCACACAGTCGCCCAGATGGGCATCCCAATCCGTCATTGCTCACTCCCCGGCAGCAGGCCGGCGGATTCCGCCAGCTGCACGATGGCGGCGACGTTCAGCAGCGCCTTGGGCATGAATGATGAGGCCAGTACGTACTCCGGCTCCTTGCTGCCGTCGTCGCTGCGCTCGGACGAATGAGCGTTATCGCCCTGGGGGCCGAGGCCGTCGAGGGTGGGCAGCAAATCCCATAGCCAGTTGCCGTCGCTCAGGCCACCGCGCGACTGCGAGACGATCTTCAGACCCAGATCGGCGGCGGCGGCCGCCCAGACGTCAACAAGCCGGTTGGTGGCCTCGTTTGGCGGCCAGGGGGACCAGCGCCCCTCCAGTTCCACTTCGACCTGACAGGGATAACCGTCATCGAGGCTGCGCACGGAGCAGTAATCGTTGAGAGCCAACATACCGGCCACGCCTTCCTCGAACACGTTTTGGTCATAGGCCCGCATCTCGACGCTGGCCGCGGCCTGATGGGGGACGCGATTCATCACCGTGCCGCCGGCCACCGTGCCCACGTTGAAGGTCAATTCGCGGCTGTGGTCGGTCAGCTCGGCGATGGCGTGGATGACGTCGGCCAGCTGGACGATGGCGTTGGCCCCTTTGGGATGGGAGGTGCCGGCATGAGCGCTGCGGCCGTCGACCCGGACGCGGTAGCGAGCCATGCCCTTGCGCGCCGTCACCAGTTTATAGCCACCGTCGGCCGCATCGCCGCCCTCGAAAACCAGGGCGGCCAGCGCGCCATCCAGCCGCTCGCGGCCGAGCCGGCCGAAGTCGGGGGCCAAGACCTCCTCGGCGGCATTGAGCAAGATATGCCAGGTGATTCCCTCATAGACGTGCGGAAAAGCGCGGCGCAGCCCGTCGAGGATCATATAGATCATCACCGTGCCGCCCTTGATGTCGACTGTGCCGGGGCCGTAGACGCGGTCGCCCTCTATGCGAAAGTGGAAATCGTTCGCCTGCTCCTCGGCCGCCGGAAATACGGTGTCCAGATGGGAGATGAGACCGATGGCCGGGGCGGGGCGTGCGGCGCGCTCCCGGCCGGCGCGGGTGAGGATCAGATGATGTCCATAGCGGTAGTCGGACGAGGGGATGCGCTCGGCCTGGAAGCCAAGCGGGGCGAACAGTTCGGCCGTCAGGCGGCCGAGGGCGTTGACGCCCGACGGATTCAACGAAAAGCTGTTGACCGCCACCATCTGGCGCAACAGATCGAGGTAGAAAGACTGATTATGTTGCCAGAAGGCACGAAGATCGGAGTACGACGCATGGGGAATCATGGCTCAGTTATAGCACTGTGGGAGGGGGGATTCAAGCGAAAGATGAGAGCAAACAGTTGCTATTTCAGAACATATGTGCTATACTATGTTGTAGATACGCATCAAATGGAACGTTTGCGTAGAACGTGTTATTATTTGCCTTGGCGGCTCAGAGGAAGACTCGGCCGAATAGCGCAAGGCACGACTTAAGGAGAATCGCAAATGTATCAGAAACTCGTGATTGTCGGACGTCTCGGTCGGGACCCGGAGATGCGGTATATGCCGGATGGCACGGCCGTGACCAATATCAATGTCGCTACTGATCGGCGCTGGACGGACAAGAATACTGGACAACCGGTGTCGGAAACTACCTGGTTCCGTGTTTCCGTGTGGGGCCGCCAGGCTGAAACGGCGAATCAGTACCTGACTAAAGGTCAGATGGTTCTTATCGAAGGCCATTTGCGCCCAGACCCGCAAACGGGCAGCCCGCGCGTCTATACGCGCCAGGACGGCACGGCGGGGACTTCTTTCGAGATGACGGCCGAAGTCGTGCGCTTTCTTAGCGGACGTGACGAAGGCGGCGGTTCGGGCAACTTTGACAACAGTTCACAGGGCGGCGGCGGCGGCAAACCGGCGGCCCAGGAAGAAGACGACATCCCCTTTTAGTATACTCGTAGCGCCGGTTTCTTAACCGGCGAGGCTCGGACGCCTTGGCGTCGGACGGCAAGGCACGGACGCCTTGGCGTCGGACGGCAAGGCAAAGACGCCTTGGCGTCATGTGGAATTCTGTCACATGATGCCAAGGCGTTCTCACGTTTAAGCCTGTCCTTTCACCGCCGTCACCCGCGCGCTGAACAGCTGCGCCGGGCCGTTCTCCAACGGCAGCTCCGCCAGTTCGGCGTCAGGCTGGGCCTTGTCGACAATCGAGATGTCCATGAATCCGGCGGCGCGCATGGCCCCGGCATAGTGGGCCACATCTTCCGCGCCGGTGATGCAGCCGGCCCAGGCCGACATATCGGCCCGATCTTCGGCGGTGAACAGGCCCCGAGTCATCATGTCCGACACGGCCAGACGGCCGCCCGGCCGCAGCACCCGATAGGCTTCGCGAAAGACGGCGGCCTTGTCTGGGCTAAGGTTGATGACGCAGTTGGACAGGATGACGTCCACCGTGTTGTCGGCGACGGGCAAGGCTTCGATGTAGCCCTGACGGAACTCCACGTTGTCCAGCCCGACCTTGGCCTTGTTGCTCTCGGCCTTGGCCAGCATCTGCGGCGTCATGTCCACGCCGATGACGTGCCCGGCCGGCCCGACCTGTCGCGCGGCCATGAAGGCGTCGATGCCGCCGCCGGAGCCCAAATCGAGGACGGTTTGGCCCGGTTGCAAGGCGGCCAGCGTGATGGGATCGCCACAACCCAGCGACAACCCGGTTACGTCCGGGGGCAGCCAGCCGGTGTCGGCCGTGTACAGGCCGGAATAGAGCGTGTCGAGCGCTGCGCCGGCCACGGCCACATCGGCCGGCAAGACGCTGGCCGTTGACGTTCCGCAGCAATCGCCTTCGCTCGAACAACAGCCGGCGTCAGACGATTCGACCGCCAATCGCCCGTAGCGCTCCTGCACCGCCTCGTGAATCTGCTGCTTTGACTGGTTCATTGAATGTTCCTCATATAGATAAGCTTCGATGGATAGTTGCAAAAAAAATCGCCGATATGATGGGTCACGCAGACCGGGGGCCGGCCGGCTCGGTTTCCGTCTCTGGCGCGTCCACATGCTCCGGAGCGAAGGCGCGCATGATCCGGCCGCAACACGTGACAACTTCGGCCTGATTCAGCGAGTAGAACACCTGCTTGCCTTCCCGGCGCACGTGGACCAAGCCCGCCTCGCGCAGGATGGCCAGATGATGGGAAATGGTGGGTTGGGTGACGCCGCGCATCTCGCTGACGATGTCGCCGACACATACCCAGCGACAACAGAGCAAGCTCATGACGCGCTGGCGTGTCTCGTCGGCCATGGCCTTGGCGAACGAAAGCGATTCATCCGATTCATCAAACATATTGATGTCCATCAATGCGTATTATACTTCCGAAAGCTGCTGTGTCAAGAGGGAAATGTTCACCGGCCCGGTGGCATTGATATCCACGAGCCAGAAAGGGGAATCGACGTATTTTGCGGACGGGGCAGATTAGGCAGATTCAAGCGGAGTGCCAGCGGAGGGGCAGGATAGGTTTACAACTCTGTGAGTTCTATGGATGCTTTTCTTACTGCGCGCGGCGGTGGATTTCGAGCAGATCGGATAGGACGGCGTAACCGGTCTCGACGCGGCCGGCACCGGGGCCGACGATGGTGACGTCGCCCAGCAATTGGGTGACGAAGGTGACGGCATTGGTCGCCCCCGACACGGAAGCCAGCGGATGGCTCTGCGGCAAACGAATGGGCTTGACACAGGCCTTCACCATGTCCGGCGCGCGCTCCACCCAACCCACCAGCTTCCACACCTCGCCCACCTTCTGCGCCCGGACGACATCTTTCGTCGTCAGCTCGCGGATGCCTTGGCGCTCGACGTTGGCGAGTTGGAGGGGCACGCCCAGCAGCAGGTTGGACAGGATGACCAGCTTGATGGCCGCGTCGTAGCCGTCGACATCGGCCGTCGGGTTGGCTTCGGCGTAGCCCTTCTCCTGCGCCTCTTCCAGGGCCGACTTGTAGGACTCGCCGTCGGCCATGCGCGACAGGATGTAGTTGGTTGTGCCGTTGAGGATACCCTGGATGCGCGAGACCCCGGCGGTGGCCAGCAGATCGCGGCCGACGCGCAGCAGGGGCGTGCCACCCATGACCGTGCCCTCGACGCCCAACATGACGCCACGCTCGGCGGCGGCGGCCGACAGTTCGGGGTAGAACAGGGCGATTGGCCCCTTGTTGGTGGTCACCACGTGCCGATCCTGACGCAGGGCGGCGCGGATGTAGCCCGCGGCCGGCTCGCCGCTGAGCAAATCGCTCGACGTCAACTCGACGATGACGTCGGCATTGCTCTCGTAGATGATGCGCGGCACGTCCCAGCCGATGTGGGGCGCGGGAACGCTGTCCATGCGATTCGTCTGCTCATAGGCCGCCAGCAACATGCCGGGGTCAAACCCTTCGGGATTATAGATGCTGCCGTGCCGCCCCGTGTTGACGGCCACGATACGGTATTCCACGTCATGCTGTCTGGCGATCATCTGGCTGTGATCGCGCAGGATGGTGGCCAGGCCCTGCCCGACGTTTCCGAAGCCGATGAGTGCCAGTCGATAAGTGCGCATAAGACCGTTTGTCCGTCCTTCCTTAATAGAGAAAGTAACCAGAGATCGCGCAGATTTTTCAGAGACACACCCAAGAAGTCCGGGCATCTCCGAGCACTGGGTCTATCAGGATACCGGCCGATTGTATCACACAATCGCTTGCCGTCCTGCCCCCTGTCGCCATACACTACAGGGCTGGATGAATATTTTTACGAAAGATAGTCGCCGTCCGGCCTTCTTGTTGTCAATCGCGGCATTATGGGTGTGGGGGATGACGGCCGGCCTGAGCGCCGCCCAGACCGAGCCTTCCCCAACCGCGGAATCCGCGGCCGAAGACGTGGTGACGGCCACAGCGGAGCCGACGGCCACGGCGACCTTCGCGCCGCCCGGCGACATTCGCTTCGGCGTTATTGAGAGCTTCGAGGACCCGCAGGCGGCTGGTCGCCTGGGCGTGGCCTGGACGCGCGCCCGCTTCCAGTGGGCCGACGTGCAGCCCGATGGCCCCGACGACTGGCGGCCGCCGCTGGACGACGAGGCGCTGGCAGTGGAGATGGACGCCGGGCGCGAGGTCGTCGGCCTGCTCATCGGCATCCCCGACTGGGCGCGCGACCGGCGCAACCTGCCGCGAGGGCTGGCCCTCCCTTATGACGATCCTGACAACACCTGGGGGGTATTCGTCGCCGAAGTAGTCGCGCGCTATGCCGGCCGGATCGACCGCTGGATCATCTGGAATGAGCCCGACATCGACGACCTTGATGCGCCGGGCCACACGTGGGACGGCGATATCGAAGAGTTTTTTCAACTACAACGCACGGCCTATCTGGCGGCCAAGGCAGCCAACCCCGACGCCGTCATTCATCTGGGCGCTTTCACCTACTTCTGGGACCCCGGCTACTTCTCCCGTTTCCTCAACGTCGTCGCCGCTGACCCGGAAGCCGCGGCCCACAACTACTATTTCGACGTCGCCACAGCCCATCTCTATTTCCAGCCCAATGCCGTCTTCAACGTTCTGTATGCCTTTCGCCGGGTGCTGGACGCTCACGGGCTGGCGCAACCCATCTGGCTGGTGGAAACCAATGCACCACCTATGGATGACCCCTACTGGACGGTGGACAATTGGACGCTGGCTGTCTCGCTGAATGAACAGGCGGCTTTCGTGCCGCAGGCCGTAGCCGTCGCCCTGGCCGCGGGGGCGGAGCGCGTGTCCGTCTACAAGCTAAAGGATACCGCAGGCGACCGCGCGGCCAACCCCGAACCGTTTGGCCTGGTGCGCTGGGACAACAGCCGCCGCCCCGCCTTCGACACGTATCGCACGGCTATCCGGCTGCTGGGCGGCGTCCGGCGCGCCGAACGCGAGCGCTGGGACGCGGTCGGCCAGATTCGCCTGGAGCAAGCCGGGCAATCGACGACGGTGCTGTTTGCCCGGCTGCCCGGCCGGCAGGAGACGACGGTGGCGGCCACAGCGGCCACGGCCGAGTGGGTGGATATGTGGGGCAGGCGCGAGACGATTGAGGCCGAGAGAGGGGTGTTCGCGGTCGACTTACCCGGCGCGCTCTGCCGGCAAACGATCGCCGATTACTGCATGATCGGCGGGACAACCTATTATCTGATCCAGGCGAACGGCGGGCAGGAGCAGGACGAACGGGACGTAGCTATCGACGAGGGAACCGGATCGGCCGTGGTATCGTCCACGGCCAGCCGGACGCCCCGGCCGCAGCCCACCGGGGCCGGCCGACCGACCACGATGCCACCGGCCACCGCCACCCTGGAACCCTCGCCCACGCCGCCGTCAACGACGCCGACCCCAACCACAGGCCCCCTGGCGACGCCCACGACGGTTGCCGCGCAGAATCCGGCCGCGGTGGACCGGCCGTTGGGGCGAGGGTCGAACAGTTCGGGGCTGATCGTTTTGGGACTGGGGCTGGCGTTGGGGGCGGGGATGGTCGTCTGGTTGGCGAGGCGACACGGGACTTTCTGAAAGCAAAAAGGCGCAATCTTTCGATTGCGCCTTATGAGAAAAAGCAACCACAGATTTCAGCCATTGCGCAGATTTTTAGAGACCTGCGGAGAAGTTTGTGGCATTTCCAGGCACTTTGCCTGTTAGCTCATTGAGCAAGCGGTTAACACTTCGGCTCGATCACGAATCGGACGGCCGTGCGTTCCTGGTCGTCGATATCGACTTCGACGAAAGACGGGATGCAGATGATGTGGACGTCCTCTTCGGCCAGATACCCTTTGGCGATGACGATGGCTTTGACGGCCTGATTGACAGCCCCAGCCCCGATGGCCTGCACTTCAGCATGGTTGCTTTCGCGCATCACGCCGGCAATCGCGCCGGCCACGGCCGCCGTTCGCGAACGGGCCGACACCTTGATGATATTCAAGGTTTTCAACTCATTGATCAGAATACTAACATCTTCCTGGATTGTAATGTTCTCTGTCATGTTGCCTATACTCCATGTTGAACAGTTTGCAATTCGAACAACAGGATATCATTTGCAGCCGCTCGGCGTTAGGTCCTAAAGACTTAAAATAGATAGCGGTATATTGTCGGTAAGACGTGGGGTATAATCGGACGATTAGCCATGCCATGACAGATCATTCAGACCCTCCTCCTAGCGACTTTGGTCGTAGTCAAGTCTTCCGCGCCGCTGGACTGGTGGCCTCTCTGGCCCTCCTCAGCCGCGTGCTGGGCCTGTTTCGCGACATCATCGTGCGCCAATATCTCGGCGTCATTACGCTGGAAGCCACGGCCTTCGACATCGCCGGGCGGTTCCCCGAAGCCATATTTCTAATCGTCGCCGGCGGCGCGATCGGGTCGGCCTTTATTCCCACGTTCACGGCTTATTTCAGCCGTGACGACGAGCCGGGCGCCTGGCGCTTGTTTTCGGCGGTTATCAATCTGCTTACGATCCTCACGACGGTCATCTCCGTGGGGGCCATGATTTTTGCCAAGCCTTTCGTCACCTTCTTCTATGCCGATAACATCGCCCTGGAGCCGGCCCTGCTGCCCGTCACGGTCTATCTGATGCGGATCATGCTCCTGTCGCCGATCATCTTCGGGGTGAGCGGCATCATCATGGCTGCTTTGAACGCGCGACAGCATTTCCTGCTGCCGGCGGTGGCTCCGTCGGTCTACAACATTGGCATCATCATCGGGGGTCTGGCCGGGGCCGCGCTCAGCGGTGGCGAGCCGCGACAGACGACCATCGGTCTGGCCTGGGGGACCGTGGCCGGGTCATTGGGGCATCTGCTGGTGCAGCTTCCGGCGCTGCGCGGCCGTGCGGCCCGCTACACGCCTCTACTGACCCTGCGCGAGCCGGGCGTCGTCCAGGTATTACGTCTGATGGGGCCGCGCGTCCTGGGCCTGTCGTTCAGCGAGGTCAACAAGTTCATCATCCTGTTTCTAACGGGGACGATGATGCTGGGCACGCTGCCGGCGCTCAATACTGCCTTTCGCATCCTCATCATGCCGCAGGGAATCCTGGGGCAAGCGCTGGGCATTGCCGCCTTCCCCACGCTGGCGGCGATGGCCGCACGCGGGGCGCACCGCGACATGCGCCACATCCTGAGCGACTCTCTGCGCCTTATTCTTTTTTTGGGGCTGCCGGCCACTGTTCTGCTCATGCTGCTGGCCGAGCCGTATACCACGATCCTCTTTATGCGCGGCCTGTTCGACGCGGAAGCGACCACCCTGGTAGCCACGGCCCTGCGTTTCTATGCCCTGGGCCTGATCGCCTTGACGTCCATTGAGGTCATCGCCCGCGCCTTCTATGCCCTCAGCGACACATTGACGCCGGTGCTGTCCGGCGGCCTGCAAATCCTGGCCATGTGGGGCCTCAGCCTGTGGCTGCGCGACGTGGTATTTCCGGCGCTGGGCTGGCTACCGCTGGGTGGGTTGGCGCTGGGCTTCAGCCTGTCTAACCTGCTTGAAGTAGGCCTGTTGCTGTGGCTGGTGCGGGGCAAGCTGGGGGGGTTGAACGGCCGCTCGTTGATGTCGGGCCTGTGGCGCATGGCGGCCGCCTCGCTGGCGATGGCCGGCGTCATCGCCGGGGTGTTGCTATGGTTGCCGGCCGAGGCTATCTGGTCGCGGGCGGTCATCGGCACGGCCGGCGGAGGTCTGGTCTATCTGCTGGTGAGTCGCCTGCTGCGGGTTGAGGAGTGGCAGCACCTGGTCGATATCCTGCGCCGCCGGCTGCCCAACCGCTAGACCGCAGCCGCCCCGGGCCAACGAGCAACAAAAAAAGCCCTATAGGGCTTTTCGTTCGCGGTTCTCGTTGGGCGGGGACGGCCGTTTAATTGCCAGCCGAGACGGCTGCGTCGTTCATCGTCGCTGAAGCCTGGCCCAGCAATTCGCCGTTGACCCAAACCTCAAGCGTGTAGCGGCCTTCGCCAAAGCCCTCTTCGGGGCTGAGGTAGATGTAGCCGGGGCCTTCATCACCATAGGCCCACAGTTCGTTGCCGCCGTCGATCACCTGGCCGTTGTAGCGCCATACCCAGGCCCAGGCCATGCCATCGGCCATTTCTTTGTAGTCAAAAGTGGCATATAGGGTGTAGAAGCCTTCACCGAAGACATTGACGGGGTTGATGGCTTTGTACTCGTCCGTGACAGTGCTGGACAGCACGACCGTGCCCAGTTCAGTGCCCGGGTTCAGATCGACGAGGGGCTCAACTTGATCGTAGGCGGCGGGGAGTTGGGGGTTAAGGGCAATGGCGTCATCGGCATTGAGCAGGACGTTGGCCACGCCGCCGCTGCGGGTCGTGACCTGGGGCGCATCGGCCGTGGCACGCTCGGACACGGTCGGCTGGTCCATCAACTCCTGGATTTCCTTGATCGCCGGCTTGGCTCGGGTCAGGATGGCCATGCGAACAGTGGCGTCCTCAGGCGTGCGCCAGCCGTAGACGCCAATGCCGACGGACAGCAGGATCATGACGGTAAAGACCGTCAGATACGACTGCATCCGCTTGGCGGCCTGCTGGCGCATAAAAAAGTAGGGCGACCGCTTGGTATCACGCCAAAGCTTTATCGACATCAGTAATGCCGCAAAGCCCAGCACCAGCAGCAACCCTAACAGCCAGGGCAATATCGTTCCGGACAGCAATAAGTTGAGACTACTCAAACAGTTCCTCTTCCAAATTCGTTCACATTATAGATATTCAATTGCCAGTCGGCAAGTGGGGAGCGGCCGCCGGCGTGTGCGAAGCAGGAAATGCCCCCTAAATGCCGCGATTTTGACTCTTGTTGGCCCAATTATGAGCCACAGATTAATGAATCAACTATTATGGCGGTCGTGCACAGCCGCCAGCCGATAAGGCCGAAACTCGTCGCGGGCCAGCCACAGGCGAACCGAGTCGGCCACAGACAGCTCACCGCGCAGAATACGTTCCCGGTAAACGGCCGACCAGCGGGTGCGCACGTCGGCGGCCATGCGGAACTGCACCAGGGAAAGCTCCCCCTCCGGCCCCACCCCGTCAATGAAGCCCGATGTGAAATAGTCGCGCTCGGCGGCCGCCCGATCATAGGCAACGCGCGTGATTTGCGCGTCCCAGCCGGCGGCCGGCGTCCACGTCAACCGGCCATAGGCGGCGCGTCCGTCGCCGTCGCCGGGGATGCCGACCGAGCCGACGTTGACCACGCGCGTGCCGTCGACTGTGCGGATGTGGGCCACGTGGGTGTGGGCGGTCACGAAAACGGCGGCCGAGGGAATGATTCGCTCGCGGACGTCGTCATCGGTTGTGAAAGGGTAGATGCCGGCGCGATTGCCGTGCAGCGTACCGTGCATGGCGACCAGGGTTGAGCCATCCGGGGCGGCATAGTCCCAGCGTTCGGGCAGCGCGGCCAAGTCGTCGACCCGGCCGCCGAACTGGTCGAACGTCCAGCGGCTGACGCGGATGAGGTCATAGCCCGGGCCGTGGCGCGGGGTGGCCGGGTCGAGCCATTGGGCGACGTACTCCTCGTGGTTACCGCGCAGCACATGCCAGCCGTCGGCCGCTCGCCGCCGGGCAACGTAGCGCCAGCAGGCAAGGCTGCTCGGCCCGTCGCTGACCACGTCGCCATTGACCAGCACGCTATCCGGCCCCCAGGCTTCGATGTCGGCGGCGACGGCCTCCAGCGCGGGCCAATTGCCGTGAATGTCGGAGAGGACCGCCAGCTTGATCATAAGGAAAGTAAAGGCCTGGGCGTAGATGATGCGGATTGGGCAGATCGAAGAAAAATCTGCGTCAATCTGGGGATCGCTCTTCTTGCCACCAGGGGCTGCGCTTCTCCAGGAAGGCGCTCATGCCTTCGCGCCCCTCGTCGGAGGCGCGGCGACGGGCGATGGTTTCGGCCGTGTAGTCGCGGACGTCTGCCTTGGGCACGTAGGCCACGGCCCGAATCAGTTCCTTGATCGTGGCTTGTGCGCCGGGAGCAGCTTGCAGCAGCTGGGCCACGCGGTCGGCCACGGCGGTATCGAGTTCGCTCTCGGGCACGACGTGGTGGACAAGGCCAATGGCCTGGGCACGCCGGGCGTCGAACCGTTCGCCGGTCAGAAAGAGTTCGCGGGCGTGACCGGGGCCGATGCGCGACAGGACAAAAGGCGAGATGACCGCGGGCACGATGCCCAGCCGCGCCTCACTGAAGGCGAATGTGGCCCGCTCGACGGCGACGACGACGTCGCAACAGCTGACCAAACCGGCCCCGCCGCCGATGGCCGCGCCGTTGACGCGGCCGATGACGGGTCGGGGACAGCGGTCGATAGCCAGCATCAGGTCGAAAATGGCCTGCCCGTCGGCCACATTTTGCTCGGAGGTGTAGTCGGCCGCGGCGCGCATGAAGCCGACGTCGGCCCCGGCACAGAAGGAGCGGCCGTGACCGGTCAGCACCACCACGCGCACGTCGTGGCGGGCCGGGATTTGGTCGAAGATCGTCGTCAGGCCGGTCATGATGTCGGGGTTCATGGCGTTGTGCTGGTCGGGCCGATTGAGGGCGACGGTCAGTACGCCGCCGGCGAGGGACTGGGTAATGGCCTGGTTGGCTTCGCTCATTGGGGGTTCCTCCTAAACAACATGGGAATGAGGCGACACGAGGTTTGCCATAAAAAATAAAGGGGCAGGCGGTAGTCGAACTACAGCACCTGCCCCACTTTAGCGGCAAATAGCGGGCCTAGCGGTCGCTCAGATAGCCTCGACCGACTGCGGGCTGGGCACTGGCTGCTCCGGCACCCGATCGTCGCCGGGCATGGGATCGTTCATCAGCTTCTCGAACGCGGCTCGATCCAGCGTCTCCACGTCCATCAGCGTCGTTGCCAGCTGGACCATGCGGTCGTGGTTCTGATCGATGACGTTCAGCGCCCGGCCGTAGTTTTCCTCAAGGATGCGCTTGACCTCGGCGTCGATGGACTGGGCGGCCTCTTCACTATAATCGCGCCCGCTGCTGAACCAGCCCATCTCGCGGCCGAGGAACGGGCTGCCCGATCCGCCGCCATACGTGGGCAGCCCCAGCTTGTCCGACATGCCATATTCCATCACCATGGCACGGGCCAGGCGGGTGGCGTTTTGCAGGTCATTCGATGCGCCGGTGGTGATGCGGCCGAAGAAGTGCTGCTCCGACGCCCGGCCGCCCAGGGCCATGGCGATCTGGTCTTCGAAGAACTCACGGCTATAGAGAGCGCGATCTTCCGGCAATGACATGACGTAGCCGCCGGCCCGGCCGCGCGGGACGATGGTGATCTTTTGCACCGGATCGGTGTTGGTCAGATAGAAGCTGACCACGGCGTGGCCCGCCTCATGATAGGCGACGGTCATCTTGTCGTCCTCGCTCATCACGCGGGTCTGGCGCTCCGGCCCCATCACAACGCGGTCGAAGGCGTCCTGGAACTCGAGCAAGCCGATGGTACGCTTGCTGCGGCGCGCGGCGAAAATGGCGGCCTCGTTGATGAGGTTTTCCAGGTCGGCCCCAGAAAAGCCGGCCGTGAGCCGGGCCGTCTCCTTGAAGTTCACTTCGCTGGCGATAGGTTTGCCGCGCGCGTGGACCTGCAAAATCTTCTCGCGGCCGGCGATATCCGGTAGATCGACGAAGACCTTGCGGTCGAAGCGGCCGGGGCGCAACAGCGCCGGGTCGAGAATGTCGGCCCGGTTGGTGGCGGCAATGACGATGACGTTGGTTTCGTTATCGAAGCCGTCCATCTCCACCAGAATCTGGTTGAGGGTCTGCTCGCGTTCGTCGTGGCCGCCGCCCATTCCCGCGCCTCGCTGCCGGCCCACGGCGTCGATTTCGTCGACGAAGACGATGGACGGGGCGGCCGCCTTGGCTTTCTCGAACAGATCGCGGACGCGGCTGGCACCGACGCCGACGAACATCTCGACGAACTCGGAGCCGGAGATGTGGAAGAAAGGCACGCCGGCCTCACCGGCTACGGCGCGGGCCAGCAGGGTCTTGCCGGTTCCCGGCGGGCCAACCATGAGGACGCCCTTGGGGATGCGCGCGCCGACCTGAACGAACTTTTCCGGCTCGCGCAAGAACTGGACGATCTCGGCCAGCTCCATTTTGGCTTCTTCGACGCCGGCCACGTCGTCGAAGACGACCGTCGGCCGGTTGGCGTCGGTGAGGTTGCGAGCACGACTGCGGCCGAAGCCGAAGATGTTATTGCCGCCGCCGCCCTGCATTTGCCGGAAGCCGCGCGTGAAAATCCAGATCAGTAACAGGACTGGCCCCACGCCCAGCAGAATGCTGATCAGCGTGTTCCAGGTCGATTGATCGCGCACGACGAGGATATTGTTGAGGTCTTCGGCCGTGATGCCGTAGAAATCGAATGTCTCTATCAGGCTGTCCGACGGCGATTTCACCGCGCCGAAGATGCGATCGTCGTTTAAGGTTATCTGCAGGCGGTCGCCGGAAGCGGTCAGCTCGGTTACCTCGCCGTCGGCGATATATTGGGCCATCTCCTGGAGCGTGATTTGCTCCGGCCCACTGAAGCGGCCGCTCAGCCACAACTGCAACCCCAGTATCACCGCGAAAATCGTGATAATCCAGACCCAGGTCGGAATCGAAGGTCGATTATCGTTCGGTTGTTCATCCATATTAAAAAACTCCCACAAGCAGCCGTCTATCTGTCTATTGTAAAGCATCCCTGACGTCGGTCACGACGACGCATTTCCCATTGATGAGCAAGGCGGACAAACCGGCCGCAGGGGCGACCGGCCATCCGAGTCACTGACATCCGTCAGAGGGTCATCTCATTATTATATGATCGAAGCTTACCAACTTTCTATTGGATACCCATAAGTATTCAGCAATTGATTATATTAATTTATTGGCTGCCGTCTACGGGGCGCAGCGGAGCAATCTGACCGGAGAGGGGATGCTCAGGCAGTTGGGGCGGCCGGCCGGCGTGGGGGCTTTCTCCGGCGTTGGTACGAATGATCTAACACAGTATACTCGGGCCGTGGATCTTATGAACGAAACAAGCGACCTATTCGACCGTGGACAAGCGCTGGCTGTGGCCGTCGCCATCGCCCGCGAGGCGGGCGCGCTGCTGATGGACGGCTTCGGCCGGGAGAAGCGGATCGAGCGCAAAAGCTCGGCGTTGGATTGGGTCACCCAATTCGACAAGGCTTCGGAGGAGTTGATCGTCGGCCGGCTGCGCGAAGCATTCCCGGATCATGGCCTGGTGGGCGAGGAAGGCACGGATATCGGCGATGGGCAAGGCTACCGTTGGTACGTCGATCCTCTGGACGGCACAACCAACTACGCCCATGAGTTTCCCGTCTTTTGCGTGTCCATGAGCCTCTATTATGATGGTGCTCCAGTTCTGGGTGTCATCTTTGATCCGGTGCTCAACGAATGTTTTACGGCCATCGCCGGGGAAGGCGCGTGGCTGGAGACGGCCAAGGGTCGCCAGACAATGCGGGTCAGCAAAGAGACGGACTTCGTGGGTGCACTGCTGGCTACGGGCTTCCCCTATGACGTCCATACCAGCGCCGAAAACAACCTCGATTATTTCCGCGCCTTCGTGCTGCGCGCGCAGGGCATTCGCCGGGCCGGCTCGGCGGCGCTCGATATGGCTTACGTGGCTGCCGGCCGGCTCGACGGCTATTGGGAGTTTAAAGTCTTCTGCTGGGACGTGTCGGCGGCCATCCTAATGGTGATGGAAGCCGGCGGCCAAGTCACCTTTCTGGATGGACAACCGATTACGCTGGAGCGACAATTTAACGTGTTAGCCAGCAACGGCCATCTCCACCCAGCCATGTTGGCGGTCATCGGCGAGGCGAAAGCAAGCCGGCCGGCGGCCCCTGTCGACTAAACCCTCATGATCCCGGTGGATGTCGGCGTCCGAAACGAAGCCATCGCCGCGGCCTGGCGCTCATTCATCGAGACCGGCCGATTGGACGCGAGCGCGGCGGCGCGGATGGATCCGGCCGTCGTCCGGTCGTGGCAGCGCTGCGTCTACCGCTTCAACCCACTGGTGCGGCCGCGGCTGATGCCCATTGGACGCAGCGCCCTCTACTCGATCGTCAGGGCGCAACATGAGCTTATCACCATCGCCACGCCGTTTGTCGAGGATATTCACCAATTCACCGAGGGCTCAAACTACGCCGTGGTATTGACCGACGGAGCGGGCTGCCTGTTGCTCATTGGCGGCGACCCCGCGGCCGTCGAGCGGGCCAATGCGGCGGGGTTCCAGCAGGGGACTTACTGGTCGGAGAACAATGCCGGGACGAATGCTCTGGGTTTGGTACTGATGGAGGCCATGCCGAAGCAGGTGGTGGGCGCGGAGCATTATTTCAACTTCCTCCACGGGGTGATCACCGCCGCCGCCCCCATCCACGACGTGCGCGGGCGCATCATCGGCTTGCTGGGCATGACCGGCCCGCTGGACAGGCCGACATCACACACGCTGGGCCTGGTGATGTCGGCCGCGCGGGCCATCGGCAATCAGTTACAGGCCAATTGGTTTCTCGAAGAAGCCAATCAGCATCTGAGCCAGGTCAACACGATTCTGGGCGCGATCACCGAGGGGGTGATCGTCTGGAACCAGGAAGGGGAGATCCGTCACGTCAATGAGCAGGCAGCTCGTATGTTGGGCATCAACCCGCGGACGGTCGTTGGGCGGCCGCTGGCGGATGTGTTTCGCCTTCCGTCGGAATTAATGGCCGCCATCGAAGAGGGCAGCGAACTTCAGGACGTAGAGTTGAGCATTCAGGCCAACGACCAGGATATTCGCGTGGTGATGACATTGCGTCCCATCCTGGAGGCCGGCACAGTCCCGTTGAGCTACGTGGCGCTCATCAATCCGGTGGAGCACGTGCGGCAGATCGCCCAACGGCAATATGGCGCGCAAACGGGGCTGAGCATCGAAAGCGTGCAGGCCGAGTCGCCGGGGATGAGGCGCGTGGTGCGGCAAGCGCGGACGGCCGCTCGTGGTCTGGCCCCCGTGCTTGTTTTGGGCGAGGGCGGCGTGGGCAAGAATCTGTTGGCGCGCGCCATCCACAACGAAGGCCCGCGGGCGGACAAACCCTTCATCGATATCAATTGCCAGGCCATTCCCCACGAACTGATGACGCGGGAGATATTGGGGCACGAGCAGGACACCCACACCCGCGGCCAACCCAGCAAGTTCGAGCTGGCCGACGGCGGGACGCTGCTGCTCGACCAAATCGAAAACCTGTCGCTGGAGATACAGGCGGCACTGCTGCACGTGATCGAGACGCGCCATGTCACCCGTTTGGGAAGCTCTGTCCCGATCCCGGTTGACGTGCGCATCATCGCCGCCACGACGGCCCATCTGGAAGAATTAGTGGCCCAGGGCAGTTTCATGTCGCACCTTTATTACCGGTTTGGCGTCTTCAAGATCGAAGTGCCGCCGCTGCGCGAGCGCGTCGAAGATATTCCCCTGCTGGCCGAGCACTTTCTGGCGCGCCACACCGCCAGCGGCAGCCGGGCGGTGTGGATCGAGGACGAAACCGTCGGCTTTTTGCGGCGCTATCCGTGGCCGGGCAACGTGCGCGAGCTGGAAAGTGCGCTGGAGCAGGCCATGAATCAGAGTCGCGATAATGTGATCCGGCCGGGCGATTTGCCGGAGATGGTGCGCACCGGCCGCGTGCTCGTGGCCCGACATCCCCTGGCCCAGCCGGTTCTTTCTGTCGATGAGGCGGAGCGCGAGGCGATTCTGCGCGCCGGATGGGCCTGCGAGGGGCGGGTGACAGAGATGGCGCGCCTCTTAGGCATCGGGCGGTCTACCCTGTGGCGGAAGATGAAGCGCCTGAAAATTTCCTCCGCGATCTTCAAGAACCAGTAGTGTCTCATTTTGAATCATTAATTCTGCTCATTCGTTTCTTAATGGAACGTTTTTGAGCAAGTGCTTGACCTGAGCCGCTACCTTCCCTTATGATGAATCTTGTGTGTTTCGCACAAGCGCGGCTGCCTGAAACTAGCCACTGTGCCCAGCCCACATCGTAACAAAGTCTGTCACAGCGTCCCGGTATCGGCCATGATGCATTGCGGGTAGGGTGGTTTGTCTCTTTCACCCTCGTTATTCTTGGCTTGGCGTGGCCCGCTCGTTTCATCGGCGATTATTTTCTGCCCGGACAAGGAGCCGTCCCCTATCGACAGGAAGCTAATCGATCACCCCCACTCTGCGACTTCTAACGGAAGCGGCGCGGCAATCATTGGGCTGCGACGTTTCAACAAGCAATTGGAATTTTAGGAGAGAAAAATGAATGCATATATCGGCGAAGTAATTGGCACCATGATCCTGCTGCTATTGGGCGACGGCGTGGTGGCGAACGTTGTCCTGGGCAAGACCAAGGGCAATTCTGCCGGCTGGATCGTCATCACCACGGGTTGGGCCCTGGCTGTGTTTACCGGCGTTTTCATCACCGGCACCATCAGCGGCGCGCATCTGAACCCGGCCGTGACCATCGGCCTGGCCGTGGCCGGCAACTTCGACTGGGGTCTCGTTCCCGGTTACATCATCGCCCAGATGGTCGGCGCCTTCCTCGGCGCTGTCCTGGTCTGGCTGAGCTATTACAACCATTGGGCGGCCACGCCCGATCCTGCTTCCAAGCTGGCCGTCTTCTCGACCGGCCCGGCCATCCGCAACACGGTCTGGAACCTGGTTACGGAAATCGTGGGCACGTTCATGCTGGTCTTCGGCGTTCTGGGCATCCGCGGGGCGGTCATGGGCACCGACGCGATCGACCTGGGCGCTCTGGGCGCAATCCCGGTCGCTTTCCTGGTGTGGGCCATCGGCCTGTCGCTGGGCGGCCCCACGGGCTACGCGATCAACCCGGCCCGCGACCTTGGGCCGCGCATCGCTCATGCCATCCTACCCATCCCCGGCAAGGGCAGCTCCGATTGGGGTTACTCCTGGATTCCGGTGGTCGGCCCGATTATCGGCGGCATCATCGGGGCCCTGGTGTGGGGCGCTTTGGGCTGGTAGTTTTTCTCTAATCCTTCATCAATCGGCTCCCCGCCTCTTTAACCAAGCTGGCGGGGAGCCAATTCCCAACCGTATAGAATCCACGAGGAGATCCATGAAAAAACTGATTAATGCGGTTCCGGACGTTGTCAAGGAACAACTGGAGGGCATGGCGGCCGCCCACCCCGATCTGCTCAAGATCCATTTCGAGCCGAACTACATCTACCGCGCCGATGCGCCGGTGGCCGGCAAGGTGGCGATCATCTCCGGTGGCGGCAGCGGACACGAGCCGATGCACGGCGGATTCGTCGGTATGGGCATGCTCGACGCGGCCTGTCCCGGCGAAGTATTCACTTCGCCCACGCCCGATCAGATGTATGAGGCGGCCAAGGCCGTCAACAGCGGCGCGGGCGTGCTGTTCTTGGTCAAGAATTACACCGGCGACGTGCTCAATTTCGAGACGGCGGCCGAACTGGCCGCCGGCGACGGCATCCCCGTCCAGAGCATCCTTATCGACGACGACGTGGCCGTGAAAGACAGCCTGTATACGGCCGGGCGGCGCGGCGTCGGCACCACGGTGTTGATCGAGAAAATCGTTGGCGGGGCGGCCGAAGCCGGTTACACCCTGGATCAATGCGCCGACCTGGCGCGCAAGACCAACAGCTATGGCCGTACGATGGGCATGGCCCTGACTTCCTGCACCGTGCCGGCGGCCGGCAAGCCCACCTTTGTGCTGGGCGAAAACGAGATGGAGATCGGCATCGGCATCCACGGCGAGCCGGGCCAGAAACGCATGCCCCTGACCTCAGCCGATGAGGTCACCAAGCTGATGGCCGAAGAGATCATCACCGACCCGGCCTACTCCCGTGTCGTCCGCGAATGGGACCGCGACGCAGGCGACTGGATCGAGAAATCACTGACCGACGAGCCTTTCAAGAGAGGCGATAAGGTCATCGCCTTCGTTAACAGCATGGGCGGCACGCCCGTATCGGAACTGTATGCCGTCTATCGCAAGCTGGAAGAGGTTTGCGAGGCGCACGGCATCGAAATCGTCCGCAATCTAATCGGCCCCTACATCACCTCGCTGGAGATGGCGGGGATGTCGATCACCTTGCTCAAGAGCGACGACGAAATCCTGAAATACTGGGACGCACCGGTGAAGACGCCGGGACTGCGTTGGGGCGTCTAGATAATTACGAAGTGCGAATTACGAATTACGGCAACCTTCCTAATTCTTAATTCCTGATTTTAATAAGGTCCGGCATGACTATCGTAACCAAAGAGCAAATCGTTCGCTGGCTGGAGTTGACGGCCGAAGTCCTGGAGCAGAATAAGGAATATCTGACTCAACTGGACGCGGACATCGGCGACGCTGACCACGGCACGAATATGGATCGCGGCTTCCGCAAGGTGGCCGAGAAACTGCCCACGGTGGCCGACAAGGACGTCGGCAACATCCTGAAAACCGTGGGCATGACCCTAATCTCCAGCGTGGGCGGAGCCAGCGGGCCGCTCTACGGCACGTTCTTTCAACGCGGGGGGATGGCCGCCGACGCCAAGGAAGAGTTGAGCGACGAGGACCTGGTCGTCATGCTCCAGGGCGCTGTCGACGGTGTGCAGGCGCGCGGCCGCGCCCAGCCGGGCGACAAGACGATGATGGACGCACTGCTACCGGCGATGGCCGCGCTGAAAGCCGGTGTGGCCGACGGCAAAGGATCGCTCGGCGCGATGGAAAGCGCCGTCGCCGCGGCCGAGCAAGGGATGAAAGACACGATTCCCCTGCAGGCCCGCAAGGGTCGGGCCAGCTATCTGGGCGAACGCAGCATCGGTCATCAGGACCCCGGCGCTACTTCCTCCCATATGATTCTAAACGCGCTACTCACAGCGCTGAAGGAATGAGACGTAGAACCGTGGGCAGTAAACATTGGACAGTAAGCAGTTTCATGCTCTGTCACTTCTAACTGTCAACTATTTACAGCCGACTGGTTACTCATCACTCCTACCAACCTATTGATAAGCGAGCATTTTCTTACAAAGGAGAACGGAACAATGGCAGATTACGTTGCAGCAGTCGATCAGGGTACGACCAGTACCCGATGCATGATTTTCAACCATCAGGGACTGCCCGTCGGTATGCACCAGATGGAGCACAAGCAGATTTATCCCCAGGCCGGTTGGGTCGAGCATGATGCGATGGAGATCTGGGCTCGTACCCAGGACGTCATCAAGGGCGCGCTGAAGAAGGCCGGCCTCAAGGCCAACGACATTGCCGCCGTCGGCGTGACCAACCAGCGCGAGACCACGCTGGTGTGGGACAAGAACACCGGCAAACCGTATTACAATGCCATCGTCTGGCAGGACACGCGCACCGACAAACTCATCAAGGAGTTCGAGGGCAACGTGGGTCAGAATCGTTTCCGCGATAAGGTTGGTCTGCCGTTGGCGACCTACTTCTCCGGCCCCAAGGTTCGCTGGGTTTTGGACAACGTGCCCGAGGCTAAGGCGGCCGCCCAGCGTGGCGACGCCATTTTCGGCAACATGGATACCTGGATCATCTGGAACCTGACTGGCGGCTCGAACGGCGGCGCACACGTGACCGACGTGACCAACGCCAGCCGCACGATGCTGATGAACCTCAAGACGCTGGATTGGGACAAGGACATCGCCGAGACGATGGGCGTGCCGCTGAGCATGTTGCCCAAGATCATGTCGTCGTCGGCCGTCTACGGCCATACCCTGCAAGAGGGGCCGTTCGGCGGGCGCATCCCCGTGGCCGGCGACCTGGGCGACCAGCAGGCGGCTACCGTCGGCCAGGCGGCTCTTAGCCCCGGCGAGGCCAAGAATACCTACGGCACCGGCTGCTTCATGATCATGAACACCGGCACCGAGATCGTTCCGTCCAAGAACGGCCTGCTGACGACCCTGTGCTACAAGTTCGGCGACAAACCGGCCGTCTACGCCCTGGAAGGCTCTATCGCCATCACCGGCGCGCTGGTGCAATGGTTGCGCGACAACCTGAACTTTTTCGACTACAGCCCGCACATTGAAGACTATGCCAAGTCCGTTGACGACAACGGCGGCGTCTACTTCGTGCCCGCTTTCTCCGGCCTGTTCGCGCCCTACTGGAAGTCTGACGCGCGCGGGGCCATCGTCGGCCTGACGCGCTACGTCAACAAGGGCCACATCGCCCGCGCCGCGCTGGAAGCCACCGCCTATCAGACCCGTGAAGTGCTGGATGCCATGAACGCCGACTCCGGCGTGCCGCTGACGGCCCTCAAGGTCGATGGCGGCATGGTCTACAACGATACTTTGATGCAGTTCCAGGCTGACGTCCTCGGCGTGCCGGTTATCCGGCCGCAGGTTGCGGAGACGACGGCCCTCGGCGCGGCCTATGCCGCCGGTCTGGCGGTCGGCTTCTGGAAGACCGAAGACGACATCCGCGAGAACTGGGCCGTGGACAAGACCTGGGAACCGGACCCGGAAAGCAAGGCAGCAACCGAGAATTACCGGATGTGGAAGAAGGCCGTCACGCGTACCTTCGACTGGGTGGAGTAAATCGATTCGTTCCGGCCACGGCCGGGTAGTTAGACGGCAGCAAGGCGCTGCTTACCTGCCGACTTAGCGTATCAGGGATCGGGCAGTGGGCGGCCACGGCTCGATCCCTGATTGCATGCAGGGATCATCGATATGTGGCGCATCCGTCTGAGATTGCGCCCATCAGCGAGGACACGATGGCATCATTTCATGCGGTCATCATTGGCGGGGGCGGAACGGGAGCGGCCGTCGCCCACGACCTGACGCTGCGGGGGTATAAAGTCACGCTGCTGGAACGCGGCGAGGTTACGTCGGGCACCACCGGCCGCCACCACGGCCTGCTGCACAGCGGCGCGCGCTATGCGGTGAAGGACAAGGAATCGGCCGTGGAATGCATCGAAGAGAACATGATCCTGCGGCGGATCGCCCCCGGCTCTTTCGAGTTGAACGATGGCTTATTCATCGCCCTGACCGAAGAAGAAGCGGCCTACAGTCATGAATTCATCGAGGCCTGCCACGAGTGCGGCATCCCGGCGCGACGGCTGACGCAGCAAGAGGTGCTGGCGCGCGAGCCGAACGTCAACCCCAACGTCATCATGGGCGTCCAGGTGCCCGACGCCACGATGGACGCCATGCGGATGCCTCTGCGCTTCTTCGCCACAGCCAAACACAGCGGCGCAGTCATCAAGACCTATACCGAAGTGGTCGGCTTCGTGAAGCGCGGCAACGTGGTCAGCGCTGTTCGCGTGCGCGACCACACGACAAATAAGGAATACGAAATCGGCGGCGACATCTTCATCAGCGCCACCGGGGCCTGGAGCGGGAAGATCGGCAACATGGTCGGCGTCGACGTGCCTATCCGGCCGTCGCCGGGCGTCATGCTGGCCGTGCGCGGCCGATTGTGCAATATGGTCATTAATCGCCTCCACGCTTCGGGCGACGGAGACATCATCGTACCGCAGCGGGCCTTGTCGGTCATCGGCACCAGTTCGTGGGTCGTGGAGAATCCCGACAAACTGGGCCTGCCACAAGACCATATCGATATGATGGTCAAATACGGCTCCGAGCTGGTGCCCGGCGTTCGCACCGCGCCATTTCGTGCGGCGTGGTCGGCAGCGCGACCGCTCATCGGCCCGCGCGGGGCCGACACCGGCCGTGAACTTAGCCGGACGTTCAAATGCTTCGACCACGCCGACGAGGGCGTCGAAGGATTCGTCACCATCACCGGCGGCAAGGCGACGACGCTGCGGGGCATGGCCGAAGCCACGGCCAACGTGGTTTGCCAAAAGATGGGGCTGGAAATCCCCTGCCACACACGCCAGTCCGTGCTGTTGCCGCACACGGCCTATTATGCGTAGTCACCCAGACCTGACAGGGCCCGGACGCTCCGTCAGGTCTGAGTGCGGATGAGAGGTATCATTCATGACCGAAAAGATGATCGATTTCAAGATCCTGCGCTACAAGCAGGGTCAGGCCGCGCCCACCTATGAGACCTTCCAGACGCTTTGCGACGAAAACACGACGGTCCTCGTCGCTCTCCAGGACATCCGGCACGACCAGGACGGGACGCTGATTCTGCGTCACTCCTGCCACCATGCCAGCTGCGGCACGTGCGGGCTGCGCATCAACGACAAGGAAGAGTTGGGGTGCGTGGTTAAGGTGCTCGAACTGGGGACGACTACCGTCACGGTGGAACCGATGCGCAACATGCCGATCATCAGCGATCTGGTGGTCAATATGGAGCCATTCTATGATCGCTTCAACGCGGCCGGGATGCCGTTCATTCGCCAGAGCGAATTTCTGGACGAGGCCGAGATCGCCGAGGGGCTGGAGACCTATTCCCGTTGCGAGAACTGCATCGAATGCAACCTGTGCGTCTCCGCCTGCCCCATTATGGGCAGCGACGAACTTTATCTGGGGCCGGCGGCGCTGGCCGCGGTCTGGCGCGTGGTGGAGGAGCCGCGCGGGCTGCGTACCCAGCCGCTGCTCGATTGGGTCAATAGCGAAAACGGCTGCTGGCGCTGCCACGTGGCCTACGAGTGCAATGCCGCCTGCCCATCGGAGGTCTACCCCGGCGACAAGATCATGGCGCTGAGGCGCGATCTGACCAAACGCAAATTCCGCGGCCTCTTCGGCCAAGGAAAAAGGAATTAGACACGGATCGTCACGGATTAGACGGATTGGAAGCACCCGTTCGTCTCAGTCCGTTCAATCGGTCGCATCCGTGTTTAATTCTTCGGGCACTGAAAAGGAGAAGCAATGATGGACGACATTCAACCGACCACCGACCCGGCGCGGCCGAAGAAGCCGCTGCGCGCGTGGTTCGACTTGCGCGGCCGCAGCGTCGGCACGCTGGCCTTTGCCTTCAATCGACTGACAGCCATTGGTCTGACGATCTACCTGTTCCTGCATCTGGCTGTCCTCAGCCTGTTGCTGCGCGGCCCCGAAGGGTGGGACAGCTTCGTCCGCATCGCCCGTTCGCCGCTCTTTCTGACGCTCGATGTCGTGCTGCTGTTCGGCGTGGTCTTCCATATGTTTAACGGCATCCGCGTGGCGCTGGTGGGCATGGGCGTCGCCAACCGGCAACAGAAAGGGCTGTTCTACGGCCTGGTGGGCCTGGCGATGGTGCTTTTCGTCGTCGGCGCGGTGCTGATTTACACCAAGTGACAATCGGTCACGATATAGGAGTCATTCGTATGAATAGCACGATGTCCGGTCGCTCGCTGGAACAAATGGCCGCCCGGCGCGACCGCTCCGGCTCGTTGTGGCTGATCCAGGCTTTTTCGGGCCTGCTGCTGGTCATTATTCTGGGCGTCCACATGATCGCCCATCACTTCATCGTCGAAGGCGGCTTGCGCGATTACCAGCAAGTGCTGGACTACGTCAATAACCCCATCGTCTTCACGGTGGAAGTCTTGTTCGTCGTTGTCGCCGTCATCCACGCGCTGCTGGGGGTGCGAGCCATCATCAACGACCTGCGGCCGAGCGCGAGCGCGTTCCGGGCGATCAACTGGGCGCTGGGCATCTTTGGTGCGCTCGTCATTGCCTGGGGCATCTATCTGGCCGTGGCCTTGCAGCGGCTGGCGGGTTAGGTTCCTCATGAGCAACAAGAAGAAACGCCCGCCTGTACCTGTGGAGCCGGAGCCAAACGATACGCAACCCTCGACCATGCAAAAACGCTGGTTCTGGATACGGACGACACTGCTGACCATCCTGATTTTCATCTTCGTTATGTGGTACACCTATCCGGCCAACGGCAACATCGCCATCCTGTGGTCGGCCGGATTGGCCGCGGCCGTCCTGGGCTATTTTGTCATGAGCTATTATCGACTTTATCGCTAGCATGGTCATGAGGGTGGGGGACGACGTGGAGTGGGAAGCCATGTGGGCGCCATATGATGACGAGACGTATGCGCGGGCCCTCGGTTTTGTGCCGCGGGGCGCGACCGTACTCGACATCGGCGCGGGCGATTTGCGCCTGTCGCGACGGCTGGCCGAGAGGGCGCGCCTGGTTTACGCCATCGAGTGCCGCCCGGAACTGCTGTCGGCCGAGCCGCTGCCCCCCAATCTGATCGTCGTTTGCGCCGACGCGCGGGCGCTGCCTTTTCCGGCGCGGATCGATACGGCCGTCCTGTTGATGCGCCACTGCCGCCATTTCGCGCTCTATCGGGCCAAGCTGGAAGCGGCCGGCTGTGCGCGCCTTATCACCAATGCGCGCTTCAGGATGGATATCGAGTGCATCGATTTATCGGCCTCGCCGCGTCCCTACGATGAAGTGGCGCTGGGCTGGTATGCGTGCCGATGCGGAGCGACCGGATTCATAGCAGGCCCGCCCGAACAATTAACGCCGAGCACGGCCGAACACATCACCGAAGTGGAACATTGCCCCGAGTGCAATCATTATGGTCGGATTAGTCATCGTATCGCATAGCGCCCAACTGGCCGAAGGCGTTGGGGAACTGGCCCGGCAGATGACCCAGGGGCGTGTGCCGCTGGCCGTGGCCGGGGGAATCGACGATCCCGACAATCCCATCGGCACCGACGCCATGAAGGTGTTGGCGGCCATCGAAGCTGTCTACAGCGACGATGGCGTCGTGGTACTCATGGACCTGGGCAGCGCCCTGCTGAGCGCGGAGACGGCGCTGGATTTCTTGCCCGACGAACAGCGCGCACACGTTTTCCTGAGTCAGGCTCCTCTGGTGGAGGGTGCGATGGCAGCCGCGGTGCAGGCGATGGTCGGCGCGCCGATTGCCCAGATATTGGCCGAAGCCGAGAGCGCTCTGGGCGTGAAGCGCGAGCAATTGGGCGGCGCGCCGGAACCATTCGCCCCCGAACCCGCTTTGCCGGTCGCGTCGAATGGCGGCCAGACGGTGACGTTGACCGTCCGCAACAAGCTGGGACTCCACGCCCGCCCGGCGGCCCGGTTCGTCACGACGGCCGGGCGCTACGCGGCCGACGTTCGCGTCGCCAAGGGCGCCAAGTCGGCCAACGGCAAGAGCATCAATCAGGTCGCCGTTTTGGGCGTACGGCAGGGAGACGAGATCATCGTGACGGCCGACGGCCCCGACGCCACGGCCGCGCTGGCCGCTTTGCGAGAGCTAGCCGACGATAACTTCGGCGATCGGGACGAGACGCCACCTGCCCCGCCGCCGCCCCGTTCCCCGGCCATTTCAGACGTGCCCTCCGGAACGGACGAACTGACCGGCATCCCCGCCTCGCCCGGCGTCGCCGTGGGGCCGGCGGCCCTCTATCGCCCACGCCTGCCCGAGGTCGTCGCCCGCCGCGTGGAATCCCCAGCCGACGAGTGGTCGCGCCTGATGGCGGCGGTGGATGAGGCGCGCGGGGAGATCGAAGCGCTCTACCGGAAGGCCCAGGAGCAGGTGGGCCAGGAGGAAGCGGCCATTTTTGAGGCCCATTTGCTCTTCCTGGAAGACCCCGACACGCTGGAGGCCACGCGCGATCTGATACTTCGCGAGTCGCTCAACGCCGAGGCTGCCTGGCAACGCCAGACGGTCGCCCTGGCCGCTGCCTTCGCCGACCTGGATGACGAATATCTGCGGGCGCGCACGGCCGACATCGAGGACGTGGGGCGGCGCGTGCTGCGCCGGCTGATGGGCGTTGAACCGCCCTCGCTCGATTTCGCCGAGCCATCGATCCTCATTGCTGCCGATCTGACTCCATCCGACACGGCCCGGCTGGACCCGGAGCGCGTGCTTGCTATCTGCACCGAGCTGGGCGGCGCGACCGCGCACAGCGCCATTCTGGCCCGCGCTCTGGGCATCCCGGCCGTGGTGGGGCTGGGGCGCGACATCCGGCAGGTGGCCGAGGGCCAGCAGGTGGCCGTCGATGGGGACGCTGGCGTGATTTGGCCGGCGCCGAATGATGCCCAACTGGAAGCGTTCGCCGCCAGGCGCGCGGCGTGGCAAACAACCCAACGACGCGCGAAAGCGGCCGGGCAGATAGCGGCCGTCACGCAAGACGGGTTCGCGGTGGAGATCGGGGCCAATATCGGCAGTCCCAACGACGTTGGCGCGGCACTGGCGTATGGCGCGGAGGGCGTGGGCCTGTTTCGCACCGAATTTCTGTTCATGGACCGGCTGGACGCGCCGTCGGAAGACGAACAGTACGAGGCTTATAGCCGCGCCGCGCGCCTACTTGGCCAACGGCCGCTCATCATTCGCACGCTGGACGTGGGCGGCGACAAGCCGCTGCCTTATCTCGACCTGGGCGACGAAGCCAATCCGTTCCTGGGCTGGCGGGCCATTCGCTTTTGCCTGCAACGGCCGGACATCTTCATGCCCCAGTTGCGGGCTATCCTGCGGGCCGGCATCCACAACGGCCGGGCGCTCAACGTGAAAATTATGTTCCCCATGATCGGCACGCTGACTGAAGTGCGCGCGGCGAAGGCCATGCTGGACGCGGCGCGGCGGGAATTGAGCGATGAGGGTCAGGGGTTCGCTGAGGCGATGGAAGTCGGCATTATGATCGAGGTGCCGTCGGCCGTGGCTATCGCCGACCAGTTGGCGGGTGAGGTAGACTTCTTCAGCGTGGGCACCAACGACCTGACCCAGTACGTTATGGCCGCCGACCGGGGCAACGCCCGCGTGGCCGGGCTGGCCTCGGCGCTACAGCCGGCGGTCTTGCGCATGGTGCGCGACGCGGCCGCGGCGGCCCACGCGGCGGGCATTCGCATTGGCATGTGCGGTGAGCTGGCCGGCAACCCGACGGCGACGGCCGTGCTGCTGGGTTTGGGGCTAGACGAGTTGAGCATGAGCGCGCCGTCGATCCCAGCGGTCAAGGAGCGCGTGCGCGGCCTGACGATGGACGAGGCGCGCCGGATGGCCGGGGATGTGCTGGCGCTGGAGACGGCTGATGCGGTGCAGCGCTATCTGATCGAATCGCCATAAAGCCGGCCTGCCCATAACGACCGCTCACCGAATTGTAGCGCTTCGCGGGGCGACAAGTGGCGTGGCCCGGGCGGAGCGCTACAATTCAGGGGAAAGTCGAATCTTATTCCCGTCGCCCCAATCGGAGTTTGCCCATGCCGTTCGAGCCATTGCAATTGATTCTGATCGCCCTGGCGGCCGTCGCCGCGGGGGCCATCAATGCGCTGGCCGGGGGCGGCACGCTGATCACCTTTCCGGCCCTGACGGCCATCGGCGTTCCCATTGTGGCCGCCAACGTCACCAATACCGTTGCCCTCAGCCCGGGCTATCTGGGCGCGACCCTGGCCCAGAGAGCTGACATCCTCGATCAACGGGGGCGGCTGTGGCTGCTGCTGCCGGCGGCGCTGGGGGGGCTGATAGGCGGGCTGCTGCTTCTGAATACCAGCGAGAAGCTTTTCCGCGAACTGGTCCCGTTTCTGATCTTGCTGGCCTCCTTGTTGCTGGCCGTCCAGGAGCCATTGCGCCGCCGTCTGGTGGCCCGCAACGAGCGCGCCGGGCGAGCGGGACATGAGCGCTGGGCGGCTGTGCCTATCTTCCTGGCGGCCATCTACGGTGGCTATTTTGGGGCCGGGCTTAGCGTCATCATCCTGGCCGTGCTGGGGCTGACCCTCGACGACTCCCTGACGCGCCTGAACGCTCTCAAGCAGGCCGTCGCCTTTGTCACCAATATGACGGCCGCGGCCCTGTTTCTTTTTTCGGGGCAAGTCGTCTGGCTGGCGGCGGTGGTCATGGCTGTGGGGGCGCTGATCGGCGGCGCGCTGGGCGGCCGTCTGGCGGGCCGCATCCAGCCGGCCACACTGCGCCGGGTGGTGGTGATCATCGGCGTCGCCATCGCTATCGTCTACTTCATCCGCGGCTAAATCCAAGTTTCACGGTTTGTGGTTAGCGACTTCAGCTGCCTTTGGAAGGTGGCTCGATGTTCGCTGCCGGCTCTGGAGCGCGTGGCGACGAACGATCATAAGCTCGTCTCCCTGTCCGGTTTATATCCGGGTCTATATCTGATGCATATTGTTGGCGGCCGGCGTGTCGCGTATCATGACCTCATAATCGAAGCTGAATTTAGTAAGGAGAATGTGCATGAACGACGATATTTTGCAGGGTAAATGGGCCCAGTTGAAGGGCAAGGTCAAGCAACAATGGGCCGAGCTTACCGACGATGACCTCGACCGCATCAGCGGCAAACGCGAAGAGATCGTCGGTCTGATGCAGGAACGCTACGGCTGGGAGCGCGCGCGCGCCGAGACGGAGTTCGACGACTATCTAAAGGGTCAGGACTGGTAGAGTCCTCTCAGCCCAATTCATAAACGGAAACCCTTCTACGGTCGAACCGTGGAGGGGTTTCCGTTTGTAGGCGGTTGCCGGCGGCCAGGCCGCGGCCGCCGCGTCATCTCATCGGCCGACAGGAGAATCCGAATGACATCACCCGGCGATACCCCGGCAACAAAGCGGGGCGAAGCGATCCGTACCCATGAACTATCGAAGAAATTTGGCGACACTGTGGCTGTCGACCAGGTGACGATGACCATCCCGCGCGGGTCGATTTTTGGCTTCATCGGCCCCAGCGGCTGCGGCAAGACAACAACAATGCGGCTGCTGCTGGGCATCTATCAGGCGACGGGCGGCGTGGTCGAGGTGCTGGGTCGTTCGCCCGACCATTTCACGAGCGACGACCGCCAGCGCATCGGCTATATGCCGCAACTGTTCGTCATGTACCGCGATCTGACCATCCGGGAAAACCTCAACTTCGCGGCCTCGCTCTACGGGATGTCGCTGCGCCGCCACCAACGGCTGCAGGCGATGCTTGAACTGGTCGAGCTAGACGGCCACGAGCACAAGTTGGCCCGCAACATCTCCGGCGGCATGCTGCAACGGCTCAGTCTGGCGGCCGCCCTTGTTCACGATCCCGAACTCATCTTCCTCGATGAGCCGACGGCGGGTATTGACCCCGTGTTGCGCAATAAATTCTGGGAACATTTCAAGCACCTTCAGTCCGAGGGGCGGACGATGTTCATCACGACCCAATACGTCGGCGAGGCGGCCTATTGTGATTACGTCGGCGTGATGAGCGGCGGCCGGCTGCTTATGGTAGCCAAGCCGGAAGAGCTGCGCCGGCGGGCATTGGGCGGTGACGTCATCAACGTCAAGCCGGCCCAGATGCTCAATTTCTCGGAGTTGCGCGACCTGCGCGGCCAATCCTTCGTGCGCGAAGGTAAGGTGACCATCAACTCCGACCTGTCGCTGCAACTGGTCGTGGACGACACCGGCACAGCCCTCCCGGCCGTCTTCGCCTGGATGGACGAGCATGACATCGGCGTTGAATCGGCCGGTGAATATAATCCGCCGTTCGACGACGTGTTCGTCATGTTACTGGAGCAGGAGCGCGCGCGCGAGGAGAGCCATGCGTAATATCTTCCAATTTTTCATCCGCATCTTCGCCTTCGTGCGCAAAGAGATTATCGTCATTTTGCGCCAGCCGCGACTGGTCTTTTCGCTCATTCTCGGTCCGTTCCTGATCCTGTTGCTCTTCGGCATCGGGTATCGCGAGACGCCGCGCACGATGCGCACGCTGTTCGTCGTCCCTGAAGACAGCCCGATGCTGCCGGTCGTCGAGCAATATGCGACCCAGTTGGGCGAGCAAATCAGCTCACAGGGGATTATCAGCGATCCTGCCGAGGCCGACCGCCGGCTGCGCGACGGGGAAGTCGATCTGGTGGTCGTGGTGCCGCCCGATCCGTCGGCCGCGGTGCGCAACAACGAGCAAGCGATGTTCAACCTGTATCATTACGAGATCGACCCCTACGAGCGAGCCTACATCGAGATCCTCGGCCGCAATTATACCGAGGAGATCAATCGCCTGGTGCTGCTAAACGCCGCCGAACAAGGCAAGGTGGAGGCGCGCTCGATCCAGGAGCAGATCGGCAAGGCACGCGAACTGGCTACGGCGGCGCGCATCGCGTTGGAAGCCGGGAACGAGGAAGAGGCCAGAGCCGCTTCCGAGCAGCTGACGGAGGATATCGGCCTGCTGGCGGTGGCCGCCGGCTCAGGACTGGCGCTGCTGTCGGGGGTCGATACGACGGTCGGCGCGGAGACGATTCAGGCGCGGATGGAGGCCGTGGAGCAGATGGCGGCCACGGTGAATTCCGACGCGGCGACGGCCGAGCGCGCCAAAACGGCCGCGGATGTCGAGAGCGAGCTGACCACCATCGACGATCTGCTGTCGGAGTATGAGGGGCTTGATTCCCAAGTGCTCATCTCGCCCTTTGGGGTCAACACGCTCAGCATTACCGATACGAGCCTTAGCCCAACCGACTTTTTCGTGCCCGCGGTCATCGCCTTGTTGCTGCAGCATATCGCCGTCACATTGGCCGGCCTGTCCATCGTGCGCGAGCGACAGGATGGCCCAATCGAGCTGTTCCGGGCCTCGCCCGTCTCCGCTTTCCAGACGCTTGTGGGCAAGTTCATCAGTTACCTGATCCTGACGCTTGGCCTGGGGGCGATCCTGACCGCCCTGGTTGTGTTCCTGCTGGGCGTGCCGATGTTGGGCAACTGGGGCAATTATGCGCTGGTGGTGTTGGTGTTGCTGTGTGCTTCGCTCAGTCTGGGCTTTTTCGTCTCGCTCTCGGCCAAGACCGATAGCCAGGCCATTCAGTCGGCTATGGTTATCCTGCTGGCGAGCATCTTCTTCAGCGGCTTCTTTCTGGCGCTCTACCGGCTGTGGGCACCGGTGCAGGTGGTTTCCTGGGCTTTACCAGTGACATACGGCATCAACTTGCTACAATCGGTGATGCTGCGCGGACAGTCGCCGAATGTTCTCTTGTTGGGCGCGCTGATCCTTTATGCTCTGGTGCTGTTCCTGATCAGCTGGTGGCGGCTGAGCCGGGTCATGGCACGACAGTAGTCGTGGCGCGACAGTAGTCGCGGCGTGGCACGACAGTAGTCGTGGCACGACAGTAGTCGTGGCACGACAGTAGTCGTGGCACGACAGTAGTCGTGGCACGACAGTAGTCGTGGCACGACAGTAGTCGCGGCGTGGCACGACAGTAGTCGC